>NZ_CP182294.1:1400827-2801655 GCF_048083785.1 Fictibacillus tiangongensis
GCATATGGTGCCATAGAACTGCTTGCAGATGCATGCGAGAACATCGATTATTATCTTCAGCTTGCCGATGAGCGGATGTATACCAATAAAAGAGCAAGAAGTGAGAATAAATCATTCATTTGAACAAAATGAATAAAGGGCCTTTCTGCTATTTGATCTAGCAGATCGTAAAATGCAAAGGAAGATGACTGCATGAAAGATTCATTTACGATTACCGAACACCGTTCTGAAACCATATCTTCTTTACTACGGTGGTTCTTCTTAATACTTTGTGTACCTGTTTTTTATTATCAACCTATTTCGAGTGTGCTGAAATATGAAACGGATACCTTTCCGATTCTCTTCATAATTGGGATCCTTTATATGACATCCACACAAATTGTATTGCACCTATTGCCTGAGACCTCTCTGTACTACCGTGTTTTCACTAGAGGGGGAATCGTTTTTGATTGCATCGCTTATGCTTGGCTGATGCAGCTTTCTGGCGGAGCCGACAGCCCGTTTGTTTCTGTAGGTTATTTAATCGTAATTCATGCCGCCCTGTATTGGAGGTTAAGGGGAGCCCTTATAGTAGGAACAGCGAGTTTTGTCATCCTCTTTTACTTTTTCATAAAAGATAGCGGGTATATGAACACGCTTTCTTCCTTTGAATTTTTAATGAAAAGCATCTTTTTATGGTTGATCGCTTTTTACGGAGGTGTGATTGCCTCTAAAGAAAGACAACATTATCTTGAGAAGAATATGTATCAGCTTCAATCTGAACAAGACTATTTAACGGGTCTCTTGAATCACCGGAAATTTCAAGAAGACGTTTTGGAAAGCACAAAACAGAATAAGCCCTTTACACTTGTTTTATGTGATATTGATCGTTTTAAATGGTTCAACGATCAGCACGGTCATTTGATTGGTGATGAAGTGCTGAAGCTTGTTGGTTCAACGTTTAAACGCTTCATATCTTTAAAAGAAGGAGAAGCGTATCGTTACGGTGGAGAAGAGTTTGCCTGGATTCTCCATACAGCATCTAGAACAGAAGTGGAAAGTACGATTGAAGCGATTAATAAGCATCTAGAAACATTTCCTTATATGTCAGATGATGGAGCTTTACCTGTCACACTTAGCTATGGAATAGCAAGTTATGTAGAAGGCGAAAAACCTTCACAGATCATCCAAAGAGCAGATGTGCTCTTATATGAAGCAAAGGCAGCGGGAAGAAATACATGTAAACTAGATACCGGCAGAGTGAAGGGAAATCAGCTAACGATGTAGCGGTTTTCCTTTTTTCTTTCTCGATGGTTACTAGCGTGTCATGGGAGGTAAAGATTCGTTTTCAAGAACTATCCTATAACTACCAGAAGGAAGTGGTTGTTTTTTAAGGGTACGAGCCTTTGATGTCCTAATAGATTATGAGATAATAGAGTTAGTATTCAAGTGCGGAACAGGGGATGAACAAAAATGAGTTTGCAATTTATTTTGGGACGATCCGGCAGCGGAAAGTCCCACTCTGTATTTAAAGAGATCCAAAAAGAACTTACAGACCGTCCTTCAGGCAATCCGATCATCTATCTTGTACCAGATCAGATGACCTTTCAATCAGAATATAAGCTAGCCACAACACCAGGATTAGCGGGAATGATGCGTGCACAAGTCTTTAGTTTCTCGAGGCTTGCTTGGCGTATTCTTGGCGAGACCGGTGGTTTAACAAGAATGCACATCACATCTACCGGAATAAGAATGATGCTTCGGAAAATTGTCGAGCACAAAAAAGAAGATCTTAAAATCTTTCGAAAAGCCTCTGAACAAAGTGGTTTTTACGAATTGCTTGAGTTAATGACTACAGAA
Organism: Fictibacillus tiangongensis; assembly: GCF_048083785.1. Taxonomy (GTDB): domain Bacteria; phylum Bacillota; class Bacilli; order Bacillales; family Fictibacillaceae; genus Fictibacillus. The sequence goes on from NZ_CP182294.1 coordinate 1,402,667, forward strand.
CTTAAGCGATATTGTGTTTCTGCAGAAGATCTTTCGTGGAATGCTGATACACTGCTTTCTATTGGACAAAAAGAAAATAATAAAAAAGTGCTTCAAGATAAATTATCAGATCTAAGTGTCATTTCGAGTTCCTTGGATGAAGCACTTATTGGGAAGTATGTTGATTCAGAAGATTACCTGCGTCTCCTCCAAGCTAAGATTCCTTTTTCTGAGAGCATTAAGGAAAGTGAAATTTACATAGATGGATTTCATTCTTTTACCCCCCAAGAATTAGAAGTTACGGCGGGATTACTGGCACATGCCAAGAAAGTGACCATTGCACTTACGACCGATGAATTCTTAACTTCGGAATCTGAGCCTCATGAGCTAGATTTGTTTTATATGACTAAAAAGACTGAGCAGTCACTAACAGCACAAGCAAAAGAACTGGGTGTTTTCGTGGAGGAACCGATCTATCTTCATGAGAAGCCAAAATTTAATTCAAGTGCCATCGCTCACATCGAGGATCAGTATGATCGAAGACCGGCCATTACGTCAGCCAAACATGAAGGTGTTGGAGTAGCGGCGGCAGTAAATGTTCGATCAGAAGTTGAAGGAGCAGCAAGAAAAATCATTGAACTCGTTCGTGACCGAGGCTATCGATATCGCGATATCGCTGTAACAGTCCGAAACTCGGGTAGTTATCAAACACTGATCGAAACGGTATTCACAGATTATGAGATACCTGTATTTCTCGATCAAAAAAAATCTATGCTTCACCATCCACTGATTGAACTGATCCGTTCCTCATTAGATATTGTTTTAAAGAATTGGCGCTATGAATCTGTGTTTCGAGCCGTTAAAACAGATATGCTCTATCCGCTTGACGAGATAAGAAAAACGACTTCTGAGATGAGACGCTGTATGGATGAACTTGAAAACTATGTGTTAGCACTTGGTATCCAAGGCAAAAGGTGGACAGATCCAAAACCTTGGAAATATAAAAGATTCCGAGGGTTCGAATCAGAAGACTTTGGAAAGACAACACGTGACGATGAAAAGGAACAACTGATCAATGACATGCGGGATATGATTGTATCCCCATTGAGTCGTTTATCTAAAAATCTATCAAACAGCAAAAGTATTATCCAATATTGTAAAAGTCTTTATCAGTACCTTGAAGATCTCAATGTGCCGATGAAACTGGAACGCATGAGAATTCATGCGGAATCAGCAGGGAAACTACGAGCAGCATCTGAACATGGTCAAGTTTGGAATGCGGTGCTAGGTCTTCTCGATGAGATGGTAGAGTTGACTGGCGAGGAAGAACTTTCAAAAGAGACGTGGATGCAAATGCTCGAAACAGGCCTTGAAAGCCTTAAGTTCGCTCTTGTTCCTCCTTCTCTAGATCAAGTATTAGTAGGAACGATGGAAAGGTCTCGTTTCACGGATGTAAAAGTAAATTTTGTTCTCGGCGTAAACGATGGAGTCATTCCGTTAAAACCAAAAGACGATGGATTACTTTCAGAAGACGAAAGAGAAGCCCTTGATAGAAACGGTGTTGTGCTTGCACCGACTGCTCGCAGAAAGCTGCTAGATGAGCAGTTTATGATCTATCTTGCGTTAACGAATGGAAGTGACCATCTGTTTGTTTCGTATGCGTTAGCAGACGAGGAAGGGAAAACGATGCAGCCATCTATGGTTATACAGCGGTTGCACGACCTTTTCCCAAATTTAAAGGAAGAACTTTATCAAAACGAACCAGCTTTACAAAATGATATGGATTTTGTGCAGCATCCGATAAAAAGTGTCTCTTTTTTAAGTGCACAGCTTAGAGAATGGAAAAAAGGCTATCCGATCTCTTCGGTTTGGTGGGATGTATACAATTGGGTGATCAAAGACAACGAGTATGATTTCTATGCAAAGCGTGCTCTGTCTTCTCTATTCTATTTTAATCGTGAAGCACCTTTAAGTTCATCTGTATCAAGAGACCTTTATGGCGATAAAATCTTAACGAGCATCTCAAGAATGGAGCTTTTTCAGTCATGTCCATTCTCTCAGTTCATGTCGTACGGACTTAAGCTAAAAGAACGGCAAATGTACAAGCTTGAAGCTCCTGATATCGGACAGCTTTTTCATGCTGCGTTAAAACAGATGAATGATTCCCTTCAGCAAAGAAGCGTAGCTTGGAGTGATCTTTCAAAGGGAGATTGTTATCGTTTAGCAGGAGACATTGTGGAACTTTTGGCACCACAGCTTCAGCATGAGATTCTGTTAAGTTCCAACAGACATCTCTATATTAAGAAGAAGTTAAAAGAAGTAGTCGGAAAAGCTTCGCACATATTAAGTCAGCATGCAAAGGCGAGTGGTTTCACACCTGCTGGCCTTGAACTAGCGTTCGCTTCTGGTGCAACATTGCCGCCATTAACCTATAAATTGCCGAATGGCACGACGATGGAAGTGATCGGACGTATCGATCGTGTGGATACAGCCAAAAGTTCTAAAGGACTTCTGATGCGCGTGATTGATTATAAATCCAGCTCAACAGGACTCAACTTAGCAGAGTTATATCATGGCATTGCTCTGCAGATGCTGACTTATCTAGATGTTGCGGTCACACATTCAGAAAGTTGGCTAGGTGAAGAGTCCGTTCCAGCAGGCGTTCTGTATTTCCATGTTCACAACCCGCTTTTAAATCAAAAGAAACTGCTTAGTGTGGAAGAAATCGAAAAAGAAGTGTTAAAGAAGTTTAAGATGAAAGGTTTGGTCCTTGCTGAGGAAGAAGCCGTTCAACTTATGGACAGTACAATGGAAAAGCGTTCTTCAATCATTCCTGTCGCTCTAACTCAAAAAGGATTTCATAAATCACATTCCTCTATTGCCTCAAGAGAGCAGTTTAACACGATGCGTAATCATGCACGAAAGATGGCTGTAACGAGCGGAGAAGGGATTACAAACGGGGTGATTGATATCTCTCCATATGAGATGAAGAAAAAAACACCATGTACGTTCTGTTCATATAAGCCTGTTTGTCAGTTTGATCAAACACTTGAAGAGAATCAATACCGTCAACTTCGTTCAGAAAAAGATGAAGTTATTCTAGAAAAAATGCATGAGGAAGGAGGAAATGTGAATTGAAGACTCTGATCCCAAAACCAGAAGGTGCAACATGGACGGACGAACAGTGGCAAGCTATTCAGGCCAGAGGAGAAAATGTTCTCGTTGCTGCAGCAGCTGGATCGGGTAAAACAGCTGTCCTTGTAGAACGAATCATTACGATGATACGTGAAAAGGTTGCGGATGTAGACCGTTTGCTCATCGTTACATTCACAAATGCTGCCGCTGCTGAAATGAGAAAAAGAATAGGAGAAGCAATCGACAAAGAACTGTCTTTAAATCCTTCATCTCTCCACTTAAGAAGGCAGCTTAACTTATTAAACAAAGCATCGATCTCTACACTGCATTCTTTTTGTATTGAGGTGCTTCGTAAACACTATTATGAAACAGACCTCGATCCAGGTTTTCGTGTGGCAGAAGAAACAGAAGCAGAACTTATTCGTCAAGAAGTGATAGAGGATTTATTTGAAGAAGAGTACAGCAAAGGAGAAGACCATATTTTTTACCAAGTGGTCGATGCTTATAGTTCTGACCGAAATGATATGGAACTTCAAAAACTGATCTTATCGCTCTATGATTTTGCTCGAAGTCACCCTGATCCGAACGGCTGGCTAGACCAGATGGCAGAAACATATCAGGTGCAAGCGGCAACCATTGATGATCTTCCTTGGACAAAAGAGCTTCTTTTTGATATATCGCTGCAGATAGACGGGCTACGTTCTTTGGCATTAAGAGCGATTGAGCTGAGTGAGCTTTCAGGAGGACCTCTTGCATACGCAGAAACACTTCAAGAAGATCTCGTCTTTATTGAACGATTACTTCATGCAAAGAATAGCTGGAGTGAGCTTTATGAGGCATTTCAATCTTATGAGCCTCCGAAATTAAAAGCCATTCGTGGGAAAGATGTAGATGAAGAACTGAAGAATAAAGTAAAAGCTATGAGAGATAACATTAAAAAACGTACGGGTGCATTAAAAGAAGAATATTTTGAAAGGCATCCTGATTCGTATATCGTTCATATTGAAGAGATGGCTCCTGTTGTTAAAGAACTCTCTTCCTTAGTGAAAAAGTTTGGAGAACGCTACCTTGAAGCAAAGCAAGAAAAGTCTCTTGTTGATTTTGGTGATCTTGAACATTTTTGCCTAGGAATATTAAAAGGTGAAGGGTCAACGATGGATGTGCCGGTTCCATCTAATGCTGCATTAGAGTACCGCGAAAGATTTGTAGAGGTACTAGTAGATGAATATCAAGACACGAATTTTGTCCAAGAATCGATTGTTCGCTTAGTATCAAAAGACGGAGAAGCAGGAAACATGTTCATGGTAGGTGATGTGAAGCAATCTATCTACCGATTCAGACTAGCGGAGCCACTTCTTTTTCTAACTAAGTACAAACAGTTCACGAAAGAAGGCGGCAACGGTTTACGCATTGACCTTGCAAAAAACTTTAGAAGCCGAAATGGGATCTTGCAGGCTACAAACTATTTGTTCAGACAGATCATGAACGAAACAGTAGGGGAAATTGAGTACAACGATGATGCTGAATTAAAGCTAGGTGCCACTTATTATCCTGAGCAAGAGGGGAATGAACCAGAACTTCTTCTTATTAATAAAAGTCAGCCTGTAACAGATGAAGAAGGTCTTGAAAATGGAGAAGTAGAAAAATCGGAGCTTGAAACCGTTCAGTTAGAAGCAAGAGTTATAGCAGAAAAAATAAAACAGATCGTTGGAACAACGGGGAACTCTCCTCATCTCGTACTTGATAAACATACGAAAAAATTGCGGCCCGCTAAATACAAAGACATCGTTATGTTGTTTCGGGCAACCTCTGTATGGGCACCAGTCATACTAGAAGAGTTTAAGCAGCAGGGGATACCTGCTTATGCTGAACTTTCAACAGGCTATTTTGATGCGACGGAGATTCATATCATGATGTCACTCTTGAAGGTGATCGATAACCCTCTGCAAGACATCCCGCTTGCAGCCGTTCTTCGTTCGCCACTTGTTGGAATGACTGGTGAAGAACTTGCAGTGATCAGATTGAAACAAAAACAAGATAATTATCTTGGAGCTGTAGAACTATATCGTGCTGAAGGAGAAAACACTCGGATTCAAGAGAAAGTCTCTACCTTTTTAGATCAGCTGGAAAAGTGGCGTCATCAAGCGCGACAAGGATCTCTTTCTGACCTGATCTGGGAGATCTACCGAGAAACCGGCTATTTTGATTATGTAGGCGGATTAACTGGTGGAAAACAGCGACAAGCCAACTTAAGAGCTTTGTATGATCGAGCGAAAATGTATGAAAGTACATCTTTTAGAGGGCTTTTCCGCTTTCTTCGTTTTATTGAAAGAATGCAGGAGCGAGGAAAGGATCTAGGAGCTGCCAGAGCTTTAGGTGAACAAGAAGATGTTGTTCGTGTTATGACTATTCATAAAAGTAAAGGATTAGAGTTTCCTATTGTATTCGTTGGGGGCATCAACAAACAGTTTAATACAAGAGATCTGAACGAAAAAGTTCTTCTTCATAAAGAACTTGGACTAGGAACTCAATATATAAATCCAGAGTATCGAATTGCCTATCCGACTCTGCCTAAGCTTGCGATCGCCGGAAGAAAGAAAATGGAATTGATCGCAGAAGAGATGCGAGTTCTATATGTTGCTCTTACACGTGCAAAAGAAAAACTGTACTTAGTCGGCACAGTAAATGACATTGAGAAATCTGTGGATTCATGGAGGGATTCTCTTTATGAAGAAAACTGGATTCTACCAGACTTTGAAAGAGCTGGTGTAAAGAGTTATCTTGATTGGATCGGAAGAGCAGTCATCCGCCATAAGAACGCTGAACCCCTTTTATCGCTGCTAGGAACAGGTGAAAGAGGAAGAGGTGAAGTTTATATAGATGAAACAGATTGGAAGATTGCGGTTCTTCCAGCGAGTCAATATGAAGAGTTAGAAGTGGAAGAGAAAGAAAAACAAGAAGAATTGCTGAAGCAGTTAGAGAACTATGAAAGAGTGAATCTTGCTTCAGATGACTTTGATGAAGTCGAACGTCGACTCCAATGGCGTTATACGAATAAAAATTCGACATACACTCGTTCCAAACAGTCTGTTACAGAGATAAAAAAACAATATCAAGCAGATGAATACAGTTCTACAGAATTAGTAAAAGCCGCCCAACAAGTTATACATGAGCGGCCAAGATTTATGCAAGAAGAGCAGTTGAATGCAGCTGAAGTGGGTACAGCGATGCATATGGTGATGCAGCATGTTGATTTTAGAAAACCGGGCACACTAGAATCTCTTGAAAATCAGCTTGCAGAAATGGAAACGAAAGAGTTGCTGACAAGAGAACAAGCTCAATATATCCTGCTTCCACAAATCCAGGAGTTTATGGAAGGACCACTCGGAGAAAGAATCAAAGAGAACGAGAATTTGAAACGAGAAATTCCGTTTAGTATGGCGCTTCCGATATCAGAGATTCAGAGAGAGTGGATTGGTGAAGATGAACATGTTCTAGTTCAAGGTGTTATTGACTGTCTGATCGAAGAGGAAGACGGATATATATTGATTGACTATAAAACAGACAGAATTACGAACCGCTTTACAAACGGCGTTACAGGAGCAAGGGATATCCTGTATAAACGTTACGAGTTGCAGCTGAATTTGTACGCAAAAGCCATTGAAAGAATATTAAAGAAACCTGTTAAAGAAAGTTATCTTTACTTTTTTGATGGTGGACACATTCTTCAAGTGAAATAAGGAGGGATATGATGCGATTACTTCATACAGCTGACTGGCATCTTGGGCGTTCATTGGAAGGACGCAGCAGACTTCAGGAGCAACAAGATTTTTTAGACGAACTTGTTGAGATCGTACGGCAAGAAAAAATAGATGCTGTTCTGATGGCGGGAGATGTATTTGATACTGTCAACCCTCCGGCTGCGGCAGAGCAAATGTTTTATGATGCACTATCACGGATTAATAGAAACGGAGAATGTCCGTTCATCGCGATTGCAGGAAATCATGATCATCCTGAAAGACTAGCTGCCTCTTTCCCCCTTTTAAGAGAACTGGGCATCACACTAGTAGGACTGCCAACGTTAGAACTTCAGCGTGTTCCGATTAAGAGAACGGGAGAGATCTTAGAAATAGCGGCTCTGCCGTACCCTTCTGAATCAAGACTAAAAGTACTGCTAAGTGAATCTGCTGAAGAATTAGATGTAAGAACTCAATACGATGATTGGGTGGACTCGTATTTTAAACAGATCACCAATCAATTTAAGCCAGGAAACGTGCATGTTGCGATGAGTCATCTTTATGTAGCTGGAAGCAAGGAAACCGATTCTGAACGACCTGTTCACATTGGTGGTGCGTACACGGTAGCTGCAGAAAGCCTTCCGAGTGCAGCTCAATACGTGGCATTAGGCCATCTGCATCGTCCACAACGAATCAAACGAGCAAAAACAGATGCAAGGTATTCAGGTTCTCCCCTATCTTATAGTTTCTCTGAAAGTGGACAAGCAAAATCTGTGTCCATTATTAACGTGGAACCAAACGGTATTGCAGAAGTTAAAGAGCTTCATCTAACTTCAGGAAAACCACTGATATCATGGGAAGCAAAGAATGGGATCCAGGAAGTGCTTCAAGGAATTCAAGATGGTTTGCATCAGAATTGCTGGATTGATCTATCCATACATGTAGATGATGCACTTTCGATGGAAGAAATTCAACGACTTAGAAAATCACATGATGGCATTGTTCATATCAAACCAGTGTACCAAGAAAAGTCCGGAGAACGGATCTCTGTATCTGCTCAAAAATTGCCTGTTGATGAACTGTTTACAACGTTTTATAAGCGACAGACAGGGGGAGCGATGCCAGATGAGGAGTTGATCTCCTTATTTCTTGATCTTGTTGGAGAAGAGGGAACAGAAGGAGAGGAACGAGAATGAGACCTATAGCATTAACCGTTTCAGGCTTGCAAAGTTTTCGAGAAGCACAATCCGTTCCTTTTCATGAACTCTGTTCTGGCGGAGTCTTCGGTATATTTGGACCGACTGGAAGCGGGAAGTCCACGATTCTAGACGCTGTGACACTAGCGCTATATGGAAAGGTAGAACGAGCGGCTGGTGGAACAAACGGAATCATGAATCAGGCTGAAGATAAACTGTCTGTTTCGTTTACGTTTCAGATAGGTGAAGGTCTTCAGCAAAAAGAATACAGTGTAGAGCGCATCTTTAAACGAAGCGGCGAACATTCTATTCGAACAAGTACTTGTCGATTAATTGAGGTGGTGGACAGTGAATCTATCGTTCATGCCGACAAAGAACGAGATGTAACGCGGCTTGTTCAAGAGCTGATCGGACTGACAATCGATGATTTTACGCGAGCAGTCGTTCTGCCTCAAGGTAAATTCGCTGAATTCTTATCCCTTAAAGGTGCTGATCGAAGACAGATGCTGCAACGTCTGTTTCAACTTGAAAAGTACGGAGATCAATTAAATCAAAAACTAAAGAAACGGTCGGATGAACAAAAAAATCGTCTGAATGAAATTACAGCTGAACAAACGGGTCTTGGCGAAGCTTCATTAGAAACGTTAGAACAGGCATTCGATCACCTAAAAGAAAATGAAAAAAAGTTAGAAAAAGTATCAAAACAATACAAAGATGGAGAAGAGTATCTCAAAACGCTTGAAGTGTATTGGGATGCTCAAGTTCAAAATGAAAAGCTGATCGAAGAGAGAAACGAGCTGAACAAACAGGAAATCCCTATGAAACGTGTTCAAGAGGTTTTAAAGAAAGCTATTTATGCTGACAAAATTGCTCCCTATGCGAACGAGTTGAAGCAATCACTCGCAGATGAGAAAAAGTTAAGCGAAGAGCAAGAGCAACTGAAGAAGCAGACAGAAGAACTTCAGACCATTCTTGAAGAGCTAGAAGAGAAATATGAATCAGCCAAAAAGGCGTTCAGCGAGGAAGAGCCTGTTCTTATCGAAAAAAGAAGTGGCTTAAGAGAAGCAGTTGACTGGGAAAAGGATCTTGAAAGAAAAAATCAGATTTTACAGAACGAAACGGAAAAGCATAAACAATTGGTGACATTGTACGAAGAATGCGAAAGAGCTGAATATGATGCCACGCAAGTTCTGAAGCGTGGGAAAGATAAACAATCTGCTTTAAAGAAAGAATTATCTCAAATTGAAATCACACAAAATGATCGCCGTTTACATCAACAAGCTATTCTGCTTCATCAACGATTAGAAGATGTTCGTGATGAAGAGAAAAAGATACAAAAAGAAATCTCTGTTTCAGAAGCTGAAATGACTTCTGCGGAAAAAGCAAAAAAACAGATCAATTCTACAATCGTTAAAAGTTATGATGCAGGAAAGAAAGTGCTGAAAGATATTCAGCAAATGTATGAAGAAGTGTCTGATGTTCTGCGTACAAATGAAAAGATCTCAAAAGCTTCGATGGGAAAACTGCGTGAATGGAAAAACGAACAAGAAAAAATAAGGATCAGCCATTTGGCTGCACAGCTTTCTGCAGAATTAAAAGAAAACGAACCGTGCTCAGTATGTGGTTCAACAATCCATCCATCACCGAACCAGATGCATGCAAATGTTGAATATGATAACGAGCGAATTCACGAGTTAGAAGAAGCGATCGAACGTTTGAAGGGAAATTATCATGAGCTGAAACACCTAAGTGAAGGACTTGAAAAGGATTCCCAAACGCTATGGAAAAAACTTAATCTTGCTGAAGCTGAAATTGCAGCAGCAGATCAAAGCACGATCACTGTTGAGAAAGAAGGAATCAACGCGTTTTCTTTGGAGCAGTTCAGGGATCATGAAGCGAGGGTAAAAGGGGTTAAGCAAGATAAGCTCTTGATTGAAGAACGCATGCAGAAGTTATTATCCAAATTAGAAGATGATCAAAAACAATATGAACGAATTTCTATTTCGTTTGAAAATAATGATGAAACAACTAACAAATTAAAACAACAGCTCCTTTTGATATCTAAAAAAATAGATCATATTCAATTGGAATGGGAGCACGCAGAGATCCCCTTTTCATCAGAGGAGCTTAAAGAGGAGCTAAAACGATTTCAACAAAAAGAAAGTCGCCAAACGGAAATCGTAAAAAGTTTAAATATTGCAGAAGAATTTCTAGAAACACAAACGAAAAAAATGGAATCAGCCAAAGAGAAAAAATCCGAGTTGAAAACGAGTTTATCGGTCTCGTCTAAACAACACGAAATGCTGCAAAAAGAGATTCTAGAAATTAAAGAAAAGCTATATAACAGAGTAGGCGATCAAAAAGCTCAAAGAGTTCTTGAAGATGTTCAAGATGCGTTGCAGAGCCTGAAGACATCTTTCATTCATTCCGAACGAGAATATGAAAATGCTAAAAAGCAGTACGTAGAGATTGATAAAGTATTTCATTCTGCTGTTCAAAGGAAGAATGATGCTGAATCCAGAGTAGAAAAAGCAACACAAGAATGGAACAAACAATTAAGTAAGTCAGATTTCCAATCCTATGAAGACTTTGAAAACTGTTTAAAAGATGAGCACATTCAGAAGAAATGGGAAAAGCAGTTAGCAGATTATCAAGATCGTTGTAAGTCAAATGCTATGGCATTAGATGCGATAAAAGAAAAGCTCCCTAAGGAGATTCTATCTCTTCAGCAAGTTGAATCGGCAAAAAGCCAGCTGCAGAGTCTCAAATTAGAAATGAACCATACGCATGAGGCTGTTGGAGAAGCGCGACAAAGGTATATGATGGTCGAGAAAAATCATGCACGATATAAAGAACTGGAAAAGGAAAAGAAAAAAGTCTCTCATTTACTAGAGCAATTAGGTAAACTTCAAGGTGTATTCCGTGGAAATGCTTTTGTTGAGTTCATGGCTGAAGAGCAATTGCATCTTGTAACACGCGATGCGTCTGGCAGGCTCGCTAAACTTACTCGTGGACGTTATGCGATCGAAGTAGATTCGGCAGGTGGTTTTGTTATTCGTGATGATGCCAACGGAGGAATCAAACGTCCTGTCACCTCTTTATCTGGGGGAGAGACATTTTTAACATCGCTTGCACTGGCGCTATCACTCTCTGCTCAAATTCAGCTAAGAGGGAAGTTTCCTCTTCAGTTTTTCTTCCTGGATGAAGGATTCGGCACACTTGATCAAGAGCTGTTAGATACAGTTGTAACCGCGTTAGAAAAAGTAAGGATGGAAAATTTTTCGATCGGTGTTATATCTCATGTCCCTGAACTAAAAGCTAGATTAACGAAACGATTGATCGTAGAACCTGCTGAGCACTCTGGCAGAGGAACACGGGTGAGATTAGATCAGATGTAAAAAGAAAAGGATGCAAGGCTTACACGTCTTGCATCCTTTTTCTATTCAATTATGCCATGGCCAATCACTTTCACATTTACGGAAGCCGTATAATCGATATTCGGATACTCTTTGTTCCAATCTAACTTTTTCCATGTAGGGTTATGAAACGCAATGAGTTTTCTGCCTACTCCAAATGTGTCGCTGTTCATGTCTTGCAGCTCTTTAAGAATAGCATTTGAATCCTTTGTCAGCGTCTTTGAAAGTGCTTTTTCAATACTTCGGATTTTTTTCTTAGTAGTGAGGTTATCCCTTGCATACTCTGTAATCACTACTTTCATATCTAACTTAATATGAGCTGATATCTTTTCATCTGGAGAAACATTTACGTTGAACGTTCGTTTATTCTTTTTAACTTTTATAGAAACATAATTTAAAATCCTATCTTTATGTTTATTGGTAATTTTTTTTGTCAGTGACATGGAAAGGTGCTTTTGTTTCCCGGTTAGTAACGTATACATAACTCCTTGAGCCCCAAAAATTTTACCTACCATCTTGTATCCATGAAATATGGCAACACCTTTAACAGATACATCATTTTTTTCTGGTACAAGATAAGGTAATGCAAAGTCTTGACCGGGATCAAACATGACAGGACATATCGTTTGGATGTTTTCTGAAGGTACGATAGAAGATTTTTCTGCTGATCGAACGGATTCGCTCAAATACTGGCCGATACCCATTGTTGTTTCTGTTTCTTTAAATTTTGCACTGATAACATCAGAAGCTTTCCCTTTTGCCACTGCAATCCTTGCATTAAGTGCCGATTTTGGGTCTCGGTAGAATACATCTAAAATATGATAGATATCTTTTTTTGCAGCATCTTCCCCTAGAACTACGATTAAGTTTTTGGATGCTTCTACTTGTTCTGATACTTTTCGATCTAACATAATTCTGCTTTGCCGGGCTGTGTTACCAATGGCATCGAAAACTTGATTATTTACTGGCCCAGCTCCTGCTTCTTTATTGAGATATTGAGGAATTGAAGCACTGTTTCTAATTTTTCCGTTCTTAAGATAATCAAACCCAGCTGCTCTGACTAATTTTGTTTCGTTTAGTTGAGCCTGATCCCAACATCCCGTTAATAATACAAGGCTAGAAAAAAGAGACATTAATTTTACACTCCTCAAGTTGAAACCGCTCCTTTTTCTTTTCTTTTTCTGATAAAAGCAATCAGCAATAAGAAGATTGGAAAGATCGCAGAACAGCATAATGCTGACATTCCAATAAATTTTGACCACATTTGAACATCTAGTTTACTTCCTGGAATTGATGCGATTAATGCACAAATAATTCCTACATAAGGTGCAGCAGATTTATGATGCTTCATTTTAAATAGTGACTGCACACCTTTTGCTGTAAAGAACAGATAACTAATAAGAGAAGTTGTAACAAATACAATCCAAATGGATAGGAAGATAAGGTCAGTTCGCTCTAAGATTTTAAATGAAAAAGCTTTTAACATATAAAGCACTGGTTCAGGAACAATTACAATTTCTACAGGATTGAAAAAGATATACGTAGTAAATGTGACAAAGCAATAGAAAAGGGTGACACATAATGAAGCATAAGAAATTGCTTTCAATTTACTGTTCGATTTTCCTTGTGTATAAGCTAAGAACACGAGCGCTGTATCAAAGCCAAGTAACGAGATTAGCGCATCTGTAGAACCTGAGAGTATTGTTTTGATACCGGATGCACCTACCGGAAATACATACAGAAGGTGAACATCTGTATAGGCATATGCCACAAAGACAAACAAAACAAGGAGTAAGGGAGAGACTAACATCAAAAACCTGGCGATCTCCCGTGCTGTACAGGTAATACAATAGACGCAGGTGAGCGCTAAAATGGATATGACAACTAAACGCGGAGTCAAAAAAAATATCCATTTAGATACGATATTGTTATAAAGGATTAGAATGACGACACATACAGAGAACAAGTGAACGACGAACAACGTATTTAGCACTACTCCCAACTTAGTCCCCACAATCTTAGGCATAAAATCAAAGATTGTTTGCTTTGGATACATGTCGCATAGTTTCCAGATCGCAAGTATAGAGACCTGAATAAAGAGACCTGCTAAGAGCAGAGAAATCCAGCCGTCTGTTTTCGCTTTTACGAATAGCATATAAGGAAGTGATAGGACACCAACACCGATTTGGGATTGAGTGATGATAAAGAATAGCTGTCTATGCGTAATCGTATGGCTGTTATTCATGACTTCTCCCACTTCCTTGTATGATTATCTTCATCTTTTTTGATTGGTTTGATGTCACTAGGACGAGAGTTCATCTTGAAAAAAGGTAGTCGAATGATTGTATCTTTTAAATCTCCTATTTTAAAAGGTGCGAGCGGTGCAAAGTATGGTGTACCAAATGAATATAGACGGCAAAGATGAAAGAACATGAGAATTAATCCGAACACGATGCCTAAGAAACCGAATGTCGCAGCAGCTACCATGAATGGAAAACGCAATAAGCGTACTGCCAAACTCATCTCATTGGATGGTACTGTATAAGCAGCAATCGCTGTCGTCGCTACTACGATGATCATAAGATTTGAGATGAGCCCTGCTTTTACTACCGCATCACCGATTACTAAACCACCAACTATAGCGATTGTGGAACCGATTCTAGTAGGCAAACGAATAGCTGCTTCACGGATTAACTCGATTGTGAGCTCCATCAATAATGCCTCAAAAAGTGGAGGGTATGGAATATTTTCAAGTGAACTTTTCATTAAAAGTATGAGAGCCGATGGTATAACTTCAAAATGATAAGAAACGATTGCAATATATAAAGCTGGCAGACCAATTGCAATATAGAAGCTAAACAATCGAATCATTCTATAAAAGCTTCCTAACATCCAGCGTTTGTTGTAATCATCTGGCGTTTGAAAAAACACAAACAAGTTAACGGGTGCTAGGTTTACGGTAGGTGAGCTGTCGTATAAAAGTGCTACTCTTCCTTCCATCAGGTTTGCAGCCACTCTGTCAGGCCGTTCTGTACTCAATGTTTGCGGGAATAGACTAAATGTTTTATCTTCAATACTCTCCTCGATATTACCCGGAGTCATAACAGAATCTGCTTCTATAGCATTTATTCTTCTTTCCATTTCATGAAGCACATCAGGATTTGCGATATCTGACATATACAGCATTGCAACATTTGTGTGAGTTTCTTTTCCGACTTGTAGATACTTGACTACGAGCTTCGGACTTTTGAGTCGTTTTCGAATGAGCGCTATATTCGTTGACATGCTCTCAATAAATCCTTCATGAGATCCACGAATAACAGCTTCATTATCAGGTTCTTTTATATCGCGTTCTGTCTTAACAGGAGTGAAAACAGAGAAATAGCAGGTTGTGTCCTTCGTAAATATCAGAGTATAAGATTGTAACAATAGTTCTTGAATCTTCGAAAAGTCTGTTTGTTTCTTAAAATCAATGTTGATTACTTTTTCGAAAGTATGTAGATCAATATCTTTGTCCAGTTCAAATAGAGGATTCAATATCAAATCTTGAAGTTTTTGTTTATCAATAATAGAGTCCAAGAAAAGTAATGCCACCTTGCTTTTGTCAGCAGGCATCTCTACCCAATGAGTCATCAAGTCTTCGGAAGAAGAAAAGCTTTTTTCAATGTCTTTTAGCAGACCATCGATCGACTGATTTTTTATACTATTTGTATTCTGCTCAGATTGAGAGGTTTTAACAGAATCTGTTTGAGAGGATGGACTAGACTTTTGAATGTTATCTTCGTTGTTGGTGTTTTTTTGTTCTAGCAATTTTCTTGGTTTCTTAAAGAAAGTCATGATGAACATCATCCCGATTCGCAATAATTTGGTTTAGTTTTTGCTACCTCAACGTATTTATGCGGATAAGGTACTATTTTTCAAAAATGAGTCAGAAATTGTCATTATGAGTAAAAAATTGTGATAACATAGACAGAGATAAAGAGAGAAGGGGGCGGCACCATGACAGGAAGAGCGCAATTTATTCCTGCTTTAACAAAGCCGAATACATATTTTGCATTTTATAATGAGTGGAAAGATAAAGAGGGTTTCTGGATTCGTTTTTTTGCTATATTAGTCGCTAGCGGATTGTTGCATGCACTATCTTTTTTTGCAGCGTTTCCTTCATTCAAAACGATTTCTTTTGTGGAGGCAGCAAAACTAAGTGGTATGGAACTGGAGCTCTTGCGATATCTCATCGCTTTAGTAGGCGGTGTTTGGGGATTGATCCTACCATTCTTAGTAATAAATACAGGTGCACTATTTTTATATGTTTTCTTTCGAGACATCGGATATAAAGCACTTTTTTACGTAATGACTGCGGTGTATCTTCTGTTTATTATCGGATTGCTATTTGAACTGCCGGTTCAGTTTGTTACCGGTGCTGAAGAAGTTGTTCAGCCTCTAGGGTTCGGTTTTGCAGGTGTTCTATTCTTTAAGCATGGTTTTTGGCAAGAACTCTTGAACGCCATTAATATTTTTACCATCTGGGGTTCGGTTGTTATGTATTTTGCCCTTCGTCGGTTGTCATTTAAAGAAAAGAAGTACTGTTTAGTTGTCACGATCGGAACTGTTGTTGTTTTCATACTATTATCTTCACTATATGCTGCATTGGCTAGTGGACAGTTGGTTTAAGGGGGAGACAAGCTTATGAATAAACTGAAATGGGTTGCTGCAGCTATTATGGTTGTCCTCTTGGTGGTCATGAACATTGTGATTTTTGATAAAAAAGAATCAGCCGCTGTTGAAGCTCCAAGAGTTAAAACCGGTCTGTCTTCTCAAAAAGATTTTAGTAAGACACATGAAACAACAGGTGTTGCTCAATCAAAAAATACTTTTGAGATATACGAGAATACATCTCTCGGTTCGATAAAAGAAGTAATGGTCTCAAAGGGGGATACGGTAACTTCCGGACAAACGTTAATTACATATGAGAATGCAGAGATTGAAAAAGAACTTCGCAGCTTGAAACGGGACAAAGAAGCAGCAGATGTTCGAAGCAGCCATTATTCTGGGCAAATAACGGAATGGGAAAGTGAACTCTCAGATTTTGATGAAGAAAAAGACAGCAAAGATGCTAAAGTGCTGCTTCAAGAGAAATTAGCCGAAGCTGAGCTGCAAAATGACTTAGCTGAAAACGAAAGCTCCATCTTATCGGATGAAATATCTGATCTAGAAAAGCAGCTTGATGATCTTAGTGTGAAAAGTCCAGCTGATGGTATTGTTTCAGAATTAAACGGTGTTGGGGATGATGAACCACTTCTAACTATTGTGGGTCAAGGAAACTTTGAACTAGTTGCTGACATCGATCAAAAAATTGCTTCTCTCGTGAAAACAGGAGACACCGTTCAAATCAAATCCAACGGTGAAAAGATGTTGAAGGGTACTGTTCAAACTGTATTACCAGCTGATCAGAATAATTTTAAGTTAACCGTTCTCGTTGAGGACGAAGCGTCTTGGGTTGAAGGACAAACTGCTCAAATCATCGTCACAGAAAAGCTTGCAGAAAAAGCAATAAGTGTGCCTAAACAAGCCATATTAAAAGATGATGGGAAAACGTATGTGTTAACAATCGTTAAAAACAAATTGTATAAGCTGAAGGTTTCAGCTGGTCTTGAGCAAAAGGGTAGCGTGCAGATCACAAAAGGACTGAAAAAGGGTCAAGTTGTTGTGATGAATCCTTCGCCTGTATTTGTTTCAGGGCAGCCGGTCTTAAAGAAGTAAAATTTTTTATGGAGACTGCTTCGTATGCATTGGAGCTCTCGTGAGAAAGTTGATTTCCGCTTCAGGTTTCCGCTTTCCATGGGGCGAACGGTGAGCCTCCTGCCGCTTTGCGCCATTAGGAGTCTCCACCTGACCGCTCGTCCCATAGGAGTCGGCAACCTTGCGCTCCAATCAACTTGTCAATGATGCTTATTAATAGTTCGAAAGCAAGAATCTTATTGTTAAGAGCTTTTACAAAAGTACTATCAGCGATAGGGAGTGGGTGATATCCGCTCTATCTACCTACGTCAATAAAAGGAGATAACAAGATATTTTTGAACCTTTGATAGCAAAGAAGAACACAAAAAAGGATGCGGTTTACGCATCCTTTTTTGTTTGCAATGATTCTTTATTTATCGTGAACACTTTTGTTGATTGTTGCTTAGGATCAAACAACGCAATGAGTAAGAAATCTTTCTCCTCTTGTGGCGCCAGTTGATCTGATAATGGATCAATCGCAGTATCTGTGACAAAAGCGTGTTTATGCATATCTTTTTCAGAAAGAGCTGGAAACCCTTCGATCATTTCAGGATATTGAGCGAGCAGTGAGAGTACTTTTGATGTTTCTTCTTTGTTCTGTGTGTTCTCCCACCATGGCTTACGTGGTTTGAACTGTTGTCTTTCTAAATAATCAAGTTTCATCAAACTTTCAGCAACAGGAAGTGAGTGTGGTGCTGCTTCTGTTAAGAATGCGATCAAGCGCGTATATAAGTCTTCTAACTGATGGCCGATTCTTGACCATCCACGTGTTTCCCAATAGGTCCCGAACTCTTGAAAGAAGTCAAAAGGTGATGAGAATACATGGTGTATCAAATACTTAACGGTATGATCCATTCGATGATCGTTCCAATATTTTTCGAGTACGTCTTCAACTTGTTTGATACGAATGATTTCATCAAAAGTGAGAACGTTGTTTCCTAAGATCTCATATGGAGAATGATCCATATACACATAATCATGTTTTTCGGCTGTTAATCGCAGACCTGTACCTCTTAACATCTTTAAGAAACCTAACTGGACTTCTTCGATGCCAAAAGCGAATACATCATTAAATGTTTTTCTGAATGAGTTGTAATCTTCCTCTGGCAATCCAGCGATTAAGTCCAGATGCTGTACGATCTTTCCTCCATCACGGACAGTTGTTACAGTACGCGTAAGCTTCTCAAAATTCTGCCGGCGTTGTACCAGTTCGTTAACAGCGTCGTTTGTTGACTGAACACCGATCTCAAAACGGAACAAACCTTTTGGCGCATGTTCATTTAAGTAATCGATGACTTCAGGCCTCATGATATCTGCAGTGATCTCAAACTGAAAAACAACGCCTGGTCTTCTGTTTTCTATTAAGAAGGAGAACATATCGAGTGCATAATCTCTCCGAATGTTGAACGTTCTATCTACAAACTTAATGATCTTTGCCCCATTATCCATTAAGAAGATCAGATCGTCTTTAACGAGTTTTGGATCAAAATAACGAACCCCGACTTCAATCGAGGATAAGCAGAACGCACATGAATAGGGACAGCCACGGCTTGTCTCAAAATACGTGATCCGTTTTGATAAAGACTGGATATCTTCTTCGAAGCGGAACGGCGATGGAACTATTTTCAAGTCCAGTTTTTCACGAGGACCGTTAATTTTAGGCACTCCATCTATTCGATAGGCAAGTCCAGCAACCGATTCAAAGCTACCACCATTTTGAATCTGAGTGAGCAAGTGTTTAAACGTTTCCTCGCCCTCATTCACAACTATAAAGTCAACCTCTGGAATCTGTTGTAGCCAATGTGCTACGTCATAAGATACTTCAGGTCCACCTAGAACGATCTTCGTTTCTGGTTTAATCTTCTTAAACATCTGAATCACTTTGATCGTCTCTTCAATATTCCAAATATAACAGCTGAATCCGAGAACGTCAGGCTCTTGGCTGTAAAGATCAGTCACAATATTAAGAGAAGGATCCTTGATCGTAAACTCTCGAATCGTCACAGGAAAATCGGGTTCGCTATACGCTTTCAAATAGCGCAGCGCAAGGCATGTGTGTATATATTTAGCATTTAACGTACTTAGTACAGTTTTCATAATTAGATAACCTCATTACTGTTACCCTAGGAAAGGGCGTTTTAGATGACAAACTATTTTACCATATTTTAAAAAGAATCAAAAACTAGTATTGTCTTTTTACACAGCCAAATTTCTTTACGGTACAAAGTCAGAACCGATATAGTAGTAATAATTACGATGTAAGCGTTTCTTAAAGGAGGAATCAGTTTATCGTGAAATGGGTTACAGCTGTTAAACATGGCGAGGACTTCATTGGCCTCGTGAAAGAAGAGGAAATTGTGAATGTATCAGAGCTCTCGAAAAGCAAAGAGATGGAGTTTCCAACAACCTTACTCGAGGCAATTGCTCTTGGTGACGAATTTTTGGAAAAGGTAGAGAGTTTAATCTCTTCTGATCTCGTAGCGAACCATACATACGAACTTCATGAGGTCCAGTTAAAAGCACCGATTCCGCGTCCAGGGAAAAATGTCTTCTGCATCGGAAAAAATTACCGCGATCATGCGATTGAGATGGGAAGCGAAGCAGACATTCCGGAAGATATTATGGTGTTTTCAAAAGCTCCAACATCAATAATTGGACATGATGAAGGAGTTCCAAGTCATTCTTCCATAACCAATCAACTAGATTATGAAGGTGAGCTAGCTATAATTATCGGGAAAACGGGTACGAGTATAAAGAAAGAAGAAGCGATGGATCACATTTTTGGTTTTACGATCATCAACGATATTACCGCTCGTGACCTGCAGCAGAAGCATAAGCAATTTTTACTCGGAAAAAGTCTCAACGGAACTTGCCCGATGGGTCCATGGATCGTACATCACTCTGAGGTAACAAATCCAGATAACCTATCAATCGTGACAAAAGTGAACGGAGAAGTGAGACAGAACGGAAACACATCTGATCTTATCTTTAACATTCCAACTATGATCACAGAGCTTTCAAAGGGTATGACGCTTGAAGCTGGAGATATAATCGCGACAGGTACACCTGCTGGAGTAGGTAAAGGAATGAAGCCGCCAGTATTTTTAAAGCCCCGAGATGTTATCGAGATTACAATTGAAGGAATCGGGACACTTCGTAATGAAATAGTAGAATGAAGTCGAATTAACTAGTTACATAGAGGAGGAATTCACATGGAAAAGCTGCTTTATATTAACGGTTCATGGACAGGAGATTCGCTTGAAAAAATAGAGGTGTACAATCCTGCTAACGGTGAAGTGGTAGGAACTGTAGCTTCTTGTGGAATAGAAGAAACAGATGCTGCAATAGATGCTGCGCACGAAGCGTTTCCAAGCTGGTCAAAGTTAACGGCTTACGAGCGCGCTGATTATCTTATGAAACTGCATGACTTAATGATCGAACAAAAAGAAGAACTAGCAGAATTAATGACACTTGAGATGGGAAAACCGTTAAAAGAATCTGTCGGTGAAGTGATGTATGCTGCATCTTTTATTAAGTGGTATGCAGAAGAAGGTAAGCGTATCTACGGCCGTACGATTCCTTCTAGTGCAGAAAATAAGAGAATGCAAGTTTTACGGCAGCCTGTTGGGGTAGTAGCGGCCATCACCCCATGGAACTTCCCAGCAGCAATGATCACAAGAAAGCTCGGTCCAGCGCTCGCAGCAGGTTGTACGTTTATTGTGAAGCCACCAAAAGAAACACCACTAACAGCGATTAAATTAGTAGAATTAGCAGATCAAGCAGGCTTTCCAAAAGGTGTAATCAATCTTGTAACAGGATCCTCTTCTGTAATCGGCAAAGCGATTATGGATTCAGAGAAAGTTCGGAAAGTGACCTTTACTGGTTCTACAGAGATCGGGAAAAAATTGATCGAGCAAAGTGCCGCAACTGTAAAGAACGTTTCAATGGAACTAGGCGGACATGCTCCAGCTGTTGTTCTTGAGGATGCAGACTTAAATAAAGCAGTTGCTGGTATAGTAGCTTCTAAGTTTCGTAACGCAGGTCAAACGTGCATCTGTATTAACCGAGTATACGTGCAGGAAAGTGTTTATGAAGAGTTTGTAGAACGTGTGGCTGCTGAAGCTAAGAAATTGAAAGTAGGAAACGGTTTGGAAGAAGGTACAGATATCGGTCCAATCATTAACAAAGACGGGTATGAAAAGATCTCCGAGCACGTGGGAAATGCTGTTTCAAATGGTGCAGAGTGTGTAACAGGCGGAAAAGGAAGAGCAGATAACGGCGGATATTATTACGAGCCGACGGTCTTAAAGAATGTATCACAAGATATGCTGATCATGAATGAAGAAACGTTTGGTCCAGTCATCCCCATTCACAAGATCAGCAGTGTTGAAGAAGGGATCCGCCTTGCAAACACAAGTCCATTCGGATTAGCCGCATATGTTTATACAGAGAGTATGTCCAAAGGAACTCAAGTTGTTGAAGGTCTAGATTACGGTATCATAGGCTGGAACGATGGCGTTCCTTCTGCTGCACAAGCACCGTTCGGAGGTATGAAAGAGAGCGGTCTTGGCCGTGAAGGTGGAGTAGAAGGTATGGAAGCTTATCTTGAAACGAAATACGTAAGTTTCGTATTATAAAATCTTTTAAGAAACCAGGTGATTGTGAAATGGATCTAGGTCTAAAAGGAAAAAATGTACTCGTTCTTGCTTCAAGTAAAGGGCTGGGAAAAGCTTGTGCATTAGAATTTGCACGAGAAGGTGCTAACGTGATGCTAACAAGCCGTGATGAAGAACAGCTTTCTCTGACAGCAGAAGAGATAAAGAGGGAAACAGGTTCGGATGTTCTCTATAAAAAATGTGACATCACACAGCGTAATGAGATCGATGAACTTGTTGCTACAGCAGTAGAGAAGTTTGGCAGTGTGGACGTGCTCGTGAACAATGCCGGAGGTCCTCCAGCTGGTACGTTTAATGATTTTGAAGATGAGCATTGGCAGGGTGCTTTTGAGTTAACATTACTCAGTCTTGTGCGTTCCGTTCGCGCAGTTACGCCTAATATGATTAAAAACGGCGGAGGTCGCATCGTGAATATCGCTTCTTCGTCCTTTAAACAGCCGATCGACGGACTCATCTTATCGAACACTTTCCGAACAGCCATTAACGGATTATCAAAGAGTCTTTCACAAGAGCTAGGGAAAGAGGGCATTTTAATCAATACGATCGGACCCGGACGAATCGGAACTGATCGAGTAGGTGAATTAGACCAAATGATGGCTGAGAAAAAAGGAGTTTCTGCAAAAGAGGTCAGAACTTCCATGGAAAGCGGAATCCCACTTGGCCGATACGGTGAACCTGCAGAGTTTGCTAAGATGGTCGTGTTCCTTTGTTCTGACGCAAACACCTATATAACAGGCCAGTCACTGCTGATCGATGGCGGTATGGTGAAAGCACTATAAAGGGAAGAAGCAGCTCTGGCTGCTTCTTTTTTGAGTTATGTATGAGGAATAAGTTTCAGTTGTAGATGTCGAAATTTGCAGACTCGTGGATAAACAGTGAAAACTTTTGGATTGAGAGCTAAAACTTCAGGATAAACAGCTAAAACTTTTGGATAGATCCATAAAAATTGTGGATTCATCTGTCAAAAAGCGGATTGATACCCTAGTGTGTATATGAAACTGAGCTCAATTAAAGCCCAAAAAAAGCTGACTCCAAAAAGAGTCAGCCTCAGTTGATGATTTAAACTGAAAGTACTTTTTTAATGCGTTCGATCGCCCAATCTAGATCTTCATCAGAAATGATCAATGGTGGTGCGAAACGAATAACATTTTCATGTGTTTCTTTACATAACAAGCCTTGCTCTTTTAAACGCTCACAATAAGGACGAGCTGGTTCGTTCAATTCAACACCGATAAAGAGACCTTTACCACGCACTTCTTTGATTACTGGATTATCAATCTTCTTTAACTCATCTAAGAAATATTCACCAAGTTTAAGTGAACGCTCAACTAAGTTTTCTTCTACAAGCACGTCTACAGAAGCAACTGATACCGCACAAGAAAGCGGGTTTCCGCCGAAAGTTGATCCATGAGATCCAGGATTGAACACGCCAAGTACTTCACGGTTTGCTGCTACGCAAGAGATCGGCATAACACCGCCGCCAAGTGCTTTACCTAAGATGTACATGTCTGGCTGGATCTCTTCCCAGTCACAAGCAAACATTTTACCAGAACGTCCAAGTCCTGATTGAATTTCATCAGCTACAAAGAGTACATTTTCAGACTTACAAACATCAAGCGCTTCTTTCAAGAAACCTTCACGTGGAATAACGATTCCTGCTTCACCTTGGATCGGTTCTAGAATGAATGCAGCGGTATTAGGTGTAATCGCTGCTTTTAGTGCGTCTAAGTCTCCGTAAGGAATCACCTTGATCCCTGGAAGCATAGGACCGAACCCGCGTTGGTAATCAGGATCAGATGACATCGACACGGCAGTCATCGTACGGCCATGGAAGTTTCCTTCACAAACGATGATCTCTGCTTGATTATCTGGAACACCTTTTACATCATATGCCCAGCGGCGAACCGCTTTAATAGCTGTCTCAACAGCTTCAGCGCCAGTGTTCATCGGTAATACCATATCTTTCTTCGTTAGACTTGATACTTTTTCATAAAAATCACCAAGTTGATCGTTATGGAATGCGCGAGATGTTAGTGTTACTTTGTCAGCTTGATCTTTTAGTGCTTGAATGATTTTAGGGTGGCGGTGCCCTTGATTTACCGCAGAGTATGCACTTAGCATGTCCATGTAGCGGTTACCTTCTGGATCTGTTACCCATACACCTTCGGCTACTGAGATAACGATCGGAAGCGGATGATAGTTTTGTGCACCATATTGTTCCGTTTTAGAAATTACAGTTTCCGTATTTTTCATTTCTGTCTGTTTCAAAGGAAACACCTCTATTCTGCAAGATTTCTCACATTGCTATTATAGCAATGAAAGTGCTTACTTTACAGGGGTAACTCTTTTCATTCTCTAGTTCTAGGGAGTTCATGGTATAGTTATATGGAGAATTATACATAGGAGGATATATTTATGATTCATGCTCACGTAACATCATGGTTTCTGGCGTTAATTTTGTTTTTTGTAACGTATATGTTATACAAAAAAAATGCCGGAAAAAAATCGAAAATTTTGCATATGATTCTGCGCGTTTTGTACTTAGCGATCCTTGCAACAGGTGGCCACATGCTTGCTGGCTATCTAACGGACCCTGGTATCGTTAATCAAGGACCGATTATCATCAAAGGTACTTTAGGAGTTGTCCTCATCGGATTGATGGAAATCATTCTTGTACAAAGAAAACGTGGTGAGAGCCGCCTCTTGAATTGGGTGTTTTTCTGGATTACTTTATTACTAGTGTTATTCTACGGTTATTCTGTTCTTGGTTAATATTTTTAAAGTCGCTCTTTACAGGGCGGCTTTTTTATTTGGATAAAATAACCATCTATTGTTTTGTTAACAATGCCTTCTGTACACCGATATAAATGATAGAAACGTATTACTATATAAATGGGATTCATTGGACAGATGAGGTGTAAGAATGAAAGAGATGGATGAATATTTAGCGCTATCTCATTTAATCAAGATGAATACGAAAGAGATGGAAGAGCTTAATGATAACTTAATTGAATCTGAACAGCGCTATAAGTCGTTGTTCGATCATAATCCAGATATGATCTATTCTATGGATCTACAAGGTTATATAACGAGTGTGAACCATGCGCTCGTTCAGTCTTTAGAGTATTCAGAAGAAGAGTTGCTCTCAACCCACGCACTGCAATTTGTGTGCGATGAAGACCACAAACGGGTCGTTGAACACTTCAGGCTCGCCGTACATGATAAACCACAAAATTTTGTTGCAAATATTAAGAAAAAAGATGGCGGGCACATCCTAAGCAGCATCACGAACATTCCAATCGTCGTAAACGATCAAGTAGTTGGTGTATATGGGATCGGAAAGAACATTACTTGGCAGCAGAAAGCGGAAGAAGAGATCGAACAGCTTGCATTTCACGATTCGCTAACAGGTCTGCCAAATCGAAGTTTATTTGAAAAAAGGTTAAGAGAACTCGTTTCTGAAAGTGATCACTCCAACCAATTATTAGCTGTAATGTTTGTGGATATCGATCATTTTAAGATCATAAATGAGAGTTTAGGTCACCATATCGGAGACGTAGTGTTAAGGCATGTAAGCAATCAGCTTAGACAAGTTATCCATAGTCAAGATTTGCTATGCCGGTTCGCAGGAGACTTATTTACGTTAATCTTAACGATTGAAAAGCCGTCTGACGTGATCGATACAGCAGATCGGATAGAAGAAGCACTTCAATTGCCGATCTATCTCGATGGCCAAGAGTATACGGTTAGTACGTCAATTGGGGTCAGCATCTACCCAAATGATAGCACGAGTGCCGATGTTCTCATCAAGAATGCTGACACCGCTCTGCATAAAGCGAAAGAAAAGGGCAGAGGAAAACGTGAATTCTTTACGGGGGATATGAACGCATTCACACTTGAAAGGCTAAAGCTTGAAGGCTTTCTACGTAAGGCTGTTCAAAAAGGTGAACTAGAACCTTATTTTCAACCTCAATTTTGTTTAAAAACAGAAAGAATTCTTGGATTTGAGGCGCTTGTTAGATGGAATCATCCTGACTTGGGGCTGGTATCTCCGATGCAGTTCATACCTTTAGCTGAAGAGATCGGACTTATTGATGAGATCGGCCGTTTTGTTCTATTCGAGTCTTGTAAGCAGCTAAAAAGATGGCATGATGATGGTGCGTCTCATCTTTCTATCTCTGTAAATGTTTCAGGCAGACAGTTTCAAAGGTTGTCATTTGTATATGAAGTAAAAGAAGCGATAGAAACAACAGAAATTTCCGCTGAATATCTTCACCTAGAACTAACAGAGAGTACGATGATACAAAATGTTCAATACAGCATCAGCATTATGGAAGAATTAAGAGAGCTAGGTGTTCGTCTATCGATCGACGATTTTGGCACGGGTTACAGTTCTCTTAGTTATTTAAAAGATTTCCCTGTCGATTATTTAAAGATCGATCAAAGCTTTATCCGACATCTTAGCGATGACTTCTTTAATACGAGTGATGCGGCGATCATTAAAGCGATCATCATGATGTGTGAAGGACTTTCTCTGTCAACAGTGGCAGAAGGTGTAGAAACACATGAACAGATGAAGTTACTTCAAGAGTATGGCTGTCACACTGCTCAAGGATACATAATTAGTAAGCCTATGCCAGCTTGTGAAGCGAGCGAGTTCTTAAGGACCTTCCTATTACCAAAAAACAGCACAACTCCGTAAAGAGTGTGCTGTTTTTTGGCTGGATTCTTTTAGAATTTTTGTCTTTAACTTTATGGTCTGGTTGATTGGAGTGGAAGATGTGAGACTCCTACGGGACGAGCGGACAGGTGGAAGACTCCTAATGGCGCATTGCGGCAGTCCGAAAAGTGGAAGTGACTCGTTCAGCCCCGACAAGCAAAAGGGAAATGGGCGAGGACGGCGCACTTTGCCTTCTTGACCGTTTACCTTTTGACCTCGAGGGGCTAAGTCACTGCAACTAAGCAGGAGGCTCACCGCAGGCCGCGTGGAAAGCGAACATATGAAACGGAAAGCAACTACTACAGAAAAACATCCATGTATGTTTTATTTTTTCTTTTCATAATACATAAACGCCAGGGCGCCGATCAGAATCGAACCTTTTACGATATCTTGTGCGTAGTACGGAACGTTTAGCATCGTTAACCCATTAAGAAGTATACCGATCAAAACAGCACCAACAAATGTACCGATCACATTTGGTTTACCTGCGCCAAACACGGAGAAACCAATAAATGCTGCTGCAACACCGTCCATTAGTAGAGGAGCACCAGCGGAAACTTGGCCGGTTCCGATTCGTGCCGCTAATAATATACCAGCGAGAGTGGCAAAGAATGCAGATAAAAGATAAGCATACATCTTGTAACGCTGGACAGGGACACCAGATAGACGAGCAGCTTCTTCATTTCCGCCTGTAATATACAATAATCTGCCGAAACGAGTCTGCTGTAGAATGACATGGACAACTATAACCGCGATCAGCATGATGATGACAGGAACCGGAACAGACCATATCTCGCCTTGACCGATAAACAAGAAAGAAGGAAGGAAAACACCAGGAGCTGTTCCACCTTCTGATAAAGGCATATTGTTGTAGATTGAAAATCCTTTTGTAAACGTAAGATGCAATCCATTAATAATATACATAACGGCTAATGTTGCGAGTAGATCTGGAAGTCTCACTTTTACAACGAAGAACGAGTTTAACAGCCCTACTAATAGCCCGATTGCTATCGGAATCAGAATGGCGATGATCGTTTCTTGGCGATACAGAACGAGTGCTGCAGCACTCGTAACTGTCGCAAGGCTTGCAGTCGATCCAACAGAAAGGTCAAAGCCCCCAACGATTAAAGATATGGTTACACCGATCGCGAGCAACGTAATGATAGAAACGGAGCGTAAGATATCTGTAAAGTTTTGATAACTTAAGAACTTATCGTTTGCTAGACTAAATCCGATAACGGTTAATAATATGACAAGAAGGGTGCCGTATCGGTAAAGAAAAGGAAAGATCTTTTCTTGAAGTGAGAGTTTAGTAGTTTTTATGTCGTTCTCAACGTTTTCCTTATGAACGTACTGTGCCATAATGACCTCCAGTTGCATAGTGCATAATTTTTTCAGTGGTTGCTTCGTTTTTAGTTAATTCTCCTGCAATCTTTCCATCGTACATAACGAGGATTCGGTCACAAAACGCGAGAAGTTCTTGTATCTCACTCGTAAAATAGAGAACTCCTTTTTTATTGTCTGCTAAGTTCTTGATGCATTGAAACACATCTTGCTTAGCGCCAACATCAATACCTTTAGTCGGCTCATCGAAAATGAACACATCTCCGTCCGTAAGAAGCCATTTACCGATTGAAGCTTTTTGCTGATTACCCCCGCTTAAATGGTTCAGTAAGAGTGAAGGTTTTTGTGTCTTAATACCGAGTTGTTTGATCCATTTTTCAGCTTCCGTTTTTTCGCGTTTTCTTTGAATAAACCCGAACTTGGTAAACTGCTTTAAGACTGGGAGGGTTAAATTCTCAATTACATTGTAATCGACGAGTATTCCTTCTTTGCGTCTCTCTTCTGGAACAAAGCCGATACCAGCCGAAATGGCTTTTTGAGGGTTCGATATTCTTACTTTTCTACCCTTCATGTAAAGCGAGTCTTTTGATGGATCTGCACCAAACAATGCTCTTGCCGTTTCCGTCTTTCCTGCACCTACTAATCCAGCAACTCCTACAATTTCTCCTTCTCGAACAGACAGGGACAGAGATTCACCTGTACCTGGAACGCTGAACTGCTTGACTTCTAAAAGGGTATCGCCTAGTATTCTATCTTCTTCATCGTTTAAGAGTTCAACCAATTCATTGCCTAGCATCGAGCGAACAATTTCTTCAGATGTACAGTCAGACGTTTCTTTTTGAAGGGTAACATATCCATCTTTTAAGACGGTTACTTTTGTCGACAGTTCCATGATCTCAGGTAACCGGTGAGAAATATAGATAATGCCAACATTTTGCTTCTGAAGCTCACGAAGTACAGAGAACAGATGCTGAGCTTCTTTCGTACTAAGTGCGGCTGTAGGTTCGTCAAGAATTATAAACGATATATCTCGAGAAATTGCTTTTGCGATAAGTACTAACTGTTTTTCAGCTAAAGAACATTGAGAGAGGGGCATAGCAGGATCCAGTGTTAGGCCAACTCTGTTTAATAGATCTTGAGCCACTTTATATCTTTTTTTCCAGGAGAAGAAGGCAGGTCCCGTGATAAAAGTATTCATCGTTATGTTCTCTGCGATACTTAAAGAAGAGACGAGAGCAGTATCTACTTCTTGAACGACCATTTCTATGCCAGCTGCTTTTGCATGAGCCGGTGTTTTGATAGTCAGTTCTTCTTCATCCAACGAGATGAATCCGCCATCACGCTCATAATCGCCTGAGAGTATTTTCATGAGTGTACTTTTACCCGCGCCATTTGCTCCTAAAAGAGCATGGACCTCACCGCTTTTTACGGTAAAGTCCACTCCTTTTAATACAATCTGTTCACCAAACGATTTTTGTATAGAAGTTAATGAGAGTATCGTCATTGTTGGTTATCCTTACGTAAGTTTTCCATCCAAGGAGATGTTCCGGCATCTGATTTTCCCCAGCCTTCTACGTACTTACCAATCTCATCCATAGATACTTTGGACTTAGGCAGATCCTCTTTTTCTACAAGGTGAGGTTGAACACTATAGATTTGTGGTGTCTCTTCACCGGCTACTTTTTGGTAGAGAAAACGCACTTGCAGCTTTCCTACATCAGCAGGATCGGTAGCTGCTGTTGACACCCATGGACTATCTTTTTCTTGCATCAGTTGCAGATCTTCGTCACTTAGATCGA
Organism: Fictibacillus tiangongensis; assembly: GCF_048083785.1. Classification (GTDB taxonomy): domain Bacteria; phylum Bacillota; class Bacilli; order Bacillales; family Fictibacillaceae; genus Fictibacillus. Next base: position 1,432,447 of record NZ_CP182294.1, read on the forward strand.
TTCCATATACTTTAATCTCATCACGTCCTGCTTGTTGAATCGCACGTGTTACGCCTTTAGCAAATTCGTCCCAAGGAGCGAATACCGCATCAATGTCACCTTTTTTCGGATATTTTTGGAGCAGGGCTTCCATTTGCGATTGTGTATCAAGTGCAGTATTCTGTGTTGCAGTACCAAAACGAGCGATCTCTTTTATCGAAGGATAACGCTTCTTGAACGCTTCATACATAACGTTTCTTCGTTCCATTGGGGTGAAACCGCCTACCCAAACGTATACGATCTCACCTTTTCCATTTAAGTCTTGCGCCATGCTTCGTAAAGCATTCCAAGAAAGGCTATAGTCGTCTTGGTCGATTACGGTTACACCTGGAATGTTGATATCACTATCAAATGCGACAACAGGAATTCCAGCTGCAACTGCTTTTTTTACACTTGGTGCAATTGCATCAGCACGACCATGATCGATTAAGATTCCATCAACTTGCTGGTTAACGGCTGTTTCTACATATGCTGCCATTTTAGAAAGGTCGTTATCAGCGTTATAGATCTGTACCTCACCACCGAACTCTTCAACTTGCTTCTTTACGCCACTGATATATTGAGAAGAAAAAGTACCAATAGAGAACTGGTTGATCGAAGCGATCTTTAAAGGCTTCTGAAGCTGTTCTGGGACTTTGCTAGATGTTGAAGCGGTATTTTTTTGTTTTGATTGTGACTCATTTGCGGCAGCTGGTTTGACTTCTGTCTTATTGGAAAGAGCATCTTGTTCATTGGTGCATCCTGTTAAGAACAAGGCAGTTGTAAGGCAAGCGGTTGCCAAGACTCTATAAGGTTTCAATATTTTCATCCTCCTTCAGTGTGGCTAGTGCTTCTCGGTAATTGCCGCTCACGATCCCTTTTTCTGTAATGATCGCTGAAATGTATTCAGCAGGAGTGACATCGAAAGCTGGATTGAATACTTTTATTCCTTCCGGTGCAATACGAAGACCGTTTAGATGAGTGACTTCTTCTTCTGGACGTTCTTCGATCGGAATATCATCACCGCTCGTTGTTTTTAAATCCAATGTAGATAGAGGACAAGCTACATAGAAGGGAATACTAAGTGCTTTTGCTTGAAGCGCAAGCCCAAAAGTTCCGATCTTGTTTGCTGTATCTCCATTCGCTGCCACTCGGTCACATCCGACGATAACTGCTTTAATGTTCTTTGTTTTAAGCGTGTGGGCTGCCATATTATCTGTGATCAAGGTTACATCAATATCGTTTGCTTGCAGCTCCCATGCTGTTAAACGTGATCCTTGTAAGACAGGACGCGTTTCGTTTGCATATACAGACAGATTCCAGCCATGCTCTTTTGCAAGATGAAAAGGTGCTAAAGCTGTTCCATATTTGCTTGTCGCGATGGCGCCAGCATTACAGATCGTCATGACAGCATCTCCGTCTTGAAGTAGCGATAAGGCATATTCACCGATCTTTCTGCATGTATTCTCGTCTTCTTCTTGAATTAAAAGTGCTTCAGCTTCAATGTTTTTTTTCGCCTCTTCTACAGAAGCAGATCGTTCGGCTGATGCAACAACACGGTCTAAGGCCCAAAATAAGTTAACAGCGGTCGGGCGGGAGGAAGCTAAATAATCTCGTTGTTCTTGTAATTTTGATAAAAACGAGGAATGCACTTCCTCTTTCTCAGAGTTACTCCAAAGTGCGAGTCCGAAGGCTGCAGCAATTCCAATCGCAGGAGCACCTCGAACTTTAAGTTTTGAAATCGCGTCCCATACGTGTTCAATCGTGGTTACGTTTAAGTAAACCGTGTGATGGGGAAGTTGTTGTTGATCTAATATAAGAAGATGATTACCTCTGTATCGAACAGAAGGAACCCACTTTTCAGCTACAGTCATAATTTAAGCACCTCTAATCCAGTCAGTAAGTTCTGTGATGTTTGTAATGTTTTTCTGATTTTTAATAAGTTTTGCACCTAGCTCTAGAGCTGTTTTTTTATAAAAGAGCTCAACTTCTTTTTGGGGTATAGAGTCTAGATCAGCTACATGTGCAAGTCCGATCGTTCTTCGAATGATCTCACATCCTGCAAATCCGATCGCTTCTTGAAACGTTTTTTCTAAGAAAATTTCAAGAACACCATCGATCTTGGCAAAAGGATCAGTCGCTTTCTCGTTCCAAAGCTGTGTGAACGTATCTGTGTATGTCTCCCAAGTCTTTTCAATCGTTTGTAGCAGGTAGGTTTGTAGAGTTTCACGATGAAACGGTTCTTTCGCATGTGCATTCTGAGAAAGATGATTAAGCGCAAGGTTAGCTATGAAGTGAGCGATATCAAATCCTGCTGGACCATAGAACGCAAACTCAGGATCGATCACTTTAGTAGAATCACTCTTTACAAAAATACTTCCAGAATGTAGATCTCCATGAAGAAGAACTTCTGCTCTTGTTAAGAATGATAGTCGCAGTTGAGCTACCTCTTGTAAAAGCTCTTTGTCGTTCCAAATTACATCAACTTCACTTTGAAGTTCAGTTGGGAAGTCGTTCGTTTCGTTGTTGAAAAAAGGATCTGTGAATACTAAGTCTTCGGTGATCTTGCATAGCTCTGGGTTTGAAAAGCGTTTAACTTGTTCTTTTTTCTCAAACGGGTGAAGGTAGAAGTCACTAGAATAAAAAGCGGTCTTAGCCGCAAACGTCCCAATGTCATCAGCAAGCTGTGTATAAATTTGACCATCAATAAGTCCTTTTCGAAGGATGACATGATCAGACAAATCTTCCATAACGGTTACGGCGAGCGTTGAATCTGAATATAAAACCTTCGGAACTAAGTGAGGAACGGATTCAGCTTCTTTTAATAATGCATCGCTTTCGATTCGTGCGCGATCTAGTGTGAGCGGCCAGCTTTCTCCAACTACTTTTGCGTATGGAAGTGCTTGTTTAACGATCAATGCTTTTTTGGAAAGTGCGCTTTCTATGTGAAAAACAAGGTTTAAGTTGCCATCTCCAATCTCTCTAACATGCAGCTGGTTTTGTTCAGATGCATCAAAAAAATCTAAAGGTTTTACCACATCAAGGACTGTCAACTCATTTAACGGTTCATATGTAGGTCTTACTTGTACGCTCATTTTTGTTCCCCCCGGAAAAATTTTTACAAATAAAAAGAGCCTCTTTTCGTATAAGAAAAGAGGCTCGGAATGATGATTTCCCGTGCCTCTTATCTTAGCAAAACAAAATGTTTTGCCGGAATTAGCACCGTGCCATACGCTGACTTAATCAGCGGCTCCCCATAGAATGCGGGCGCCCCATCTTACAATGGTATTACGGTCGGTTGCTGGGTTTCATCGGGCCATATCCCTCCACCTGCTCTTGATAAGAGACCAAAATTATTCGTTTTTTAATGCGCGAAAATATTCACGCAATTCATAATCGTTATACTACAACGAAGAATGAAGATCTGTCAACACTAAATTTTAAAACGATTTAATAAAGGTCTGTTCGACGGTCGTTAAACACAGGAACCTTTACGCGTACTTCGTCTACTAATTCAGGAGATATCTTCGCTGTAAGGATCTCTTCATCTTGCACCGATCCTTCAGCGATAATATCTCCCCACGGATCAATGATTAAAGATTGACCTGCGAAGGTATTTTTAGGGTCGCTTCCTACACGGTTACAAGCAACCACATAGCATTGGTTCTCAATTGCACGTGCGGTAAGCAATGCCCGCCAATGGGTCTGTCTTTGAATCGGCCATTCGGCAGGAACGAATAAAATCTTAGCCCCGTTTAAGAAAGGTGCGCGAATCCATTCAGGAAATCGAATGTCGTAACAGATAGCAAGAGTGGAGAGGTTGCCGTCGATTGTAAACAGGTTACCGTCACTTCCTGGTGAGATATATTTTTCTTCTTCCATAAGTGTAATCAGGTGAGCCTTTGAATAGGTGCCAACATGTTCACCGTTTCTGTTGTAAGTGAATGATGTATTGTAAACGGTGTTACTTTCACGATACGCAATAGACCCGCCGACAATATTAATATCCAGCTCTTTAGATAATCGACTTAACCATTCCTTTGCTTTTTTACCATCATGATCGCTGATCTCATCTAATCGAGTAAGATCATATCCTGTATCCCACAGTTCTGGCAGAACGATCGTGTCAGGTTGGTGCTCGACAACCGCTTCACGGATTTTATTTTCTATGTGTTCATAATTTTTCTTAGGATCGCCATATTGTATATCAACTTGAATACAGGCAATTTTCATGATTGTACCCTCCAAATTATAAAAAAGTCTTTACAGAATTTCCTTAAGCGTATAACATAACTGATTAGAATTTCAAGAACATTCAAATTAGACTGGAAGTGATCGTCGTGAAACGATTCGAGCAGGCAGAAGTGATGGGGAAGCTGCCAGAGCAATTTTTCGCTAAACTTGTAAAAAAAGTATCTTACTATGTGGAACAAGGCTATGACGTTATAAATCTAGGACAAGGAAATCCGGATCAGCCAACTCCACAGCATATTGTAGATGCATTAAAAGAGGGAGCAGATCGACCTGAGTATCATAAGTATTCACCGTTTCGCGGTCATGGATTTTTGAAGCAGGCAGCTGCCGATTTTTATAAAAGAGAATATGGGGTGTCACTTGATCCTGAAAAAGAAGTAGCGGTACTCTTTGGCGGGAAAGTAGGTTTAGTAGAGTTGTCACAGTGTTATTTAAACCAAGGAGATGTCGCACTCGTTCCAGATCCAGGATACCCGGATTATTGGTCAGGTGTAGCAATGGCTGGAGCTACAATGGAGACAATGCCTTTAAGAAAAGAAAATGAATTTCTCCCGAAGTATGATGAATTACCTGAGACAGTATTGAATAAAGCAAAGCTTATGTTCTTGAACTATCCGAACAACCCAACTGCAGGTGTTGCAACAAAATCCTTTTTTAAAGAAACAGTGGAACTCGCTAACAAACATAATATACTCGTGTGTCATGATTTTGCATATGGAGCTATTGGATTCGATGGGCAAAAACCGGTTAGTTTTCTACAGATCGAAGGAGCAAAAGAGGTAGGGATAGAGATCTATACCCTCTCCAAAACCTACAACATGGCAGGGTGGCGCGTTGGTTTTGCCGTTGGAAACGAATCTGTCATTGAATCCATTAATCTACTTCAAGATCATTTTTATGTTAGCTTGTTTGGAGCGGTTCAGCATGCAGCAGCAGAGGCATTGAACGGATCACAGCAATGTGTGGATGAACTGGTAGATACATATGAACGACGCCGAAATGCATTCATCGGACGTTTGAATGAGAATGGATGGAACGTGGATTCGCCAAAAGGTTCATTCTTCTGCTGGCTGCCTGTACCTGAAGGGTATACATCTGAAACGTTCGCAGACTATTTACTTGAGAAAGCACATGTCGTAGTCGCACCAGGCATCGGATTTGGAAGCGAAGGCGACCAATATGTACGTGCAGGTCTACTAACATCAGAAGAACGTCTGATTGAGGCTGCAGATCGGATTGCTAAGCTGTTTTAAATTTATCTTTTAAAATTTTTCTGGTTAATAGTGTGTAACTTTATTGACAGTTGATTGGAGTGCATGATGCGAGACTCCTGGGGGACGAGTGTGGCAGGTGAGACCCTTAAAGGCGCAAAGCGGCAAGGGGCTCACCGCACACCCCCCCGGAAAGCGAGCATCTGGAACGGAAATCAATTGCTTTCTAGGGTTGACAGATCCTTCATACCCTGTCATAATCACAATTAAAATTATATTCTAACAATTTGTACTCTTATTAAGAGCAGGTGGAGGGACTAGCCCGATGAAACCCGGCAACCATTCAGTTAACTTAGCTTAACTGAAAACGGTGCTAATTCTTGCAGTCGTACGTTTGGCTGAGAGATAAGAGGAAGCGGAACTGTCAATATGTAGACACCCCTTCCTCGTGAAGGGGTTTTTTGTGTTTTTGAAAGGAGAACGACGAACATGAGTAAAATTACAGCTACGTATTTAGTACATGATAAAAAAGAAAACCTACACAAAAAAGCAGAAGGAATCGCACTTGGCCTTACAGTAGGTTCTTGGACAGATCTTCCTCAGCTTGAGCAAGAACAGCTAAAAAAACATAAAGGTATCGTGGAAGAAGTCATTGAACTTCCTGAAGATCCACGTACAGATCAATTTTTAGGTAGTAAAAGAACTAGGGGCTTACTCAAGATTTCCTATCCATCAGCAAACTTTTCAAATGATATTCCGGCAATTCTAACGACGGTCTTCGGTAAACTTTCGTTAGATGGTGAGATAAAGCTCGTAGATTTAGAGTTTGATAAGAATCTAGAACAGCAATTTCCTGGGCCAAAGTTCGGAATAACTGGAATCCGAGATATTTTAGGCGTATATAACCGCCCACTAGTTATGAGTATTTTTAAAGGGGTACTCGGAAAAGATCGTTCATTCTTCAAAGAGCAATTATATGAGCAGGCCTTAGGTGGGGTAGATCTTGTAAAAGATGATGAAATTCTTTTTGAGAACCCGCTTACTCCTTTTGAAGAAAGAGTGAAAATCGCTAAAGAAGTATTAAAGTCTGTTCACGAGCGAACAGGCGAAAAGACGCTCTACGCAGTTAACTTAACAGGCAGAACGAGTGAACTTCGAGACAAAGCGAGGCGTGCAGCAGAATTAGGAGCTAACGCATTATTGTTCAACGTTTTATCCTACGGACCAGATGTATTGCAAGAACTAGCAGAAGATAAAGAGATTCCGCTTCCAATCATGGCACACCCTGCATTATCCGGAGCTATAGGATCATCGTCTCTCTATGGAATTGGTTATTCCGTGATACTAGGCAAACTGCTTCGTTATGCAGGAGCAGATCTTGTATTGTTCCCATCACCATATGGAAGTGTGGCACTTGATCGTAAAGAAACGTTAAGCATTGCAGATGCTTTAACAACTGAAAGCATCTCGTTAAATAAGTCGTTTCCAGTGCCATCAGCTGGTATCCATCCAGGTTTAACACCTGTTTTATACAATGATTTCGGATTGGACAGTGTAATAAACGCGGGTGGAGGTATTCATGGTCATCCGGATGGAGCTGCTGGTGGAGCGCGTGCTTTCCGTCAAGCTATTGACGCAGTTGTTAAAGGAGAAGACTTTGAGAGCTTTGCTGAAAAACATGCAGAACTACAAAAAGCATTAGAGCTTTGGGGCGGTGTTCCTGTAAAATGACAACTCAACACCAATCGGTAATCTTTTGTGATTTTGATGGGACTGTTACCGAAAAAGATAACATCGTCGCGATCATGGAAGAATTTTCACCTGAGGGCTGGCAGCCGATCGTTAATGAAATCTTAAATGAAACGATCTCGATTCGAGAAGGTGTAGGAAAGATGTTTTCTAGAATTTCTTCGGATAAAAAAGAAGAGATCGTTGAATTTGTCCTAACACGATCAAAGATCAGAGAAGGTTTTCAGGAATTTATTCAATTTACTCAAAGTGAGGAAATTCCTTTATACATTGTAAGTGGTGGTATTGATTTTTTTGTTCATCCTGTTCTAGAGAACAAGCTAGATTCACAATACATTTTTTGTAATAACAGTGACTTTTCAAATGACACGATAAAAATCACTTGGCCGAATGCGTGTGATGATCAATGTAACAATGATTGTGGATGTTGCAAACCTTCTGTTATTAGAAGACTTGAAGAGAAATATTCGGGAGCAGAAAAGATTGTAATCGGTGATTCGATTACTGATCTTCAAGCTTCTAAGATGGCTGATGTTGTTTTTGCAAGAGACTATCTGATTGAAAAATGCGAAGAAAATCGAATACCATACACACCATTTGAAACGTTTCATGACATCATTCATGTCTTAGAGAAAAGAGGTGTGAAAAGTTGAGTAAACAACAGCGTTGGAATGAGCTTGCAGATGTAAAGGATGAGTTAGCATCAAGAGACTGGTTTCCTGGAACAAGTGGTAACGTTTCGATTAAAGTAAGCGACTCCCCGCTCGCTTTTTACGTTTCTGCAAGCGGAAAAGATAAAACAAAACGCACCTCAGAAGACTTTCTTTTAGTTGATCAGTACGGAGAACCGATAGAAGAAACGCACTTAAAAGCTTCAGCAGAAACAGGTATCCATTGTGAAGTCTACCGATTAACGGATGCAGGCTGTTGTTTACACGTTCACACCATAGATAACAACTTAATTTCGGAGTTGTATGGTGATGTTGGGGAGGTGACGTTCCAAGGCCAAGAATTGATAAAAGCTTTTGGAATATGGGAAGAAGAAGGAAGTATAACTGTTCCTATCGTTGAAAACTACGGTGATCTCTCCAAGTTGTCAGAAGAGGTGGGTGCGGTGATAAAACCTGATACAAAAGCTGTTTTAATCCGTAATCATGGAATTACCGTATGGGGAAGAAATGCTTTTGAAGCGAAGAAACACCTAGAAGCTTTCGAGTTTCTATTCACTTACCACATCAAGTTACAAACTTTAAAGGTTTTAAATAAAAATCAATCATTTGGAGGCGTTAAAAATGGCACAACTACGATTTCATGATAACAACGAAAGAATTGAAAAACAGAGTGAGGTAGAAGCGTATTTAAACTCTCAAGAAGTTATATACGAGAAATGGGACATTGAAAAACTTCCATCCCACCTTCGTGAAAATTTTTCGTTAACTGATGAGGACAAAGCAGAAGTGATTCAAACCTTCCGCAGTGAGATCGATGATATTTCTGAGCGCAGAGGGTATGTAACAGAAGATGTTATCTCCCTTTCTGATGCGACACCAAACTTAGATGAGCTTTTGAAGAACTTCTTAGCAGAGCACCATCACACAGATGATGAAGTACGTTTTATCGTTTCCGGACATGGAATCTTTGCGATTGAAGGACCTAACGGAAGATTCTTTGATGTTGAACTTGAGCCAGGAGACCTTATCTCCGTTCCTGAAAATTTCCGTCACTATTTCACGCTGCAAGAAGATCGTAAAGTAGTAGCGGTCCGCATCTTCAAATCAAAAGAAGGCTGGGTACCGATCTACGATAAACAGCCGCAAGAAGCACAATAATTAATACACACCATTTCATTTGATTTTGAAATGGTGTGTTTTCTTTTGTAATAAAAGAGTAGATGGCGGTTTAAGTGCTCGTCCAGCGGCTGACAAGCACGATGGACGAGCGGCATACAGAAAATACGAGCGGCATACAGAAAATACGAGCGGCATACAGAAAATACGAGCGGCATACAGAAAATACGAGCGGCATACAGAAAATACGAGCGGCATACAGAAAATACGAGCGGCATACAGAAAATACGAGCGGCATACAGAAAATACGAGCGCCATACAGAAAATACAAAAAAAGCATCGGACGTTAATATCCGATGCTTTTTCCAATACCACATTATTTTAAAGCTCTTTTGATTTTCTTAGGTTTATCAAGCGATACGTGTGCAGGGCAATAACCTTTAGCACAGCATATACCGGAACAGCTAGAATCAATCCAAGCAGACCGCCAAGACTACCGGCTACAAGCAAAATAGAAATAATCGTTAGCGGATGAATATCCAGCTTTTTACCCATAACTTGAGGAGAAATTACATTACCCTCGATCTGCTGAGCAATAACCATAACGACTAGTACTTTGATGACCATCGCTGGCGAGTCAACAATGGCTACGATTAGTGCTGGGACGACTCCGATAATCGGTCCAAGGAACGGAATAACATTAGTGAACATCGCGATAATAGCTAAGATCAGCGAGTACTCGATTCCAATTACGAGATAACCGATATACAGCATTGTACCGACACAGACACTGACAAGGATCTGTCCTTGAATGTAAGAACTAAGTGCGATGTCCATGTCTTTTAGAATTTTTGTACCATTATTACGCTGTCTTTCTGGAAGAGTTTGAAGCACCATCTGTGGAGCTTTTTCACCCTCTTTTAGCATGTAATAAAGAATGAAAGGAACAGTAACAAAAATCATAATAATGTTTGTGATGATTCCAATAAAGTTTGCGATGTTCGTACCAATTGTTTGAACACTAGTAGATAAATAGGCAGTCACTTTATCAGAGATTTCTTTCACATCAAATTGGTCACTTTCTTGGAAACGGCTTACCCATTCATTTTGCTGTAAATCATTCAGTTTTGAACGAATTGCATCGATTAAAGCAGGTGTATTCTCGATTAAATTACTTACCTGTCTTTGTAGTATCGGACCAATAGAATAGAATAGCAATACGAAAAGTCCGATCGCAAGCAGATAGATGAGAAGGATAGATAACACCTTCGGCACATTTCGCTTATGCAAGAACTGAACGACTGGCCGGAACAGATAATAAAGAACACCGCCAAGTAAAAACGGGAAAAATAACGTTTGAACAAGAACGACGATCGGCCTGAAAATAAAGTCAATCTTTGTTCCTACTAAAATGATTAAAAAAATGAGCAGAAATCCGTAACCGATACGAAAAAATTTCGACTGTGGCATGTAATTATCACCTTTATCTTCTGAAATATGTATTCATTATATACAACTTATGAGAACATACACAAATTTTTAAAAAACACCCGTACAAGGATAAAAGCATATGCTGAGTAATGGGCATACGTACTAGAAATGGAGTTTGTACAGAAAGGATGAAACCAATGTGCGGAATAACGGGTTGGGCAGATTGGAATCGTAACCTCACACATGAAAAAAATATATTGATTAAGATGGCCACACCTTTATCAAAAAGAGGACCTGACGCACTCAATGTATGGAGTACTACGCATGCAGGTTTTGGTCACGCAAGGTTAGCAGTAGTAGATATTGAAGGCGGCGTTCAGCCGATGACGAGAACAAAGAACAAATTACAGTATACACTTTGCTATAACGGAGAGCTTTACAACACCGAAGATCTACGTAAGGAACTTTTACAAAGAGGGTATTCGTTTGAGGGGCATTCTGATACAGAAGTGTTGCTTACTTCTTATATGGAATGGGGAGAAAGTTGTATCGATCGTTTTAATGGAATATTTGCATTTGGCATTTGGGATGAAGAAAAGCAAAGTTTGTTTGTAGCACGAGATAGACTAGGAGTTAAGCCGTTCTTTTATTCGGAAAAAGGCGGTATGCTGTTATTTGGTTCTGAAATAAAATCTATATTAGCTCATCCAGATGTGAAGGCAGAAATCGATCGTGAAGGATTGCAAGAAGTATTCGGTCTAGGACCATCACGTACTCCAGGTAACGGTGTATATAAAGGAATAAAAGAGCTTCGTCCTGCCCATGCTGCGACGTATTCAAAAAACGGGCTGAAAATTTGGCGGTATTGGAACGTAGAAAGTAAACCACATCAAGACTCTTTAGAAGACACGATAGAAAATGTGAAGAATCTTGTGACTGATGCAGTAACACGGCAGCTGGTTGCAGATGTACCCGTATGTACGTTTCTCTCTGGCGGCCTCGATTCAAGTGCGATAACAGCAATCGCAGCTAAATATTTTAAAGAAGAAAACAAGGGTGACCTTCATACGTTCAGCATTGATTATGTTGATAATGAGAAGTATTTTAAAGCGAGTGATTATCAGCCCAATTCAGATGCGTATTGGATCAATCAGATGGTTGAGGCGACAGGATCTGTTCATCATAGCTGTGTGATCGATAATGAACTATTAATCAATCATTTGCGTGAAGCTGTCACTGTTCGGGATCTGCCTGGAATGGCTGATGTTGATTCTTCTCTGTTATGGTTCTGTCGTCAGATTAAACCACAGTCAACCGTTGCACTATCAGGAGAATGCGCTGACGAGATCTTTGGAGGATATCCATGGTTTCATAAAGAAGAGCTATTAAATCGTCCGATGTTTCCGTGGATGCGTTCAACAGAAGCTCGTCAGAATCTCTTGCAAGACTCGTGGGCTAGTAAACTAAATTTAGCTTCATATGTGCAGCAACGTTACGAAGATACGGTAAATGAAACGCCTGCCTTAGAGGGAGAAACTAAAATAGAAGCGCGAAGACGAGAGATCTTCTATTTGAATATGATTTGGTTTATGACGACTCTATTGGATCGCAAAGACCGTATGAGCATGGGAGCTTCATTGGAAGTAAGGGTGCCGTTTGCAGATCATAGAATAGTAGAATACGCATGGAACATTCCTTGGGACATGAAAATGTTAGATGGAAGAGAGAAGGGAATACTTAGAAAAGCACTTACTGGTGTTCTTCCGAATGATGTTCTATATCGAAAAAAGAGTCCTTACCCGAAAACGTTCCATCCGGATTATACGAACGGCGTAAAAGATTGGCTAACAAGCATTGTCGCAAAAAAGAATTCACCCTTGTTTGAAGTATTAAACCGAGCACGCGTTCAGGACATCATTCAAACGAATGGAGAGACGTTTAAAGAACCTTGGTTCGGCCAGCTTATGACAGGACCACAATTGATGGCTCATCTTGCGCAGATCGACAGCTGGTTGACAGACTATAAAATTAATATCATAGATTAAATAGAAAAAACCGGAGTACATACTGTTCTCCGGTTTTTAGTGTTTATGCAGTTGCTTCTTGTTTCACGATTAATTGTTTTTGCCACTTTCTATTACGCCATCTCGACAGCATGAATAACCCCCGCAGCCATTCATCTGCAGTGAAAGCTAGCCAGATCCCTATTAATCCCAGATCAAAGGTAATTCCCAACAAGTAGGCAAGAGGGACACTTACTCCCCACATTGAGATGACACCCATAATGACCGGGAATTTCACATCACCTGCAGCTCTCAAACTGGAAATAATAACAAGATTAAAAGAGCGGCCAGGTTCGAGCAGGAGCGTTAAGTATAAAAGAACAGTACCTTCCTTAATAATCTCAGGATTATCTGTGAAAATAGACAGAAGTGGCTTTGCGAATAGTGAAGCTATACCTGCCATTAGAAAACTTATGATCATGGCATACGTCTGACTTTTGAGACACATCTTATAAGCAGAGTCGTATGATTTTGCACCTATTAAATGACCGATTAATATCTGTGTACCTTGACCGATCGCTACGGCAAAAAGGAAGATAAACATCATGATATTAAAGGTATACACTTTAGTCGTCAGTGCAGTTGTACCAAGCAGCGTAATGAAGAACGTGATGAGCATCTGAGATCCGCTGTAGGAAAGGTGCTCTCCGGCTGATGGTAATCCGATCTTTAATACACCCTTAATATGAAGAGGAAATAGTTTGATTGAGCTCGCAAAGGGCAGTGGTATAGAAGAGCGCTTGAACAAGAGATAAAGAATCACAACTAATCCTAAAAAACGGCTAACAGATGTTGATATCGCTACTCCTTCAACACCTAGTACAGGAAAGCCGAAAGCTCCGAATATGAATAAATAGTTTCCAAATACGTTTAAGATGTTCATTCCAATCGTCACGTACATAGCATCTTTCGTAAAACCGTAGCTTCTAATAGCAGCTCCGATCGTCATGATGACTGATTGAATAAATGAAAATCCTCCTACGATCATAAGATAGCTCGATGCTTCCGCCATCAACTCTGGTGGCGTATTCATCCATCTTAAGAACACATCGCCAAAGATTAATAATGCAGCACTTAAGAGCAACCCAAAAAGCAAGTTCCCTAAGATCGCAACGACAGCTACCTCAGCAGCCGTTCGTTCAAGCTTAGCACCTATTGCCTGTGCAATAACGACACTGGCTCCTGTAGCAACAAATCCAAACATAACGATTACGATTGATAAAAGTTGATTAGTAAGACCAACAGCGGCTACAGAATGATCAGAATATTGACTGAGCATAAGAGTATCGGCGTTCCCCATCAACATATGAAGCATAATCTCTATAAAAATTGGCCACGTTATGGCAAAAAGGGAAAGCTTAGCAGCTTTGTTGCCTTTCATGTGAATCCCTCTCCATCGTGTTTATATGATATGGTTTTAACATTTACTTATTGTAACAGGTATGCGTACTTACTGAAATAAAATCCCCTCACTTTTTACAGTGAGGGGAACATGTTTATTTTCTTCTGTATATACTAAAGCCATATCCAGGGAGAGAACCAGAGAAGGACGACCCCAAAATGTGGGAGTAGTCTTCAGGAATCTTAATGGAAAGTTCCGCGCTGTGTTCACTAGCATTCAAAAGAATCCAAACACTTTCTTCTTCTGTTGAACGCTCATAAACTAATGTTTGCTCATCTGCATAAATAAACTTTATTTCTCCATCATTTGCTAATATCTTGTGATTTTGACGAAGGCTAAGCAATGCTTGAATGTGATTGAAAAGTTCTAGATCCTGTTTGCTTTCATCCCATTCCATACATTTTCTGCAACCTGGATCATTACCACCCGTCATACCGATTTCGTCGCCATAATAGATACACGGTGTTCCTTTAAAGGTTAACATCAATAAGAACAATAACTTCATCTTATCCTTATTTTCATCACAGAACGTTAGAACACGTTTTGTATCATGCGAGCCTAAAAGATTAAACGCAGCTTCGTTTACGTTTTCAGGGTACATATGAAGAACAGCCGTCATTTTTTCAGCAAACACTTTTGCATCGATTGTTTCTTTTGCTACAAAATCAAGAGCAGCATTTGTGAACGGATAGTTCATAACGGCGTCGAACTGATCTCCTTGAAGCCAATTCATTGAATCATGCCAGATCTCACCTAAGATATATGCATCTGGTTTGACAGACTTAACAGCGGTTCTGAATTCTCTCCAAAATGAATGATCCACTTCATTCGCAACATCTAATCTCCATCCATCAATATCAAACTCTTCCACCCAATAACGAGCAACCTTGAGTAAGTATTCACGAACCTCTGGGTTTTCGGTGTTCAGTTTCGGCATCGATTTTTCAAAAGCAAACGTATCATAATTTGGGCGTGGTTCAGTCTGAATTGGAAATTCTCTTAAATGGAACCAATTCTTATAAGAAGATCTCTCTTGATTACTTAACACATCCTGAAACGGTTCAAAATAATATCCGCTATGATTAAACACGGCGTCAAGCATAACTTTAATACCGTTTTCATGGCATACTTTCACTAGCTGCTTAAACGTTTCTTTATCACCGAATTGTGGGTCGATCTCTAAATAATCGATCGTATCGTACTTATGATTAGACTTCGCTTTAAAGATGGGTGTGAAATAGATCCCTGTCACACCAAGTTTAACGAGGTGATCAATGTGATCGATAACACCTTGAAAATCTCCGCCAAAGAAATTGTTAAATTTCGGTTCTTCGCTTGCCCACGGAAGAGAACCCTCAGGATCGTTGCTCGGATCCCCGTTTGCAAAACGTTCAGGGAAAATTTGATACCAAACCGTATCCTTCACCCAAGAAGGAGCACGAAATACATCAATGCCATTTAAGAATGGAAAACAGAAGTAATAAGCTGTGTCATCGAACGGAGCTTCATTATAGAAGCCTTTTTCGGTAAACACTAACGTTTCATCACCGCTTTTTAGTTCAAATCCATATCGCAAACGCCTAAACGGGGGTTGAATCGCAATGAAATAGTAATCAAAATATTCGTCTGTACCCGAAAGTGTCATGAGGGAACGAGACGTCTGCCAGCCATCCTTCGTCCAGTCATAAGGATCACCATGAATTAACGTTACAGAATCAACATCACCTTTTTTAGTACGAAGACGGATGTGAAGGGTAGTCTCGTCATATGCATAAGCAAAGTTGTTGCCTGCTCTGTGGTAGATTGCTTCTTTTAACATATTGAAATCTCCTCTCAGTCTTGGGCAATAAAAATGGGGCACAACCTATAGAAACTAGGTTGTACCCCTAAGGAACGTACATTGCCTTCAACTTGTAATGGTGATAGTATAAACCGCTTTCACTCACAAAATCAAGAGAAATGAAAGCGAAACCAAAAATAATTAAAAAAGTATTGTAAAAATTCAAAGCATAGGTATAATGAAATTGAGCAGGTAATGCAATCGTTTTCATAAACGGCAAAAAAATATATAAGATGACAGAAACATTTTTTTTGCTAATCTGTGCAAACGTTTGTATGCTTTGATCTTTTAACAATAATAGGGGGTACAATTGATGAAAAAGTTATTAGCATTGCCTTTAACTTTTGCTCTAGCTGCAAGTGCGTTAGCTGCTTGCGGACCGCAAGAAGACAGTTCTTCAACAGGCGGTAAGAAAGACTCGGCTGCAGACAAGCCTGAAAAATTAGTAATGTGGGAAGACCAAGAAAAAGGTGCTGGAACTGAAGACGCGATCAAAAAGTTCGAAGAGAAATACGGCATCAAAGTTGATCTGAAGGAAATCCCGATGCTAGATCAACAAGAAAAGCTTCGTCTTGATGGACCAGCTAAAAAAGGACCGGATGTTATTACAACTCCGCATGACCGTATTGGACCATTAGCGATCGAAGGTCTTATCGCACCTATTAAAGTATCTGATGATGTAACAAAGCTCTACACTGAATCTTCAATTAACGCATTAACATATGATGGAAAACTTTACGGACTTCCAAAATCGACTGAAACACCTGTTTTTATCTACAACAAAAAATTAATGCCTGAAGCACCTGAATCTTTTGATGATGTACTTGCATTCTCTAAAGGTGACAAAGGTGGAGCACAGTATGGCTTCTTAGCTAACTGGACTGATTTCTACTTTGCAAATGGTGTGCTTTCTGGATATGGAAGCTATGTATTCAAAGATGACAACGGAACTTTAGATGCAAAAGACCTTGGTCTTTCTAACAAAGGTGCTGTTGAAGGATTAGATTATATCACTAGCTGGTACAAAGACGGCTTATTCCCTAAAGGAATCATCGGTGAAAAAGCTGGCCCTACGATCGACGGTCTTTTCCAAGAAGGTAAAGTTGCTTCAGTAATGAACGGACCATGGTCTTTCCAAGGCTATAAAGATGCTGGAATCGACATCGGTGTTGCACCAATGCCTAAACTTCCAAACGGTGAAGATGTAAAAACG
This sequence comes from Fictibacillus tiangongensis, assembly GCF_048083785.1. Taxonomy (GTDB): domain Bacteria; phylum Bacillota; class Bacilli; order Bacillales; family Fictibacillaceae; genus Fictibacillus. The sequence goes on from NZ_CP182294.1 coordinate 1,449,415, forward strand.
TTTATCGGTGTTAAAGGTTACAACGTAAGCCAATTCTCTCCTAACCAAGAGTGGGCTGCAAAACTTGTTGAGTTCATCACAAACGAAGAAAACGCTAAGACTCGTTTTGAGAAAACAGCAGAGATCCCTCCAATCGTATCTTTAATGGAGGACCCAATCATCGCAGACAACGAAGCAGCTAAAGCTGTAGCCGTTCAATCAGAACGTGGAGTTCCAATGCCTAACATTCCTGAAATGGCAGAAGTATGGGCTCCAGCTGCAAACGCACTTCAATTATCTGCAACTGGCAAGTCTGAGCCAAAAGCTGCTCTAGAGAGCGCAGTTAAGACGATCGGACAAAACATTGAAGCGAACCACGGTAAAAAATAATAAGCAGTAACTGGAAAGCGGTACCCAGACGTCGCGGGTACTGCTTTCTCTAACTATTGTGTGTGTTGGAAAGATTTCACTTATTAATGGGTCCTAAAATCTTTCGAACAATACACAAAAGTGGGGAATAGAAAGGGGAAACCTGTAATGACACACCGTAAGACCGCAGCTTTGCTGTCAATCATTCCAGGAATGGGGCAATTTTATAACAAGCAATTTGTTAAAGGATTCGCATTCTTGTTTTTAGCAATTTGTTATTTTATAGCATTTCTTGATTTTCTAAACATTGGACTTTGGGGAATTGTAACACTTGGAACAGAGGTGCCTAGAGATCATTCCATCTTCTTACTTGTTAACGGCGTTATCTCTATACTTGTAGTAGGCATCGGTTTAGCATTTTACTACTTTAATATCTACGATGCTTTCCAAAACGGAAAAAAACGGGATAACGGTGTAAAACTTAACACTTTAAAAGAGCAATATCACAATGTAGTAGACAAAGGGTTTCCTTATTTAATGGTTGGACCTGGATTCTTATTGTTGATCTTCGTTGTTATTTTTCCAATCATCTTTATGCTGTTGTTAGCATTTACGAACTACAACTTATACAACTCACCACCAGCAAAGCTTGTTGATTGGGTTGGTTTCAAAAACTTTATTGAAATTTTCTCACTAGACATTTGGCGTGAGACGTTTATCTCGGTATTTGCATGGACGATTATCTGGACTTTTACAGCTACTACACTCCAGGTTTCTGTCGGTATTTTCTTAGCAGTTGTATTGAACCAGAAAGAAATTAAGTTTAAAGGGATCATTCGTACACTATTGATCTTGCCTTGGGCTGTTCCGGCTTTCGTATCTATCTTAATTTTCTCAGGATTGTTCAATGATACATTCGGAGCGATCAACCAATCTATTTTAGCACCTCTTGGAATCGATTCTATACCTTGGATGACGGATCCGTTCTATACGAAGGTTGCCTTAATCTTTATCCAATCTTGGCTTGGTTTCCCGTTCATCATGGCGATGACAACCGGTGTACTTCAGTCGATTCCTGGGGAACTTTATGAAGCAGCGACTGTGGATGGGGCATCGAACTGGGATAAATTTCGTAAGATCACACTTCCGATGGTCTTATTTACAACAGCACCAATTTTAATTACGCAATACACGTTCAACTTTAATAACTTCAACGTTATCTATCTATTTAACAACGGTGGACCTGCAGTAGCTGATCAAAATGCAGGTGGGACAGACATCTTGATCTCTTGGATCTACAACTTAACGATGACTTCAGCTCAATACAGCAAGGCTGCAGCTGTAACTGTATTATTATCGTTGATCATCGTGTCACTTGCATTGTGGCAGTTTAGAAAAACGAAATCATTTAAGGACGAAGGAATGATTTAATATGAGTATAAAAACAGCAAGAAGAATACGATTAACTCTGTCCTATCTAGTATTATTGTCAGCGATCGCAATCGTGATATATCCGATCCTTTGGGTAATCGGTTCTTCCTTTAACCCAGGGAACACTCTATCCAGTTCTACGATCATTCCAAAAAATGCGACTCTCGCTCATTATAAAGAGTTATTTGCTGAGACGGATTATCTGATCTGGTATTGGAACACATTGAAGATTTGTTTTATTACGATGGTTCTCTCTGTTATCTTTATTGGCTTAACGGCTTATGCATTTTCAAGATACAAGTTCATAGGGCGTAAGAACGGATTGCTTCTTTTCTTAATCTTGCAGATGATCCCACAATTCGTAGCGATCCTTGCAATCTACATCTTAGCTTACCAAGTAGGATTGCTCGATACACATTTTGCCTTAATCCTTGTTTATGTGGGTGGATTGATTCCGATGAACACATACTTGGCAAAGAACTATTACGATACGATTCCAAAAGAACTAGACGAATCTGCGCGAATTGATGGCGCTGGTCACTTTCGTATCTTTTGGCAGATCATCCTGCCGCTTTCAAAGCCAATCTTAGCGGTAATCGCACTTTTCAGTTTCATCTCACCATTCGCTGATTTTATCTTAGCGTCGATTCTGATCAGTTCAGATGAAAAGATGACACTTGCAGTTGGACTGTTTAACATGATTAAGAATGAGTTCGGAAACAGTTTCACATTGTTTGCAGCGGGTTCAGTATTAGTAGCGATTCCAATCGGTCTATTATTCTTATCACTGCAGCGTTACTTTATCTCTGGCTTAACTGCTGGCGGTACAAAAGGTTAATCACAGCACCTCATCATAGGAGGAACGGCGATGGGCAAAAGAATGATATTCTTGGCTATGTCGTTTCTTCTTTTTTTATCTGTTCAAAATAAAGCGCTTGCAGAAAAAAAGGAAGAACGATCATGGAAAGATGAAACGATCTATTTTATCATGGTGGACAGGTTCAACAATGGAGATAAGAATAACGATTTTGATGTAGATCCTAATGACCCCACAGCATACCATGGGGGAGACTTCAAAGGGATCATGGACAAGCTTGATTATCTAGCTGATCTTGGTGTTACAGCAATCTGGCTGACACCTGTTGTTAAGAACGAACCAGGTGGCTATCACGGTTATTGGACAGAGAATTTCTATGAAACAGAAGAACATTTTGGTTCAAAGGTTGAGTTGAAACAGCTTGTAAAAAAAGCACATGATCGTGATATAAAAGTTATATTAGATCTTGTCGTAAATCATACAGGCTATAAACATACTTGGTTAGATGAGGAGTCAAAAAAGGATTGGTTCCACCCAGAGATGGAGATCGGCAACTGGGATAACCAAAAAGAAGTTGAGAACGGCTGGCTCGCTGGTTTGCCCGATCTGAACACTGAAAACAATGAAACACGTAAGTATTTACTCGACATGGCTGAATATTGGATCAAAGAAACAGACATTGATGGCTATCGGTTAGATACAGTGAAACATGTACCAAAAGATTTTTGGCAAGAATTTTCAGAACGAGTGAATAAGGCTAAGCCTGGATTTTATTTGATCGGTGAAGTTTGGCACAATGATCCAAGATATATTGCTGAGTATAATAAAGCAGGAATTCAATCGTTTGTAGATTATCCTTTGTTTAATGAGATGGTTCGTATATTTAGACAAAGCGGACAATCGCTTTCAGAACTGAACGCTGTATGGGAGCGAAACAAGTTCTATTATAAAGATCCGTATACGTTAGGGAATTTTATAGATAATCATGATAACATTCGATTCGTGCGTGAAGCACTGCTGAAGCGAGAAGATCCGGAAAAGAGGCTGAAGTTAGCTCTTACTTACCTTTACTCGGCACCTGGTATTCCCATCCTCTATCAAGGAACAGAGCATTTGATGGATGGAGCAAAAGATCCGGACAACCGTCGCATGATGGACTTTACTCAAAATAAGGATTTTGAAAAGTTCAGTTCAAAATTAGGAAAGCTTAGACAGAAACATCCTGCACTTAGACGTGGTGATTATTCGATGATTGTTGATAAAGATGGGAAAGCCGTCTTTAAACGAAAATATCAGGATGAAACACTTTATATCGCTTTTAACAATGATAAGAAGAAGTCTGCTATTTCATTTTCGGATAAAAGCCTTCATAATAAAAAACTTGTAAGTCTGTTGTCAGACGAAGAGATAAAGGTGAACGACACTTCAGTTGAAATGAATATGGCTGGGGAATCAGCTGATATTTATTCTGTACAAGAAGCAGATTCCGATTGGAAGCTCTACTTAATAGCAGCAGCGATAATCGTACTATTGTTGAGTTCTTTCTATATTTATAATAAAAGAAAAAAACGCACTTTATAGAGTTGGAAAGTCTTAGAACCATTCAATTTACAAAAAAAGTCGAAAACATTAAAAGTGGAAAGGAATTAATATTTCTTTTTTCCTACGAACGCTATACAATAATTGATGGAATAAAGTAAGCGTATACACTATGCCAAATAGTCTGAAAGGAGGACTATACATGTCAGTAACGATAAAAGACGTAGCAAAATTAGCAGATGTTGCACCTTCAACCGTTTCAAGAGTAATTGCGAATAATCCTCGAATTTCTGAAAAAACAAAACGAAAAGTTAAAGAAGCGATGGACTATCTTGGCTATCATCCAAACTTTAATGCAAGAAGTTTGGCAAACCGAAGCACTCAGGCAATCGGTCTTGTCATGCCTAGTTCTGCAGACAAAGCATTTCAAAATCCGTTTTTTCCAGAAGTAATCAGAGGAATCAGTACGATTGCACATGAACAAGAATACGCCCTATACATGTCGACAGGTAATACAGAAGATGAAATCTTCGAAGGGGTTGTGCGAATGGTACAAGGTCGTCGAGTGGATGGCATCGTTATGTTGTATTCACGTGTAGATGATCGGATCATGTGCTACCTGCAAGAACAAAAATTCCCGTTCACAGTAATCGGTAAGCCGTTTAAAAACGCTGAAAGTATTACACATATAGATAATGATAACTTCAAAGCTGCTCAAGAAATGACAGAATATCTCATATCATTAGGTCACGAACGAATCGGTTTTGTAGGAGGAAATTTGAATCTAGTAGTAACCATCGACCGGTTATTAGGCTATGAAAAAGCTATACGAAATGCGGGACTCCCTTATAAAGATGAGTACATCGTTCATGAAGAGTTTTTAAAAGAAGGAGGGCAAGAAGCAGTAAAAGAGCTTCTCGCGTTAAAAGAGCCACCTTCAGCACTCCTTGTTATAGATGACGTTATGTCCTTCGGTGTCTTGAGCACTTTAAACGAGCTAGGTGTGACCGTACCCGATGACATCTCGTTACTAAGTTTCAACAACGTTATGCTATCAGAACTCTCATCACCTTCACTATCATCTGTTGACATCAATATCTTTAAACTCGGTTATGAAGCGGCTAAGGGACTCTTAGAATGCATTCAATGTCCAGAAAAAGAAGCAAAACGAGTAGTCGTCCCATTTCAGTTGATCGAAAGACAGACGTGCAGTAAAGTTAGCAAGAAGTAAGGGTCTCTTTGTCGTGTATGATTTAAGCAGAGTTAACAGATGGAAAGCGTGCAACCTGGAGTGGGAATCAACACCTTTCAGTAGCGACAAAGTATACGACAGGAAAAAAGTCTCTAGGAAGATAACTTCAAATCTTCTTAGAGGCTTTTTTTTTTTAAGAGCCTTAATTACAGGTAGGATGGGCTGTTTGCTTTTACAAGAAAAAAAATCTTTAAACGGGTCATCTACATCTTTTATCCGATCCATGATTGAAGTAAGTGGAAACTGTTCAGGCTTCAATGAAGCATTTACTTCATTCCAATATAGGGGAGTAGCTACTAAAGCATCGTCGTTTCCTCTAACAGAATAAGGAGCAATAATGGTTTTACCTTCGGCGTGCTGAATGTAATCAATATAGCAACGGTTGCCACGGTTCTTTTTTAACCGTTCGATCGTAAACCATTCAGGCTCCCGTTCGATTAAATACTGTGCGAGAAACTCTGTGAATAGCCGTGATTCTTCAAATGTGACGGCTTGTTCAGGTAATGGAATATAGATCTGCATACCCTTATTACCACTTGTTTTGATGAACGTGGTGAGATGTAACTTATCACAAACTTCTTTTATCATAAGCGCGGCTTCTACCGAAAGATGAAATTCCTTACGAGAGGGAGGATCTAAATCCATCACGATCTCTGATGGATGAACATTTTCAACTGTTCGATATGGAATGTGAAACTCGAATGCAAGCTGGTTTCCTAACCAGAGCAATGTAGGCAAGTTATTACAAACGATATAATTAATATCTTCTTCCATATTCGTATGTACATATTGTGGAGCATAATCTGGACAATTCTTTTGATAGAACTTTTCCTCACTCACTCCATGAGGATATCTGATGACCGTTAAGGACCGATTCTTCAAAAAAGGCAGCATATATGGCGCTATCTGAGTTAAGTAATTGATATATTCAACTTTAACAATATCGTGGTCCGGCCATAATGGTTTGTTAGGGCTTGTTAACTTTACGATCTCGCCGTTAACATGAAGATCTACTTGTTCTTTTGAAGGCTTTCCCATGTACATTCCTCCCAGTTTGTATCAAAACGGAATGAAACAAACCTTGGCTGTCTCAATTGATTTTTGTATAGTTCTAAATACGAAAGTTCTACACAGATCGAAGGCTCTATCATAATAAGCGTACCGTTCTTGCTTTTCATATTTTTTTTTATGATTTGAATCAGCGCTTCCTTCTCTTGAGGAGAAATGCCGTGAGAGAATAATCCAACAAACTCAACGGTCCCTTTATTGATTACACCAACATGGAAAAAACCGTTTTCCGTATCATAACCCAATACGATAAAGGGATGAAATTTAAGATTTTTCACTTTGATCCATTCGTTTGTCCGAAGTCCTGGAGTCCATTTACTCGAAAGGCTCTTTGCCACGATTCCTTCACTCTTGTCTACTTGAACTCTTTTCATAATTTCCGATCTTGCCGAAGTAAATGGAATACAATTAAGACGACTCTCAAGTGAAATTTTATTCACGTGAACACCTGCAAGCAGAAGAAGACTCTGCAATTTTTCTTTTCGTTCCAGAAAACCCTTTCGATAAATGTATTCCTCTTTACTAGCTAGCAGATCGAATGCACAATACGACGATGGGTTATTTATAGAAGCTTGTGCAATTTTATCGGGTTGTTTTAATCTGCCTCTTTTTTGAATGTGTTCAAAATTGGCTTTATTCTCGTTTTCTAGAATGCATAGTTCTCCATCTAATAGAAGTGGAAACATGTGTTTAACACGATGCTCAATGCTTTTTAGATGATCTGCAATCTCAGGGAAAATTCCATGCAGAGGATGACCATTTCTAGATGTCATGATTACATTGGAATGATCCCAGAAAAGTAAGCATCTGAACCCGTCATACTTCACTTCATATACCCACTGATCTCCTTCGGGCAATTCATTTGAAAGAGAAGGAAGCATCGGTTTTAAAAAGGATTGGATCATGAACTAGCTTTTTTCTTTGCTGTTGACTTTTTCTTTTTAGGCTTTGTTTCTGTGGAATCATTGCTTTTCTTAGAAGCCGTTTCTTTCGTTTTCTTACCTTTACCAGCAGTTTCTTTTCCTTTACTCTCATTGATAGAAGCTTGAAGTGCTTCCATAAGATCTACAACATTTGTTCTTGGTTTTTCCTTCGCAACTTTCACTTCATCACCAGAAATTTTTGAGTTGATCAATTCGAGAACCGCTTCTCGGTATTCGTCTTCATACTTTTCAGGCTCGAACGGGGCCGTTAATTGTTCGATAAGCTGTTTGGCCATCTCAACTTCTTTTTCATTGAGTGATACTTCATCTGTTAATCCAGGAACATGATCCACATTCCTTACTTCATCGGGATAAAAGATGGTTTCCAGGACTAGGCCGTTTTTGTATACACGAACAGCAGCAAGATGTTCTTTTGATCGAAGTGTGAACTTGGCGAGTCCGATCTTCCCGGTGTCTTCCATTGCTTTTTTTAAGAGGGCAAAAGATTTTGTACCGTTCTCTCCAGGTCCAACGAAATAGGAACGGTTATAAAAGATAGGATCAATTTCCTCTAACTTAATAAAATCGATGATCTCGATCGATTTATCAGAAACACCTGCTAGTTCATCAAGTTCTTCCTTTTCTACCACTACGAACTTACCGGGTTCATACTCGTATCCTTTTACAATTTCTTTTGAGTCCACAGTCTCTTCACATACAGGGCAAATCTTTTCATATTGAACGGGACTATGGCATTTCTCGTGTAAATATCTCATTTTAATATCTTTATTTTCAGTTGCTGCAAACAGCTTGATAGGAATATTAACAAGGCCAAAGCTGATTGCACCTTTCCACATCGTGTGCATGAAAACCATCCTTTCAAAACTCATTTACAGATAGTTTCTCCATACGAATCGACATCATGTATATTTTTCCATGGTTTATACAGATTTCGACAATGCATTGTAGAAACATGCAATTTCATTCATAATGAGAATAGAGTTTTTTCAATAGGCTTATTCCTAAGATTGTTGCATTGTCTTCCTTTTACTCAAACGCACTAGTTGAATGTAGTGTAAGGTGTGAGACCTCTAAACGGCGCAAAGAGGCAGGAGGCTCAACGCACGCCCCATGGAAAGCGGGCAAGCAACAATGTATACGAAACAGCCTTTCAATAAAAGGGTGATAACATTGGATAGCAGTACACACACACAATCAAATACAGAACTTGCTCAATTCTTAAACAACCAAAGAACAAGCATTGTAGAAAAATGGCTGGAAAACGTACTGTTGCCTCAAAACGACCCTTTTTATGAAGAAGTAAAAAAGAATGGTCATCAAACGATTGTAGAACTGATCAACTTTCTGGAAACAGGTTCACTGGATAGACTGCAAGCTCTAACGAGTAAGATCGCCAAGGAACGAATCGAAGCAAAAGCGAACGTGGGAGATTTTGTTCATAATATTAACGTCGGCCGGAGCATCGTCTATGAACTTTTAATGTGTTCGCTCTTAAATGACCAATTAAAAGGCGATGGTGTTCTAAAAATGCAGAGGTATTTTGATCAACTTGTCTTCTTGAGTGTTCAAGAGTATACGGCGCTTAAGGATTCGATCATCGACCGCAAAAATCAGTTTATCCAAGAGATGCACCACGATCGGTTAACTATGCTTGGACAGATTGCAGCCAGTTTTGCCCATGAATTTCGAAATCCACTTACTTCCGTCAAGGGTTTCATCTATCTTTTACAAAAAGAATTAGATAAGACGGACCAATCAGAGTATTATTTTGAGATCATACAAAACGAGATGCAGAGTCTTGAAGAAAAGATTACACAGTTTCTCTATTTATCAAAGATGAGAGGCTTGCAAGATAAGCTGGAGAAAGTCTCGTTATCATCACTTTTGAAGGAAATGCTTAACTTTATGTATCCACGTTTTACTGAAACGAATATTGTAACCATTTCTCAGGTTGAAAAAGACGTGTTTACAGAGGGCGACAGTTCACAGATCAAACAGGTGTTATTGAACATCCTAGTGAATGCAGTCGAAGAATTAAGTGGCTGGAGTGGTGAGAGAAAGATTAAGGTTTCTTTAAAGAAAAACGAAGACAATAATGCAGAATTATCAATCTGTAATAATGGTAACCCGATACCTGATTATTTACTTGAAAACGTTTTTGAACCATTTGTTACGACAAAGTCACTCGGAACTGGACTTGGGCTTTCAGTTTGTAAACAGATCGTTGAAAAACATAATGGGACGATTGAAGTAAGTTCTTCAAGACATGACACTTGTTTTACGATTAAATTTCCGATCATCTAATTCTGACAGACTGAATAAAGACATGAAAAAAGCTCCCTTTTGATAGGGGGCTTTTTTCGATATTAAAGATGATCAGGTTTTTTTGAGTATGGCTGTTTTCCTTTTTGTTTACTCTGGAGTTCTGCTTCATTTTTCAATTGATTCATTGCCTGATTATCTTCTGGGCGTTTATTATTGTCTTTTGTATTATGGTGCGTCATAAAAAATCCCTCCTGACTCTAACATCTGTCAGAAGGGGTCTCATTATTCATCATGTTTTAAGATGTTTTTTAGGTGTATTTAAGAAGAATAAGGCAATTGTTCCAGGTCCTGCGTGAGCGCCGATCGCACAACCGATCATCGTAACTAAAATGTTCTTGTTTCCTGTTTCTTCAATAATCAAATCTTTTAAAGCTTTTGCCGTTTCCGTATCATCAGCATGACTGATTCCGATCGTAATGTCATCAAGAGAAGAAGCTCTTTCTTTCATAAGTTCTACCATGCGTCCTAGAACTCTTTTCTTTCCACGCAGTTTTTCAAGTGGAAACAGCTTTCCATCTTCCATGTGAAGAACAGGCTTAATCTTTAAAAGTGTCCCCATGAGAGCGGCTGTTTTACTCACTCTGCCGCCGCGCAATAAATATTCAAGGTCATCGACGGTAAAAATATGTTCAAGGTGGTTTTGATAGTGTTGAAGCGTGTGAAGAACCTCATCAAAGGATTTTCCTTCCTTGGCTTCTTTAGCCGCTTCATAGACCATCAAACCAAATCCTAATGATGCGGATTGGCTATCAAACACTTCTATTTGAGCGTTTGGATATTCTTCTAGCACTTCATTTTTCATAAGTACAGCTGTTTGATAGGTCCCACTGATTCCTGAAGATAAAGTGATATAGATGGCAGGTTGTCCATTTCTCGCACATGAAGTTAATGTTTCTTTAATGATTGATGGAGGAACTTGAGCTGTTTTTGGGACGGCGCCTTCCTTCATATATGTATATAACTGTTTTGGTTCGATGTTAGATCGATCTAAATATTCTTCATCATTGACCTGCACAATTAGAGGCAGCATGATAATCTCGTATTCGTCCAATAATTGTTTAGGTAGATCAGATCCTGTATCGGTTATTATGGTAGTCATTACTGTTCACCTGCTTGGCTTTTTCTATAGTTTAACTTGTGATGGAATGAAAAGGCAATGATCATGTTTGAAAAATAGCTCTTATGACTATTGACGAGGGGTATATTTATCTGTTAAAAATGACTTGGATTAATGAAAAAAGGAGGGACTCTCACACATGACAGAACGTTTTCACTTAAAAGATCTAGGGATAACTGAACTTAAAAAGATCTTTTTTATAATCGTAGGAGCCCTGCTTAATGCCGTCTCGCTAAACATGTTCTTAATACCGGCAAAGGTTTATGCGAGTGGGTTTACAGGTGTTTCTCAGCTGATTTCATCAATGCTCGTTAATACGGCTTTTCCGATCAGCACTGGTATTTTGTACTTATTATTTAATATTCCTGTGACGATTTTAGGCTGGCTGAAAGTAGGAAAGTCATTTACGGTATATAGTTTTTTGAGTGTCATCATGATCACCGCGTTTCTAGAGATCATACCTATTACAGTCGTTTCATCAGATATACTCTTGAATGCGGTTTTCGGTGGAGTTATCGCTGCATTAGGTGTTGGTGTTACATTGAAGTATGGAGCATCAACAGGAGGACTTGATATTATCGCGATGATCTTATCAAGGATGAAGAACAAGCCGATCGGTGGTTATTTCTTTATCCTTAATGGTTTGATCATACTTGCAGCAGGCTTCTTATTCGGTTGGGAGAAGGCGTTATATACGCTTGTAGCTCTTTATGTATCATCACGCGTTATTGACGCTGTACATACGCGTCATGAAAAACTAACAGCGATGATCGTTACGAAGAAGGGCAATGAGATTCAAGAAGCCATTCACGGAAAAATGGTTCGTGGTATTACAATAGTACCGGCTAAAGGTGCATTCTCTAAGCAAGATAAAGAGATGCTCATCATCGTAATCACACGCTATGAATTATATGATCTAGAGCAGGTGCTTAAAGAGGTAGATCCGAATGCCTTCACAAATATCGTTCACACAACAGGCATCTACGGCTTCTTCAGAAATGACTAAGGGGTCTGACCCCACACAATTACAAACCATTCAATTTTGTACACATGGTATGGACAAGGTCCATACCGTGTGTTTTTTTGCGAATGTTTTCAATAAAAACACCATATAAAGGTAAAAATGAAAGTGAGGTGAAAGAAAACATGAAGTCATTTAAAACATCCATTATCGCTTTACTAATTGTATGTACCGTTATTTACCTACTGTCAGCTTGTAACAAAGAAGAGGATAAGTCTATAGATAAACACGGTGAAGTAACTTCTCAACTCAGTCCCGTTCTTTCCATCCAGCAAAGAAACGATGGGATTGATGTGCTCGCTGTTCTTGAGAATCATAGCAATCATGCGGTAACTTTATCTTTTGATCGTTCAAAGATGTTTGATGTGGCTATCTTGGATTCTTCGAAAAAAGAAGTTTTCAGACATTCTAAAGGAAAGAACTATGAGAAGAAACGAGAGGACGTACATATAAAAGCTGGGGCGAGTCATATTTGGAAAACAAAGTGGAAGATTTCTGCAGAGGATAATAAAGCAGGCATCTATACAGTGAAAGCAACCTTCCTACCTAATAAAATAGCTCCAGGATCATTGAGAACTGAGAGTCTAACAGTAGAAGAAACGCTTACTCTTCAAGGCGGACCTGAAGAAAAGATAAATAACGCTTTTCGAAATATACACTTTTCAGGTAAAGACGGTACTTACAAAGTATCAGGAGAGGCAAGAGTGTTTGAAGGCTCATTTGCTTATTCTGTTTCTGATGGTCATAACGTTTTTATCGAAAAGAATGAACAAATCGAGAAAGGTGGACCAGATTGGGCTCCATTTTCATTTGAAGTTAAAATTCCAGAGGATGATCTGCCTATAAACGGTACGCTCATGCTAGAACTGTTTTGCTATAGTCCTAAGAACGGGGAAAAAACAGATACACTAGCGGTGCCGCTTCAGTCTTTTAAATAAGCTATTGAATAAAAAGTAGTTGCTTTTAACTCTTTGTCACTTTTGACAACTGATTGGAGTGGAAAGCGAGCAGCCTGGAACAAAAATCAATACTTCAAAAAGCAACATATTTAGGAAAAATGTTCTTTCCGCAAAAATTCACCAACAAAAAACCAGCCCGGTCGTAAAGGCTGGTGTAAACAACTTAAGCATTTTCTTCTAATGCTTTTTGAATTTCTGGCATCAATTCGTTCCAGTCACTGTCATTTGTTTTATTTACTGTAATAAAGTTTTCAAAACCAAAAATCGATTCTACTCCATCGATGGATAACAGAGCTTTAGCTAGAGGTGAATCTGAATCATCACCTACACGTGCAGAAAGTCTTCCTTCTAAAAATTTCTCTGAACCATCAAATTTGATTGCGTTAGGGTTCGGTGTTGGTTGGATCGAAAATTCTACTGCCATTACGAACACTCCTTCAATAATAGTATTAAAAATGAAATGCATATCTCTTAGAGATGATATCATGGAAATCCAATGAATTGTATAGATGCTTCGTAACAGAGTTGTTGATCCCTGTTTCAAGTTCAATGGATTTGATACCATCTCTCTCAGCCCAATAGATCAAGTGTAGCAAAAGTTTACGGGCAATTCCTCTGTTGCGATGCTTTTCATGTACATAAAGCTCATTCAACCAAAGATAAGGTCCACCGATACGAAGACTTACTCCTAAGTTAAAGAAAGCAAGTCCGATAACAGAGTTTTCTTCTTCTGCAATGATGATTCCGCTTTTCTCTGGGTTTTCAAGCGCCATTTTAATACCAGCAAACGTTCTGGTTTTTTCTTCTGGCTCACCATCCATCGTACGCTGCTGTAAGAATAAATGCGCAATTTCTTCAATGATATGAGATTCAGCTTCATTCGTTACGCGATAAATTTTCATACAATGCCCCCAAAATTACTCTAAAAACATAAGATATCTTCTTCACATAACACATTATAACAAAAATAATGGAGGTTTGACGTTTGATAAATGGTAATTTCTTTCGAATAGTTTAATTAGAGATATTCAATAGAGGAGATGAGTAAGAGATGAAGACTCTTGTTTGTTTTGGAGACAGCATCACTTCAAAAGAAAAGAGTAAAGATGGCTCACTTAGATTAACTTCCCGTTTGAGACAAGAATTAACCGAGTGGGTTGTAATGAATGCTGGGATACCTGCAGAGACGACGAGAGCTGCCCTTGTGAGACTGCAAGATGACGTTCTTCGGCATCGTCCTGATTACGTCACCATTCTTTTTGGTGCCAACGATTCAAGCGATCATAGACTTATTCCATTAGCAGAATACGAAAAGAACTTAACATATATGGTAAATAAAATCGGACCTGATAAAGTCATCTTGATCAGTCCAGCACCCGTGTTTGAAGACCAACAGAAAGCTCGGACGAATGATAGGATGAAAAAATATGCACAAACCGTTAAAAAAGTAGCGAAACATGAGGGGACATCTTATATACCATTGTTTGAAATATTATTTGATAAGAACATTCAAAAATACGTAATTGATGATGGACTTCATTTTAATAAATTCGGATATGAACAGCTTAGTGAACTTGTGTTAAGAAAAATAAAAACTTTGACTGCTATTACATTTCCAAAAAAACAGCTTTCTCCTTGAAAAAGAGAAAGCTGTTCCTTTTTAACCATTTAGTTTAGGCGATCAGGGTTTTCTTCCAATAAGCTCTCAGCGTCTTCTAAACTTAAGCCGGTCGCTTGAGTAAATGACTGAGGCTGACTTGTCTCCGAGTGTTGGTTTTCTGCATGTTGGGAACCATTCACATGAGACGAAACACCTGAGTGTCTATCCAATTCTTTTTGAAATTCTGCCAATTGAGCACGCTCTGCATCAGAAGAATTAGCCATTGCAGAAGAAAGAGCATTCTGTGCTACTTCTTTGTCATGACCAGAAAGTTCAGCATGATCGGCATGTTCACTGTTAGAAATCTGGTTATTTAATTCATGAGTTGAATGTTGAACTTTTCCTACAGCTTGTTGAACGGCATTTCTCGCGATTTGAAATAATCTGTTTGCCATCGTTATATGCCTCCTAATGAATTTCTTTCTTCTTTTTCACGTTTGCGATCTTCTTGCTCATCTTTACTAAAACCCATTGTTGTTTCCTGACTAACCATATCGGCACCTTGCTTAATAGCACGTTTGGATCGACTCTTTTTACTCATTGAAATTCCTCCTTTTCTCCCGTACGTTTAGTTTTTACCGTAAAAAGTACAATATGTAATCAGAAGTATCAAATGCTTAAAAAAGAAATGGAAAAAAGATCTCCCAGCTGAGATACAGCTTGAAGATCTTTATCATGTTAAACAAGTTTTAAGATGTTTTTTAAATAATGGGCAATGCCTTCTTCTTCATTTGTAAGTGTTACATAATTAGCACGTGCTTTAAGTTCATCAATAGCATTTCCCATCGCAACACCATGACCTGCATATTCAATCATCTCAAAGTCGTTGTCTTCATCACCAAAAGCTACAATCCGATCTTGTGGGACATTGTAATATTCAGCAATCTTTTTCAGGCCCGTGGCTTTGCTGATACCAGAACGAATGACTTCAATGATGTTCCATGGTGCAGCCCAAACTCTTTGATCAACAACTTCAGCATGTTCCTTTTGGAGCATCGCTCTTAACTCTGGAATGTGATGATCTTCTGGATGAACCAGAATAGCCGTCGGGTCATCTTGCAAGGTTTTATGAAGATCGCCAATCTGAAGAGGATTTTCATTCATGATGAATGTATTAACTATCACTTCATCTGGTTTCTTTAAATAGACATCATCAAGAACTTCAACCATGATGTTCTTCACTTTAAACGTCTCACATGCTGAAATAATACGTTTTGCAACGTCGAGTTCAAGCGGAGAGTGGTGAATACCGAACCCTGCATCATGCGGATGATGAACAAAGGCGCCATTAAAATTTACAATCGGAGTATTTAGTTCTAACTCCTCATAATACATGTTAGATGAACGAAAAGGGCGACCAGTAGAAATGCAAACATGATGACCATGATCGATCAGTTGAAAAAGTAGTTCTTTTGTTTTTCTTGGAATTTTTTTCTCATCGTTTAATAAAGTTCCGTCAAGATCTAATGCAATTAAGTAAGGTTGTGTCACGAAAGTACCTGCCTTTTTTAGGATGCTTATATAAAGTGTATTATTTTACATACAAAAAGTCTATTCATACAGGGCGTCTTTCATGAAAAAGAAACATGTCTCATGATAAGATGGAAAAAAAGAGAAAGAGGAGATACACACATGGTTTCAATTCAAAAAGGAACGATCGGCGATATTCCTTTCTTACTTGCGGAAAAACCAGAGAATGCAGGCAAACCGTTGCCGCTTTTCATTTTCATACACGGATATACGAGTGCAAAAGAACATAATTTACATTTTGCATATTCACTAGCTGAAAAAGATTTTCGAGTAATCTTACCAGATGCCTTACATCATGGAGAGCGAATCGTAGCCAATCCACCCAAGTCGATGGAATATGACTTTTGGAACATCGTTCAACAAGGCATACAAGATGTGAACACTATTATGGATTGGGCAAAAGAAAACGAGTTTGTTCTAGAAGATCAAGTAGCTGTCGGTGGAACTTCAATGGGGGCTATCATCACTTACGGATCACTCGTCAACAATCCGAAGATCAGTGCTGGATGTGCACTTATGGGAACGCCAGCTCATGAGAAATTTGCAAGATGGCAGATCGAAAGAATTCAAAATGCAGGTTACGATATTCCTCTCACAGTCGAAGAGCTTGAGAATTCTATTTCTTCCTTAAAGGATTATGACCTTACATGCAACCTTGATAAGCTAAACAATCGTCCGTTATTTATTTGGCATAGTGAAGTTGATGCTGTAATTCCATATGAGTTTGCAAAACCATACGTACAAACCTTAACCGAGAAAAATAGTGCATCTGTGTACATGAACGACAAAACTTCTGGTCATAAAGTTTCACGTGCTGCCTATTTAAACGCAGTAGAGTGGATTGCAAAACAAGTAAAAGCAAAAAAAGAAACGGTGTAAATTTTACCCCGTTTCTTCAAGCTTTAGCCGATATGTTCGTTTAGGTTGATACATATGGTCGATTTCGTCAATTTGCTTTTGCAGAGAATGCATGATGCGAAGGGAAAAAACTCCCTGTTCGTTAAATTCTTCTGGGATGTCGGTAATGGTTACTTTATAGCCGGAACGGTGGTAATATTCATAAGAAACCTTCATTCGATCAACATCCTTTCCATAATTTAAAAAAATAATAACAAAGATAGACGTAAAAGTAAACTGAAAAGTGTTTATATTCTGAAAATTAGAAGGGGTGAAATTTTGCCAGTTACTAAACGAACACCACTACCAGTTGCAGAGGCCGTAAATAAAATCATGAATAACACCAGGTTTTGGGGAATTGAAAAAGTTTCGATCACTGAGTGTGATCATCGTATATTGGCAGAGGATCTTGCTGCTACCCATGATGTTCCTCCTTTTAATCGTTCTCCTTATGATGGGTTCGCTATTCGTTCAGGTGATTCGAAACAAGCATCAATGAATGATCCCATCACATTGAAGGTTGTAGAGACAATTGGAGCAGGACAAGTTGCTGAACATGAAGTAGAAAGCGGAATGGCGGTTCGAATCATGACTGGAGCCAAGATTCCCGATGGTGCTGATGCAGTTATCATGTTAGAGCTAGTAAAAGAGCTTGTTATCGATGGCAAAACCTATATCCAAATAAAAAGATCTGTAAAAAGGGATGAGAACATTTCTTTTCAAGGTGAAGACACACAAGAGGGCACTGTTTTAGTGAAAGCAGGAACTAGAATCACGCCAGGAATTGTTGCAATTCTTGCCACGTTCGGTTACCACACTATTTCGGTTTATAAAAGACCTGTGGTCGGCATTCTTTCAACAGGATCAGAACTGCTCGACGTAAATGAAGAACTGCAACCAGGAAAAATAAGAAACAGCAATGCATACATGTGTGCAGCTCAAGTTAGAGCGATGGGTGCAGAAGTTAGACTCTATCAACATCGTGAAGACAATTTCGACTCTTTGTATAGAAATATCAAGGAATCACTGCAAGAGACCGATGTTTTGATCACAACAGGGGGAGTATCTGTTGGAGATTACGATTTTCTTCCGGAAGTATACAAAAAGCTTGGTGCAGAAGTTCTATTCAACAAGGTTGCCATGCGACCAGGCAGTGTAACGACCGTTGCAGTCTTCAAAGATAAATGGCTTTTTGGGCTTTCTGGAAATCCATCTGCTTGCTTTGTTGGCGCTGAACTTTTTGTGAGGCCTGTGATCCTAAAAGGAATGAATAGGATGAAGCCACATTGCAAAGTTACAAAGGCAATACTTTCAAGTGATTTTCCAAAACCAAATCCGTTTACGCGTTTTGTCAGGGCTATTCTTTCAGAGGAGATCGATGGAAACGTTGTAACACCTGCTGGTCTAGATAAGTCCAGTTCAGTTTCCTCTTTAGTTGAAGCAAATTGTCTGATCGTTTTGCCTGGCGGTACGCGGGGGTGGGAAAAGGGAAGTGAAGTAGGTGTAATCACTTGGCATGGCGAAGGGAGCGAATGGCCGTGGGATCACCCGTTATTCTCCAAGTCGTCGGCTATCAGAACAGTGGAAAAACAACTTTAATCAGTAAGCTCCTTAAGGAGTTAGGTAAGCGCCACCTTCAGGCTGGAGTCATTAAACACCATGGTCACGGAGATCGCGTAGATTTTAATGATGCTGGAAAGGATACAGAGCATCATCGAAATGCTGGGGCTTATATTACATGCGTTACTTCTTCAAATAACTCTATATTAACCATGAATTCAGAATTACCTTTGAATAAAGCAATCGCCCTATACGAAACAATTGAAATGGATTGTATTCTAATAGAAGGATATAAACATATTCCGTTTCCTCGAGTCGTTCTTTTAGAAAACGGGATAGAAGATATGGATCTTTTGCTGAATTCTCATGAAGTGATTGCAGTCATCTCCAATAAACCTAACGGAGCTATTTTGCAGAAATCAAATGATCCCCATTTCATTCGGGACGATGAAGAAGGATGGCTGAACTGTTTAATCACCTACATCACTCAGCAACATCGAAGGAGAGTGGATCATGAAAATGTTTAAGATAACATCTGAACCAATAAATAATCAAGACGTTATTGATAGTGTCGTTCACCATAATGCAGGAGCTATTTCTGTTTTCATCGGTACGGTTAGAGAAATGACAGGACAAAAACAAACCAAATTTCTTCATTATGAAGCATATGTACCTATGGCCGAAAAACAACTCGAAAGAATTGGAACTGAAATTCAAGAAAAATGGCCAAGTGCGATCACGGCGATTACACATCGAATTGGAACGCTGCAAATATCCGATATCGCAGTAACGATCGCAGTATCTACTCCTCATCGAAACGATGCTTTTGAAGCAAGTCGTTATGCGATTGAGCGCATCAAGGAAATAGTGCCCATCTGGAAAAAGGAGCATTATACGGATGGGGAAGAGTGGATAGGTAATCAAAAAGGCACAACAACTTATCCTGCTGGACATCCAGAGGGGGTAGTGAAGTGATGATCAACATCTTATTGTTTGCAGATTTAGCTCAGCAGGCCAAAACAGATAGAATTTCGATTGAAGTTCATTATTCTCTTAACGTAGAAGAAGTAAGAACCTTGTTGCAAAATGAAGTTGGTAAACTTTCTGGTATTGAAAATGCATTAATTGCTGTAAATGAGGAATATGTAGAGTTAACAGATCAAGTGAACATTGGCGACACTGTAGCTTTCATACCTCCTGTTAGTGGGGGATAATGGGCCAAAAGCAAAATGAGAAGTTTAAGAAACCTGCCACTTGTTAGTCTGCAGGTTTCTTTTTGACCTGCTCAAGAGTTTTTTTACTCCTCAGCTTTTTGCTCGTTCCTCAATTTTTATGCTCTTTCACGAATTTCCATCCTCATTATTAGGGAGACAAGAAAGACAGTAATTTCGATTATTAATGATTTTTCCTTGAAAGAAACCATCTATACAAAATAACTGCACACCGCAAATTGAACATGTTCCAACTAGTTCCTTCATACCTTCATCTCCTTCGCTTCAAACGGTTTGACTTTTTCATACGGGGAAGCGCTGATGCCGGCTGTTTACGAAGCCACTTTAAGAATTTTTTAAGTTCGGGAGTATCTCTTAGTTTTTCAATGGTGTTGTATAGTGATGCTAGTTCAGAATTTGTATACAAAAAATGAATCTGTTTATGACAAGGCGTACAAAGTTTTGCTGTTTCTGAAAATCTGCCGCCTTCTTCTTTCGGAATCAAGTGATGAACAGTTAATACTACTGGTTCTCTTCTACAAAGATCACATGTACCTTTCTCCACGCTTTTCTCAATCCCTTCAAGTTGCTGAATATCTGTCTATAGATAAATGTACCATCTTCATTTACTCTGAATAGGATGTGGTAGAAGGAGGGGGTAATATGTATCCACAACCATATCCATATGGAGCATCACAAAATTTTGGTGGACAATCGGCGGGAATGGGTCGGTCACCATTAAAAAAAATGTATAAAACATGCTTAAAAAACAAAAATCAGCATGTGCAATTAATGTTGATGGATGGTGCAGCATATACAGGTTTTATTGAATATGTCGATCAGCAAAACGTCTATTTTGCGATACCTTATGTAGAAGAAACGCAAGAAAATCGAAACCCTGAAACGCAGTATGATGTAAGGGGATATCAGATCTATCGATGTATGTTTCCGCTTCATGCTGTGGCAGGAGTAAACGGGGCATTTTAAGGGAAATTTTGATGGAATCCTTCTTTTTTTAGCAAGAGTTATCAATGAGAGCGCGGGTAACCTATAAAAGAAAGGAGGTACATCAACATATGGGGCAGCATAAACAATTTAAACATGGTCAGAAAGCACCCAATAACGGGATGTATGTAGAGATTGGTGAGACGGGGAGTATGGTAAATGATCCGCAACAGATTCATTTATCAGCCGGAGACCGATTTCCAGAAACAACGAATCATAACAGAGTTTGGACATATAAACGAAAGCCATAGCAAAAATAAAAACCCGGCATATAATCCGGGTTTTTATTTTTATATCTCTTCGCTTTTTGCTGGCAATAACTCACCAAGAATAGAAATTATGACTGTAAACACTACTCCGAAAATACAAGCTTTTACGAAATCGAATGTTCCGCCTTGCATTGAAACGAGCACATAAAAAATCATATTACTTAATAATAAAGACCAGATTAACGTCCAAATATAACGCATGCCACATTCACCTCTTTATGTAAACGAATTCTTTACCCTTCTGTATAGTAACAAAAGTTGAGATAAAGGGAAAGATTCTTTATGTAAATAATCGTCCAATAAGCCCTAAATGTTAGAAATTTTCATAAATTGTTCAAGCTTAACAGGATAAGGGTTGGTTTCGAAGAAGAAAGTACATACTTAATTCGGGTTTCATGGAGGGATTTTTAGTATGAAAGAAAAGTTGGAAGAATTGAAAGCGCTGGAAGAACAGGAAGAGAAGAATTTAACAGATGAAGGAAAACAAACGTTGGAACAGCTAAAAAAAGAACTGAATTCTTAGGCAGATAACTTTAGCTATTTTTTTTCCCCTGCATACATTAGTTAAGAAAAGCGAATCCGAGGGGAGAAATGTGAGTATCGACAAACGCACTTTCCAAATAGACAATCAATGGAATATCATACACCTACCAAAGCAGCCGAACGGTTTTGCCGTGATGATCATCGGTGATTGCAGTCATTATGTTGATGAGCATACAAGTCTTTGGAAACAAAACACTGAACGTGCAAACCTCATCCAATCCCTCAAAAATCAAGGATATACCATTTTTTATTCTAATCTATACGGAAGACATTGGGGTAGTCCGAAAGCGGTCATTCTGGCAAAACGACTTTACCACTATGTAATGAAGCATGAAATTTTAAACCCGAATATTCATTTGATCGCAGAGGGTATGGGATCACTTGTTGCACTGCAGCTCATGGAGGATATGGAAAAAAATATACGCTCAGCTTTATTTATCAATCCATGTATCGATTTGCAGCACCATTTCAATCATGAAAGACAGAACCGATTATTTTTTAAACGACTGATTCGTGAAATCATAACAGCTTACGATACAGAAGAAGATATAGAATTACTCATTCATAATCTACCTCAAACCAATCACCTTACAGCGACTACACCAGTTCAAATATGGCATGCAGCACGTGGTGTTGCATTTAATTTTAAAGATCACAGCAGACCTTATGAGAAGAGAAGACAAGAATTAGCAGCACCTATTTCACTTTCTATACATGTTCCTGAAGCTACGTTCAATCCGGCAAGGGCCTTTCAAGAATATTTTAAAAACCATGAAAAAGTGTTGTAGAAACCTCATTACGTGAATGCTGTAATGGGGTTTTTGTGTATAAAAAAGTATCGTATTCTTTTGGGTAAGACCATAGGATAGTAAGAGGAGAAAAATGGACTGGAGGCTCTTACATGAAAAAGGCATTTGTAACAGGAGCGGCAGGGTTTATCGGTTACCATTTGTGCAGCCGTTTGTTGGATGAAGAAGTGGACGTCGTCGGCATAGATATGGCAGAATCTCCAGACCGGATTGATTTCATTGCTCGTCATGCCGGATTTAAGTACCTTCCTTATGATATAAACGAAACGGATCTTGAACCGCATACAAATGGCTGCGATGTGATTTTCCATCTCGCTTGTTCAGTCAAGCCAACAGCGCCATGGGCTAATATAGAAGATGAAGTACAGCGGAACGTCTCTGTTCTAAAAAAAGTCGCAACGTTAGCCAACAATGAAACGAAGTTGATCTATGTATCATCCTATGATGTATATGGGAAACGACAAGGAGATGTTTTGGAAACTTCACCAAAAAATCCGGAGTCGCTTTTTGGTCTTATTAAGCTGACTGAAGAAAATATGGTGAAACAACTTGCTGAACAGCATGATTTTCCATTCGTTATCATGAGATTGCCAACTGTATATGGACCCGGTCAGCCTGAACACCATACGTATCAACAGGTAATATCGACAGAAGATCAAGATCAGGATAGGAACGATTCGATATCAAAAGATTCAGTTACAGAAGATGTACTCTTTGTGGATGACGCCGCTGAAGCTTTATTCTTGGCGGGTAAATCCGCTGCAAAAAATGAAATCTACAACATATCAAGTGGCAACCAGAACCAATGGCTTGAAGGATTAACAGAATTAAAAGCCGATCAATTAACATTTAAAGAAAAAAGAAAGATGCGGATAAAAGGTGAGAAAGCAGAAAATGAACTCGGGTTTCGTGCTAAAACGAAAATCAAAGAGGGTATTATGAAACAGATTATGCATTTTAGGAATAGGAATAAAAAATCAAAGCCCAATTCTAAAGAGATTTAACAAGTAAAGGTGATCCTGGCAGTTTTCAGGGTCATTTTTTGTTTGAATTGCAGTGTGCTTGCATGAGTGTATAGGTAAGGTTAACTTTGACGTTGTATTTCGCCTCGTCGATAAGTGAGGAAAACTCGGTGAATTATCGTAAAGATTCGTCAATATAACTTCTGAATTTCTCTAATTACTCTTCGGATTTCTCAAAAAATTGATATCAATACCCTAACCAGTATATCTGAATTTCATTAGTTAGATTGAAATTAATCATAAAACGTTTATCCGTCTCACATTTTTCTTTATAATAGGTAAGGGTTTATAACTCTGTACATATAGTGAGGGAGGATTAAAAAGATGGATACAGAACGCAACATGAAATTTATGCAGATCGCTATGTCGCATATGCCGGAAGCACAAGCTTTTTTAGAGAAAAAAGGAATTGAGCTTGGGATGGAAGATGTTCAGCCGATGCTTCAGCTCTTAATGAACGTGATGAATGATGCTTACGAACTTGGAAAAGAAGAAAAATAAGAAACAAACAAAGAAAAGCCAACCTGCTCGGGTTGGCTTTTTTTACTTCTTCTTAAACGCAGAAAAGATAGGTGAGATCTGTTGTGCGACTTTTACGGATTGGTCGATAACAGAAAAAATTTTATTGTAATCTAAAGAGCCTTCCTGCGTTCGAAAAGAATGTAGAAATGGTCGAGGCATCGGTTGATGAAACGGTGCCGGCATACCTCTGAAACCAGGGCCACCGAAATGTTGTGGTGGTGGAAAACCTTGCTGCATATGCTGCTGGTTTTGGCCCATTGGAAAACGTCCAGGAAACTGCGGAGGATACATCGGTTGCTGTCTAGCTTGGGGATTATGCATATTGAACCACTCCTAATATCAATTTCACTAAACTTACACTTTTCTTCCATACAGGATATGCCCTACGGCTTATATTGGTGAAAGAAAAGAACTTTAACTAGACAAAATATAAGAGATATCATAAAATTAGTACCAGGTCATAATATTTGATTATAAAACAGTTTTTCATTTATTTAGTAAATCGTTATTACAAGTTACTCATCTCAGGGAAAACGAGTAAGAAACCTTTATTTAAACAAAAACGAAACCAAAGGGGTAATGTTATGAATGCAGGAATCATAGGGATGGGAAGCTATATCCCTGAAAAAATTCTAGCGAACTCCGACCTGGAAAAAATGGTTGATACAAGTGACGAGTGGATTCGAACTCGAACAGGAATCGTAGAACGTAGAATTGCAGAAGAATCGGTAAAAACGTCTCATATGGCTAGATATGCAGCAGAAGAAGCGATAAAAGATGCGGGCATCTCTGCAGAAGATATTGACCTTATCGTGGTAGCGACGGTTACACCAGACAATCCATTTCCTTCAGTAGCATGCCAATTACAAGAATCCTTAGGTGCTAAGAACGCTGTAGGTATGGACGTCAGTGCTGCCTGTGCAGGTTTTATCTACGGTTTGGTCGTAGGAAAGCAGTTCATTGAAACAGGAACGTATAAAAATGTTCTAGTAGTTGGTGCTGAAAAGCTATCTAAAATAACGGACTGGAAAGATCGTAATACAGCAGTATTATTTGGAGACGGAGCGGGAGCGGCTATACTTTCTAATGTTAGTGAAGGGAGAGGCATCCTTTCGTTCGAGCTTGGTTCAGATGGAACAGGAGCAAAACATCTGTATCAAAATGAATTTATCCACATGAACGGCAGAGAAGTTTTTAAGTTTGCTGTGCGTCAGATGGGTGAGACTTCATTAAATGTCGTTCATAAAGCAGGTCTGACGAAAGAAGATGTTGATTTCTTAATTCCACATCAAGCCAATATAAGAATCATGGAAGCTTCACGAGAGCGTTTAGAGCTTCCGAAAGAAAAAATGGTCATGACGATCGACAAATTTGGGAATACGTCATCAGCTTCCATACCGATGGCATTAAAAGAAGCACTAAAAGATGGTAGAATAAAAGAAGATCATACAATCGTACTTGTTGGCTTTGGTGGAGGTTTAACCTGGGGTGCTGTTGCACTTCGTTGGGGAAGATAATCATCAATGACCGCAAATGTGTACAAAGGAGAGTTGGTTTTACAATGAAAAAAAGAGTAGTCGTAACTGGTCTAGGAGCCGTAACTCCTCTTGGAAACAGTGTAGAAGAAACATGGAAAAAGATTGTTGAAGGTCAAAGTGGTGTTGGTCCACTTACAAGAAGAGATAAAGAAAAGTTTCCGGTTAAAGTTGCAGCAGAAGCAACCGAATTTAATCCGGAAGATTTTATGGATAAAAGAGAAGCACGCCGAATGGATCGTTTCACGCAGTTTGCGGTTGCCGCATCAATTATGGCTGTTAAAGATGCAAACTTAGATATCACGGAAGAAATTGCACCTCGCGTAGGGGTATGGATCGGTTCTGGAATCGGTGGTATGGATACTCATGAAGAACAATTCCGTATTTTTGAAGCAAAAGGTGTAAGACGTGTTAGCCCATTCTTCGTTCCGATGATGATTCCAGATATGGCATCTGGTCAAGTTTCAATTACCATCGGTGCGAAAGGTATGAACTCATGTACCGTAACGGCTTGTGCATCTGGTGCAAACTCGATCGGAGATGCATTCAAAGTGATTCAGCGCGGAGATGCAGATGTAATGGTTACAGGTGGAACAGAAGCACCGATCACAGACATGGCATTAGCAGGATTCTGCCAAGCGGGAGCACTTTCAACAAACCCAGATCCAAAAACAGCTAGCCGTCCGTTTGATAAGGACAGAACAGGCTTTATTATCGGCGAAGGAGCTGGAATCCTTGTTCTGGAAGAATACGAATTCGCGAAAAAACGCGGAGCTAAGATTTACGCAGAGATCGTAGGTTACGGAGCAACAGGGGATGCTTATCATATCACTCAGCCTGCTCCAGGCGGAGAAGGCGGAGCGCGTGCGATGAGACAAGCAGTTGAAGATAGCGGTCTTGCTCCAGAAGAAATCTCTTACATCAACGCCCATGGAACTAGTACGGATTACAACGATAAGTTTGAAACAGCTGCTATTAAAGCTGTGTTTAACGAGCATGCTTACAAGATTCCGGTCAGCTCTACAAAATCAATGACAGGTCACTTATTAGGTGCTGCTGGTGGGATCGAAGCAATCTTTTCTGTAAAAGCGATTCAAGAGAGTATTCTTCCTCCAACGATTAACTATGAAACACCGGATGAAGAATGTGATCTCGACTATGTTCCGAATACAGCAAGACAGGCAGAAGTGAAAGCTGTTCTTAGTAACTCACTAGGTTTCGGCGGTCATAATGCATCATTGGTGTTCAAAAAAATCGAAGAATAGTTTGTGATCAAACCCCGTTTTCTTATGAAAGCGGGGTTTTGCATACTTCGAGTTAATTACCTTTATTTAGAATAAAAAGGACAACCTCTGACTATACTGATTTTAAATACAAATCGGCAAAGAAGTGAGGGGTACAGATGTTATATTTACGTGATGTTTGGGTCAACTGGTTTGAAGGAGAAGAGAACGGCTATAACGTTTGTGAGTTTCATGAATGGAGAAAAGACGATTATATTGAACTATTGGATCAAGTGCCAATTATTAAAATAGAATCCACGCTCTTTCATTACATCGAGAATGATTTAAATGATCTGCCGGATTCCCTGCTTGAAGAGGTCCACCAAAAAGCTTACGTTCGAAAGAACAACCAACGGGTGCAACTCGAACATTGCTTTATCATTACGGATGAAAAAAAATCTCTCATCATAGATACGATGGGTTATAGAATACCAATCCGCAAGAGCAGACTCATACCAAGACAAGAACAGCTAGTATTTGAGATGGCAGAGCAGACGGAGACAAAAGTCTATACGTTCAGTGAGAAGCAGTTAAGTAAGGAATATCACATTCTTTCTCCAAATCCAGACAGCATGCGAGGGTTAACTCGGAAAGAGAGACAACTGAAGCAACTTTTGTTCATGGCTTTAGACCAGCTTCACTCGACAAAAAATGTTGCCGAGATGAGGTATTGGTGTACAGAGTGGATGCCAGAGCAATACGGAAGAATTCAAAGGATGGATTTTGACGAAGCTTGGGATGCGTTATACTGTGAGCTGAAAAGCGGTTGGTCCAAACAGCATATGGATATGTGTGAACGGTTAGTAAAAGGACAACCTTATTTTGAAAAGATCTGGGAGCTGGAGAACGGTACACAAGTAAACTAAGGACGAAATCAAATAGTTCTAGAAATAAAGTAAACCAGCAGGTGATCGAACGATCACTTCTGCTGGTTTTTTGTTTTTCTGCTACGTATTATTAAACACGTTTACGAGCTAATCCCATTGCTCGCTCGGCTTTGTTCAACGTTTTGTTCGCCACACGATTGGCTTTTTCGGCACCAGAATCGAGAATGTCATCTAACTCAGTTGATGCTAAATAATCTTTATATCGTTTCTGGATAGGTTTAAGAGCATGAATGACAGCTTCTGCCACACCTTGTTTAAAGTCGCCGTATCCTTTGCCTTCATATTTCTCTACAAGAGATTTGATGCTTTCTCCTGATAACTGTGAGTAGATGGTTAAAAGATTTGAAATACCAGGTTTATTTTCTTTGTCATAAGCAACTACGCCTTCTGAATCAGTAGTAGCACGCTTAATTTTCTTTAAGATGACAGATTCATCATCAAGCATAGAGATGAATGAATTTTGATTTGGGTCCGATTTACTCATCTTTTTCTCAGGATCCACAAGTGACATGATCCTTGCGCCTTCAGAAGCAATGCGTGGCTCTGGAATCACAAAAATCTCGCGGTATTTCTTATTAAATCGTTCAGCGATATCTCGAGTTAATTCAAGATGCTGCTTTTGATCATCTCCCACAGGAACGATACTCGTGTTATAAAGAAGAATATCAGCTGCCATAAGAGGAGGATAGGTTAATAATCCGGCAGATACAGCTTCTTTTCCAGTTGATTTATCTTTGAACTGTGTCATGCGCTCTAATTCCCCAATATAGGAAACACATTGCATCATCCATCCCATTTTCGTGTGGGCTGGAACTTCAGATTGAATGAAGATTGTCGATTTTTCAGGATTGATTCCTGCTGCTAAATACAGGGCAGCTAAATTTCGGCTGTTTCTCTTTAATTCAACTGGATCTTGTGCCACCGTAATAGCGTGCTGATTAACCACGCAGAAATAGCATTCGTGTTCATTTTGAAGTTCAACAAAATGCCTCATCGCTCCAATGTAGTTGCCGATCGTTAAATTTCCGCTCGGCTGAATGCCTGAGAAGATTACAGACATGATTCATCTCTCCTTTGTTTTTTAAAAATCAATATAAAAAGGCCCACTCGTCGCCTCATGCAAGGGACGAATGGACCGCGGTGCCACCCTTATAATTTTCGAAATAACAGAAAATCACTTTAACACGTACAGGAAAAGCTCCGATACGCTGTCCATTATATCGTGCGGACATCTACACGCCTGAGCCTACTATGAAGGTTCGGTCAGAATGCTCAAAAGCCCATTCCATCATGATTCACTGCCTGTTCTCACCAACCACAGGCTCTCTGAGAGCTTCACATCATGTACTCTTCTTTCTCATCGCATATAACATTTATTTTTTGTAGTATACACAAATTACAAAAGATATGCAACGGCAATTGTAATAAATGATAAAAGCAAGCCACTATAAAGAAATGATTTCATAAAAGAAACATTTACACGCTCAGATAATTGAAAGTTCGTCTTAAATGAAATCTCATCATCAATCTCTGGAGCTCTAGATAAAGCCTTAGCTACTCTTTTGAAACTGTAGGAAAAGAAATCAAAGAAACCACCTTTAACTACATAAAGGGCAAGACCGATAAGAGCGATCGACAATGAAAAATAAAATAAAGTATTTACGTATTTTTCAAGGGTAAAAGGTTCGGAAGTAAACAAACTAACTCCTAATGCGAAAAGAATCGGAAATGCTGATATAATCAGGATCCTCTTAAAAAGTAAATTCATTGAAATTGCCTCCATCTAGTAAGAATTACACCATAAACATTTAGAAATGTACCATAATTTACGAATTATACCCTCAGACTTTATCCCCATTGTAACAAATGAAATATAAGAATGACGAATTATCTTACAAAGTGAAGCATGTTCAATCCTCACAAAAAATCGAGAATGTAATATTCATGCTAGTTTACACATAATTTTGGTAAAATTTGTAGAATTATCAGAAAATAAACCCTACTTTGTAATAGGTCTATATACCTATTTTTTGTTAAGGAAAAGTAAATATAATGGGCTTTTTGTAAAACTCTTAAAAAAAATAAATGCACAATTGTTTGAAAACTTGTATAATCGAACTTGTAGATGAAAATGTCTGATAATTCTTGATGCTTTTATCTGCTAACAATTTAACAGGATAAAAAGGGGAGGTCGACTCATGAAGAAGTCAAAATGGTCATTGCTTCTTACACTAGTACTTGTACTAAGCATGTTCTTAGCTGCTTGTAGTGGTGGAGACAAAGACAAGGCAAGTGATTCTAAAGGCGGCGAAGGCGATAAGCCAACTGAAAAGCCAAGTGAGCCACAAGTACTTAACTTGCTTGATGGAGAGGAAATTCCTTCAATGGATTCTTCACAAGCAACTGATGCAGTATCTTTTGAAGTAATGAATAACGTAATGGAAGGTTTATACCGTCTTGATAAAGACAACAAACCAACTCCTGGTGTTGCTGAAAGTCATGAAGTAAACGAAGATGGAACAGTTTACACATTTAAGTTAAATCCAAACGCTAAATGGAGCGATGGATCTCAAGTTGTAGCGAAAGACTTCGTATACGCTTGGCAAAAAGCATTAACTCCAGATACACTTTCTGAGTATGCTTACATCATGGGACCTGTTAAGAACGCTAATGCGATCCAAACTGATGGTGACCCATTATACGGTAAAGTAGATCAATTAGGTGTTAAAGCAGTTGACGATACAACTCTTGAAGTAACTCTTGAAGCTCCAGCTCCTTATTTCCTAGGACTTACTGGATTTGCAACGTTCTACCCGCAAAAAGAAGAGTTTGTTAAAAAGCAAGCTGATAAATATGCATTAGAAGCTAACACATTATTATACAACGGTCCTTTCGTACTTAACGAGTGGAAACACAACGAAGGATGGCAGTATAAAAAGAACGATAACTATTGGGATAAAGACAACGTAATGCTAGATGAGATCAACGTTAAGATCGTTAAAGACGTTGCTACAGGTGTAAACCTATACGAAACTGGCCAAACAGATATCGCTGGTCTAAGCATGGAATATGTTGATCAATATAAAGATAACGAAGACCTATACACGCGTGGTGAAGCATCAGTATTCTTCCTGCGTTTAAACCAAAAATCAGAAGTGCTTAAGAATGCAAACATTCGTAAAGCAATCGACATGGCTTATGATAAGCAATCAATGGTAGATGTACTTCTTAACAACGGTTCTACTCCAGCTTACTATCTAGTTCCTGGTGAGTTCACTCCTGGTCCAGATGGTGAAGACTACCGTAAAACGAACGGTAACTTTGGTGAGTACAACCTTGAAAAAGCAAAAGAACTTTGGGCGACAGGTCTAAAAGAAGTTGGAAAAGATTCTGTAGAGCTTGAACTATTGAACTACGATTCAGATGGCGCTAAGAAAATGGGTGAGTTCTTCAAGAACCAACTTGAAAAGAACCTTCCTGGAATCAAAGTTAGCATTAAAGCACAACCGTTCAAACAAAAGCTTGACCTTGAAACAAAAGGGGAGTATGACTTCTCATATGCTGGTTGGGGTCCTGACTACCAAGATCCAATGACGTTCCTTGACATGTTCGTAACAGATGGAGCTCATAACCAAATGGCATATTCAAACCCTGAGTATGACAAGTTAATCGAAGGCGCTAAGAAAGAAACAGACGAGAAGAAGCGTTGGCAAATGATGCTTGATGCAGAGAAAATTCTTTTCGAAGATCAAGCGATCTCTCCACTTTATCAACGTGGTGTAACTGGACTTCAAAAGCCATACGTAAAAGGACTTGCTCATCACTTATTCGGAGCAGATACTTCTTACAAGTGGGCTTATATTGAAGGAAAGCAATAA
This sequence comes from Fictibacillus tiangongensis, assembly GCF_048083785.1. Classification (GTDB taxonomy): domain Bacteria; phylum Bacillota; class Bacilli; order Bacillales; family Fictibacillaceae; genus Fictibacillus. The sequence goes on from NZ_CP182294.1 coordinate 1,480,847, forward strand.
ATAGTTAGTAAAAAATAGTAAATAGTGTTTCTCAGGAGAGTACATGTATTCCTGACATGTACTCTCTTTTTTGCCTTGAAAACAATATTTGGCAGATATTTGGAAATATCAAAAGAAATCAGAAAATGTCGAAAAAAAAATATTTTCTATTGATATAAAATATTTTGTCCCTTAAGATAGATATTACAGAAAGATTTCAAAATATTAAGTTTGAAACATTTGGGGGAGGTGCGTGTAATGTTGCGTTATATATCTAAGCGTGTGTTTTCCATGTTTATTACACTGATGATCATTGCAACAATTACATTCTTTTTAATGAAGTTACTACCGGGTTCTCCATTTAACAATCAAGAAAAGTTAACTGAGACCCAGCGTTACGCTCTAAACGAAAAATACGGGTTAAATGACCCGGTGCCTGTTCAATATATTAATTATTTGGGTAAATTGGCACAGGGTGATTTAGGATATACGTTTCAGTTTGACGGACGTACCGTTAACTCTATGATTGCAAATGGTATGGGACCTTCAGCAACGATAGGTTTCGAGGCTTTAATCTTTGGTACATTTGTAGGGTTGTTTCTAGGTATTATAGCTGCCCTTAAACATAATTCATTTGTAGATTATGGTGCCATGATCGTAGCTGTTTTCGGTATTGCAATTCCATCCTTTGTTTTTGCAGGACTATTACAATATTACGTAGGTGTAAAATTAGGATGGCTGCCTGTAGCATTTTGGGATGGTCCAGAATATCACATCATGCCTGCATTCTCTTTATCCGTTGGAGTAATCGCTACAGTAGCACGTTTTATGCGAACTGAAATGCTTGAAATTTTAGGTACGGACTATATATTAATGGCTCGATCTAAAGGAATTAGCAAAAATGCAGTCATCATTAAACACTGTGTACGTAATAGTATGATTCCAATCGTCACGATCTTAGGACCTATGGCTATAGGACTAATTACTGGATCACTAGTTATCGAGAACATTTTTGCGATTCCAGGAATCGGTGAACAGTTTGTAAAAAGTATTAACTTAAATGACTATCCAGTTATCATGGGTACTACAATATTCTATAGTTTCTTAATCGTAGTCATCATTTTGATCGTGGATATTCTTTATGGAATCATCGACCCTCGTATTCGTGTAGCAGGAGGTAAATAAGAATGAGCATGTCAGAAAGAAAACTCACACCGGATTTATTTCGTCCTGCAAATCTAGATGTTAACAAGAGTGAAGAAATTTCTAAGCCAAGCTTAAGTTTTTGGCAAGATGCTTTTAGACGACTAAGAAAAAACAGAGGAGCGATGATCGGCCTTTTTGCAATTGTTTTTGTCATCGTGTTCTCTCTAATAGCACCATCTTTAAGTAAGTATGGTATGGACGATCAAGAGCTGATGAGAGCAAATCTTCCTCCTAAGATTCCAGGTCTTGAGAAAATTGGTTTTCTTGGAGTAGATGGAGTAGATATTCGTGGTGTAGATCAGTACGAAATGAAAAATGTACCGAAAGATCAAAACTTCTGGTTTGGTACAGATCCGCTTGGACGTGACCAATGGGTACGTGTCTGGAAAGGTACTCAAATCTCACTATATATCGCTTTCTTAGCAGCGACCATTGATTTAATCGTTGGTGTTGCATACGGTGGGATTTCTGCCTTTTATGGCGGCAGAGTAGATAATGCGATGCAACGTGTCGTAGAGGTTCTATATGGTATACCGAATCTAGTTGTAATTATCTTATTCATTATCATACTAGATCCTGGGATATTATCGATCACGCTAGCCCTCGTTATAACCGGTTGGATTGGAATGTCACGTATCGTTCGTGCTCAGATATTAGCGTTAAAGGATCGTGAATTTGTTCTCGCGTCACGAACATTAGGATCAACTAGTGGAAGATTGATTACAAAGCACTTGTTACCTAATACGCTAGGTGCGATTATCGTTACGAGTACTTTTACGATTCCAGGCGCGATATTCTTCGAAGCTTTCCTAAGCTTTATCGGTCTTGGAATTCAGCCACCGACTGCCTCATTAGGTGCATTGATTGCAGATGGATTTAGATCGCTGAGAATTTATCCACACTTAGCAATCTATCCGGCTTCTATTATGTGTATCTTAATGATCAGCTTTAACTTACTAGGTGATGGCTTGCGTGATGCACTAGATCCTAAGATGAGAAGATAGGAAGGAGATTTTTTAAAATGGAAAAATTATTAGAATTAGATAATTTGCATGTCTCCTTCCATACGTATGGGGGAGAAGTTAAAGCCGTTCGCGGAGTTAGCTTTACATTAGATAAAGGTGAATCACTTGCAATCGTTGGAGAATCAGGTTCTGGTAAATCTGTTACTTCCAAAGCCGTAATGAGATTATTACCTAACAAAATTGGTTCTATTAAAGAAGGCGCTATTCGCTTTCAAGGGAAAGATCTAGCGAAAGCTACTGAGCGCGAAATGGAAAAAATTCGTGGCGCAGAAATATCTATGATTTTCCAAGATCCGATGACATCTTTAAACCCAACGATGACGATCGGTAAACAAATCATGGAAGGGCTTCGTAAGCACCAAAACATGAGCAAGAGTGAAGCAAAAGAGCGTTCGATCAACCTATTAAAACTTGTAGGAATTCCTAATCCTGAGCTTCGTGTGGATGAATATCCTCACCAATTTTCAGGTGGAATGCGTCAGCGTGTGGTTATAGCTATAGCACTAGCTTGTAATCCTAAAGTATTGATTGCTGATGAACCGACAACAGCACTTGATGTTACGATACAAGCGCAGATTCTTGACTTAATGCGCGATCTACAGGATAAAACAGGTACAGCAATCATCTTGATTACACATGATTTAGGTGTAGTAGCAAACTTGGCTCAACGTGTTGCCGTAATGTACGGAGGCATGGTAGTAGAGACAGGTACGGTTGATGAGATTTTCTATAAGCCTATGCATCCATATACATGGGGATTGCTTGCATCAATGCCTAAAATCAATTCAGAATCTAAAGAATTATTAGCTATTCCTGGTACACCGCCTGATTTAATGAATCCTCCGAAAGGATGTCCGTTTGCAGCGCGTTGTCCATATGCCATGGAAGTATGTGTGGATCATATGCCTGAAGCAACTAATGTTACTTCATCACACAAAGCAGCTTGCTGGTTACTTGATGAGCGAGCTCCAAAAGTTGAACCGCCTGAAGAGGCATTAGTTGGGGGTGCTCGTTAATGTCAGTAGTAGAGAGAGAAAAATTACTCGAAGTAAAAAACCTTAAAAAGTATTTTCCGGCTGGGAAAAAAGGTGTTTTAAAAGCTGTAGACGATGTTTCCTTTGATATCTATAAAGGTGAAACATTAGGACTTGTTGGTGAGTCTGGCTGTGGCAAGTCTACGACAGGTCGAACGATCATCCGTCTTTATGATGCTACTGAAGGTGAAGTTGTATATGAAGGTGTAGATGTTCATGATAAAAAATCTCGTTCTGAGTTAAAGAAATTTAACCGCAAAATGCAAATGATTTTCCAAGATCCTTACGCTTCTCTTAACCCGCGTATGACAGTTAAGGATATCATTGCTGAAGGAATCGATATTCATGATTTGGCAAAAACAAAGAAAGATCGTGAAAATCGTGTTTATGAACTACTTGAAACAGTAGGATTAAATAGAGAGCACGCAAACCGTTACCCGCATGAATTCTCAGGTGGACAGCGTCAGCGTATTGGAATTGCTCGTGCGCTAGCAGTAGATCCAGACTTTATCATTGCAGATGAGCCAATTTCTGCTCTAGACGTATCCATTCAAGCGCAAGTGGTTAACTTGATGATGGAACTGCAAAAAGAGCGTGGACTTACTTACCTATTTATTGCCCATGATCTATCTATGGTTAAACATATTTCTGATCGTGTAGGTGTAATGTATCTAGGTAATATCGTCGAGCTTACGACAAGTGATGAGCTTTATGAAGAACCGCTTCACCCGTATACACAAGCTCTTTTATCAGCGATTCCAGTTCCGGATCCTGAACTGGAAAGAAGCCGTGAACGTATCATCCTAGAGGGAGATGTTCCGAGTCCGATCAACCCTCCAAGTGGCTGCCGTTTCCGTACACGTTGCCCACATGCAATGGATGTATGTGCAGCTGTTAAGCCTAAATGGCAAGAAGCTAGAGAAGGGCACTGGGTAGCCTGTCACCTTTATGATGAAGAAGCTGTAAAGCAACAGAATTAACACATTTAAAACGATCTCCTATAATACAGGAGATCGTTTTTATGTTAAACTAATAGAAGTGTGTGAAGCGTATACAATTCTTTATACATCCCTAATAATTGAATTGAGAAGCAGAAATGGGGTAGAACAATATGAACCTTAGTTTTATAGTGGATAGCGCAAGTGACCTTAAAATAGATCTTGAGAAACTGGATTATTCGTTAACCGTTGTACCTTTGAATGTACAATTTGGAGAAGACCATTATTTAGATGGCGTGAATATTACTGAAGATGAATTTTATAAACGTATGAGTATGGAACCAGAATTGCCTAAAACAAGTCAGCCATCTCCACAATCTTTTTATGAAGCCTTTCAAAAGGAAGTAGATAAAGGCCATGATGTCCTATACATCGGCATCTCATCTAACTTAAGTGGAACGGTTCAAAGTGCTACGATTGGAAAGAGCATGTTAACTGAGGAAGAACAAGAAAAAGTGATTATTCTAGATTCCGGTATCGCTTCAGGTGGTGTACAAATTTTACTAAATGAAGCGATCGAATTAGCACGTGAAGGTAAGTCGATCAATGAAATTGTAAATAGCTTAGAGACTACGAAATCAGGCATTAAAGCGTATGTACTGCTTGAAACGTTAGAAAACTTGAAAAAAGGTGGCAGAATATCTGCTGTTCAAGGGGCTATCGCTGGAATGTTAAATATTAAACCGATGATTTCGATCATTGATGGCGTGGTTGAAACGATTGGTAAGTTTAGAGGAAGTAAGAAGGGTCTTTCAAAAATGAAAGAATATATCTCTGAATGGAGAGAAGAAAACCCTGAAAAGACACTTTACCTCATTCATAGTTTTCCATCTACGGATGAAGTGATAAAAGAATTTGAAGAATTATTTTCATTATCCAGTTTTCCAAAAGTAATTTATACTCGTTTTGGAAGCACGATCGGAACGTATTCAAGTGAAAAAGCTATTGGATTTGTAGCTTATTAAAATAATATATAAGAATGTTAAAAACACTCTTTTCCTTCCTTAGGAAACAGAGTGTTTTACTTTTTCTTCTTCATGATATTCATCTACCATTTCATCTAATTTTTTGATCATGGTTATAGCTTTCATATCACTAATCGTACGATAGTGGTGGCTTCCGCCTGGTTCTTCATCTGCTTCGTCAGCCAAAGCAACAACTTGTTGCAGCGGATTGAGGTTAAGTGAGCCAGCAGGTAGATAGGAATCGGTGTGCAGTAGAATGGCAAGAGCAATTTCTTTTGCATTTTTACGATCTTCACCTAGAGACACTAATATTCGATGTGCGCGTTCGGCACCTTTAATCGCATGAATATCATTCTCTTTGTACATGTCATAGTCCCAATGACCGTTCTTATACCATGTATAGTGACCGATATCATGAAGAAAAGCAGCCTTTGTCGCTAAATCAGGATCCACACCATATTTTTTAGACAAACGGTATGCATGATAAGCTGTTGAGATGGCATGAACCATTCCAGAGCGCTTCACATATTTTTGTACATGAGGGTGGTTGTATAAATCGAGTAAGCTAATATTTCGCATATGATTTCTCCTTTCTCTAAAAATGTATATTGTTATATACATTAACACCATTTGGACAATTTATCAACTAAAATAAGCAAAAAAAGAAGCGGAGTCGCTTCTTTTTTTGCTGCTGAGGTATTATGAGGATTACTTTTTAAAGTACTCATCCCAACGATCAGTCACTAATTTATCTATATCTTCACGAGTTTCAACCACATCAGGATAGAACGGCTTCATTCTAGCATCAATAATGATTGTTCCTTCATATTTAATACGATTTCTGTCTATCGTACTCTTCGCGTATACATCATAGGCAGGATCGAATCGTGTGAAGGTTGTCCACAAAAACTCAGCCTGTGTTGCTGCAATGGATGCATCATCAACTAGGAAAACTAACGGCCAATCTTTGAAAGAATTCTGACCATTCTCAAGCAGTTTTTCTGCAAAGTCAGGTGCTTCTTCGAATGATGGCCCACTTACCGTTAAACAGCCACCACAAAATACGCTAACGTCATGGATGCCTGAAATGGTACCACCATCATAAGTACGTTTAAGTTCGCGGACAGGTTCACCTAATCCAGTCATAATTGCTTTTGAACCTGTATTGAACTTACGGCCGGTATAATCAAGAGTATCCATTGAAGTATCATGAATAATTAAAAGGTCACGTTCAGGAAGAAATCTTTCAAGTACACCTTCAGCAAGTTCAGCGAAATTTTGAAGGTTTACAGGCTTATTCGTTACCATCAGAAACTTAGTAAGCGTCAGCTGCCCTTCACCCATAATACGGAAAGCGTGCGCTAAACCTTCTTTATAGTATGATTCACGAACAACAGCCCCTGCTAGTGCATGAAAGCCAGTTTCTGCATATGTCCAAAGATCTCGTACTCCGTTCATAACAACAGGAAATAGTGGACTCATCAATCTCTGAAGATATTCTCCAATGAAATAATCTTCTTGTTTTGGTTTTCCGACCACTGTTGCAGGATAGATGGCATCTTTGCGCTTCCACATCTTATCTACGTTGAATACTGGGAAATCATGTGCCCATGAATAGTAGCCATAATGATCGCCAAAAGGTCCTTCAGGTTCTCGGACATGCGGTGGAACGATTCCTCCAAACGCGAACTCTGCCTCTGCAATTAGAGGATGCGGATGCCCATCAACTTGTGCAAGACTTAGTTTTTCTCCCATTAACATAGAGGAAAACATAAGCTCAGGAACTGCTTCAGGAAGCGGAGCGATCGCTGAGATCATTAGGGAAGGAGGTCCACCTAAAAACAACGTCACAGGCAAAGCTTCATTCTTTTGTTCGGCGGCATAATGATGGAAGCCTCCACCTTTATGAATCTGCCAATGTATACCCGTCTTGTTTTTCTCTTTGATCTCAATTCTATACATACCAAGATTGTGTTCATGTTTATCTGGATGTTCTGTATACACGAGTGGCAGGGTTACGAATGGATTGCTGTCTAAATGCCAGCCCGTTAATGCAGGCAGGTCCTGCATGTTCACATTCGTCGTAAAAGTTTCTAATAGTGGTGCTTTGTTTTTGTTCACGGTTTTCGTGCCGAGTGATAATACATCTTTGATCATGCCTTTTTTCTTCCATAATACAGAAGGAGATGGAGGCATTAATTCATCGATCGATCCGACTAGTTCTTTAACTAGCTGCTCTGGCTTTGGACCGAAAGCCATGTCTACTCGCTTAATCGTTCCAAATAGATTTGTTACAACTGGAATATTCTTTCCTTTAACATTTGTAAAAAGAAGAGCTGGTCCTTCTTCTGAGATCACACGTCTATGAATTTCAGGAATTTCTAAATAAGGATCCACTTCTGTATGAATCTCTACAATTTCTTTTTCAGCTCTTAATTGATTGATGAACGTTCTAAGGTTTCTATGCATTTGTACACCTCTATTATGTATGCTACCCTTATATTATAAAGTAGTTCGGACTTGAAATGTAAAAAACAACCCAAAATTCACGGGTTGTTCGCATTTATCTTCTTTTTACAGGATTCCAGTTTTCTTGAAAAGACTTCGATTTATCCACAAAGTGAAAAACTTTTTTACCGCCAAACAATTTTACAGCGATGAATTGGGAGATGCTTCCCATCAGGGCTGTGATTCCAACAACACAAAGTGCTAGCAACGTTAAATCGGTAAAGAATGAAATCAAATGAGGACTCCTCCTTTTCACAACGAGTTCACCACGTACTTCTTTCTTTATTGTATCTCATGATAACAAAGGAAGAAAGAGGGAAAACTATAATTACCACCAAAATCTAAGGAGCTGATGGGGAAAAAATGAACTGGTATGAGAAATTAAATCAATATTTTCCGATTGAAGAGATGAAATCTAAAGAACACATGGAGTTATTATTAGACGAGAAGAGTGACATCTATCACAAAGATGAAGGCCAATACCACGTTTTGATGTATGTAGAACTCACTGATTTTGTTTTTATTGATTACTTATTTGTTTCAAAAGATGCTAGAGGTCAAGGTCTCGGCCATAAGCTTATCGAAAAGTTAAAAGCAAAAGGGAAACCGATCATCTTAGAAGTTGAGCCGGTCGATTATGAAGATACAGATACAGAAAAAAGGTTACGGTTCTACACTCGTGAAGGATTTGAACATGCATCTAGTATAGGGTACAGAAGACGCTCACTCGCTACGGATGAAGTGAATGAGATGGAGATCCTTTTTTGGTCACCAACTAAAGAATCCGAAGAAACTATTTATGAAAACATGAAAAAGACGTATAATGAAATACACACGTACAAAGATAGTGAATTGTACGGTAAGTCCTATCAGCCTGCAAGTGAAGTGTTAACTTTAGATACAGAGAATGCAGTACCTAAGCTTGAGATCGTTGATGATGACTCAACAGATTCTTCGGGAAAACCTGCTTCAGAGTAATACGATTTTCCTTTTTAAAGGAGGATGAAATGTCATGAAACAAAAAGACAAGAAGAAAAAAACAAAACGTGAACTTTGGAAAGAAATGCTTAAGAAGAATCTTAAGAAATTTAACCAAAGCATTTCTAGAAAAGGCCCTGCTTCACAAGTAAAGAAAACAATTGCATAAGATGGGGCTGTTAAAAGGAGGGTATGCTTCTTCTAACAGCCCTTTTTTTGATCTACCTTAATCATGATTAAATACGTGTTGAAACAAACGAATAATTAACATATTCTTTTTTTATGTTTTATGAAACTTATTCTTGGGTAATACGTCTATATATATGTAGATACGGAAAAGTTGTGTAGAATATTTTGTAGATGTATTACATTTGTATGACAAATTCGTAAAAATGTACAAAAGTCTGTATAACCTCTACCGAAAATGTAAAATGTGTAGTATACTATGAATGATTTAATAACTTTTTTAAAGTGCCTAAATCAGAGAGAGGGGAAGGAGAGTTCCACTATGGTCACACTATTTACTTCGCCGAGCTGTACATCATGCCGTAAAGCAAAAGCATGGTTAAAAGAGAATGACATTCCTTATCAAGAGAGAAATATTTTTTCAGAACCTTTATCAATAGAAGAAGTTAAGCAAATCTTGAGAATGACAGAGGACGGTACAGACGAGATTATTTCTACTCGTTCAAAAACGTTCCAGGAACTTAACATCAATCTCGAATCCATGCCTTTGCAAGACTTATACCAATTGATTGCAGACCATCCTGGATTACTGCGTAGACCTATTATCTTGGATGAAAAACGCTTGCAAGTTGGTTATAACGAAGACGAAATTCGTCGTTTCTTACCAAGACGTGTACGTACATTTCAGCTTATGGAAGCACAGCGTCTTGTCAATGAATAAAGAAAAACTTCCGCTAACCGATAGCGGAAGTTTTTTATTGTGCTTTTTTAGACTAATTGGCTCGTTTCTTTTTGAAAGTGTTCGTTAAGATACCTGCAAGAATCACGCCTACAACTAAAAATACATATAAACCGTATTTCAGAACATCATTACCTTCAAATACGGAATGGATCATTCGTTCTTCAACAATCATTCCTGCTGATGTGAAAGCAAGTACTCCAGCACCAATATAAATTAAAACAGGGAATCTTTCCATAAAGTGCAGTATTATCTTACTTCCCCATATAATGATAGGAACTGAAACTAAAAGTCCAATCACTACTAACACGATATTTCCGTGTGCAGCACCGGCGACTGCTAGTACGTTATCAAGTCCCATCGCAATATCTGCAAAAACGATAGTTTTTACAGCATCAGATAGGTTCTTGCCCGCTTTAACATCAAGCTCGTCATCTTCTTCTAAAATTAGCTTATAAGCAATAATTAGAAGTAAAATTCCTCCTGCAAGATATAAGAAAGGAATATTTAATAAATAAACAGCTACAATGGTTAGTACTACACGAACAACAATAGCTAGTCCTGTTCCTAAGAAAATGGCTTTATTTCTTTGAACTTCTGGTAAGTTTCTACTGGCAAGGGCAATTACAATAGCGTTGTCTCCGCCAAGAAGGATATCAATTGCAATGATCTGCAACAATGATATCAGAAATTCTGTTTCCAAACGTAAACCCCCCGTAAATAATGAAATTTCACTTGAATTATGGTACAATATGTTAACCTTAAAGACCTTTGAATTATAGTCCAGCTTGACCTGCTCCGTCAAGTTGAGAGCTTAAGATTCGACGTGTGCACAGGTGCAAAAAAGGGCAGTTTATACAGGCCTTTTTTATTTCCATATTTTCCGTTTTGTCATAGAATAAGGTACAAGAGGTTTAATTGTGATTGATGTAGTTTTCGACGGAGAACGATTGGAAATAAGAATTGCTTTTTTCTAGGGGTATTTATCCCTTCACGAACAAACCGGAGAGAAGGGAGAGAAGCAGAAATGGAAATTGAAAGAGTGAATGAGTTCACCATTAAATTTTTCATTACGTACAGAGATATTGAAGATCGCGGTTTCGACCGTGAAGAAATATGGTCTGATCGCGAAAGAGGAGAAGAACTCTTTTGGGAAATGATGGACGAAGCACATCAGCAAGAGCAGTTTCCATTAGAAGGTCCACTGTGGATTCAAGTTCAGGCTCTGGATAAAGGTCTTGAAATAATTGTAACTCGTGCTCAAATGTCCAAAGACGGTAAGAAGATTGAGCTTCCTATAGGCGATGATAAGTTGGATTTACCCGTTGATCAGAATATTGAACAAATATTAGATCAACAGTTTCAAGTAGAAGAAGATTTTGATGAATTAGAAGAAACAGAAGAAGACTATTTATCCTTCCTCATTTCTTTTGGTGACTTTGAAGATGTTATCTCTTTAAGTCATACGATTGATTCTTCGTCTTTTGAGAATTCGCTGTTTCACTTCGAGGGTAAATATTATTTGTATGTGACATTTAATGTGGAAACTTCAGATCGAGAACAAGACGATCTATTAGCCCAGCTATTGGAATACGGAAATGACTCTGATCTATCTGTTTACCGTATACAAGAGTATGGAAAAACAATTGTTTCAGAGGCTGCATTAGATCACGTACAACAATATTTTAAATTATAAGATATTACCGATTTCAGCTACCTTGAAATCGGTTTTTGTTTTTTTTACTGAGTGTTTTTATCAATTAATCAATCATTTCATTAACGATCTAGAGAAAATGAAGAAGTGAAGTTTCTGCACTCATCCATCATTATGATGAGTGTGGAGGTGAAACAAATTGTTAGTCGCTCTTTTTAATGATCAGTACGTTGATATGGTTGGAGAAATAACAAAGGAAGAATGGTATCTGAAAAATAAATCAGGAAAATTACGATGCCCAGTCTGTCATAATAAAGTGATACCGAAATGTGGAACAAAAAAGACATGGCACTTCGCTCATCATTCTTTTGAAGAATGTGAAGGTTTTCATGAAGGAGAAACGGATTATCATCTCCTTGGGAAAAAAAGCTTGTATAAATGGCTTACACATGTAAATGAAAAAACGATCCTGGAGTATTATATTCGTGATATTAAGCAGCGTCCTGATTTATTTCTTCAAGAAAATCAGCATGTCATCGAGTTTCAGTGTGCTACGATCACACCTGAAAATCTGAGAAAACGAATATCAGGTTATCAGTCTCTTAACTTAGCCTCCGACTGGATCTTTGGAATGAAACGTGTAAAACAAAAAGGACCAGATCTTTATTATATCCAAAGCTCCGATCTATCGGCAGCTAAAAAAGATAGCAATGGCCACTTATATCTTAATTATTATTGCCCTCTTAAAGAACAGTTTTTTCTGCTTAGAAATATTATTCCTCTATCACAAAAGAAAGTTGCTGCCCATGGTAGTATTTTTTCAACGAAGAAGTGTTGTGATGTCCTATGGTTGTCACGAACGTTTTTGAATCTAGAAACTCATAAAGTTAATCACAACGTTCTTTGGAGAAAACAAAAATATACGTGGAGAACAACAGCTTTTAAGAATACATCTCCAGCTGTTATGTATATGAAAAAAGTTTTGTATTTCAATCATCATTCCCTAACCTTGTTTCCTTCTATTGCGGGTATTCCCACTAATGATTTTTATCACATTGAAACATCACCTTATTTATGGCAGACATATATATTGTTCTTGATTGAAAAGATGCCGATCTCATTATTTTCCACTAATTTTATCGAACAAGAACTTCAGCGATTGATTCAAAAACGTATTCTTCAGGTACGAGATTTTCCATATCTTAAAGAATCTTGGAGAGATGCTGTGGAGAACTATCTATCATTCTTAGTGAATCATCAATTGCTCGAAAATGTGTCAGAGGGAACTTATAGAAAGCTTCAACTTGTTCACTATCCAAAAACGATGGATGAGGCATTTAAACTAGACGAAATTTTCAGTGAAAAGTCGTAATTTTTGACTTTGCATAAGCATTTTCTGGTAATATGTAGATATATATAAGGAGAAAGTATTCCTACTATTCTCTTTAATCTACTTGGAGGTGTATGTATGTCTCAAACTAAAACAAAATCATTGCCTAAACGTAATGAAGTCCCTGTTTCAGATACGTGGGATTTAGAAGCAATATATGCGACAGACGATGTATGGGAAAAAGAATTTGTTGAAACGAAAAACTTGCTGCCTGAATTAAAATCTTTTCATGGTAAACTTGGAGAATCTGCGGAAACCCTTTATTCGTATTTCCAAAAGCAGGATGAAGTAACTAAAAAACTTGGTAAACTTTATACATACGCTCATATGAGATACGACCAAGATACAACGAACTCCTTTTACCAAGGGTTGAATGACCGTGCTTCGAATTTGGCAACACAAGTTAGCAGTACAGTGTCGTTTGCAGTGCCAGAAATTCTTTCTTTATCTGAAGAGTCATTGGTTCAATTTTTACAAAGTCATGAACCTTTAAAGTTGTACAAACAAGCTTTAGATGAGATTAACCGACAGCGTCCCCACGTACTCTCTAAAGAAGAAGAAGCTCTCTTAGCAGATGTTAGAGAAGTTGCGAATACGTCAAGCAACACATTTGGTATGCTCAATAATGCTGATCTTAAATTCCCAGTTGTTAAAGATGAGAACGGGGAAGAGATTGAAGTTACTCATGGACGATATATCCGCTTTTTAGAAAGCTCAGATCGCAGAGTGAGAGAAGATGCTTTTAAGGCTGTATATGGCACTTATGATTCTTACAAAAATACATTTGCTAGCACACTTGCTGGAACAGTAAAACGAGATAATTTCTTTGCAAAAACAAGAAAGTTTAGTTCAGCTCGTGAAGCAGCACTAAACAACAATAACATTCCTGAAGCAGTTTATGATAACTTAGTTAAAACAGTAAACGATAACCTTGGTTTGTTGCATCGTTATGTTCGCCTTCGTAAAAAAGCACTAGGACTAGATGAACTTCATATGTATGATCTTTATACCCCACTTGTAAAGGATGCCAAGATGGAAGTGAGCTTTAAAGAGGCTCAGCAGCTTGTCCTTGACAGTTTGGATCCAATGGGTGAAGAGTATAAACAGATCGTAAAAGAAGGTTATGAGAAGCGCTGGATCGATGTACATGAGAATGCTGGTAAGCGAAGTGGTGCATACTCATCAGGGGCTTATGGAACAATGCCGTATATCCTAATGAACTGGCAAGATAATGTAAACAATTTGTTCACGCTCACTCATGAGATCGGGCATTCTGTTCATAGTTACTATACACGTGAGAATCAGCCTTATCCTTATGCGGATTATTCGATCTTTGTTGCAGAAGTCGCATCGACTTGTAATGAAGCTTTGTTGAATCATTATATGTTAGAGAAAACTTCTGATAAGAAGGAAAAGTTGTACTTGTTAAACCACCATTTAGAAGGATTTAGAGGTACTGTTTTCCGTCAGACGATGTTCGCAGAGTTCGAGCAAGAAATTCATGTTCGTGCCGCGAATGGGGAGCCGCTAACTCCAGAACTGTTAACGAAAATCTATTACGATCTAAACGTTAAATATTTTGGTGAAGGTCTCGTAATTGATAAGGAGATTGGTCTAGAGTGGGCTAGAATTCCTCATTTCTATTACAATTTCTATGTTTATCAATACGCAACAGGATTTAGCGCAGCTGCTTCTTTGTCGAAACAAATCTTAGACGAAGGAAAACCAGCTGTTGACCGTTACCTGGATTTCTTAAAAGCAGGAAGCTCTGATTATCCGATCGAAGTATTGAAAAAAGCTGGTGTTGATATGACTACACCAGAACCAATTGAAAATGCTCTTAAAGTTTTTGAATCGATTCTTGATGAGATGGAAGAACTGCTTTTTGAGAAATAATCAAAAAAATCCTGTCCAATTTTCTGGGCAGGATTTTGTTATGTTTGTTTTAGCCTATTCTTCTTAGTTTTGATCGATAGTTATAGCAGAGTGTTGTGAGTAGTACAGCAATAAATAGTCCAGGTATTGCTAAAATTTTGGGTGCCATGTTTAGCAGAGAGAGCACAAAGAAATAAAAACTCCCTGCAAGTGAAAGTAAGCTAAGCAAAAACATGATTAAATACATAAAAATCTCCCTCCCTTTGTACATGTTTATTCATGTTGGGACAGGATATGCAAAGCGTGTCCGAATAATAACGGCTCTTGTTAAAAAAGCTAATAAAAAACCGCTGAAAATAATCAGCGGTTGGGGAGATATCTCCAAAATGTTCCGTACTTTACCGGTACACGTTCAACTTTTTGTTGCAGAACGAGACGTTTTAATCTTTTTTCAGCTTCTTCACAACTGATTTGATATACTACAGAGACCTCTTTTGTTGCTACAAAAGAGTAAGTAGAAAGAAAGTCTTCTAATTCAGGAAGCGGAGAGGGCTCTAAAGGAACCTCAGACATTTCTTTTAGGATTTGTACATAAACATCGTAAGAATAACAGCCGGATATTTTTATCCCATCGTCATCTGTTTTGTCATTGAAAACAATAAGCGTTGGTATTTGAGTAACATCCATTTCTTGGGTGAATTTCAAATCACAACGAAGAGCTTTAATTGTTGCTTCGGATGAAAGATCACTTAAAAATTCATCTTCGTCCAAGTTTACCGAGCGGGCGATATTTAATAAGACGTCATCGTTTCCAATGTTTTGTTTATTCAAAAACAAGTTCTCTCTAAGTTTTCTTAGAAACTTCATGCCTTGTTGCTTGCCTTGTAGCTCAGCAGCTTTTATGGCAAGTGTTGCTTTATGAGGGGCAGAAATAGGGTTTTCCAACCACACATCTCCATCACAGCTCATACCAGAAATGGAAGCTGTTTTTTCCCACTTCTCAGCAATCTGTTCAGCAGTGTTTATCCCCTTTTTTCGAGGAACGTACGTATTGAGTGATTCAAGGCTGCCACTTACAAAATGGCGTAATGTAAAATAATGGCCGTATTGAACTTGCAATTTTTTAAGAACAGGCTCTAATGACCAGCACTCTGGGCATAGCGGATCGATGACAGAATAGATTTCCAATGGCTTTTGACAGGCATAGTTTTTATTGTTCTCTTGTTCGTCATAAAAGGAATTGGAATTATACAGTGTCAGCATTCTCGCCCCTTTCTGAATCCTCTGTATTAACCATATGAAAAGCAGTCATTTTTAATCGGCTTAACAGTATGTTTTGCAAATCAGGATCTATTTTATGAATCGTCATCGCCTTTTCCATGCAAGCTATCCAAGCTTTTGCATGAGAATTTGTTATCGGAAAAGGCATGTGACGCGCTCTGAGCATAGGATGTCCATGTTCCTCAGTATATAGTGGCGGTCCGCCAAAAAACTGACTTAAAAATTGAGTTTGTTTATAGGCAGTCTCAGTTAAGTCATCAGGAAAAAGTGGAGATAGCAAAGAGTCTTGACTAACTAAGCTGTAAAAAGTCGTAACCAGTTTTTCAATGCCCTCTTTTTTTCCTAATAGATCATATGGTGTTTTTGATTCCTCAAACATGGTCCAAAAGCTCCTTGCGTCAATTTGTAATTTTATTGTAGCAAGGTTCATGAATGGTAAGCAAACAATATGAACAGACAAGGATATTTGTATTTTCCAAAGTCTCTTAAAAAATGGCATGAATTAGTGTGTAGAGACCATAAAAATAACCCTCAGCATTTGAGGGTTATACGAGTGATTGGTACGTATTCATAATCTTATTTACGTAAGAAATGGTTTCCTTAAAAGGAGGAATGCCATTATATTTTGCGACGTTTCCGGGACCTGCATTATAAGCAGCAAGAGCAAGCTTTTGATTTCCATCATATTTATCAAGCATCATCTTTAAATATTTTGTTCCTGCTTCCACGTTCTGTATCGGATCGAAAGGGTTTGTAACTCCTAACGATCTCGCTGTTGCAGGCATCAGTTGCATAAGTCCTTGAGCACCTGCATGACTTTCGGCAGTTGTTTTAAAATTTGATTCGTGTTTAATAACCGAACGGATCAGGTTAGGATCTACACCAAATTTACTAGCAGTGTTTTCGATCAATCCATCTAAATTTTTTGATGGAATGTTTAACTTTTCAGTTGTGATCGGAACCGATGGTGTTGCTGGTAATGAATATTGTGAACTAGTATTTGCAGTGAGTGGTTGGAGCTTTTGTGAAGCATCATGGTTATAAGTTGAGGCTCCTGCCAACCCGTTTGTACGACCAACGTTAGAATAAGCCTCTTGCAACAAGGCTGCAAAAGGACTTGAAACGGTACTTTGCATACTTGAAACAGAAGAAGACGTATTTACATTCAACTGCTGCAGTGCTTGGATTTCCATTAGTGCTTTATACGATTGAATATTCAAGAGATATCCTCCTAAATCGATTAACGTATTAAAATGATCAGTTTACTTATTTCTAAGGCTTTCATTAAAGAAACGGGCAATTTTGCTGTCTGTTTCTCTAATAGGGATCTGTTTAATCGTTAGCAGATCATTAAATTTATTGAGTCCACTTGTATAATCGGCAGATTCGTATTCGATTTCATAGTCGATTTTACCTAAATAATGATTTTCATCTAAAACGAGAAGGCCATCTTTGTAAGGAAACTCAGCACGGAATGTTGTGAGTTCTCCTAAATATGTAATTTTCTTTACTTCAATGTTCATTTTTTGTATCTGATCAGATACCTCTCCAGAAGGCAATGGTGTCCCTTTTAATAGACCTTCAAAAATATCTTTAGAAACGGTTTGATGGGTTTCAAGAATATGTTTATCTAATTTCTGTTTTAGTGTGAGTGTATATTCGTTATTTTTTGTTCGAACACGCAATGCACTTCTGTGGTGTTTCAGGTCGAATTGTTGGGTATCAAAATAATAGTTGGTTTGTTTGTGAAATGCTTCTTGCTTCACATCAAACTCGTCTATAAGTTTTAAAAATTCAAGGTGTGATAACAAATTCTTAAATTCAATTTCAATTTCTTGAGACACTTGATTTATCCCCCTGTAACTATACTTAAGTAATCTTATTATCTCATAGTGATTCCTGCATCTCAATTTCTTATTAAACTCCTATTTTGTGTTACACTAAAAAAGAAGAAACAGGAGGTTGTTAACATGATGCCACGACGATTGAATGTGCAGTCAACTGCATGGAAAGAAAATAAGCTCGTTTTGCTTATTGAGAATGAAGAAAACACAGGAATTTCTGACTGGAAAGACAGCGAAAGAATGCTGGTCGATTCTGATGGGTTAGCATTCATCTATGTTCTTGAGGATGAAGATGGATTCATTTATATCTCAATTGATCATAATCATTGGAACGAAGTGAAGAGTGCTCTTCAAAAAGATGCCGTTTTCGCTGTTGAAAATGAAAAAAGAGAAGAGCTTGAACTTACTGCTTTCTCTAGAGAAATGGACTTCTTAACAGACAACATACAAGGAAATGCTAACTATGGGCAACAGATGGAAGATGAAGTGATCAAGATTTTTGGAACAGAGGAAAAAGCCCAATGAGCATGGACTGGGAAGCGCTATTAATTCCGTACAAGCAAGCTGTTGATGAGCTTAAGATTAAATTCAGAGGAATGCGTGAGCAATTTGAAAAATCAAATAGGCATTGTCCGATTGAGTTTGTTACTGGAAGAGTGAAACCCATCAAGTCAATCGTGAACAAGGCTTATCAAAAGAACATTCCCGATCAACATTTAGAAACGGAAATTCAAGATTTAGCGGGACTTCGAATCATGTGTCAGTTTACTGATGATATTAAGACAGTGATCAATCTTCTCAGGCAGCGCAATGATTTTACGATTGTAGAAGAACGCGACTATATCACAAATAAAAAGCCAAGTGGTTATCGTTCGTACCATATCGTTATCGAGTATCCCGTTCAAGTTTTAGATGGGGAAAAGAAGATTCTTGTAGAAGTTCAAGTCCGTACACTAGCTATGAATTTTTGGGCTACGATCGAACACTCTATGAACTATAAGTATCAGGGACAAATTCCTGAAGATATTCGTCAAAGGTTACAAAGAGCTGCAGAAGCAGCAAACAGATTAGACGAAGAGATGTCTCAGATCAAAGGGGAAATTCAAGAAGCTCAGCTTGTGTTTTTGGAACGCAATGATAAATCCAATGAAACTAATTTAGGATCATAAAGGATGGAGAGAGAATGAAATTTGCCATCGTATCAAAAGGAGATAATAAATCCAATATCTTAACAGAAAAAATTCGGGCATATCTTGAAGAATTTGAACTGGTTTATGAAGAAGAAGAGCCTGAGATTGTTATAACAGTTGGTGGTGATGGAACATTGCTTCATGCGTTCCATCATTATGTACATCGCATCGACAAAACCGCTTTTGTTGGTGTCCATACCGGTCACCTTGGTTTTTTTGCGGACTGGTTGCCTGAAGAGGTGGAAAAGCTCGTTATACATATTGCAAAAACACCTTTTCAGATTGTTGAATATCCTTTACTCGAAGTTACTGTAAGGTATATTGATGGGTTAGATGAGAAGAGATATCTCGCTGTTAATGAATGTACGGTTAAAAGTGTGGAAGGTTCTCTCGTCATGGATGTTGAGATCAAGGGAGAAAAATTTGAAACGTTCAGAGGTGACGGCCTTTGTATTTCAACTCCTTCAGGGAGTACAGCGTATAATAAAGCACTCGGTGGAGCGATCATCCACCCGTCCCTTGCATCCATACAATTATCAGAAATGGCTTCTATAAACAATCGAGTTTTCCGAACGATAGGTTCACCGCTCGTTCTGCCACAGCATCATACGTGTATACTTAAACCCGTTAACGATGTAGATTTCCATATTACGATCGACCATCGATTCTTAGTTCAGAAAAAAGTAAAGTCTATACAATATCGAGTAGCTGAAGAGAAGATTCGTTTTGCTCGCTTTCGTCCTTTTCCATTCTGGAAAAGAGTTAAAGAGTCATTCGTCGGAGATTAATATGAATACATTTACAATTACATGGTATGTAAAACATGAAGAAGCTCCCGTTCTTTTACGGGAGTATTTAAAAAAGAAACAGATTTCTAAAGCAGCGCTGACCGATATTAAGTTTCACGGCGGCGCTCTTTTTGTGAATAAAAAAGAAGTAACTGTAAGGACACAGCTTCATAGTGGTGACGAGGTCACAGTATGGTTTCCTCCAGAAACAAAGAGCTCCTCAATGGAGGCAGAGAAAATCCCTTTAGATATTATTTATGAAGATCAACATTTTATTGCGGTTCATAAACCTGCTGGTATGCCAACCATTCCATCACTCTATCAGCCGAATGGTTCTCTTGCATCGGCCGTTTTATTTTATTATCATCAACATGATATTCCGGGTACATTTCATGCGGTAAACCGATTGGATAAGGATACTTCAGGGATTGTGTTGATAGCGAAACATCGATTCGCACATTCACTCATGTCGAAACAACAAAAAGATAAAGTCATAAAAAGAGAATATATTGCTTTTGTTCATGGTGAATTGAAGGATGAAAGTGGTACTATTGATCGTCCAATCGCAAGAAATCCAGACAGTATTATCGAAAGAATGGTAAGTGAAGATGGTCAACGCTCGATCACTCATTATGAAGTGATTGATTTTGTGAAAGAAACAAACTTCACAGTTGTCTCCTTACGTTTAGAAACAGGGAGAACTCATCAGATTAGAGTACATATGTCTTCAATCGGCCATCCTTTACTTGGGGATGACATGTATGGAGGGTCATTAGAACGGATTCGGCGACAGGCTTTGCATAGTGAGAAAACTTCGTTCATCCATCCTTTTACAGAGGAACACGTCAAGTTAGTTGCTGATTTGCCTCTAGATATGAAAAATCTTTGGAAACATCGGTAACACAAAAAAGAGGAGTGCTGCCTTAAGGCTGAGCACTCCTCTTTTTTAGTCGTGGAAAGACCGGAATTTTTCAGGAACATGGGGCATGGTTGACGGGACACTTACCGTCTCCATTTCAGGATATCGAAGCGCGCTTAACTTACCACCGAAAACACATCCTGTATCAATGTTCCAGGTGTTTTGAACATGACGCACTTCTTCGACTGGGGTGTGTCCATAAACGATAGTGATTTTTCCTGAGTGTTTTTTTGCCCAATCTCTTCGTACAGGAGTTCCGTCAGGGTTAGACTTCCCCGTAATATCTCCATATAAGACAAAAGTTTTCACTTTATTATGTAATTGCCCAACATAATCTTCTCGAATGCCAGCATGAGCAACGACTAATTTACCGTTATCTAGATGCAGATAAAGTGGAGCATTTTCATAAAGGATACAAAAATGTTTCCTAACTTCTTGTCTTTCAGCAGGCGAGAGCGCGTTAAGTTCTGCAACTGTTGTCTCAAGCCCATGTTGAATCTGAACGTTTCGCCCTAAAAAATATCGATACAGCTTATTGCAATGATTACCTGGTGAGTATAGGGCTAAATTATTTTGTACAAGTTCATAGACATGTTCCATTACTTTTATTGATTCTGGTCCACGATCCATCAAGTCACCTAAAAATACGAGTTTTCGGTTGTCTTTATGTACAGGTAAATTGTTTTTCCATTCATATCCAAGTTTCTTTACGAGCTCTTTGTATTCTTTAAAACATCCATGAATGTCACCGATAATATCAAATTTCATATTTATCACCTCACAATCATTAGGATACTTCAAAGACAAAAGAAAAACACCTGATAATTATCAGATGCTATTCAAACATATATTTCGTGGTCCTCGACCGAACGTTTAGAACGAGACCAAAGGCTATCATGTAAGCGAGAATCGAACTTCCTCCGTAACTGATAAAAGGTAGGGGAATACCTGTAATCGGCATTACTTGAATGTTCATACCAATATTCTGGAACACCTGGAAAGTTAGCATGCCAATTACGCCGGCACACAAATAACTTCCAAAAGCTTCATTACTCTCAAGAGCCGTATTGATCATTCTGTAAACCATCAAGAAGAACAGGGAGATCACGATACTTGTTCCGAAGAAACCAAATTCTTCACCAATGATGGAGAAGATAAAATCAGTCTGTGCTTCTGGCAGATAAACTGAACCTTCTGTAAAGCCTTTACCGAAAAGCATTCCACTGCCGATCGCAAGTAGTGCGTTTCTTGTATGATATCCTGCATCTTTATGTTCATAAGGTTCCAGCCAAGCGTAGAAACGATTAAGCTGATATTGATCAAGAATATGATCAACGAAAAATTGTGGAAAGGTGAAATATATCCAAACTAGGATTGATATGAACAAGATAAAGGAAAGAATAAGGATAACAATTATTCTCCATCTGATTCCTGATACAAGTAAAAGACTTCCGGTGATCGCCATAAATACGAGACTCGTACCTAAGTCAGGCTGCATAAGAACTAAAAGTGTAGGAAAACCAGCGATTAGAGCAATTTTTCCTAGCAGTAAAAGGTCTTCATGCAAAGAGCGGACAATATACTTTTCATTATGAGTAGCAATTGTGTTGGCGATCGCAATAACGAGTGCCACCTTTACAAGCTCTGAAGGCTGCAATGCGAAAGGGCCAAATCTGTACCAACTCTGCGCACCATTGATATTTGGAACGATGCTCTCAGGAGCGACTAGAATACCAAGCAGTAATAGGATACCCAACCCATATACGTACCAAGATAATTTTCTAAACTGATCAAAATCTAATACCATGACGCCGACTACAGCGATTCCACCGATAAAGTACCAAACGAGTTGCTTTATCACGAAGTTGCTGCCGTATTGATCCATCATCTGCGCGCTATAGATGGCTACACAGCTCGTGATGACCATTAAGAACAATAGAAACAAAAGATTGTAATCGAGTTGCTGCCATGGTGACTTGTGGTTATTTTGCATGTGGATCGACTCCTTAAAGTAAAACAATAACATGTATTATCTTACCTAAAATCAGTGGGTTTGCAAATCATTTTGAGCATAATCGTTTGACATTTCTTTTTCTGCTTTACTATAGTAAACCAATAATATAAAGAAACGACGGAGGTTTTATGGAAGAACATGCATCGTTTACTTCATTAATATTAGTCATTCTTACAGCATTTTTTGTTCCTATTCTGCTAAACAAATTTCGTTTGCGGGTTATACCTGTAGTCGTAGCTGAAATTATTGTAGGAATTATTTTAGGGAAGAGCGGTTTTGATGTCGTTCATTCTGACGCATGGCTTGAGATCTTATCCGTACTCGGCTTTATTTTCTTAATGTTCTTAAGTGGTCTTGAGATTGATTTTAGCATCTTTGCAGGTGAATCTAGTTCTAAGAAAAAGAAAGAAAAGAAAGAACCGAATCGACTTGTTGTTTCAAGTATCATCTTTTTCTTCATACTCATTCTGTCGTACGGATTATCTCTTCTATTTGTTTGGGGTGGATTTACAGAGAGTGCCTTCTTTATGACACTTGTAATATCAACGATCTCTCTAGGAGTAGTCGTACCTACATTAAAAGAAGAGAAGCTTTCTAAGACAACGATTGGTCAGATCATCTTACTAGTCGCGGTTATTGCAGATCTAGTAACGATGATCTTACTCGCTCTCTTTGTTTCCATGGAATCAGGCGATCCGAGCAGAATGTGGTTATTACTTATTCTGTTTGCAGCGGGTATTCTTTTGTATTTCATCGGAAAACAAATGAGGAATCGTTCGTTTTTAGATACGATGTCAAAAGGAACGATACAGTTAGATACACGTGCTGTTTTCACATTGATTATCGTTTTGGTCGGACTGTCTGAATCTGTCGGGGCTGAGAACATACTAGGAGCTTTCTTAGCAGGTGTTCTTGTATCTCTTCTTTCCCCGAATAAACAGCTTGTTCATAAACTTGATTCATTTGGATATGGCTTTTTAATTCCAATCTTTTTCGTCATGGTAGGGGTTGAGCTCGACATTCGATCCATATTTGCTGATCCTAAAGCATTAGCTCTCATCCCGTTATTATTGATCGCGTTGCTTATTTCTAAGTTTTTGCCTATTTTGTATCTTCGAAAGTGGTATGACTGGAAAACGGTAACGGCAGCAGGGTTCTTATTAACTTCTACACTGTCGTTGGTGATCGCTGCTGCTAAGATTGGAGAACGAATCAATGTAATTGATGCTCGAACATCATCAGCTTTAATCTTAACTGCTGTTATTAGCGCCATCATTACACCTATATTCTTTAAGAAACTGTTTCCTAAAAAGGAGGAAGAAGTTGAGAAAGAACAACTGGTTTTTGTTGGCGCGAATCAATTTACATTGCCATTAACGACAGAGCTCGATCAGTCAAGGTTTGAATATCGTCTGTATCACACAAAGCAAGAAGAAAAGGATCAAAAACAATTGGATAGCTTTAAAATTCAAGAACTGGATGATTACGAAACACCAACGTTGATTCAGGCAAATGTTTTTGATACAGATATAATTGTATTGGCAACTGGAAGCGATGAGACGAATGAAAGCCTTGCTGTGATCGCAAAAGACGAAGGTGTGGAACGAGTTGTCGCTCGTATAGAGAATCCATTAAAGAGAGAAGCACTAAAAGACAAAGGAATCGAAGTATATTCTGTATACTTCTCTTCTCAAGTATTGTTAAAGGCTTTAATCGAGAATCCATCAGTAGTGGATATTCTTACAACCTCTGATAATAGTCTGAATGAAATTCTCGTTGAAAATAGTGCTTACCATAGAACAGCTTTAAGAAACTTTCCTTTTCTTGGCGATAGCATTATCGTTCGAATCTACCGAGGAAAAGAGTCGATCGTTCCGCATGGTGACACGGAGATATTATTAGGAGATAAAATGGTTGTGACAGGCAGTAAGCAACAAGTGCTGCAGATGAGACAAATACTTGGTTAATTCAAAAAGCACTGACTTTAAAAGTCAGTGCTTTTCGTTTGCTGTAAAAAAGATAATTCCTAAATTCTATAAAAATGAGCATGCTAAGCATAACGATAAAAAAATAGGGAGTAGAAATGATATGATGCCACTTGTTCATTGTCCAAAATGCGGTAAAGAACATGCTTTAAACCATGAGGTCTTAATCGCTCAATCAAATCAAAATGTAATCTATCGCTGTGAATCATGCGGTTTTGAAGTGAAAGATATTCAGACTAGTAAAGGTTAATAGTGAAAATTCTCTCTACTTCTGTTATACTAATTAGGACTTGGTACTAATAACAAATACTAATAAATAAAATGAACAGAACGATGGGGAGGCAGCTTTATATGTATAAACTATCATTAGAAAACAAAACGTTTGTAGTAATGGGTGTTGCGAATAAGAGAAGTATTGCTTGGGGAATTGCACAATCTCTTTCAAATGCAGGTGCGCGCCTAGTATTTACATATGCAGGTGAAAGATTAGAGAAGAATGTTCGCGATCTAGCAGAGTCACTAGGAAGAAATGATTCAATCGTCCTTCCTTGTGATATTACGAATGATGAAGAAATTAAAAAAACTTTTTCTACGTTAAAAGAAGAAGTTGGCGTGATCCACGGACTCGCTCATTGTATCGCTTTTGCTAACACAGAAGAATTAAAAGGGGAGTATTTAAACACAACACGTGAAGGATTCCTTCTTGCTCACAATATTTCATCGTATTCACTCACGGCAGTAGTTAAAGAAGCTCGTCCTTTAATGACAGAAGGCGGAAGCATCGTGACGCTAACGTACCTTGGAGGAGAGAGAGTAGTTTCTAACTACAACGTTATGGGTGTTGCTAAAGCTTCATTAGACGCAAGCGTGAAGTATCTTGCAAGTGACGTAGGTAAAGACGGCATACGTGTTAATGCTATTTCAGCTGGACCTATCCGTACTCTTGCTGCAAAAGGAATCGGAGACTTTAACTCTGTACTAAAAGAGATCGAAGAAAAGTCTCCTCTCCGCAAAGCAAATACGCAAGAAGAAGTTGGAGATGCAGCATTGTTCTTAATGAGCGACTTGGCTCGTGGGATCACGGGAGAAATTCTTCATGTGGACAGTGGTTACAACACGATCGCACGATAAAATATTGAAAAAAACCCCTTCGAAGGCTCACAATGGGCTCCGAAGGGGTTTTTTGACGTTTTACCTTGCTCTCAATGGGAAGGTAAAGCGTTTGGTAATTGCAGTCTCTATTAACCTAGAGCTCCTGCGCCGTTTCCGTTAGTAGTTTGTGGTACGCATACGATACCACAAATGCAGCGACAGTCGATTACAAACGTTTGGTTTGTAGCCGTAGTTGCATCTAGATAAGAGAATACTGCACAGCATCCTTCTTCGTCAAAACGAAGTAGAGTAAAGATTGTTGGAGTTGTTTCTCCACCAAGAGATAATGGTGTAGAAGCACCTTTCAATACAATCAGAAGTCTTTGCTGAGTTGCTAAGTTGCAAAAATTACCGTTTGTGTTTGCGATTGTATTTAACAACTCACATACACAAGATTTACATTTAGACCTTGATCCACCTGCAGCTTCTCCGTTTCCACCACAGCAAGATCCTTTAAATAGGCTAGACATTAAATTGCCTCCTTATAGATTAGATACATGTACCTGACCGTTTCATCAGGGTTAATATACTATATTAAAGCAGGCTAGTATTTGCATGAGACATGTACCTAGTTAATGCCCAATCTTCTATAAATAGGTTTTAGCCCTTTCTTATAAACTCCTTAAAATTTCCGCGCTTTACTAGTCTATTCATCTATGCACAAGTTGTAATTTTTCATATCTATATATAAAGCTAGTACAAATTTTAGCTAGCTGTTTTATTCCTGAAGGGAGAAAGATTTATATGGCGATTTTTGGAACACAAAACTTAAGAGCAAGATTGATTCAAGCTGCGAGAGCTGCGACATCATTAGATCTTGTTTATGTACTAGACCCGCAATTTGCAGATGGTTTACCAAACTTAGCGAACGTAACTGTAGTTGAAGTTCAAGCTGATTTCATTGTTTTAGCGCAAGGTGCAGCTCGTTTCTTAGTACCAATTGACAAGATTGTAACAATTGACGATCCAGCAGTTTAATATCTATCTATAGTAAAGGGGGGTGCTGACTTTGGCATTACTTTTAAGAAATCGTTTAGAGCTTTATTTAGCGGCAAACACTGTATTCACGCAAGTATATACGCGTTGTGAAGAGACGAATTTGTTTGGTGTAACTATTTCTGAAATTCAAACAGACCATGTTGTATTCGTTGGAGCTGGTTCTGGTGCAGCAGGAACGTTTATTATCCGTACGAACGATATCGTTGGATTAGAAATATAAGTGTTTTAGACTCCATGATTTCATGGAGTCTTTTATTCTTAAAAAGGAGCTTTAGAGTTCATTGAAAGTATTATTTATTTCGAAAGACACAAGTCAATTTATTGAAAAGAGCAGTCATTACTTAATGGAAGAAATGAAAAAAAGTATTGATGTAGAAATATGGAACCAAGATGCATCTATACAGTATATTCTTTCTCATGTGCAATCGAAACCGGATTTTATTTTATTTAATGATATTCATAAACATTATAGTCCGATCATTCATGGCATTGATAAGTTAGATATTCCTTCTGGGATGATTGTTCATGATCTACACTATAAACCAACGTATCGGAGCAAATTGATGCAAAACTCTTGTTTTAAAATTTTTCTTCCACATTATAAAGAGGCATTCTTAAAGCTTTTTCCATCGTGTGAACAAAGCATGTACTGGTTGCCCCATCATGTAAACGAAGAAGTATTTAAAGATCATGAATTAGTTAAAAATATCGATGTGCTAATGGTTGGTGCGGAATTTGAACATTTATATCCAATGCGAAATGCTATGCTCAAGGAATTATCTATGATGAAAGGTTTTAAAACATATCGGCATCCAGGTTATCGTCAAATCGGAGTTAATGAAAAAGATATTATTACAGGCATGGGATATGCAAAAGAAATTAACCGTTCCAAAATATTTGTAACCTGTCATTCAATCTATAAATATCCTTTGCTGAAGTATTTCGAAGTCTTAGCATGCAACACACTACTATTAGCACCAGGTTCAAAAGAACTTTCCGAGCTTGGATTTATAGATAATGAAACTTTTGTTGAGATAGATAAAAATAATTATAAAGAAAAGATAAATTATTATTTAATGAATGAAAATGAAAGAAAAAGAATTGCCTTGAACGGATACAAGCTTATTCATTCAAGGCATACTACGAAATTTAGAGCAAACGAACTAATCAATCAAATTAAAATCGTGATAGATAGGACTAGATAAACATGGAAAAAATTTCTATAATAATCCCTTTTTTTAACTGTCCTTTTGTTACTTATGCAATTGAAAGTGCTATAAATCAGACACATCCTAATATAGAAATAATTTTAGTTGATGATGGATCTTTTCTACACAAGGATAATTTAATAAAATACAAAGATAAGGTAACTATTATTACTAAAAAAAATGGTGGTACTGCAAGTGCTCTAAACGCCGGTCTAGTAGCTGCAACTGGAGAATATTTCTGCTGGCTGAGTTCAGATGATATTTTCCTTCCCAATAAAGTGGCATTACAGCTAGAGTATATGAAAGAAGTAGGGGCATGCATAAGCAGTACCAATTTTAAGCTTATAAATGAAAAAAATGAGGTGACGAGTGCTACACTAGGTTTTGATACAACTGATTATTTATCGTTTCTAAAGGTAATGAGAAGAGGTTGTATAATTAATGGCTGTACAGTGATGATGAAAATGGATCTCATTAAAAGCATAGGATACTTTGATGAGCAATTACCCCATACACAGGACTATGATTTGTGGCTGAGAGTTATTAGTTCGGATAAGAAATTTTATCATTTAAATCAACCGTTGACCCACTATCGAGTCCATAAAAACATGGGATCGCTCATTCACCAAAGAACTATCAAACGTGAAGTCAAACATGTATCTCTCAAGCACAGAATTGCTATAAACCAAATCATAATTAACCATTTACAAATAAAATAAAAAGCCATAATGGCTTTTTTATTTTAATATATTTATGAATTCTCTAGCATACGTATCCAAGTTAAAAATATTTAAATGGTTGTATGCTTGATTAATGATTCCTACTCTTACTTCAGCATTATCAACAAGTTCCAATGCCTCTGGAATGGCTGTAGCTATTCTTTCATTCGTATAAAATTTCCCCGTTGAATTATGAGTGATGAATGCCTTTACACCATCTGAATCAGAAGAGAGTACAGGGCATCTGCAGCTCATTGCCTCAATGACTGCGTAACCGAATCCTTCCACTTTAGAAGTCGATAATAAGAATCCTCCAGAATCGCCAATCATAGAAAAGTAGTTAGCCATCTGTTTATGTGGAATATTTGCGTGTAATTTTAATGAAGAGGTTAACCCCATCTGAGTCACCAGTCTATTAAACTTCATTCGCTCCTTTTGATCGCCTAGCGTATCGTCTATGAACATCCAAAATTGAGTATCAGGCTTATGCTTTAAGAAGCGAAAAGAAAACTCTAAATAATCTTTCCAATTCTTATTCTCTTCAATTCTTCCGACCCAGCCAACGATTGGAAAGCTCGGTTTTTCCATTGAAACATAACAAAATTCATCTTTATCAAAACAATTATGAAAACAATATTTAGGTATGGAAGGATAATAGGCATGAATCAAGTTGATTAGATGAGGTGTATTTGGAAAAAGGATTCCGTTTGAGTATGTTTCCACGTTCCGCTTTGCTTGAAGCAGAATTTTTTCAGCGTTTTGGTAACTACCTAACCCTTGCACCTCATATATAAGTTTACCTGTAAACCCAAGATTTCTTATACGCTGAAGTAAGTTAATGTCTGAGCAGACAAAGACGGCATCAAAATCATCCATGAGTATTCTTTTAATCTCTGTATCGTTATTTGTAATATAAGTGGGAATCTCTGATATGTTCTGCATGCCTGTACCATTCTGCAAGTATAGAAGATGACATTCGATGCCATGATTTTTAAGTGCTTTGCAGCGCTGACGGTTCAATGTTTCCATCCCACCGCTAGGTAAATAGAAAACAAACAAAATTTTAGCTTTGATCATACATGAACTCCTTTTAAATTCTATAAGTCATTGTATGAATTGATAAGAAAGATGTTCTAAACACCCTTCTTCTAAGTGGTGCCTTTTTTTTTATGTACAGGGTAGGGGTCTAGTCCATATTGGGAATACAATCATAGTTTAATATAAAGTCTTAATTTTAATAAAGGAAGGAGAGTTTCATTGAAAATAGTAACTATTCTTGGAACACGTCCAGAGATTATCCGGCTAAGTTTGATCATCAAAAAACTTGATCAGTTAGCAGATCAACATGTTTTGATCCATACGGGACAAAATTTTACACCTTCATTAAACGACGTGTTTTTCCAAGAGTTTCAACTCAGAAAGCCAGACTATATTTTAATGAAACAACAATTTTCTTTCGGAAATCAAATTGCACATCTGTTTTCAGAGCTAGAGAAAATATTGTTGCACGAGAGGCCAGATAAAGTTTTGGTTCTAGGTGATACGAACAGTGCTCTGTCTTCTATCGTTACAGAAAGGTTGAACATACCTGTTGTTCACATGGAAGCAGGTAACCGATGTTTTGACCTGAATGTACCAGAAGAGAAAAACAGAAAAGTAATTGACGCCATCTCTACCTTTAATCTGCCGTATACCAAATACAGCAGAGAGAACTTAATAAGAGAAGGTGTTCCTGTTAACCGAATCATGGTTTCAGGTAACCCGATCTATGAAGTGTTAACTCAATTTGAAGAACAGATTGATAATAGCAGAATTCTAGAAAAGTTAAATGTTTCAAATGGAAAGTATATGTTAGTCACAGCCCATCGTGCTGAGAACGTGGATAATCACGTTCATTTAAAAGAAATATTAACAGGTTTAAATTTAGTTGCTGAACATTTTAACATGACTATCATCTGTTCCATTCATCCACGTACAAAATCAAGAATTTTAGAGAGCAGTACGTTACAGATGCATCCGTTGGTACAGTTTCATGAACCCTTTGGATTTTTTGATTTTGTAAAGTTAGAAAAGCACGCATTCTGTGTGCTAACAGATAGCGGGACCGTTCAAGAGGAATGCTGTTTGTTCCAAGTACCGACTGTAACGATGAGAAATAGTACCGAACGGCCAGAAACCGTTGAGTGCGGCAGCAATTGTGTATCGGGTGTTTCTGCAGAACAGATTTTGGCTTCAGTAAAAGTAATGACAAATCAGAAGAAGCAATGGTCCATTCCCGAAGGCTATGGAGATTTAGATGTTTCAGATCGAGTCGTAAAGTTTATTTTAGGAGGAAATAGTATTGTTTAATAAAAGAATTTTAATTACGGGGGGCACGGGGTCTTGGGGACATGAGCTAGTCAAACAGCTTCTGCCAAAAGAACCGAAAGAAATCATCGTCCTCTCACGTAATGAAGCAAGTCAAGTAGCTATGCAAAGACAGTTTGATTATAATCCCAAGCTTACCTTTATGATTGGTGATATCAGAGATAAAGATTCCTTGATGAGAGCGAGTGAAGGCATAGATTATATCTATCATCTTGCAGCATTAAAGCATGTGCCGATCTGTGAGCTTCAACCTTATGAAGCACTAAAAAGCAATATTCAAGGAACACAAAATGTAATCGAAACAGCCATTCATCATAAGGTAACGAAAGTGATCTATATTTCAACTGACAAAGCAGCGAATCCTTCTAATCTATATGGAATGACGAAAGCGATCGGTGAAAAGTTAATCATCCATGCTAACCTACTAAGCAAACATACAAGATTTGTATGCGTAAGAGGTGGAAATGTCTTAGGTACAAATGGCAGCGTTATTCATGTTTTTAAAAGTCAGATCAAGAACAAAGGACAAGTGGGCATTACTGATTTTGAAATGACACGTTTCTTCTTAACATTAGAAAAAGCTATCAGTCTTTTATTTAAAGCCACATATGAAAGTGTAGGCGGTGAGATCTTTGTTATGAAGATGCCTACGTGCAAGATTACAGATCTAGCACAAGTTCTTATTGATGCATCAGGAGAAAAAGGAGTAAAGATGATCGAACTTGGAAAACGTCCAGGAGAGAAGCTTCATGAGATTCTTTTATCAGAATACGAAAGTGCAACAACCGTTCTCTTTGATAACGAATACTTCGTTATTCTTCCGACTATTGATATCGAAGGTTTGAATCAGCATTATGCTTCTTACGAAAAAGTAGAGCTAGAAAGCTATAGTTCTGAGACTGATTTAATGACGAAGGAAGAGATTCATAAGATGCTTGTTGAAGGTGGATTTCTGTCTTGAAGATCATGATTCTAGGGGCGAATGGGATGGCTGGCCATATGATCGCCTCCTATTTCAAAACAAAGACAACACATGAGCTCCTTCTGACTTCTAGAGATGGGACGAAGGGTCATATTCAGCTGGATGCAACGAACTTAACGCAGATTGCTGAAGTTGTGCAGCACCATAAACCCGATCTTATTATTAACTGCATCGGTCTCTTAAACGAGTATGCGGCCATTCATCAAAGAGAAGCCATTCTGGTTAACAGCTTACTTCCACACGAGTTAGCGAAACAGCTTAATGTGTTTGGTGGAAAACTGATCCACATTAGTACGGATTGTGTGTTCAGTGGACATCAAGGTAATTACAATGAAGAATCTGTTCCAGATGGACTCACGATGTATGCCAAAACAAAACAGCTTGGAGAAATAAAAACACAACCACATCTAACGATTCGAACTTCCATTATTGGTCCTGAGCTGAAGAATGGCATCGGTTTATTTCACTGGTTCATTCAACAAAAGGGAACCATCAAAGGTTTTACCCATGTAAAATGGAACGGCGTTACAACGTTAGAACTTGCTAAATTTATTGATCATACCATCACTTATCCGATTACAGGCCTTTACCACTTAACCGCTCCAGAGGTTCTTTCAAAGTATGAACTATTAAAGATTATCAAGGATATCTATCAAAAGGATGACGTTGATATTATCCCGCATACCCAGCCACGTTTAGATCGAACACTCTTTAACACCAGGTTAGATTCTGAATTTAAAGTGGCAACTTACGAAAAACAGGTACAAGATTTAAAAGATTGGTTGAAATGAAAAAAAGAATTGTAATTACGGGTGCAGCAGGATTTACAGGATTTCATGCATGTCAGCACTTTAGGGATAAAGGGTATGAAGTGATTGGAATCTCAAGGAGTTATCTATCTAACTTAAAGGTGCGTACAGTTACGTGTGATCTTTTAGAAAAAGAAAAAGTTTCTGAGATCTTTAATACCTATAAACCAGACTTCTGTTTGCATCTGGCAGGTGTAAATTCTGTACCCCGCTCATGGAATGATCCTGCATCAACAATTGAAGCTAACGTACTAGGTACCCTTTATTTGCTCGAGGCTATACGTAAAGCCGTTCCATCATGCCGAACAGTTATTGTCAGCTCGGCCCTCTCAGGAACAGATCATCCTTATGGAGTGAGTAAAAAACATCAAGAAGAGCTTGTGAAGGACTGGGCGCATCTATTTGAACTTCAACTTCTGGTAGCAAAACCATGTAATTTAGTCGGACCAGGCAGATCACCTGGTTTCGTTTCTTTTTTAGCAAACCGTATTATTCAGATGGAGAAGACTGGTGATAAAAGTGCTATCAACATCAGTCATCTTAAAAACGAGCGAGAGTTCTTAGATGTAAGAGATGCGATATCTGCTTATGAAGTTCTGTTAAATAAAGGCTCTAAAAATAAGACTTACGAATTGGGGTCAGGAAAGATGACAACGCTGTTAGAGGTGACTGATATCTTTCAAACATTTACGAAAGAAAAACTAACTTTTTTTGAGACAGCCTCTTCTCCAGATAACAATCCTCATGTCATGGATTCAAAACTCTTACAAGAACTTCAATGGCAAAAAAAATATCCATTAGAAATTTCAATACAGCAAATACTATCATTCTACAGATCAATCAATTAATTTAACAAGTTAATATATATAAAAAGCGTCCCTTATTCACGGGGACGCTCTATTTATTTTATTCGTTTATGGTATAAAGCCATGTTCATCCAATGCGAATTTCCAGGCTTTATATGCTGGCTATAAAAGTGAGTTTCAACTTGACTGTTTAAAACACCACTCAAATTTTTATGAAGAGATTTTAATCGATACATAACTGCGTATGGTTGAATGGTTTTGTTTAACGAGGATTTAACATACCGAGTACCTTTTATAATTGGTCCTGAAGTCAAACGTCCTCTACGGTCGTACCAAACTTTATGATTGGTTACCAACAAATCTGTTTCAGAAGGTATGGACTCCATTTTTAACACCATCTGCTCTAGTGCTTGTGGGTCAAGCCAGTCTTCCCCTGTCATAAAAAGAACATACTCACCGATGCAATAATCAAGAGCAATTTCAATAGACCCCGCTTTTCCGCGATGATTTAGCAGCAATGGAATCATTCTGAAGTCATGGGTCAGATGAATAGAATCAGGAGTGAAATCGGTCGAACCGTCATCCACTACTACGAGTTGAAAATCGTTCAACGTTTGTTGGAGAATACTGCTCAATGCATGATCAATGGTCTTAACATGGTTATGTGAGTATAACAGAACACTTACTTTTGGCAACTTTCCGATACGTTTTTGAATATCAATACTGCTAGCCATACTCTCCATGGTTAATTGCTCTGGCGGAATGTTCGTAGTAAGAGCATATCGTCCATTAAAGCGATATTCCATAATATATTCTCGGAGCAGTACAAAATCACCATGCAAAAGCAAGCGAATCCAAAAGTCATGGTCTTGTACGTTAGGAAAATCTTCACGGTAACCTCCGGCTTTCAAAAAAGCTTCACTCGTAAACAAGAAAGATGCCCCAATAAAGCAATTCTGAAATATCTCTTCTTTTTTCCTTGTCATAAAATGCTCGACATATTCGTACCAGGCTTTTGTATAAGTGATTGGTGTTCCATGCTGATCGATCCGTCTGTAAAATGAATACACCAATACCGTATCCTTCGATGCTTGATCCATCGTTTCCACTAATCGCTCTAAAAAGTTTGGATCGTGCCTGTTATCACTGGAGATCCATGTTAAATAAGGACAATCTTTAACAAGTTCGAATCCTTCATTTAATGTTGGAGAAATTCCTAGGTTCACCTTTCGATCGACGATCTCAAACGGAATGGTTAGTAGCTTACTAGCTTCCTTTATTGCGGCGACGGTTTCATCATTTGGTCCATCAAGTATGATTACAAGTTTATAATCACGAAAAGTTTGTTTTTCCATGGATTGTATACATTCAAAAATATACTCCCTTTCCTGATGATATACGGGGAGTACAACGCCTACTTTCACTAAAGTTCCTCCTAAGTTCAATTACGCTATGAATCTTGATGTCATAGTGCGATACAAGCATTCTATTCATTTATCAATGAAAGGGACTGGTTATTTTGGTAAATAAATTTTCTGTTTAGTCTTGGTCGAAATTAAATGCTGTGTACTTGCTCAGTAGCTGTTAAATATAGTTGTTCTCCGTTACAGGATACTCGCTAACAACAGGACGTGTGGTCAGCTTCACGATTTTTTGCAACTTGAGAAGTGTCACATCTTACACTCCAACCAACATATCAGGGAAGTAAAAGAATGAATAAGAAAGTCTGTATAGTAACAAGGATACACTCACAAAACTTGTCTAACATACATACACTAATAATGGTTAGCAAGAGCTAATCGATTAATTGTTGAGGTGAAATCGATGCTCCTCCTTCCTCATGGTGGTAGTTTAGTCAATCGACAGTTTACAAACGTCGATTACAATCAAAATCAAATCAAAATTGAATTAGATCCAATCAGTTTATCTGATTTAGAATGTCTTTCTAACGGTGCGTTTAGTCCGCTTGATTCTTTTATGAATAAAGCTGAATACGAAGGTGTATTACACGATATGAGGCTATCTAGCGGACTTCCTTGGAGTGTACCTATTACGTTACCTGTTACTGATGAAAAGGCGAGACAATTAATAAAGCACCAAGAAGCTTTACTAATTTATGATAATGAAATTTATGGAAAAATAGAAATTACGGATATTTATAAACCGGACAAACTTATAGAAGTAAGGAAAGTCTATCGTACGGATGATCAAACCCATCCAGGAGTATGCAATGTAATGAATAGAGGAAGCTGGTATGTTGGCGGGAGAGTTACGCTGATAAACAAACCTCCTCAAAAAGTTGGCTCTTCTTATTATTTAGACCCAAAAGAAACAAGGGAACAATTTATTAAGAACAGCTGGGAAAAAATCGTTGGGTTCCAAACAAGAAACCCCATTCATCGTGCACACGAATATCTGCAAAAAAATGCTCTTGAGCAGATGGACGGGCTCTTATTGCATCCTTTAGTTGGAGAAACGAAACAAGATGACATACCTGCAGAAGTTAGAATGAAATCTTATGAAACACTGCTTCACCATTATTATCCAAAAAATCGCGTTCTGTTAAGTGTGTTTCCTGGATCGATGAGATATGCGGGTCCTCGTGAAGCGATTTTTCACTCCATCATAAGAAAAAATTATGGATGCAGCCACATTATAATAGGAAGAGATCATGCTGGAGTCGGAGATTTTTATGGACCTTATGATGCGCAGCATATTTTTGAAGAGTTTGATAAGGATGAGTTAGGAATAATCCCTATTTTCTTCGAGAATAGTTTTTATTGCACGAAATGTGGAACAATGGCCACGATTAAAACATGTCCGCATGACGAAAAAGACAGACTTACTTTATCAGGAACAAGAGTAAGAGAAATGCTTAAGAATGACGAGCCGATTCCAACCGATTTTAGCCGCAGTGAAGTCATTTCAATATTACGCGATTATTATGCTAAATAAAAAGTTATGGAGGCTACGAATTGAGTGTAGAAGATAAAAATATAACATGGCAACAGCATAATGTGACAAAGGAAATGAGACAGAAGCTTCATGGTCACAATAGCTTTGTACTTTGGTTTACAGGGCTATCTGGTTCTGGAAAATCAACGATAGCTTCCGAAGTTGAGAAAATATTATATAAAAGGAAGCACAGTACCATGCTACTTGACGGGGATAATGTTAGACATGGATTAAATCGAGATCTAGCCTTCTCAAAAGAAGCAAGAACGGAAAACATCAGAAGAATCGGTGAAGTAACAAAGTTATTTGTGGAAGGCGGCTCGATTGTTTTAGTTGCAGCTATATCTCCTATCGCTGCAGATCGAGATGCAGTCAGAGGTTTGTTTTCTGATGAAGAATTTGTAGAGGTCTATATAGATTGCAGTCTTATAGAATGTGAAAAAAGAGATCCAAAGGGACTCTATAAAAAAGTAAGAGAAGGATTAATAACTAATTTTACGGGTATCTCTGATCCGTATGAAGCACCAGTTTCCCCTGAAATTATTGTAAAAACAGATCTTCTTGGAGTAAAAGAATGTGCTGAACAAATCATAAATTTTTTGGTAGCAAATCAATATATTTCATAATGGAAAAGCTGCACCCCCTAAGGGGTGCAGCTTTTTAGTTAGATTTATTAGGTTTCCACGTTACTTTTCCGCATGAACTGCAGCCCTTTTTTACAGGAGGATTAATTAAAGACTGATTCTTTCCTGCGTTGTTTAATCTTTTTGTTTTAATTTCAGCATAAAGCTTCTGCAGATCTTCTTTATTCACTTATGATCTCTCCTCATGATTGGATATCTTTGAACAATAGCATTATATTCTCAATCGGAGGACGGGGTGTTCTTATTCGGCTGAAATGGACGAATGACTGATGTTTTCTTTGCATCAGAAGTATTCTTACTAAAAGGTTGAATGATTTTTTCAGTGGGACTATTTGTTTTAAAAGGACTGATCGGACTTGCATTTCTTGATAAAACCTTACTCTGCTCATAAGGTTTTGGAATCTGGTTGGTGATGAGCGAACCAGAAAATGAAAAGGGTCGAATTTGCGGAACAGTTGATTTTGGTGCATCTAACCGTTTATTAACAGGCTTCTGTTCGGTTGCCTCATAAAAAAGATCTTCCCTCTTGTTTTGTACAGGAGAAGAAGGGGATGGATTTTGTTTAATTTCTACTTTTGGTCTTTCTTCAATTTCGTCTACTAACGGGATTTGAGCGGCCGCAAAATAAGCATTAATAGGCTTTAAGATTTTGTTCGCACAAGAAAAGAAAGTTGACTCTGAAACAGAAGAAAGAGATTCAAATGAAACACGCAGAAAGGTTTGAATGACTAAATAACTGATCCACTCTACAACTTTCTCTTCATAAGAAGGCTGAACGGCTAAGAAGAGAGGTCCATCTTTTCTTTTTAGTGTGATACCTTTGTGAATGCCTGCTTGAACGGGCAATCTGAATGTGGGTGAAGGGTTCAAATAATACAATTGTTTTTCAGGTGTATTCAGCGCGAGTGGCATAGGATGACCGCTATGGAAATCTACATAGAAACGATGATCGCATTTAACGTGATCATCTGTCGTAATTCTAATTCCTGTATGACTTAAGTGCTGATCGAGTTCTTTTACTTTCTTTTGTGATAACCCCTGGATACCAAATATAAATGTAGAAAGAGCTCCTGAAATTGTTTCTCCGTCATCAGAGATCTGCAATCCCCAGTAAGGCAATAAAAGACATAAAGCCTCATATTCTATGGATGATAACTCACACACTTTCTGATCTTGATACCAGATTGGTCTCATGATAGCTTCCTCCTTAATGCTTATCTATAAAAATAGGCTTTCCTTCTTGTGTCATAACCCACTCTATTTCCATAGTATGTATGGAATCTTCAGATCATGATGAGGAAAGGAAGGGAAACAATGGGAAATAATCATAAACACTTGCAGGATGAGTGTATCCGCGTTCAGAAAGTTTACGACTGGGTGACTGATACACTAAACGTAAGAAAGACCGTTTCTTTTACTCCTGAACAAATCGCAGCTATAGAAGAAGCATTGGATGATCCTTCACGCCGGCCGTTAAGATTGGTTACGAAAGTACCCAAAACTCCTCCAGCATTCCCGCTAACAGGTGAGACAAACGAAGCATGCCCTGAATTATATCTATGCGAGCAAGTTGGAGATAAGAAAGATGTTACAGTCGCACTTAACGGAGGTTTTGCTGAGGCACAGCTTGTAGAGCTACTCTTTACAACAGATATCAAAGTTCAAGTTGTCGACCGTAACGGAGTAATCGTTGTAGAACAGTTGGTTAATGCATCAGTATTCGAATCTTTCGTCTTGTGTTATCCAGATGGAACAGACTTATACTGCAGAATTACTAAAATCTTTGCTCGCATCCCAACAGGGACTGTATTGTTGAATAGTCCATCACCAACTTCATTCGTTGTAGACATTACATTCTGTGTTGATATCCAAGTTGAAGCTGAAGTAAAACTAGAGGTATTGGCGAAGTTCTGCTCGCCTCGTGAAAATGACCTAAATGCAGAGGAAAGCGAGGGAGAAATGTGTCCAGAGGTAGTGTTTCCGCAACAATGCCCGGACATATATCCCAGGCCAGGCTGCCTGTGTAGATCACAAGGAACTGCTAGTGGATTAACGTGTGAAGAGGATGGAGCGACAGAAACTGGAAGAGTAACCATATCTGTTGAAATCTGTCCGAGTTCTAACCTGACAGGAAGCAGATTCCATTTATCTCTAAACGATACAGGATATACAGCTACAGAATTCACACAAGAAACACTTAGCTGTGATGAGTATGCTGGTGGACTAAGGTTGACTGTTTCAGGAAGAGGCACGATGGATGCTTCTGGAGAACAGTATAAGTTTAACCTTGCTATTGTTGAGACAGCAGATGGAAACCAATTTGAGGTAGAACTTATTGAAAGAGCAGGAAAGAAAGTATTTACTACGGGTGTTGTAAAAGCAGATTCTGGAGAAATCGCAATAGAAAACTGCCTTCAACATCAATAATTAACGGATCTGAAGAACAGAAAGACCTGAGGCGATTGACTGCAGGTCTTTCTTGTTTATGAAAAAAAGGTGAACGAATAATAGTAGCTTACATACAATAGGGAAAGAGCCTAATTATGCAAGGGGGAAGATGCATGGGGACGAAGGATAAATTAAGTTATGAGCGGCTCGTTTCTAGGGTGGACTATTACAAAGATAAAGCACTTGATCTTGAAAAAAAGCTCGTTTTTGCTGAAGAGACCATTGAAAGACTCGAAAATGAGACGAAAAATGATCGATCCCTTAAAATAATTGAAGAGAATGAAAAAGAACTTCAAGAACTGAGAAAACAAGTCGAAGAACTCACGAGAAAATTAAAACGGCTAGAAGAACATGAGATGGAGAAAAGAATGCAAGGTTATGAGGATTTATTAAAAAGCATACAAGATGAAATGAACGATAAAGACCAACAGATTGACCTGTACCAACAGCGAATCAAAAGTATGGAAAAGCGGATCAATATTAACCGCACATCTGAACCTGTATTTGAAGAGCTTGATACAGAAAATAATTCAGAATCTCAGAAAAAAGAAGGCTTTAACAGTGCGTGCTATTTCGACTATTCGGTAATTTTTACAAAAGATAAGAAGGGTTTTATTAGAGGGTCATTTTTTATTGAAAATACTGGAACAGAGACGTTGGAGAATCCTTATATTTGTTTCAGGTTCCAACCAGCTGAAGCTTGTTCATTAAAAGGAAAGATCATATCGTTGATCGCGTCACCCTCACAGGAAGAAATGACACAGTCTATTTGGATGTATATGGATAATGAGTGGGCAGAAAAAGCAAAAGAACGGGGAGAAATGTGGATCTGTCCACTACGTGAAACCAAGTTTAAAAGTGGTGACAAACTCTCTTTGGATGATTTCCAAATTCCTTTTAAGAGTGGTATCGATGAAAATATTACGGTAGAAGCGTTCGTTTATTTTCATAAACAAAACTATCGAACAAAAGCAGTTAATCATATAGCTATTAATTTTTAGTGAGACAGCCTATAACCAACTCGTCAGACTTGCATATGATGTACTATACGAGGAGGTTGTAACATGGAAGATTGTTATTATTGTAAAAGGAAGAAGAAGCATAAAAAACATAAGAAGGTTTATGCTGATAAAGTAATCATTAAAGCAGATAAAGTTATTATTCATGAAAAGAAGGTAGAGTGCGAATCAAGCTCTAGCAAATGGGAGTCTAGTCATAAACATGAGTCTAGCCACAAACATGAGTCATCTTCTAAACATGAATCTAGTCATAAACATGAATCTAGTCATAAACATGAATCTAGTCATAAACATGAATCTAGCCATAAACATGAATCTAGCTCAAAGCATGAATCTTCTTCAAAACATGAATCTTCTTCTAGCTCAAGCTCAAGTTCCAGCTCAAGCAAAAGCAATGGCTGCCACTATGACCCTTGGGTGTAAGCAATCTAAATGTTTCTTTAGAGTACTCTCAACAGAGTGCTCTTTTTTTTATATTACACTTAGAAAACATAGATTTAGAAGGAATAGGGTAAGAAATAGAGAAGTAATGATAAAGGAGAGGATATCGATGGGGTATATCTTGCCGTACCTACCAATTCAGCAGTTGCAGTATGCTAGTCGGATGGAAAA
Source organism: Fictibacillus tiangongensis (assembly GCF_048083785.1). GTDB lineage: Bacteria > Bacillota > Bacilli > Bacillales > Fictibacillaceae > Fictibacillus. Next base: position 1,522,125 of record NZ_CP182294.1, read on the forward strand.
AGCTGAAAGAGGATTACCTGTTGTTGCTAGTGTTCCTCCAATCCAGAATGAAGACGTACGTTCATTTCAGAATAAGAAGAGATTGACCTTTGAAGAAAAGCGTTCTTTTGATCAGATCTTAAGTGAAATGGAAGGCAAAGGAAATATAATTAACGAAACCATATAATGGTTTCTTTTTTTGTTCATAACACAAAGACTTGGGGGGTTAATAGTGGAATTTATTGAACTTTCGACTGATTGTTATTACTTTAAGAGTGCCGTTAACATAGGGTATATCGTGAATAATGACAAAAGCAAAGGTATGTTAATAGATGCTGGACTTGAATCATCAGCAGCCAAAAAAGTGTTAAAGCATCTTCATAATGAAAAGCTGCCTTTAACCCATCTATTCATTACTCATGCTCATGCGGACCATTTTGGAGGTGCATTCTATATACAACAAAAGGTTGATGTACATACAATCGCTCCTCTACTAGAGGAAGCAATTATGAGGAATCCTGTACTTGAACCAATCTATCTATCGCATGGGAATTTTCCTTTAAAAGAAATGCGCAATAAATTTTTAGAAGCACCCGCTATACGTGTTGATGAAATATGCTCAGAAGGAAATATAGAACAATTTCCAGAAGTTCAAATTATTCATCTTCCAGGTCATAGCTATAATCAACATGGAATCTTATTCCGCGGCATTTTATATGCTGCTGATGCGTTTTTAGGAAAAGATGTACTCCGGAAGCATAAGATTCCCTTTATTGTTGATGCTGGTGAAAACATAGCAACTTTAAAGAAGCTGAAGATGCTTAATGTGGAAGGTATGATTCCTGGTCACGGTAAGTATGAAACAGAGTATAAAGAAGTTATTCATGATAACATCCTTATATATGAAACAATTATTTTAGAAGTACAGAATGTGGTCAACCATTCAGGTAACTCTGGAATTTCATTAGAGGATATTGTAGCTGCAATATTAACAAAATATGAAGTTGAGCCGGCAAACCTAGGGGCATATTCCTTGTTTCGAACGGCTATCTCTGCACATGTTATTTACTTGCTAGAGAATGGAAGTGCAGCGTATCAGATTAAAAACGGACGGCCTGTCATTTTTTCGGCTTCGTACAAGGCATGATTAACAGTTTACCGTCTGAGAATTCTGCATACACGATTTCTTTTATATCGGAGTATCCTTGTTTGTGAATTTGTTCTAATAGTTTATTTTTTGAAAATCCAGCTGTTGAAAGGTTATCATGGTTTAGTTCTCCGTCTAAGATGAGTGTAATCGGCAACTCCGGCTGCTGCTGGCTATGCAGGTTCAAATCCTGTCTGTTTGGAGGGCCGTATTGATATTTAGGCAATATGCTTAAAGATCCATTAGATTCTAATATGGCATATTCAACTTCTCTTAAACCGAAAAATCCTTTTTGTCTAACTAAGTTTTGAAGCTGGTTGATATCAAGCTTGCTCTTTTTGAGCATGTCACGATCGATCAGTCCGTTACGAATGACGATAGTGGGGGCGCCTTCCAGAAATTTCCGCGTACCTTTATATTTCTGAGATATTATTTCAACTACATAGACCATTGAGCCCCAGATTACTATGGCATACAGGATAACGAATATAGAAGTCTCATCATCATACATTGCATTACCGACTAATTCACCCAAGAAAATAGATGAAATAAAATCAAAGGGTGTTATTTGAGAAATCTGCGTTTTTCCTAAAACTTTTGTTAACAAAAAGAGAGCGATAAACCCTACGATTAATTCGGTTGTCAATTGTCCAACATGAATGTCCATCAACCTTAGTCTCCTCAACGTACGTTTTATTGTACAGTTTTGACGAGATTAGACCGTAATAAACAAAAAAGCATTGAAATCGCCATTATGACGATTTCAATGCTTTTTTCATAGCAACATGCGGAATGTTAGCATCTAGAAATGGTTCTTTGGAGGTTGTAAGATACCCCAGTTTTTTATAAAAGTCTTCTGCCTGTGTTTGTGCATATAATATAAGGCTGGGTAAAGAACGTTTAATGGCTGCTGTTTCCATAGCGTTCATCAATTCTTCTCCTAGTCCTTTTTTTCGATGAGAAGACAATATACAGACCCGTTCTACTTTTCCTTCTCCATTAACTTCACGAAGTCTAGCAGCACCAACCGGTTTGTCTTCATCGTAAAGAACAAAATGCAAGGAGCCATCTTCATTGTTGTCAATCTCTTCGTTTTCATCAATCTGCTGTTCGCGAACAAAAACGTCTCTTCTTACAGCTAAGGCATCTTGAAATCCTTGTTCGCTCGTTGTAAACGTCTTAATCAATATTATTGTACTCCTTTTCCAAGACGAAATGTTTCATAGACCGTCCAAGAACCGTTATCAAGTTGATAGAGAAGCTGAAAACGATCGATTCGTTCTTCATGTTCAATATCTATCATACGCAAACGTTCTAATACGTCTGAATGTTCTTCATCAGACAGCTTTTGCCCAAGTGTTAAATGCGGTACAAAATTATACGGCTGTTGGTGTTCAAGCGGACCAGAATATAACTGCTCATGAAGTGATTTTATCTCATCGGCTTCATTAACTTTTAAAAAGATTACATTGTTTACAGGATGGAATGATCCTACTTTATTAATCAAGATAGAAAACGGATTTATATTTTTTGCAACAGAAGAAATATAGGCGATCTGTTCTTGAATTTCTTCCTCGGTTGCCTCATAAGGCTCCTTAAGTGTGATATGAGGTGCGATAAGGGCATAATGCGGATCATAACGCTTTCGGTAGGAATTCACTTTATCTTGTAGATTTTTTGATGGAAAAATTGCAATACCGTATTTCATATTTCTTCCTCCCTCATCTTTTGAACTAGTATACCAAATATTCTATTTATTTCCCACAGTTACTAGTCGCTGTAAAGAAACCTTAACGCGTGAACTAAGTCTTTCTGCCAATTTACCCAGAGATGATTTCCTTGAAACTCAGTGTATTCATAATCGAGTGCCAAATTCTTTAAAAGCTTACTAAGGTGTCGGTTGGGTGTTAAAAAATCTTTAGTTATTCCTTCAGGATTCGTAAACTTTTCTTCTTCATCACCTATTGAGTGATAGATGGTCAACGTTTGCATTTGTTCTATGGATTCAACGGTATCAATAAAACTTTCAGGAACGTAAGGAGACTGTACGATCACTTTACCAAACGTATTCGGATACAGAATACTCAGCTTAAAAGCTATGTAACCACCTAAGGAATCACCGATTAACCCCATGCCCGCACCAAGTTGGAGCGTGTTAAACTTCTCATTAAGGTAAGAGGTAAGTTCGAATGCCATGAATCGAATGTAATTTTCGTGCTTTTCTCCTGTTGGGTCATATTTGGCTTTTCGATCTTCGATTCCTTTATGATTTACACCAACAATGATACAGCTCTGTAAATTTTCTTCTTCCATCAGTCGATCGGCTGTTTTCGCGAGCTTTCCTAACTGAAAGTAGTCTCTGCCATCTTGTGCGATTAGAATAGGGTATTTAACGAGAGGAGTAAACTTAGAAGGCAGATAGATGAGCAATTCAATCTCCTCATCCAAGTAGATGCTGTATATTTTATCATCTGTAATAGAACCTTTAAGAATGGCCATAAAAAGTACCTCCTATGCTGACTGATCTTAAAATTATAAGCGTTTTCATTCAACTCGTTTTATTGTATCACATAATGATATAATGAAAGAATCAATTCGTTCTGCCAAAAGAGATCGAACATTAAGAAGAGGTGAAGTCTGTTGAATAATAGAGTGCATAGTAGAGAAGTTGAAGCAGCGGCTAGAAGGCTGTTGAATGAAAGAGGCGTCACAATTCCTGAAATCGCTGAAATTGTATATGAAATGCAGATTCCATTTTCACCTGGCTTAACGAAAGAAGAATGTATAGAGAGCGTCGATGCTGTTCTCATGAAGCGCGAGATCCAGCATGCTATTCTTGTTGGTGTAGAACTTGATATGCTCGCGGAACAAAGAAAGTTGTCTGAACCTCTTCAAAGTATCGTTGAACAAGATGAAGGATTGTTTGGGGTAGATGAAACGGTCGCACTAGGAGCTGTTTTTGGCTATGGATCGATAGCAGTTACAACTTTTGGGCACCTAGACAAATTTAAAATGGGTATTATTCAAAAATTAGATACAAAGATAGCAAATGGTAAAGTGCATACATTCTTGGATGATTTAGTTGCAAGTATTGCGGCTAACGCATCAAGTCGACTCGCACATAGACTTCGAGATAAACAGGAGCGGCTTGATCATGAAGAGATTAAAATTCGTGATGAGGAAGAGAAGATTGGTTAAATACCAAGCAAAAACACGCCTAAAGGTTGGGCGTGTTTTTATATTGTTATCCATTAAAATATATCGACAGAAACAATATCAAGTAGTGGGAATTTTGTTTGGGCAGTATTATTAATCCGTGCATAATCTGATTGTACTTCATCAATCTGGACATTAAGAAACAATCTTCCAGCTACGATTAAATCTACAACTACATCTCCATTTGCTAGTGTAATAAGGACTGATCGAATGGTACGACTTGTAACTGTTGGGGTATTTGTTAAAACCAAGATTAAATTTTGATCTATAGCAGCAATAGTTGTAAACGGAATATATCGGTCAACAGTTGCATTAGTCACTCGGATATAATCCGATCCAACCTCTCTTATGGTCACATTCGTAAGAAACGCTGCTGCTAGCCCAGGAACATAAATATCCACAGTGAAAACTCTGGCAAAATCAATTACGCGAGTTCTAAAATCAGTACTGTTTACTTCAGGAGTGATCCCAGCGCCTATTGCGTTATCGATGCTTCCCACCGCAAACAAGTTAATTAGAGCGTTTATAGTCGTTCCATTACTAACACGAAAAAAGTTACCACCAACTTCTCTAATAGAAACACTAATAAAAGGCGTTAACGAATTACCCGTGATGTAAACATCTACTAGATTTTCACTTGCTAGAGAAATGATTCTGCTTCTTAGCGTGCGGCTTTGGATGATCGCCATATGATTCACCTCCTTGCCGGAACAAACTTTTATAGCAAGACGATGCTCATTATAAAGATTCCATACTATAATCTATTAATTAAGAACGAAAGTGTGTGGTGTATTATCTTGCGTTTAACATAGGTAAACGCATATTTATTAATTAATAGGCTAGTATCCTATCATTTTTGAAATAAATTAATATGCTATTTAGTATCTGGTATACAGATTGATTTATTTCATAAATGGATGGGAGGTCAGTAATGATGGGTGACTCATTATTCCACGGAAAAGAAAAATATTCAAAGCATGATCACACAAGCGGGTGTGACAGCTGTGTTTGTGATTTCTTTCGTGATCTATCCGATGACATTGATTTTTGCAGCCAAAACATAAACAACTTTCTTGTTATCGTTTTAAAAGGAATTGGACCATTAAGCTTGAATGGGACGACAGATCCTACATTGTTTAGATTTGTTCGTTTTGAACACACAAAGTGCTGTGTAGTGCTTTCCTATGAAGTAACTACGGCAACGGGAACAGCTACTCGTAATCTATTGGTTAACTGTAAAGACATCATAGCAGTAACTTGTGTACAAGACGGTGATCTTGCTGCAGGTACGTTTAACTAATCGTTAATTCAGCCGGGATTCTCTCCCGGCATTTACATATTAGAAAATCCTATTTTTTGTGGAACTGAAAGAAAAGTGTTGTCAAAACTCTTAAAAAGCATATATAATAATTTTTGTTGGACAAAGAAATTGATTCGATAGCTCAGCTGGGAGAGCGCTACCTTGACAGGGTAGAGGTAATTTAATATGATCTGTTAGCTCAGTGGGAGAGCACTTGCTTGACAGGCAAGGGGTCGTGGGTTCAAGTCCCTCACAGATCACCATACATAAAATTAAAAAAGTAACGGAAAAGTAACGCTTTAAAAATCCGTTACCAAAAGTAACATAGAGTAACGAAAAACCACCTAAAATTTATTAGGTGGTTTTTGTATTATTATGAGGTTATGATATTGTCCAGTTTATCCATTGCATCCTTTTGCATTGTAGGTAAAACGTGTGAATATGTGTCCAACGTGATTTTTATATTCGAGTGGCCAAGTCGTTCGCTTATTACTTTTATATTAACCCCTTTTGCGAGAAGTAGAGTAGCGTGAGTATGTCTTAAATCATGGAATCTTATCTTAGGTACTTCAGCAGCTTCAATTAACTTATTGAAAACTCTGTTTCGTAAATTAGATGGATGTATTGGTGTTCCCATTTGAGTACAGAAAACTAAGTCTTGATCCTGATATGACTTTCCGTTTAATAACTTTTCTTCTAATACTGTTTTCCTGTGTGCTTTAAGGACTTGAATTGTTGATTCTGATAAGTTGATAGTACGATTCCCTGATTTAGTCTTAGCCCCTTTGATTATATCCTTACCATTGTGAGCTAATACTTGATTAATGGTTAAGAAATGATTTTCCAGGTCAATGTCTTTCCATCTAAGTCCTAATAATTCTCCCTGACGTAATCCACTCATTAGTGCCAGATAAAACAAAGCATATTGAGAATTGTTTTTTGCTACTTTTAAAAACTTGTTAACTTCTTCTTCATTCCAGGCTTGCATTTCATTCTTTTCTTCCTTTGGAAGTGTAACCTTCTTAGCGACGTTCTTACTTAGTATTTCAATATCAATTGCATATTCTAATGAATTTTTAATGATATTTACTGCCTTTTTAATAGTAGAAGGGGAGTAACCCTTATCATGCATGTCATTAATGAAATTATTAATATGAATCGTTTTAAGTGCTGCTAATGTCATGTTGCCTAAAAAGGGAAGGATGTACTTATCAAGATACATTTTGTGTACTCCAACTGTTTGTTTACCTAGACTCTTCTGTTTTGTCTTAAACCATTCTTCCACAAATGCTCTGTATTGCATTTTAGTCGGTTCTATATATGTTCCTTTGTTCAATTCACTTTGAGCCTCTACAAGAGCAACTTGAGCTTCTTTCTTCGTGTTAAAACCACTGATCTTCTTTTGTTTTCTTTTACCATTAGTGTCTAATCCAACTTCAAGCATAATAAAATACTTTGTCTTACCAGCTTTGGTTTGATATTTATGAATAGATCCAGCCATATACTATTCTCCCTTCTTTTTATCATCAAATATTTGCATCATTGTTTTAAGGACATCAACATCATTAAGTACCATTTTTGAAAAGTCATCAGCAATGTCCTTTTGACTTTTCTCAAGTAAACCTTTCACTTGCAACAGAGTTCTTTTTGCTTGAGGCTTTCTGGTGAGTACAAGTATTTCTAATAATTTATCCAATTCATCCTTAATTTCTCTAAGTTCATCAATGCTTATTTGACTATCTTCATCTACAAACACTTCGGGCTTATTATTAAGTAGGTCGAGTGAAGTGTTTAATGTGAATTCCTCTAGTACTGACTTCTCACTATTAAGGAAGGTATTTATTTCATCATCTTCTATATCAATATCCAACCCTTTGATAATTGTTTTAAGGTTAGTTATTGTTGATTTTCTTTTTCCAAATTTACCATTTTCAATATTGGATACAGTTGCCTGACTGATTCCAATCATCTTTGCTAATTCGGAAGAGGTAATGTTTTTCTCTTCGCGACTTTTCCGAATAATTTCCCCTAATCTTTTATTCATCATAATTCCTCCATCTAATATGTATGCTTAAATTTTATCACGTTATTAGTAATTAATCAATTATAATTAATATCAATATTATTAAATTATTATTTTATAAGTATTGATTAATAATTAATAAGTTGTTAATATCGAATTAGGAACACTAACAGGCGTTCTGGGATACAAAAGGATACAGAAGGGAGGGATTAACTTGGAAAAACAAGTTCTTAATGTAAAAGACATTCAAGAATACCTTGGGATTGGTCGCAGGCAAGCATATGATCTGGTAAATAGTGGACAGTTTCATAGTGTACGAGTTGGAGAGCGAATCAAGATTTCACGAGAAGTATTTTTTGATTGGTTGCACGGTAAGTAATACATAAGTCTGTTTAAAAGAGACATTTTATCTGAAATTACAGTTTGAAAAACGGAGTATTTAAAAGAATTACATAGATAATAAAAGTTGTGAATATTCAAATTACATACATATAAGATTGGAAAATCGGGGGATGAAAAAGTGTCGTCCTCCAAAAATAATATAAAGGAAGATTGATGGAAGCATGAAAGTTGAAAAGTTAAAAGCAGGTCAAACATTTAAGAATTACAAGGCTCTTTGTGAGGAATTGGAAATGGAAGAAAAGAAGGCAAACAGTAAAAAGGCTCAACTCAGTGAATTATCTTGTTTCTGTAATTATTCAAATGTTGGTCATCAAATTATAATTCATAAGGTCTTTAAGTCCAAACGTGAAAAAGTAGACAATCGTGGTAAAAGTGCTGGTAGTCGCAATAATAACACTGTTTACAGCAACATTATTCAATTAATGATTACTGATCTACTTGCTCAATGTAATGGTCACATATCAATAAGTAGAAGTCGATTACAGCTAATGATAGGCATGACAAACAAGAATTACAATGAACTTGGCGATTACTTGCGTAAATTAAGTGATTGTACACTTATTCCTATACATGTGCTTTATGATTTCTACAATACAAACAATGGAAACTTTAAGAGAAGAATTGAATCAGCTCTTAATTCACTTCAAAACAAAGCAACTATAATCTATACCATTGTCCATAAGGTCAAAGATAAAGATTCCAGTACTACAAGAACAGCAGATGAATTAGACCTTGAAATTATAATGGAATGTCAAAGGGCGATTCTTGACGAATGGAATTACTCAGAGATGAAAGATATTCCACTTAAGGACAGAAAGAAATTCAGACGTAAAGTACAAGACATGTTAAATGAATTAAGTAATATCGAATACTACTACAAAGCTTATGACATAACAATCAATAAGAAATACATAGAACAAGAACGTAATAAACTTCAAGATTTAGTACTTGAAGAAGTAGATCGTAACAAAAACAAATATAAATTAAACAAAACTGTTAAGGAACAAATCATGAATAATGCTACTAAGAGACAACAACTAGAACTTGAAAAAGGTGAATGGGGTAAAGCAAAAAACAAAACCCTTGAAGCTAGAAGAAGTGATACATACATAAAAAATATTAATGAATTAGCTTTGAAGCTCATTGATTTAGATGCAGATAAAAACTTTGCTTATAATGTGAAGAATTTTAGTTTAGAAGGTCTTGAAGATATACTTGCATAAAAAAGTAACGCTTTCAAACAGCTAATAATTTAAAACATATAAAACATTATTGTATCTTTGAGAATGTTTCTTTATTAAGAATATCCAAGTCCCCCATGATTGGGGGAGGACTCACAATAATTGGGAACGTAGTGGACAATTTTGTTAGTCCTGGGGGAAGAGGTTTTGAACTAAATCTTTAAAAGATATGGACTTCGCTAAAAGAGTGCTCAGTCCTTCAGTTCAAAGCTAACGCTTTTCACTGAGATTGAACGTCTCACATATAAAAATGGAGGAATTAATAATGGCATTAGATAAACAAGTTAAAATATATTCTGTAGGTACTGATTCATTTTTTATTAAAGATGGAATTGATAGTGAATATGGAATAGGTCAATTTAAACTTTCACGTTCATTGTTAGTAAATCAACTAACAAAATTAATTGAAGATTGTAATAAGCAAATCGAACGCTTAGAGAGAAAAGTACCAAAAACAGATGAAGAAAAGTATGAGATCCTTGCACAACTTATTACTAATGATAATCTACTTATTGGTTATACATCTTTGCTTGAAGAAGCTAAAAAGCAATTAGGTAATGCAAAGCAGAAACTTTCTAATAAGATTAATGAACATGTGTTGGATAAGGTCAGAGTAATTTCCAGTGATGCTTTAAAGGAATCAAACGTAATCAATATCTTTGATTCCGTACTTACTAGAACACTTGGATTAAAGAAGGATGAATTAACGGAAGATGTTATTGTTGTTGAAGCATTTTATCATGAAGTGTTAGAGAATCTTATCAAAACAGGATTCGTAAATGAAAACGGTGAACGTTTTGTATATTACACATCTTCAGCAGGACAAATAAGAAATAAGAAATGTGTTTTTGCAAAAGCAGATGTAATTAAAAAGTATGAAAAGTCCTTAATGTGTGGGTTAACTATTGAAGATATTAATGCAAAAGGTGGAGCGAATATCAATAAGATTCAAGCCTATACAGCACTAACTAACTCAGCTTCTGAACAATGGAAAAGAGGATTTAATATTAATCGTGCCATTGTTGTTCCTGACTTTGAAACTAAAGTACATACAAAAGTAGATTACATCAATACTGAAACATTTGAGATTACCCCTGATAGAGACATGGGTATTCCTATAGAACATACAGATGGTGTTGGTATGATTCTCCCTTCAGTTAATAAAAAGGCTTTTCAAGTAAGATTACCGTGGATTAAAGGGTTGTTAGTTCCTTTCTCGTTCAATGCAGATGAATTTAAGAATGAAGATGGTAAGATTCTTATGACTGATATTTACGGTGATGTACATGACATTATTGAAGAGAAAATAAATATCATATTCACAAAATCGCAGTTCAAAATGTGGAAGTACTATACTGATTGGAACGATTACAAAGAGAAGTTTATCGCTAACAATTGTCAGGCAGCGAAACTAAATGAAGAGAATCCAGCAGAAGGAACATTATCTTATCAAATGTTGCAAAGTCTATATGATGTTACTGATGAAGAATTAGAATCACTTGCTAAGAAAACGAACGAAGCAATTAAGAATGTCGGTTCTGATTTAGAGACAATGAAGAAGGTAATGGGGGTAACAAATGAAAACATTAATAAGAATCCATTACAAAAGGCATTAGAACTTTACCCTGAGATGTTTAAGGATGCTCATGTTAAACAATCCATTTCAAGTAAGAAAGAAAGCATGATAAAAGAAGCTAGATCAGCAAAGTTAAATGTAGATGCAAGATATGCTTTTATCATTCCTGATTTGTTCGCATTCACTCAACATTTAACAGGTCAAGAGGTTACTGGATTGCTAACAGGTCAACAAGTATATTGCAATCAGTTTGAAGTTGGTAAGTTAGTAATGGAAAGGTCGCCACATTTATACTTAGAGCATGGTGTACGTGAGAATGTAAAGACAGACAACATTTCTAAATGGTTTACTACTTCAGGTATCTATACAAGCATACATGACCCTATTTCTAAGATTCTTATGTTTGATGTGGACGGTGATCAAAGCTTAATAAGTCAAAACCCTACATTAATTTCTGTAGCTGAAAGACATATGGAAGCGGTAAATCCTTTATATTATGAAATGGCTAAAGCTAAAGAGGAACAAATTAATCCAGAAAACATTTACAAGTCACTTAAAGCAGCATACAAAATGAACATTGGTATTTCAAGCAATCAGATGACGAAGGTTTGGAACAGTGGGCATATAGACCAAAAAGCAATTGATACAAACAAGAGACTACAGTGTTTAGCTAACTTTACCATTGATTATGCTAAGACTTTGTTCTTTCCAGATGTTCCAAATGAAATTAAGAAAGAAATCAACTCTTACACAAAGAGTAAGCTGCCGGCGTTCTTTGAATTTGCGAAAGATAAAGATGAAAAGAAAGTAGCACCTAGAAATGGATCTACAGTAAATAGACTGTATGACATTATCAAAACACCGCCAATTAGATTCAATTCAGCTATTAAAGGTAAGTTTGATTATAAGATGCTAATGAGTGTTAAGAACTTCAAGAAGAAGGATATTGATGAAGAAATTATTCAAGCTTACATAAAAGAGGATAGACGTAAAACATGGACTATGAGAGGTCTTAAAAAGAATGACATGGAGAGTAATCATAGATTACATGTTTACGATGTTATTAGAGAAAGAATTCTTGAAGTATGTAATGATGAAAAGCATGTGGTCAATGTACTGGTAAGATATTTATTCTTAGAGAAAGATAGTAAGTTTAAGAGTACACTTTGGAATTGCTTTGGTGATCAATTAGTTTCAAACCTTGAAAAGAATGTAGGAAAGACAATGCACTGTGAGGAATGTGAAGCAAGAACACCTAAGAGTAACAACAAGAAGTACTGTGAGAAGTGTGCAATGAAGAAAGAAAAAGTTAGAAAAGCGAAGTTGAAAAGTAAAAAAATCGCATAAAACACTGACGTTTTTGACGATTAGGAAGTTACAAAAATATACATAAGTAAGGAACCCCTTGATACATAAGGGGTTTTTCTTGTTTTTTAGAGTAGTGATGAAACGTATTTAAAGGAGAGGTAAGAGTTTAGGAATCGTAATAACCAATCTCCCCTTTTTTATTTTTAATTTAAAGTGCATACGATACCGTAATTATAGAATAACACATTTTTATAAGAAGTCAAATCTTATAAAAAAATCATACAAATTGGGGGAAATGAAATGAGTATCAAAAGAGTAAACAGTTTTAAAATTGAAGGCGATGTTGTAGCGATCTCTTTAAATGGAAAAGTAGGAAAAGGAAAGTACACTATTGTAGACTTAGACAGTTTCTACAAATACAACGTTTGCGGAAGTAAGTATAACTGGACAATGCAGAAATCTACACACGTTTTGTCATGGGATAAAGAGTTAAAGCAAAATGTCTACTTGCATGTATTAATAAATAATGATCCTACTGCTGAAAATGTAGACCACAGGGATCGCAACCCGTTAAATAATCTGAAGAGTAATTTAAGGTCTTCAACGGTAAAAGAAAATCAACATAATCAAAATATAAGAAAAGATAATAAAACAGGATATAAGAATGTTGCACTAAGATCAAATGGCTCATTCGGAGTTACTTTAAGAATAGATGGAAATAAAGAATTTCTAGGCGAATATTCGAGTCCTGAAATGGCAGCTTATGCTTATGATTTAGTAGCTCCAGTATTCTTTGGTGAGTTTCCTAACATTAATGATATCGCTGAAAAAGAGTTATTAACTGAAGATGAAATGTCTTTTGTTGAAGAGAAGGTATATAAGCGATTAGAGAAGATTCTTAAGAAGCGAGATAAGAATGAGGTAGTTAATAATGGAGAAGAAGAAATTATTATCAATCAACCTAGCATCCTACTTGATGACCAGAGGTTTCAAATGGATCGAAACTGGAGTATTAGAAGAGGATGGAAAGAAGAAAGCGTACTTAGTGTTTGAGGAATGTAAAGAAGTAGCACAGGCAATTAGGGAGTATAAGAAAGATCAGTTCCTTAAAGAGTATGCAAGTAACTTCAAAGAGCTTAAGAGTTTGTTTAACGATTTAACAAATACATAATTTGTGTAAGACTGACTGTGAATTAATATTGTGTTATGCTGTCTCTTCATCTTAGATATAACAATGAGGAGAAAGTGTAATATGGGTATTCATTTTGCAGAGAAATTTATTAAGAAATACAAGTTCAAGTTTTTGGTTTACGGAGTAACTAGAAAACGTCAAAGGATTGTCTTTTACAATTCATTCAGAGAGAGTATTGAAATTGATTTTATACGACTAGAGATCGCTGCAAAGAATTTTGAAATAACAATTGAAAGCTTATTACAAATTCTTTTATGTAGAGAGTTAGGTTTAGCAATCGACGAGGAGCTTGAAAAACGAAACAAGAAAATTAAAAAAGCGTTCAAATTAATTAAACAAGGCAGTTATACTGTTGAGTTAGGAGAATACCTTAGAAGGGTTATGCTAGATGAACAAACAATTGCAGGTGAAAATGGATTAATGTTTATAGATCCTCAGTTACTGGCTAAGTATCATGAAATAAATGAAAGATATTTATTTGGTGAGCCTGAAAGAATAAGAAACATTGCTAATAAAATGGGGCGAGAATATGAGTATAAGAAGCTTAGAGAAAATTTCGGGATATAGAATTGCTAATTCATTGCCTTTCAATTAAAGTTTTATTGAGGTGAAACTTATGAATAGCGATTTGATACTACGTACAAATGAATTAGAGAATGCAATTGATTATCTTGAAAAAGTTACATACTACTTTAGCAATCGTTCAGATGATTATTGGTTTAAATGGTTGATGATTTCACTTCATGGTGCTCTTTATGGTTTTGGAGTATGTGCAATTAAGGGTACAAGTAGTGAAAGAGTAATAGAAATCAAATTAAAACAGACTAAGTTTGAACTTAAAAAACAGGAAATAGCCCAACTATACCAAAACGAGTTTGATATAACTTTAGAAGACGAAGTCCTAGAAGCGACCGCACGGTATAACATAGGTCAGTTACTGGGTATTTGGGAAGTTATTAAATATTGTGAATCTAAAGCCTTTATGATGCAAAACAACGAAAGTAAATATCTAGTTTTAACTCCAAATCAAAAAAGAGCTATTAAGAAAATGGTTGATTATAGAAATGATTTTGCTCATTTTAAACCAAAGTCTATATCTGTAATAACTCAAAGTGAAGAATGGATTATTAAAGAGGTTGTTGAAGTTATTGAATTTCTTTCACTTAAGAGTGGAAATGTTTTTTATCCTGAAGTTCGAGTGAGACGTAAAGTTAGTGGCTTAATTAATTTATTCAGTTAATAACATTTATGATTTCATTTAGAAGGAATACCCTCTAATTCTGTCGTATTTAGTAAATATATGGCAGAGAGAGGGGGTGTCGAAAATGAATATAACTTTAAAGGATTTAATCAAAGAGGGCGAAGAAGTTAAATCTAGAAACATGAAAAACAGCTCTATGGGTGGTTACTACATCTCAGGAGAAGAGTATGAAATGTGGATTGCTAAATGTATCATATTCCTTGAGAATAATGAAGATGAATACAGCTCTACTTTGATTGGAAAATTTATCAAAGCAAGTGAGAAAGCTGTTGGCAATGGAGAAGAACATTATAATACTATGATGGGTATACTTAAAGCTTTTGATCAAATGGAAGTAGAAGCGTAGAATTTAAGAGTCGTCCTTAATTGGACGGCTTTTTATTTTGAGGTCATCCTCCACCAAAGGAAAACACTTTTTATGGAGAGCCTAATCCTGACATTTAGTGTGAACATTACTTCGTTGGAAGAGAACGAATATGTCCTGAAACGAACTCAAGTCTACCTAAACGAAAACGTTTATAAGGTCTAACCCTAACAGACTTCATCATTTGCATACACCTCCATGTCATTAATGGCGGAGGACTTGTTTTAATTTTACCATTAAATGAAAAATATACCATATTATTTTAGGCAAATATCGGGAGTTGATTAAGTGAGTTGCCAAGAAATAATTGAAGCACAAAAGAATGTAGAGGAAATGATTAATATCCATAATGAAATAAGTAAGATTCGTGAGGAACGAAGATTAAGGGATAAAGAAATTCTTGATGGAATTTTGAGTTTATTAAAAGTTAAATGACAGAAAGTGAGGTGATAAAGATGAGTGAGGAAAAACGAAAAGTTGGAAGACCGAAGAAATTTCAATCTGTTGAAGAGTTAGAAGAAAAGATTGATGCTTATTTTGCTGAATGTGATGAAAAGGAAGAACCCTATACCATGACAGGGCTAGCATTAGCATTAGATACAACGAGGGAAACTTTATTAGATTATAAGTTAAATTATGATGAAGCATATTCTTACTCGATTAAAAAGGCTAAAACTCGTTGTGAAGCTTATGCAGAAAAACACCTATTTAAAGGAAAAAATGGAGTAGTAGGGGCAATTTTTAACCTTAAAAATAACTATTCTCGCTGGGTTGATAAGCAAGAAATCGTTAAAACTGAAGCTCCAACAATTCAAATTAAACGTACACGATCTGAAGAGAAAGTAAATGAAGAGTAAATTAGTTTAAAATTCAAATTTTATCGTCTCATTTGACTACACCCTATTGACACACTTTTGATACGTTGATATCATTGACTTAATAACGTCTCATATACACGTATCAAAAATGAAGGGTGGAACTAGTGGTGAAATATGGTTATGCTCGTGTATCTTCAAAAGGTCAGGATCTTACCGTTCAAATCAACACTTTGAAAGAAACTGGTTGTAGTACTATCTTTAAAGAGAAGTTAAGCGGTAGAAAAAAGGATGAAAGACCAGAATTTAATACTCTATTGGAAACTGTTCAAAGTGGAGATTATATAGTAGTCACTAAGTTAGATCGTTTCGCCAGAAGCACTAAGGATGCCTTGAATACTATAGAATACCTTGATAAAAAAGGTGTAGGATTGATCGTTCTAAATATGGGTGGAGATAAAATTGATACATCTACTGCCATTGGAAAGCTTATGATCACTGTATTGTCTGGTATAGCTGAATTTGAAGCAGATATGATCAAGGAACGACAAATTGAAGGAATCGCTTTAGCAAAAGAGCGTGGTGTATACAAAGGTAGACCTAAGAAATACACAGATAAGAATAAAGGGTTGCAATATGCAATAGACCTATTCAATAACAGGGATTCAAATGGTATGACTGTTAAGGAAATTGAAGAAATAACTAAAATTAGTAAAGCAACAATATATCGAGCTATTCGAGACATTGGTAAATAACCAGTGTCTTTTTCTTTGTATAAAGGTAGGTGAACATATGGCAAACAATAAGCAAATTAACATTGAATTCGATGTATCAGTAGTAAATAGTTGCTATCGTGATCTCCTAGACAATGAATCTCGTTATCTTATCCTATATGGCGGAGCGGGATCGGGAAAATCAGTGGCAGCAGCACAAAAGCTAGTGCTTAGAATGTTAGAGGAATCTGATCATAAGATACTTATAGTACGTAAGGTTGCAAAGACTCTCAGAGAATCAACATTCTCATTAATACGTGGTGTTATTAGTGATTGGGGATTGTCTCATTTGTTTGATGTTAATAAGACAGATATGACTATCACATGCAATACAAATGGTAATCAAATCATACATGCAGGGCTTGATGATCCTGAAAAACTAAAATCAATCCACGGAATCACTGGTATGTGGCTTGAGGAAGCTTCAGAGCTAGAACAACAAGATTTCCAACAATTAGACTTACGTTTACGTGGATATACAACTAATTACAAACAAATTATTATTACATTTAACCCGATCAGCATTCTCCACTGGCTAAAGGCTGTATTCTTTGATAAACATAGGGAAAACACAACGATTAGACATACTACATACTTAGATAATGAATTTATTGATGATGATTATAAACAAGTATTAGAGAGTATGAAAGAAGATGATCCTTACTATTACGCAATCTATTGCTTGGGTCAATGGGGAGTAACAGGTAAAACAATCTTCAATGCTCAAAAGGTAACTGAAAGATTATCAGAGTTACAATCGATAAAGCCTATTAAACGAGGCTTTTTTATTTTTGACTATAAGAATGAGAAGATACAAGACAAGTCGATTAAATGGATTGATGATGAGAATGGATACATTAAGATTTATGAAGATGTTCAGTCTCATATCCCATACGTTTTAGGCGGAGATACATCTGGAAGTGGATCGGATCACTTTACAGGTCATGTACTCGACAATACAACTGGTAAACAAGTAGCTGTATTTCATAATCAATTAGATGAAGACTTGTATACCCGTCAAATTTACTGTTTGGGCAAGTATTATAACACTGCTTTAATTGGCTTAGAGTCTAACTTTAGTACTTATCCAATCAATGAACTGTTAAGGCTTGGATATCGAAAGCAATACGTTAGAGAAATACCAGATACATACACAGGTAATCTTCAAAAGAAGTACGGTTTTAACACTAATACAAAAACCAGACCAGAAATCATTGCAAATCTGGTGCAAATTGTACGTGAACATGTTGAATTGATCCATGATATACCTACTTTAAATGAAATGCTTACATTTGTTAGGAATGAACAAGGTAAAGCCGAGGCACAACAAGGAAAACACGACGATCTCATTATGGGTTTAGCGATAGCTCATCATATCAGGAAACAACAAGATCATATTCCACTTGAAGAAGTTGTAGAGAAGAAGCCTTTACCTTTTCCATTCAGAAACGAAGAAACTTACGAAGGAGATTACATGTCTTGGTAGTAATTATATTATCTCTTTGCATTCCTCTAGCCTTTATTGCTGGGGGATTTGTTGCATACAAAGGTGTTCAATTAGGTCTACGTTGGCAATCTGAAGTAAAACAAGAAAGAGTTCCGACAATGAAGACTATTAGTATTCCAAATCCTATAGCTCAAATCAAAGAAGCTAAGCAGGAGCGGGAACTAGCAAAACAAATGGAAGAAACTAAAAGCATATTTAATGAATGGGTTAATGGTGCAGAGGAAAGTAGGTGATTAAGTGAAAGATAGTTTAATGGAAGAAGCAAGTATAATTCAACAAGAATATAAAGATGGATTAGCTTATAAAGTACAGCAAGGATACCCATCAAAATGGGCAGAGTTTGAAAGGTTTAGAGCGGGAGATCAATGGGCTCCACCAACAAGTAGAACGATGGCATTACCTAGACCTGTACTGAACCTCATTGATCAGATTCAGTCACACAGAGTCAGTTCAGTAATGAATGAGAACATTAAGATGGTATTCTCTGCAAGTGAAGTTGAAGAAGAATCACCAGTAATGAAGGCAGCTGATACTTTTACTCGATTTGCTGATGCTACTTGGGAACGTATTGGACAGGATGATTTAAATGAAGAGGCTTTAGATAGTGCTTCTAACATAGGAACTGCAATTTGGCATTACTATTGGGACTCAAGTAAAACAGGTGGGAATAAACTTAAATGGTCAGGAACACTTGAAGGAGAACAAATAGACGCAGTAAACTTCTTCCCTTCTAATCCACAGCAAAGATTCGTACAGAAACAAAAGTACATCATTATTACAGGTAGAGAAGATGTTTCTTCTGTTAGATCCTTAGCAAAAGCTAATGGATTATCAAATGAGTTAATTAATCGTATTCAACCAGATAGTGATACAGAAGATCAAGTCTATGACAAAGCGAAACAAGAGCTATCAGGTAGCGATAAAGTAACCGTTATTACGAAGTATTGGAGAGAAACAGTTACAGAAGAAAAGATGAATGATAAAGGTAATCCTTATAAGATATCCTATCAACAAATCTTCTTTACAAAGGTAGCGGGTAACGTAGTTGTTAAACCTAAAACTAATACTCGATTAAAGTTGTATCCACTTGAAGTAATGCAATGGAAACGTAGGAAACGATCTATATTTGGAGTAGGAGACACTGAAGGGTTAATAGCCAATCAAAAGAGTATAAACTTTCTTATTGCAATGCAAATTCTTAGTGTCCAGCTTACAGGATTCCCTAAGTTACTTGTTAAAAAAGAATTTATCACTCAGAATCCTACCAATGATCCTGGAGAGATTATATTCGATAACTCTCCTCCTGGGTCAGGATGGGGTATGCAGTATTTGAATCCTGGTAATATCTCAGGACATGCTCAGCAATTAGTGGACAGTTTAACATCGTTTACTAAAGAAGTGTCAGGTGCAAATGAATCTTCAATGGGTGAACAAGTTTCAGCGAATATGCCAGCAGCAGCAATAATGATGTTACAAAAGGCAGCAGGGATTCCAATTGAATCCGTTAAACGCAGGTTCTACAAGTCTATGGAAAACATAGGTCGTATTTGGGAAGAGTTCTTTAAGGTTTATTACAACACGACTCGAATGATTACCATTAAGGATGATGATCAGGAAACGTACTCAACTGAATTCAACGGTTCAGATTATCAGGATACAGAAATGAATCTAAAAGTTGATGTAGGTGCTTCATCTGCATATTCCGAAACTTTAATGATGAGTAGCTTAGATAAGTTGTTTGATAAAGGTGATCTAAACCTAGAACAATATTTAAAATATGCACCTAAGAATGTTGTTCCATTTAAGGATAGATTGCTCAAGGAAATTCAAGAAATGCAAGAACAACAAATAAATGATCAAGGAAACGTGGAGCAATTAATTCAACAACTTTCACCTGAAGAACAACAATCGTTTATGAGTGCACCGCCAGAAGTTCAACAACAAATATTAGCTGAGTTACAAGCACCACAGGGAGGACAAATGCCTCCAATGTAGGTGTTTTTAATTTGTCCTCGATATGACATTAAACTGTCGATTTCGCATGGAAAAGCGTAAAAATCCGAGGAGGTAGTGTAAATGAATCAGTTTGAACAAATAGAACCAAGCGCAAACAATGTGGAGGTCGCTGAACCACAAGTACAGGAACATAGCGAAAACATTTCGGAAGTCGCTGATCCGATACCTGTGCAAGATGCTGAAACCAATGCTCATTATGCAGAACAGCGTAGAAAGCAAGAACTTGATGAGTATCGGTCAAAGTCGGAAACGTTTGAACAACGTCTTAATCGTATTGCACAATTCTCAGGTTATCAAACCCACGATGAGTTATTGCAAGCGGTAGAGGAAGCTGAACGTCAAAGGGAGCGAGAAGAGTACGAAGCTGCTGGCATTGATCCAGACCAATTCAATCAACTTATCGAAAAACACCCTGACATTCAGTTTGCAAGAGAACAGCGTGCTAAACAAGAAGAGGAAGCAAAGTTCGGATCTGAAATAGAAGGTTTCTTAGCGAAGCATCCAGATATTCAACCAAACGAAATTCCTCAAGAAGTATGGGCAATTCGCGAACAAGAGGGCTTACCTCTCTTACATGCCTATAGATCGTACATGTTTGATAATGTGCGACAACAAAGCGAACAAGCTGCAATTCAAAAGTTGCAACAAAATTCTTTATCAACTCCTGGAGCACTTGGTTTAGAGGGTAGCGATCATAAAACTTCTTATAGTCAGTTATCTACTAGTGAGAAAGCTAAACTCAGAGAACAAGTGTTAAGAGGAGAAAAAACTAACTTATTTTAAGGAGATGTATTTAAATGGCTACAAATGTACAAGGTTATAACGCAACATCGGGAGTAAACGCATTAACTGCTGAACAGGCAGAATTTTATCAGGATGCAATGTTAGAAAGACTTCTTCCTGAATTGTTTTTCATGAAATATGGGGAGAAGAGGAATATTCCTAAGAATAAAGGTGCTTCCACATCTTTCCGTAGACTAAATCCTTTGGCAGTTTCAACAACTGCAATTACTGAAGGTGTAACACCTGATGGAGTAGACTTAAACATTACAAAACTAGTTGCTACTGTTCAACAATATGGAAACTGGACAAAAATCTCTGAATTTATTGATATGACTGGTCTTGATCCATTGTTAACAGAAGCAGCCCAGTTAATGGGTGAAAATGCTGGAGAGTCTATGGATACTCTAGTTCGTGATATTGTAGCAGCTGGAACTAATGTTGTTACAGTTGGTGCTAAAGCTCGTAACGCTATCCTAGCTACTGACAAAATTAATGCACTTGATATTCTTCGTGTTCGTCGTACTTTAAAGCGTAATAAAGTTAAGCAAATCGCTGTACCGGGTGGAGGTAAAGGATATCTTGCTTTTATCCATACTGATGTAGCTACTGACCTTATGCAAACTCAAGAATGGAAAGATCAGAACACTTATGTTGATACTAAGAATCGTGAAGAAGGCGTACTTGGAAAAATGTATGGTATTTATTTCTTAGAAGCTGACAATGCAGTTAAATTTGTTGGTGCTGGTTCTGCTGGTGCTGACGTATATGGAACTATTTTCATCGGTAAAGGTGCATACGGTGTACCTGATGTAGAAGGTTCTTCTAAGCCAGAAATCATTGTACACAAAACTGGTTCTGGTGGAGTTGCAGATCCATTAAATCAATTCAATACAGTAGCATGGAAATCAGCATTCACAACACTTCGTTTGAATGAACTTTGTATCGTTCGTTATGAATCAGGAGCAACAGTTTAATTAACTATTTAAGGAGGGGTATCTTCCCCTCTTTTTTTACTTTGAAAACAATCCCAGGAGGAACTATATAAATGGCTAATAAACCAAAAGAAATTAATGTTGAAGAGTTAAGAGCTCAGATTGAAGCTGAGGTTAAAGAACAGTATGAAATGGAAGCAAAGAAACAAGTCGAAAAGGCAGAAAATGAGCGAAAGAAGTTAGAAGAAAAGTTAAGTAATCAAGAAAAAAATCTTGAAGTAAAAGCTAGAGAACATGAAAAAACGATTAAACAGAAACTAGACGCAATGAAAAAAGTTTCTATTGAAATTCCAGAAGATCCTAACAATCCTGATGATGTTGTTCCAGTTGGGTGGCAAGGTGTTATTTATGCAATTCCTAGAGGGCAACAGTTTGAAGTGCCAGAAGTTATCTATCAAGTTTGGAAAGAGTCTTATGAAAAGACAAAAGAAGTTAATAAGCGTATTCGTGAAAGTATTAAGAAAGAAATTCAAGTTCTCTAATAATTAATATCAATAAACCTCAGACCTATCTGTTCTTAAAACATGATAGGTCTTTTTATTTTGGAAAGAAAAGGGGGCGTTAATATGCCTATAACAGCAGGGGAAGTATTTGCTTTAGCAATGACATTAATGGATGAGGTTTCTGAGGATGACACATTCGATGGTTATCCTGATGAATACAAAAAGAAAGCTTGGGATTTAATCTCAATATTACAGAGTGAGTTACTTCCTCCAAACGTCATCCCCAATCAAATAACAAATTTATCTGATGAGTTACAGCTAGATGATCGTTCATGTATTAATGTCCTACCCTATGGACTTGCCTCGCATTTACTTATAAGTGAGGACATTGAAAAGGCAGGATTCTTCAATGCTAGGTACGATGAATTAAAAAGAAAACAAGTAGCAAGTGTTATTCAAATAACTGATATTTACAATCCGTGGGGAGGAGGAGTGTGAAATGGCAACCTATACAACGTATTCAAAGCTATATAAATGGAATCAAACCGATACTAAATTAACAACTATTACTGAGATGGGTGCGAATACTGAAAAGATTGATAATGAATTCAAAGGTCGAGGAATTAATCCAGAATGGTTCGGTTTAGATTCGGATAAATTAGATAACTATCAACCTGTTGTTGATACTATAAATCACATAAAGAATGTACTTGGTGGAAGAGGAAAAATTGTATTCCCTGCTGGGAAAGTTTTCAAATTTAACCAAGCATTAGGGTCATTCGAATTAAGTAATATTATGATTGACTTCAATGGTTCAACCCTAGATTTTTCTTCTGTGCCTCCTTCAAGTTCGGATACAGCTCTTATGTTTTCAGGTACATTTGGATCTAGTTACGCTTTGACAGCTGATCTAAATGAAGGAAGCACTGTGGTTCAAATTAATAGCACAGCAGCGTTTAAAGCTGGGGATATGGTAAAAGCAATTGGTGGTAAGGTATGGGATTCTACCAGAACCAGTACAAGATGCGGAGAAATTCTGTTCGTTAAATCCATTGATTCGCCTACACAGATGACATTGACTATACCTGTTAATGAAACATACACAGTCGCAAAGGGATATGTGTTTCATAAAATTAATCCTGTTGAAAACGTTGTACTTATGAACGGTACATTTATAGGTGCTTCAGGTGACAATGAAATGCGTGGGATTCGTATCACAAGAGGTTATAACATTCTTATTGAGAACATGAGAACTAAAGGTTTTGATGTAAATCATTTTCAATTAACTGACTGTGTTCGATTTACAGTTGACAAAGTATTCGTACAAGAGGCTAATCATGCTCAAATGGCATATGGCGTGTCTGTAGCAGATGCTTGTCAGGATGGAATCATTATTAATTCTCATTTTACTGATGTTCGACATAGCTTTTCCACAAACAACAATGTAACAACTTCATGGGGAATTACTAGACGTATTTTGTTTGCTGGAAATACAGTAAATGACTCTTCTCCAGCAATTGGAGGATCAGGTGGAGATGCCATCGATACTCATGCGGGAGCAGAAGATATCTGGATCATTAATAATGAGGTATTCTCTTCAAGTGGTATTGGTATAAACTGTGAAGCAAACAGAGCTGTTATTCGTAATAATAAATTTAAGTGTACTGGTTCTGTAGGTATTCAATGGCAACCTTATGCAGATGGTAGACTAAGCTCAGTAAACATTAGTGATAATGTAGTTGAGTCTGTTGGGGATGGAGTAGGATCTGACTATGGCATACTTTGTACGGTTCGTGTGTCAGATGCTGACAATATAATCATTGGTAATAATGAGATAACTTCTCAAAATGCATCAATTCGAGCCACTACATCTAATGGTTATCGTATTCGTAGAGGAACTATTAATGGAAATAACGCAAAAGTTTTAGTTTCAGGGTATGGAGTAGAGATAATAAACTCTGATTCTATTGCTTTGAATGGTAACTCTGTTGAGGCACCTAATTTTGGGATAGGCTTTACGGACTCTCACAACTGTACAGCTACTGGTAACACAATTAGATTAACAGGTGCATCTGGTAGTGGATATGGATTAAGATTTATGAATACATCTAAACGAAACGCTGCGACAGGAAACTCGGTCAAAAACGCTGGTACGCTTAGTACATCATACGGTTTACACATTTCAGATTCTGCTACTTACAACATGTTGTTAGGTAATGTTACAGATGGATTTTCTAACCCAGTAACAGCAGGTGTTGGAACAGGTAATGTTGCGGTCAACAATATTTAAACTACTATGAAATAAAGGAGGGACAACGTGGCGAATTTTACAATGCGTTCATCACCTCAACCACCACCTTTAAGGATTGAACCCTTTAGAGGGATAAATTTATCAGTAACTCCTACTCAAATAGATGATAATCAATCTCCTAGTATGCTAAATGTAAATATTAGTGAAAGAGGAGCTTTGAATAAACGCAAAGGTTATACTCGTGTTTTAACAAACTCAATAGGTTTAGGGAGAATAAATGGAATGCACCTTTACAAAAAGAAGGATGGCACATCCATTTTTTTATTTTCTCATGGAACTAAATTGTATAAAACTAATGATGAACTTGGTGGCTTTGCTTATTGGGGAGAAGAGAATCTTTCTGACACTTGGATAAGTAATATTACTTCTATATGGGAAGATGGTATTCACACTGATATTATTGCACCTATTGAACTTTACTCAAGTTTATCGAACAACGATACAACATTCTTTGAGATGAACGACAAATGCTACATTATGGATGGAACGAATTATCTTGTTTTTGATGGGAACACAATAGCACCAGTCAATCCTTACATTCCAACAATAACGATATCAAATAAACCTAATGGTGGAGGGGAGAAGCATGAAGACTTTAATCTCCTCGGAGCAGGATTTAAGGAAACTTTCTCTGGTGATGGAACTACTAAGGAATATCAATTATCACTTAAGCCGATTGATGCAACCCCTGTCATTGTAAAGGTAAATGAGGAACTTAAGACCTTTACGACAGATTATACAGTGAATATTACAACGGGCAAAATCACTTTTGTAACAGCTCCTCCAACCGGTACTAATAATGTGGAAATCACTGCATATAAAGCTCAATCAGGTTTCCCTGATCGTATTAAGAAATGTACCTTACAAATAAAATACGGTGGATCAAATGATACGAGATTATTTGTTAGTGGAAATCCTGATATGCCTGAATACGTCTGGGTTAGCGGATTGTATGATCCTACTTATTATCCTGAAAATGGCTTCTATAAATATCCTGACAGAGTAAAAGGATTCTCCAAACAATACGATACCTTGCTTATTCATAGGGAAAACGGAATGCATCAGACTTCATTTGAATTAACTGCTGAAGGGAAAGCAAGTTTTCCGTCTAAACCAATCAATGATCGTATAGGTACTCTTTCACCAAAAACTATTCAAATCATCGAGAATAACCCTGTAATGGTTTCTAAAGAAGGGGTCTATACACTGGTTTCATCAAGTGTAAGGGATGAAAGAAATGTAGCTCATATCTCAGGCAATATAGATCTTTGGTTGATGAATGAAACTAACCTTAATGAACTAGTATCTATAGATTATGATCGAAAGTATTGGCTTGCGGTAAATGGAAATGTATATGTTTTAGATTACACACAAAAATCAGCAGATAGTCCATTTGGAGAATGGTTTGTTTACAATAACATACCAGCATCTTGCTTTATTGAGATTGATGGTGTTCTATATTTTGGCAGCTCTAAGGAAGGCTTAATCTATAAATTTGATGACTCTTTTAATGATGACGGTCAACCGATTAAAGCTCATTGGAAGTCTAAACCTTTTACTTTCAATGCAGATGAATTTAGGAAGTATGTTGATTCGCTTTACTTAGGTATAAAGCCGAGTGGTAAAACAAGTGTTGATGTCTCATACGAAACTGATCTCAAAAAGACAACTATAAAAGGTAGTAAGCCTATACAGTTTAACCTCTTCAGTTTTAAACAGATTAACTTCAATAACTTCAGCTTTAAATCAACTTCTTTCCATAAGACAGCAAAAATTAAAATAAAAGCAAAAAAGATTACCCATTTTCAATTAACGTTATCTAATGACAAATTAGATGAAAGTTTAACCATCTTATCAATGGCGATTAAATATAGATATCAAGGTCAAATTAAGTGAGGTGAAATGAATGTTTGAAAAATTAGTATCCTTTACAAAAAAAGTAGCAGACTTAGTGGATGAACCAACTCTAGATCCCATCTTATTGAAGAAACAATTTGATGCTGCTCCAGATGAAGTCAGGGTGTACTTGAATAAGTTAATTGATGCACTAACAAAAACTACTGAAGGAGACAGTGGAGCAAAGAACGTAGGTGCTTCATCAATTGCTGGATTAGTGGGAAATGATGTGCAAACATTGTTGGAAAGTATAAACAATAAAATGGATAACAGATTGTTTATTGAAGTTTCTCGAAACACTTCACCGCAAAACATCCCATTAAACGCTATGACAAAAGTGTTATTCAACCTAACATCAACTGGTAATCAAACATCCCAGTGGTCAGATAATCGATTTACAGCTCCTAAGACAGGAGTTTATCAGATTGATATTTCTGTAGGGATTAATCAACTTGATCAATTTAAAGCAGGAGAATTGTACCTTTATAAAAACGGAGTACAGTATAGGCGTTTAGATAAGTATGTTGCTCCAGGTTCAACATCAGTTCACTTATCAAGAGCACTAGCAATCCAACTTCAATCTGGGGATTACATAGAGTTTCAAGTGTTTTGTAGTCAAGCGTGTGAACTAACTGAACATACAGTGGCACACATTACACAATTATCATAAAGGAAGGTGATTAGATGGCGACTAAAAACCCATGGTCACAAGATAGTATAGATCATGCTTCAACTTGGCTCAGACAGTATAAAGCATCAAAGAATCAAACAGCAGCACAAAAGATACATTATCAAAATTACGCTAAAACATACGGTGATCACTTTGTTAATAACCGTGTAATTGACCCTACTAAATTATCTGCTCAACAAGAACGTTTTTACCGTTCTGCGAATCCAACTAACGCTTATTCAAAAGAAAAGGATATGAGATATGTTCGTCAGCTTGGAGATATGATTGACCAGAATAAAGGGGTAACGAGTGATCAGCTTAAGTCCTATAATGACAAAATTAAAAAGTGGAATTTAGAAAATCCATACAGCTATGAGAATCAGCAAAAGAAACAAGTTAATACACTCTTTGATCAACAAAAAGCTTCTCTTGCACCTCAATACGCTGAACAACGTAATCAAGTCGATGTTGTGAATCAACAGAATGTATCTAAATTACGTGAGTTAATGGCAGCTCAAGGGTTATCTGGTTCTGGAGAAGGTGTATCTGCTCAGGTGGGGTTAAACTCTCAACGCCAAGCTGCACTAAATGATGTGAATATGGAACAACAACAAGCGACTAACGATTTAGAAGCACAGAGAGCTCAGAAATTAATTGATGTTCAATCACAAGCTAAAGAATGGGAATATAGAGCATCAAGAGATGCACGTAGAGACGCAGAGTGGGAATCTCAGCAAAAAGCTGATCGTGCATGGAGAGAATACACATTCAAAAATATGTCTGCATCTGAAAAAGCGCAATTAGAATGGGCTAAATCTCAGTATGGAGAAGATGCTGCATGGAGAATGTATGCAATGCAGTATGAAGGTGAAATGAATAAAACTATGAATCAAGCACAAATAGATGCTTATCGATCGGGTTTTAATGGTACAGAGGGAGGAGGTGGTAATTACACTAAGAAAGCTTCAGGATCTCCTAACTCCTCTTACCAATCTCACATGAGTCAAGCTGTCAAAATGGGTGTTCCTTCTAACTGGGTAGCTGCAATGACAGAACTGGTTGGTCGTGAATCTTCATGGAATCCTACTGCTAAGAATCCTAAAAGTACAGCTCATGGCTATGGTCAATTCCTTAACTCTACTCGTGCGAACTATGAAAAGAAAACTGGTTTGAATTACTCTAACCCAGTGCATCAATTAGTAATGATGGCACAGTATGTTAAAGATAGATACGGAACTCCTGAAAAGGCACTTGCCTTTTGGGATAAGAATAAATGGTATTAGGGCGGTGAGTTATGGCATTTAATAAAGACAAATACAAGAAAATATTCGAAAGTAGATACGGGACTGGCTCATTTGAAGCCGGTCTTTCTTCTGCTCGTGAAATAGGACTTAGCAAAGCTCAAGCAGAGTTTGAAAAGGATGAATACAAACGAAGAATGAGTGAAGCAAAGAAAGCTTTTGAAAAAGCTCAAAAGGAAGCTGAAAAGATAGAAAAGGAAAGCCTAAAACAAGAAGCTAAAAATGCTGCTAGAGAAGAGGCTTATAAGAGGGCACCTGACCTTTCATCTAATCAATACTACAACAAGATGAATAAAGCATTCTCTTGGGAAGGTCAAAAGAGAATGGAAGAAGATAGAGAGAAGCGAACAGTTAAAGCTTCAGATTTAGCAGAAGACATAAAAAAAGAGAAGAAAAGTAAGAAGAAAAACAAAAAGAAAGAAAAAGGCATCCTTTCAGATATCAAAGATGCTGGTAAGAATTTTGGAGAGTTTATCAATCCATTTGATGATGTGTCCATGAAAGAAGCAATAACGAAAGAAACTAAACGTGAGAAAAGTAAATCTAGTAAGGAAGTAAACCGTTTTGCTTCAAGGACAATTAACTCTGCTTCATTGGGAGCACTGGAAAAAGGTATTCGAGGCAAAACTGATCGTTTCGATGATCGAGAGTTTGGTGAAGGTGGAGGAATTGATTTTGTTTCAAGTGGACTCGGTTATTTACTACCAGGGACTGGAGCTGTTAAAGGAGCAAAAGCATTAGGTCTTGGAGCAAAAGGATTAAAAGGTGCATCGACTACTAAGAAAGCAGTTCAATTAGCCAAAGAAGGCTCCGCCGCAGGTGCTCTATTTGGATTAGCTGAAGGTGGAGCTACTGAAGTTTTTAGTCCAGAGAAAAGAAGTATAAAAGATCACGCTTTGCAAATTGGATTGGAAACAGCAGGTGGAGCACTATTAGATCCACTATTAACTTTGGGTGGTAAGAAACTCCTTAATAAACTTGGAAATAAACTGCCTAATAAGAATAAAAATGTACCAACGACAACTCAAGAGCAAACAAATAATAATGTTTTAGCTAATACTTTAAGTAGCAATAATCAAAAAGCTACTTCTGAAAAACTTTATGAAAATATATCTCCAGAAACAGACCCAGGATTAATTAAAGTTAAACCGATGCCAGATATTGATCATTCATCTGGTGATTTAGCTTCATTCCGTTCAAAAGTAGACAGAACACCTAAAAAAGATAACAAAACTATGGAATTCCTTAAGAATCTTCGCACACAATTTGTAGATGATATGGCACCGTTAGAAAGATTAGAAAAGGATGTTCGTGGATCACTTCCTAGTGCTGAGAACAGTCTGTACAAAACTGCACGACTTCTAAAAGGAAGTCCAGAGAGAGCACATGAACTTGTAAGAACTAAACTAGCTCCTGTTTTAGAAAGTGCAAAAAGAGCTGGTTACGATGAAAAAGATTTAGGTGACTATGCTCTAGCTGTTCACGCAAAAGATGTGAATTCTAAAGGCATGAATTCAGGTTTTACTAATGCTGAGATTGACGATGTTATCAAACGTTTTGGAACCCCCGAAATGGAGGCAATCCGTAAAGAGTTAATGAAGGTAAGTGACGATGTTCTTCGTAATGAATTAGGAGGGAATCAAATCCTTTCATCTGAATCAATTGAAACGATGCGTGAGAAATGGCCTAACTACATGCCACTCTTTCGTTCCTTTGATGATGAGAAAGTAGGTTTTGCAGGAGGCATGAGTAATGCTTTGGCTAACGCTAGTAATCCAATTAAACGTCTAGAAGGTTCAAGCAGGGATGTAATAGATCCAATTGAGAGTATGGTCAAGAATATCTTTCAAGCTACTAACCAAGCAGATCGTAATAAAGTTGGATTACAGCTTTCAAAATTAGCTTCTGAAGACGAAAAAGGAATGTTAAGAAAGTTAGCTTCTAATGAAAAAGTTGACCGTAAAAATGTTGTTAGTGTTATGGAAAACGGACAAAAGGTTAAGTATGAAGTTCCTCCAGAAATTTACCGAACAATTACTAATATGGATAAAGAGTCAACGAATACTTTAATTAAAATTCTTCAAGCACCTGCTAGTACACTAAGAGCTGGAGCCACACTTACACCTGAGTTTTCACTGCGTAACCCATTACGAGATGTTGCACAAGCTTATGTTGTTTCTAGTTCTGGTTTTAATCCTATCATTGATTTTCCAGTTGGATTATGGAATGCAATATTCAAAGGAAAAACGTTTAAGGTTGGTGGAAAAGAAATCTCTACGGGAACGTGGTATAACGATTTCATTGAATCCAATGGTGGTTATGGGAACATTGTATCTATGGATCGAAACTTACACCGTAAAGCATTAGAAAATGCTCTAAAAGAAGGAGATACACCTAAATTTAGAAACATTGTAAACCCTAAATCTTGGGTAGAACTCCTTCGTACCATTGCAGATGTATCTGAAACAGCAACAAAAATTGGAGAATATCGTGCTGCTATTAATAAAGCAGGAGTATCCCGAGAAGAAGCTGCATATCGTGCTAGAGATTTAATGGATTTCGCAAGATCTGGAACCAGTATTCGTGAAGCAAACAAAGTAGTTGCCTTTTTGAATGCAAATATTCAAGGGAAGAGTAAGCTGATTAGAGCAATTAAAGAAGACCCAAAAGGGGTTACAGCAAGAGCTTTTAAAGCAGTTACAGCTCCTACAATAGGTATTTACATCTTACAAAAGAATGTAGCGAATGAAGAACAAAAAGCTACTATAGATGACGCACCACAATGGTTAAAGGATACATTCTGGTTAGTCCCTGTACCTGGTACTAATCAAGTTGCTAGAGTTCCAAAACCATTTGATCTTGCACCTATCTTTGCAAATCTTCCTGAACGTACTTTAGATTATTGGATTGATAAAGACCCAGAGGCATTTGATAAGTTTGCGAAAGAAGCTATTTCAAGTTATTCCGTACCTACTATGCTAACTGGTATAGCACCGTTTATAGAAGGTATGGCAAACTATTCATTCTTTAAACAAGGAGCTATTGATCCTATGCGTGATCAAGATGTTCAATACCCTGACAGATACGATATAAATACTTCACAAGTAGCAAGGATTGCTGGTAAAGGTATTAATAATTTAACTGGTGGAGAAGGCGCATTCAAGAACTTTGGTTCTCCTCGTATTATTGATAATACCATTAGAGGACTTACAGGAGGACTTGGTGAATATACTGTAGATGCAGTTGATATGGTATTGGAGAAATCGGGAATAGTAAGTAAGGAATCAGAAAAACCAGACAAACAAATCAATCAACAACCTATTTTACGTTCGTTTATGGTTAATAAAGGTTCTACTGGAGAATCTGTAAATAAGCTTTATAACATGTTAGATTCTCTTTCTAAAGCTAGAAGTTCAGCTAAACAAAATGAAAAAGATTTTGAACTAGAAGAACGTTATAAAGAAGTTAAAGATGTTACTAAAGAAATCAGTGATATTAGTAAGGAAATGCGTTCAATCGAAAATAGTAAAGAACTATCTGGATCGAAGAAACGTATGTTATTGGATCAATTAAATCAACAGCGAAATGAAGTTGCACGACAAGCTGCAAAGAACCTAAAATAAGGGGTGTTTAATAATGGCTTGGTATCATTGGATAGCTGTTTACAGTCTTATCATTGGAGCTATTGTTCTTACAATTATTCCAGATAAACCTTGGTGGTTGTGGTTGTCATGCTTATTGTTAATCGGAGGTAGCTTATTGAGTGGAGTGTTACTTCCTCATAAAGAAGATCCAGCTTATACGAAAATGATTAGAGAACGAGAGTCGGCTAAATAGCTGGCTCTTTTTTATTTGGGAAGAAGGTGTGAAATTTGGAACCATTAGAAAAATTTGAAGAACGCATGAGAAAGATGGAAGAACGGCAATCGAATATGGAAACAAGAATGGCATTAGCTGAAAGTCACATTAAAGATATTAAAGGTGATTTAAGTGAAATAAAAGGTGATACAAAGTGGTTAATTAAACTCGTTGCGGGGTCGTTAATTTTAGCAGTCTTAACTGGGTTAGGATTTGTAGCTAAATATTTATTTCAAGGTGGTGGTGTTGCTTGATGAAAAAAGTTTTAAAGTATTCAGTACTGATTCCTATAGCTTCTTTGATGTATTTAATTCTAGAGGACTTAGGATATAAAGTTGACCCTGCAAGATGGGAAACTTACGTAACTTTAATTACAGGAATTTTAATTTCTTTAGGAATAGTAAAAGGACAGAGTTAGTTTGCCACCGTCTGTCCAAATAAAATTATAACACTTATGGACACAATTGTCTGTAAGTGTATTTTAATTTCAGTATAGGGAGAGTAATTTGTAAAATGACTTTTAAAATGAAATACCAAATCAAGAAAGACTACATAAAAGTAAAAACTAATCGTAGACCAGGAATCTTAATCAAGCCTGAATTTGGTGTACTTCATGATACAGGTAACTACGGAAGTACTGCTCAAAACAACGTTGATTACTTTAAGAATACTCCTATGGACAGTACATCTGCATCTGCTCATACATTCATTGATGATATTGATATTATCGAATGTGTACCTCTGACTTTAGATAAAGCAGAAAGAGCACATCACGTTCGTTATAATGTACCTGCTGATAATCATCTATTTGGTGATGATGCGAATGATATTGCTGCTGGGGTAGAGCTATGCTTTGGAGAACATAAGAAAACTGGAAGAGTTATCAACTTCAAGGAAGCTTATAAACGATACGTATGGTACTGTGCTTATGTTTCTTATGTGTTTAAGTTTAATCCTAACAGATGGATAGGTCATGAAAAACTTGATCCAGGTCGAAAAACTGATCCTTCTAATGCTTTGAAGAGATATGGTAAAACGTATGAGCAATTACTTAAAGATATTGTGGATGAGTATAATGAGTGTACTAAAGCTCCAGTATCTGAACAACCTAAACCAAAAAGCAATGAACCTAAATTAAAGACATCATCCGATGGAGTGTATTGGGATGGAGTGAAAATGGTTAAAGGACAGATTGGTAGATTACATATCTTGAAGGATATCAACCTTTATGATGCAAACAAGAAGTTTATCAAAGTCTTACCTAAATCATGTATCTTTCGTGTTTATGGTGTAAACGAAGGTAACAATTATAAGTATGAAGTTGGCGGAGGATGTACTGTATCGAATGTTAGTGGATACGTGCAATTCAATAAAGCTGACGATGATCTTATAGCAGCTAATGAGCAGATTTATAAGTAAATAAATATTGCCTATCTCTTTTTATTGAGGTAGGCTTTTTTTCATTAAAATATTCATTTAATTCTAAAAATAGGATATAATTACCAGTGGGAGAGTGATAATATGAGCGAATTTATTAAACAAGTAGGATGGGCAATCATTGTTATAGGCGTTATTAGTGGGTTGTATATTGGTTTTACTTTAAATATTTCTACCCCGGGTTTAACAGAAGGTTATGTTTATGAAGATCCACATCCATTCCGTTGGATATATGGAATAGGGGCAATATTATCATCTTTATTCTTTGGTTGTGTTCTTATTGGAATCAATGAAATAATTGAAAAAATAAATTCTGTAGATAAAGAAGTACGATACACAGGCAACAATATTCAAAGAGAAATTAAAGAAATTCAACAAACGCCTTCCAATTAAGGAAAGTTTTAAGGAGTACGGAATGAAAGATATTTTAAAAACAATTGAATCATTTGAAGGTATAATTGGAGCTTTATTAGGTGTAATTATTACTCTAATACTCACTCAAGTGTTGAAAAACTGGGGTGGGATAAAGACATATGTTTTGGAATGGAAAGTAGATTTTTTTAAACCAGATGGGTATGGTGGACGAGATACTAGTTTTATTGATGAGGCATCTTCTGCTTCACTGTATTTAAATATTGAGATTTATAATGGATCAGAAATGCCAAAAATTTTAAGAGATATAAAATTCAGTTTTTATAATGAAAAACTGTTTTTGTTTTCAGTGAATCCAAACGATGAAAGTACAGCAAGAATATCTGCTGGCGCAAGAAGGTCTGATCCATTACTAAATATAAATATACCTCCAAAACAAATTGTTACTTATGAATTAAGTAATTACCTAAGCGGACATAATTTAGAACTTTTTAAAGAAGCTACCACAGCTTCAATTGAAATGCGTGAACATAACAACAAATTAATAAAGTTTAAATTGTTTTAAAATGAGACCAAATTAGGTCTCATTTTTTATGCGTACCTGTATAATCCCAATATCCCGAATCCAACTTCTCAAGATTTTTCCTCATAAATACCTTTAGATCTTCTTCCATCTCTAAGCCTTCAATTTCGTCCACTGTAAAAGTGATCTGCCTTCCTAGTTTCAAGTCCATTACAGTAACTTTTCTATTTGAACTTGTATTACTCTTCACTGCAAATAGTATTCCATATCTTTTATCATACATTTTCTTCAATCCAAACTTCCCATATAGGTTTATTTAATTCCTTACATATCACATATGTGTTCTCAAATGATGGCAGCGTATGACCATTCACAATTCCACTTAATGTAGACGCACTTATACCAGTAACTTCAGAAAACTTCTTTTGTCTTATGTCTTGATCCGCAAGTATAACTTTAAGTTTACATTTATACTTTTTCAAGCATGATCACCTCAATAAGTAATTTCTACACCAGAAAACTAATTCCTGTCTACCAAAATAGTACAAGATATATAGAAATTAATTTCGATGGACGAGATAACTCTAACAAGCAGTCTAAATATAGTAGCAAATATAAGAAATGTTATAGCAGTGAACGCAACAGTTAATAGAGCAAAAACTATATTAACCCTTACTACATTAGTTCAAGCTAAAAGACTAGTAGAATAGGAAATTGAAATTTTGTTTAAAACACAAGCGAGAGAAAGGAGCGAAGTGGTTTTGATTATTCGGCTGAAGGTGAATGGGAAAACGCTGTGTGAGTTAGAGCCTATCGAAGCAACTCAATGGTTAAACGAGGATGAACTATTTTATTACGCTGACAAATGTCACAGTCTAATAGCACCTTTTCAACCTGCATTAGACCACGTAAACAACTTCATAGAAAACGGTAAAGCCTTAAGGGATCATTCACAGTTAGTAATGCCTGATTGGATGGATACGGTACTTGAGTACAGTTTAGAAGTTCTATCATGTATCTTTGGGGGAATTTGAGATGGTTATAAAAATTAATGGTTGCGAGGTTCGCGATGAACTTTACAAAATCAATTCTAAGCTTCAGAAACCAATGAAGAGACACGTTAGGAGAGACAATAGGCTATTTGGAATAGTAGCACCAACCTTGAGTACTTTGCTTCATTTTTCACCTGAAATGAAATTAGCTTACATTGTTGTTTGTGGTGTAGGTGTTTCATTGATAGGAATAGGGTTAATTGAAAACATGTTTATTTCAAATGGCAACACCAGATCAGCAGAAATAATTGAACGGATAACAAAAGGAATATTACTAGCTGGAACATCCATAGGAATTGGATACTTTATCTTTCATGCTCCTATGTGGCATTGGGGTAGATGACATGTTTAATGAATGGTTAATTACTCAGAAGTATAAGAGCAAATTAAAGAAAACATTTTATTCAGGTGGCTTGTATCTCACTCATAAAAAGAAGAGTTACGTTCATTACATCTTACCTAAAATACAAAGTGTTAAATCAAAGGACAATTCGATGCAAATTGTATTTACACTCCCGTTAGGTCTAGATCCTAAAGAAGTAATAAAGAATGATTGGTTGTTTAAGCAGCAGTTTGGTGAGCATGTAAAGCTGAAACAAGAAAATAAGAAGTTTGTATTAACTATCTACAATGAAGGATTAAAGAAGGTCATTCCTTATAAGTTTGAAACGTTACATCCATTAATGAAAGAATTCAAATTACCTGTGGTTGTAGGTAAGGCTAAGAACGGTCAAATTATACTTGTTGATTTAATAAAACATCCTCATTTACTTGTTGCTGGTGAAACAGGATCGGGTAAATCTGTTTTCCTAAGAACAATGATTACTTCAATAATACAGCACATGAAACCTGGTCAATTAGAGTTATATTTAGGTGATCCTAAGATGGTCGAATTCTTCCTATTTGAAAATGTGCCCATGGTTAAAGGATTTGCAAACGAACCTGATGAGATAGCTAAAATGGTTCAAAAAGTTGTTAAGCAAATGAAGAAACGTAAGAAGTTAATGAAAGAAGCGAAAGTACCTCATATTGATAAATACAATAAGAAAGCTGAAAAGAAACTTCCTTATATTCTTCTATGCATTGACGAATTCGCAGAGCTCCAAAGTGAAGGAAGTATAAAGAAGGATATAGAGTGGATTAGTTCACAGGGGAGAGCATTTGGAGTAATCCTATGTCTAAGTTTACAACGTCCTGACAGGGACACAATGGATGGAAAATTAAAGAACAATATGACTATGAGAATAGCTTTTAAGATGGCAGATAAGGTTAACAGTCGTATCATTTTAGATTCCTATGAAGCAGCGAGTATCAGCTCAGAAGATAGTGGTCG
This sequence comes from Fictibacillus tiangongensis, assembly GCF_048083785.1. Classification (GTDB taxonomy): domain Bacteria; phylum Bacillota; class Bacilli; order Bacillales; family Fictibacillaceae; genus Fictibacillus. Next base: position 1,559,216 of record NZ_CP182294.1, read on the forward strand.
TATGTTCTACAAATTAAATGGAATACATGAAGCGCAAGCCTTCTATTTAGATGAGGAAGATGCCGAAACGATATTAGAAGAATATAAGTCAATTGAAGAAAAAGTTAATATAGTTGAAACGATGGTGCAAGATGAACCAACAACTATATCTGAAGATACAACAGATACTATAGAAGATAATATAAATGAATCTCCAGTTAAACCTACATTTAAAGCTAACTTATTAGGGAGTGGAGAAGATGGTAAATAGAGATAAGTTAATCCTTGATGACTTAAAGAAATTTCGTATATTAAATCGTGATCAGATTATTGCAATGCACTTTAGCCATTTAAAACAGAAAGTTGTAGTTTGTAACAATGTGATGAAGAGATTAAGACGAGATGGCTATGTAACAGCATGTACTGAAAGTCAGCCTTACAACTACTTTCTAAACCCATCACCAATTAAGAAGGATTCAAAGAAGATACCTCATTTTAACACTATAAGTAATTTTTATATTGATGCCTGCAAGTATCAAAAGCCTACTTTGGTGCAGATTGAACCAAAGCTTGCAGAGAAATCAACCATTGAACCAGACATTTTTATGATTTGGTTAGGTAGTCCGTTATTTGTAGAGATACAGAGGAGCATCTATTCAGCAAAAGTAATGCAGCAGAAGATAAATAGATATAAAACATACTTTGAAAGTGATGAATGGAGAAACGCAAGTTGGCAGAAAGAAAAGGAGGTTTTTCCTTATATTTGGATCATAACTGATTACAAATATAAACTAGACGATGTTTCGCCCTTGCAGATATTCCAAACCAAAGATGTAGATGAGTTTATGAAAACTGTTGTTAAACAGTAACATAAACAGATAAACCTTCCTCATATAATCAACCAAAAGGGAGGCAGGCGAACATGAAAAGTGAAATGAAATGCTTGGTATGCAATGGAAGTCATTTTCAAAAAGGATCTTACATTATTGACACTGAGGTAAATATCTATTCAACTGCTTATAATAGCGTGAGAGCTGATTCAAGAGTAAGTTCGTATAGCTCGGATTACAACATTGATGTTGATACAGACGTTGATGTTTCAACTCAAATTGTTAATGAAGTAAATGCTGATTCAGATATGGTATTCCAATTACTATTAGATAATGAGGAATATGAGAATATTTCACCTTACAAATATGCTTGTGAAGATTGCGGTTATATTATGAGTTTTAGTAAAGCAAAAAATATTGAGAGTAAAGAAGGAGAACGTAAACGCAAACAAAGAGAAAAGGCATATGATTGGTCAAACTTTAAGAAATAAAGACTCCCGAATTACTGGGAGTCTTTTTCTTTTGCTTGATATTCAGGATTATCTACAATCTCAACTATTTCATTAATATCTGTAACTTCAAAAACATCTGCAATTTTCATTAATGTATACAAATCAACTTGCGTTCTAATGTTCCTTGAGTATTCGGATATTACAGCTTGTCGAACACCAGCTTGCTTAGCAACTTCATTCTGTGTAAGTCCATCTCGTTTCATTAGCTGATCAATTTTCAATACTATTTTACGCTCCAAAGGTACTCGTTCATTTAATTTTACCAACCTATATTCCCTCCCTTAAACAGAATTATAGCATATTTATATACGTTTATACGTTTATTTTCTAAAAAGAGTTGCATTTTATCCGTTTATACGTATATAATGAAAATAAGAAATCCGCTTAAACGTATAAAACAGAAAGGAGACTGTGAGTAAATGAGAGGAACTCTCCAAGGATACTTCTATTATGGATTAATTTTATTCTCATGTGCAATAGCAATTCTACACGCTTACTAAGAATACTGAAGGGAGTTTATCCAAATGAAAAAAGTCACAGTAAAAATGAACTCTGAGAAAAATGTATCTGGATATCTGCTTGATGCTAGAAACGTAATGATGATAAATGACGGAATGCTTAAAATTGTTGGTGTAGAGTTAAGAGATTTAAATTACGTTAGAGATAACAAGTCATTTATTGTACTTGGTAAAGTTGCTGAAGGTATTAATGAAGAGTTATTAATTAAAAGCGTGACCAACAGGCTACAGAATACAACAATGTATGATTACTTATTAGGACAGTGGGATAGATCAGAAGATATTTCGTTTGATTTGATAAACTAAAATTGAAACTTGGGGGAAATAAAATGATGACAGTTAATAATGAAGAAAAAGTCGAGCAGAAGTATGAGATATTTGTAGATTTACACACAACGTTATCTTTAAAAGTAACTGGTGAGGATGAGATGAGAGCTGTTGAAATGGCTCTCTCTCAATTAAGTGAAGATACAATACAACAAATATTATTAACAATAGTCTCAACTAACGGTAGTGTGTTAATGCCGAAAGTACATACATTTGAGACTGACAATGTTAATGTGTTTGGAGAAGATGAGTAAGCCACCTGTTTAGGTGGTTTTTCTCTTCAAAATGTTTCCATATAAGCTTGTAATAAATGATACAATTAGGTGTCATTATTTTTTGTAACAAACTTCACGTTTGCGTGAAGTATTTTATATAAGAACAGGTGCATGGGGGATGAAATGGTTATGGTAGATCACAAAGAAGATATTGAGGTTGATAATAACGATTTTGAGAAGTATGAGGAATTCTTAGTATCAGAAGATGTACAAGCTTTACAGGAGGCTTTCAATAAAATTGAAAAGAAAAATGATTAACAATAACTACTACTTCGATAGTAGTTTTTCTTTTGTCAAAAAAGGTAACGAAAAAGTAACGAAATGTTGAAAAATGAGTTTGTTGGTATAATTATATTGTCGAGTGAAAAGTGTAATAAACGTTGATACAACAGCATATAAAGGGAACTGTTAGGAAACACTAAAATACGCTTGTCCCACCTTGACAGGGTAGAGGTCGGGGGTTCGAACCCCTCTCGAGTCACCATACATAATAAGTAAACCTCCTTAGAGATAAGGAGGTTTTTTGACCATTTTTTAGTTGGATTTTTGTGTGTTACAGCAATAAAAACACGCCAGAGATGAAGACCCCTGTAATGATCATCATAACAAGGCCATAACCCATGATGTCTTTTGCTTTTAATCCAGCGATAGCTAGAGCAGGAAGGGCATAGAATGGTTGAATCATGTTTGTCCATGCATCACCCCAAGCTACAGCCATTGCTGTTGTTGATAAAGAAACCCCTAAGTTTTGCGCCGCTTCTAACATAACGGGTCCTTGTACCGCCCATTGTCCACCTCCAGACGGAACAAAAAAGTTAACGAGGCCTGCACTCCATAAAGTAAATAAATGAAAAGTATGTTCGTTTGAAAAATAAATAAGCATATTGGACAGAACGGCTACTAATCCAGATGATGTAACAATACCCATTAATCCGGCATAAAAAGGGAACTGTATAATAATTCCGCTTGCATTTTTCACAGCATCCGTAACCGCTTTCAAAAATAACCGTGGTGTTTTATGTAAGATGATACCAATGAATAGGAATAAAAAGTTTACGATATCCAGATTTAAGCTGAATCCATTTTTAGTGAAATAATAGACGAGGTATGAGATTCCTAATAGACCGATGAGTATAGATAATATCTGACTATTTTCAAGTCGATCAGCAGGAGTTTGAAGTGTTTCATCTTTACTTGCTGCTTCAAAAGAATCCTTTTCCTCTAATAATGCTGGATCGATTATAAAGGCTTTTTCGGCTGGAGGAACCATAAATCTGTTAATGAGCGGTACCATTATGAATAGGCCAGCTAGGATAATTAAGTTGAACGATGAAAAGATAGTCTCACTCGTCGGAACAACTCCCATAATATTCTCGGTAAAGTGTCCAGGTGTAGCGATTGTTAAGACAACAGAGCCTGATAGACCTCCGCTCCATATGATAAAGCCACTATAAGCACTTGCGATTAATAACCGGTAGTCGACACCTTTTACTTTCATCGCGATTTCTTTTGCGAATAGAGCACCTATTATAAGTCCGAAGCCCCAATTGATCCAGCATGCGACGAGCGCGACTAACGTTACGAGTATGATAGCTTGTCCTGGTGTTTTTGGGATTTTTGCTAAAGAACCTAATAGTTTCTTAAATAGCGGGGAGCTTGCCATAACGTGTCCGGTCACTAATATTAACACCATCTGCATGGAAAACGTTAATAAACTCCAAAAACCTGTACCCCAATAATTAACGATTTGCACAGGTGTGCTATCTGTCGCAAATAGTGCTAAACCACATACGAAGAATGTCAGTAAGATGACCAATAGAAAAGGATCGGGCATATACCTTTGCATCAATCTGTTTGAAAATGAAATTAAAAGTCTCAATTCTCTTCTTCCTCTCCTCTTAAATGATATTTGAATAGTATGTATTTCAAGTACAGTTCGATTAATTTCTACAAAATCCTTTTAATACTTATTGATAAATGGACGAACTTTTTAATTCGTCCTACATAAAATATAGAGAAATAGGATATAAGGTTTTTGAAAGGAGAACATTTTTTTGGCTTTATTTAAACGCCCTGGCATTTTTGCCAAAAAGGGAATGGTTCCTAATATGGGTGCAATGGGACCTACGATGGGAGCAATGGGACAGATGGCGCCTACGATGGGAGCTATGCAACAGATGCCACAGATGGGTGGATGTGGATACCCTGCAGTATCACCGTCTCAATACTATCCTCCACAAGTTATGCCTGCACAGTTTAGTCCTACGAATCAACAAGTTCAATATAACCAGCAAGATGTATATGTTCCGATGATTCATCCAACTCAAACGACTCAAGTCAATCAGATGAACTACAAATATGTACATTACTTCCCTCAGAACACGAACGTCGTAAACCAAGCCACGCAGCAAAACCTTTGTGGAACAGTACAACCAATCATGGCACCTTGTCCCCCGCCATGCCCACCGCCATGTGGCCCGTGCGGTCCGTGGAGAAAGAAGTAAAAGTGAAGCTGTCGACAGTGTCGGCAGCTTTTCTCTTCTTTTTTTTAGTGGGTTTGTGTGAAAATAAAACCGTATGGGGAATGAATAGAATAGTACATATCAAATTCTGGAGGTTATCAAAATGAGCCGTGATACAAAGATTGTAATCGTTACAGGTGCAGCAAAAGGGATAGGGAAACAAATCGCAATTGATTTTGCCAAAGCTGGTTATATTCCTTCATTGATAGATTTTGATAAAAATGAACTTGAATCAACTTTGTCTGAGGTTACATCAATTCAAAAGGATGCAATCGCCATAACATGTGATGTTAAGAATCCCGATGAAATCATCCAAGCAGTAGCAGAAACACAAGATAAATTGGGTGACATTCAATGTTTAATTAACAATGCAGGTGTTTCGAAATGGAAATCACCATATGAATTAACTGTGGATGAATGGGATGATATTTTAAACACAAACTTAAGAAGCGTGTTCCTTTTCTCAAGAGAAGCGGCTAAGTACATGTCCCAGTCTGGAGGAGGTTCTATCATCAATATGGCCTCCACTCGTGCGGTAATGTCTGAGCCTCATTCCGAAGCATATGCGGCAACTAAGGGTGGGATTGTTGCTTTAACTCACGCCTTGGCTGCATCGTTCTCTGAAGATTTTATTACCGTAAATTCTATTAGTCCTGGTTGGATACATACAGGAGATTATAAGGAGCTGCGTGAAGTGGATCACGATCAGCATCTCTCAAAAAGAGTGGGTATGCCAGCTGATATTTCAAGGGCATGCTTATTCTTAGCGCAGTCTGACAATAATTTTATTACCGGGGAAAATATTACGATCGATGGCGGGATGACTAGAAAAATGATCTATGAACATTAATGTTTCCTATAGGGAAAAAGATTGCTCTAGACCCACCCGGAATCCATTCTTTATGATGTAAAAGGTATTATTTAACGAAGGAGAATAGAGAATGCAATCTGATCAGCAAAAAAGAGTGGAACGCGGTGTTTATCTTAGTCTAGGAGCATATATTTTTCTATCAATAGTTAAACTTGTGTCAGGTATTTTCTATAATTCCGATGCATTAGTTGCTGACGGATTAAACAATGCTACTGACATAATCGCTTCTATCGCAGTATTAATAGGTTTGAAAATTTCAAGGAAGCCAGCAGATGAGGATCATCCTTATGGACACTTGCGTGCAGAAACGATTGCATCGATGGTTGCTTCCTTTATTATGGTAGTTATCGGTATAGAAGTATTGATATCTTCTATTAAAAAGATGTTTAACGGAGTGGAAACAGAGCCTTCGCTGACGGCAGCCTTGATCGCATTGTTTGGTGCGGCAGTGATGATCATCGTTTATTTATATAATATTAAGGTAGCTAAAGAAACAGACAGCCAAGGGCTAAAAGCAGCTGCTCTTGATAACCGTTCAGACGCTTTTGTTAGCATTGGAGCCGCAGTAGGAATCTTTGGTGCACAGATCGGCTTACCGTGGCTAGATCCTGCCGCAGCAGTTCTTGTTGGTCTAATCATCATTAAAACTGGTTGGGAGATTTTCACTGAAACCTCCCATAACCTTTCAGATGGCTTTGATTATGAAGAAGGGAAGGAAATGGAGCACAAAATTCTAGATGTTGATGGTGTAGAGAACGTCGGAGACCTGAAAGCTCGTAAACACGGTAACCGAGCTATTATCGATGTAACGATTAAAGTTGATCCTTCCCTTAATGTAGTGGAAAGTCACGAAATCACAGAAAAGATAGAAGACACGATCAAAGAAGCTTATAATGTCGAAAGTATACAAGTTCACGTTGAACCAGAGGACGGAAAGAACAAAGATAACCCATTAAAGTGAAGAGGGCTGAATGAATTCTATCCGATTACCGAATGGATCTCTTATCGTAAACCGAGAAAATCCCGGAATCGGGAGTTCTTCTTGAATCTGTATTTGGTGGAGAGTTAAAAGTTCCTTGAAGCTTAAGAGATCATCAACTAAAAATGCGGGATGGTGTTTACCTTTGTAAACCTGGTCTTCCACTCCGATGTGTAGTTGTTGATGACCGAATTGAAACCACATCCCACCATTTTTTCGAAGAGCCTCTGGTTTTGGAATTTCTTCAAGTTGCAGGATTCCTTCATAAAAAGCTCGTGCTTCATCTTCCTTTTCTCGTGGAATACATATTTGGACATGATGGATGCCTGTGATTTTCATGGTTTATTACCTCCATTGAATAATTAATTGAAGAATAAGCAGAACAGTTACAGTCCTCATAAGGATTGTAACTTGTTTTGTTTTTAAGCGAGGTGCAAGCTTTACAGCGGCTTGTGCTCCACAGATGCTTCCGATCGTAAGCGGTATAGCTACATTCCACATATAATGACCAGCCCATAAATAAGTGAACACAGCTCCAGTGCAGCTTAAGAACGTATTAAATCGTGTAAACGAAAGGGTGCGAATATATGTAAAGCCGTTTCGCAAAAAAAGCTGCATCTGTAAGGTACCCTGACCTGGACCAAATAGGCCATCGTAAGCTCCGATACCAAATAGATAGGGATATTTACTTACAGGCAGCTGTTTGATCTCATGATTAGGATCTGTTTCTCTTTTTGCTTTTAGAAAAGTTAAGAAGAGTGCACCTGTGAGTAAGAAAAGAGCGATGATGGTTAGGTTTTCTCTAGAAATCGCAGAAGCAGTCAAGCCGCCTGCAATTCCTCCTAGCAGACTGATGAAACCTGAAATGAGGTAAGGGGTAAGCTTTGTATCATTTTTTCGTAAGAGAACAAAAAAGCTGGAAAAAGAACTGAACATGTTGGCAAATTTATTCGCTGCGATCGCAGAGTGGACGGGAACACCTAATAATAACATGATCGGAAAATTAATCATGCCCCCGCTTCCAGAAAGGGTGCCGATAAAAGTAGCTATAAAGCCCACGAATATGAGAATGTACAAACGATTCACATCCCTTCATTTTCTCTTTACATATCTATCCTATGTTAAGGTATACTTAAAATAAATTACATATATTAGATAATTTTCAATAAGAAAAACTTATGGAAGCTAAAAAGGAGAAATAATGCAGTTATCTGAATTTCGTATATTAAAAGTACTCGCAGAAGAATTAAATATGAGAAAAGCATCTGAGCGTTTATATGTATCTCAACCTGCTCTCAGTCAGAGGCTTCAAACGATTGAGAACAATTGGGGAACCATTATTTTTATTCGTTCTCAAAAGGGATTGAATTTAACACCCTCTGGAGAAAAGATTCTAGCTTTTGTTACGGAAGTTCTTCAAAAAGAGGAGCTTGTAAAAGAAGAACTTCAATCTCTCTCAGAGCATGTTCACGGCACCCTAAAGCTTGCGGTTGCCTCTATCATAGGTCAATATTGGTTGCCTCATGTACTAAAAGAATATGTGAATCTATACCCTCATGTAAATATTTCACTGATAACGGGGTGGAGTTCGGAGATCATTAAACACCTTTATGAAGATAAGATCCACCTTGGAATTGTTAGAGGAAACCCAGAGTGGAGAGGCAGCAAAGAACATATTTTGTCAGACCACTTATATTTAGTCGATACGACAATCTCATCCATTGACGAGCTTTCTGATACGACTAAACCATTCATTCAGTTTAGAAGTCACTCAACCTATTATCAAGAAATACAAGATTGGTGGCATACTCATTTTAAAACTACGCCACAAAAAACGATTGTTGTTGACCAGATTGAAACGTGTAAACAGATGGCTCTAAATGGAATTGGTTATGCGATTCTCCCATCGATCAGTCTTCGGCCAGAGGACGATATCTTTAAGATCCCATTAACAGATAAAAAGGGTAATGCCATTAAACGAGATACTTGGCTTATTCATCACGGCACAGGATCGGAGCTCAAACAAGTGAATGTCTTTATGGATTTGATTCGAAAACTAACGAATGAATAAGGTTTGAATCTTTCTATATTTAGTGGTTTAATACAATACAGAATGACTTTTAAGGAGGAACTACCAAACATGAAAATGATGGATGCAAACGAAATTATCTCATTTATCCAAAACGCTACAAAATCTACACCAGTAAAAGTTTATGTAAAAGGAAATCTTGAAAATATCGATTTTGGCCAAGATACGAAAGTGTTCCCTTCAGGCAACACGGCTGTACTATTCGGCGAGTGGAAAGATATTGAAGCTGCTCTAAAAGCAAATGAAAGCAATATTGAAGACTTCGTGATCGAGAATGACCGCCGCAACTCAGCGATTCCATTGTTAGATATGAAGAACATCAAAGCTCGTATTGAACCGGGTGCAATCATTCGTGACCAGGTTGAGATCGGTGACAATGCCGTAATCATGATGGGAGCTTCTATTAACATCGGAGCTGTAATTGGCGAAGGAACGATGATCGACATGAACGTCGTTCTTGGTGGACGAGCTACAGTAGGTAAGAACTGCCACATCGGTGCAGGAACTGTACTTGCAGGCGTTATTGAACCACCTTCTGCAAAACCAGTTGTTGTAGAAGATGATGTAGTCATTGGAGCGAACGCAGTTGTTCTTGAAGGTGTTACAGTAGGTAAAGGTGCTGTCGTAGCTGCAGGTGCCATTGTGATCGAAGACGTAGAACCATACACAGTAGTTGGTGGAACTCCTGCTCGTGTACTTAAGAAAATCGATGAAAAAACAAAATCAAAAACAGAAATTAGACAAGAGCTTCGTCAGTTAAACGACTAATTTTAGCGTAGGGGATGAGAGAAGATGAAATCGTTGCTTGAGATAAGAAAAGACTTGCACCGTATACCGGAGCCAGGATTTTTAGAGTTTAAAACTCAGAGATATATCCTTGATCTCATCTCCACTTTTCCTCAGGATCATCTTGAAGTTCACACGTGGGAAACGGGCATATATGTAAAAGTGATCGGAAGAAATCCATCAAAAACGATGGCTTATCGAACAGATATGGATGGACTGCCTATTGTTGAAGAAACAGGTTATGAATTTTCTTCTCTTCATGAAGGAATGATGCATGCCTGTGGACACGATATTCATATGACGATTGCGATCGGTTTATTGTCTCATTTTGCACAGTACCCGATAGATGACCATCTGTTATTTATTTTTCAGCCTGCTGAAGAAGGACCAGGGGGAGCTCTCCCTATGAGAGATAGTGAGCTGTTTCAACAACTGCAACCTGACATGATCACAGCTCTCCACATTGCTCCGGAATATCCGGTAGGTACGATTGCTGTAAAAGAAGGATTATTATTTGCGAATACATCCGAACTGTTCATCGATCTGATCGGAAAAGGCGGTCATGCAGCTTATCCCCACTTAAGCAATGATATGGTAGTTGCCGGAAGCCATCTGGTTACACAGATGCAATCGATCGTTTCACGTAATATTGATCCGCTGGATTCTGCAGTTGTAACGATCGGCAAGATAACGGGTGGAACGAAACAAAATATTATCGCTGAAAAAGCAAGGCTAGAAGGCACGATTCGAACGTTGTCTCCAGAAGCGATGGAAAAAGTGAAAAAGAGGATTGAAGCTTTAGTTGAAGGTATATCGCGCGGATTTGAATGTGAAACATTGATCGATTATGGTTCGAATTATCGCCAAGTGGATAACGAACCTGTCCTAACTAAAGAATTCATGGAATTTGCTAAACAGCAGAAAACTGTGAATGTATTTGAATGTAAAGAAGCTATGACAGGAGAGGACTACGGATATTTCTTAGAGAAAATTCCGGGGTTCATGTTCTGGCTTGGAGTTGATACTCAGTACGGTCTCCATCATTCAAAATTAAAGCCGCAAGAAGAAGCAATCCAACATGCTGTAGATCTATTAGTTCAATATTTTATCTTCAAAGGTAATAGAAAATAGGAAAACGGCCCTCTTCGGCCGTTTTTTTTGCTCATTTCTCTAGTTTCAGTCTCCTGATGTCACTCCATCCGCGAATGTTAACTTTCAATTTTAGAAATCTTAACCGTCAACCCGAAATTTTTAACACGCAATCCACAAGTTTCGGTGCTCAATCCAAAAGTTTTTATGATATATCTACGAGTAGACACGTGACGCCATACATCGATATACACGCCTCAACAGCAACACTTCATTGTTCATTACATATTCCCAATATGAGTTGGAAACATTAAGAAAAGTAAGGAGGTGGGAATATGGCTAGAATTGGTGTAGAACAATCGTTATCAAATGTATCAGATGCTTTACGATCAAAGGGATATGATGTTGTAGAACTTCGTCAAGAACAAGACGCGAACGGCTGTGATTGCTGTGTAATTTCCGGACAGGATCAGAACGTTATGGGCATTCAAAATGCAGCAACACAAGGTTCTGTATTAAATGCTCATGGCATGTCAGCTGATGAAGTATGTCAGGCTGTTGAAAGCAGATTACAATCATAACACTCCTGGGGACAGCCATGCTGCCCCTTTATTTCTGTTTAACGCACGTTTTAACAGGGAATTAATTGACCAATCACAAAAATATATGTTGTTTAGCAGCAGATGGGGAGGTCCATATGCCAATCGTAAATGTACTCATGATTATTTTACTTATCGTGTTAACCGCATTTTTTGTAGTCACTGAATTTGCCATCGTAAAAGTACGAAGAACGCGAATCGACCATTTAGCTTCCGAGGGTAATAGTAAAGCGATCGCTGCACAAAAAGTTATCGGAAATCTTGACGGTTATTTGTCAGCCTGTCAGTTAGGAATAACGATTACAGCATTAGGACTTGGGTGGTTAGGCGAACCGACTGTTGAGATCTTTTTAAGGCCATTGTTTGAGAACGCTGGATTGAGTGAAGGACTCACGCACACGCTCTCGTTTTCAATCGCTTTTTTCTTAATTACATTCTTACACGTGGTACTAGGTGAATTGGCACCGAAAACAGTTGCGATTCAAAAAGCTGAGATGGTCTCGTTAGCTACTGCAAAACCAATTATCCTGTTTTATAAGGTCATGTACCCTTTTATTTTCTTACTAAATGGATCAGCGAACCTTTTGACACGGGTGTTTGGCATAAGTCCAGCTAGTGAACATGAAGTAGTACATACAGAAGAAGAATTGCGTCTTATTCTTTCTGAAAGTTTACAGGGTGGAGAGATCAATCAATCAGAATACCGTTATGTGAACAGAATTTTTGAATTTGATGACCGTGTAGCGAAGGAAATCATGATTCCTCGAACAGAGATGATCTGTTTATTCCTAGAAAATACGTGTGAACAGAACATGGCGATCATGCGTGAGGAAAAGTTCACGAGATATCCTGTTGGGCATGATGATAAAGATCATATTGTAGGGGTTGTAAACATTAAAGAGTTCTTTAACGAAAATCTTAGCAAAGAAAATTTTGACTTAAATGATTATATTCGTCCCATTATTACCGTCCATGAATCTATACCGATCCAAAAACTGCTAGTCAAAATGCAAAAAGATCAGACACATATGGCGGTGCTCGTAGACGAGTACGGAGGAACTGCAGGAATTGTTACGGTTGAAGACATCTTAGAAGAAATCGTTGGGGAGATCAGGGATGAATTTGATATCGATGAAGAACCTGAAATTCAACAAATCGATCAAAATCAAACCGTAGTGGATGGTAAAGTGCTCATCTCTCAGATCAATGAATTATTTGCACTCGATATTGATAACAGTGAAATCGATACAATCGGTGGGTGGGTTCTAACTAGGTCTGTTGATTTAGAATCAAACCATTCGTTTAATTACGAAAGTTTTCGATTTACGATTTTAGAACTGGATGGAAGACAGATTAAAAAAATCGGAATTGAAAAGATATCAGAGGAAAAGAATGCTGATACGAATAAAGACTCCTGAACATCATTCAGGAGTCTTTACTTTTCCATTTTCCATTTTCTGTTTTTTCATATTTATGTTTTACTGCGCTCCATGCTACCTTATGAGCTGTCTCTTCTTCTTTGTATTCTTCAAGTGCAGAATTGAATGCTTCTTTATATATTTCCTGACCGTGATGAGGAAGGTGATCTCTTACTCCCTCAGGCAGATCCTTAAGTGAATCATATGGCATTTGAATCCCTCCTATAGAATTAAGAGTTCCCGTGAAATCCTCAATATAAACTCTTTATTGAGAATGAATAGAATCTGAAATGAGCGGATAATTTCACATTTTTAGTTTAAGTTGCTATGATTAAGGAGAAGTTAAGACGTGGGAACAGCTTTCCTTATTTAAATTAATTATTATTTAACATTGACTAAAAATAAGGACTGTACTATAATTACCCATGTAAATAAAACAGTTTTTTTGGAGGGATTTTCACCTATGGCAGAACGTATGGTAGCAAAACAAGCACCTAGATTTGAAATGGATGCGGTATTACCAAACAAAGAATTTGGAAAAGTTAGCTTAGAAGAAAACATGAAGAATGACAAGTGGACTGTTCTTTTCTTCTATCCAATGGACTTCACTTTTGTTTGTCCTACAGAAATCACATCACTTAGCGACCGTTTTGACGAGTTCGAAGATTTAGATGCTGATGTAATCGGTGTTTCTACAGATACAATCCACACTCACAAAGCTTGGATCAACACGCCACGTGACATGAATGGTCTAGGTGAGTTAAAATATTCTCTAGCAGCTGATACTAACCACACTGTAGCTCGTGAATACGGGGTACTAATTGAAGAAGAAGGTATTGCTCTTCGCGGTCTATTCATCATCTCTCCTGAAGGTGAATTAATGTACTCTGTTGTTAACCATAACAACATTGGCCGTGATGTTGATGAAACATTACGTGTTCTTCAAGCACTTCAAACAGGTGGACTTTGCCCAGCAAACTGGAAGCCTGGTCAAAAAACTCTTTAATCGTCAAATAGCTTACATTTTATAACCCAAGACGTTGTTCTTGGGTTATTTTTGTAATTAATCATGAAAACGTGAACATATTCTGTGAATTTTACATAAGAGGTATTAGTTAGATATTGATTTTCAAATAATGTGGTAAAATAAGGGTATACCGCGAAAGATTGGAGTGATGGACTTTGAAAAAGCAATATGCTGTAATCGGACTAGGTCGTTTCGGCGGTAGTATGTGTAAAGCATTGGCCGATCAAGGAATGGAAGTCTTAGCGATTGATATCGATGAAGATCGCGTAAATGAGTTTTCCAACGTTGTTACGCACGCTGTAATTGCCGATTCTACAGATGAAGGTGTATTGAAAAGTCTTGGGATCAGAAACTTTCAGCATGTTGTGGTGGCGATTGGTGACAACCTTCAATCATCCATTCTTACAACACTGATTCTAAAAGAGATGGGTGTAGAAAAGATTACGGTTAAAGCACAAAATGATTATCATGAAAAGGTATTAAGAAAGATCGGTGCAGATAAAATTATTCATCCAGAGCGTGATATGGGTGTTAGAATTGCTCATCAAATCGTCTCGAACAACGTTCTTGATTATTTAGAACTATCCGATGAACATAGCATCGTAGAATTGGTCGCAACCAAAAAGATGAACAATAAGTCTTTGATTGAGTTAGATATACGAGCTAAGTATGGTTGTAACGTTGTGGCTGTTAAACGAGGAAAAGACATATTCGTTTCCCCTCAGGCTGACCAGAACATTCATCAAGGAGATGTATTGATCGTAATCGGTGGAGATAAAGACATCAATCGTCTAGAAAAACAAATGGCAAATGAAGAGTAAAAAAACCGTTACCCTTAAACAGGGAACGGTTTTTATTATGAAACTAAATCTCCATGATGATAGGAAGAATCATTGGGCGTCTCTTCGTTTTTTCATATAAGAAAGGTGCCAATGTATCTGTGATTTCATTCTTGATCTCTGACCACTGTGTGGTTCTTTTTTCGTTCATGATCGTTTCTAAATGTTTGCTAAGAAGACTTTGAGCATCGTGAATCAAGTCTCCTGACTCACGCATATAAACAAACCCTCTTGAAATAATATCAGGTCCTGCTTCAATTCTAAACTCTTTCATGTCCATACTAACGACTACGACTACTAGACCTTCTTCTGATAGAATTTTACGATCTCGAAGAACGATGTTTCCGATATCACCAATTCCACTTCCATCGACATAGACAGAACCTGAAGGAATCTTTCCTGCTACCATCGCCTCGTTATGAGAAAGAGCTAAAACTTCGCCATTGTCCATTACAAATGAATTCTGAGAAGGAACATCACAATCAGAAGCAAGTTTCGTGTGCATCTTAAGCATTCGATATTCACCATGAATCGGCATAAAGAACTTAGGCTTCATAAGGCGTAACATAAGCTTTTGTTCTTGCTGCCCACCATGACCAGATGTATGGATATCATTTAATGATCCATGAATCACTTCTGCACCTGCACGGAACAACTGATTGATCGTCTTACTGACACTTAATGCATTTCCTGGAATAGGTGAGGATGAGAAGACAACTGTATCTCCAGGAATGATTTGAATCTGTCTATGTGTTCCGTTAGCGATTCTTGAGAGAGCAGCCATGGGTTCACCTTGGCTTCCTGTACATAGAATCGTAACTTGGTTATCAGGCAGACGGTTGATTTGATTTGCATCAACAAACGTATTTTTAGGTGCTTTAATAAAGCCGAGCTCTTGTCCGACTGTAATGGCAGAATCCATACTGCGGCCAAACACAGCGATTTTTCTATTGTTCGCAACAGAAGCTTCAACGACTTGCTGCAATCTATGGATGTTTGAAGCAAATGTAGCGAAGATCACCCGGCCTTCCATTTTTCTGAAGATGTCTTGAATGCTTTCTCCAACACGTCTCTCTGAAAGAGTAAACCCAGGAACCTCACTGTTTGTGGAATCAGAAAGTAAGCAGAGTACACCTTCTTTTCCGATCTCTGCCATCTTCGTTAAGTTCGCAGGTTCCCCAACAGGCGTGAAGTCGAATTTAAAGTCACCAGTATGAACGATGTTACCTGGTGGTGTTTTCACTACAAGTCCATAAGAATCTGGAATACTGTGTGTAGTTCTAAAAAAGCTTACAGATGTTTTACGGAATTTGATCACATCGTCCTCAGTGATTTCATGTAACTGTGCACGACGCAGCAAACCGTGTTCTTCTAGTTTGTTCTTGATCAGAGCAAGTGCCAGTTTACCACCATAGATTGGGATGTTCACTTGTCTTAAAAGATAAGGAATACCTCCAATATGATCCTCATGTCCATGCGTGATAAACAAACCTTTGATCTTTTCTTCGTTTTTTACAAGATACGTGTAATCTGGAATTACGTAATCAATCCCTAAAAGTTCATCTTCAGGAAATTTTATTCCTGCATCTATAAGGATGATCTCATCTTGAAATTGAACGGCATACGTATTTTTACCGATTTCTCCTAGACCGCCTAGCGCGAATACGGCGGCTTGATGATTTTTTACAAATTTCATAAATTATACATTCTCCAATTCCAATGAATTCGTGTCTTTTTCATACTCTAGAAATTTACCGTTAATTTCTTGTATGTATTCAATGTTGTATTTGCGGTCAGCAAGCTTTTTACGTACGTCGTTAATCGTTTCAGCTTCCACGTATACTGTTTGAGTGTGTTCACGAACAGGAACCTCTGTTAAGCTAGTTTGAAAAAATACTTTGAAAATCATATTTCATGTCTCCTTACCGGTCTGTAGTTTTTGAGTTTCTTCGTCCTATTATAAAGGAAAGTGACATGTTTTTCATGTTTTTTCATAATGCATCGTTGGAAAACCACAAAAATATAAAAATAATAACTGTTAAGCACTAGGGTTAATCCTATATAATGACCTTAGTTAATCAAAAAAACTTAACTTAGTTAAGAATTAGTTTTCCGTTATTATTTTGTTGTCTAACCCATTTCCTAAATTTTTTTAATAAGCGCGTTCTCTTCTTCATTTATTACCCTCCACGGCTCTTTTTATTACTAGTATGTGTAGTTGAGTGGATATTTTTAGAGGGAAATTGTTACATTTTTTATTTGCTATATCATACATGAGAAGGGGTTAACCAATGAAATTATATTCTGCTCTCTTTGTTTTAAGTTTGATATGGGGAATGTCTTTCTTATTTATAAAAGTCTTACTTGGTATTTTTGATCCATGGCAGATTGTATTTATTCGTTGCTTGCTAGGAATATTGACAATCGTTCCTTTGTTTCTGATTAGCAGGCAAGCTATTGACTGGAAAGCACTTCCCGTGAAAAAGCTGCTTTTTGTAGGTTTTTTGAATGCTGGTCTTCCTTGGGGGCTGATTGCTTGGAGCGAAACTTTTTTAGATAGCGGGTATACGGCTATTTTAAATGCTACTACTCCGATTTGGACGTCAATGATGGGTGTATTCTTTTTCTCCATATCATTGCAATGGAAACAATGGGCTGGGGTACTCGTCGGTTTTATAGGTATTTTATTGTTGATGGACATTGATGCTCCTGGATTGACTAAGAATCAGTTGGGCTTAGGGATTGTTTTGATGCTCGTAGCTACGTGTTGCTATGGATACAGTTCACAATACGCAAAAAAACATCTTCAGAATACGACGGTTTGGATCACGGCTTCTTCCACACTATTTGCAGGTATGCTTCTAAGTGCTTTCATGATGTTATTGACGGAGAGTTGGACATTGCCTGAAAATCCCATTAACTACACGATTTTATTATCTCTTATCGGTCTCGGAGTCTTTGGTTCAGGAATAGCATACTTGCTATATTATTATATGATCTCTGCAGGTTCAGCCGAGTTTGCTACACTAGTCACTTACTTAGTGCCTGTATCTGCTGTAATGTGGGGCAGCGTCTTGTTAGATGAACAAATACACTCAAGTGCATTCTGGGGTTTGCTGCTTATTTTTGTGGGAGTCTATCTAACAGGGAAGAAAAAGAAGAAAAAGGACGTTTTACACCTAGAACGCGATAGAACAGCTTAAAAACATTCAATTTAAAATTGAGTGTTTTTTTTCTTTCGTGTAGAATGTAAGCGTATACAACGTGAGGAGGAATCTAGTTGATTACATTCTTAGTTTCAATTGTATTGTTAGTCGTTGGTTATTTTACGTATGGAAAGTACGTTGAAAGAGTGTTTGGAGTAAAGCAGGAAAGAAAGACTCCTGCTTATGCACAAGAAGATGGAATTGATTATGTCCCGATGGGTACAAAAACGAACTCTCTTATTCAGTTATTAAACATTGCAGGAGTAGGTCCGATTTTTGGACCTATCATGGGTGCACTATATGGTCCGGTAGCGTTTCTTTGGATCGTACTGGGAGCAATATTTGCAGGTGCTGTTCATGATTATTTAACTGGAATGATTTCTATTCGAAATCGAGGGGCGCATTTACCACAGCTTGCTGGTAAGTTTTTAGGAAATGCGATGAGACATGTCGTAAATGGGTTTACTCTTCTTCTTTTATTATTAGTAGGAACAGTTTTTGTTAGTGCTCCAGCAGCGCTAATTCATGATCTTACGGGAGATTGGGTAAGTTTAAGTCTCATCATTGGATTAATCTTTGTTTATTATATTCTTGCTACGCTCTTACCAATCGATAAGATTATTGGGAGAGTCTATCCAGTCTTTGGTGCGTTGCTTGTAATTAGTGCAATTGGAATAGGTGGGGGATTAGTAGTTACAGCCGCACCGATTCCAGAACTCTCATTTGAGAATATGCATCCCGATAACGTACCAATTTTTCCACTCTTATTCTTGACTATTTCATGCGGAGCACTTTCAGGATTCCACGCTACACAATCGCCTATTATTTCACGAACGACTAAAAATGAAAAAGAAGGAAGAAAAATTTTCTATGGCATGATGATAGCAGAAGCTGTTATTGCTATGATCTGGGCAGCAGCTGCAATGAGTTTATTCGATGGAAAATCATTATCAGGCATTATTGCAGATGGTGGACCTGCTGCAGTTGTTAGTGAAGTGTCAGTAACGATGCTTGGAGCAATTGGAGGAACGCTTGCAGTAATTGGTGTCATCATTCTGCCAATCACTTCAGGAGATACCTCATTCCGTAGTGCAAGAATGATACTAGCTGATTACTTCAACATCGGTCAAAAGAAATTATCTTCGAGACTTTGGATTGCGATACCCATGTTCGTTATTTCATTCTTATTAACGAAGATTGACTTTACATTACTATGGCGTTATTTTTCATGGGCTAACCAATCAACTGCTATGCTAGCTCTTTGGGTAGGAGCCATGTATTTAAAAAGATCGAAAAAGAATCATTGGATCGCTACGTTGCCCGCCATTTTTATGACGATGGTGACTGTTACTTACATTTGTAATGCTCCAATCGGCTTCGGTCTCTCAAACGGAATAGCTTATACGATTGCAGCAATAACAACTGTAGTAGCAACTTTCTTGTTCGTGCGAAGTAAACCAAGCGACAAAGAAGCAATGCTCGTTGATGATGATCGCGATGTAGCTTAAATGAGGGTTTTTATATAAAATCGTACAATTAGAAAAAGTAGTGTCAAAAAAAACTCACTAAGCTGAAATGACAGATTAGTGAGTTTTTTTGTTGATCGTTATCTTATTACAACAGAGTTTGCAGGAGGTTCAAAGGGCTGCTTTTCATTGATTCGGTCATAGAACATGATGCCGTCTAAATGATCCAGTTCATGTTGAAAACATATACCAGGAAGTCCTTTTAGTTTTAAGTTTACTTCTGATCCGTCAGGTGTAAATCCTTTTACCGTAACTTTAGCATATCGAGGTACAAGTCCAGGTACTTCTCTGTCTACAGATAAGCAACCTTCTCCTCCGTCTAAATAAGTCATCTGAACAGAATGACTAATGATTTTTGGATTTAACAGTGCATAACTGTATAAATTCCCATTTTCATCAGAAACATGAAAAGCAAAGATTCGTTTTGAGATTCCAATTTGAGGAGCAGCAATTCCGATACCCGGTCTTAAATTATATTTTGCTGCAATCTCTGGATCTTGGCTGTTCTTTACAAATTCAAGAAGCTCATTCGCCGTTTTAATGTCTTCGTCTGAAAATGGAAAAGGTACTTCGACCGCTTTTTCCCTAAGTGTTGGGTGACCTTCTCTTATTACATCTTTCATTGTTAACACAAGCAAAACCTCCGTGCCGATATACTTTTAAGTTAATTAATTTCCTCTTATCATAACATAGAGGATTTTTAATAAAAAAGAACGGGGATAAAATATTTTGGGCTATATTTTCGTCCAATCTTTTTTTGTAAGGTAGTCTACAGTTATCAAATATAAGCTGGAAAAGACTAATACAGCGGAAAAAATTATATGAAACAGTTAGGATAATGAGACTGGATAAACCTTTGATGAACAGGGTCTAAATATGTGATAACTATATGCAACCTATAGATTGACTGTATATGAGCAGTGGTGTAAACTAATTTACGTGAAAAGGATTGTTGTGTTACTCTATTTATATTAATTAGTAATACAGTTAGGGTGCCGCAAGATGGTTTAGCTCTTGAATACAAGGGAAAACTTCAGGTGGGTACACAAAGGCATACCTAAAAGCCTTTTAATAATATAAACCTGTCTTAAAAATGTTTCACTTTGGGCAACCTGTTAAATATGTGCATGTTTTTAAGATTAGGGAAAATTGACAGGGTAAAA
Organism: Fictibacillus tiangongensis; assembly: GCF_048083785.1. GTDB lineage: Bacteria > Bacillota > Bacilli > Bacillales > Fictibacillaceae > Fictibacillus. The sequence goes on from NZ_CP182294.1 coordinate 1,579,771, forward strand.
GAAAGGAAGAGGTGACTTTTCATGACGAAAACAATTGATGCAGTTCAAGATCAATTTGAAACGTTTCAGATTCTTTCTGAAGACGGAGAAGTTGTTAACGAATCGGCAATGCCGAATTTGTCTGATGAAGATCTGCAAGAACTAATGCGCCGCATGGTTTACACTCGAATTTGGGATCAGCGTGCTATCTCTTTAAACAGACAAGGGCGTCTTGGATTCTATGCTCCAGTAGCAGGACAAGAAGCTTCTATGCTTGGAACTCACTATGCTTTAGATAAAGAAGACTGGATTCTTCCAGGATACCGTGATATCCCTCAAATGGTTTTCCACGGCTTCCCATTAACACAAGCATTCTTATGGTCTCGCGGACACTTCCAAGGTGGACAGATTCCTGAAGGTGTAAACGTATTGATGCCTCAAATCATCATCGGAGCTCAAATCATTCAAGCGGCTGGTGTTGGTTTTGGTCTTAAGAAACAAGGCAAAAAGAACGTATGTATCACTTACACGGGTGACGGTGGAGCATCACAAGGTGACTTCTATGAAGGATTAAACTTTGCAGGAGCATACCGTGCTAACACGATCTTTGTTGTTCAAAACAACCGTTTTGCGATCTCAGTTCCTGTTGAAAAGCAATCTGCAGCAAAAACGATCGCTCAAAAAGCAGTTGCGGCTGGTATTGAAGGAATTCAAGTTGATGGAATGGATGTTCTTGCAGTTTATGCAGCGACTCAACAAGCGCGTGAGCGTGCAGTTTCTGGTGAAGGTCCTACATTGATTGAAACTCTTACTTATCGTTACGGACCACATACGATGGCAGGAGATGATCCTACTCGTTACCGTACAAAAGACCTTGATAACGAATGGGAAAAGAAAGATCCACTTGTTCGTTTCCGTAAGTTCTTAGAGAAGAAGAACCTTTGGTCTGAAGAGCAAGAAAACAAAGTGGTAGAAGAAGCAAAAGAAGATATTAAAGCTGCGATCAAGAAAGCAGACGGAGCGCCTAAGCAAAAGGTTACTGACCTTATCGGCTTCATGTTCGAAGACCTTCCGTTCAACCTTCGTGAGCAGTTAGAAGAATACACAGCAAAGGAGTCGAAATAATATGGCTCAAATGACTATGATTCAAGCAATTACAGACGCTATGCGCAATGAATTAAAAAGCAATGAACAAGTTCTTGTTTTCGGTGAAGATGTAGGCCAAAACGGTGGAGTATTCCGTGCTACTGAAGGACTTCAAAAAGAATTTGGAGAAGATCGCGTTTTTGATACTCCGCTGGCTGAGTCTGGAATTGGGGGACTTGCAATAGGTCTAGGGCTTACAGGTTTCCGTCCAGTAATGGAGATTCAATTCTTTGGTTTCGTATTTGAAGTATTTGATTCTGTTGCAGCACAAATGGGTCGTATGAGATACCGCTCAGGTGGAGTTTATACTTCTCCAGTAACGATTCGTTCACCATTTGGTGGAGGCGTTAAAACACCTGAGCTTCATGCAGACAGCCTTGAAGGTTTAATGTACCAAACTCCTGGTATCAAAGTTGTTATTCCTTCAACTCCTTATGACGCAAAAGGTCTATTAATCTCTGCGATTCGTGATAACGATCCAGTAGTTTATCTAGAGCATATGAAACTATACCGTTCTTTCCGTGGCGAAGTGCCTGAGGAAGAATACACGATCGAACTTGGAAAAGCAGATGTGAAACGTGAAGGTAAGGATGTTTCTATCATTACTTATGGTGCTATGGTTCACGCATCACTAAAAGCTGCTGAAGAATTAGAAAAAGAAGGCATCTCTGCTGAAGTGATCGACCTTCGTACAATCAGCCCTCTTGATATCGAAACGATTATGGCTTCTGTTGAAAAAACAGGTCGTGCTATTGTTGTACAAGAAGCTCAAAAACAAGCTGGTATTGGAGCGTTCGTTGTAGCTGAAATCAACGACCGTGCAATCCTTCACTTAGAAGCACCTGTACTGCGTGTAACTGCACCAGATACGGTATTCCCTTATGCTTCTGCAGAAGATGTTTGGATTCCAGATCATCGCGATATTGTAGATAAAGCAAAGAAAGTCTACAATTTCTAAAAAAATGATTGTTAGCTGAAAGAGACGTCTTTAAGAGACTGTTTCTTTCAGCTCTTTCACATCAGTGACGAAAAGATAGTTATAAAATAGGAGGCGTTAATCGTGGCATATGAATTTAAGCTTCCCGATATTGGAGAAGGAATTCACGAAGGTGAAATTGTAAAGTGGTTTGTAAAAGCAGGGGACGAAGTTAAAGAAGACGATATCCTGCTTGAAGTACAAAACGATAAAGCTGTAGTTGAAATTCCATCTCCTGTAGACGGTAAAATTCTTGAACTTAAAGTAGATGAAGGAACAGTATCTGTTGTTGGTGATGTTCTAGTAACAATTGAAGCAGAAGGTGAAATCCCTGCTGATGCTCATGGCGGTAGCGATGAAGCTCCGGAACAGCCTAAAGCTGAAGAAGAAAAAAATGTGACTGCTGATCAAGCTAAAGAAGCTGACAAATCAGAAGCTAAAACAGATAAAACGGAAGATACAGCTAAAGAAGAACCAGCAGACGAATCTAAGCGTGTGATCGCTATGCCTTCTGTTCGTAAATATGCGCGTGAAAAAGAAGTAGATATTCGTAAAGTACAAGGTTCTGGAGATAACGGACGTGTACTTAAAGAAGACATCGACAAATTCGTAAGTGGCGGCGGAGCAGAAGCAGCACCACAAGCGACTGAAACTGAAGCAGCTCCAAAAGCTGAAGCGAAGAAAGAAGCGCCTAAAGCAATTCCTGCTGGCGAAATGGAAACTCGTGAAAAGATCAAAGGAATTAGAAAAGCGATCTCAAAAGCGATGGTTAACTCCAAACATACAGCTCCTCATGTTACACTAATGGATGAAGTGGACGTTACTGATCTTGTTGCACACCGTAAGAAATTTAAGCAAGTAGCTGCAGATAAAGGCATCAAGCTTACTTATCTTCCATACGTGGTAAAAGCATTAACTTCTGCATTACGTGAATACCCTATGCTTAATGCATCTATCGACGATGCAAACGAAGAAATCGTATACAAGCACTATTACAACATCGGTATTGCGGCAGATACAGATAACGGACTAATGGTACCAGTCGTTAAAGATGCTGATCGTAAATCCATCTTCAAAATCTCTTCTGAAATCAATGAATTAGCTACTAAAGCACGTGATGGTAAGCTTTCAGGCGAAGAGATGAAGGGCGGATCTTGTACAATTACGAATATCGGTTCTGCAGGCGGTCAATGGTTCACACCAGTAATCAACCACCCAGAAGTAGCGATCTTAGGTATCGGCCGTATTGCTGAAAAAGCAGTTGTTAAAGATGGAGAAGTAGTAGTAGCTCCTGTTTTAGCTTTATCTCTTAGCTTTGACCACCGTCTGATCGATGGTGCAACAGCTCAAAATGCATTGAATCACATTAAGCGTTTATTGAACGATCCACAACTATTAGTAATGGAGGCGTAATTCGATGGTAGTAGGAGATTTTCCAATTGAGTTAGACACACTTGTCATAGGTTCGGGTCCTGGGGGATATGTTGCAGCAATTCGTGCAGCGCAATTAGGACAAAAAGTGGCTATTGCGGAAAAGGCAGAAATGGGCGGCGTTTGTTTGAACGTTGGTTGTATTCCATCAAAAGCTTTGATTAATGCAGGTCACCGTGTAGAACATGCTAATCACTCTGAAGATATGGGGATTACTGTTGATAACGTAACAGTTGATTTCAGCAAAGTTCAAGACTGGAAAGCAGGCATCGTTAAGAAGCTTACTGGCGGAGTTGAAGGACTTTTAAAAGGAAATAAAGTTGAGATCATTCGTGGTGAAGCTTATTTCGTAAACGAAAACACTGTACGTATCATGGATGAGAAGAATTCTCAAACATACACGTTCAAAAATGCGATCATCGCTACTGGTTCACGTCCTATTGAAATCCCAGGTTTCAAATGGAGTGACCGTATTATCTCTTCTACAGGAGCTCTTGCTCTTAAAGATATCCCTAAGAAGATGGTAGTTATCGGTGGCGGTTATATCGGTATGGAGCTTGGAACAGCATATGCAAACTTCGGTACAGAAGTAACAATCCTAGAAGGCAGCAAACAAATCCTTCCTGGTTTTGAAAAGCAAATGAGCCAAGTCGTTTCAAAACGCTTAAAGAAAAAAGGCAATGTAGAAGTATTTACAGAAGCTATGGCTAAAGGCGTTGAAGAAACTAAAGACGGTGTTACTGTTACAGCTGAGATCAAAGGTGAGTCTAAGACTTTTGAAGCTGACTATGTTCTCGTAACGGTTGGACGTCGTCCAAATACGGAAGAACTTGGTCTTGAGCAAGTAGGTGTTGAAATGACTGAACGCGGTCTGATCAAGATCAACAAAAAAGCTCAGACAAACGTTAGTGGTATCTATGCAATCGGTGATGTAGTTGAAGGTCCAGCTCTTGCTCACAAAGCTTCTTATGAAGGTAAGGTAGCAGCTGAAGTGATCTCTGGACATGCTGCAGAGATCGATTACATGGCTATCCCTGCTGTAGTGTTTACAGATCCTGAACTTGCAACAGTTGGTTACGATGAGAAATCTGCTAAAGAAGCAGGATTTGATGTGAAAGCATCTAAATTCCCGTTCGCTGCTAACGGTCGTGCTCTATCCATGAACGAGACAGATGGTTTCATGAAACTTATCACTCGTAAAGAAGATGGACTTGTACTAGGAGCTCAAATTGCAGGTGGAAATGCTTCTGATATGATAGCGGAACTAGGTTTAGCGATTGAAGCGGGTATGACTGCTGAAGATATCGCTATGACGATTCACGCTCATCCGACTTTCGGAGAAATTTCTATGGAAGCAGCTGAAGTTGCAATTGGACTTCCTGTACACATTGTAAAATAAATAACAAATGAAAACCCCTTGTGGCTGTTTATACAGTTCACAAGGGGTTTTTTTCTGTTCAATCATATATAAGTAAACGCATCATAATCTTTATTTAGAAACACTTGTCTAAAAAGAAGAATTTAGACAGTGGATTTTTCTAATTTGATTAAGCCCTATCAAAATAATGAATATAGTTAAAATGGAGGAAGCGATGAGAGTTTTATTATGCACTTTCATTCAGATTGTAATGTGGTGCGGTTATTCAATCGTACTGTTTCTCTCACATCATGACCATAATTTTTTTGAAACAATATTAATGTTGATGTTTGGGTATTTCAACTTTCTGGTTGCCCAGCGATTGAACATAAACAAATCAGTTGCTCTAAACATGACAATATCGTTAACACTTATTTATGTCACAGGTAAAATGATGATTGGATAATCGTAGATGCCCCCTAAGCATTGTGGCGAGCCTCTGAAATAAGCGCAAAAGCTGCATGACGCTCACCAACGCCACATGGAAAACGGGGAAATCTGAGCGCATATCAATTACTGTAGGGAAGCCACAATGAATACCATAAAAGCTTATTTTAATTTTGTCTCTTCAGAAAGGGCCTTTTTAAGAGATATCATCATAAAGATCAATACAAATGCAAATGGGAAAGCTGCGATGATCGATGCTGTTTGTAATCCTTCTAATCCTCCTGTATACAACAAGATGGAAGCTGCCGCTGCTATAACAATACCCCAAATAAATTTTGTCATAGAAGAAGGATTCAATCGACCGTCACTTGTCTGCATTCCAAGGACGAAGGTAGCTGAATCAGCAGATGTAATGAAGAATGTACTGATCAGGAAAATAGCTAATATGGACATGATCGTTCCGAACGGAAGATGTTCAAAGAGCGCAAAAAGAGCAATCTCTGTACCTTTGTCCGCAATGATCTTATTTAGACCGACATTATTAAAGATTTCTAAATGTAGGGCTGCACCGCCGAAAATCGAGAACCAAAGTGCTCCAAAAACGGTCGGGACAAGCAATACCCCCATTATAAATTCGCGAATTGTTCTTCCTTTTGATACTCGGGCGATAAATGTACCAACAAACGGTGCCCATGCGATCCACCAAGACCAATAGAAGACTGTCCACCCTTGTATCCAGCCGGCTTCACTAGGTCTGAACGGACTGAGTTTTAAACTCATACTAGGAAGGTACTGCAGATAGTTACCAAGAGATTGTACGAATACATCCATGATAAAGTTTGTTGATGACGCGAAAAGCAAGAACGCCATTAATAGAACAGCTATCATAATGTTCAGGTTACTTAAATATTTTATCCCTTTGTTTAACCCTGTTTGAGCAGAAAGAGTAAATAATACAGTAACGATGGCAATGATAATCATTTGTGTGGTGAAGTTATTTGAGATGTTCGTTAAATAAGAAACTCCACCACTAATCTGTACAGCACCAAGTCCTAAAGAGGTTGCAACTCCAAAGATCGTGGCAAATACAGCAACGATATCTATCGTTTTACCAATCGGTCCATGAACTCTGTCTCCTAACAATGGTGTGAATATTGCACTGATCAATCCCGGTGCACCTTTTCTAAACTTAAAATAAGCAAGTGACAATCCGATTAACGTGTAGATTCCCCAAGGGTGTAATCCCCAATGAAAGAAGCTGTATCGAAGCGCAGCTTGAGCAGAGGCAGCATTTCCTCCTTCTCCGGAAAGTGGGGTATAAAAGTGGCTGATTGGTTCAGCTACACCCCAAAAGACAAGCCCTATACCCATACCAGCACTAAACAGCATAGCAAACCAAGTGATTGTTGAGTACTCTGGCTTGTCATCTGGCTCTCCAAGTTTAATTTTTCCGTACTTACTAAATGCTAGATATAATACAAAGATTAAAAAGCTTGTAGCTGAAAGCAGGTAGAACCATCCAAATTTTTCTTGTAAGAAATTTTGAATAACGGTAGCCTTAGCTTGGAATTCGGTAGGAAATAAACTTCCTATGATAACAAAAACGACAGAAATTATTAGTGAAACGATAAAAACAATATTCGGTTGTTTTTTCATTTCTTCACATCCTTTCATGATATGTATTCATTTTATTTTCCCCTAAGGGCCCGAAAGTTTACATTGTAGTAAAAATAAAATAGGAAGTCCAATCATATGATTGGACTTCCTATAGAAAAAACCTTGTTCCTCTTTACTTTTTGGGATAATAATACATTACTCTTCCGTTAAATAGGTGTAGTTCACCCTTAAGTTTTGAAGCGATAAACTTACAAAATTCATTCGCCTTCCCCTTATCGCCATGAGTGGAGATGTCAGTTAAAGTAAATTGTATATAACATTGTTCAAAGTTATCTGTTCCGATACCAACTAAAATATATTTATTTTTTCTTTGATCTAATCCTTTTAAGTAAAACCATTTCCCTTCAGCTTCTTCCTTTTCCTCAATCGTGTATGGAAAAGCTGCGTCTGCATAGCCCCATGATAATTGTTCGCCTGTTTTTGTCGTGATAGAACGATAATAAAGCAGAAGGTCTTTGAGTTCCTCTATAGTGATCACTTGTTTTAATGATGCGGGAACAAGCTTGACATAGGCGCTTTGAGACATCTGATCCACTCCAATTTGTAATTTTTATCGTCGTATTAACATACTAATAGTATATCATATTTTAAGAAGATTTTGACAAATCAAGTTTAAAACTTCTTATATGAGGGAATTACTCTTACATTCAATGACATTTTTATTAGTATAACTTATTTAATTCCAGTAATGAACGACCCGATCGATGAACGAGGTAATCATACGAGGAGGGGTATAATATGGAATGGTTTGAAAAGTTGTATGACGAGAGTGAGTCCGTGAATGTCCGGTTTGTAGGTTTTACTACAGATACGGTTAGGTATGATTTTGGCATAGTCTATACGAATATGTTTTTTGGTAAACCCTTAGTAGTATGCATGCAAACAGGAAGGTCAGCGCTTTTAGATTCAAATGATATAGGGAATCTTGAATATATCAAGCAGGCTTTTCACATTAAAACACTTAAAGAAGCTGAGGATCTGGCGCTTTTCTTTGAAGAAGCTGTACCGAACATCCAAACGATAGAACAATATGATTAAATAACATATTTTTTTAATGTGTTATACTAAATGTGTTGACAAAGTAAATGTGACATAATATTATAAGGATATAAACGTAAGCGCTTTCAAAATGTGAAGGGAGATGGGACGGATGGGAGTAATCATTTGCCAAACTTGTGAAACAACAATTGAACATTTTGAAGAGGAAAAAGTGACCACTTTGTATTCAAACACATGCCCGCATTGCCAAGAGCAAACGAACTTAGATAAGTAAGAAGAAAAGAAGACCTCATGGGTCTTCTTTTTTAATGGATAATTATCGAATTGCTACTTGTTCTTTAATAACCTTTAGATACTTTAAATCTGCATTTTCTGGGCCTTGAACGGGTAGACCGGCTTCAAGGTTTTCTTTAATATAATCCAAATTTTCCTTCGTGATGATTTCACCGGGAATGAAGATCGGTATTCCTGGCGGATAGACCATTACGAACTCTGCGATAATCCTGCCGGCAGATTCTTCGAAAGGTACACTCTCTGTATTTGCGTAAAATGCATCACGAGGCGATAGTGCGAGCACTGGTATATCTGGAACATGTACAGGTATCGATTTTATCTCTTCATTCTTTGAATGACTTAATTCATCAGAAAGTTGAGATAACGCTTGAACGAGGACCATCGTATCTTTTTCATGATCAGCCGTTGTGATCAAACATAATATGTTGTACAGATCAGATAACTCTACTTCAATATTAAAGTTTTGACGAAGCCATGTTTCAGCTTCATACCCTGTAATGCCAAGATCTTTTACTGAGATTAAAAGCTTAGATGGGTCATAATCAAATGTAGCAGAAGTGCCAAGCTTTTCTTCACCAACACAATATAAATTAGGAATATCATTGATCTTTGCTCGTGTTTCGTTGGCAAGTCGTATCGTTTTCTCAATAAGTGTATACCCTTCAGTTGCAAGGCGGCGGCGAGCTGCATCCAATGAAGCGAGAAGGATATAGGATGTAGATGTCGTAGTCATCATACTAAGAATGGTTTGCACGCGTTCTGGTGATACAAGACCTTCTCTCACGTTTAATATAGAACTTCCCGTCAGTGATCCGCCTAATTTATGAACACTTGTTGCTGCCATGTCTGCTCCAGCTTGCATCGCAGATAGCGGCATGTGATCATGAAAGTGGATCAAAACACCGTGTGCCTCATCTACAAGAACAGGTACTTCAAACCGATGAGCAATATCAACGATTCCCTTGAGGTCAGCTGCAAAACCAAAGTATGTCGGGTTGATGACCAGTACTGCTTTTGCGTCAGGGTGCTGATTCAAAGCTTTCTCTACGCTGTCTGGCGTGATGCCGTGTGAGATTCCAAGCTCAGGATCGATTTCAGGGTGTATAAAAATTGGTGTTGCACCTGAAAAAACGATTGCTGTCATGATTGACTTATGCACGTTGCGAGGTACAAGAATCTTATCTCCTGGTGACACGACAGACATGATCATCGTCATGATGGCACCGCTTGTTCCTTGTACAGAAAAGAAAGTGTGATCTGCTCCAAAAGCTTGTGCCGCAAGTGCTTGTGCTTTTTTTATCATTCCTTTTGGATGGTGCAGGTCATCTAATGGTGTAATGTTAATCAGGTCAATTGATAATGCGTTCGGTCCAATAAAATCTTTAAATTCTTCATCCATTCCTTGTCCTTTTTTGTGACCCGGAATGTGAAACTGCAATGGGTTCTTGTTTGCATGTTCACGCAAACCAGTAAATAAAGGAGTTTCGTGTTGAGACAATGTATTTTACACCTCATCTATTGTTAACTTATAATGAATTTCATCTTTTTATAAAACAAAAGAAGTATAACAGAAAATGCATGAAGATGTAAGTAAATGATTTAATTTTCAAGGAGGAAATAAATGAACACTAGGCTGACTGAACTTTTACATATTAAATTTCCGATTATACAAGGTGGGCTCGCATACTTGGCGTATTCTGAACTTGCGTCAGCGGTTTCTAACGCGGGTGGTCTAGGTCAGATTACAGCTATGTCATTACCAGACTCAAAAGCGTTAAAAACTGAAATTCAAAGAACAAAAAGATTAACATCAAATCCTTTTGGAATTAACTTTGCGATCGGACAACATGGAAGACCGTATGAAGAGATGCTTGAGGCGGCAATCGAAGAAGGGGTTGAAGTTATCAGTGTAACAGGAGGGAATCCTGCGCCTGTATTAGACCGTTTAAGAGATACAGGTATAAAAACATTAGTACTTGTATCAAGTGTCAGACAAGCTGTGAAAGCAGAACAATTAGGAGCTGATGCTGTTATGGCAGTAGGTCAAGAAGGCGGTGGCCATATTGGGAAGGATGACACGGGAACATTTGTCTTAGTTCCTAGAGTTGTGGAGAATGTTTCAATTCCAGTAATCGCCTCAGGAGGTATAGGTGACGGCAAAGGACTGATGGCTGCGCTTGCTCTCGGGGCGGAAGGGGTTGAGATGGGTACGAGGTTTATAGCGACAGAAGAATGTGTTCACGCACATCCCTTATATAAACAGCTTGTGGTTGAAAGCTCAGAATTAGATACAGTGGTTATCAAGAGAACATTAGGAGCGCCCGGCAGAACGCTGCGAACAGATTTCACACTTAACATTTTAGAAGAAGAAAATAAGGGTGGTACATATCAACACTTAAAAGATTTCATTAGTGGAGAAGCGAATAAAAAATTAATCTATGAAGGAAAAAGTAAAGAAGGTTATGGTTGGGCTGGACAAATTATTGGAAGGATCAATGATGTACCTTCAGTAGAAGAGTTGTTCAACAGGATGAATGCGGAAGCTGAAACCGTTAAACAAAAATTAAACAACCTTTTCTAACACTTTTCTAACAATGAGGATACTTACCCATACATTTCTGTTGTACGGCAATATACTAGTGGTAAGAAGCAGCGATATTCTGCTTCCTGCCACTATTTTTTATCTACAGCTTCTTTTTTAGCTCATATAGAGGCAACAGTGTTTTAAACGTTTCATCAATTCGTTCGTACCAATCATTCTCAGTCATGGATACAGCCTCATCTCTATCAATACGAACGCCACAAAGTAGTTCTGCTTTTTTTACAGTGCTAAGACGGGTTGCCATTTCTTCAAGACGTTCCTTTTTCACCTCACGATGTGGAAAGCTATCTGGTTTCATATGATCATCAGACCACACAAAATCGTTTGGTATATTCTTCTTAATCTTGTTTATATTCTTTCGGATTATTTGTCCGTATGCATCCTTGATTGGTGCTTCGTAAATGAGCGCGAACCACAGAAATACATGTGTTTCCCAAAGTCCTATTTGAAAATGCGGCAACATTTTATAGCCTCTTTTGTTAGGTGCGAAGGCTACCCATGTATCCTTTGGAGGATTTACCGTTCTTCTTGCATGTTTAGCAACGTGAAAGAACATCTCTTCTCCCGTAAGAGCAGTAAGTTCTTCTGCATATTTATTACCTAAGGCCTCTAGTTTTGGCCGAATCTGGTTGATGATTTCTTCCATTCGCTCATCAAGTCCTTGCGTTTGGAAAACCTTAAAGTCTGAATCATTGAATCCGTTAAATGTCATTTGAAAATCCTCCTGGTCGTCAAGTGCTACAAAGAATTTTAACATATGAAAAGCTTTATAAAAAAATGTTTGCATTAGATTCCGCAAAGTGCCGTTTCCATATACATGGCTGCTTCATAAAATGAAGAAAAGAAGATAACGAGAAAAGAAAGGATGTGCCGGTGAAATGAAACAAGTAATGAACACTTTGAAAAGAACGGATGCAGAAAGAAGAATTCCTGTCTTAAAACTTGAGATTGATTATGAACTAGCTACTTTGTTTGATGCTTTAAAAGCGAAAGATCAAAAACAGATCAATGAATCGAAACGTAAGCTCGAACGATTAAGGCTGGAGCTCGTGAGATTAGAAGCATGATCCAAGCTGATAGCGGATAACAAAAACGAATCCATCATGAACGGATGGTTCGTTTTTTTGTGAAGAGAATGAAATTGACTTATACTATAAGAAAGGTAAGGAGTGAAAACATGACGAACGAAGAAATGATTACGGTAGAGAAACACTTGAAGACATGGACACTTGAAGCCGCACAGCTCTTAAAAGATTCTTTTCAGAACACATTAACGATTACATATAAATCACATATCGCTGATCTTGTAACAGATATGGATAAGAGTATTGAGAAATTTTTCATCACTAAGATTCAACAAACCTTCCCGGATCATAGAGTACTTGGGGAAGAAGGATATGGCGATGAAATAAAAGGGAACTCCAAAGGTGTTATTTGGATTATCGATCCGATCGATGGAACGACAAACTTTATTCATCAACAAGCTAATTTTGCGATCTCTATAGGCATATATGAAGATGGTATAGGGAAATTAGGACTCATTTACGATGTGGAGGGAAGTAACCTTTATTTTGCTAAAGAGGGTGAAGGTGCTTATTTGAATGATAAGAAATTACCGAAGTTAGAAGAAGTAACTTTATCAGAATCTGTAGTTGGTGTTAATGCAACTTGGGTTAGTCCGAACAGACGCATCAATCATGAACACGTACAGCAGATCATCAGAAAATCTAGAGGGACTCGCTCATATGGATCTGCAGCGATCGAACTTGCTTATGTTGCATCCGGTAGACTAGATGCATATATGACACTTCGACTATCACCGTGGGACTTTGCGGCGGGTTTGATCCTTTTGAATGAGGTTGGTGGAATTGTAAGCCGAACAGACGGTGAACCTGTTCAGCTTCTCGAACAAAATAGTATTCTGGCTGCAAAGCCTGGATTGCATAAAGAAATATTAGATCATTTAATATAAAACGAGTCTTAAAAAAGAGAGCGTTCGATTATGAACGTTCTCTTTGCTTCTTTTTTAGAGTAAAACCATATCCCATAAGTAAAAATACAGAAACGATCGATATAAGAAAGATCAGCCAGCTTTTTTCACCAATAGCTACTCCGATGCCGCAAATTGCAAATGCCGTCAATAGAGCTATAAAAAAGAAAATAATATTCATGATGACCTCCAAAGCCAAAAACTTGTCTATACTGTATTAAGTGTACCGAATTTACATAAAAAGAAAAAGCCTTTCTGTAAATTTGTGATATAATAGTCGAGTTGAACAAAAAATGATAAGAAAAAGAGATAGGATATAAGGAGAGAATAACTTTGAATAGAAGAGATGATTTACGCAATATAGCAATTATTGCCCACGTTGACCATGGTAAAACGACATTGGTGGACAAATTGCTACATCAGTCAGGAACTTTCCGTGACAATGAACAAGTTAATGAACGTGCTATGGATTCCAATGCTCTAGAACGTGAGCGCGGAATTACAATTCTAGCTAAAAATACAGCGATTAACTATAACGAGAAACGCATCAACATCATGGACACGCCAGGACATGCCGATTTCGGTGGTGAAGTTGAGCGTATCATGAAAATGGTTGATGGTGTTCTACTTGTTGTCGATGCATATGAAGGTTGTATGCCTCAAACGCGTTTCGTTTTGAAAAAAGCGCTAGAGCAAAAGTTAACACCAATCGTAGTTGTAAACAAAATTGACCGTGATTTTGCACGCCCTGAAGAAGTAGTAGATGAAGTAATCGATCTATTTATTGAACTAGGTGCTGAAGAAGATCAATTAGAATTCCCTGTTGTTTATGCATCTGCGCTCAAAGGGACTGCTTCAATGGACCCAAGCAAGCAAGATGAAGATATGACAGCTCTTCTTGATACGATTATTGACACGATTCCTGCACCAGAAGATAACAGTGCTGAGCCACTTCAGTTCCAAGTTACGATGCTAGATTATAACGACTACCTTGGACGTATCGGTATTGGCCGTGTATTCCGTGGAACGATCAAAGTAGGTCAAGCCGTTTCATTAATGAAACTTGACGGATCCGTTAAAAAGTTCCGTGTTACAAAACTGTTTGGTTTCTTAGGATTAAAGCGTATCGAGATCAACGAAGCAAAAGCGGGAGACTTAATCGCCGTTTCTGGAATGGAAGAGATCAACGTTGGGGAAACAGTATGTCCTGAAGGTCAAGAAGAAGCGCTTCCTGTTCTTCGTATCGATGAGCCAACTTTGAAGATGACTTTCTTAGTTAACAACTCACCTTTCGCTGGTCGTGAAGGTAAGTATGTAACAAGCCGTAAAATTGAAGAGCGCTTGATGTCTGAGCTTGAAACAGATGTAAGTCTTCGTGTTGAAAACACGGATTCACCGGATGTTTGGACAGTTTCTGGTCGTGGTGAGCTTCACCTTTCAATCTTGATTGAAAATCTACGCCGTGAAGGATTCGAACTTCAAGTATCAAAACCTGAAGTAATCGTTCGTGAAATCGATGGCGTAAAATGTGAGCCAGTTGAACATGTTCAAATTGACATCCCTGAAGAGTACACAGGTGCGATCATGGAATCTTTGGGAGACCGTAAAGGTGAAATGAAGAACATGGTGAACAATGGTTCTGGACAAGTGCGTCTTGAATTCATGGTACCTGCTCGTGGTCTGATCGGTTACACAACTGAGTTCTTAACACAAACACGCGGTTACGGAATCCTAAACCACACGTTCGACAGCTATCAGCCGATGGTTGCTGGAAACGTTGGTGGACGTCGTCAAGGTGTACTCGTTTCCATGGAAAACGGGAAAGCTTCTCAATACGGAATCATGGGTGTTGAAGACCGTGGTACGATCTTTATTGAGCCAGGAACAGAAGTATACATGGGTATGATCGTTGGGGAACATACTCGTGAGAATGACATTACAGTTAACATCGTAAAAGTAAAGCAGATGACTAACATGCGTTCTGCGAACAAAGACCAAACAGTAAGCATGAAGAAGCCTCGTATCATGTCACTAGAAGAAGCATTAGAATACTTGAACGATGACGAGTATTGCGAAGTAACACCTGAAAGCATCCGTCTTCGTAAGAAAGTACTTGATAAGAACGAGCGTGAAAGAGTAGAAAAGAAAAAGAAACTTGCTCAAGGCTAAACGTATTTCTTAACAAAACGATCGGGAGTGGGAATCGTGGAGGAACAAGAAATCATGAAAGCGACAGGGGAAGATTCGTCCTCCATGGCATTGCTGCTAGGGATTGAGAACGACCCTGTCAGAGCTTTTCTGCTGTTATATCTCATCATAACAGTGTTAAGCATCATTGTTTTTAAGTTGGGATTTGCAAAAAAACTACCGCCGTTAAAAGCGGTAGTGATCTATTTGTTTTTGATTATCGGATGTTTGCCACTAGCATTTTTCGGTATCGGTTTGCCGGTCGCTGAAGGGTTAATGGTAGCTGCACTCATTTTGATCATCTATAAAGTCCGGCTTCATCAGAGCAAGAAAGAAAAAAGCTGATAGGGGGTTCGTTATGCAGCTTGTTGACGCTCTATCTAATTGGTTGAGCATTAAAAAAGTACATGAAGAAAGACCCCATGATCTAGCAGCTAAGGAGACTTTTGAATTTTTCACTGAGATCCTTACAGAAGATCATCATGTGAACATTTCTGCAGTAACGACTTCAGGTCCGTTTTACATCGTAATGTATGATGTGAACGGCAAAGAAAACACTGAAAAGTTTTTTATCGACAGCATCGATGCTTTATACGAAGGAATTCAAAGTGAACCAAGATTTAACGAGGAGTACTGATTAATCAGTACTCCTTTTTTTGTTCAATCGTTTAACGAAAAAAGCAATGATGATCGCAAAGAGTATATGGCCGATCAGCCAAATGAGAAAAGGTAACGTTAGTGGGGCTGAAAATGGTTTTTCAACAGCTAAGTGGTAAAGAGGGAAGAACGTGAAAGACATGATTCCGTTGATGATCAAAGAGATCTGATAAGGATGGTTATAAACTTTGCAAATAACATCTACAAAAGCGATAAGGAAGATCGCAATGATGATATGAAGGACAAACTGAAAAGGTTCATTATAGAGAACGAAATCAGGAAGAGTCAGGAAATCAATATTTAATAAAAATGTGTAAAGTTTGATCTCAAAAAGCACTTCTGGAATGTAAAAAAAACAAGCCAGCAGAATGCCGGCAATGGTACCAAATAAAATCCATGAAATAATCCTTATGTTATTACCAATCATTGTTTGTATCCGGGCTTCGATATAATGTGAAATTACCGGTAGCTTCACGCTCCGCGGTTTTTCGCGTTATGCGTTCTCTGCAAGATTCGCACATAAACGTGTGTATAGGACGGTTTCTTAGTTTTTTTGCTAGGGAGCATTCATTTTCAATAACTTCAATCGTATCGCATAATACGCATTTTACACGCATCGTATTTCACCTCTTTCAAACAGTATACCATAAAGAAATTGGAAAATTAAATGAACGATGCTTGGTATGCGAGTAGATATTGTTGTAACAGAAAGTTTTTTATAAAATGCAGTATGGGTAGTTCTCAGGTGAACAAAATTAACGGGATTTCTCAGTAGCGAACACATATCGTTTTATACGAGGTGATTTCTATTTTATCCTAAGAAAGCGGACGTAATGACGAGTATAAAATTTTTTATCCGATTTTCGACAAAACCCTGTGTTAACATATAAAAAAGACTCATGAGCTAAGGCGTCATGAGTCTTTTCGTTTCTCAAAAATCACGTTTCATTCAATCTTTGAGGCTGGTTTTTATCTGATTTTTCTTGTTTTTGTTGCTGGTTTTTAAGCTCTTGTTGTTCTCTTTTTGATAATTGGCTATCGTTTGTTTCCGTTGGAGATGGCTTTTTCGTCTGAATGCTATGAGGTACTTGCGGCATTAATCTTCCAACAATACCTGCTAGCTCTTTCATGATTCCGCCGATCGGATGACCTTGACGGATTTGCTTACCCATCTGACGAAGTCTTTCTACTGTATCAGGATCAGCTGTAACGAGAGCATTCTTTCCGTTTGGATCATTTTTCAATGATTCAGCTACTGAATATTTGATCGATCCAACTTTAGAATTATCAAGCTTTCGATCTACATCAATCCCCACTACGGCATAAGGTCCTAATACAACTGCTGTAGCATCCTCTACACCAGGAATTCCAGTAGCTAATCCTACTAGGTGCCTCGATATCTCTTGAGAGCCTTTTGGTTGGTGAGGCTTTTTGCTGTTTGCCGTTTGGTTCACTTTTGTAAGCCTAGGAGTGTTCTGGTCATTTTGAGCATTATCATTATTATTGTTCATGCAGCCAAAAAGTACGAATATTGCACTAAGAACGGCTGCGATTCGAAATATTTTCAATGACATTCATCCTTCCAGTTCATTTTCGTTATTTTTTGTACATTCTTCTAACTTTATTCCTTTGTACATACATTTTTAATAGGCAGTCCATAAACATGCTTAAGTAACGATCTATAGAACACATTAAGTCAGGAGGCTGAATGTTGAATAAACGATACGTCCTAGATACGAACGTACTGTTGCAGGATCCGTATTCCATACAATCCTTTGGAGATAGTGAAGTAATCATTCCTGCAGTCGTGTTAGAAGAAGTGGATTCAAAAAAACGTTATATGGACGAAATTGGAAGAAATGCACGTGAGGTTTCTCGTTTGATCGATAGAGTCAGACAGAAAGGACAGCTTCATAAAGGAGTTCCACTTGAAAATGGGGGTACCCTTCGTGTAGAACTTAATCATAAATCTTTCAAAAGGCTTCAGGAAACCTTTGTTGAACAAACGAACGATAATCGAATTCTCGCTGTAACTCTAAACCTTAAACAGGAAGAAGAAGAAAAGAAAAGCGGAATCAAAGTTATACTTGTCTCAAAAGATGTGCTCGTTCGTGTAAAAGCAGACGCTCTTGGAATTGAAGCTGAAGATTTTCTGAGCGATCGAGTTATAGACAAGAATGACCAAACGTACACAGGTTACAAAGAAATATATGTACAAGGTGATCTGTTGAATAAATTTTATGAAAAAAATGAACTTCAACTGATCGAGTTGACAGGTCATTCTTTTCATCCTCATCAATTTGTAATCTTAAAAGATGTGTTCAGATCATCGGTTTCTGCTCTTGGAAAAGTCGATGAACACGGGAAGACGTTAAAGCCGCTTCGATATGATTCAGAACAAATATGGGGAATTCGAGCAAGAAATGTGCAGCAAAAGATGGCTTTCGAGTTACTTCTCAGAAAAGATTTACCCCTCGTGACGCTGATCGGTAAAGCTGGAACAGGAAAAACACTGATTACTCTCGCGGCAGCTCTGCTTCAAACAGAAGATTTAAAGGATTATATAAAACTGTTTATCGCTCGTCCGATCGTTCCGGTGGGAAAAGATATTGGATACTTGCCTGGGGAAAAGGAAGAAAAATTAAAACCGTGGATGCAGCCAGTCTATGACAACTTAGAATATTTATTTAATACAAAAAAATCAGGAGAACTTGAAAAGATCCTAGCTGGAATAGGTTCTATTCATGTTGAAGCCCTGACTTATATACGTGGAAGAAGTTTGCCAGACCAATTTATTATCATTGATGAAGCACAAAATTTAACGAAACATGAAGTGAAGACCATCTTAACAAGGGTAGGTGAAGGCAGTAAGATCGTTCTTTTAGGGGATCCTCAACAGATCGATCACCCTTATCTTGATGAGTTTACGAATGGATTAACGTATGTAGTAGAGAAGTTTAAAGATCAAGCGCTGAGTGGTCATGTTCGTCTAGAAAAAGGAGAACGTTCATCTCTAGCTCAGATCGCTGCTGACCTATTATAGATAATGTGAATGATTAGTAAAAAGACAGCCCATATATGAGCTGTCTGTATTTTCAATTAAAGAATAGTTACGGCTGTAATGTATTTGATCGGATTTTCTTTGTTACGCCCATCACCAAAATAAAAATGAACAGGGCCGTCTTCTTTAAGCGGTTTCCCATTATTTGAAAAGGCGAAATAGCCGTTTTGAGCTTCCTCAAGTGTGATTTCAACGCTGCCGTCCCCTGACTCTATCCTAACTTTTTCAGCGTCAGGGTGCGGTTGTGCGTTATAGATAAAATAAGATAAAGAAATGGCGAATGAACTTGTTAACAGTGTTTCTTTCAAAGTGCTCTTTGTGCTTTGTTTCTTTTGTTCTGAAGGGGGAACAGCGCCTTCCTGTAATTCGCGGTCCCAGTGTGCAGATACTTCTTTTAAGTATTTTTCTTGCTCGTTTTCCTTCGATTTATCTAAATCGAATAATGTGTGTAAATCCTCTTTTCTATCATCAAAAATCCATACACCTGGATCTAATGTAAGGGGATAGTTTACTTTTCCGTTTAATGCAACGATGAATTCCATATAAACCTCCTTGAATTTGAAAACGCTATGAAAAGCATAGCACGATTATAAGAATACTGTAATATGTTGATTTTTTTTATGCAAACCTTTATATTTAAAGGTAGAAATCGTGTCGAACGGAGGGATGATCATTGTCAGCTGAGATGGCAACTGGACATCGGGAAAGGGCATTTGAACTATTAAAAGCAGATGCAGACAAAATCCTGAAACTAATTGAAGTTCAAATGGAAAACTTAACAATGCCACAATGTCCCCTCTATGAGGAAGTATTGGATACGCAAATGTTTGGTTTATCCCGTGAAATAGATTTTGCAGTCCGTTTAAACCTGGTCGAAGAAGAGGCAGGTAAAAAGTTATTAGAATCACTTGAAAAGCAGTTAACTGCTTTGCACGATGCATCAATGAAAAAATGATCGACACCCAGTCCGAGAATGTAAATTGGACTGGATTTTTTTATATACATACATTTGTTTGCATGTTCTTGTGAAAGTTGATCTCTAGTATAAGTTCCGCATTTCCGGAGTGACATTCTCAATAATGAGAGAATGTTCATCAAAAAGCCGACACATCCTTCGAAATAGTATAAGAAGCTGAAGCTGTAGAGTTGTATGATAAATAAAAAAGGTTTATGTGTTACAATATCTAATAATTATAAAGATGCAGTTTCAAGACTTCACAAGAGAGGAGAAAGGTGAACAACGTGAAAAAAGCAGTAAGACCCTATGACTATTCGTTGATAGTAGCCGTACTATTATTGTGCAGTGTTGGATTAGTCATGATCTACAGCGCGAGTATAGGGGTAACGATCAATAAATACGATTACAGCAGCAGCTTTTTCTTTACAAGACAACTTGTCTTTCTGCTAGTTGGGCTTGGACTCATGTATTTTACCATGAGGTTCAATGTTCAAATCTATAAGAAGCTAATGATGCCTATCGTCGTCTTCTCAATTCTAATATTGATATTTGTTTTATTGTTCGGACGAGAAGTAAACAATGCGAAAAGCTGGTTATACATAGGTCCGATCGGTATTCAGCCTGCTGAATTTATCAAGCTGACCCTAGCAATCTATTTGGCTGCGATCTATTCAAAGAAACAAGGAAAGATGCAAGATTTCAAAAAAGGAGTCATCCCGCCACTAACGATTTTTGCTATCATGTTTCTGTTGATTTTAAGGCAGCCAGACTTAGGGACAGGCATTATCGTTTCGGGTGTTGCTGGAGTGATTCTGTTTTGCTCCGGAATAAAATTCAAACATATTTTTTCAATGGCGGCTTTAGCGGGTATCGTAGGATTAGGTATATTCCTTCGTTTAACACCTGAGCAGCTTTCCCGTTTTGATGCAGCTTTTGCGCCCTTTAAAGATCCTGCGGGCGACGGATATCAGCTCGTGAATGGATATATCTCAATCGCTGCAGGTGGAATGACAGGATCAGGTCTAGGTGAGAGTATTCAGAAATATGGATTCCTTCCAGAACCGCATACTGATTTTATCATTGCCATCATCGCAGAAGAGCTTGGTTTTATCGGAGTATTTTCAATCATCGCTTTGTTAGGGTATATCGTTTTAAAAGGATTTTATATTGGCATGCAGAGTAATGATACATATTCAAGTTTATTAGCTTTTGGTATCGCTGGAATGATAGGTATTCAAACAGTGGTCAATCTAGGTGCGGCAGTAGGCTTATTACCTATTACAGGTGTTCCGTTGCCATTTATTTCGTACGGGGGCTCATCCCTTCTGTTGTTTCTAACATCAATGGGGATTCTCATAAATATTTCTGCAAAAGTAAATCTGAACAAAAAAGTGCCTGATAGAAAGCCCGAAGTAAACAGAAAGATAAAAGCTATCATGTAACGGTAAAAGGAGAGGAACTTGTATGAGTAGAAAAATCAGCAAAGTCTTAGTAGCAAACCGAGGAGAAATTGCAATTCGAATTTTCAGAGCTTGTACCGAACTAGATATACGAACAGTAGCTATTTATTCAAAAGAAGATACGGGATCTTATCATCGTTATAAAGCAGATGAAGCCTATCTTGTAGGTGAAGGTAAGAAACCGATCGATGCTTATCTTGATATCGAAGGCATTATTGAAATCGCTAAAACGAATGGTGTTGACGCAGTTCATCCAGGATACGGTTTTTTGTCGGAAAACAAAGAATTTGCAGAGCGTTGTCATGAAGAAGGAATCATTTTTATTGGTCCAAATCAAAAACACCTCGATGTTTTCGGAGATAAAGTCAAAGCTAGACAAACGGCTATTGATGCTAACATCCCGGTAATTCCAGGGAGTGATGGACCAGTTAATAGTCTTTCTGAAGTGAGAGACTTTGCTTTGAGCAATGGTTTTCCGATCATCATCAAAGCTTCTATGGGTGGCGGTGGACGAGGAATGCGTATCGTCAGAAGTGAAAACTCTTTGGCAGAAAGTTACGACCGTGCCAAATCAGAAGCAAAAGCCGCGTTCGGCAAAGATGAAGTATATGTTGAAAAATTCGTAGAGAACCCAAAACATATTGAAGTACAGATCCTTGGAGATCATGAAGGCAATTTAGTGCATCTGTATGAGCGTGACTGTTCAGTCCAAAGAAGACATCAGAAGGTCGTTGAAGTAGCACCAAGTGTTTCTCTATCTGATGAGCTTCGTCATGATATTTGCGAATCTGCTGTATCTTTGATGGAGCATGTAGGATATATCAATGCAGGTACCGTTGAGTATCTAGTAACGCCAGACGGCAAATTTTATTTCATAGAAGTAAATCCGCGCGTTCAGGTTGAACACACGATTACGGAGATGGTCACTGGGATCGATATCGTTCAATCGCAAATTCTAATCGCTGAAGGATACCCGTTACACGGAAAAGAAATTGGTATTCCAAAACAAGAAGATATTTATTGCCATGGTTATGCGATTCAATCACGTGTAACAACAGAAGATCCTTCTAATCAGTTCATGCCTGATACAGGTAAGATCATGGCTTATCGTTCTGGTGGAGGATTTGGTGTCCGATTAGATGCTGGTAATGGATTCCAAGGCGCTATTATTACGCCTTTCTATGATTCTTTACTCGTAAAAGTGTCTACGTGGGCATTATCGTATGAGCAAGCCGCTTCTAAAATGTTAAGAAACTTAAAAGAGTTTCGTATTCGTGGTATCAAAACAAACATAGCTTTCCTTGAGAATGTAGTCACACACCAAAAGTTTTTGTCAGGTGATTATGATACTTCTTTCATTGATACAAGCAGTGAGCTCTTTGTTTTTCCAAAGCGTAAAGATAGAGGAACAAAGATGCTTTCTTATATTGGTGCGACTACCATCAATGGATTTCCGGGACTCGCCAAGCAGGGGAAACCTAATTTTGCTAAACCTCGTATTCCAAAAATAAAGCAAACAGAATCGATTCCTAATGGAACGAAGCAATTGTTAGACGCTGAAGGGCCGGAGGCAGTGGCTCGCTGGATAAAGGATCAAAAGAAACTATTACTTACGGATACTACGTTCCGTGACGGTCACCAATCCTTGTTGGCGACTCGTGTTCGTACGAATGACCTTCTTCATATTGCTGAGCCGACTGCAAGGTTATGGCCAGAGATGTTCTCACTCGAGATGTGGGGTGGAGCAACATTTGATGTTTCTTATCGTTTCTTAAATGAAGATCCATGGGATCGATTAATTAAACTGAGAGAAAAAGCTCCGAACGTCTTGTTCCAAATGCTGCTTAGAGCTTCTAACGCGGTAGGATACAAAAACTATCCAGATAATGTTGTTGAGGAGTTTGTTAAAAAGTCAGCAATGGCAGGAATCGATGTATTCCGAATCTTTGATAGCTTAAACTGGGTAGAAGGCATGAAAGTTGCGATCAGGGCTGTTCGAGAAACAGGAAAGATCGCGGAAGCTGCAATCTGCTATACAGGAGATATTTTAGATCCGAACCGCACGAAATATGATTTGAAATATTATGTGAATCTCGCAAAAGAGCTTGAAGCAGAAGGGGCACATATTCTAGCTATTAAAGATATGGCTGGGCTTTTAAAACCTCAAGCTGCTTATGACCTTGTATCAGCGCTAAAAGAAGCGGTTGATATTCCGATCCATCTTCATACGCATGATACGAGCGGAAACGGTATCTATACTTACGCTAAAGCGGCTGAAGCAGGTGTTGATATCGTAGATGTTGCTGTAAGTTCAATGGCCGGACAGACATCTCAGCCGAGTGCAAACTCACTATATTACGCATTAGCAGGAAATGAAAGACAACCAGATTTGAACATTGATCATGTTAAAGACTTATCTTCTTATTGGGAAGATATTAGAAAATACTATTCAGGTTTTGAAAGTAATTCGGCTGCACCAGACCCGGAAGTATATGAGCATGAGATGCCAGGCGGGCAGTTTAGTAATCTACAGCAGCAAGCAAAAGCAGTTGGTCTTGGAGACCGCTGGGATGAAGTGAAACAGATGTATCGTAGAGTGAATGATATGTTTGGCGATGTTGTTAAAGTTACTCCATCATCAAAAGTTGTCGGTGATATGGCTCTCTATATGGTTCAGAACAATTTAACAGAAGATGATGTATATGATCGAGGAGAATCCTTGGATTTCCCAGACTCTGTAGTAGAATTCTTTCAAGGGTACCTAGGGCAGCCGTATGAAGGTTTTCCTAGGGAACTGCAGCGCATCGTATTAAAAGGTAGAGAACCTCTGTCAGTGAGGCCGGGAGAGCTTTTAGAAGCGGCTGACTTTAATGACATCAAAGAAACGTTATTCCATAAGATTAATCGCCAAGTTACAAGTTTTGATGTTTTGGCGTATGCGTTATATCCGAAAGTATTCTTGGATCGGGAGAAGATGTATTCACAATTTGGTGATATTTCAGTTCTTGATACCCCAACGTTCTTCTACGGAATGAAACTTGGAGAAGAGATTGAAGTCGAGATTGAACAAGGTAAGACTTTAATCGTGAAGCTCGTTTCAATCGGTGAAGCACAGAATGATGGGTCACGCGTTCTTTACTTTGAACTTAATGGTCAATCGCGTGAAATCGTAGTAATCGATGAGAGTGCAAAAGTAACCGTATCAGCAAAACAAAAAGTAGATCCTTCGAACCCTGCTCAAATTGGTGCGAGTATGCCAGGAACGGTGATCAAGGTT
This sequence comes from Fictibacillus tiangongensis, assembly GCF_048083785.1. GTDB lineage: Bacteria > Bacillota > Bacilli > Bacillales > Fictibacillaceae > Fictibacillus. The sequence goes on from NZ_CP182294.1 coordinate 1,604,269, forward strand.
TTAGTTGAAAAAGGAGAAAAGGTTAAAAAAGGTGATCATCTGATGATTACTGAGGCCATGAAGATGGAAACTACCGTTCAAGCTCCTTTTGATGGAACCGTTAAAGAGATCTCTGTTCAAAACGGGGAAGGAATCGCTGCTGGCGATCTTTTAATAGAGTTAATTAAGTGAAAATAAAAAGCTGTTTTCGTAAAATTTGTTGCTCTTGGAAGTGTAGATTTCCGTTACAGGCTGCTCGCTTTCCACGGGGCTGGCCGTGAGCCACATTCGTACGTTTCACTCTTAAGTGTCTCACCGTCTAGTTGCAGTGGCTAGCCCCTCGAGGTCAAAAGTTAAACGGTCTGTGATGAGCAAATTGCGCCTTCATAGCCCATTCAACTTTTGCTTGTCGGGGCTGAACGAGCCACTTCCACTTTTCAAACTGCCCGCCTTAAGAAGTTCCTTGCTCCTGCGTCTACAAGTGATGCTTCGTAGTAAGCTTCCTCGTCGCATGCCTTGCAAGGAGTATCTCATGTGGTAGGCACGCACCTTTGACTCCAATCAATTTTCAAAGGTGACAAGGAGTTCAAAGCAACAATCATTTAGAAAACAGCGAAATAAAAAACCAAGGTGCAAAACTGCACCTTGGTTTTTTTTGATTTACTTTCGATATACGATTAACGCTAAGTAACTCAGCGTTCCAAACAAGAAGGAAATGATCAATCCATGACCAAGGGCTACGAATAAGTTTAAGTTGGAATAAACGATCAGTGCTCCAGATACACCTTGAAGAATAACAAATAATAGAGCGAACTGAAATCCTTTTGTTACTACTTTTTGATCGCTATAGTATTTTCGAGCGTGATACCATGCATAAACGATCCAAATAAACAATACGATAGCAGCGATACGATGCAAGAGATGTATGCTTGCTTGAGATCCAATCGTTGCGAATATGGTTCCATTGCAAAGAGGGAACTCAGGACCACACCCCATGCTCGAGCCAGTATGTCTTACAAGTGCACCTGTGTATACAACAGCATACAGATATGCGAATAACCAATAGATGTTCTTTTTAAATGCTGGCGAAACTTTCGCGATAAAAGGACGGTTAGGATCTTCAAAAGAAAGAATCGCTATCAAAAGAACACTTGCGAACGAAACGAGCGAAAATCCGAAATGGGATGCAAGAACAGCCGAAGATTGACTCCAAATAACGGCAGCGGCTCCTAGAAGACCTTGAAGGATAATAAAGAATACAGCTGATCCAGCCAAAATCTTTATTTCTTTTCTATGTGGATCTCGTCTCCAAGCCCAAATCGCGAGTATGATTACGAGAAGGCCGAGCCACGCTGATACAAAACGGTGACTCACTTCAATAATCGTTTCTAGTTTAGGTGCAGTAGGCAAGATTTCTCCATAACAGAGAGGCCATGAGTTACCGCATCCGTCACCTGAGCCTGTTTTTGTTACAACAGCTCCCATAAGCAAGACGAGTAACATACCTAACGAAGTAATAATAGAATAAATCTGATAAAATCTTTTCAATTCATTCACCTGCTTTTTTGTCCAATAACCGTTCACAAATTTGTAATATTTTCAACAAGTAATACAGACACCCGCATCGTACAGATAATATAAGATAGTGTCTATATTAGTCGAAGTATACAAAGCACTTGATTTGTTTTATAATGTTAAAGGACATTTTCTTTATATATCACTATCCTATCATATAGGTAAAACGTTCTACTTTACATATTGTGAACAGATGAAGACATTTTTTTACCGTTGATTTTAGAGTCAAGCCCATATAGAATGAATGAGGGCTTAAATAACAGCAAAAGCAAGAATTGGAACATTTTACTCTAAAAGGAGGTGTATCTGTTGAGCAAAACTCCAACTGCATATGAAGTTGCTAACAAAGTAATGGAACCTGGACCTCTATCTGAAGCGAATCCTACAGGCACCTGGAAAGATTTTTTGACCATCGCGAAGCTCGGGATCGTTATGAGTAACCTGATTACGACATTTGCTGGATTCTTTCTAGCTTTAAAATATAACAATCTTTTATTTTCCGACAAGATTGGTGATTTAGTTCTTTGTATTTTAGGTGCAGCATTAGTTATTGCAGGTGGCTGCTGCTTAAATAACTATATTGATAGAGATATTGACCAGCTGATGGAACGTACGATTGAGCGGCCGACAGTTACAGGCAGGATCAGTGCGAATCAAGTTCTTTGGGTAGGTATTATTCTTTCCGCAATCGGAACAGTTATGCTTGCCATGACAACATTAACGGCAGCGGTAATGGGATTGATTGGACTGTTTGTATATGTTGTCGTTTACACGATGTGGCTCAAACGAACGCATTCTATTAATACGGTAGTCGGAGGTATATCTGGAGCGGTACCGCCATTAATCGGTTGGGCGGCTGTAGATGCAAACCTTCATTGGGTTGCATGGATCTTATTCTTAATCATGTTTTTATGGCAACCACCACACTTTTTAGCGCTTGCGATGAAACGATGTGAAGATTATAGAAAAGCTGGTATTCCAATGCTTCCTGTTGTATCCGGTTTCGCATTAACGAAACGCCAGATGATCTGGTATGTAGCCGCATTACTTCCTGTGTCTCTTTACCTGTTCGAATTTGGTATCGTCTACTTGATACTGGCTGCTGTGTTAGGAACAGGTTGGCTGATTCTAGCATTATCAGGGCTCAAGACAAAGGATGACATGAAGTGGGCTCGTATGATGTTCGTATATTCGTTGAATTATATGACCATTATGTTTGTTGCTATGATCTTAGTGAACATATAGATTTTATACTGGAACAGCGCGATTGTGCTGTTCCTATAATCGCCTTTACATAAAAGGGCTTTCATTAAAAAGTATAGATGAAGGCTTATCGTTAGTAAGCACTCATAAGAGTGAAACTCCTAGTTTTATAAACAAAACTTGTAACACGTAAGATTTATTTTTTTGCTATTTCCATTCAAATAACCTCTTTATTTGAATTGAATAGATAGAACATTCAGTCAAAACAGACTACAACGAGAAAGTGGGGTATATGTAGTGATGAAAAAATGGCTACAAAAAGGGCGTTTTCTTTCCTTATTTGCCATGTTGGCTCTTCTTTTGATGGGGTGCGGAGATCCGACTCTATCAGCTTTAATTCCGCAAGGTGAAGTTGCTGACAAACAGTTCCAGCTGATGCTGATCTCTATTAGTATTATGATTCTGGTACTGGTGGTAGTTTTCGTTCTTTATGCATTCGTATTATTAAAGTTTAGAAAGAAAAAAGGTGACAATTCTACACCTAAGCAAGTGGAAGGTAACCACATGCTTGAACTATTATGGACAGTTATTCCGATTCTTTTGCTTATCATCTTAGCTGTACCAACTGTAATGAGAACGTTTGAATTCTCTGCAGATGCTAAACCAGCTTCAAAGAACGAGTTAAGCATCAAGGTTACTGGACACCAATATTGGTGGGAGTTTGAATATCCGAAAGAAGAATTAATCACTTCTCAAGAATTGGTTCTTCCGGCAGATACGAAAGTTCACGTTGAATTATCATCTGCTGATGTTATTCACTCTTTCTGGATTCCTTCACTAGCAGGTAAGACCGATACAAACCCTGGTGATAAAAACAAGAACTACATGTGGTTTGATACGGGAAGTAAGACAGACGTAGTGTACAAAGGGAAATGTGCTGAACTTTGTGGTGCATCCCATGCTTTAATGGACTTTAAAGTAAGAGTTGTTTCTAAAGAAGACTACAAGAACTGGGTTGCGGGGTATAAAGCGGCTGACGACAAATCTTCTGCTAATGCTGATGGACAACAAGTCTTTGAAAAGAACTGTTTATCTTGTCACGCTGTTGGACAAAACGGCGGGAACACAGGACCTAGCTTAACTGGTTTTGGGGATAAAGACCGTGTAGCAGGTATCTTAGAACATGATAAAGAAAATCTGAAAAAGTGGATCAAGGACCCTCAAGAAGTTAAACCAGGCAACAACATGCCTAAAGTAAATCTTTCTGATGAGGAAATTGATGCTGTTTCAGATTACTTGTTAGGTCTTAAATTGAAATAGTCTTAAGCATTGCAAAAAAGGAGGTTACACCGTGGCAACTCACGAAAGTCACAAAAAGAGAAGTGGGTTAATGGATTGGCTCACTACCGTTGACCATAAAAAGATCGGTATTCTGTATCTTTTGGCTGGTGGCTTCTTCTTCTTAATCGGAGGACTTGAAGCAGTTTTAATGCGTATTCAACTTATGGAACCAGACAGCAAGATTTTCACTGGTGAACTTTATAATCAATTGTTAACAATGCATGGAACAACGATGATCTTCTTGGCAGCCATGCCGATCATCTTTGGTTTCATGAATGCGATCGTTCCTTTACAGTTAGGCGCTCGTGACGTGGCGTTTCCTTATGTAAACGCAGTCGGATTCTGGTTATTCTTCTTCGGGGGAGTACTTTTGAACTTAAGTTGGTTCTTAGGTGGTGCTCCTGAAGCTGGATGGACAGCTTATGCACCTTTATCAACGGTAGCAGAAGATACGGGTGTTGATTTCTATGTACTCGGTCTTCAGATTGCCGGAGCAGGTACTCTTGCAGGTGGTATTAACTTCCTTGTAACGATTATTAACATGCGTGCACCTGGTATGACATTCATGCGTATGCCATTGTTCACATGGGCTTCATTTGTTACATCTGGACTTATTCTTTTCGCATTCCCTGCACTTACAGTAGGATTCTTCTTACTAATGTTCGAACGTGTATTTGATGCTAATTTCTTTAATCCAGATATGGGTGGTAACATATTAATCTGGGAACATATTTTCTGGATCTTTGGTCACCCGGAAGTATATATCTTAATTCTTCCAGCATTCGGTATTATCTCTGAAGTAATTTCTACATTTTCTAATAAGCGTTTGTTCGGTTACAGCGCAATGGTTTTTGCGACTGTACTGATCGGATTCTTAGGATTCATGGTTTGGGTTCACCACATGTTTACTGTTGGTTTAGGACCTGTAGCTAACTCAATCTTCGCTGTAGCAACAATGGCGATCGCGATTCCGACTGGTGTTAAGATCTTTAACTGGATCTTCACAATGTGGGGCGGACAGATTCGTTTCTCGACAGCTATGCTTTTTGCAGTTGGATTCGTACCAACTTTCGTAATGGGTGGAGTAACGGGTGTTATGCTATCTGTACCTGCTGCTGACTATCAGTATCATGACAGTTATTTCGTAGTAGCTCACTTCCACTATGTTATCGTTGGTGGTTTGATTTTAGGATTATTCTCAGGTCTATACTATTGGTACCCGAGAATGTTTAACCGCGTTTTGAATGAAACACTTGGAAAGTGGAACTTCTGGTTGTTCTTTATTGGTTTCCATTTAACGTTCTTCCCTCAGCACTGGTTAGGACTAATGGGGATGCCTAGACGTGTTTATACATATATGTCTGGCCAAGAACTTGACGGAGCAAACTTTGTAAGTACGATCGGTGCGATTCTTATGGGTGCAGGAACTGTTGTTCTTTTAATCAACATCATCATTTCTGCATCATCTAAATATGCAACAACAAAAGACCCATGGGATGGACGTACACTAGAATGGTCTATGCCGGTTCCAACACCAGAATACAACTTCGCTCAAACACCACTCGTTCGTGGACTTGATGCATTGTATGTTGAGAAAACAGCTGGTAACGGAGAAATGACACCTGCAGAACCTGTAGGAGAAATTCATATGCCAAATGGGTCGATTCTTCCGTTCATTTTATCTCTAGGCATGTTCATTTCAGGCTTTGGTTTTATCTATTCGAACTGGTACGTAGCAGGAGCTGGATTAGGGCTAGTATTGATCACCATGTTCCTACGTTCTATTATTGATGATCATGGGTATCATATTCATAAAGAAGAAGTTGAAGCAGACATTAAAGGGGGTAGAGCTTAATGAATGCTGGAGAACGTTTAACAGATGCGAATTTCCCTGCACATCCTGAAAAAGCTACCCTTGAAGGTAAGAATAAATTTTTAGGATTCTGGTTATTCCTTGGTGGAGAAACGGTTTTGTTTGCAACACTTTTCGGGACATATCTTGGTCTTAGAAATATGCATTTAGACGGCCCTTCTGGGGCAGAACTATTCTCACTGCCATTAGTATTCCTAGCTACAATGCTGCTACTAACTAGCTCACTTACGAGTGTGTACGCAGTACTTTCTTTAAAGCAGAACAAGGTACGTTCATTACAAGGCTGGTTCCTCGTAACGTTATTATTAGGTCTTGGATTCTTAGGTCTTGAGATTTATGAGTTCATACATTATGTTCATGAAGGACATACGTTTACAAGTTCTGCGTTTGGTTCAGCTTTCTATACGTTAGTAGGTTTCCACGGAGCCCACGTATTGTTTGGAATTCTATGGATCACAACGTTGTTAGCTAGAAACTGGAACAGAGGGATTACATTATCTAATGCTCCAAAGTATTATTTGTTTGCTCTATATTGGCACTTTGTCGATGTTGTATGGGTATTCATTTTTACCGTTGTTTATCTAATGGGAAAGGTAGGCTAAACTCATGGCTAATCACACACAAAACCCTGAAACTACCGTTCATCGTCACGAAGAGATTCAGCGTAAGCTTGCCTTGAAAGAGGAGCGTAAGCATCATAACGTTTCTTTTGTCATGATGATTCTTTTAACGATCGTTGCATTTTTTGCGATCTGGAGCGACAAGATTAGTGATTCATTTGCTGTTTTGTTTATCCTCACATTGGCAGTTGTTCAAGTATTCTTCCAGCTATATGTTTGGATGCACTTAAGCCACAAAGGACATGACTTCCCAATCTGGGGTATGGCAAGTGGTATATTGGTTGCAGCTATTACAGTAGCTTCCTTAATGGGACTTATTTGGACATCGTAATCAAGGAAGGGCTGCATCTTGTATGCAGCCCTTTTTATTTGTTACAATATTACGAATTGTCACTATTATTCCGTACAAGTACCAACTATGATTGATATAGTGTTTATGGGTACTTTTATAAAGGAGATGACATTCATGCATCATAATCACCATGTTCATCATACTAGTTTGAGTGATTATAACTGGTACGAGCTTTTTCCGCCTTCTATATATGTTTTAGCCATTATTCTTGCGTTCGTTTACTTTCGATTTTTTGCGCGAGATAAACAAGGTAAGAAGCTAGCGACAAGATGGCAGCAAACTTCTATGATCGCTTCACTTTTGTTAATGATTATTATAAAAGGAACGCCTGTTCAGGTTTTAGGACACAATTATTTATTCAGTGTTCATATGGTACAGATGGCCGTTCTTTATTTAATGATCGCACCACTTATGATACTTGCGATTCCTGAAGTGAAATGGAAAAATTGGTTAAGTAAGAGAACAATTTTCACACGTATTTTTCATTTCCTCACGAAGCCGTTGCTTGCGCTGCTAATCTTTAATGCTGTATTTTCTTTGTATCATATTCCGTTAGTGTTTGATGCCGCGGTTTCAAACCCTTTCATTCATTATGGGTATCATGCCTTGTTGTTAATTACAGCTTATACGATGTGGTGGCCGGTTCTTTGTCCGGTTAAAGAGCTTGATACATTGTCAGATATCAAGAAGATCGGATATGTGTTTGCAAATGGTGTTTTAATGACTCCAGCATGTGCGTTAATCATGTTTGCAGACTTCCAGCTTTATGAAACGTACAGAAACGTACCTCAATTGTATGAAACGATGACGCCTAAAGAAGATCAGCACGTAGGTGGAGTTACGATGAAAATCTTCCAAGAGGTTATCTATGCATTCGTACTAGGATTGATCTTTACGCGATGGGTTAAAAAAGAACGTCTGCGTGATAAAGCTGACCTAGAGTTAATAAAAAGACAAAATAACCAATTGAAACCTGAATTAAAGTAACCGGCATCTTGCGGGTTATTTTTTTTGTGTGAATCTGTATGATTGCAAACCACATGCATCTAGAGAATATCTCTTCTCAAGCTTTTTCAAAAAAGCGAAGCATCTAAAACCATGAATCTACCACTTATATGAGCAAAAAAAATTCCTAATAGAGACCAATAAAATCACAACAAAAAAAAGAAATTGCTCGTTGGTGTCGAAATATAAAGTAAAGCCGAGTAGAAAGGAAAGAAAAAATCATGAGAATCAGTGCCAGACAAGCCGCTAAAAAATTTATAGAGTCTCGTTATCCAAACTGTGATGTAGCCTATCTGGCTGGCAGTGTTGTTAGGGGCGAAGAAACAGAGAGCTCTGATTTAGATATAATCATCATAGATAGTTCTGTAAGTGAGTCATATCGAGAATCACTTACAGAGTATGACTGGCCGATCGAGGTTTTTGTTCACAACATGTTTACTTACAAACGTTTTTTTAAACAAAATATCGACAGAGCAAGACCCTCTCTCCCTCAAATGTGTGCTGAAGGTATTATTCTTCAAGATACTGGCCAGGCTTCTCGAATAAAGAATGAAGCTTTGCAGCTATTAAAAGCAGGGCCAACGCCATGGAAAACAATTGAGATCGAGCAAGCACGATATTTCTTAACCGATCTATTAAACGATTTGGAAGGGTCAACGAATGTTTTAGAAGATTTATTTATCGTTTCAAAACTCGCTGATCGAACACATGAATTTGTGTTACGTGTTAATGGACACTGGATCGGAGAAGGAAAATGGATTCTTCGTGCTTTGAAAGAATACAATGAACCGTTTGCAGAACAGTTCGCTTTAGTATTTAATGATTATTATTCCAATCGTATAAAATCAAAAGTTATTGAATTTGTTGACGAAGTTATCGCTCCATATGGTGGCAGGCTATTTGAAGGGTATTCCTCTCAGTCACCAGAAAGAGCTGCTGAATAAGAAAAACCCCTCATCGAGGGGTTTTTTTAAACGTGCAATTCAGTATGAAGTGCTTCAATTAATTTGTTGCATTGATTAACAACGTGTTTTGGGAATACTTCATCATATTCCACACCGTGAGGGTAATAATGTTTCCCTACATAAGGTGTTCCAAGTTCAACTTTAGCGTGTGGAGTTTCAGTTTCTGCCTCAATAACATGACATGGGAATCGGAAATAATAAACATCACCGTTCGTCATGTCTTCAAATTTGTAGTCATATGTAATACGTTCATAATCCCATTGGCCAGCACGGATCATGCCATGGTTTTCCATCACATGTTCTAAAAGTGAAAACTCAACAACCTTCCCGTTTAAGCCGCTTTCTTCAAATTTCATTGTGAAACCTCCTAGGAATTCAATAAAAAAATAAAAATCACTTCTTAATGATATTATGAAAGCGCTAAAGATGCAATCATTGTCAAAAGTGCGCATATTTGTTTTTCTTTCGTAAAGCATAAAGAAGAACAGATTTCCATTTTAGAGGAGGTAAGGATTTGAAAAAGGTAAGTGAGATCATGACGAGGAATGTTGATTTTGTTACACCATTGGACAATGTTTATGAAGTAGCGGTAAAGATGAAGAAGGATGATGTAGGTGTGATTCCAGTCTGTGAGAATGATCAAATCATAGGAGTCATCACAGACCGAGATATTGTCGTTCGAGGAGTTGCTGAAAAACGTCCAGGCTCTACAAAAGTAACAGATGTAATGAGTGAAAATCTGTATACAGGTTCTCTAGATATGACGGCAGAAGAAGCTGCAGATCTTATGGCAGAGAAACAGATCAGAAGGCTCCCAATCGTCGAGAACAATAAGCTTGTAGGAATTATTTCTTTAGGAGATCTATCACTGGCTAAAGAGAGTGACTCTGCAGCGGGACATACCCTTACACAAGTTTCAGAGCAACGGGATCAAATTCAATAATTTATATCGATGGTATAAAACGGTTCCATTTAAATTGGAGCTGTTTTATTTTTGAAACCGTTCATCCAAATATATACCCTCTATGCTAAACTAAGAGAAGAAGAAAGTTATAGGGGGAACCACTATGCGAGGATTGGTTACTTTTTTCCTATCCGTTTTTATATTAATCGGTTTGTTTTTTTATGATGTTCTGCCAGAATTTACGGTCGAGAAAGAAAAGCCTGATACAAAAGTAGAGTACATAGAAGAATCACTTAAGATCCCTGAGGATGCTGTTTCAAACTGGGTAGGTAAAGATATAGCAGCATTTAAGAAGCAATGGGGAGAACCTGAGAGAATCGATCCATCAAGTTATGGCTATGAATGGTATATCTATGGAAACAAGAGTCCAAAAGGGTATCTTCAAGCAGGTGTTGAAAACGGTAAAGTAGTTACGCTGTTTGTTATTGGATCTGATGTAAACACTTCACCCTTCACAATCGGAGAGAATTCAAACACGATCATTCAGAAGTTTCCGATTGAGAGTGATATTACCATTAATGATGGAGAAGATTTTTTTAGATTTGAATTATCTGAGCAAGAAGTAATGCTACGTCCGCTTATTAAATTGAATGATACTGTTTGGGTACAGCTTTATTTTGATAAATTTACGAATCAGCTTTCAAGTGTACGATATACTACTTCAGATGTATTGTTAAAACAGAGACCTTATTCTATAGTATATCGAGGCGATCTGCCACCGCTTGGACAATTGAACGATGATGAACAGAATAAAGTGGATCAATCTGAAGAACAACAAGTTTTTGAGTTAACGAACATCATCCGTCTAAAATATGAAAAAAATCCGTTGGAATGGGATGAAAAGACATCTGAGATAGCTTATCTCCATTCTAAAGATATGTTGGATCAGCAATATTTTTCCCATGAGAGTAAGGATGGAAGAACGCTTTCAGACAGGCTGCAGCAAAAAGATGTAAAGTTTCTGCAAGCAGGTGAAAACATAGCAGCAAACTATACGGATGGCATTGCAGCTGTTGAAGGATGGATGAACAGTGAAGGTCATAGAAACACATTGTTAAACAATGAATATACTCATCTTGGAGTAGGTGTAGATAATAAGTATTACACCCAAAATTTTTTGGTGCCTATGGAGTAAATTGATCGTGTAAGGCTGAACCTTAATAGGTTCAGCCTTTTTTAAAATTTTTTAATTTGTGTCTTATTCAGCAAGTTTAAAGAACGTTCCCGAAGCCGATGCGATCAACGTACCGGTTTCGTTGCGTACCTTTCCATCCATGCGTACTAATTGTCTGCCATTATGAACGACTTCAGCACGGCATATAAACAATTCTCCAACACCTGGTGTTAAATAATCAACTTTTAGTTCTACAGTTACAGCTCCTCTTTTATTACCTGGAACTAGACTTGCCATAGTGCCCATTGCTGTATCTAAAAGGGTTGCAGTAAGACCGCCATGTAATATTCCAATTGAATTATCAAGTAAGGGCGTATTAGGCATCTCCATTTCTAGTGTGTGGTCGTTGATTCTAATCGTTTTAAGATCTAATAAAGAAGCAATGTGTGTTAAATGGTCCTTTTCTCTTTTTAATTTTAAACTGTCCAAAAAAAGTTTCATGACCTTTTGCTCTTGCTCATTACTGGTTTCAAAGAATTCTTTCCACTCGTCCTTAATATCCAATATTCTCTCCCTCAATCTTTTTTTATTTTTATTGTACCTTTTTGGGCGGATGAGAATAAAGTAAACAGAATCAACTTTGCACGCATTCTAAAAAATGGGCGCACCAATTTATGGGCACTTATGTATCATGTAGTAAACATCATTCGTCAGTGGATGGCTGGGGGTGGATTCTGTGGTAAAGACTGATATAGAAAGTTTCAAGGAGTTCGTTCATAAACATCCTGATTTAATTAAGGAAGTGAAGAAGAATAAAAGGCCTTGGAAAGAGGTTTATCAGGATTGGATCGTTTTGGGTGAAGAACATGAAAGCTGGAATCAGTATGCAAAAGACAAAGACAAAGAAAAAAAACAAGACGAACGCTCTAAGTCTGATAAGACAAGAACAGAACTTACAGTTGGGGATATTGTTGCTGGTTTAAGTAAACTTCAAATCAACGATGTACAAAAATATTTATCTCAATTTGGCAGTCTGATGGATGCGGTTCAAGAACTATTACAGCAATTTAACAATCAGTCTGACAGACCGAACCAGCTGCCTGAGAAGAGAATGAATGATTATCCTTCATACAGGGACTAAAAGGATGTGTGCGGCGTGCGAAGAGAGATCCTAGAGTATTTGAATACAAGACCTGACTTGAAATATTATATAAGAGAAAAACCAGAGTGGTATAGGAAATTAAGTAGAAACCCTTTTTCAGTATCTGAGCTGGAAGAGGGTGCGAAAGTGTTTTACGGACGTACTTTCGGGCAGAGAGTAGATCGCTTTCATCAACAGGTACAAAATTTTGGACTGTTAATGGAATTAATCTCTGTAATGGGTGACGAAGTAAAAGGGAGTAGTGCTCCTGTGCCGAATGATTTTCAGCCGATGCCAGACTCTCTTAACAACGGTTAAGGAGTCTTGAGGGATAATAAAAAGAAAAAAGGAAAAAACTACTTCTATAAGGAGTGGTTTTTTTATGAAAATAAGAAACAGACGGATCTATACAGGCAGTCTTTTAGTTGTCATAGTGTTTACGCTGTTTATGATAACCAAATTATATGAAGGATTCTCCGAGACAAAACTTCAAGAATCAAAAGCTGTTGAGGTATCTGCTTCGTATCCCATAATGGATAAAGACTGGGCGGTTAACTATCATGTAAAAAAACAGCGCATCTATTTTGAAAATATTATTTCAAGGTTCTCATTCCAAGGAGGTCTAACGAAGACACCTGGTAATAAGGACGGATATATTGCCGTTTTTGTAAACAATAAGTGGAAGATGAATGCTAATCAATCTATGTTCATCTTAAAAAATATGAATCCTGGTAAACATAGAATTACTTTGCAGCTGAAGAAAAAGGATGGATCTGATTACGGAATTAAGAAAAACATAGTCGTTCAAGTTCGATAACTCTTCGATATTAGAAGAGTTTTATTTTTTTATAAAGACGGCTATGCTTTTAAGTCCAGTCAATATCCGCTATAATAGATTAGAAACCTCATACCTAAAGGGAGGTGTGACGTATGAGTTTAGACCAAAGTGTATTGCTGGAAGAATCTCTGGCATTAGCAGAGATGGTTGCCGATTCCAGTGTTGCAATAGCATATAGAGAATCAAAATATAACCTAGAGCAAGATGTAGAAGCACAGAAAATGATTGCTCGTTTCGCCAAGATGAAAGAACAGTATGAAGAAGTACAGCGTTTTGGTAAATATCATCCTGATTTTCATACCGTTTCAACACAAGTTCGTACACTTAAACGAGAGCTTGATTTCCATGAAAACATTGCTCAATTTAAGAAAGCAGAAAAAGAACTTGAGAATTTATTGATGGAGTGCAGCAAAATCATTGCATACAGTGTATCTGAGCAGATTAAAGTCCCAACGGGCAATCCTTTCTTTGACGAGAGCTCTTGCAGTGGTGGATGCGGTTCTGGTGGATCTTGCGGCTGTGCTTAAACTCAGTCTTTAAACCGGATGCAATCAAAGCATAAGTTACCACAGCAGAACATTTTTTCTTGCGGAACTAAAAAACGCATTCGGTACACATGAAGATTTTCTTCTGATCTTACAAATGTAAGGTTCAATGTTAGCCGTTTCCCTTTCATAGCTTTTACGGCATGTTTTTTTACAGAATCGGTTGTATGATCGATTAAAAACTGTGGAGAAACTGTTACATATATGAAAGGGATACCGGCCATCATTTTTCTTTCAACATGAATGATCATAGGATCTTGTTTCATACGATCTATAAACTGTTCCCAAATGTTGTTTAAGTCCAATCTGCATCACTTCCTATTAAGGAGTATTCATTTATTAGTTCAATTTAAGTATATAAAAGGGGCTTTAATTATGATAGGTAATCGTCGTGGGCTATCTGTATTTCTTCATTCATTAAAGTTTTCAAAACAGTTAAGGCGCTATGGAAATGTACATTATGTCTCTAGAAGGTTAAAGTATGCTGTTCTGTACTGTGATGGAAACAAAATAGACGAAATAGCAGCAAAGCTGGAATCCTTACATTTTGTGAAAGAAGTAAAAAGGTCTCATAAACAAGAGATCAAGACAGAATATGAAAGTAAAATTGTTGATAAAGCAAAAGAATATGATTATAAGATGGGGATTTAAAAGACAGGCCGCTAATAAAAATAGCTGCCTGTTTTTTTATGAAATCTGTAACTATGTTAACGGCGGGATGAGATAGTTTAAGCGAAGAATCCCTGTTAAATAGTGAAAAAAGAGTTCAGTTTCAGCAAAATCTGTTGATGGTTTTACGTCAAATGTTATCACTTCTTTATTTAATTCAGCCGCTTTCGCCTCAAATAGATCAATTCGTTTCGAAGGATAGGGTACTCCTTCTCGACAAATGTATAGTGGCTGAAATTTTCCTTCAGAAGCAGGGTGAAGTACGGCAACTAATGACGCGTACATTTTATCTTCTTTTTTAACTTTTAGGCACAATAACTGCGAGATACGCTCGTTGTTCGTTTCCATGATCTCAAGGAGTTCATAAAGATCTGAATACCCTTCTCCAAGCTCAATAAATCGTTGAATCATCATTCAATCCCCTTTCTATAAAACAATGTAGCACAATCATCTATCTGCTTAAAGGATTTTAAGCATGAAAAAAACCTGCAGCAAAAACTGCAGGTTGCCTTTAAAACAAAATCACTTCTGTTTAAAGGCGATGGGAGAGGAGAAACCGGATGAAGAACTTATGGGGAGTAAGTCTTCTCCGCGGTTGGCAACAACATCGTTCGTTGATGTTGTTATAAATAGTATGACCGCATTTAATTTGCCTTATACTTATAAGAAAAAGATTTGATGTTTGATTACAGGAATACTTGTGATAGGATAAGTAAGGGAAAACGGATAAAGAATTGAGTGAAGAACGTGAGAGTTATAGCCGGAGAATGTAAGGGAAGACCACTTAAAGCAGTACCAGGTACGAACACAAGGCCAACAACTGATAAGATCAAAGAATCCATCTTTAACATGATCGGTCCTTTTTTTGATGGAGGTAAGGGTCTTGATTTATATGGTGGAAGTGGTGGCTTAGGTTTAGAAGCATTAAGCCGAGGCATGGAGCATCTTATTTTCATTGACAAGGATCAAAAAGCGATACATACGATTAAAGAGAATATTAAACAATGCAACTACGAAGACAAAACAGAAGTTTTTCGTAATGATGCAAAAAGAGCATTGAAAGCGCTTCACAAAAGAGAGATGCAATTTGATATGATATTCCTTGATCCTCCTTACGCGAAGCAGATGTTGTTAAAGGATATGGAGGAGATTGATAAACTTGAACTTCTATCTCCAGAAGGAAGTATAGTAACTGAACATGGTACAGATGTAACACTACCTGAGGAGATCGGAAACTTTTATCAGGTCAGACAGGAAACATACGGAAAAACAACTACAATAACGATCTACAAACGCGATTAACATAAAGTATGAGGTGAAAAAAATGCCAACAACTGCAGTCTGTCCTGGTAGCTTTGATCCGGTAACTCGTGGTCATCTGGACATTATTAAACGTGGAGCAACAGTATTTGATGAAGTAATTGTAGTAGTAGCAAATAATCAAAGTAAAGACCCTTTGTTTACAGTTGATGAGAGAATCGTACTCTTAAAGGAAGTTACAAAACAATTTCCCAACGTAAAGGTAGACTCGTTTAACGGCCTTCTGATCGATTATGTAAAGAATATCGGAGCAAATGTTATTCTTAGGGGACTTCGTGCAGTATCAGATTTTGAATACGAGATGAAAATCGCTTCTATAAACAAAAAACTAGATGATGAAGTTGAAACATTCTTTATGATGACAAACAATCAATATTCTTTCCTGAGCTCTAGCATCGTTAAAGAAGCAGCAAAGTATCATGCGAACGTTTCAGATCTTGTTCCTGAAGTTGTAGAAGAAGCATTAAAAGAAAAATACAACAGCCCCCGTTAAGTGCGGAGGCTGTTTTTTTTCATTAGGTTTCTGTTCCATATTAGGATTGAAAGGATTAAGAATCCAAGTGTTACATAATGGCTATGCATGAGTGCGTACATACCGAACTCGCTAATATGGACGGTTTTCTCAGTAAGAAATGCAAATGCTGGAGCAGTAGTACTTTTAACGTGATACAAATAAGGGAATACTAAAAGACAAATGATCGCCGATAAAAATCCATGAAGTATTCTTGCAAAAAAGAATGGTTTGAACTTAATATCAGTGTCTGCAAGGATACTAGCTACTTGTGCTTGTACGGAAAAACCGCTAAAAGCTAATATAAAACTCACGATCACGGCTTGTTGTAAGATGGACGATTGAGCGAGACTCGTTAAGTTACTGCCTAACGTGATCTCAAAGATTCCTTTAATAAGAGGAAGACTTAATTGTTCAGATAGCGAAAGCGCGATAAAAAAATAATTTATCAAGCTTGAAAGCAGTTCTGCTACGTGAAGAAGATCCATCATCTTACTTAGTACAGAGAAGAGAATAATGAACCCACCGATCATAAGAAGTGTTTTTGTAGATTGCTGCACGGCATCTCCAAGAAGCTGCCCGATGGGGCGATTGTCTGCTAATCTAGCTTCATGCATGTGTTTAAACGCGTTGGTTAGTCCTTTTCCTCTATAGCGTATTTCCTTTTCAACAGGTTCTTTTTTCCAACCATGAAACCTCATGATCAGCCCAACGAAAAAATTGCCCAAATAGTGACTTACTGCGAGAACGATGCCAAGAGCTGCGTTATGAAAAAAACCCACTGCAATTGCGCTGAACATGAACAAAGGGTTCGAACAATTCGTAAAAGATACGAGGCGTTCAGCTTCTAGGGTCGTGATCTGCTTTTGGTGCCATAATCGTGCTGTTAGCTTTGCCCCAGCAGGGAATCCTGAAGAAATACCCATCGCCCAAACGAAACCTCCTGCACCAGGCACACGGAAAAGCGGTCTCATAAGAGGCTCGAATAATACACCTATCAGATGTACGACACCAAACCCCATTAATACCTCTGATAGTATAAAAAAGGGCATCAAGGACGGGAAAACAACGTCCCACCACATCTTCAGCCCGTTGACGGATGCCATGTAAGTTTCTTTTGGGTATATGATTATGGATATTGCTATGATAATAGCAGATGCTGACAATAGAAGCGTTTTGAAGTAGGCTTTGTTCATAAGGGGAGTGCTCCTCTCGCAAAATTACACTATACTTACTTGTCCTCATCCTTATTTATACGTATAGCCTTACTCTTTAGACCATATGTTAAAAAAAGACGGTGCTTCTAAAAGGAGGAGCAAAGGATGAAAGAACCGAAAATCGGACTTGCTCTAGGATCTGGTGGTGCTAGAGGATTTGCTCATCTTGGTGTTGTTAAAGCAATAAGAGATGCTGGGATTCCTATAGACATGGTAGCAGGGAGCAGCATGGGAGCTTTGGTCGGTGCGATGGTAAGTATGGGTCACAGCGATGAAAATCTTTACCGTATGGCAACGCTCTTTAAGCGTAAATATTATATGGATTACACCGTACCTAAGATGGGGTTTATTACAGGGAAGAAAATCAAAGAACTCGTAAGGCTCCTCACAAAACAAAAACATATTGAACAAACGGAAATTCCGTTAGCGATCGTGGCGACTGATCTACTGCTAGGAGAAAAAGTAGTTTTTAGAACCGGTCCTATTGCAGATGCAGTTCGTGCGAGCATCTCGATTCCTGGCATTTTAGTCCCTGAAAAAATAGACGGAAAACTTTTAGTGGACGGTGGAGTCATCGATCGTGTACCTGTTTCTGTGGCAAGAGAGATGGGAGCAGACCTAGTAATCGCAGTAGATATCTCTCATTTCAAAGCCGAACTTCAGGTTTCATCCATTTTTGATGTTATCATCCAAAGCATTGATATCATGCAGCGTGAAATGGTGCGCTGGCACGAGATTTCAGCAGATATTATGATTCGTCCAATGGTTGAGCAGTTCAGTTCTACAGCATTTAAGGATGTAAATGATATAATCGCTATAGGAGAAGAAGCAGGAAGAAAACAGATACCAAAAATCTTAGAGAAGATCAACAACTGGAAGGAGTCTATGCATGACCACTGAAAAAACAACGAAACGAAGAAACTTTTTCTCGCAAAATAAATTCATCATTCTTTTTTTGCTGGTGTTTGCTTTTATAGCATTCTATCCACTTCCTTACTACATTACATCTCCCGGGGATGCCAGAGTATTAGATCCCATCATTAGCGTAGAGGGAGGAGACGACGATAAGGGAGTGTTCATGCTGACAACGGTTTCGGTAGGTACAGCAAACATTCCGCAATACATATGGGCAAAACTGAGTGATTATCGTGAAGTCATCCCTGCTGATCAGATCCGAGGAGAAGATGAGACGGATGAAGAATACAACCAAAGACAGCTTCAGATGATGGAAGATTCACAGCATGCTGCTACGATAGTAGCTTACCAAGAGGCAGGAAAGAAAGTAGACATTGAATACCATGGTGTTTATGTTACGGGAATCATATCGGGAATGCCGGCAGAAAAGAAATTAAAAGTTGGAGATAAGATTATTGCTGTTGACCGTAATCCTGTTATGGAAACAAAGAAACTACTTGATACACTTGCTCCTAAGAACGCAGGAGATGCAGTAGACTTAACTATTTTACGTGGCGATAAAAAATTGAATGTGAATTTAAATATTGAAGAGTTTCCAAAGAAATATATTCAAGATCAAGGACCAAAAGCGGGTCTTGGCATCACTTCTCCTATAGCAGATGTATCCATCGTAACGGATCCGAAAGTGAAGATTGATACCTCACAGATCGGAGGGCCATCAGCTGGGTTGATGTTCACGTTAGAAATTATGGATCAATTAACACCAGATGATCTTACACATGGAAAGAAGATTGCAGGAACCGGTACGATGGACCTTCAAAAGAATGTAGGACCAATCGGCGGTATACAGCAAAAGATTGTTGCAGCTGATGAAGCAGGTGCCGAAATTTTCTTTGCACCTGTTGATGGAGATAACTATAGTGATGCGGTGAAGGCTCAAAAAGATATAGGCTCCAAAATGAAGATCGTACCGGTTAAAACGCTGAACGATGCACTGGATTATCTGAAAAAATTGTAGAGAAAAAGGATGCAGAAGCCACAAGTAGCTTCTGCATCCTTTTTTAGCTCGTCGGAGTGGCTGTTAAGCACGCTCCGACGAGCGCCATATCAAAAATACGAGCGCCATCGAATATAACCGCATCGCTACATCAATTCACCATTATTGGCGGGGTGTTGAATTCTTCTTTTTCAGCTCGCAAAAGATCCCGAGCTGCGCCTTGGGCATAAACTAAAGAAGTTCTTGCTTCCATTCTCAATCCAGCAAAATCATGCTTAGACACAGTAGTAACAAGAGGCAGGTCTAACGTTTTTTTAACAGTACTTAAATAATCTCTGCCATTACCAGTCATCCCTAATACGCGAATGTATGAAGGAGGTGAGTCTAAAATGGCTAACATCTCTTCTTTTTTAGCCTTATTTAAAACGTGTAAACACGCGCGTTGCAGCCTTGTCCATGTATATCGTTTTGTCTTTAAGTGTTTCATAAAAGTTTCAAATGAGTCAGATTTCTTCATCGCTTCGATCATCCTATATTCTAAACCCTCTTCAACCTCGTAATAACGGTTTATTTCATGGGGACTTGTAGATAATAGTTGATAACGAAGAAAAGGAAAAAAGCGTTCCCAGTTCATAAGAGTACCTTTTTCAGCTTGTTCTTCAGCTAAAATCTCAAGTGTGTAATGAGGCATATACGCTGCAGATTGTTCTACATCACCTTTAAAAATAGCTTCTCTAATAGCAGTTGCACTAGCAATATTACCTTTGCCCAGCATGACATCATGGTAATCAGCATTTTTCCTTTTAATCGTAACAGGTCGAATATGAGAACCTAACTCACGGCTAGCTCTTACATATTCAAAACCTAATATATTATTTGGTTTACTGAGATCGAGCGCCAACGGAACATCAAGTGATTCGTATGCTCGTGATGCAGCTGAGGGATATGATAGACCTTTGCTCATAAATGACCGAACAAGATCCTGGTAGGTTTCCTTTTGAGCGTTCACCGAGTCATGAGTCTTATTAAAAAGTTCAGTTTCCCCAGATTCGCTTCCAAAACAAAAAGACTCTGCACCAAGAGATTGAAGCAAAAATATGCTTCCAAAAGCAAAACGAGGCGCATGGCTAGTGGCATAGGAATATGGAAGTTCAATAACAAGGTCGGCACCACCTAATAGCGCCATCTTAGTCCTTTTCCATTTTGACAAAAGAGCAGGTTCTCCTCGTTGAAGGAAATTACCGCTCATCACAGCGATAATACAATCAGCACCTGTAGCTTTTTTCGTTTCTTGTAAATGATAATAATGTCCATTGTGAAACGGATTATATTCTACAACAACACCAGTTGCTTTCAACTGTTCCACTTCCTTTTAAACGTTCGATTATACTTGTTTACATTGTACTAAAAAGAGTTTAGAATCAAAAGTATCAGTGTAAAGATAAAATATTGACATTTTATTTGATGACCGATATAATTACTACTGTTGCCTTGAGGTGATAAAGACATGAAATGGTCACTACAAGAAATTAAAAATTTTTACCGTAAACCGTTAACGTTTGAACAAAATGTTGATGCGAGCGGAGTGATGGAAAAAGACCCGGAGATCAGAAGCGTTGATCCTGTTCACATAGAAGGACATGCAGATGTAACTCAGCAAAAAGCCACTTTTTACTTAAACATAAAAGGAAAAATGGTGTTGCCATGTGCCAACACTTTGGTAGATGTGGAATTTCCATTCTCGGTAAAAACGACGGAAATTTTTATTTTCGATCCGAACTATACGGAATACGAAGATGAAGAGAGCCTTCACAAAGTCGAAGGACATTACGTTGACCTTCTCCCTGTCATCGAAGAGCATATTTTGCTTGAAAAACCGTTGAAAATTACGGCTGCTGATGTGACAGACAGTCCTGCTCCTAAAGAAGGTAAAGGATGGAAGAGGGTTACGGATGAGGACATGAAAAACCGGATTGATCCGCGTTTGGAAGGTCTGGCTAAATTTTTTGACGAAGACAAAAAGTGAAAGAATAGGTTATAATGATTCTTTCTAGAACCTTTAAGGAGGTGGATACAAATGGCAGTACCTTTTCGCAGAACTTCTCAAACTCGCCAAGCGAAGCGTCGTACACACTACAAGCTTTCCATGCCTGGTATGGTAAAGTGTCCACAGTGCGGAGAATACAAGTTATCTCACCGCGTTTGCCGTGAGTGTGGATCTTACAAAGGAAAAGAAGTAGTTAGCAAGTAATGAAAAACAGGAAGCTATAGGCTTCCTGTTTTTTCATATACATAAATAAAGCGTTTTCTTTTGTATCGGAGGTGTTGATAGTGAACGAGCAACCTGTATTATGGGAAAAAAAGAATGGAATAGGGTGGATCACATTGAATCGTCCATCAGTGCGTAATGCGATCAACTACGATGTGATGAAACACTTATCCACTCTATTGAACACAGCAAAAAAGGACGAAGGAGTAAAAGTTCTCATCATAACGGGAGCAGGTTCAAAAGCGTTTTGTTCAGGAGGAGACCTTAGTGCTTTCCATTCATTAAAGACTGAAGAAGAAGCATATGGGATGTTATCCAAAATGGGTAACATTCTTCATGAGCTATTCTTTTTCCCAAAACCTACTGTCGCTCTTCTAAATGGATCAGCAGTTGGAGGCGGATGTGAGATAGCATCAGCATGCGATATAAGGCTTGCTCGAGCAGAAGCGAAGGTAGGGTTTATCCAAGGTCGTCTAGGCATTACAACGGGCTGGGGCGGGGGGACTTACCTCTTAGAAAGAATCAACATGGTAAGAGCGATGGACCTCTTATACAGCTCTACTCCTGTTACAGCTAAGCAAGGCATGGATTATGGATTTATCCAATATGTTATTAAAGGAAACAGTTTGAAAGAAACAGAACGCTATGTAAGTCGTTTTACTTCTCAACCTCTTGGTGTCATTGAATCTTATAAAGCTCTTCAGCTTGAAAGATTTGATGTAGGAAAAATAAAGCTGAGCGTACAGAATGAGATCGAACGTTGTGCAAAGTTATGGGCTTCAGACGAACACCATAAAAGAGTAGATGCCTTCTTGAAAAAATAAGTTTTCCTCATTTTAGTAGAATAAAAAGTCTATCTTATCTAGCACTAGCATATTCTTATTACAAACCACTAAAATGGGGGGATCTTAATGACAAATTTGCGCCAGGATGCCTGGACAAAAGAGGAAGATGCTATTCTTGCTGAAGTAACACTGCGGCATATTCGAGAGGGAAGTACACAGCTGGTTGCATTTGAAGAGGTAGGAGAGAAACTAACGAGAACACCTGCTGCTTGTGGTTTCCGGTGGAACTCGCTCATCCGTAAACAATATGATAAAGCGATAACTGAGGCTAAAAAAGTACGTAAAGAGCGAAATAAACGTAAAGTTAAACAGTTTGCTTCAACCATTGAAAACCATAAAGAAGAATTACTTCATAGGGAACATCCAAATGCTTTGAAAAATGATACGTCTCTATCTTTGAATGACATCATATTATTTTTACAGCAGCTACAAGCTGAAACGCCAGGTTCTAAAAATTTAGAAGCAGAAAACAAAGCTTTGCTCTTGAAACTTCAGAATCTCAAAAAAGAAAACGGAAATTTAAAAAGTAAACTTAGTAAAGTAAATAAAGAATATGAAACCGTATACCGTGATTATAAAGATGTATTGCAGATCATGGATAGGGCAAGGAAGTTAGTAGAAGTTCCTGTGAGAAATTAAAAAAAAGATGGCAGATGCCATCTTTTTTATTTTTTATGCGAGACGTTGTTCACTTACGCCTGTTGGATACCATACATAAGGATTCTGACCACGATCACGTTCTTGATTATAAGTTACAGCTTCAAAGCCCATCTTCTCCCAAAAACCGCCAGATTGTTGTCTGCCATTCGTTTTGATCGGAAGGTGGAACGTTTTAGCGAACTCTACTAGTGCTTTTCCTAGACCTTTTGTCTGATGGTGAGGCAATACTTCTAGTTTCCAAAGTTCTAAATAATCTTGTGGAGGATCAAAATATTGATCATAAGCAGCTTCAATCTGATACAAGCTCATGCGTGCTACTAGTTTATCACCATAATAAATGCCATAGAACGGAGACTCACTGTCGTTTTCAATCATATTTTCTTGAAGATCCTCAAGCATTGACAATTCTTGTACACCATATTCTTTGAACTGCTTAAATTCTTCAAGTGTTTTATAGTTAACTAATAATTTTTTTACTTCATACTTTAACATATGTTCTCCCCCTGTCTTTCTGTACTTTTCTCTATAGTTATAGTATATACTAATTATGCAAAAAATTCTTTAAAAATAAAATATTCGTTTAGTTTACGCTTACAAAAAAGGATTTTTGGTTTTTATGTCGAAAAAGGTAATGTTGACAACAGGAAGGAGGATGAACATGAAAAAAATATTAATCGCTAATCGTGGTGAGATTGCACTGCGAATTATTCAAACGTGTAAGGAAATGGACATTCAAACGGTTGCAGTATATTCTGAAGCAGACAAAGACCTCCCTTTTGTAAAAGCTGCGGATGAGGCGGTACATATTGGTGAACCTCCGGTAGCAAAATCTTATCTGCAGAGTGAAGTGATCTTAGAAGTCGCTCTCAAACATAAGGTAGATGCTATCCATCCAGGTTATGGATTATTATCTGAGAATGATGAGTTTGCCAAAAAGATAGAGAAAGCTGGAATAACTTTTATAGGTCCCGCCCCTCAAACCATTGAGTGGATGGGTGATAAGATCATGGCAAGAAAAACGATGCAGCAAGCAGGTGTTCCGATCGTACCGGGAACGATCGAACCTATCGAAGATGTTGAAGAAGGTGTAAAACTTGCCGAGCAGATCGGTTATCCAGTAATGCTTAAAGCAAGCAGCGGCGGTGGCGGAATCGGCATGGTGAAATGTGATAACAATGAAGATCTGCGTAAACATTTTGTATCATCACAACAACGCGCTAAGAATTACTTTGGCTCTGGCAGAATGTTTATCGAGAAATGCATCGAGAATGCTAGACATATTGAAGTTCAAATCATGGGTGATACACATGGAAATATCGTTCATCTATTTGAAAGAGATTGCAGCGTTCAGAGAAGGAATCAAAAAGTTGTCGAAGAATCACCATCACCATTCTTAACAGAGAGCCTTCGTTCTAAAATTACTGATTCGGCTGTTAAAGCAGCAGAAGCAGTAAACTATGTGAATGCGGGAACCGTTGAATTTGTCGTAAGCGAAAACGGAGATTTCTATTTTCTAGAGATGAACACACGGCTTCAAGTTGAGCATCCTGTTACAGAGAGCATTACAGGGCTTGATCTAGTAAGATGGCAGATTCAAGTAGCTAGAGGTGAAAAGCTTCCATTGACTCAAGAGGAAATCATGAGTAAAGGTCATGCGATAGAGTTTAGACTATATGCAGAAGATCCAATCACTTTCTTCCCGTCACCAGGTAAGATTGAGAAACTAGTATGGCCAGGCTCTGAGAATGTAAGGATCGATTCAGGTTATGGTAGTGGCAATGCTGTTACACCTTTTTATGATCCAATGATCGCGAAAATAATTGTAAGCGATTCCAATCGTGAAGCATGCATTAAGAGTGCGGTTGAATTTTTTGATGCACTAGAGATAGATGGATTAAAAACAAACACGCCACTCTTTCAAATGATCTTGAAAGAAGAGGATTTTATAAAAGGTGATTATACCACTAGCTATTTAAGTAAGAGAAAAGTTTCAAAACCATAATTAGAAAGAGGAGAGAGAGAAATGAAAGAAATTGCAGCATCTATGGCAGGCACAGTTTGGCAAGTATTGGTGAGTGAAGGTGACGAGGTAGCAGCAGGACAAACTGTTATTATCTTAGAATCTATGAAAATGGAAATACCCGTTGACGCTGTTGATGCGGGAACAGTAGAAAATATTAAGTTTGCATCTGGAGATTTTGTGAATGAGGGCGACGTACTCGTTACACTTAAATAAAATTAGCATGCAGACAATCTGAACGAGCGCTCACTCTCTTGAAGGAGGTATATCATGGTAGCAAAATTAGAAAATCAATTAAAAGAAAAGATCGATCAAATAGAAGCTGGTGGTGCACAAAAATATCATGAGAAGAACAGTTCTCAAAATAAGATGTTCGTACGCGACCGGTTAAGACTTCTTTTTGATGATGGTGAATACAGCGTTGAAGATGCTAAGTTTGCAAATAATCAAGCAGGTGATCTGCCAGCAGATGGAGTTGTAACTGCAATAGGTAAAGTTGGCGGGAAGACGGTCTGTGTAATGGCTAACGATTCTACTGTCAAAGCGGGTTCTTGGGGAGCTAGAACAGTGGAAAAGATCATTCGCATACAGGAGACCGCACAAAAGTTAAAAGTTCCGATGCTTTATCTTGTTGATTCGGCTGGTGCTAGAATTACCGATCAGATAGATATGTTTCCTAACCGCCGGGGAGCGGGCAAGATTTTTTACAATCAAGTAAAACTGTCTGGGATGATTCCACAAGTTTGTATTCTATTTGGTCCTTCAGCAGCAGGTGGAGCATATATACCAGCTTTTTGTGACATCGTAATCATGGTCGATCAAAATGCATCCATGTACTTAGGAAGTCCACGAATGGCTGAGAAAGTAATCGGTGAAAAAGTGACGCTTGAAGAAATGGGCGGAGCAAGGATGCACTGCTCTGTTAGTGGATGCGGCGACGTTTTGGCAGCAGATGAAACGGAAGCTATTGAAGAAGCTAAAAGGTACCTATCTTATTTCCCGAGTAACTATAAATTAAAAGCTCCGGTTGTTGATTCTAGTGCTCCTAAAGCGGGAAGAGAATTAGAAGCGATCGTTCCAGAAAATCAAAACGTTCCGTTTGATATGTATGAATTTATTGATGGACTCATCGATGAGGGTAGTTTTTTTGAGATGAAAAAATTATTCGCACAAGAGATCGTGACTGGATTTGGGCGTATTGATGGAAAACCGGTCGGGATTATCGCGAATCAGCCTAAAGTAAAAGGCGGCGTACTTTTTGTTGATTCTGCAGACAAGGCAGCGCGCTTTATAACACTTTGTGATGCATTCTCGATCCCTTTGCTTTTCTTATCTGATGTTCCAGGCTTTATGATCGGAACGAAAGTAGAGAGAGCTGGAATTATACGTCATGGTGCTAAGTTGATAGCTGCGATGAGTGATGTCACTGTACCGAAAATTTCAGTGATCGTCCGAAAAGCGTATGGTGCTGGTCTATATGCAATGGCGGGTCCGGCATTTGAACCTGATTGTTGTATTGCATTGCCAACGGCTCAGATTGCGGTTATGGGACCAGAAGCAGCAGTGAACGCTGTATATTCTAACAAGATTAATGAGATTGAAGATGTAAAAGAGCGTATTCAATTTGTTCAGCAAAAACAACAAGAATATAAAGAGCATATTGATATTTATAAGCTTGCGTCTGAGATGATCATTGATGATATTGTTTCGCCTTCAGCTCTGCGATCTGAACTTGCAAACCGTTTTGCATTTTATGAAAACAAAGAAATGGTATTCAGTGAACGAAAGCATCCTGTCTATCCGGTTTAAAAAATGAACCTCCCAAATTTGGGAGGTTTTTTTAGGTTGATTTAAGAATATGATAATATCGAGTAAGTTGAGGTGATTATTATTATGAGAATAAGTGTCATTGGCGGAGGGGCCATCGGGTTATTAGTTTCCTATTTTTTAAAAGAGAACGGGCATGAACCTGTAATATATACAAGAAGCTCTGAACAAGCAAAGGAACTCAGAATGTCTGGACTCACATACAGAGATATAGAAGGTTACGATACAACTGTAAAGGTCGATGCGAAGCCATTTTCACAATATTTTGGTGAAGAATCATCGTGTATCATTGCCGTTAAACAAACGGCGATGAATGAATTACACGGATTGATTACATACAGTAAAGTTTCCTATCTCTTTTTACAAAATGGAATCAGTCATCTATCTTTCTTGAAAAGCATGCCACAAAAACAAATAAGTATTGGTGTTGTTGAGCACGGTGCGATCAAGGAAGGTTATACGACCGTTCATCATCTTGGAGAAGGCAGGATAAAAGTTTCCTCGTATAGAGGGGATTCTGGACAGACATGGAGCGGATTACTTCATTCCAGTCGTTTTCCAATTGCATTAGAAAAACAGTGGGAGCCCATAGTTTATGAAAAACTAATTATGAATGCATCAATCAATCCGCTTACAGCGTTGTTAAGAATAACAAATGGAGAACTTTTAACGAACCCACATGCACATTCAATGATGAAAGAGCTTTTTGAAGAAGCTGTTTCCGTATTGAATATGACAGGACGGCGCGAAGTGTTATGGAAGGAATTGTTAGTCCTATGCAGAAATACTTCATTAAACCACTCTTCCATGTTAAAGAGTGTAGAGAGTGGTAAGCAAACTGAAATTGAGAGTATTACGGGTGAGGTTATTAAGAGAGGAAACGAATTGAAGATTCAAACCCCTTATTCTCGTTTTGCTTATGAAGCGATCAGTGCATTGGATAGGAGAGGATGAATGATTGGCTAGTGTTCTAGGTGCGATTATTGCTACTTTAATAACCGTTCCTTATATTGTCTTTTTTCTTGTTAATAAGAGCATGCTTAAGCTTACGAAAAAAAGGAGAAAAGCCTTTAAGGCGGGTATTGATTGTACAACGTTATTTTTATTTATTGCGATTGAACGAATGACCGTAGAAATTTGGGGCCATTCTTATTACTGGATTCTTTTACTCGTATTTCTATTCGGCTGTTTACTTTTTACATATGTGATTTGGAAAAATGATTTGGATCTGTCTATCGGAAAAATACTTAGGTTAAATTGGCGCCTGCAGTTTCTTGTTCTTTCAATTGGCTACTTTTCATTGATGACATATGGAATCGTTTCACGTATTTTGGACATTTAGAGCATATTTTTTATGTTCTTCAATCGTTCTTTGCTATACTCGTTAAGGATGTAATTGATACGTAGAAAGGAAGTTCATAAATGAGACTGGAGGAAATGCAGCTTCATACATCGCCTTTTTTAGAAGGGTACTCCAACGGAGATGCGGAGGTTGTCCGTTTTTTTGATTATAAATCTCCTTATGACAAGCATGAATGGACAAAAAGACAACAGGAATTGAAGCGTTATTCGTTTCCTAGACAGGGTCTTACGGATTATCTGACTTCTTATAATCAAAAGGTTGGTTCCTCGCCCAAAACAATGGAGAACATACAAAAGTTGAAAACAGAAGATAGTGTAGCTGTCGTTGGCGGACAACAAGCAGGACTTCTAACCGGACCGCTTTTAGTGATCTACAAGTGCATCAGCACTATTCAACTCGCAAAACAGGCTGAAAAAGAATTGAATGTTCCGGTTGTTCCTATATTTTGGATAGCTGGTGAAGATCATGATATGGATGAGATCAACCATGTTATGGTTCCTAAGAACAACACTGCGAAAAAAGTATCATTAAAGTCAGCGAGCAGCATTAAATCTTCAGCCTCCCAATGGGAATGGAATAGAGATGAAGTTCAACCTTGGTTGAAGGAAGTATTTCGTTCCTTTGGTGAAACAGCATTTACTAGTGATCTAGTTGCAGAGACAGAACGTATCTTGAAGGAATCAGATTCGATCGTTACATTCTTCGCAAAGCTTCTTTCCAAATGGTTTTATGAAGACGGCCTAATTGTATTAGATTCTGGAGATCCTCTGTTTAAAAAACTGCAATCGATGATGTTAAAAGAGATGATTCTTCATAACAGCGAGATCGATAAAGCTTTTAACGTACGCACGGAAGAACTGTGCAAAAGTGGTTATTCCGCACCGATAGAGGTTCAAGATAACAACGCACATCTATTCTACACGAAGAATCAGGAACGGATCTTGTTGTATCGTGATGAGAATGGATTTTCCTCTAAAGAGAAAGACTTCACGATCTCAAAAGCAGAACTGCTTGAAGAAGCGGTTGAACATCCGGAAAAATTCAGTAATAATGTCGTGACACGTCCTTTGATGCAAGAGTTTCTTCTACCTGTGTTATCGTTTGTTGCTGGACCTGGTGAAATAGCTTATTGGGCTGTTCTTGGAAAGGTTTTTAGCCAATTTAACAGGATGATGCCGATTTTAACACCAAGGCTTTCATTTACTCTCGTAACTGCTGAGGTTAACGAATTGCTTCAATCAAAGAAATTAACGGTAAAACAAGTTTTAGAGAATGGTACGGAAGAATATAAACGCGAGTGGTTTACTTTAAACCGTCCCATCGAGACTTATGAAACAGTTCAATCTATAAGAGCAGAGTTTACTTCTTCATATGAAAAGCTGTTAAAGCTAGCAGAAGATGTAGATCCGAAGCTTCTTTCCGTTGCGGATCACAACTTGAAGAGAATCTTATCAGAGATCGACTATATGGAGGATAAGCTAGAACAGCGTGTTCGAAAAAAGGTAAAAGAACCACTTGCCGAATTTGATGAGATCATGCTGCAATTAAAGCCGACAGGGATCCTGCAAGAAAGAATCTGGAACATCTATCAATTTCTAAATGAAGAAGGTTCATGTCTTGTGGATAAACTTGTACAATACCCTTATCAATTTAATGGAAAACATAAGATTGTATACGTATAAAAACGATAAATTATTTTAGAAAAAATCCTGTGCTACAGCAGGATTTTTTTTTTTGTACACGAATAATACTTGTAGTGGTGAAAAGTGGAGCGTTGTGGTAGATTTAGGGGAGAAAGTGGGGTGATCATATGTTCATGGGAGAGTATCAGCACAGCATCGACGAAAAAGGACGTATGATCATCCCCTCCAAATTTCGTGACGAACTAGGCACAGAGTTTATCTTAACTCGCGGATTGGATCAATGTGTATTCGGATATCCTTTAAATGAGTGGAAAGTCATCGAAGAAAAGCTGAAGAGTTTGCCATTCACGAAAAAGGATGCACGTGCATTTACTCGTTTTTTCTTTTCTGGAGCTGCTGAGTGTCAGTTAGATAAACAGGGAAGAGTAAACATTGCATCTCCGCTCAGAGACTATGCAAAACTAGAAAAGGATTGCGTAGTGATAGGTGTGTCGAATAGAATTGAAATTTGGAGTAAATCAATTTGGGAAGAATATTTCTCAAAGTCAGAAGACTCATTTGGAGAAATTGCAGAAAGTCTGATGGACTTTGATTTATAACCCTTAAGTTTATAGCAGAGAGGAATTTTCCATGTTTGACCATATAACCGTTTTAAAAGAAGAATCAGTAGATGCTTTACACGTGAGACCAGATGGAATTTATGTTGATTGTACGTTAGGTGGGGCCGGCCATAGTGCGCTAATTTTGTCTCAATTAGAAACGGGCCATTTGTATGCTTTTGATCAAGATGATAAAGCTATTGATAACGCGCGTCAGGTGCTGAAGGAACATGAAGGTAAGTTTACGATTATTCGCAGCAATTTCCGTTACATAAAAGAAGAGCTTGCTAACCGTGGCGTATATAAAGTGGATGGTATCCTTTTTGACCTAGGTGTCTCATCTCCGCAACTAGATGAAGCGGATAGAGGATTTAGCTATCAGCATGATGCTGAACTTGATATGCGAATGGATCAGTCGAGTGAACTTACAGCAAAAGAAGTGGTAAATGAATGGTCGTTTAATGATTTGATGAAGATTATCTCCAGATACGGCGAAGAAAAGTTCGCTAAACAGATCGCTCGGAAAATCGAAGCGGCAAGAGAGAAAAAAGAGATTCAAACAACTGGTGAACTTGTCGAAATAATAAAGGAAGCTATTCCTGCTCCTGCAAGGAGAACAGGCGGACATCCTGCAAAACGGACATTTCAAGCCATTCGTATTGCTGTAAATGATGAGTTGAACGCCTTTGAAGATGCACTTCATGACTCTATTGAGCTACTAAATGTCGGTGGAAGAATTGCAGTCATTACGTTTCATTCTTTAGAAGATCGTGCGTGTAAAAATATACTCAAAAAGGCAAGTACAGGCCCGGAACTACCTCCAGGGCTGCCGGTCATACCAGAAGAATTCAAACCTGAATTAAAGCTCATTACAAGAAAACCGATCGTACCAACAGAAAACGAGCTTGAAGAAAACAGAAGATCACGCTCTGCGAAATTGAGAATCGCTGAAAAACAAAAATAGAGAGGAGAGCTAAAGTGAGTAATTTAGCCTATCAAGTTCAGAAACAGCAAGTTCAGTTACAGCCTGAAAGAAACCCGAAACCGGTACAGCAGCCATCCCGTAAATTATTTACAAAGGGTGAAGTCGTATTATGGGGAGCTATGGGGGTGGTCTTAATTGCCGGATTGATTTGGCTCATTTCTCTATACGCGTCCGTTTACCAGGCAACTGCTGAAGTTGAGACTATTCAAAAGGACCTTACTGCAGAAACGAAGATCGTTGAAGATTATCACCTTCAAGTAACAGAACTAAGCAATCCAGAACGCATCATGAAGTTGGCAAAGGAACAAGGATTCATCTTTGACGATAAGAACGTAAAAGTGGTTCAGGACTAAAGAGCAGGTGTTGTTATGAAATTAAAAAGAAAAAACGTTGGAGCAGGTATTCTGATGGTTGTGTTTACCTTGCTCTTTTTTGTATTAACAAGTAAATTCTTTCTTGTAGCTTCTTCTCAATCCGCAGAAGGGGTCGACTTGATCGAATACGGAAAGAGAAAATGGTTAAAGAGTGACGTTTTAGATGCGAAGCGTGGAACGATGTTTGACCGGAACGGTGAAGTGATAGCGCAAGACATTCCTTCTTACAGCGTGATCGCCATTCTCGACAAAAAGTATCCTAATCATATAAAAGATCCAGAAGAGGCTGCAGAAAAACTATCAAAAGTATTAGATTCTGACAAAGAAGACTTAGAAGAGCTTTTGAGTAAAGAAGGCAGATTTCAAGTTGAGATCCCATCTGGAAGAAAAGTTTCTTATCGGAAAAAAGAACAGATCGAAAAGATGAAGATTCCGGGTGTAGATTTCTTAAGAGAATCTAGACGCTATTATCCTAACCAAGGCTTTGCCTCTCATGTACTAGGGTACACTGGAAACGGTGAAGAAGGCGTCCAAACTGGTCTGATGGGACTTGAAAAATCCCTAGATAAATATTTGCAGGAAAAGGATGGCAAGATTTCCTTTGTTGGTGATGCTTTCAGTCGTGCAATCCCAGCAAATAAAGAATCAATCACACCTCCGAAACATGGTCAGGATATCTATTTAACGCTTGATGAGAAGATTCAACTGTACTTAGATGAAGCGGTGCAGGAAGCTGCAAAGAAATATAAGCCAGAGAAAATTACTGGCATAGTTGCTGATCCGAAGACGGGAAGAATTCTCGCGATGAGTAATTCACCTAGTTTTAATCCGAACAAAAAGGATATAAAAAACTATACGAACTTCGCTGTTTCATATCCGTTTGAACCGGGATCAACAATGAAGATCTTCACATTGGCAGCAGCCATTGAAGAAGGCAAATACAACGGTAATGAGGTGTTCCAATCTGGATCGTACAAGCTTCCGAACATCGGAAGACCGATCTACGATCATAATAAAAGAGGATGGGGACCGATTACTTATAACGAAGGAGTTCAAAATTCTTCTAACGTTGCGTTCTCAAAACTTGTACGTGAAAAACTAGGTTATGAGAAATATAGAAGCTATCTCTCTAAAT
Source organism: Fictibacillus tiangongensis (assembly GCF_048083785.1). Taxonomy (GTDB): domain Bacteria; phylum Bacillota; class Bacilli; order Bacillales; family Fictibacillaceae; genus Fictibacillus. The sequence continues at coordinate 1,637,133 of NZ_CP182294.1, forward strand.
TTGGATTAGATCAAAAGACGAACATCGACCTGCCGAATGAGAAGAGTGGATCAATTCTTTATAACTATGAGATCGAAAAAGTAACCACTGCGTTCGGCCAAGGAACGACGATCACTCCGATTCAACAGATTCAAGCCGCAACAGCTATTGCAAATGGTGGTAAGATGATGAGACCATACGTGATCGATAAGATCATGGACCCAGAAACGAAGAAGACGGTGTTATCAAATGAGCCGAAAGTAGCGGGTAAGCCTATTTCTGAAGAAACTGCAAAACAAGTACGAGAGATCTTAGAAACAGTAGTAACGGATGGAACGGGCAAACCTTATATGATCGATGGTTATAGCGTGGCTGGAAAGACAGGAACGGCACAGATCGTAGGGAAAGATGGAAAATACATCTCTGGCTGGGGAGAGAACGTATTCTCTTTCTTGGGAATGGCTCCTAAAGATGACCCTAAACTTTTAGTATATGTGGCTGTGGAACGTCCTAAGGTTGAGTTCCCTGAGATGGGTTCTACACCAGTAGCTAATATTTTTACAAGCGTTATGAAAAGCGGGCTTCAGTATTTAAATATTCAGCCTGAAGCTAAAGTGAAAAATCAATCTTCTAAAGTAAAGAAATCTTACGGTAAAGAATTACCAGATTACACTGGACAGTCTGCTGAGAAAGCAAAGAGTGATTTAGAAAAACTCGGAATGCAGGTTTCCATCATTGGTTCAGGCAATGATATCACCAACCAAGAACCATATGAAGGTGCATATGTGATGAAAGGTGAAAGAGTCATACTAAGAACGTCTGGTGATGCAAAAATGCCTGATGTTAAAGACTGGTCTTACATGGATATCTTAAGAATCAGCAAGCTTCTTGGATTGAAAGAAACGATAACGGGAAGCGGTTTCGCAGTAAAACAAAGCATTAAACCCGGTAACCCCGTTAAAGAAGGAGATTTCTTTGTTGTTCAACTAGAAGCTCCTAAAGTAACAGAAACAGTTCCTGAAGAAGAGAACGTGGAAGACCCTGGATCTAGCGAGGAACAGTCTCAAGAGGAAGATCTTCCGGTAACAGACTAAATGTTCTAGGCGCTTGTGTACAAGCATATATTTGAAACGAGACATACAAGGGAGGTATTGTGTGTGCGAGTTTCGAATGTAACTGTACGCAGGCGCTTAATTTTTGTTCTTGTTTTTGGAATAGCTTTCTTTTTTGTTATTTCTGTAAGACTTGGCTATGTTCAATTTGTGCTTGGAGATATGTTGACAGATCAAGCCCTTGATTCTTGGAGCAGAGACATTCCTTTTGAACCAAAAAGAGGAAAGATTCTAGATCGTAATGACGTGGTACTCGCCACAAATATTAGCGCTCCGACCGTCTTTGTCGTTCCAAGGCAGATTAAGGAACCTGATGAAACTGCTGAAAAGTTGGCTGCTTTGTTAAATATATCAAAAACAGAAGTGTACCAAAGACTCACCAAGAAAGCCTCTATCGTGAGAATCGATAATGGAGGACGAAAGATCAGCAATACGAAGGCAAAAGAAGTGGAAGCTTTGAATCTACCTGGCGTTTTTGTTGCGGAAGATAGTAAAAGGCATTACCCGTACGGATCTTATCTTTCTCACGTACTGGGCTTTGCAGGTATTGACAGTCAAGGGCTCACAGGACTTGAACTCTATTATGATGAACAGCTGAACGGTGAAAAAGGTCATATCTCTTTCTTCTCGGACGCAAGGGGTCGCAGAATGCCATCGTTATCGGACAAGTATGAAAAACCGAAAGATGGCTATGACCTCAGATTAACGACAGATTCTCGTGTTCAAACCATTATTGAGCGAGAGCTTGATATCGCACAAGCCACCTATGACCCTGATGGAGCGATCGCTATAGCGATGAATCCGAATACGGGAGAAATTCTTGGTATGAGTTCACGACCGGATTTTGACCCGGAAGAGTACAAACGAGTTTCACCAGAAGTGTACAATCGAAATTTACCAGTGTGGGCTCAATATGAACCAGGTTCTACCTTCAAGATCATCACGCTTGCTGCAGCACTCGAAGAAGATAAAGTTGATTTAGATAAAGATCATTTTCACGATCCTGGATCGATTGAAGTTGCAGGGAGAAAGCTGAAATGCTGGAAAGCGGGAGGGCATGGCAGTCAGACCTTCCTAGAAGGTGTTCAAAACTCATGCAACCCAGGGTTTGTTATTCTTGGTCAACGTTTAGGTAAAGATAAACTATTTGAATACATTAAAGACTTTGGATTTGGAGAAAAGACTGGGGTTGATCTGGCTGGTGAAGGTAAAGGGATCTTATTCTCCTTAGATCGTGTTGGACCGCTTGAACTTGCAACAACCGCATTCGGGCAAGGTGTTTCTGTGACTCCGATTCAACAAGTAGCTGCAGTATCTGCGGCCGTAAACGGAGGCTATCTGTACGAACCATATATAGCTAAAGAATTAGTGGACCCTATTACTGGGAAAGTCGTTAGTAAGCAGACACCAAAACTAAAAAGAAAAGTGATCTCTGAAAAAACGTCTAAAGAAGTTAGACGCGCATTAGAAAGTGTTGTAGCTCAAGGGACTGGAAAGAATGCATTTGTTGATGGCTACCGGGTCGGAGGGAAAACGGGGACTGCTCAAAAGGCTGAAGGCGGTGTTTATTTAAAGAACAACCATATCGTCTCCTTTATCGGGATGGCCCCTGCTAACAACCCAGAGATCGTTGTTTATGTTGCAATAGATAATCCAAAAGAAACACTGCAGTTTGGTGGGATTGTGGCAGCACCAATCGTTGGAAATATTATAGAAGACAGCCTTTCTGCTATGGGTGTTAAAAAGCAAAAAGATCAGATAGAAAAAGAGAAAACATGGCTCGATGCTCCTGAAGTAGTGGTTCCAGATTTAGTCGGAAAACAAACGAAAGAGCTTACGAACCTGTTGTATAATCTCAAAATTGAAACATCCGGAAAAGGGAACTACATCGTACAGCAAGCTCCTAAAGCTGGCGTAAAGCTAGAAGCTGGTAAAACGATTCGTTTATTTTTGGGTGACAAAAAAGAAGTGGAAGATTAAAATAAAGAATGTACACATAGCCAAGCGCGGAATCTTGCTTGGCTTATTTTCTTTAAAGATGCATATAAAACGCTCTTTCATCGAAAGATGTTATTTTGGTGCACTTATTTGAACGGATATAAGATGCCACCAAAAAAGACCTTTATATGAGCTGCAACACATGAAAAAATTTCGCTTTTTTTGACTATACGCTTAACGATGATTAGAGGAGAGATCAGGATTAATGGAATTAAAAGAACTGCTTACATATTTAGTGAACTATGAAATGGATATTCAAGCCAATCCTGAAATTACCTCCATTGAAATGGATTCCAGGAAAGCTGGGAAAGGCTGTCTTTTTGTATGTATGGAAGGGCTTCTGTTTGATGGACATGATTTTGCAGAAACCGTTGCGAATAAAGGAGCTGCTGCTGTTTTAGCCGAGAAAGATATTGATGTTGACATTCCTGTTATAAAAGTTAAAAATACAAAAAAAGCTCTCGCGGTATTAGCAGATGCTTTTTACGGTCATCCCTCCCAAAAACTCCATTTGATCGGGATTACCGGTACGAACGGGAAGACGACAACTTCACATCTCATTGAAAAAGTTTTAAGAGATGCTGGAAAAAACACTGGGATGATCGGCACGATTGAAATGAAGATAAAAGATCAAAGCTTTAAGGTAGCGAATACTACACCTGATTCATTATTTTTGCAGAATGCTTTTTATCAGATGACCGAAGAAAAAGTGGAAGCCGCCGTAATGGAAGTGTCTTCGCATGCCCTCGTTCAAGGAAGAGTATGGGGATGTGACTTTGATATCGCTGTTTTCACGAACTTGACACAAGATCATTTGGACTACCATAAAAATATGGAAGAATACCAGTTTGCAAAGAGTCTTCTGTTCTCTCAAATGGGTAATACTTATAACAGATCAGATCGTAAAGTGGCTGTTCTTAATAATGATGATCCTGCTTCAAAAATGTTTGAAAGAGTTACTTCCGCACAGGTTGTTTCTTATGGAATTGACAACGATAGCGACGTACGAGCGACCGATATATTGATCGGAGCACAAGGCACTACTTTTACGCTAAAGACTCCTATAGGTTCAAGAGAAGTTACATTGAAGCTTATCGGAAAGTTTTCTGTTTATAATGTGCTTGCAGCAACAACCGCATGTTTGTTATCTGGATTAGATCTGGATGAGATTCTTGCTAGTCTAAAAGAAGTAACTGGCGTTTCTGGCAGATTCGAACCTGTTATTGCAGGTCAAGATTTTACGGTGATCGTTGATTACGCTCATACACCAGATAGCTTAGAGAATGTATTACGAACGATTAAAGAGTTTGCAACAGGAAAAATAACAGCGATCGTAGGATGTGGTGGTGACCGTGATAAGACCAAGCGGCCACTCATGGCGGGTATTGCGGCTAACTTAGCTGACCATGCCATCTTCACAAGTGATAACCCACGAACAGAAGATCCTCTTCAAATCTTAAAAGATATGGAAGAGGGTGTAGACGATGGGAATTATGTGACCATCCCTGACCGAAAAAAGGCAATCGAACATGCGGTTGAAAAGGCTAGTGCAAACGATGTTATACTTATAGCCGGAAAAGGTCATGAAACTTATCAAATCATTGGAAAAGATATATTAGAATTCGATGATAGGATCGTTGCAAGGGAAGCAATTAAGGCGGTGAAAAAATGAAATTAGATTTTAAAGAACTGGTCTCATTAGCAGATCGTACGAGTGGTAAGTATGAGAACCTAATAGTAGAAGGTGTTTCTAAAGATACAAGACATAAAAGCGAGAATGCCCTATACTTACCGATAGCTGGTGAGCGGTTTGATGGTCACGATTTTCTGTTAAATGCGATCGAGCAAGGCTGCACAGCTACGGTCTGGCAAGAAGGAAAAGATCTTCCAGAAGGATTGCCGGAAGATTTTCCTATCCTTTACACAAAAGACACAGTAACATTTTTGCAAGATATCTCTAAATATTACTTGAAGAAGATCAATCCTGTTGTAGTAGCTGTAACGGGTAGTAACGGAAAAACAACGACTAAAGATATGATCGAAAGTGTTTCCTCTGAAAACTTTAAGACGTTTAAAACGCAAGGAAATTACAATAATCATATTGGAATGCCTTTGACCATCCTAGCGATGGAAGATACTACAGAAGTATTGATCCTAGAAATGGGTATGAGTGATTATGGCGAGATATCTCTTTTAAGTAAGATCGCAGAGCCAGATGTTGCTGTTATTACGAATATTGGTGAAAGCCATCTTGAACAGCTTGGTAGCCGTGAAGGAATCGCTAAAGCGAAACTTGAGATTGCAGATGGATTAAAACAAGGCGGGCTGTTTATCATCGATGGAGATGAGCCGCTTCTTTCACATGTAAAAGGTGAGAACGTGCTGCAAGTTGGATTTGGTGACTCCAACACATTGAAGTTATCTAACCTTAAGACAGATGCACATGGTGTAACGTTTTCTTTAGAAGAAGGTACCACTGTGTATCGCATACCGATGTTAGGACGACATAATATAAAAAATGCAGCATATGCCATAGCTGTAGGGCATTACTTGAATATCGAAGAGAATAAGATACTTGAAGGACTTGAGAACCTGAAAGTTACTTCCATGCGTCTTGAAATGAAAAACGGTAAGAAGGATACTCTTCTGATCAACGATGCCTATAACGCTAGTCCAACGAGTATGATTGCAGCTCTAGATACACTTGCTGAACTGAAAGATTATTCTAATAAAGTTGCAGTTCTTGGAGATATGTATGAATTAGGTTCAAATGAAGAAGAGATGCATCGGAACATAGCAAAGCATGTGAATGAATCGATTTCTCATGTGATATGTATAGGGCAAAAAGGTGCTTGGATTGCAGATGAACTAAAAAAACAAAAAAATGAAGGCCTTGAGGTTATTCAATGTCTAACAAAAGAAGAAGCGGAAGAACCTATTGCTAAATTATTATCAAAAGACACTGCTATTCTTTTTAAAGCATCAAGAGGGATGGTATTAGAAACCCTAGTCTCGAAATTTGTAGAGAAAGAACAGGAGTCGAAAAAATGATTGAGCAAGTCTTATTATTTACACTAGTTGCATCCTTCTTAATCGCGGTATTAAGTTCACCCTTTTTTATTCCGTTTTTAAGAAGATTAAAATTTGGGCAGAGCATCCGTGATGAAGGCCCAAAATCTCACCAAAAAAAGCAGGGAACACCTACAATGGGTGGGATCGTTATCGTCTTAGCCCTAGTCATCGCAACGTATGCGATGACTGCTAAGTTTTTTGCTGTTACAGCAGAGACCCACCTGCTTATCCTCGTTACATTAGGATACGGACTCATAGGATTCTTAGATGATTTTATTAAAGTAGTAAAGAAAAGAAATCTCGGTTTAACATCAAAACAAAAATTGGTGTGTCAATTAATCATTGCAGCTCTTTTCTTCCTTGGATTAAGAGCCATTGATTTCTCAACAGAAATTTCGGTTCCAGGAACGGATTTTTCGTTTGATCTAGGATGGTTTTACCCAATATTAGTTGTATTCATGTTAATCGGGGCTTCAAATGCGGTAAACCTTACGGATGGATTGGATGGACTCTTAGCCGGAACAGCAGCTATTGCATTTGGTGCGTTTGCTGTTCTATCTTCTACTATTCTTCAATTTGAAGCTGCTATTTTTTGTGTCGCAGTGGTTGGTGCAGTATTAGGCTTTTTAGTTTTTAACGCACACCCAGCAAAAGTATTCATGGGAGACACTGGCTCACTCGCATTAGGTGGTGCGATCAGCGCGGTCGCGATCCTGACAAAGCTTGAGATTTTACTAGTTATTATTGGTGGAGTTTTTGTAATCGAAACGCTTTCTGTAATGATTCAAGTAGCGTCGTTTAAACTTACTCGTAAGCGTGTATTTAAGATGAGCCCGCTTCATCATCATTATGAACTGTCAGGCTGGAGTGAATGGCGCATCGTCGTTACATTTTGGCTTGTAGGGTTGGTATTTGCAGCATTAGGAATTTATTTAGAGGTGTGGGTATAGATGAAAGACACTACATTTTTTAACAACAAAAAGATATTAATCGTGGGATTAGCTAAGAGCGGTTTTGCTGGTGCAAAACTGCTTCATTCGTTTGGGGCCAAGTTAACAGTGAACGACAAAAGCCCTAGAGAAGGAAATGCGGAAGCAGAAAAACTTGAGAAGCTTGGGATCAATGTAGTATGTGGCGATCATCCCTTGACATTATTAGATGACCAGTTGGACTTCATTGTTAAAAATCCAGGAATTCCATATCAAAATCCTTTGATCGCTGAAGCGGTCAAACGTAACATCCCGGTTTATACTGAAGTGGAAATCGCAGGTATGATCTCAGAGGCATCGATTATTGCGATTACAGGATCAAACGGTAAGACAACAACCACTACTCTTATCGGTGATATGTTAAAAAACAGTGAAAAGACACCTATCGTAGCAGGGAATATAGGTACTGTGTTCTCAGAGGTTGCAGCGGAGTCGACAGAGAAAGATATATTAGTAGCTGAACTTTCTAGCTTTCAATTGATGGGAACAGAGCGATTTAAGCCACAGATTTCCGTTTTTCTGAACCTATTTGAAGCACACTTAGATTATCACGGTTCTATTGATGAATACGGAAAAGCAAAAGCTAAGATTACGGAGAATCAAGATTCATCTGATTATGTGATCTATAACGCAGATGATGAACGTGTTTCACATTTGATGAATAAATCTAAAGCGCAGCATATCCCATTCTCTGTCACGAAGAAATATGATGACGGGGTTTATGTTGAAGATGGTGCACTTTATTTTCAGGACCAAAAAGTTATTGATCTAAGTGAGATCGTGTTACCTGGTAAACATAATCTGTCTAATATTATGGCAGCTGTAGCGGCATCCTTATTAGCGGGTGCTACATTAAAACAGATACATCAAGTTCTCACTTCGTTTCCTGGTGTTAAACACCGTCTGCAGTACGTAGGAGAGTTTAAGGGCAGACGCTTTTATAATGATTCAAAAGCCACGAATATATTAGCGACGAATGCAGCGTTGTCTGCATTTGAACAACCCGTCATCTTACTAGCTGGTGGTCTTGATCGTGGAAATTCATTTGATGATCTGCTTCCATCACTAAAAAATGTAAAAGCGATCGTTACTTTTGGTCAAACAGCTGATAAATTAGCGGAAACAGCGGAACAGGCAGGAATAGAAACGATAAAACGTGCTGATAATGTGGAAGATGCTGTTCCCCTTGCGTACAGTTTATCTTCCGAAGAAGATGTCATTTTGTTGTCTCCTGCATGTGCTAGCTGGGATCAATATAAGACATTTGAACAAAGAGGGGACATGTTTATCAACTCTGTGCATAAACTTAAATAAGGTTTGTACAAATAAGAAGAGTTGAGGTGTTTCCCTTTGCCTGCAACGAAATCAACCCCTGATATCATAATGATTGTAGTTACGCTTATGTTGTTATCGATCGGTATAATAATGGTTTATAGCGCTAGTGCAGATTTAGGGCTATACAAGTTTGATGATGCGTTCTTTTTTGCCAAGCGACAACTGTTATTTGCCGGTGTAGGTATTGCAGCGATGTTTTTTATCATGAACATCAATTACATGACGTGGAGAGTCTGGTCTAAGATTCTTCTGATTATTTGTTTTGTATTATTGATCGCAGTTCTTGTACCAGGTATTGGTATGGTGCGTGGTGGTGCTAGGAGCTGGATTGGTGTAGGTGCTTTTTCCATACAGCCATCTGAATTTATGAAACTAGCCATGATTACATTCCTGGCTAAGTATCTATCAGAGCATCAAAAAAAGATCACTTCTCTTAAAAAAGGTTTAGTACCTACTCTCGGATTAGTGATGATCGCATTTGGCATGATTATGCTTCAGCCAGATCTAGGAACAGGAGCAGTCATGGTCGGAACAAGTATTGTGATGGTTTTTGTTGCAGGTGCGCGTATCTCCCATTTTGTAGGGATGGCTTTAATCGGTCTGATCGGACTTGCGGGATTAATTATTTCTGCTCCTTATCGAATTAAGAGGATCACTTCTTTCCTTGATCCTTGGAGTGATCCTTTAGGCAGCGGATTTCAGATTATCCAATCTCTCTATTCACTCGGACCTGGTGGATTGCTTGGATTAGGTTTAGGTCAGAGCAGACAAAAATTTGGTTACCTGCCTGAACCTCAAACTGATTTTATTTTTGCGATCCTCTCGGAGGAGCTCGGATTTATTGGTGCTGTTTTTGTATTAATCCTCTTTAGTCTTCTCTTATGGCGGGGAATCAGAATCGCTTTAGGAGCTCCGGATTTATTCGGTAGCTTTTTAGCGATTGGAATTATAGGAATGGTCGCTATTCAAGTGATGATTAATATCGGAGTTGTAACAGGTTTGATGCCTGTAACTGGAATAACACTTCCATTTTTAAGTTATGGAGGATCTTCCTTAACACTGATGCTTGCGTCAATTGGAGTAATCCTCAATATTAGCCGGTATTCAAGGTATTAATACTTGAGTTTCAAAGGAAATTCTCTTATTCTAAACATAGCGATTTAAAGACGTTACCCTGTCAATTATGGCAGGGTAACTTCTTTTTCTGTCTCATATTTTGATAGCTTGTTTTCGTATATCATGTTGCTTATGTTTGTTGCTGATTTCCGCTCCAGGTTGCACGCTTTCCACGGGGCGAACGGTGAGCCTCCTGCCGCTTTGCGCCATTAGGAGTCTCCACCTGACCGCTCGTCCCGTAGGAGTCGGCAACCTTCCGCTACAATCAGCTTGCTAGGAAGAGAAAAACAATTAAGTAGGTTGTGTTAAACCAGTAGGAGTACTACAACCCTTCGTCAATTAATCAAAGAAGCAACTAATAAATCATAACGAAAGCATCTTAAATTTTTTAAGGGAAATAAAAAGTAAGAAACAAAATCGTTAGTTCTGACGAATACTACTTTGTCGATGTTTAAGGACAATGAAAACATGGAAAAGATTAACGCATAGCATATAAATAGAATGATGCGTATGAACGTAGGGGGTTTTTAATTATGTATAGCCAATTAGCTGAGAAATTTAAAAATGAAGATTTAGGAACTGTCCTTGTAAATGAACCATTAAAAAATCACACCACATTAAAAATTGGCGGACCAGCTGACCTTTTTTATGAACCGAAAGACATTGAAAGTCTAAAAAAAGCATTAAGTTATATAAAAGAAGCCAACGCACCAATACGTGCAATAGGTAGAGGCTCTAATCTCCTAGTTTCAGACGGAGGTATAGAAGGGGTTGTCATTAAAGTAGGGGAGGGGTTCAACCACCTTGAAAAAAATGATAACACGATTAGAGTTGGCGGGGGCTATTCGCTTATTCCGCTAGCTACTGTAATGTCACGCGAAGCTTATACGGGTCTAGAATTTGCAGCAGGTATTCCGGGATCAGTTGGCGGTGCAGTATTCATGAACGCAGGTGCGCACGGATCAGATATGTCAAAAATCGTTGAGAAAGCTTTGATTTTATTACCTGATGGGGAACTTACTTGGCTTTCTAATGAAGAACTGAAATTCTCTTACCGTACTTCTGTTCTTCAAGAGACAGGTGGAATCTGTGTGGAAGTCATCCTCGTATTGGATAAAGGGGATAAAGAAACGATCATGGCAGAGCTTAAGAAGAATAAAGATTATCGCAGAAACACACAGCCATGGAACTATCCTTGCTGTGGTAGTGTTTTCCGTAATCCGCTGCCTAATTATGCAGGACACCTCATTGAAACATCAGGACTTAAAGGGACGCAAATAGGTGGAGCACAAGTTTCAGAGATGCACGCTAATTTTATTGTGAATACTGGAGATGCAAAAGCCAAGGACGTGCTTGATCTTATCAGTTATATACAAAAAACGATTAAAGAAAAGCATGGGGTTGAACTTCATACGGAAGTTGAGATCATCGGTAGAAATGATTAACAAAAAATTGGATAAATAGTGCTGAATTGCGGCTTATCCGTGCTATAATACAAAGAACAAGAAAAAATTAACTTTTGACGTTTCGAAACGAACCATACATTTCGTTATCTTCTGACAGTTGGACTGTTATCAGTACCTTTTGAAGACTTGGCGTCTATCTGCCAAGTTCTTTTAATTCTGTCAACCGTTAATGTTTCTTGTACTAACTTATAAAACGGAGGAAGAGGATGGACAAGGTAAAGGTTGTCAAGATTGAGGACCGAATTCCGAAGCTGAAAGAACATCGCAAACAAAAAGCAAATCGCCGTCTTATATATTACTTGTCCTTTTTCTTCCTGTTATTGTTGGTCGTCGTTTATTTTCAATCAGATCTTAGTCATGTGAAGAAAATTACCGTCTCTGGCAACTATTTTGTAACCGACAATGAGATTCTTGAAAAAAGTGAAATTTCAACAAAGACAAAGTATTTGAATGTATCTGAGGAAGAAATTATGGAGCGGCTCGAAGATATCTCAGAGGTTAGTTCCGTATCCATCCAAAAGAAATTTTTTAACCAAGTTGTAATTAAAGTGAGTGAATTTCAACGAGTCGGGTATTTCAGAAAAGAGAACATATATTACCCGATGCTTCAGAACGGGAAAATGTTAGAGCCTCTAAAGAAAAATGAGAGACCAGTAAATGCACCTGTAATCGTCAGCTGGAAAGATCCAGAACAATTAGAGATGATGGCACAGGAACTGCAGAAGCTGCCTGAAGGAATCATTCATCGGATATCTGAGATCACACATTCACCTTCATCCAACTCTTCAAACCAGCTAACGTTGTTTATGACGGATGGCAACAAAGTGGTGACAACAATTTCTAAGTTCTCAGAAAGGCTGACAGCTTATCCATCTTTAGTGAGCGAGTTAAAGCCTGAGGAAAAAGGAACGTTCTATTTAGGAATCAGCACACGTTTTGAACGATACAACCAAGTGGAGGAAAGTAATGAGAAAAATTAAAGGGACGCATCTTTTCCTATCTTTAATCCTACTCGTTACCGGGTTCATATTATCTTTCTCCTATCAGAGAACTCAGATCGAAAAGCAAAATGTTGTGCAGAACAATGAATGGAAAAAGGAAGATTCATTGCGCAGCCAAATCTTAAATCTTCAAAAAACAAATAGAGAATTAGCAGGCGATCTTCAAAGTCTGCAGCAGAATGTTGAGAAGAAAGAAAATAAGCTGGCAGATCAAGAGGAGATATCTTCTAAACTTGTAGAAGATTTAAAAGAGCTCAGAATGGTAGTAGGAAACGTAAAAGTGAAAGGGGAGGGGGTAGAAGTTACCCTTCAAGATTCCTCCTATATACCGGAAGGGGAGAACCCTAACGATTATATCGTCCATGAAGAACACATAAGAAGTGTCATTGACGAACTTCACGTTTCGGGTGCAGAAGCCATTGCTATAAACGGTCAAAGAATCTCTCATGATACGTATATCGCTTGTATCGGTCCTGTCGTTTCTGTGGATGGTAACCAATATCCTGCACCCTTTGTTATTACAGCGATCGGGAATTCTACAACCCTAGAGAAATCTTTGAATCTATACATCGTCGATAAAATTGTTAATGATGGTGTAGAAGTAAGAGTGGAGCAAGAAAGCGCGATCGAGATGGAGCCATTTATAACAGAAGAGGGATGAGTTAGTTGAAAGAAAGACAATTCATGTTTGCAACAATTGCCCTCATACTTGGCGGAATGCTGGCGATCCAATTTGAGACCACAAACAATCCTGTTGTTCGGGATACTAGAGATTTATGGGAATTAAGAGCTGATTTGGAAAAAGAAAAACAGCGTCAGCAGGAGCTTAATGAGGAATATGAACGCTATAGTGAACTCCTGAACCAATACAAAGGTGAAGGTAAGGACGAAAAAATCCAAGCAATGGAAAAAGCGCTATGGGATTTAAAAAAACAGGCAGGATTAACAACGATTAGCGGACAAGGAATCGTAATAACGATCGAACCTTTTAGTGAAGAGCTAATTGGAGTAGGTCAACCTGTTCCTAAAATAGATCCTGATATGCTTAGAAGACTTGTAAACGAACTAAACCGATATGATGCGAATGAGATCTCTATTGATGGCCAACGCGTCGTATCCAAAACCCCGATCCGGGAAGTGAATGGAAACATTTACATAAACAATGAGCCTGTTTCATCATTTCCGATTGAAATCAGAGTTTTGGCAAAAGACAATGAAAAACTTCATCAGAAGATCATTGCTTCACCCGCTGTAGAGGAGTTTATTCGAGAAAATTTTCTCGTCGAATCCAAACAAACAGCTAAAGTTATTTTGCCAGCTTTCGATAAAGATATGAAGGTGAAGTTTATGAAACCGGCAAAGGAGGAAACGTAAGATGTGGTTGCCGGTACTTGGACTGTTATTAGGTCTACTATTAGGTTTCATGTCTGATATCCGGGTCCCTCCAGAATATGCAAACTATTTATCAATAGCTGTCTTAGCTGCACTCGATACCTTATTCGGTGGTATACGTGCACATCTTCAAGGCAGTTTTGAAGATAAAGTGTTCATTACAGGTTTTTTCTTTAACATTTTATTGGCTGCAGGGCTCGCATACTTAGGGGTACACCTTGGGATCGATCTGTATCTAGCTGCAATTTTCGCATTTGGTGTAAGGTTATTTAATAATATCGCTGTTATTAGACGCTTAATTATTTCCAAATGGTCAGATTCGCGCAAAAAGGCCTAAAAATTTTGAAAAACCGGTAAAAAAAAAGAGGGATAACCCGTTGTCTGTGGAATTTATTCCATAATTAAGCACAAATTAAGGGATTTTTAAAAATTTTAGAAGATTTTTCGAATGAAAGGTAAGGAGGTGCCACAGAATGAACAGCAATGAAATTTATGTAAGTTTAGACATCGGTACATCCAATATTAAAGTGATCATTGGAGAAATGACTAGTGAGTCCTTTAATGTTATTGGTGTTGGCCATGCAAAATCAGCTGGAATCAGAAAAGGTTCCATTGTAGATATTGACGAAACTGTTCGTTCCATAAGAAAAGCCGTAGAGCAAGCAGAAAGAATGTTAGGTATTCCAATTAATGCTGTAATCGTAGGTGTAAAAGGAAACCATATTCAGCTTCAGCCATGCCACGGTGTAGTTGCGGTATCAAGAGAAGACCGAGAGATCGGTGATGAAGACATCGCTAGAGTAATAGAGGCAGCTCAGGTTATGTCAGTGCCTCCAGAACGCGAAATTATAGATGTGATTCCTCGACAGTTTATTGTTGATGGTACAGATGAGATTATTGATCCTCGAGGTATGTTAGGTGTTCGCCTTGAGATGGAAGGAACAGTGATAACTGGTTCCAAGACAATCTTACATAATTTATTACGTTGCGTAGAACGAGCTGGACTTACAGTGGCGGACATTTGTTTAGAGCCATTGGCAACATCATCGATTGCACTTTCACGTGATGAGATGGAGCTTGGTGTAGCACTGATCGATATTGGTGGGGGTTCTACTACACTATCTGTTTTTGATCAAGGTACCATGCAGTTAACATCCGTTCTTCCTGTTGGTGGAGACTTTATCACAAAAGATATATCCATCGGATTAAGAACGTCTGCTGAAGATGCAGAAAAGATTAAGCTAAAGCATGGTCATTCTTTTGTGGATTATGCATCAAAAGATGAGACATTTACAGTATCGCAAATTGGATCTTCACAAGAACAAGAAATCTCGCAATACGAACTTTCTTTAATCATTGAAGCTCGTATGGCTGAAATATTTGAGATGATTGATGATGAATTGCATCAGCGCGGATATTCCGAACTGCCAGGCGGTTTTGTTATTACAGGCGGAGTTGCTGCAATTCCAGGAGTACTTGAGCTCGCCCAAGATATCTTCCAACAGAACGTACGTGTTTCCTTGCCGGATTATATCGGGGTTAGAGAACCGAAGTTTACAGCAGGTGTTGGATTAATCCAATTCACTCACAAAAATATTAAGGTTCAAGGAAAAGAAGTTGCCACTGCGTTAGCTGATAACGCTGGAGAACCTTTACCTAAAAAGAAACAGCAATCCAGCCAAAAATCGGGACAAGAAAAACAATCCGGTGGCATGAAATCAAAAGTCAAAGACTGGTTTGGTTTATTTTTTGAATAACATTAAGGAACTAGTCATTAGGAGGAACGCTCATGTTAGAGTTTGATATGAATATGGATCAATTGGCGACAATTAAAGTAATTGGTGTTGGTGGCGGCGGAAGTAACGCTGTAAACCGTATGATCGAACACGGTGTACAAGGTGTAGAATTTATTTGTGTGAATACAGATGCACAAGCTTTGAATCTATCAAAAGCGCCTGTAAAAATGCAGATCGGAACGAAATTAACAAGAGGACTAGGTGCAGGTGCGAATCCTGATATCGGTAAAAAAGCTGCTGAAGAAAGCCGCGAGCAGATCGAAGAGGCACTTAGCGGTGCTGATATGGTCTTCGTAACAGCTGGTATGGGTGGCGGAACAGGTACTGGTGCAGCACCTGTAGTCGCAGAGATCGCTAAAGATCTTGGTGCCCTTACAGTTGGAGTTGTAACAAGACCGTTCACTTTTGAAGGCCGTAAGCGTTCTACGCAAGCGGTAGGTGGAATCTCTGTACTAAAAGAAAAAGTTGATACATTGATTGTTATCCCGAATGATCGATTATTAGAGATCGTAGATAAAAACACTCCGATGCTGGAAGCTTTCCGTGAAGCGGACAATGTTCTTCGCCAAGGTGTACAAGGTATTTCCGATTTAATCGCAGTACCAGGATTGATCAACCTTGACTTTGCCGATGTAAAAACAATCATGACTGAGCGCGGTTCTGCCCTTATGGGTATTGGTGTAGGTACTGGTGAAAACCGTGCTGCTGAGGCTGCGAAAAAAGCCATTTCATCTCCACTTCTTGAAACATCTATCGATGGAGCAAAAGGTGTATTGATGAACATTACAGGTGGAGCAAACTTGAGCCTCTATGAGGTGAACGAAGCTGCAGATATCGTTTCATCTGCTTCAGATCCTGAAGTTAACATGATCTTTGGTTCCGTAATTAACGAAGAACTAAAAGATGAGATTCTAGTTACGGTTATCGCAACTGGATTTGATGAAACTGAAAAGATGGTGAACAACCAACAGAGAGCTGAGCGTCCTAGAATGCAGCAAGCTCCAACATCTAATCAGTCTCATTCGTCTCAAACTCAATCACAACCACAAAGCCAGTCTCAAGGGCAATCTCGTGAAGAAAGCCAAGAGTCTAGAAATACCTCTTACACGAATGCTGATTCAGATACGCTTGATATTCCAACATTCTTGCGTAACCGCAGCCGTAACAGAAGAAGATAAATACAAGAATGAAAGCATGTTCTCTATTTTAGAGAGCATGCTTTTTTTTTTTGCAAAAAACATTTTCCTAAAGATATTTTAAAGCTGTTTTAGTATTCATTGTTGCATTTGTTAGTAGTCGATTTCCGTTCTAGTTTGCTCGCTTTCCGTGGGGCAGGCGGTGAGCCACATTCGTAACGTTTCACTTTTAAGTGTCTCACCTGACCGCCAGTCCCACAGGAGTCTCGCAACTTCCACTCCAATCAACTTGACAATGAAGAATTACAAAATCTCTTTTTAGTAACTAGCTTTTTGAAAGAGTCAAATTAAAACAGCTTTTCTAAAGTATTAGAGGCATTTTTGAGAAGAAGACTGTTGCTATCAATAAATCTTGAAAAATGCTTCAATGAATAGTTGATTGGAGAAGAAGGGAGAAACTCCAGCAGAATGAGCGGGATTGTTGAATGCGGAAGCGACTGTGCCTTCGTGGACTATTTACATTATGACCTCGAGAGGCTAGGGGCGAAGCTAGACAGGTAAGAGTGACTGAAAGCAGAATGACCTCACCGTACACCCTGAGGAAAGCGAGCTTTGCATCAGAAATTAACCTCCTCCATGAGCAACAATGTATAAGCACTCAGTTTTTTTGTCATATTCTTGTCCGAAAAGCGTATACCTAACATATAAGTTATTTTGACAAAAATAGAGAAAATAAGAACTTTACTTCTCTCATAAACTGACAGACTTTCAAACAACCTATACGTTATACTGATTTCAAATTTAAGAAAGGAGAAAACCAATGACCCTTTATTTGGATGTCATTTGGTTTCTTAATTTCTGCATTGATTATGTTCTAATCTCTCTGACAGCGTATGTGCTCAAGCGCAATGCATCGAAAAAGAGAATCCTATCTGCTTCTTTATTAGCGTCAAGTTATGTATTTTTAGTAATCTTTCCAGAACTAATGCTATTTTCACAGCCAATCATGAAATTCATCTTATCCATTTTTATTATGATTGTGGCGTTTGGCTTTAAGCGTTTCAAGTTTGTCATGAAAAATATCGCCATGTTTTATTTTGTTTCTTTTGTGACGGGTGGAGGTATTTTCGGTCTTCATTATTTTATGCAAAGTGATGCTGTGATTATGAATGGAGTTATCACGACAAAAAGTTCAGGTATGGGTGACCCGATCAGCTGGCTTTTTGTAGTAGCAGGTGTACCTCTTCTTTGGTACTTTTCAAAGAAAAGAGTAGATGATATTTCTGTGGAAAAAATGGATTCCAACAGTCTTGTCAAAGTTACTATCAAAATAGACCAGATCTTGATCTCTGCAAATGGACTTATTGATACCGGTAATAAATTATACGATCCTATTTCTAAAATGCCTGTCATGATCCTTGATATGAACAAACACGGTGATTCTTTTCCGGAAATCATTCGAACTGCTGCCAAAGACGTTCTTGCAATGAATACAGATGACAATGAACACCCTTGGCTGAACAGACTTCGAATCGTACCTTATCGTGCAGTAGGACATCAACAGTTTTTAGCTTGTTTAAAACCAGATGCCGTAGAAATAGAAAAGGATGGAGTATCGGCAGCATCTCCTCAGTGTCTCATAGGCTTGAGCTGGACAGTATTATCTAGCGAAGGTCAGTTTGATGCTATCGTTCATCCAAAGATGTACCTGCAACATGTACAAGCGTCCTGACCTAACAAATGCGATACGTGAAAGAACTTAAAAGAAGATAATGTGAAAGGGGAGTTAACATGTTTAATAAGTGGCGTTTAAAAATGACGATGTATTGGTATAAGTTACTATTCAAGTTGGGGCTGAAGTCAGATGAGATCTATTATA
Organism: Fictibacillus tiangongensis; assembly: GCF_048083785.1. Taxonomy (GTDB): domain Bacteria; phylum Bacillota; class Bacilli; order Bacillales; family Fictibacillaceae; genus Fictibacillus. The sequence continues at coordinate 1,655,404 of NZ_CP182294.1, forward strand.
TTGGTGGAAATGAAGCTTTACCCCCTCCGCTTAGTAAAGAAGAAGAAGCGGTTCTGCTTGAAAAGCTTCCTTCTGGTGACCAGGCTGCCAAATCTCTTTTGATCGAAAGAAATCTTCGTTTAGTCGTATACATTGCACGAAAGTTTGAGAACACAGGGATTAACATTGAAGATCTAATCAGTATCGGAACGATCGGCCTTATTAAAGCAGTAAACACGTTCAATCCAGAAAAAAAGATCAAGCTCGCGACTTATGCATCAAGATGTATAGAGAACGAGATCTTGATGTATTTACGCCGTAACAACAAGACACGGTCAGAAGTATCGTTTGATGAACCGTTAAATGTGGATTGGGATGGGAACGAACTTTTGCTCTCTGATGTTCTCGGGACAGAAGATGACATTATAACGCGCAGAATTGAGGCAAATGTAGATCGCAAACTTTTATTAAAAGCACTATTTACGTTAAACGATCGTGAAAAACAGATCATGGAACTTCGCTTCGGTCTTTCGGGAGGCGAAGAAAAAACACAAAAAGATGTAGCAGATATGCTCGGAATTTCTCAGTCTTATATCTCAAGATTGGAAAAGCGGATCATAAAGAGACTTCAAAAAGAATTTAATAAAATGGTTTAACACATATTGAATATAGCTTTTGATCAGTTCTTACCGTTTTCTGTAAAATAACAATTGCATAAATTTCCCTCCGTTCGGTGATACTTAATTTGAAATTAGCTCCCGGCAGGAGGGAAAAGACTTGACAAGAAATAAAGTTGAGATTTGCGGAGTTGACACATCAAAGCTTCCTGTTTTAAAAAACCCAGAGATGCGTATTCTTTTTGATAAGATGCATAAAGGTGATCCTGATGCACGCGAAACTTTGGTTAACGGAAACCTCAGGCTCGTTCTGAGTGTCATTCAACGGTTCAACAACCGCGGAGAGCATGTAGATGATTTATTTCAAGTAGGGTGTATCGGGCTGATGAAGTCCATAGACAATTTTGATCTAGGTCAGAATGTTAAGTTTTCAACCTATGCAGTTCCGATGATTATTGGTGAGATCCGCCGATATCTTCGAGACAATAACCCGATTAGAGTTTCCAGAAGCTTAAGGGATATCGCATATAAAGCACTGCAAGTTCGAGATCAGCTTATGAACAAACTATCTCGGGAGCCAACGGCACAACAGATTGCAGAAGCTCTAGATGTACCAAAAGAAGAAGTTGTCTTTGCACTTGATGCCATTCAAGATCCAGTTTCACTATTTGAACCGATCTACAATGATGGTGGTGATCCGATATTTGTAATGGATCAAATCAGCGATGATAAAGCAAAAGACATGCAGTGGATTGAGGAGATTGCTTTAAAAGAAGGAATGCGCCGTCTGAATGATAGAGAAAAGATGATCTTAACGATGCGTTTCTTTCAAGGAAAAACGCAGATGGAAGTTGCCGATGAGATCGGAATTTCACAGGCGCAAGTATCGAGACTTGAAAAAGCAGCAATCTCTCAGATGAATAAAAACATCCAAAGCAGCTAAAACCCGTTTCTACGGGTTTTTTTATTTTTGGACAGAAACATGAAATAGCTTTGTCCTTCATATACTGAAAGAAGAAAGGCGGGGATCGTAGATGAATAAAATATCAGATTTTCAAGTGAAAGATGTGGTTAACGTAGCAAATGGAAAAAAGCTCGGTCATATAGCTGATCTTGAAATCAACTTAAATACAGGAAAGATAGATGCGATCATCATCCCTGGTGCTGGAAAGATGCTTGGTTTTTTTGCAAGAGAGAACGACATCGTGATACCTTGGAGAAATATTGTTAAGATCGGTGCAGATGTTATTCTTGTAAGACATATGGAAGCTAGCGAATTAAATGAATATGTTAAAGAACCGTTTGATCAATTGAAATAAACGGTTCTTTTTTCTTTCCTGCTTTAAATTGTGGTAAAATAAAGATAAAACTTTCCAGGAGGAATACATACTTATGAACACATTTGAACGATCTGGAAAGCACTTTGCAATACAGACTTGGCAAAAGATAAATTCTAAGGTTATTGCTGGTTTCACAACACGTGAAGGCGGGAATAGTACAATGCCCTTTCATTCTATGAACATGGGTTTTCATGTGAATGATGATCCAGATACGGTGCGGAAAAACCGCAGATTATTTTCAGATGACATACGTTTTCCGGTTGAAAATTGGGTAGGTTCTAAACAAATTCATGCTGAAAATATTGTAAAGGTGTCTAAAGAAGACAGAGGAGCAGGTTCTTTAGATTTTGAAACAGCAATTCCTGATGCAGATGGATTATATACATCAGATGAAAACATTCTTTTAACGTCACTGTATGCGGACTGTGTACCTCTCTATTTTTTTTCGCCGCACGATAACTTGATCGGACTCGCACACGCGGGATGGAAAGGAACAGTTGCAAAAATCGGTCCAGCAATGATCGAAACTTGGCAAGATAAAGAGAATGTTGACGTGAAGGCGGTATTAGCCGCAATTGGTCCTTCTATAGGGCATTGCTGTTATGAGGTAGATGATCGAGTAATTCAAGAAGTAAAAGTAGCATTAGGTGGAGATACTGAAGACACCGTTTATAAAAAGAATGAAGCAGGAAACTATCAATTAAACTTGAAAAAACTAAATGAAATCCTTCTTTTAAGAGCTGGAGTACTTCCTGAAAATATTATCGTTTCAGATCAATGTACGAGCTGTCAAAACGACGTGTTCTTTTCACATCGTAAAGACAGAGGCAAGACGGGAAGAATGATGAGTTATATAGGCAGGAAAGGGGATTAATCAAGAAATTGGGTATCAAAGAAAACAAAGAACATATCTTAAATGAAATTCAAAAAGCTTGCGAGAAAAAAAACAGATCTTCAAAGGGCGTTAATTTGATCGCTGTGACGAAATATGTGAGTAATGAAACAACGAGAGCGGCTGTTTCAGCAGGGATTGAACATATCGGGGAGAACAGGATAGAAGGACTGCTATCCAAAAAAGAATTTTTGAAAGACACGTCGGTTAAATGGCACTTTATCGGAACTCTGCAGACTAGAAAAGTAAAAGATGTGATCGAGCATGTGGATTATATCCATTCATTAGACCGTTTAAGTTTAGCGAGTGAGATTCAAAAAAGAGCAGAAAAGACCATCTCATGCTTTGTACAAGTTAACGTAGCGGAAGAAGATTCCAAACATGGTTTGCCAGTAAAAGATGTGGTCGCTTTTGTCGATAAATTAAAAGACTACAATCGTATCAAGGTTGTCGGACTTATGACTATGGCACCTTTTACTGATGATGAATCCTTAATCAGAAACGTGTTTTCTACATTAAAGCAACTTCAACTCGAAATACAGAAACAAAAAATGGATCATGCTCCATGTACTGAGCTATCTATGGGAATGTCTAACGATTTTTCGATTGCTGTTGAAGAAGGTGCAACATTTATTAGAATAGGGACGAGTTTAGTAGGAAAAGAATTTTAGGAGGTGGTACAGATGGGAATTAAAACAAAATTCAAGCGTTTTTTTGATCTGGAAGACGACTATGAGTATGAAGAAGAATACGAGGAAGAATCAAGGCAAGAAGAAGAGGAAATCACACCGTCTCATACGAAAAAAGGAAAACCGAACGTTGTAAGTCTTCAAAGTATTCAACAACAAGTTAAAGTTGTTCTTGTAGAACCTCGTGTATATGCAGAAGCTCAAGATATCGCAGATCAATTAAAGAATCGACGAGCTGTTGTTATGAATTTACAAAGAATTCCGCATGATCAAGCAAAAAGAATCGTAGACTTTTTATCAGGAACTGTTTATGCAATCGGTGGTGACATACAAAAGTTAGGGCCGAATACATTTTTGTGTACTCCTGAAAATGTTGATGTTTCCGGAACGATTTCAGAAATGATGGAAGAAGATTAAATCAGGCAGGTGAAAATTATTGAATATGATCTTTGCAGTTGAAGACGTAGTACTAACTCTTATTCAGATCTACTACTACATGATTATCGGGTACATACTATTATCTTGGTTTCCAAACGCTCGTGAGTCATCCATCGGTCAAGTGATCGCAAGACTCGTTGAGCCATATCTTTCTCCTTTTCGAAAGATTATTCCGCCTCTTGGCATGATTGATCTTTCACCGATCGTAGCATTAATGGCTCTGCACTTTGCTCGTTTTGGTGTATCGGCGATCGCACAGATGATAGCTCGTTCACTTTAGGAGATTGATATGAGTATCTATCAGCATTACAGACCAGAAGAGCATGATTTTGTGGATAGGGTCTTGCACTGGAAGTCAGAGGTGCTCGAGAGGTATAGTCCGAGATTGACGGACTTTCTTGATCCGAGAGAACAGGAAATCGTAAAAACCATCGTTGGTAACGATACAGAAATCCGCCTCTCTTTATGGGGAGGCTCTTCTTATTCTGAACGGAAGAGAGCATTGATCTATCCGGATTATTATGAAGCTCAGAACGAGGATTTTCAATTAGTCTGTTATAACATTCAGTATCCTGCTAAATTCTCTACGATTGAACACCGAGATGTTTTAGGAGCCTTAATGAACATAGGTGTCAAAAGAGGGAAGTATGGTGATATTTTAATTTCAGGAGATCGTGTTCAATTCATCTGTGCAACTGAGATCTCTGGATTTATTGAATTAAACTTAACGAAAGTCGGTAAGACGGGTATTACGTTACATACTATTTCAGAAGATGAACTAGCAGAAGTAAAGACTGAATATAACGAAAAGAGCGGAACTGTGTCTTCCCTGCGACTAGATGTGGTTGTCGCTGAAGTGTACAACCTTTCTCGTGCAAAAGCATCCCCCTTGATCCAACAAGGTCGGGTTAAGCTCAATCATAAGATCGTTGACCATGTTTCAACTGAAATGATGGAAGGTGATGAGCTCTCAGTAAGAGGATTCGGCAGGAGTAAACTCATCGCGATCGAGGGAACGACTAAGAAAGAAAAGTGGCGTATCCGTTACGGACTTTTAAAATAATTTCCTTAAATAGAAGGAATGGCGGAAAATTTGTCGAAATTAGGTAAAAAATAATGCATCAATGGAGGTGGCCGTTGTGCCTTTAACACCACTGGATATTCATAACAAAGAATTCACAAGAGGTTTCAGAGGGTATAGTGAAGATGAAGTGAATGACTTTTTAGATCAAGTCATCAAAGATTATGAAACAGTGATCCGAGAAAAGAAAGAACTAGAGGAAACGGTAGCGAACCTTGAAGAAAAGATCTCTTATTTCAAAAACATTGAGGAAACTCTGAATAAGTCGATTCTAATTGCTCAGGAAACAGGGGAAGAAGTAAAACGCACCGCAACGAAAGAGGCTCGCTTAATTGTAAAAGAAGCTGAAAAAAATGCAGATCGAATCATTAACGAGTCGTTATCGAAATCTCGAAAGATTTCAATGGAAATTGATGAATTAAAGAAACAGTCTTCTGTTTACCGAACGCGTTTCAAAATGTTGATCGAAGCTCAACTTGAAATGTTAAAGAATGATGACTGGGATTCTTTGAATGCACCAGATAATCTTGAAGGCTATGAACTACAGGAAGTAAAGTCGTAAGCTTGACATTACTTTAAAAAATCGCATATAATTTTCTAAGATTAATATGTGACGAAGACGGGGACAGTAGATTACTTTTATCTATTAAAGCGAGCTAGGAAATGGTGTGAGCCTAGTATAGAGGAGTATTCGAATATCACCCTTGAGTTCCTGAACTGAAAAAGCAGTAAGTTCAGGCGCCTCATCCACGCTACGGATGACTAAGCGGGTTTCGTGATTATATACGAACCTATTAGGGTGGTACCGCGGGATAACCTTCTCGTCCCTACTGTCAGCATGCAGTAGGGGCGAGAAGGTTTTTTTGTTTTAGCATGGTACTTTTGGTCATCTGTCACGTTTTATCGTAATGAAGGAGGAAAGATGATGAATTATAAAGACACGTTATTAATGCCGAAAACTGAGTTCCCGATGCGAGGAAATCTTCCTCAAAGAGAACCTGTTGTTCAAGACAAGTGGAAAGAACTAGACATCTACAATTTGGTGTTAGAAAATACGAAGGATTTACCTCCTTTTATCCTGCATGATGGACCACCATATGCCAATGGTGATATCCACATCGGACACGCAGAGAATAAAATTTTAAAAGATATCATCGTTCGCTTTAAATCGATGACAGGTCACTATGCTCCTTACGTTCCGGGTTGGGATACTCACGGGCTGCCGATCGAAACAGCACTAACAAAAAGCGGTAAAGTAAAACGCAAAGAACTAACAGTTGCAGAGTTCCGTAAGCTTTGTGAAGAGTATGCGCTAAAACAAGTCGACCATCAACGTGAGCAGTTTAAACGTCTAGGTGTTCGTGGAGATTGGGAAAACCCATATATCACGTTAGATAAAGGTTACGAAGCTCGACAGATCGAAGTATTTGGTGAAATGGCCAAAAGAGATCTGATCTACAAAGGTTTAAAACCCGTATATTGGTCTCCTTCATCAGAATCTGCACTAGCAGAAGCAGAGATCGAGTATCAAGATAAACGTTCAGCTTCTATCTATGTTGCATTTGATGTAAAGGATGGAAAAGGTGTCCTTGATACAGATGAGAAACTTGTAATCTGGACAACGACTCCATGGACGATTCCTGCAAACTTGGGAATCTCTGTTCATCCAGAATTAGATTATGTTTCTGTTCAAACGGAAAATGGAAAATATGTTGTAGCTGAAGCACTTTTAGAATCACTAACGAAAGAATTTGAGTGGGATCAAGCTGATGTAGTAAAACGCTTTAAAGGTGCTGACATTGAGCATGCTGTAGCCAGTCATCCTTTATATGACCGTGATTCACTAGTCATGCTTGGCGACCATGTAACAACGGATGCAGGTACTGGTTGTGTTCATACAGCTCCTGGTCACGGGGAAGATGACTTTTTAGTAGGTAAGAAATACGGATTAGAAGTATTGTGTCCCGTTGATGACAGAGGTGTTATGACGAAAGAAGCACCTGGATTTGAAGGATTGTTCTATGATGAAGCGAATAAGCCGATTACTGAACAATTACAAGAAAAGGGTGCTCTACTAAAGCTTTCATTCATCACACACTCTTATCCACATGATTGGAGAACAAAGAAACCGGTAATCTTCCGTGCAACTGCTCAATGGTTTGCTTCGATCAAAGGGATTCGTGAAGATATGCTTCGTGCGATTGAAGAAGTAAACTGGGTTCCAACTTGGGGTGAAACTCGTTTACACAACATGATCAAAGATCGTGAAGACTGGTGTATCTCTCGTCAAAGAGCTTGGGGTGTTCCAATTCCAGTCTTTTACGGCGAAGATGGTGAAGCAATTCTTACAGAAGAAACGATCAGTCATGTTGTAAAATTGTTCAGAGAGCATGGATCAAACATCTGGTTTGAAAGAGATGCAAAAGATTTGCTTCCGGAAGGATTTACTTCACCTCATAGCCCAAATGGCCGTTTCTCAAAAGAGACAGATATCATGGACGTTTGGTTCGATTCGGGTACATCTCACTGGGGTGTTCTTGAAGAGAGAGAGAATTTAGTAAGACCTGCAGATCTTTATCTTGAAGGATCTGACCAATATCGTGGATGGTTTAACTCTTCACTTTCTACATCTGTTGCAATCACTGGTAAAGCTCCTTACAAAGCTGTCTTAAGCCATGGTTTCGTTCTAGATGGAGAAGGACGTAAGATGAGTAAGTCAATCGGTAATACATTAGATCCGATCAAGGTGATGAAGCAGCTTGGTGCAGATATCATCCGATTATGGGTATCGTCAGTTGATTACCAATCAGACGTACGTGTATCAGACGACATCTTAAAACAAGTTGCAGAAGTATACCGTAAAATCAGAAATACACTTCGTTTCTTGTTAGGTAACCTGCATGGGTTTGATCCGAAGCAGCATTCTGTAAAATTTGAAGATATGCCTGATCTTGAAAAATACATGATGGTTAAACTGGATAAAGTAGTAGCTAAAGTGAAAAAAGCTTACGAAGAGTATCAGTTTATCACGGTATATAATACGATACACAACTTCTGTACGATTGAGTTAAGTTCGTTCTATCTAGATATGGCAAAAGATACTCTTTATATTCAAGCAGAAGACGATCATAAACGCCGCAGCATCCAAACTGTACTTTATCAATCACTAATGGCACTTACTAAGCTTTCAGCTCCAGTTCTTTCTCATACAGCTGATGAAGTATGGGAATACATTCCGGGCATTGATGAAGTGAGTGTTCAATTAACAACAATGCCAGAAGTGCAGAACTACCAAGGTACTGAAAAGCTTGAAAAAGACTGGGATGTATTCATGGATGTTCGTGATGAAGTATTAAAAGCACTTGAAGAAGCAAGAAGCCAAAAAACAATCGGTAAGTCACTAACTGCTTCCATTACTCTTTATCCGACAGAAGCGTTAAAACCATGGTTAGAATCAGTAGAAGACTTGAATAAGCTCTTTATCGTTTCTAAAGCTCAAGTTGGAGGAGTGAAATCAGAAGCTCCGGAATCTGCAGGCGTGTATGAGCATGTTGCTGTTTCAGTTAGCTCTGCAGAAGGTGAAACGTGTGAACGCTGCTGGGTTGTTTCTGAAGATGTTGGTCAGAACGAGAGTCATCCAACACTTTGTGCAAGCTGCGCAGAAATCGTTGAAAAGCACTACGCTTAAAAGTATCAGTGATTTAAACAGATAAATCTATAAAAGTTCTTGTACTTTCTTTTTCTTCTTTGAAAGTTGATCGGAGTGTAAGGTGCGAGACTCCTGCGGGACGAGCGGACAGGTGAGACCCTTAAGGGCGCGAAGCGTCAAGGGGCTCACCGGTCGCCCCGCGGAAAGCGAAGCAACCTGGAACGGAGATCAACTACTTACAAGAGCAACAAAGTTGACACAACCTATTAAGAAAATCCCGCATTTTGCGGGATTTTTGTTTGTTATGGTGTACTTCATTGATGTCAGACACAAATTAAATTGTAGAACGTCCGATGGCTGTGCTACAATTCATAAAGACATTAATTTCTGTATCGGAGGAGTTCTATTGTTTTATTATCTTGTAGCTTTGCTCATCTTGGTAATCGACCAAGTGACAAAGTGGCTAATCGTAAAGAATATGGAATTAGGGCAATCTATTCCTGTTATTGATCAAGTATTCTACATAACCTCTCACCGAAACAGGGGAGCCGCTTTTGGCATTCTCCAAGATCAGCGATACTTTTTTATTATTATTACCGTTATTGTTGTGGGTGCAGTTGTTTATTACCTGCAAAAACATGCACATGATACACTCCTTAAATCGGCGTTAGCACTAGTATTAGGGGGAGCTATTGGTAATTTTATCGATCGTTTGCTTCGCGGAGAAGTTGTTGATTTTCTGAATGTTTACATCGGCAGCTATGACTTCCCGATTTTTAATGTAGCCGACAGCGCACTCGTAGTAGGTGTTGGTTTAATTTTTATTCAAAGTTTTATGGAAAGCAAAAAGAAGGAGCCAGAAAATGAACAAATTTGAATATACGGTAACTCCTGAACAAGCAGGAAACCGTATTGATAAAGTTTTATCTGATGTACAAGATGATTGGTCACGTTCTCAGATTCAAAACTGGATCAAGGATAAGATCGTATTGTTAGAAGGAAAACCCGTAAAGTCGAATTATAAATGTGCAGCTGGTGATGAGATCGAGATTGAAATTCCAGAACCAGAAGTACTTGATGTTGTACCAGAAGAGATGAATCTGGATATTGTGTATGAAGATTCCGATGTTCTTGTAGTGAATAAGCCACGCGGGATGGTTGTTCATCCTGCACCTGGGCATTATAGCGGAACATTAGTAAACGGTCTTATGGCACACTGCAAAGATCTATCTGGAATCAATGGTGTACTTCGTCCGGGTATCGTCCACCGTATCGATAAAGATACATCTGGTCTATTGATGGTTGCAAAAAATGATAAGGCACATGAATCGCTAGTTGATCAGCTTAAAGCAAAAACCACTACACGTGTTTATAAAGCGATCGTTCATGGAGTCATGCCACATGACCAAGGTACGATTGATGCACCGATCGGAAGAGACAAGAGTGATCGCCAAAAAATGACTGTAACCGATGAAAACAGCCGAGATGCTGTTACTCATTTTAATGTGATCAAACGGTTTACGAATTACACGTTTGTGGAATGTCAGTTAGAAACAGGACGTACACACCAAATTCGTGTTCATATGAAATACATTGGATTCCCATTAGCCGGAGATCCGAAATATGGTCCTTCAAAGACATTGCAGATCGAAGGTCAAGCACTTCATGCACAAACTTTAGGGTTTGATCATCCTAGCACGGGTGAATATATGGAATTTGAACGAGAAATCCCAGCTGACATGATTGAACTATTGGATCTGTTAGAGAAAAGAAGTTGACAAACGTTTAAGGGTTTGTCATAATCAATGTAACTTAATTAGTCCTTTAACTTTAGTCCCGTGAGGCTGAGAAGGAAACGTTTTTCATGAGAATTCTTACTTAGGATTTCTCTATCCTCTCGTCATGCGTGACGGGAGGATTTTTTTTTTGGAACTAACGGTTAAAGGCAACAAGTTTTAAAAGGAGGGTTAGTTTATGTCAAAAACAGTATTAATGGATGACCAAGCAATCAGAAGAGCACTTACCCGGATCGCGCATGAGATTATTGAGCGAAATAAGGGAGTTACAGACATCGTATTAGCTGGCATAAAGACCCGTGGGGAATTTCTTGCAAAGCGCCTAGCTGAACGGATCGAACAGATTGAAGGGAACGCTGTTTCAGTAGGTGTTATTGATATTACATTGTACCGAGATGATCTTAAGATTAAAACGGATAATTCTGAACCTGAAGTAAAAGGAACCGATATTCCGGTTGAAGTGACAGACAAAAAGATAATCCTAGTAGATGATGTGCTTTATACTGGAAGAACAGTAAGAGCTGGAATGGATGCCATCATGGATCTAGGAAGAGCTTCTAATATACAGCTTGCGGTTCTCATTGACAGAGGACATAGAGAGCTTCCGATTCGAGCTGATTATGTTGGAAAGAATGTTCCAACATCGAGTGAAGAAATCATCTCCGCTTCTTTAATAGAAGTAGATGGGTTCGATGAAGTATCTATCTCAACAACTAAATAAGTCCCTTTAAATTCAGTCCAGAGAGGCTGGCAAGGGAGGTATTGATCAAGTGGCACGATCCGTGTACACTTGTGCCTCCGCGGCCTCTTTTGCAAAAAGCAGAAGAGGTTTTTTTATTGCAAAGAGCTGAAAAGCTACATCCTTTGCAAAAATATGTGTTACCAATCAGGAGGTCAATAATATGGAAAACCAGACAAAAGCGATTTTAGATGTACATGATAAACCATCACCGGTTCAGTGGTTAACGTTGAGCTTGCAGCACTTATTCGCCATGTTTGGTGCTACAGTTCTAGTACCATTCTTAGTGGGTCTTCACCCAGGTGTGGCACTCGTATCAAGTGGACTTGCAACGCTAGCGTATCTTTTAGTAACAAAAGGACAAATTCCTGCTTATCTCGGATCAAGTTTTGCCTTTATTACACCGATCTTAACGGTAAAAGCTTTTGGAGGGCCAGAAGCAGCGATGCTAGGAAGCTTTTTAGCGGGTTTAGTATACGGAGTTGTAGCTCTTTTGATCAAAGGATTCGGTTTTAAGTGGCTGATGAGAGTTTTACCACCTGTAGTAGTCGGTCCGGTTATCATCGTAATCGGTTTAGGATTAGCAAACGTAGCAGTGGGTATGGCGATGAACGATCCGGCAACAGAAAAATATAGCTTGATGCACTTTACAGTAGCATTATTTACTCTCGGAGTAACGATTGTATGTTCGATCTTCTTTAGAGGGATTTTAGGAATCATCCCGATTCTGATCGGCATCATAGCAGGCTTTACTTTTGCGTACTTCAGAGGAATCGTAGATTTTTCAAAAGTAGCAGAAGCCAAATGGATTCAAGCTCCAGATTTCTTCGTACCTTTTGTAAACTATACACCAGACTTTACGTGGAGCATCGCAATAATCATGATGCCAGTGGCTGCGGTTACGATAGCAGAACATATCGGACATCAGCTCGTGCTTTCAAAAGTAGTCGGCCGAAATTTTATTGAAAAACCAGGTCTTCATCGTTCGATCTTAGGTGATGGAATGGGAGTAATCATCGGTTCATTTATCGGAGGACCTCCCGTAACAACGTATGGTGAAAATATTGGAGTGTTAGCCATAACCCGCGTCTATTCAGTCTTTGTGATCGGAGGAGCAGCCATAACGGCCATCCTGTTCGGATTCTCTGGAAAAGTAACAGCACTGATCAGTACGATTCCTACTGCTGTTATGGGAGGGGTATCCATCCTATTGTTCGGAATCATCGCATCATCTGGTTTACGTATGTTAGTAGACAACAATATCGATTTTGGAAACAAACGAAACTTAATCATCTCATCCGTAATCTTGGTAACAGGTATAGGTGGAGCAGCATTAAAGATTAATGCGAACTTTGAAATTGCTGGAATGGCATTAGCAACGCTAATAGGTATCATGTTAAATCTGGTGCTCCCAGGACGAGAGGATGACAAAGATCTAATAAACAAAATGTTCAAAACGAACGATAACGACACAGCCGCATAAAACACCTTTTAACTAAGTACGAGAGACTTAAAAGGGTGACGACACGAGAGGAACGATGTTCTTCTTCTGTTAAGAGCACCCTGAAAAAAACTTCAGGGTGCTATTTTTATGTCAAAAGGAGAGATTAGAATGAACCATTTACTAAAGATGAATGAGTTATCGATCGAAGACATTCAGTTCATATTGCGAAAAGCAGAAGAGTTTAAAAGCGGAAAGCAAGATGAGATCTTTAAGCAAAAGTTGATCGCGAATTTATTTTTTGAGCCAAGTACAAGAACAAGGTTCAGTTTTGAAGCTGCAGAACACAGACTTGGCATGAAACCTTTAAACGTAGAAGTTAATGGATCCTCCGTGCAAAAAGGAGAGACGCTTTACGATACGTTACGAACGCTAGAGGAAATAGGCGTGGAGGCATTTGTTATAAGGCATCCTGAAGATCGCTATTTCGATGGCTTAGCTGAAAAAATAAATGTTCCGATCATCAACGCAGGTGATGGCTGTGGCAATCACCCGACTCAATCTCTGTTAGATCTATTAACGATTCAACAAGAATTCATCGTACTACAGGGATTAACAGTTGTAATTGTAGGCGACATCCTACATAGCCGTGTTGCTCGGTCAAACGCAGAAGTCCTTAGAAAAATAGGAGCTAGAGTGTTGTTTTCTGGTCCAGAAGAATGGTTCGTAGATGAATGGAAAGAAGACTTCATTCCAATGGATGAGGCAGTCGAACGAGCTGATGCTCTTATGATGCTCAGAATACAACATGAAAGACATAGCGCTTCTATTTGTCTCACGAAAGATGATTATCATCAGCAATATGGTCTAACGGTTGAACGAGAGAAAAAGATGAAAGCACACAGCATCATCATGCATCCAGCTCCTGTAAATCGAGGCGTTGAACTAGCGGATGAACTTGTAGAGTGTGAACGCTCAAGAATTTTTAAGCAAGTACAGAATGGTGTTTTTATTCGAATGGCGGTATTGAGATGGGCATTGAATACGAATCAGGAGGCTATTAACGATGAGCTACTTATTAAAAAACGCTAAGATTCTAGACGGAAACAACAATCTTGTGCAAACGGATATCTTAATTGTGGATAACAGAATTCAAAAGGTAGAGAAAGATATCGCGATAGAGAATCATGAAGTGTTTGATGTTGCAGGAAAGTTAGTAACACCAGGATTTGTAGATCTTCATGTTCACTTGAGAGAGCCTGGTGGCGAACATAAAGAGACCATCGCATCAGGAACGAAAGCAGCCGTAAAAGGTGGCTATACAACTCTGGCTGCGATGCCAAACACGCGACCTGTACCAGATAGCAAAGAAACATTAGCTCTTGTACAGAGTAAGATCAAAGACACGGCAAACTGCAGAGTACTTCCTTACGCATCGATTACTACGAGACAGATTGGGAGTGAACTCACAGACTTTGAAACACTTCTAGAGGGTGGCGCATTCGCTTTTACGGATGATGGAGTGGGAGTGCAGTCAGCGGGGATGATGCTTAACGCGATGAAGGAAGCAAATCGCAATGGAGCTGTCATCGTAGCACATTGCGAAGACAATACGCTTCTTCCTAAAGGAGGCGCGTTCCACGAAGGTGATTTTACGAAAAAAGAAAGTCTGCCTGGAATTCCATCTGTAAGTGAATCTGTTCACATCGCACGTGATGTATTACTCGCTGAAGCAGCAGATGCTAGATATCATGTTTGTCACGTGAGTACGAAAGAGTCTGTTCGAGTCATACGAGATGCGAAATCTGCAGGCATAAAAGTCACTGCAGAAGTTACACCGCATCATTTGATCTTAAGTGATAACGACATTAAGGCGAACGATACACATTATAAAATGAACCCCCCTTTAAGAAGTGAAGCTGATCGACACGCATTAATAGAGGGATTAAAAGATGGAACGCTAGATTTTATCGCAACGGACCATGCTCCACATAGTGAAGAAGAGAAAGCACAGAATGTAGAACTTGCTCCTTTTGGAATCGTAGGTTTGGAAACAGCTTTTCCGCTTCTATATACAGAGCTTGTTGTGAAAAAGAATCTATTCACGCTGCAAGAACTAGTGGACAAGATGACGAAGAAGCCTTCTAAATGCTTTAATCTGCCATACGGCACACTTGATGAAGGTTCACTTGCAGATCTTACAATCATCGACCTAGAAAAAGAAGAAACAATCAATGCTAAGGATTTTGTTTCTAAAGGAAAGAATACACCGTTTGACGGCTGGAACTGTATAGGATGGCCGGTTGCGACCATTTTTGGTGGAAAGCTTGTTTATCAACGAGAGGAGAGCTTAGTATGAAACGCTACTTAATTTTAGAAGATGGAACGATTTTTAACGGATTAGCTTTTGGTTCACAACGTGAATCGAGTGGTGAGGTAGTATTCACAACAAGTATGACAGGATATCAGGAAGTAATGACTGATCCTTCTTATTGTGATCAAATTATCTGCTTTACGTATCCACTAGTAGGAAACTACGGGATCAACCGTTCTGACTATGAATCGATTCGTCCTGCAACGAGCGGAATCATTGTAAATGAGCATGCTGAATTTCCAAATCATCATGAAGGCATGCAGTCATTAAGCAGCTGGCTGACAGCAAAAGATATTCCAGGTTTATATAGCATTGACACACGTAAACTTACAAGAAAGATCCGACAGCACGGAACGCTTAAAGGCAGAATGACGAATTCTATCGAGAATGCTGAAGAAGTGATAAAGAACTTGAATGCAGAAGAGCGAATAACGAATCAAGTGACGAAGGTATCAACAAAAACACCCTATCACTTACCAAACAGCGGTTATCGAGTAGTAGTCGTAGATTTTGGAGTGAAAAGCGGAATGTTACGTGAGTTGTCGAGAAGATTATGTGATGTGATCGTTGTTCCGCACAACACATCTGCAGCAGATATCATCCGTCTTCAACCAGATGGTGTGCTCTTGAGCAACGGACCTGGAGATCCAAAAGACGTACACTCAGGAATAACTATGATTCAAGAGCTTTTAAAAAATAACATCCCGATCTTAGGAATCTGTTTAGGACATCAGCTTTTAGCTCTTGCATGCGGTGCGGATACTGAGAAGCTAAAGTTCGGACACCGAGGATCTAACCATCCGGTTAAAGATCTTGAGACTGGTAAGATTGCCCTCACTTCACAAAACCATGGTTATACAGTAACAGAAGAGTCTCTAAAAAACTCTGAGCTCGTTCTAACACACCAAGCCGTAAATGATGGAACTGTAGAGGGATTGAAACATAAAGTAAAACCAGCGTTTTCCATTCAGTATCATCCAGAAGCTTCACCAGGACCACAAGACTCGAATCCGATCTTTGATGATTTCATGAACATGATCAAAACAACTAAGAAAGAAGGTTTGATGCAATATGCCTAAACGACATGACATCCGAAAAATTCTAGTGATTGGTTCCGGACCGATCGTGATTGGACAAGCTGCAGAATTTGATTATGCTGGGACACAGGCTTGCCAAGCTTTAAAAGAAGAAGGGTATGAAGTTGTACTAGTAAACTCTAATCCTGCGACGATCATGACAGATCCAAATATGGCGGATAAAGTGTATATCGAACCTCTAACTCTAGAGTTTGTATCTCGTATCATACGTCAAGAACGTCCAGATGGACTGCTAGCTACTTTAGGTGGCCAGACAGGTCTGAATCTAGCGGTTGAACTTTTTAACTCAGGTGTCCTAGACGAATACAATGTGGAATTATTAGGTACAAAACTTCCTTCTATTCAGCAAGCGGAAGACCGAGATTTGTTCAGAGAGTTGATGAGAGAGCTGAACGAACCAGTTCCCGAGAGCGCAATCGTTCATAATATGGAAGAAGCAAGAGCATTCGTTGCTGAGAACGGCTATCCAGTGATCATCCGTCCTGCGTTTACTCTTGGTGGAACAGGTGGAGGAATCGTAACAAATGAAGAAGAGTTCTTAGAGATCACGCCATCTGGATTGCATGCAAGTCCTGTAGGACAAGTATTGATCGAAAAAAGTATCGCAGGATTCAAAGAGATCGAATATGAAGTGATGCGAGACAAGAACGACACTGCAATCGTTGTTTGTAACATGGAAAACATCGACCCTGTAGGAATTCACACAGGTGACTCTATTGTCGTAGCTCCGAGTCAAACGCTTACGGATAGAGATTATCAACTCTTACGAAACGCGTCCTTAAAAATTATAAGAGCACTAAAAATTGAAGGAGGCTGTAACGTACAGCTAGCTCTAGATCCTGAAAGCTCTCAATATTATGTGATCGAAGTAAATCCACGTGTAAGCCGTTCGTCTGCTCTCGCTTCTAAAGCAACAGGCTATCCGATTGCGAAGTTAGCCGCAAAGATCGCAGTCGGCTACACACTCGATGAAATTAAAAACCCAGTGACGGGAACTACTTATGCATGTTTCGAGCCTGCACTAGATTATATCGTTTCAAAGATTCCAAGATGGCCATTTGATAAGTTCGAAGGCGCGAACCGCAAACTTGGAACACAGATGAAAGCAACAGGAGAAGTGATGGCGATCGGCCGTAACTTTGAAGAGTCCCTTTTAAAAGCGGTACGATCTCTTGAGATTTCGGCTTTCCACCTTGATGTGAAAGAGAAAAACTTAACAGAATCTGAAGTACAAGAAAAAATCTTGAGAGCTGATGATGAAAGGCTGTTCTACATCGCAGAAGCTCTAAGAATGGGGATTACAGTAGAACAGATACACGAATGGACAAAGATTGATTATTTCTTCTTAGAAAAGCTTCACGGCATCATTCTTTTAGAGAAACGAGTAAAAGAACGCAAGAAAGATGCTGTCATTTTAAAGAAAGCAAAAGAAAAAGGATTCAGCGATCGTTGGATTGCACAAGCTTGGGAAATGGACGAGTATGATCTGTATCAGTTCCGTTTGAATGAGAGAATCAAGCCCGTTTTCAAAATGGTAGACACGTGTGCTGCTGAGTTTGAGTCAGCGACTCCTTATTACTACGGAACGTATGCGGAAGAAGATGAATCCATCATCACAGACAAAAAGAGTGTGGTCGTTCTAGGATCTGGTCCGATCCGAATCGGTCAAGGCATTGAATTTGATTATGCGACTGTTCATACAGTGTGGGCGATTCAGGAAGCAGGGTATGAAGCCATCATCATCAATAACAACCCAGAAACGGTTTCTACAGACTTTAGCATGTCAGACAAGCTTTATTTTGAACCGCTAACGGTAGAAGATGTTATGCATGTGATCGACCATGAGAAGCCAGAAGGTGTAATCGTACAATTCGGTGGACAAACAGCGATCAACTTATCAGAAGAACTTGAAAGAAGAGGAATTAAGATTCTTGGTACATCACTAGACAGTATGGACTTAGCTGAAGACAGAGAGCGATTTGAACAAGTGATGAAACAGTTAGAGATTCCGCAACCGGCTGGGAAAACGGCTTTCTCCGTTAAGGATGCGGTGACCATCGCAAATTCGATCGGATATCCTGTTCTCGTTCGACCATCATACGTGCTTGGTGGCAGAGCAATGGAGATCGTATACCAAGAAAGCGAACTTCTTCAATATATGGAGAACGCAGCTAAAGTAAATCCTGATCATCCGGTATTAGTCGATCGATATCTTGAAGGAAAAGAGATCGAAGTTGATGCGATCTCAGACGGAAAAGATGTTTTTATCCCAGGAATGATGGAGCATATAGAGCGTGCAGGTGTTCACTCAGGAGACTCAATCGCCGTCTATCCTCCTCAAACGCTGCCTGATGAGATCAAGCAGAAGATCATTGACAGAACCATCTCAATCGCAAAAGGGTTAAAGATCATCGGACTTTTGAACATCCAGTTCGTTTGGCACAAGAATGAAGTGTATGTGCTTGAAGTAAATCCGCGCTCAAGCCGAACTGTACCCTTCTTAAGCAAGATCACAGGTGTGCCGATGGCTAACGTTGCTACAAAAGTTATTTTAGGTGAAAAACTAGCAAGTCAAGGCTACGAAACGGGTTATCAGAAGGAAGCAGATGAAGTTTCAGTCAAGGTTCCGGTGTTCTCGTTCGCAAAACTGCGTCGAGTGGATACGTATTTAGGGCCTGAAATGAAATCAACGGGTGAAGTGATGGGAAGAGATAAGAATCTTCAAAAAGCACTCTACAAAGGCTTGATCGCTTCAGGTATGAAAATTCCAACGCACGGAACTGTACTCTTTACAGTAGCAGATAAAGACAAAGAAGAAGCACTAGAGATGGTAAAGAGATTTTACGAGATCGGTTATACGATCATGGCAACGGAAGGAACGGCGAACATCATTGAACAAGAAGGAATCCCAGTCGATGTCGTTGGCAAGATCGGATCAGAAGGAAGAAATCTCTTAGAAGTTATTCGTAAAGACGAAGCGCAATTTGTTGTTAACACATTAACAAAAGGGAAGATTCCGGCGAGAGATGGATTCCGCATTCGAAGAGAATGCGCAGAGAACGGAGTCGTTTGTTTAACAAACTTAGATACGTCAGTCGCTCTATTAGAAGTACTAGAGTCTATCTCGTTCTCAGCACACGCGCTTTCAGCATTCACAAAAAAAGACAAGGTGCTCGTATGAAGAAGCACTTGTTGAACATTACATCAAATATAGAGATCGCTAGAAATATATTTGAGATGAAATTGACTGGCCCTGGTGTAGGAAGCATGACTACACCTGGTCAGTTTCTCCATGTCTCTATAGGTAATCAATCGTCAAAACTATTGCGCCGCCCACTTTCGATCTGCGATGTAGATCTAGAGAGAAAAGAAGTAACACTTTTGTACCGTGCACAAGGAGAGGGTACAAAACAGCTCAGTCATAAATCAGCAGGGGAAGTAGTAGACGTACTAGGTCCGCTAGGTAACGGGTTTGAACTCACTGAGATGGATCATAACAAAAATGCACTGCTCATCGGGGGAGGAATCGGTGTACCACCTCTGTATTACCTTGGTAAGCATCTTAAGGAAAAAGGTATAGAAGTTACATTTATTCTGGGTTATCAATCGATTGAAGACAGCTTTTACATTGAAAAGTTTAAAGATATCGGTGAAACCATCGTGACAACTGTAGATGGATCCCTTGGAATAAAAGGATTTGTAACAGACGCGATGATGAACGTTGTTGAAGATGAACCGGTCATCTATTCTGTAGGACCGGCGATCATGCTTAAAGCGGTAGAAGAGAGAGCGACTGGTCTTCGTGGATATCTTTCATTAGAAGAACGGATGGGCTGTGGAATCGGCGCATGTTTTGCCTGTGTATGCCCAACCGAAACGAGAGAATCAGGATATGTAAAAATTTGCAGTGATGGACCGGTATTTAAGATGGGGGAGGTTGTACTATGAGTAGACTTCATGTTTCATTGCCAGGGTTAAAAATGAAAAACCCTATCCTTCCTGCATCCGGTTGTTTTGGATTCGGAAAAGAATATGCCAAGTGGTACGACTTAAGTGTGCTAGGGGGTATTACGATAAAAGCAGCTACTCTAGAGGGACGTTTCGGCAACCCTACTCCTCGAGTAGCTGAAACAGAAAGTGGAATGTTAAACGCTATCGGCCTTCAAAACCCAGGTGTAATGAAAATATTAGAAAATGAAATTCCTGCTTTGGAACCTTATAACATTCCAATATTAGCTAATATTGCAGGATCTACAGAAGAAGAGTATATCGAAGTTACAAGACAGATCTCTTCTTCTGCTCGAGTATCTGCAGTAGAACTTAACATTTCGTGTCCAAACGTAAAAGAAGGCGGAATTCAATTTGGAACACACTACAGATCTGCAGCAGATCTGACAAGAAAAGTGAAAGCCGTATCTGAAAAACCCGTTTATGTGAAGCTTTCGCCCAATGTTTCTAACATTGTTGAAATGGCACAAGCAGTCGAAGAAGCAGGGGCTGATGGTCTTTCGATGATCAATACACTAGTTGGTATGAAGCTCAATTGGAGAACAGGTCATCCAATTTTGGCAAATAAGACGGGCGGACTTTCAGGACCAGCCATCAAACCTGTAGCCATTCGGATGATCTATGAAGTAAGTCAAAAAGTATCACTTCCGATTATCGGCATGGGAGGTGTCAGCACAGCAGAAGATGTCCTTGAGATGATGTCTGCTGGCGCATCAGCAGTTGCAGTCGGTACAGCAAACTTTGTAAATCCTTACGTTTGTCCTGAGATCATAGAGCAACTCCCTAAGCTGCTAGATGAGATTGGCGTAGAAAATATTAGTGAGATGACAGGAAGGAGTACGAAGCAATGGAAAACCCCGTTATCATCGCGTTAGATTTTAAGAATGCCGATCAAGCAAAATCCTTTCTATCAAACTTTGAAGAGCAGTCACCTTATGTAAAGGTCGGTATGGAGCTTTTTTATGCGGAAGGAACTTCTTTTATCAAATGGCTAAAAGAAAAAAACTTTCGTATCTTTCTTGATTTGAAGTTACATGACATTCCGACTACTGTTCATAAAGCCATGAAGGTCCTTGGTGGACTGAACATTGACATGGTGAATGTTCATGCCGCAGGCGGAACTCAAATGATGAGAGCTGCAAAAGAAGGTTTACTAGCAGCTGGTGCTCATCATACAAAATTAATTGCCGTCACACAGCTTACAAGTACAACAGAAAGAGAATTGAACGAAGAACTCTTGATCAAGAACATTGATATGAAGGAGTGTGTGACTCATTATGCAGATCTTGCGAAAAATGCAGGATTAGATGGTGTCGTTTGCTCCGTGCAAGAAGCTAGGATGATCAAGGATGTTTGCGGAAAGAACTTTTTGACTGTAACACCAGGAATCCGTCCGAGCGGCTCTGATACACATGATCAAGCTCGTGTTGCAACACCAAGAGAAGCTGCGTTAAAAGGCTCTGATTATATGGTGATCGGCAGAAGTATCACACAATCAAAAACACCTGTTGCAACTTATTCTGAAATATTACATGAATGGAGAGATAGTCATGAAAACAACAACTTCCCAACATTTGCTTAACATTGAGGCCGTAACTTTGTCACCTGAAAATCCATACACGTGGTCCTCTGGGATGAAGTCTCCCATTTATTGCGATAACCGATTGATTATTGCGTATCCAGAGATTCGTAAACAAGTAGCTGGAGAGCTTTCGGCGTTAATAGAGAAGCATTACCCAGAAGCTGATCTTATCGCCGGAACAGCAACAGCAGGCATTCCTCATGCTGCCTTTGTAGCTGATCAGATGGAATTACCGATGTGTTACGTAAGATCGAGTGCGAAAGCACATGGAAAAACGAACCAGATCGAAGGGTTAACGGATAAAAGTAAGAAGGCCGTAGTTGTTGAAGACTTGATCTCAACCGGCAAAAGCTCTATCCAATCCGTACTTGCTCTTCGTGAAGCAGGGATAGAGGTGCTCGGTGTTGTAGCCATCTTTAGTTATGGTTTGAAAAAGGCGGATTCAGCACTTGGTGAGTTGGATATTTCTTTTCAAACCGTAACAAACTTTAGTACATTAATAGAGGAAGCACAAGAAAGCGGAAAGATAAGTGAACAAGGGCTTTCTTTATTAAAAGAATGGCAACAAGATCCTGAACATTGGGGAGCTGCCTCTTTTTCCAAATAGTGTTACGTAAGGAGAATACATTTTGAGAAAAATGAACGGTGAAGAATTTGATGAACTTGTTTCCTTTTTTGACAGCATGGCAAGGACAACTTGGCTGAAGAACGTTCATGATCGTTTAAAAGAAGTAACAGGGTCATGGCGTGAAAAAGATGTTCTAGATGTGGGATGCGGAACGGGAAGATTGTTGTTGCGTGGAGCTGAGGAAGCAAATAGGCTTGTCGGCGTGGATCTGTCTTCAGAGATGGTCAAGGCTAGCATTCAGCAGTTCTTTTATCATGAGTTAAGTGGCAAAAGTGAGTTTATTGTTGCGGATGCAGAAAATCTTCCTTTTGGGGATGAGTCGTTTCATCTCGCTCTATCAACTTGTGTAATGTTTTTATTGCCCGATCCCGCTAAAGGTATCAATGAGGTTCATCGCGTTCTAAAAGATGATGGTCATATCGTCATGCTGAATCCTAGCGGAAAAATGAGTCAAGAAAACGCTGCTTCTTACGCAAAGGAAAACGATATTTCTGGGTTCGAACGAACAGCACTTTTAAAATGGTCTAATGTAAGTACGAGAAGACATCGCTATTCAACAGATGAAATGACAGAGTTACTGCACAACCTGCATTTTACAGAGATTCAACATCATGAAGTGTTAGGTGGCCTCGCCATTATCAGTAAAGCAAAAAAAACGCAGAACAGCTAAAATCAAGCTGCTCTGCGTTTTTTAATTGGTACCTGCTTATGGTATTTTTTTGGTCAGAAAAGATTAATTCAATGGAGTTTTTGGAAAGTCCAGGATTGAGGAGGCACACTTAAAGAAGCACCGTTTAAGTTAACATCCTGTATATAGACTTCCAAGGTATTAAAATACTTCACTGATTACTTGATTGGAGCGTAAGGTGCGAGACTCCTGCGGGATCAGTGTGACAGGTGAGACACCTATCAGCGCAAAGCGCTAGGTGGCTTACCGCACACCCCGCGGAAAAGCGAGCATCTTGTAGCGGAAATCAACTCTTTTAAAACGTCAAAGCAAGTGCTTTAAAATCTGCTTACTTTTTCAACCGAAAAACAAGATCTTCATCCGGCGTCACGAAAAGCGTCTGCTGATTGTCATAAATGACAAATCCAGGCTTTGCCCCGTTAGGCTTCTTCACATGTTTTACTAACGTAAAATCAACAGGAACCGAACTCGAATTTTTAGCTTTGCTGAAAAATCCTGCCAAAACGGCTGCTTCTTTAATAGCTGTTTCACTTGGATCCGTCGAGCGGATCAAAACATGAGAACCTGGAATGTCCTTCGTATGAAGCCATGTTTCATTTGCTCTTGATAACTTAAATGTCAGATAGTCGTTCTGTTTATTGTTCTTACCTACTAGGATCTCTGTTCCATCAGTAGATGTGAACTTTTCAGGCTGTGGCGTCTTGTTTTGCTTTTTCTTGTTCTTACTTTGTCTATGTTTCAAATAACCGCCTTCACCAAGCTCTTCTCTAATTTCTTCAACATCTTTCATGGATGCTGAATCCATCTGAACGATCAGACGTTCAAAATAAAGCAGTTCATTTTTTGCTTTTTCGATCTGATCTTTAATAATAGAAACGGATTTTTTTAGTTTCGCATACTTTTTAAAGTAGCTCTGTGCGTTATCAGCAGGTGATTTAAGTGGATCAAGCGTAATTTTTACAAGTGGTTGATCTTCAGTGAAGTAGTCTTCGACCTCAACTTCACGATCTCCCTTTTTCGCCAGATACATATAAGCGGTGAGAAGTTCGCCTTTTCGTTGATACTCCTCGGCATTGTGAGTTTGTTGAAGTTCTGTTTCTAATTTTCCTATCTTTTTCTTAATCTTGTCGTATTCGTTCGAAAGATATTTTTCAAGATCGTTTGCTTGTTGTTTGATTCGATCACGATCCGCTTTTCCATAAAAATACCGATCAAGCATCTGACTGACCGTATCAAACGATCGGATTTCACCCGTCACATGATGCAGGGAAAGAATTGAAAAATACTCTTTCTTATCGTTTGTGATCATTTGAGGTTCATATTCTTGATTTGTTAATTGCTTCATCACACTGAAAAAGGCGTCCGCCACTTCGTTTTTAACCGAGAGACCCGCTCTTTGCACAATTTCTTTAGCGATTAAAGGAGAGAACCCGCTGAACCTGGATAAGAGTTGTTTATCCAATTTTCCTTCGTTCCAAGAAATCTTCGAAATAAATTCATCTACACTTGTCACTGTAAAAGGATCTGTTTTTTCTTGTGCAGGAGGCATGATGTATTCAAAACCTGGAAGGATGGTACGGTGTCGATTTTGAAAGCTAGGAATGTGCTTAATGCTATCAACGATCTTCTCCGATTTTTGATCGACTAAAATGATGTTGCTGTGTCTTCCCATGATTTCGATATATAGTACTTTTGTCGTTTCGTCACCGATCTCATCTCTATTTTTAACAGTGATCGTTATGATTCTCTCAAGATCAAGCTGTTCGATCTTTTCAATAAAAGCACCTTCCAAATGCTTTCTCAGAAGCATACAGAACATAGGAGGAGTCTCTGGATTCTCATACGTATGTTCCGTAAGATGTACTCTTGCAAAAGAAGGATTCGCAGATAATAGCAGTTTATGATTTTTTCCGTTCGCTCGGATCGTAAATACAAGATCTGTCTTATGTGGCTGATAAACTTTTGAGATCCGTCCTGAAGTAAGTGTGTTTTGTAGTTCAGTTGTTATGGCACGTGTCATTATTCCGTCAAAACTCATATTATGGTCACCTCTTATTTCTGATTCATAGTATAGCATTTTTGCGGACATGCCTGCATATAAATGCTATTAACTAATCTTATCAGAGGTGGAAGCTATGAATTGGTACCAGCTGCCGCAAGACGAAATTGAATCCATTCTTAACAGCAGGATGGAAGAAGGGCTCTCAAAAAGTGAGCAAGAACGAAGGTTAAAGTTAGATGGACCGAACCAGCTAGAAGAAGGAAAGAAGCAGTCTGCCATTTTAATGTTCCTTGCCCAATTTAAAGACTTTATGGTCCTCGTCCTCTTAGCGGCTACATTGTTATCCGGTTTCTTAGGAGAATATTTAGACGCGATCGCCATTATATTAATCGTGGTGATGAACGGTATTCTAGGTTTTATTCAAGAGAGAAAAGCTGAAAGATCCTTAGCTTCACTAAAAGAACTTTCTGCACCAAGTGCACAGGTTCTAAGAGAAGGGAGATGGGTGTCAATCGCTGCGAAAGACGTTGTTATAGGCGACGTGATAAAAGTAAAGAGCGGCGATCGTGTGGGAGCAGACATCAGGCTCCTAAAAACATCCGGGTTACAAATAGAGGAGTCAGCTCTAACGGGTGAATCTGTTCCTGCACAAAAACACAATAACATCATTTCTAATGAAGACTTGAACTTGGGTGATCAAGAGAACATGGCGTTCATGGGCACGATGGTCACTAGAGGAACGGGACAAGGTATAGTCGTAGCGACAGGCATGAAAACAGAGATGGGTAAGATTGCACATTTAATACAAACAGCTGAAAACATTGCTACACCTCTTCAGATGAAACTTGAACAGCTTGGGAAAATTTTGATCGCTCTTGCGCTGCTGTTAACGGTCTTGGTTGTTTTAGCTGGTGTTATGCAAGGACATGATCTCTACAGCATGATCTTAGCAGGTGTCTCGTTAGCTGTTGCTGCTATTCCAGAAGGACTTCCAGCTATCGTTACAATTGCACTGGCGTTAGGTGTTCAAAAAATGATTCGAAAACGAGCGATTGTTCGAAAGCTGCCGTCTGTAGAAACATTAGGCTGTGCAACTGTCATCTGCTCTGATAAAACAGGAACACTCACTCAAAATAAGATGACAGTTACACGTGTTTGGTCTCAAGGCAGAAAGTGGAGTGTAAGTGAAGAAGGTTTTGAAGTCATTGATGGCGGTATTCAAGAAAACAATAAACGAGAAGATAAACTTACCGAAGTCTTGGCATATGCAGCTCTTTGTAACAATGCCACGATAGAAGAAGGTAAGAAAGGCTCATTGTTAGAAGCGGGTGATCCAACAGAAACGGCATTACTGGTTAGTGCTTACAAAGCAGGGATAACGAAAGAATCCTTAAGTGAACAATTTACGATTCAGCATGAGTTCCCATTTGACTCTACCCGGAAAATGATGAGTGTCGTTGTACGTGATACAGAAGGAAATCAGATGCTGGTAGTAAAAGGAGCACCAGATGTCCTGCTTGAAAAAAGTGATTACATTGTATGGGACGATAAAAAACAGTTGATTAAGCAAGCTCATAAAGAAAGAATAAAAGAAGCGATCTATGCACTCGGCAGCCAAGCACTGCGGACGATCGCTGTTGCGATCCGACCTTTAAAAGAAGGCGAGCACTATTCACAAGCTTCTTTTGCAGAAAGAAGTCTCACGTTTATCGGACTACAGGGAATGATGGATCCGCCACGTCCTGAAGTCGAAGAAAGTATTAGGGATTGCCAGACTGCAGGTATTAAAACCGTCATGATAACGGGAGACCATGTAGTAACAGCAGCGAGTATCGCAAAAAAACTAAACATGCTTCCTAACGGTGGAAGAGTGATGGAAGGTGCTGAGCTTGCACAATTAAGCGATGATGAATTGGACAAAGTTTCAGAAGATGTTTACGTTTACGCGCGAGTATCTCCAGAGCACAAGTTAAAAATCGTAAAGTCACTTCAACGAAAAGGTCACGTTGTAGCTATGACTGGTGATGGCGTCAATGATGCACCAGCTATCAAGTCAGCAAATATCGGTATTGCAATGGGTATAACAGGAACAGACGTGGCGAAAGAAGCATCCTCTCTTGTTCTTGGTGACGATAACTTTGCCACGATCCGCTCAGCGATCGAAGAAGGAAGAAACATCTATGAAAATATTAGAAAGTTTATTCGTTATCTTCTAGCGTCCAATGTAGGTGAGATTTTGGTAATGCTTTTTGCGATGATCATGGGCTTACCACTTCCTTTAGTTCCGATTCAAATTCTTTGGGTTAACTTAGTTACAGATGGTTTGCCGGCAATGGCATTAGGTGTTGACCAGGCCGAAGAAGACGTTATGAGAAGAAAGCCAAGACAAGCGAAAGAAGGGGTCTTCTCCAGAGGGTTAGGATGGAAGATCGTTTCAAGGGGATTCTTGATCGGTGGAGCGACAATACTTGCATTCTGGGTCACGTTAAAAGAAAATCCAGATCAACTGATCGTCGCGCAATCCGTAGCCTTTGCAACACTTGTTATGGCACAATTGATCCACGTGTTCGATTGCAGAAGTGAGCGTTCTGTTTTTCATAGAAATCCGTTTCAGAACGGTTACCTAGTATTGGCGGTTATTTCATCTATTCTTTTATTGCTTGTGGTGATGTATGTAGAACCATTGCAAGATATTTTCCATACGGTTCCGCTCTCTATAAGACAATGGCTGCTCGTTCTTGGCATGGCATCTATTCCAACATTTGCTCTAGCAGGCTTTCAATTGTTTAAAAAAGAAGCAAGATAAACAAATAAAGCTGGTTCCCGTATGTTTGGGTACCAGCTTCTATTATTTTTAACAAGACAAGGGATTTATGCGCTCGTCCAGCGGCTGCGAAGCACGCTGGATGAGCGATTCTAGACTTTTATGAGCGATTCTAGACTTCAGTCCAATATTCGAAGCTGTACAAGGTTCAAGATAATGCTTTCAACTTTTTTTCGCTATTTCCTTAAAAATAGGGAAATTAGTTTAGATTTCAGGAATTATGTGCTAAAATATAAGAACATGTGTACAGTTTTTCACAATATCGTACAATTAGCGTATGACCCGTTATTCCATTTGGCTAGAATAGTAGCAGGTTAGGGGCGTTTGAAGATGAAATTAATTAATATTGGGTACGGAAATATTGTTGCTGCTCACCGAATTATTGCGGTAGTCAGTCCTGAATCTGCACCGATTAAACGATTAATCACGGTCGCACGAGAAAAAAACATGCTGATTGATGCTACATATGGCCGTAGAACGAGAGCGGTTGTTGTGACTGACAGTGATCATGTCGTCTTGTCAGCTGTTCAGCCTGAAACAGTAGCTCACAGACTGATGTCGGTTGATGAGGGCTCAGAAGAAAGTTAGGTTTTGGAGGTTTTTATGGAAAAAGAAAGAGGCATTCTGTTTGTTCTTTCCGGTCCGTCGGGTGTTGGAAAAGGAACGGTGTGTAAAGCGCTTCGTGAACAAAAGCTGGACATTCAATATTCCGTTTCAGCGACGACTAGAAAGCCGCGTGAAGGCGAACGGCATGGGGTAGAATACTTCTTTAAATCAAAAGAAGAGTTTCTAGATATGATTGAAAATAAACAACTGCTCGAGTGGGCAGAATATGTTGGCAACTATTATGGAACACCGATTGAGTATGTGAATAGTACGCTTGATGAAGGTAAAGATGTTATCTTAGAAATCGAGGTACAAGGTGCACTTCAAGTGAAAAACATATTTCCAGAAGGTGTGTTTATCTTTTTAACACCGCCAAGTCTGGATGAACTAAGAAGTCGTATTGTTGGACGCGGAACTGAGACCGAAGATTTGATCAACAACCGCATGTCTGTTGCTAAAGAAGAAATCGAACTCATGAGACACTATGACTATTCAGTTGTGAATGATGAGATCGATGCTGCTTGCAATCGAATCAAAGCAATCATCACCACGGAGCATTGCCGAGTAGACCGAGTTCGTCCAAAATACGAAAAAATTTTAGGAGATGACAAATAATGCTATATCCATCCATCGATTCTCTTATGGAAAAGATCGATTCAAAATACTCATTAGTTACTCTTAGTTCTAAGCGTGCTAGAGAGATTCAAAAACACGATAATCAACAGATCGCAAAACCTGTATCACACAAGTTTGTCGGTAAAGCACTTGAAGAGATCCAATCCGGTATATTGATGAAAGTTGGAGAAACACCAGAAGATTAATAGAACAAGCGAAAAAATATACAACCTTGACTAAAGGTTGTTATTTTTTTGTTCTCGACAGATTTCAATACATTTTTTAATACATATAAATGCTGTAAAATGGAGTTAGCTTGTATAAGTCAAGAGCGGCGGAAGGGGTTCATTATGGAAAAGAAGAAAATATTGCTGGCTGTTTCAGGCGGAATAGCTGCATATAAAGCGGCGACAGTAGCAAGTAGATTATTTCAAAATGGATACGAAGTTAAAGTGATTCTTACCGAATCTGCACAAAAGTTCATCACACCACTTACCTTTCAAACGCTGACAAGAGAAGAAGTTTATACAGATACGTTTGAGGAAAAAGATCCTGCAGTTGTTAGTCACATCGACCTTGCAGACTGGGCAAATCTTGTTTTAATCGCTCCAGCGACAGCAAACTCGATCGGTAAGCTAGCTAACGGAATCGCAGATGACATGCTTACAACAACATTGCTCGCAACAAAAGCTGACGTTTTGATCGCACCTGCGATGAATGTAAACATGTTTAACCATCCTGCCGTTAAGAAGAATATGGAAACATTAGCTTCATTCGGATGGCGTTTCATCGAACCGAACGAAGGGCTCTTAGCATGTGGATGGATAGGTAAAGGAAGACTTGCAGAACCAGAAGAATTGATAGAATCTGTTCATGCTTATTTTAATGAAAATAAGGCTGAAGATAAGCCGTTAACTGGAAAAAAAATACTTGTAACAGCTGGTCCAACGAGAGAAGAATTGGATCCTGTTCGTTATTTTACAAACCATTCTTCAGGCAAGATGGGATATGCAATCGCATCAGTTGCAAAAAAACTAGGTGCAGATGTGACCCTTGTTACAGGACCAACCGCATTACCAGAACCCGAAGGCATTACTATTGAAAGAATCGTTTCCACGAAAGATATGTTTGAAGCGACAATGTCTCGTTTTCATGAACAAGATGTTGTAATTAAATGTGCTGCCGTAGCAGATTATACACCCGTCACGGTGCATTCAAAGAAATTTAAGAAGAAAGACGATCTTTGGACGATCGAGATGAAAAAGACGATTGATATACTGCAGTCCCTAGGTGAGAAAAAAGAACATCAAGTTTTAGTAGGATTTGCGGCAGAGACAGAAAATCTTGAGAACTATGCAAAAGATAAGATGATCCGAAAAAACCTAGATATGGTTGTAGGTAATGATGTTTCAAAAGAAGGATCAGGTTTTGGAAGCGACACGAACGAGATCATAATGATCAAAAAAGATGGAACTAAGAAGGTACTGCCCATTCTGTCAAAGGAAAATGCGGCTCGTGAAATATTAGTAGAAGTAATGGAATTGATGAAAAGATGATCGCGGCAGTCGTAGTTGATGTTCCTTCAGGAAGTGTAAACAAAACCTTTGACTATAAAATTCCTCCAGTTTGGGAAAAATGGGCTGAACCTGGTATGCGTGTTATCGTTCCTTTTGGGCCGAGAAAGCTACAAGGTTTTATCTTAGAAGTAAAATCAACATCTACGGTAAAAGGAATGAAGAACATTACGGAGATTCTGGACCCGTTGCCTGTGTTAACGTCCGAACTGATCGAGTTAGGAAGGTGGCTGGCTGAGAATACACTTAGTTTTTACATTACAGCTTATCAAGCCATGTTGCCAGCTGCGATGAAAGCTACTTATGAAAAGTCATTTCAAGTGATGAAGTCTGATAAACTTCCAGATTCGATACGTCCCCTTCTCTCAGTCAACAACGAGATTACTGTAAGTGATGTGACAAAATCAAATCCTGATCTGTTGCCACTCTTGCAGTCGTTGGCGAAAGAAGGAATTCTTGATGTTGTTTATAAAGTGAAAAATAAAGCGAATAAAAAGAAGCAAAAATTCGTTTCTATAAGAGACCGAGCGATAACTGAAAAACAGGTTCAAAAGTTGAATAAAAATGCTGAAAAACAAAAGGCGATCCTATTAGAACTCTTACATCGGCCTGATGGAGAGTACTCTCTGCAGGAGATTTTAAATGAAACAGGAGCTACTCTCTCAACAGCACAAGCACTATCGAAAAAAGGCATTCTTTCTATAGAAGAAAAAGAGGTCTATCGTGACCCGTTTCAAGGCCGTACTATGAAAAGAACCCAGTCTCTTGTTTTAACTGAAAACCAAGGAAATGCGATTAAACCGGTTCTTCAAGCTATCCGGAACAATGAGCATAAAACGGTCCTTCTCCATGGTGTAACAGGAAGTGGGAAAACAGAGATCTACCTGCAGTCCATCCAAAATGTACTGGATAAAGGAAAAGAAGCTATCGTACTCGTACCTGAGATCTCTTTAACACCGCAGATGGTAAACCGCTTTAAAGGTCGTTTCGGTAGTGCAGTTGCGGTTCTTCATAGTGGATTATCGATAGGAGAAAAATATGATGAATGGCGAAAGATTCTTAGAAAAGAAGTTTCCGTCGTTGTTGGAGCGCGATCCGCGATCTTTGCTCCATTCCAAAACTTAGGAATCGTCATTATCGATGAAGAGCACGAAACGAGTTATAAACAAGAAGATCACCCGCGTTATCACGCACGAGATGTGGCGATATGGAGAGGAAACTATCATTCATGTCCGATCGTACTTGGAAGTGCGACACCGGCACTTGAGACATATGCAAGAGCTCAAAAAGGAAGGTATCAATTAGCGGAGCTAGCTAACCGCGTACATGCTAATCCGATGCCAGAAGTCACCATAGTAGATATGAGAGAAGAACTGAAGAATGGGAACCGCTCTATGTTTTCTCTTGCTCTGATGGACAAGCTGAAGAACGGACTTCAAAAAGGAGAACAGTCGGTATTGTTCTTGAACAGAAGAGGCTATGCTTCTTTTATTCTTTGCAGAGATTGTGGCTATGTAGCACAATGTCCTCACTGTGACATTTCTTTAACCTACCACAAACGTTTTGGTGAATTAAAATGCCATTATTGCGGTTATAAAGAGAGTACACCTTCTGTTTGTCCGAGTTGTACTTCCGAACATATCCGTTTTTTTGGAACAGGAACACAGAAAGTTGAAGAAGAACTTGCAAAAGTTCTTCCTGAAGCACGCGTGATTCGGATGGATGTTGATACGACATCAAAGAAAGGCAGTCATGAAAAGCTGTTAACGGCATTTGAAAACGGTGAAGCTGATATCCTGCTCGGTACACAGATGATCGCAAAAGGGCTGGATTTTCCAAAAGTAACATTAGTAGGCGTTTTGGCTGCAGATACGATGCTTCATCTTCCAGACTTTAGAGCTTCAGAAAAGACCTTCCAGCTTCTCACACAAGTGAGTGGCCGTGCAGGCAGACACGAACTTGAGGGAAAGGTTATTGTACAAGGATACGATACTCAGCATTACAGCATTCAACTTGCATCCAAGCACGATTTTCACACCTTTTATAATCAAGAGATGCAAACGCGGAAACTTCATCAGTATCCACCTTTTTATTATTTAGGTCTGTTAACGTTCAGTCATCTTGATCTCATGCAAGTGGTCGAAGCGAGCGAGAAAGCAGCAACCTACCTATCGAAGAGGTTATCACCCGATAGTCTGCTTCTTGGACCTGTTACTTCACCCATTGCACGTGTGAAGGATAGATATCGCTATCAGGTCATGATAAAATACAAAAATGAGCCAGAGCTAAGAACCTGGTTTGAAGAGATTATTGCTCATTTTCAAAAAGATAAAGAGATCAAAGATCTTCAGATAACGGGTGATTTAAACGCCCAAACACTTATGTAGCTAGTTAAGGAGATACAAAATGACCATTCTTAAAATTGTAGAGCATCCACATCCAGTGTTAGAGACAGAATGTGAACCAGTAAAAACATTCGATAAAAAGTTAAAGAAGTTAGTTGAAGATATGTTTGAGACGATGTATGAGGCAGAAGGAGTTGGACTCGCTGCACCACAGATCGGAATTGCAGAACAGATCGCAGTTGTAGATATTGGAGACGAAACGGGTCAGCTAGTTCTGATCAACCCGGTTATAAATAAAACTTCTGGCAGCCAGAGTGGCCCTGAAGGCTGTTTAAGTTTCCCGGGATTATTTGGTGAAGTCGAACGTCCTTTTGATGTTACCGTTACAGCTCAAGACGTAAACGGCAAAGAGTTTACATTAAAAGCAAGTGATTTTCTTGCTCGTGCCATCCAACATGAAATCGATCATCTGCACGGAATCTTGTTCACATCAAAAGTAATCGAATATTACGAGACGGAAGAACTGGAGGGATAAACATGAAAGTATTATTTATGGGAACACCTGATTTTTCCGTACCCGTTCTTCGTCAACTCGTTGAAGATGGCTACAATGTCGTTGGTGTTGTCACACAACCTGACAAGCCTGTAGGCAGAAAAAAAGAGATCAAGCAGACTCCAGTTAAAGAGGAAGCTTTAAAACATGGAATTTCTGTGTATCAGCCTATTAAACTGCGAGAAGACTATGAAGACATCATTGCTCTTCAACCAGACTTAATCGTCACAGCAGCATATGGACAGATTTTACCAAAAGCGATTCTTGAAACACCTCAGCATGGATGTATCAATGTTCATGCATCATTGCTTCCAAAGTATCGTGGAGGTGCTCCGATCCACAAAAGTATCATGGACGGAAACGCCAAGACGGGGATCACGATCATGTATATGGTTGAAAAATTAGATGCAGGTGATATACTTACCCAAGTTGAAGTTGAAATCGAAGAGAATGATCACGTTGGTTCGATGCATGATAAGTTGAGTGCAGCCGGTGCAAAGTTATTGTCTGAAACCATTCCTCTACTTGTTGAAGGAAAACTAACCCCTGTGCCACAAGTGGCTGAGGAAGTTACATTTGCATGGAACATCACTCGAGATCAAGAGAAGATTGATTGGACATTGCCAGGTGAAGACATTTATAACCACATTCGCGGGCTACATCCATGGCCGGTTGCTTATACGTATTTGAACGGACAGCCACTTAAAGTATGGTGGGGTGAAAAGAAAGAAACAAGTACTGATGGTGAGCCTGGGACTGTAATCGGTGTTCACGAAAAAGGTCTTCAGGTCGCAACAGGAAACAAAACAAGCATTATCATTACAGACTTGCAGCTCTCTGGAAAAAAGAGAATGTTAGCAAGTGATTATCTTAAAGGAGCAAGCGTTTCAAAAGGCTTGAGATTAGGTGAGTAGAGTTGGATAACAACATTAGAGCGATCGCCCTGGACGTTTTATTAAAAATAGAACAGAACCAGGCTTATAGCAATTTACAACTGAATCAAACATTGCAGAACTCGAACATGAAGAGTGTAGATAAAGGACTACTGACAAACATCGTATACGGAACGATACAACGAAAAAACACGATTGATTTTTATTTGGATCAATTGTTGAACAAACCGATCAAGAAAAAAGACCGTTGGGTTCTTTCTTTACTGAGACTATCTATTTTTCAGATGTTATATTTAGATAGAGTTCCTGATCATGCGATCATTCATGAAGCCGTTGAGATAACGAAAGAACGCGGTAACCAAGGACTAGCCGGTCTCGTTAACGGTATTTTACGTAAACTTCAGCGAGAAGGAACAGAAGCCATGGATAAGAAAGCTTCAGAAGGTGCTGAAAAAGAAGCTCTTTCTTACAGTATGCCTCAATGGTTGTTTGACCGCTGGAGAGATCAGTTCGGACAAGAAGATGCGGAGAAGATGGCACAATCTAACTTACTAGCTTCTCCCGTGACTGCAAGGGTGAACACGAAGAAAAGCAATAGAAAAGACGTTTTGGAGCTTCTCTTAGAAGAAGGAATTGTAGCTGAAGAAGGAGAATTGTCTCCTGAAGGTATCATCGTTAAGGAAGGCTATCTTCCAGCTACTGATGTTTATAAACAAGGTCTTGTAACGATACAAGACGAAAGTTCAATGTTAGTGGCACGGGCCGTTGATCCTGTTCCTGGAGAAACGATTCTTGATACTTGCGCTGCACCGGGTGGTAAGTCAACTCATATGGCAGAACTGATGCAAGGAGAAGGAAGGGTAGTTTCACTAGACCTTCATGCTCATAAGATTGACTTGATCAAAAGACAAGCAGAACGTCTTGGACTTGAAAATATTGAAGCATCCGTGTTAGATGCACGAAAAGTATCTGATCAGTTTGAATCAGGAACATTTGATAGAGTTCTCGTAGATGCGCCTTGCAGCGGTTTCGGAGTTATTCGTAAAAAGCCTGATCTCAAATGGTCCAAAACAGAAGAAGATGTGACGAGATTGACGAACATTCAAAGAGATATTTTGCACGCTGCTTCAGATATGGTCAAGGATGGCGGACTGCTCGTATACAGTACGTGTACAGTTGATAAAGAAGAAAACGATAACGTTGCAGATTGGTTCTTAACAACCCATCCAGATTTTGAGTGGGACTCCCAATTTGCGGAAAAAATGCCTGAGAGCATAAAATCCTATATAATAGATGGTAGATCAGATATTCAGATCATGCCTCATTATTTTAATAGTGACGGATTCTATATAGCAGCATACAGAAAAAAGACAACAGGTGGTGAGAAACATGCTTAAACCTTTAACAGAGAAACAAACAAAACCAAATATCAAACCTTCTATCTTTTCTTTAGAACTTCATGAGTTAGAAGCGTGGCTTACTGATATAAGAGAACCAAAGTTCAGAGGAAAACAGATCTTTGAATGGCTGTATAAAAAACGTGTGTCTTCTTTTGAGGAGATGACGAACCTTCCATTAGGTCTTCGTGAGAAGCTAGAGAAAGACTTTTATATCAAACCATTAAAAGAAGTTGTGCGTCAGGAATCTTCTGATGGCACGATTAAATTTTTATTCGAGCTTCAAGACGGTTATTCGATTGAAACGGTTCTTATGAGACATGAATATGGAAATAGTATTTGTGTAACAACTCAAGTAGGCTGCCGTTTAGGTTGTACGTTCTGTGCTTCTACATTAGGTGGACTGAAACGTAATCTACTAGCTGGTGAGATCGTAGCTCAAGTTCTTCAAGTTCAGCGCGCACTCGATGAAACAGAAGAAAGAGTAAGTTCTGTAGTTGTTATGGGGATCGGTGAGCCTTTTGATAACTATGAAGGACTTATGTCGTTTTTAAAGATTATCAACCACGATCAAGGCCTTAATATCGGAGCCCGACACATTACGATCTCAACAAGTGGTGTTGTACCATACATCTACAAGTTCGCAGACGAAGGTATGCAGATTAATTTCGCGATTTCCTTGCATGCGGCAAACACAGAGACGAGAAGCCGATTGATGCCGGTAAACAGAATGTATCCGTTAAATGAATTGATGGATTCTATTCGTTATTATATTAAAAAGACGGGACGACGTGTGACGTTTGAATATGGTTTGTTCGGTAAAGTTAACGATTCTGTAGAACACGCGAACGAGTTAGCCGATCTTATCAAAGATATTAAGTGTCACGTAAACCTTATTCCTGTAAACTATGTACCAGAAAGAGACTATGTCCGAACACCAAAAACACAAATTTTTAAGTTCTTAGAGACGTTAACCTCAAGAGGCATAAATGCCACCATCAGAAGAGAACAAGGTCATGATATTGATGCTGCATGCGGTCAGCTGCGTGCGAAGGAACGTAAAGAAGAGACGAGGTGACGGGAAGATGCAAATTGCCTTTCAAACAGACGTTGGAATGGTAAGGAAGCATAATGAAGACAGCGGGGAAGTGTTCACAAAGGGTGAACACTTTCTTGCAGTTATCGCAGATGGTATGGGTGGACATAAAGCTGGGGATATCGCCAGTCAAGAAGCCCTGAAAGTGATGAAAGAAGCATGGTCTCAATTTGAAGAAAATATGGAAAACATAAAAGAATGGATCCAAAATGTTTTAAAAGATACGAATAAACATATCTTTGATTTTTCTCAGGAGAATCCTGAGACGAGAGGTATGGGCACTACAATTGTGGCTGCTTTAGGTACGAACAAAGAAATCACAGTCGCTCATATCGGTGACAGCCGATGTTATCTGTATTCAAATGGTGAACTGAAACGAGTGACGGATGATCATTCACTTGTCCAAGAATTAGTGAAATCTGGTCAGATTACTGAGGATGAGGCAGAGATTCATCCAAGAAGAAACATGATCATGAAAGCTGTGGGTACTGATGAAACCGTAGAAGCTGAGTTAAACACAATCACTTGGCAGAACGGTGACTATCTTTTGCTATGTTCGGACGGTCTATCAGATAAAGTATCGTTCAAACGTATTCAAGAAGTCTTTCAAGATCCTATGGAGTCTGTAACTGAGAAGGTAGAACGATTGATCACTTGGGCAAAAGATGCCGGCGGAGAAGATAACATTACTGCTATCCTTATACAGAATAGTTCTGACACAGAAACAAAAGGGGAAGCAATAACATGATAGGAAAAAGAGTCAGTGGCCGCTACAAGCTTTTAGAAGTTATTGGTGACGGCGGAATGGCCATCGTTTATCGAGCAAAAGATTTAATTTTAGATAGAGATGTAGCAGTAAAAGTTCTACGGTCAGAGTTTAATAAAGATGAAGATTTCATCAGACGATTCAAAAGAGAAGCTGAATCAGCAACAAGTCTTAACCACCCGAACATCGTGAGCATCTATGATGTTGGAGAAGATGAAGAGATCTATTTTATCGTGATGGAATATGTGCAAGGAAAAACACTAAAGCAATACATAAAAGAACATGGAAAAATATCTGTAGAAGAATCTTTGCATATTATGAAGCAGATCGTTTCAGGGATGGCGGTCGCTCATGATCATGGAATCATACATCGCGATATTAAACCGCATAATATACTAATTACAGATAACGGTACAGCTAAGTTAACAGACTTTGGGATCGCACTCGCCATAACTTCAGCTACGATCACGCATACAAACTCTATTCTTGGATCTGTTCATTACTTTTCACCTGAACAAGCAAGAGGAGGTATCGCGAACGCAAAATCGGATATTTATTCATTTGGAGCTGTACTCTATGAAATGGTTACAGGAAGAGTACCGTTCGTTGGAGATTCACCGGTTTCTGTTGCCTTAAAGCACCTGCAAGAAAACGTGATCGAACCGCGAAGGTTGAACCCTGAGATCCCGCAAAGTGTAGAGAACATCGTCTTGAAATCGTTGGCGAAAAACCCGTTACGAAGATATAACAGTGCTGATGAACTGTTGAGCGATATGAATACAGCGTTAGATCCAGACCGCATGTATGAACAAAAGTGGAACGAAGAAAGCGAGGAAGATGAAAAAACAAAGTACATTCCTCCTATCGTCGTACCACCTGTCGAGACACCAGTAAAGAAAGCGGAAGCTGAGGGAGATGAAGTAAAAGAAAAAAAGCCCGAGAAACCTAAGAAAAAACGAAATTGGTGGCTTATTATACTTATCTCACTTCTTTTATTAGGCGGAGCTGGAATTGCTGCTTTTACGATGATGCCTTCAATTTTCTATGTTGAAGAAGTCAGTGTTCCAAATGTAGCGGGAGAAGAATATGTTGATGCTTTCGATAGATTGAGAGCTGAAGGCCTTGAAGTGAAACGGCAGGAAGTATTTGATCCCGAGATTGAAGAAGGCCTTGTAGTAAGACAAGATCCATCAGCTGGAACAAAAGTAAAACAGCAGGCAATCGTCACGTTATTCGTATCAAAAGGCCCTGAAAAGGAAAATATGCCTGATGTAGAAGGGTATAATATAGAAGATGCGAAACAGCGTTTGAAAGATGATGGCTTCTCACAGATCAATATCAACTATGAAGAGTCAGACTCTGAACCTGAAGGTACCGTGCTCGAACAAAGTCCTGATCGAGATGAAAAAGTAACACCTGCAGAAACGGAAGTTACACTAACGGTAAGTTCAGGAACTCCATCGGTTCAAGTTGAGAATTTGATAGGTGCATCTGAACAAGATGTAAAAACATTTGCCGACAATGCTGGTCTGACGGTTGAATTTTCAAAAGAGTTCTCTGATACAGTTGAAAAAGGCAGGGTAATCTCGCAAGATCCATCTCCTTTTACACAAGTAGAGAAAGGAGCAACGATCTCTGTTGTTCTTTCTGATGGCCCTGAGACTGTAGAAGAAGAACCACCGCCGGCAGAAGAAGAACCACCTGCAGAAGACCGCACGGTAACGAAAGATATTGAAGTTAAGGTAGATAAGAAGGACAAAAGAGAACCCGTTACAGTTAAGATTGTATATTCGGACAAGAACGCCTCAAATGAAGTGTTTGTGGAAGAACAGATTACGGACAAAAAGAAATATAAGCTGCCATTAACGATTGCTGAAGGTGGCTCTGCTTCATACGTTGTGTATATCAACGGAGAAGAAGAGGAATCTGAGACGATTAATTATGATGACGCTAGAGGTGCTAGTGGACGGATGAGTAGAGATGATGAGGAAGGGGACGATGGTGATTAAGCATGCCTGAAGGAAGAATTGTTAAAGCGCTAGCCGGCTTTTATTACGTTAAGGAAAATGGGAAAGCTGAAGTTTTCCAATGCAGAGGAAGAGGAAATTTCCGCAAAAAGAAAGTAAATCCGTTGGTTGGGGACTGGGTAGAATACGAGTCAAGTAATATAACAGATGGATACATTCTTGATGTGAAGGAACGCAGAAACGAATTAGTTCGTCCTCCAATCGCGAACGTAGACCAAGCTATCCTTGTTTTTTCAGCTACTGAACCTGATTTTAGCACGCTTTTATTAGACCGTTTCCTTGTTCACATAGAAGCGAACGATATTTTGCCTGTTATCTGTATCTCGAAAATGGACCTTATACAGAAAGCTGATGAGATTGAGGAGATCAACCATTATATTGAGGCGTACAAAACACTAGGTTACGAAGTCATTCCAACTTCGACGAAGACAGATGATAGCCTTGAAATGTTTTATCCGCTTTTCAAGGATAAAGTTACCGTCTTTGCAGGGCAGTCTGGTGTAGGTAAGTCTTCCCTTTTAAATGCGATCAATCCAGAGTTAATGCTTGAAACAAACGAGATCTCAAGCCATTTAGGCCGAGGGAAACACACCACTCGTCATGTGGAACTCATTCTTTTCGGTAATGGGTTAGTTGCTGATACGCCTGGGTTCAGCTCATTAGACTTCTTAAACATTGAAGCAGAAGACTTATCGATGTACTTTCCAGAGATGAACGAGCTTCGCGGAGA
The DNA here is from genome assembly GCF_048083785.1 of Fictibacillus tiangongensis. Taxonomy (GTDB): domain Bacteria; phylum Bacillota; class Bacilli; order Bacillales; family Fictibacillaceae; genus Fictibacillus. The sequence continues at coordinate 1,695,870 of NZ_CP182294.1, forward strand.
CTGCAAGTTCAGAGGGTGCTCACATACGTCGGAACCAAAATGTGCAGTTAAAAAAGGTGTAGAGGATGGAGTCGTTCCAAAGTTCCGCTATGACCATTACGTAAGCTTTTTACAAGAAATTAAAGATCAAAAACGGAGGTACTGATGATTAAAATAGCTCCTTCCATTCTTTCGGCTGACTTCTCAAAGTTAGGCGATGATATAAAAGCTGTTGAAGAGGCAGGTGCGGATTATATTCATGTTGATGTGATGGATGGTCATTTCGTACCGAACATCACGATCGGACCACTTGTTGTTCAAGCGATTCGACCAATTACGAAGCTTCCATTAGATGTACATCTTATGATAGAAAATCCAGATCGATATATTGAAGAATTCGCAAAAGCAGGTGCAGATATTATTTCTGTGCATGTAGAAGCATCACCGCATCTTCATCGAACGGTGCAACTGATTAAACAACAGGGAGTAAAAGCTGGTGTGGTTATAAATCCAGCTACTTCTGTAGAAACTATCAGACATATACTGCAAGATGTTGACCTTGTATTGCTGATGACAGTAAATCCTGGTTTTGGAGGACAAGCATTCATTGAGAGTGTAGTCCCTAAGATTAAAGAAGTGTCTGACCTCGTAGAAACCCAAGGATTGAATGTTGAGATTGAAGTTGATGGTGGAGTGAATCCAAAAACAGCTCGTCTTTGTGTTGAAGCTGGTGCGAATGTATTAGTTGCCGGTTCTGCCATTTATGGTAAGAAAGATTTAAAGGGTGCAATAGAAGCCATTCGTGGTGTATAATTGATTATAGAAAATAAAATAAGCAACCACAGGGGGAGTCCTTTAAAGGGCTGAGAGGGGAGTGTTCTCCCGACCCTTTGAACCTGAAGCTGGATCATACCTGCGTAGGGATGTGGAGTCGTATGACTTTTTGAATGTATATCTCAAAAGCAACCGAGCTCACATGCCGGTTGCTTTTTTTGTTTTTATTCAAACGAATTATTAGGGGGAGTATTAATGAACAATAGTAAAATATTATTAATGGCTGAAATTGCGATTATGGCTGCACTTTCACTCATTTTAGGATTGATCAGCTTCAAAGGGATTTGGCCACAAGGTGGATCCGTGTCTCTCGAAATGGTTCCTATTTTTCTTTTAGCATTTAGAAGAGGTTTAAAAGCAGGGGTTTTTACCGGATTAGTCGTTGGGTTATTACAACTTCTTGTCAATCCGCAAATCTATTATTTTGCACAAGTCATACTTGATTATCCGCTTGCTTTTGCTTTAGCGGGAGTAGCAGGTGCGTTCGCACCATCACTTGCTCAAAATAGATCAAAAAGAACAGCTTTAATGGTTCTTGGGATTTTTGTAGGATGTACGTTAAGGTTAATTTCGCATGTGTTATCCGGTGTTATTTTCTTTAGTGAATTTGCTCCAAAAGAAATGAATGTTTGGCTTTATTCGTTCTTATACAACGGATCATTCATGGTTGTTATTTTTGCCATTACCGCGCTAGTTGTTATTCTATTAACGAATACAGCACCGAAACTACTACATGCCGCACGTAATGGTCATCACCAAGCAGCATGAAGATAAGCATCGTCGCAGGTGGTCCTGAACATCTGATCCCTGAGCTAAAGCCCTACGATCTCCAAAGGAATCACATTTGGATCGGAGTCGACAGAGGAACGCTCTTTCTATTTAAAAATGGCATCTTTCCACAGCATGCATTTGGCGATTTTGATTCTGTTTCTGATGATGAGAGAAAAATTATTTTAGACTCATCCATAAAAGTGAATCGATATCAATCAGAAAAAGATGCTACAGACATGGAGCTCGCACTAGAGTGGGCGTTGAATCAAGATCCGGAACAAATACTCATATTCGGTGGGACTGGCGGAAGGTTAGATCACGAATTAATGAACATCCAATTATTATATCGATCTCTCAGAGTACGTACAGACGTTAAGATTATTGATAACAGGAATGAGATCTCTCTACATTTACCGGGATGCTATGATATTGAGCAAGATCATAGATACTCATATGTCTCATTTCTGGCTCAAAGTGAAGAAGTGACAGGCGTAACCCTCAAGGGTTTTAAATATCCGTTAGAACAAGCTAATCTTCAGGCTGGCTCATCATTATGTGTTTCCAATGAGCTTGTAAATAAAAGTGGTACTTATTCTTTTGACTCCGGCATAATATTGATGGTAAAGAGCCGTGATTAAAAAATCACGGAATACAGGCCCCCAAAGCACCTTTTTATAAAAAGGGGAATAAAGTATTTATGTTTAGCTCTTATCATTTTTTATGGGCCTGGAGGAGGGGTAAGATGAAATTTTATACCATTAAACTTCCTAAATTTTTGGGAGGCTTCGTACGTGCCGTCTTAGGTTCTTTCAAAAAAGGATAACAAACAAAAAAAGCGCTTGTGCGCTTTTTTTGTTTGTTTTTTTGAATATTTAATTTCGTGTGTATAAGTGGATTTCTGTGAAAGTGGTTGATTTCCGCTCCAGGTTGCACGCTTTCCATGATTTGAAGAGAAATATTTTAGAAAAAATCTTTGTATATATAAAATACAGTCCAGTTTGAAGAAAATACTGTCCGCTTTCAGCTTTTTACTGTCGACATTTTTAAACATACTGTCCACTTCAATCTATTTTGGTCACCAAAAGCGCTTTTTGGACAAAGAAAAAAACAGCAGCGCCGGCTGCTGTTTTTATTTATACACGTTCAACTTTGCCAGATTTAAGGGCACGAGCAGATACGTATACGCGTTTAGGCTTTCCGTCCACAAGAATACGAACCTTTTGGACGTTAGCTCCCCAGCTTTTCTTTGATTTGTTCATTGCGTGAGAACGCTTGTTACCAGTTTTAGGTCCTTTTCCAGTAATAAAACATTTACGAGCCATGTAGGTGAACCTCCTTTACAGCAAAAAAAGCTTTGCATCAATTCAATCGTATGTTAAATACTAAATAATATTAGCATGACTTCAGAAGCAATGCAACATATTCGTAAAAGGTTTTCAAGTAAATTTCCTTGACAATACTATTTACATAGTGTGAAATGTAGTAGTCCTTTCAAAATAGGCTGATATATAGTAAAATATTTGTTAGCCATTTAACAAATAAAAGGGGGATTTAAGCATGTCCATTGAAATGAAAACAACCTATGGTCAAATTGATATTTCTAATGAAGTAATTGCAACTATCGCCGGTGGAGCCGCAATTGATTGTTACGGAATTGTTGGCATGGCATCAAGGAAGCAATTAAAGGATGGAATAACTGAGCTTTTAGGACGTGAAAATTTCTCCCGAGGGATCGTTGTTCGACAAGAGGAAGATGAAGTACATATTGATATGTATATCATCGTTAGTTATGGAACAAAGATTTCTGAAGTGGCTCATAACGTTCAGAACAAAGTGAAATATACCCTGGATCAAATGCTTGGTTTGGCGGTTGACTCAGTCAATATCTACGTTCAGGGTGTCAGGGTGACAACCCCTTAGTTAGGAGGAAGTTTTGTGTCTTTAAAAGTATTAGATGGAAAAAAGTTTTCAAAAATGGTACTCGAGGGTGCTTCAAATTTAACAAGAAATGCAGCAATGGTCGATGCACTTAATGTTTTCCCTGTACCTGATGGTGATACAGGAACGAACATGAATTTAACGATTACTTCTGGTGCAAAAGAAGTAGAAAAAAACACTTCTAATCAAATTGGCGCTGTTGCCAGTGCTTTTGCAAAAGGCTTACTTATGGGAGCACGCGGAAACTCTGGTGTTATCCTTTCACAATTGTTTAGAGGATTCTCTAAATCAATCGAAGGAAAAGAAACGATTAACGCTGCTGAATTTGCCAATGCATTTGATAAAGGTGTTGAAACTGCCTACAAAGCTGTTATGAAACCAGTAGAAGGTACGATTTTAACTGTAGCTAAAGACGCTGCAAAAAAGGCAGTCAAAGAAGCTAAAAAATCAGACGATATTCTATACATTATGAAAGAGATTGTTAAAGAATCGAAAGCATCCTTAAACCGTACGCCAGATCTACTGCCAGTTTTGAAAGAAGTCGGCGTTGTTGATTCTGGTGGACAAGGGTTAGTCACTGTCTATGAAGGGTTTTTAGCTGTACTAGAAGGCAAAGAACTGCCAAAGGTTTCAGTAAATGCTCCGTCGATGGGTGAACTTGTTAACGCTGAGCATCATAAAGCACAGATGCACATGAAGACGGAAGATATCCATTTTGGATATTGTACAGAGTTCATGGTAAGGTTCGAAGATAAAAAGATCAAAAGTAATCCATTCGATGAGATCAACTTCCGTAATGAGTTAAGTCAACATGGTGATTCCTTACTAGTCGTTGCTGATGAAGACGTAGTAAAGGTTCACATCCATACGGAACAACCTGGTAACATGCTAACACTTGCACATCGATATGGCAGTTTGATCAATATCAAGATCGAAAACATGCGTGAGCAGCACTCAGCGATTTTAGAGAGCGAGAATGAAGTAATTCCTTCGTACTCACAACCTGCTCTTGAGAAGAAGAAGGAATATGGTATCGTTACAGTTGCAATGGGTGAAGGAATCGAAGAGATGTTTTCATCGATGGGCGCATCGGTTATCCAAGGTGGACAAACGATGAACCCAAGTACAGAAGATATCGTAAGAGCAATTGCTGAGGTAAACGCTGAGAAAGTGTTCATCCTTCCGAACAACAGCAACATCATCATGGCATCAGAACAAGCTGCAAGTGTTGTAGATGAAGAAGTTGTAATCATCCGCACAAAAACAGTGCCACAAGGCATCGCTTCTATATTAGCTTTCAATCCTTCAGCTGATATGGCTGAGAATGAAAAGAAGATGAACGAAGCGGTTACTTCTGTTAAGTCAGGTCAAGTTACTTATGCAGTTCGTGACACTTCGATCGATGGTGTTGAAATTGCAAAAGGTGATTTTATGGGAATATCTGAAGGGAAAATTCTAACTTCTAAGACAGACAAACAAGAAGTTACAAAAGAACTTCTCTCAAACATGCTCGATGAAGATTCAGAGATCGTTACGATCATCTATGGTGAAGATAGCTCTGAAGAAGAAGCTCAGGAGCTTGCTGAATTTATTGAAGAAAAGTATCCTGATGCGGAAGCTGAAATTCATAATGGTAAGCAACCGATCTATTCATTCATCTTATCAGTAGAGTAAAAAATGAAAAGTATTCTCTCTTAAACTTAAAGTGTGATAAAGTTAAGAGGGAATACTTATTTTTATGGGAAAAAACGCAACTTGAAGGAGAACGTCATGAAATATAAAAGTGTATTTGATATTATCGGTCCCATTATGATTGGACCTTCTAGTTCACATACAGCCGGCGCGGCACGCATCGGTCGAGTAGCGAGAAGTCTTTTCGGCAGGAAACCTAAATACGCAACCATATCGTTCTATGGCTCTTTTGCTAAAACCTATCGTGGTCACGGAACGGATGTTGCGATCGTTGGCGGAATCCTAGATTATGACACGTTTGATACTCGAATTGTGGATGCGCTTACAATCGCGAAGCAAGAGGGTATCGAAGTAAAGATGACTGCCGAAGATGCTATAACTGACCACCCTAACACAGCTCGTGTCATCATTGGAGATGAGACAGACAGAATAGAAGTTGTCGGAATTTCAATCGGTGGCGGAAAAATAGAGATTACCGAGCTAAATGGGTTCGAACTGCGTCTATCTGGTAATCACCCAGCTCTTTTGATCGTTCATAATGATAAATACGGAGCGATAGCAGGAGTGGCAAACATATTAGCTAAGCATGAGATCAATATTGGTCATATGGAAGTATCAAGAAAAGAAAAAGGGAAAGAAGCTTTGATGGTTATTGAGATCGATCAGAATGCAGATGAGATCATCATAAACGAACTAAATTCTCTCCCGATTGTTCAACAAGTAGTAAAGATACACGATTAAGAGGTGAGAAGTATGTTTCGTAATGTAGCTGAATTAATAGAATTAGCTGAGTCGAAAAAATGTAAGATCTCAGAGATTATGATACAGCAAGAAATGGATGTTACTGGGCGTTCTAGAGAAGAAGTTCTAGGGTTCATGGATCGAAATTTAAGAGTGATGGAAGAAGCCGTCATGCGCGGAATTACAGAAGATGTGAAATCACATTCTGGTCTAACCGGAGGGGACGGAAAGCTTCTTCAAACGTATATTAAATCTGGTAAATCTCTATCAGGCGAACTTATGCTTGATGCAGTAAGCAAAGCCATGGCAACGAATGAAGTGAACGCGGCAATGGGTACGATTTGTGCAACGCCTACGGCTGGTTCAGCAGGAGTCGTTCCAGGTACTCTGTTTGCGTTAAAAGAAAAATTAAATCCTACCCGAGAACAGATGATTGAGTATTTGTTTGCTGCAGGTGCGTTTGGTTTTGTTGTTGCAAACAACGCTTCTATTTCTGGTGCAGCAGGTGGATGCCAAGCTGAGGTAGGTTCTGCTACTGGTATGGCAGCAGCGGCGATCGTCGAACTGGCAGGAGGATCACCTTCTCAATCTGCGGAAGCTATGGCGATCGCTTTAAAAAACATGCTAGGACTCGTTTGTGATCCTGTCGCTGGATTAGTCGAAGTTCCTTGTGTGAAACGAAACGCGATGGGTGCAAGCAATGCCATCGTTGCGGCTGATATGGCACTTGCTGGGATCGTAAGCCGTATTCCTTGTGATGAAGTGATCGATGCGATGTACAAGATCGGTCTCTCGATGCCATCTGCTCTCCGTGAAACAGCTCTTGGAGGTTTAGCGGCTACACCAACAGGAAGAGAGCTTGAAGCAAAAATATTCGGCATTCCGTTGAACGAGAAATAACGATGCTGAATCAATCCATAACAGCAGTAAATGGTATTGGAGAGAAGAAGGCTGAAGAGCTGGCTAGCATGGGTATTCATTCCGTTGAAGATCTTTTAGAATATCTACCCTACCGGTATGAAGATTACCAAAAGAAAGATCTTGCGGAGATTGCGCATGATGAAAAAGCAACGATTGAAGGGAAGGTTCATTCTGAACCTTCTCTGCGTTATTTTCCGAAGAAAAAATCACGTTTAACATTTAGGATGTTGATCGGTAAATATTTGATCACTGCGACAATCTTCAATCGACCTTTCTTAAAGAATCAGATTGCTCTAGGACAAACACTTACGGTAACAGGTAAATGGGACCGAAATAAAATGACGATTACCGTCAGCGATGTTCATTTTGGAACATTCAGTGATGATCATAAGATTGAACCGGTCTATTCGGTCAAAGGTTCTTTATATGGCAAAACGATGCGTAAGATTATAGATTCGGCATTTCGCCAGTTCTCTGGTGCGATCGAGGATCCACTTCCTCAAGAGATCCGTGAATCTTATCGACTACCCGATCGAGAATCAGCTCTTAAGATGATGCATTTTCCTGAAGATTTTAAGGCGTTAAAAGCGGGAAGAAGAAGGCTAGCGTATGAAGAATTGTTGTATTTTCAATTAAAGATGCAGATCTTTAGAAAATGGAACAGACAGCAATCTAAAGGAGCAGCTTTAAAGTTTGATCGAGATGATGTAAACACATTCATTCGTTCTTTACCGTTTCAGCTAACCGAAGCACAACAGAGAGTGGTCGATGAGATATTAAAAGATCTCTCAGATACGAGCCGTATGAACAGGCTGCTTCAAGGTGATGTTGGATCTGGTAAAACAGTCGTGGCAGCTGTAGCGTTATATGCAGCCGTTACAGCTAACAGACAAGGTGCGTTGATGGTACCAACAGAAATTCTGGCTGAACAGCATTTTCAATCGTTAAAAGAGCTTTTTGCTCCGTTTGGAATTACAGTAGCTCTTTTAACTTCCTCAGTTAAAGGGAAAATGCGGAGAGAAACGTTGAACCTTTTACAACAAGGTGAGATCCAGATCATGGTTGGTACACACGCCCTTATTCAAGAGGAAGTAAATTTTAATAGCCTCGGCCTAGTGATTACAGACGAACAGCATCGGTTTGGAGTTAACCAAAGAAGAGTATTAAGGGAGAAAGGTGAGAGTCCAGATGTTCTCTTCATGACGGCGACACCTATTCCTCGAACTCTTGCGATATCGGCTTTTGGAGATATGGATGTTTCAACGATTGATGTGATGCCAGCGGGAAGAAAGCCGATCATCACGCATTGGGCGAAACACGGCATGCTAGATCGTGTTCTTGATTTTATAAAAAAAGAAATTGAATCTGGAAGACAAGCTTATGTGATCTGTCCATTAATCGAAGAATCAGAAAAAATAGATGTGCAGAATGCGATCGACGTTCATGCGCAGCTCAGTGCTTATTTCCATACTTACCAAGTAGGTCTGATGCACGGAAGATTGCATTCGACAGAAAAAGATGAAGTGATGAGAAAGTTTGCAGCGAATGTTTGTCAGATCCTCGTCTCTACGACGGTTGTAGAGGTCGGGGTAAATGTTCCGAACGCTACTATCATGGTCATATACGATGCAGAAAGATTTGGGCTCTCTCAATTGCATCAGTTAAGAGGACGAGTTGGGCGCGGCAGCGAACAATCCTACTGTGTACTCATCGCAGATCCGAAATCAGAAGATGGCCAAGAACGGATGAGGATTATGACAGAGACAACGAATGGATTCGAGTTATCTGAAAAAGATCTCGAGCTTCGAGGTCCAGGCGACTTTTTTGGAAACAAGCAAAGCGGCGTTCCGAACTTTAAGGTAGCAGACCTCGTCCACGATTATCGGATTCTAGAAACAGCTAGAAACGATGCGGCTAGACTCGTTCAATCAGAAGAGTTCTGGCATGATGAGACGTATCGATCGATTCGAGAAGTTTTAACAAGGCAAGGTGTGCTCGACAAAGAAAGACTAGATTAATCTTGAAAGAAGAGTGTTGATACTATATACTACTATTAGTACCAGCTCTTAATAGCAGAAAGATAAATAGCAGGTACGCTGTAATGGCGTTACCTGCTTTTCTACGCACTGCATCTTTACTCACTATCTTTCTCATATATGAGACCTTTGTATGGAAGAAGGAAGAAACTATGAAAAAATCAAAAAAAGAGAGACAAGAGCTGTTAAAGGAAACGATAAAGTTAACCCCTTTTATAACAGATGAAGAATTGGCAGAAAAGTTTAGTGTCAGTGTTCAGACGATTAGACTTGACCGTTTGGAACTTTCCATTCCAGAGCTAAGAGAAAGAATAAAGTCTGTGGCAGAAACTAAACTGGATGATGTAAAAGCACTGCCGCTTGAAGAGGTCATCGGAGAAATCATTGACTTACAATTAGATGAATCCGCTATTTCTATATTAGACATAAAAGAAGAACATGTATTTTCTCGTAATAAGATCGCAAGGGGCCACCACGTTTTCGCTCAGGCGAACTCGTTGGCAGTAGCGATCATAAATGATGAATTGGCATTAACCGCCAAAGCGAACATTCGGTTTTCTCGACCTGTTAGAGTAGGAGAGAGAGTGGTTGCAAAAGCGAAAGTAAGAGAGACAAGTCAAGAGAGAACTATTGTAGAAGTTACTAGTTATGTAGAGAATGAGCCTGTTTTCAAAGGTGAATTTACCATGTATAGATCTGCACAAGATACAAAGGAAGGAAGTTAAATCAGCATGAATATCGCAATAGATGCAATGGGTGGCGACAATGCACCAGAAGAAATCGTTAAAGGTGCAATGCTAGCGAAAGAACAATATCCAGAGCTTTCAGTTACGTTAGTTGGAGATCAAGATCAAATCGTAAAACATCTACCTGAACAGCACGCGTTTACGATCATCCATACCGATGAAGTGATCGAAACATCAGAGGAGCCTGTTCGAGCAGTACGTCGAAAAAAGAATGCTTCGATGGTAGTGGCAGCAAATGAAGTGAAATCAGGAAAAGCTGATGCATATATTTCTGCTGGTAACACAGGGGCCTTGATGGCAAGTGGGTTGTTTTATGTTGGCCGTATAAAAGGCATTGATCGTCCAGCGCTTGCTCCGACACTTCCGACTTTAAACGGTGATGGATTCTTGTTCTTAGATGTAGGCGCTAATATGGATGCAAAGCCAGAGCACCTCTTACAATATGCATTGATGGGGTCTGTGTATTGGAAAGAAGTACGAGGTGTTGAAAAACCGCGTGTAGGATTATTAAACGTTGGAACAGAAAGTGAAAAAGGAAATGCTCTAACGAAAGCTGCTTTTCCACTTTTACAAGAAGCGGATATTAATTTTGTTGGGAATGTTGAAGCGAGAGATCTCTTGATGGGAGCAGCCGACGTAGTTGTGTGTGATGGATTTGCTGGAAACTTGGTTCTTAAATCAATCGAAGGAACGGCTATGAGCATGTTTTCGATGATAAAAGAACAGTTAACATCAAGTTTGACTTCAAAACTAGCAGCTGGGGTATTAAAGCCAAAATTAAGAGGCATTAAAGATAAACTTGATTATACAGAATATGGTGGAGCTGGTTTGTTCGGACTAGCAGCACCTGTTATTAAAGCTCATGGTTCCTCAAATGCGAATGCGATGTTGAATGCAATCAGACAAACCAAAAGTATGATAGAGAAGAACGTAGTACCAACGATTCAGAATCATGTACAATCCCAAGATAACAAGGAGGAGTAAGAGATGGGGAAAATCGCCTTTCTTTTTCCTGGACAAGGCTCTCAAGCAGTAGGAATGGGTAAAGAGCTAATATCACAGGAAGCATCAGCAAAAGCTATTTTTGATAAAGCGGATGAAAAACTTGGTATGAAACTGTCAGATATAATCTTTGAAGGACCCGAAGATGTTCTTAAAAGAACAGAAAACACACAGCCGGCATTATTAACGGTCTCAACAGCGGTTCTTGAACTACTAAAAGAGCGTGGTATTCAAGCAGATTACGTAGCGGGTCATAGCCTTGGCGAATACTCTGCACTTGTTGCAGCGGGCAGCCTTTCTTTTGAAGACGCGGTTTATGCGGTTAGAAATAGAGGATTGCTTATGGAAGAAGCTGTTCCTGCAGGAGTAGGGACGATGGCAGCTGTGATCGGGTTTGATCAAGAACGATTAGAAACAATTACGAAGGAAGTCTCTAACGGTGAAGAGAGCGTTCAGATCGCTAACCTTAATTGCCCAGGGCAGATCGTTATTTCTGGAACAGTTGCTGGAGTTGAGAAAGCTAGTGCCCTTGCCAAAGAAGAAGGAGCTAAAGTGATTACACTTCAGGTAAGCGGACCATTTCATTCTTCCCTGATGAAACCAGCTGCAGATAAATTCAACGAAATATTAGATCAAATTGTGATAAATGAAGCAAAAACACCTGTAATTGCCAACGTAACGGCGAAAGCTATTACCGATCGTGATGAGATTAAAGAAAAGTTGATCGAACAACTGTACTCGCCAGTTCGTTGGGAAGAAACGGTTCGTGAGTTAATGGACCTAGGTGTTGATACGTTTGTTGAGATCGGACCAGGTAAAGTTCTCTCAGGGTTAGTTAAAAAGGTGAATCGAAGAGCTAACGTAATAGCTGTAAGTGATTTAGAGACGATTAACATGGCAGTTGAGAAACTAAAAGGAGAGTCTGTGGATGCTTAATGAAAAATCAGTTTTAGTAACAGGTGCCTCTCGAGGAATCGGGCGAGCGATCGCTTTGTATTTTGCTAAAAATGGCGCTAAAGTAGCGGTGAATTACTCTGGAAGTGAAGAGAAGGCAAATGAAGTCGTAAAGGAAATAAAAGAAAACGGTGGAATTGCTTTTGCGATTAAAGCGGATATCTCATCATCAGAAGATGTTACGAACATGGTAAAAACAGTAGTTGATGAGTTTGGAAGTCTGGACGTTCTCGTTAATAACGCAGGAATCACGAGAGATAACCTTTTGATGAGAATGAAAGAAGAAGACTGGGATGCGGTTATCAACACGAATCTTAAAGGAGTCTTCCTGACTACAAAGGCTGTAACAAGACAGATGATGAAACAAAGAAAAGGGCGCATTATTAACATTGCTTCTATTGTTGGTGTATCTGGAAACGCAGGACAAGCAAACTATGTAGCAGCTAAAGCAGGTGTAATCGGCTTAACGAAAACAGCTGCTAAAGAACTTTCTTCTAGAGGAATCACGGTTAATGCCATCGCACCAGGTTTTATCGAGACAGATATGACTGGTAAATTAGAAGAAGGAATTAAATCGGAAATGCTTAGAGGCATTCCGCTCGCTCGCTTTGGGCAGCCTGAAGATATCGCATCAGCGGCAGCTTTCTTAGCGAGTGATGCAAGTTCTTATATCACTGGCCAGACCCTCCATGTCGACGGCGGAATGGTGATGTAAGAAAAGAACCTTCAGTGACTACAAATCCCTCTAGTTTTTTAATGGGAAAAAGAATATACTATTGAAAGGAGGTGACACACAAAATGGCAGATGTTTTAGATAGAGTTTCAAAGATTGTTGTGGACCGTTTAGGTGTTGATGCATCTGAGGTTAAGCCTGAAGCTTCCTTTAAAGAAGATCTTGGTGCTGACTCTCTTGATGTAGTTGAACTAGTAATGGAACTTGAAGATGAGTTCGAACTAGAAATTTCTGATGAAGATGCTGAGAAAATTGCAACTGTTGGTGACGTTGTAAATTACATAAACAGCAAACAATAAGTGTAAGACGGATAAAGTCCCGTGCAAAACAGCGGGGCTTTCTTCCCTTTTTAACAGGAAAAAATCAATAGCAAAATAGCCCTTTTACGAGATTTTTGGAGGAAGTTTATGAAAGGTTCAAAACAACATTCAACTCAAAAGAAAACGGTGAAAAATCGGTTTAAATCTGCTTCCAAAAAGGGCATGGATGACAAGGTGCGCATTCAAAAAGTAGCCCCGATACAAGAGCGTTTAAACATTAAGTTTCAGAATGAAAAATTGTTAGCTCAAGCATTTACGCATTCATCATATGTGAATGAGCATCGAGGAAGAACGTTTGAGGATAATGAAAGACTTGAATTTCTAGGTGATGCCGTTCTTGAATTGACCATATCTCAATATCTATACAGCAAGTTTGCAAATATGAGTGAAGGTGAGCTTACGAAACTAAGAGCAGCTATCGTATGCGAGCCGTCGTTGGTCCTCTTTGCAAACGACCTTCATTTTGGTGAGTTTGTTTTATTGGGAAAAGGCGAAGAGAATACTGGAGGAAGATCAAGACCAGCCCTTTTAGCAGATGTTTTTGAAGCATTTATTGGAGCGCTATATCTCGATCAAGGACTCGAAAAAGTAAAAGAGTTTTTAAATCAGTATGTGGTGCCACGAATAAATGAAGGTGCTTTTTCTCATGTGATGGATTTTAAAAGTCAGTTACAAGAATATGTACAGCGTGAAGGATTAGGTCATATCGACTATCGAATCATTCAAGAAAAAGGTCCGGCACACAATCGAGAGTTTGTGTCAGAGGTAAGATTGAATGAAGAGAGTTTTGGAATCGGGTATGGCAGGTCCAAAAAAGAAGCTGAACAGCATGCGGCACAAGAAGCGATAGAGAGAGTATCTAAAAAGAGCTAAACAAAAAACCCCCTTAACATTAGGCGATAAGCCGTGTGAGGGGGTTTCTGTTACTTTGTTTTCAGAGAGGCTAGTTCTTCAACGATGCCTTCCATATCTCGAATACTGAATGATGGCATCTTCATGACCATATCATAAAGTTCTTTGATGTCTTCGTACTTTGACAGTTCATAGTCTTCAGGTTGAATGAGTCCGCTGTTAACTAGCTGAAGTTTCTTTTTTAATCCTTCGATCATAAATGATAAGTTCTCATGATTCTGAGTCGTTAAGTCCATGGTGGGCTCCTTTTTATCCACATATCTTCATGTGAGATTTTACTTGCATGCATATTTTATGTTCAAACACATTTCATTTTAGCACACTGTAATCTTTGTGACTATGTATGAGTGAATCTATGATAAAATATAAAGGTTAAAGAAATAAATACATAAGGAATTCAAATGTAGCGCCCGAAATTATAAAAACGGGAGTGCATATTGTGAGAAATAAAGGGGGATTTAATGATGTTCCTCAAACGAATTGATGTAGCAGGATTTAAATCATTTGCAGAGCGGATACAAGTTGAATTTGTACAAGGGGTCACAGCGGTTGTTGGCCCGAATGGAAGCGGGAAAAGTAACATCTCAGATGCTGTACGCTGGGTGCTGGGTGAACAGTCAGCGAAGTCTTTACGTGGCTCTAAGATGGAAGATATTATCTTCGCAGGTAGTGATAATCGAAAACCATTAAATGTGGCAGAAGTTACACTTACTCTAGATAACGAAGATCAGCATCTGCCGCTTGATTATAACGAAATATCGATCACACGAAGAGTATTTCGTTCAGGAGACAGTGAATATCTTATCAATAAGCAACAGTGTCGTTTGAAAGATATTGTAGAGCTGTTTATGGATTCTGGACTTGGACGTGAAGCATTTTCTATAATCGGACAAGGCCGTGTAGAAGAAATATTAAGCAGCAAATCGGATGAGCGCAGAAAGATTTTTGAAGAAGCTGCCGGTGTATTAAAGTACAAGACCCGAAAGCAAAAAGCAGAGGCTAAACTCACTGAGACGCAAGAAAATCTGAATCGTGTAGAAGATATTCTTCATGAATTAGAAGGTCAAGTCGAACCTCTTAAAATACAAGCTTCTATCGCAAGAGACTACCTTGAGAAAAAAGAAGAGCTCGAGGTCGTTGAAACGGCTGTTCTCGTTCAAGAGATCGAAGACTTGCATGTTCGGTGGGAAAAGCAAAAAGAACTTGTTGCAGAACTACAGAAGCAAGAGTCGGTCCTATCGATAAAGGTAAAGCAAGGTGAGACTAAGATCGAAAGAGCAAGACTTGATATGCAAGCGATGGATGAATCGATCGATGAACTACAAAGTGCTCTTCTTCTAGCTAGTGAAACACTGGAAAAACTAGAAGGTAAGAAGGAAGTCTTGAAAGAGCGTAAAAAGAATTACGATCAAAATAAAACGTCGCTCTTAGAACAAATTCAGCTCTACAAGGCAAAAAAAGAAGAGTTGGGAAAACAGCTTAGTGCTGAAAAAGACTCATTACGAGATAAAGAAAAGCAATTAAAAACCATAAAAAAGCAAGTGAAGGACGAAGAAGGACGATTGTCTGTTCTTGAGATGGACGTTGAAGCAGAACTAGAGAAATTAAAAAGTGACTACTTCGAGCGCTTGAATGAACAAACAACGATTAAGAACGAGATGCGTTACTTAGAGGATCAGGCTAGACAGCAGAGCTCCAAAAGCACTCGTTTAGATGAAGAGAATACAAAATACCTGGAACAAAGAGAAGCATTAAAAGAAACAAGAAAGAACGCTGAAGCTTCCTACCAAGCAGCTGAAACGCAATTAAAAACAAAGCAAGAAGAATTTCAAGCTTTAAAATCAGAGATCTCGATCGATGATCAGGAAACAAGAACACTTCAAGATAAATTGTATCAAGCGTATCAGTTTATTCAGCAGTTCAAATCTAAAAAAGAGATGCTAGAATCGATGCAAGACGAATACGCAGGTTTCATGCAGGGCGTCAAAGAGGTTTTGAAAGCGAAAGAAACAAAGCTCACTGGTATTGAAGGAGCGGTAGCTGAACTATTATCGGTACCATCTGAGGTGGAAACGGCAATTGAAACGGCTCTAGGCGCTTCAATGCAGCATATTGTTGTAGATCATGAACAGAACGCTATGAAAGCTATTCAATTTTTAAAGCAAACGAGAGCAGGAAGAGCAACTTTTCTACCATTGAATGTAATTAAGCCGCGTCAGGTCTCTAGTGCAGATGCTCACCAGGCGAGCTCTATCGATGCATTTGTTGGCGTTGCTGCAAATCTTGTTACGTTTGATTCTAAGTATCAAAACATAGTAGGCAATCTATTGGGAAATATTATCATCGCCAGAGATCTAACAGGTGCCAACAAGATTGCAAAGCAAGTGAACTATCGTTACCGCATCGTTACTCTTGAAGGTGATGTCGTGTCTCCAGGAGGCTCGATGTCTGGAGGAAGTCTGAAACAAAAAAGCAACTCTCTATTGAGTAGACAAAGAGAGATTGATTCTCTTGCAGACAAAGTGGCAACAATGGAGAAGCAAACACGTCAACTAGAGGAAAAAGTTAGTGAATTACGATCAAAACTAACGAAGAAGAAAGAAAGACTAGAATCTCTACAATCAGAAGGAGAGCTTTTAAGAGAACAAGAACAAGAGCTGAGATCTTCTTTACGAGAAGTTGAAATGGAAGAGAAGAGTTTAAACGATAGACTACAGCTGTATGATCGCGAAAAGAATTCCTATGAATCTGAAAGATCTGCTGCAGATACCCGTCTTTTAGCTCTACAGAAAAAACTCGATCTTGCCATGAGATCTGGGAAAGATCTTGAAAAAACGATTGCTGATCTTACTGAGAAGAAGAAGAACAATCAGAGTTCAAAAGAAGAACTTAGAGAAGCAGTAACACTTTTGAAGATCAAGTCAGCTGAACTCGAACAGCAGGTCGCTAATCAGCGAGAAAAATGCTTAAGAATACAAGAAGATTTTTACGAAGTGGAAGCTAAGAGCAAAGAAACAGAAGAAGATTATTGGCTTCTTGAAGAAGAGATGAACTCAAGCTCTTCTGGTGAGGATTCTCTTGATGAACAGATACAACAGAGAAGACATGAAAAGAATAATGCATTGAAATTAATTGCAGAAAGAAGAAAAGAAAGAACAGATTCTTTCCGATCGATCGAAAGTATGGAAATCGGATTAAAAGAGGCAAAAAGGCAATATAAACAACTTCATGATGGACTTAGAACAGAAGAGGTTAGTATCAATCGCCTCGATGTTGAACTAGAATCAAGGCTTACACACCTTAGAGAAGAATATGAACTCTCTTACGAGGGTGCGAAGTTGAAACATCGATTAGAGATACCGCTTCAAGACGCAAAGCGAAAAGTAAAGCTGATCAAAATGGCGATCGAAGAGCTCGGAGCTGTAAACATTGGGGCGATCGAAGAATACGACAGAGTGAGCCAGCGCTTTGGTTTTCTTACAGATCAAAGAAACGACTTAACAGAAGCAAAAGATACCCTTTATGGCGTGATTTCTGAAATGGACGAAGAGATGAAGAACCGGTTTGAAGAGACTTTTACTTCTATTCGCTCACACTTCGGTGTTATTTTCAAAGAGCTATTTGGTGGCGGTCGAGCTGATCTTGTTTTAACGCAGCCCGATGACATGCTTTTAACCGGTGTAGATATCATGGCGCAGCCACCTGGCAAGAAGCTGCAGCAACTTGGCCTGTTATCTGGTGGAGAACGTGCCCTCACCGCTATTGCCTTATTATTTGCAATCCTGAAAGTAAGACCTGTTCCATTCTGTATTCTAGACGAAGTTGAAGCAGCACTTGATGACGCGAACGTAAATCGATTCGCTAAATTTTTACGAGCGTTCAGCAAAGAGACTCAATTTATCGTTGTAACGCATCGTAAAGGGACGATGGAAGAAGCGGATGTGCTGTATGGAGTCACCATGCAGGAATCTGGTGTCTCAAAGCTTGTCTCCGTGAGGCTAGAAGAAACTAAAGAACTTGTAACATCATAGGGAGGAAATTGATAGTGAGTTTTTTGAAACGATTAAAAGAAAAATTCTCAACACAGCAATCTGAGGAATCATCGGAAAAGTTTAAGAGTGGACTTGAGAAGACAAGGAACTCTTTTTCATTTAAAGTTAACGATCTTCTAAAGCGATTTAGAAAAGTAGATGAAGAATTCTTTGAAGAGTTAGAAGAGATCTTGATCGGAGCAGATGTTGGAGTTCATACTGTGCTTGATATTATTGATCAGCTGAAAGATGTTGCACGTACAAAGAACATTCAAAATCCAATGGAGCTTCGATCAGCGATCACTGAGAAATTAGCTGAGATGCTTCAAAAAGAAGAAAGCGATAATAAGCTGAACATACAGACTGATGGAATGACCGTTATTCTGTTCGTTGGTGTGAACGGTGTAGGTAAAACAACAACGATTGGAAAACTTGCTCATCAGTTAAAGAACGATGGTAAGAAAGTGATTCTAGCGGCCGGAGATACTTTCCGAGCAGGTGCGATCGATCAGCTTGAAGTGTGGGGAGAACGTGCTGGCGTTGATGTGATCAAGCATCATGAAGGAGCGGACCCTGCTGCTGTTATTTACGACAGCATCCAGGCTGCTAAATCTCGTAAGGCTGATGTATTGCTCTGTGATACAGCTGGAAGACTTCAGAATAAAGTGAATCTGATGAACGAGCTTTCAAAAGTGAAACGTGTCATCGAACGTGAGATCCCTGGTGCTCCTCATGAAGTTTTGCTAGTGGTAGATGCTACAACTGGACAGAATGCCATGAATCAGGCAAAAACCTTCGGACAATCTACAGATGTAACCGGCTTAGTTCTAACAAAGCTTGATGGAACGGCAAAAGGCGGAATCGTTTTAGCCATTCGTCATGAACTAGATATCCCAGTTAAGTTTGTAGGGCTTGGTGAGAAAATTGATGATCTGCAAGAGTTTGATGCTGATCAGTTTGTATATGGTTTGTTTGCAGGGACGGAAGAAGAAGCAGAGTAAATCTGTTTTCTTTTATTAACGCCATTTAGCTCACTTTACTTGGGAGCTGGATGGTTTTTTGCTTTAGCAGGGGGTATCTGAATATCGAGAATTGTCGAGGATTGTAAACTCGCGGATAAACAATCAATATTTTTGGATTCGAGTCAAAAACTCGAGGATAAATAACCAAAATTTTTGGATTCATGCCTCGTTTATTTGGATTAATCCTTATAAATGTGACTAAATACCCTATGAGGTATCACTTCTGATTGTTTCCTACGGATAACAGAAGAGTCACTCATCACTGATTCAATGTATTCGTGAGGACGAAGTACAACTACTTACAAACCAACAATAGGTAGGATATGTCTTTCTTATTTCCAAGCAGCAACTTAACAACAACTGTGTTAAGAAAAAAACTTGACATCTAAAACCATGGGTTGTATAGTAATCACGTAAAGGCATTTCACTTAACAAGGGTTGTGGAAAAATGCTAGATAAAACAATGAGAATTAATTATCTATTTGATTTTTACCAGGCATTATTGACCCCTAAACAGAAGAATTATATGGGTTTGTACTATTTGGACGATTATTCTCTCGGTGAAATTGCTGAACAATATAATGTCAGCCGCCAGGCCGTTTATGATAATATTAAACGGACAGAGGCGATGCTGGAAGAATATGAAGAAAAGTTAGGGCTTTTTGCAAAGTTTCAGGAACGTGACCAGTTGCTGTCATCTTTAAGAGAGCTTCTGAATTCTGAACCTGATAACGTAATTGCAATTATCGATCGCCTTGAAAATATGGAATAGGAGGCGTTCAGTGAGATGGCATTTGAAGGTTTAGCCGACCGTCTTCAGAACACTTTACAAAAAATTCGTGGAAAAGGGAAAGTAAACGAAGCGGATGTAAAGGAAATGATGAGGGAAGTACGCCTTGCGCTTCTTGAGGCGGACGTTAACTTTAAAGTAGTTAAAGATTTTGTGAAAAAAGTATCTGAACGTGCTGTTGGTCAGGAAGTATTAAAGAGTTTGACACCAGGACAGCAAGTAGTAAAAGTTGTTAACGATGAACTGACAACCCTCATGGGTGGGGAACAAAGCAAGATTGCCGTTTCCAACCGACCGCCTACCGTAATTATGATGGTAGGTCTGCAAGGTGCTGGTAAAACAACAACAACAGGAAAGCTTGCTAATCATTTACGCAAAAAGCAAAATCGCAAACCGTTACTGGCTGCAGCTGACATCTACCGTCCTGCTGCGATCAAGCAATTAGAAACTGTAGGAAAGCAGTTAGATCTTCCTGTGTTTCAGATGGGTGATCAAGTAAGTCCTGTCAAAATTGCTGAATCGGCCATCGCAAAAGCTAAAGAAGATCATCATGATTATGTCATTATTGATACAGCTGGGCGTTTGCACATTGATGAAACGCTGATGGATGAGTTGAAACAGGTTAAAGAAATTTCAAAACCTGATGAAATTTTCTTAGTTGTCGATGCAATGACTGGTCAAGATGCTGTGAATGTTGCCGAGAGCTTTAACGAAGCGTTAGGAATCACTGGTGTTGTATTAACCAAACTAGATGGTGATACACGCGGTGGGGCCGCACTTTCAATTAAAGCCGTTACCGGCCTTCCTATCAAATTTGTGGGTCTAGGTGAAAAGATGGATGCTTTAGAGCCGTTCCATCCCGATCGTATGGCTTCTAGAATTTTAGGAATGGGTGACATGCTTACTCTTATCGAAAAGGCACAAACCACAGTAGATGAAGAGAAAGCACGAGATCTTCAGAAGAAGATGCGTGATATGTCGTTCACGTTCGATGATTTTCTTGATCAGATGGGACAAGTTAGAAATCTTGGACCGCTTGATGAAATACTAGGCATGCTCCCAGGTGCGAACAAGATGAAAGGACTGAAAAACGTTCAGATCGATGAAAAACAGATCGGTCACGTTGAAGCCATAATCCGTTCGATGACTCTTCATGAAAGAGAACAGCCTGAGATTATCAATGCCAGCCGTAAACGCCGCATCGCTAAAGGAAGCGGGCGAACGGTACAAGAAGTGAATCGCCTCATCAAACAATTCGAGGACATGAAGAAAATGATGAAACAAATGTCTGGAATGATGAATGGCAAAAAGAAAAAAGGTGGATTCAAATTCCCTTTTATGTAAACTGAATTTTCAGGTTTACAAACCTGTCAATTTATACTATTATATTATTTTGTGTGAACTATTTTCGGAGGTGCAAGTTATAATGGCAGTAAAAATTCGTTTAAAGCGTATGGGTGCTAAGAAAGCTCCTTTTTATCGTGTAGTAGTAGCAGATTCTCGTTCTCCTCGTGATGGACGTTTCATCGAAGAGATCGGAACTTATAACCCAGTTGTTAACCCAGCTGAAGTTAAGATCAACGAAGAAAAAGCTCTTGAGTGGATGACAAACGGTGCGAAACCATCTGACACTGTTCGTAACCTTTTCTCAAAAGCTGGTCTTATGGAGAAATTCCATAACGCGAAAAACCAAAAATAATTTTGACGAAGGGGAACAGATATGACAGAGTTGATCGAATCAATTGTGAAAGCTCTAGTTGATCACCCAGATGAAGTTAGCGTCAAAGAGGTTCAAGAAGGACACCGGCTTGTTTATCAACTAACAGTTAACCAGACGGATATGGGAAAAGTTATCGGTAAACAAGGAAGAGTGGCTAAAGCGATTCGAACGGTTGTGAATGCAGCAGGTACGAATCAAAATAAAAGGATTTCAATCGAAATCGTCTAAAAAGGATGAGGGAAACCTCTTCCTTTTTTCTTTATTAAAATACTTAAATAACTTTTGATATTCAAGAAATTATATTCAACAAAGTTTCGTAACGATTTATTAAAAGGCTATTTTCTAAAGGACTGTTGCTTTTAAATCTTTTTTATTGTCTTCTTTGAATAGGTGATTGGAGTGTAAGGTGCGAGACTCCTGCGGGACAGGCGGGCGGTCCGAAAAGTGGAAGTGGCTCGTTCAGCCCCGACAAGCAAAAGGTGAATGAGCTACGAAGGCGCACTTTGCCTTCTAGTTCATTCAGCTTTTGACCTCGAGGGGCTAGCCACTGCACCCAGACAGGTGAGACACTTAAGAGTGATACGTAAGAATGTGGCTCACCGCCTGCCCCGCGGAAAGCGAGCACCTGGAACGGAAATTAACTGCTTTCAAGGGCAACAATGTTTGCGAAAATGGCCTATTATAAAGTATACATATCGAGTTTTATGCTAAAATTTAGATTATAGGCGATTGATTAATTTGTACGGAGGTAGTGTATCAATATGGAAAATGAATGGCTGAACGTAGGTAAGATAGTAAATACACATGGAATTAGAGGAGAAGTCAGAGTGATCTCAAGAACAGACTTTCCTGAGGAACGCTATAAGATCGGAAACACTTTATATGTAGATATGGGATCAGATCATATACCTGTAAAGATTGAGACGCATAGAAAACATAAGCAATTTGACCTTTTAACATTTGAAAACCTGCATAACATCAATGATGTTGAACGTTTTAAAGGAAATCTGCTTAGAGTGCCGAAGGATCAGTCTGTTTCGTTAGAAGAAGGAGAGTTTTTCTACCATGATATTATCGGCTGCTCGGTTTTCACTGTTGAAGGTGAAGAACTAGGAAAAGTTAAAGAAATATTGTCCCCAGGAGCTAACGATGTTTGGGTAGTGAAGAGAAAAGGATTTGGTTCAGATATTCTTATCCCTTACATTCCTTCTGTTGTGAAATCAGTGGATGTCAAAGAATCAAAGATTGTTATTGAGCCATTAGAAGGATTATTCTAATGAAAATAGAAGTCTTAAGCCTTTTTCCGGAAATGTTTTCTGGCGTTTTTGGTCATTCGATCTTAAAAAAGGCCCAGGAGAAGGATGCGCTCGAACTTCGTGTGATCGATTTTCGAGAGTTCTCAACCAACAAACATCGGAATGTTGATGATTACCCATACGGAGGAGGTGCTGGCATGGTCCTCACTCCGCAGCCTCTGTTTGACGCGGTGGAACATTTAACGAAAGAGGTAACTGTAAAACCTAGAATCATCCTTCTATGTCCTCAAGGAGAAACGTTTACTCAAGCAAAAGCAGAGGAGTTGGCGGAAGAAGAACATCTTATTTTCTTATGCGGTCATTATGAAGGTTATGATGAACGTGTTAGAAAGCACCTTGTAACAGATGAGATTTCTATAGGTGACTATGTATTAACGGGTGGGGAACTGGGTGCTATGGTCGTCATAGACGCTGTTGGGAGACTGCTTCCTAATGTTCTTGGAAAAGAAGCATCTCACCAAGAGGATTCGTTCAGCACAGGTTTGTTAGAGCATCCGCAATATACGAGACCTGCTGATTTTCGCGGTATGAAAGTGCCTGATGTGCTTATGTCAGGAAACCATAAGAATATCGAAACATGGCGCAAAAAAGAGTCTTTAAGAAGAACGTATGAACGTCGACCTGACTTGCTAGAGAAAATCAAATTAACAAAAGAAGAAGAAATTTGGCTGAATGAGATAAAAGATCATAAAACAACTTGAACACTGTTTGAGTTATATGGTATTATATTGTTTGTGGCTTATGCCCGTTTAATCCGGTGTTCCGCTGCTTTATCATTTAGCAAGAACATCCATGGGAAGGGAGGCAATAAACTATGCAACAGCTTATTGCAGATCTAGCGAAAGATCAATTAAAAGATTTACCAAAATTCCGTTCAGGTGACACTGTTCGTGTACACGTGAAAGTAATCGAGGGTACTCGTGAGCGTATTCAGCTTTTTGAAGGAGTAGTTATCAAGAAGCGTGGATCAGGAATTTCTGAAACGTTTACTGTTCGTAAAATTTCTTATGGTGTTGGAGTGGAGCGTGCGTTCCCATTACATTCACCGAAGATCGCGAACCTTGAAGTAGTTCGTCGTGGTAAAGTTCGTCGTGCGAAGCTATACTACCTACGTGCACTTCGCGGTAAAGCAGCTCGTATTAAAGAAATTCGCTAATAATTCTCGAAAGGAGCTTGACTTATTCAAGCTCCTTTTTCCATATTATAAGTAAGGAATTTCTAGAGATGGTGAGGATTAAGAATGGCACGTACAAAAAACGAAACGTGGGAATGGATTAAAGCATTAGCGGCAGCCTTATTATTAGCAGGGATCATCCGGTTTTTTCTTTTCGCACCTGTCGTGGTCGATGGACAATCTATGATGCCAACTTTGCACAACGGAGATCGACTGATCGTTAATAAGTTTTCATATGTGATTGGTGATCCAAAAAGATTCGATATTGTAGTCTTCCATGCTACCGAAGAAAAAGATTACATAAAAAGAGTAATCGGTTTACCTGGGGATACAGTCGAATATAAAGATGATACCCTTTATGTAAATGGTAAGCAGGTAAAAGAAGAATATTTAGAAGCGTATAAAAAGAAAACAAAAGATGGAAACTTCACTTATGATTTTAAGTTACTTGAAGTAACCGGTAAGCAAAAGGTTCCTCAAGGTCAACTTTTTGTATTAGGTGACAACCGAAGAAATTCTCAAGACAGCCGAAATATTGGAACAGTGGATGACGATACGATTTTAGGAAAAGCATCTTTCCGTTTCTGGCCGTTAAAGGATATTGGATTTGTAAAGTAGGGTGAGATTACATGACCATTCAATGGTTTCCTGGACATATGGCCAAAGCGCGCCGGGAAATAACTGAAAAACTCAAAATGATCGATGTCGTTTTTGAGTTAGTGGATGCTAGAATTCCTCTAGCTTCTAGAAATCCCATGATCGATGAGATTCTGGGTCAAAAACCTCGGATTGTACTTTTGAACAAAGCTGACCTGGCTGATCCAAAAGTGACATCAATGTGGGAAAGTTATTTTTCTGAAAAAGGCATTCCCTCTCTTGCTATCAACTCGCAAGATGGAAAAGGGATAAAAAAAATTGAACCTCTTGCTCATGAGCTAGTAAAAGAAAAGTTCGATAAGATGAGAGCAAAGGGAATCGTCAAACCTCGTGCGGTAAGAGCATTGATTGTTGGTATACCTAACGTTGGTAAGTCCACGATCATCAACCGTATGGCTGGTAAAAATATTGCTGTAACAGGAGATAAGCCTGGTGTAACGAAAAAGCAGCAGTGGATTAAAGCAGGTAAGACATTAGAATTATTAGATACTCCAGGAATTCTGTGGCCAAAATTTGAAGACCAATCAATTGGATTGAAGTTAGCAGTCACAGGAGCGATCAAAGAAACTCTCTTTGATTTTACTGAAGTAGTCTTATATGCGATCAAATATTTAAAAGAACACTACGAAGAGCGTCTAGTGGAACGATACAAGCTGTCTGAGATTCCAGAGGACTCACTGCCCCTATTCGAAGAGATCGGAAAGAAACGGGGATGTATGATGAGTGGCGGAGAAGTGGATCTTGAAAAGACTGCTGAGATTGTGTTACGAGACCTTCGAGCAGAAAAGCTTGGACGCTTGTCATATGAGCGCCCAAATGACTTTGAAATTAAATAAAGGTAACTTAACAGGCGCTTACGATAGTGCCTGTTTTTAAAATTTTCGTGCGAAAAAATTTTTAGTGGATGTTTTCAAATCTTCTTTAGCCAGTCGATTGGAGCGTAAGGTCGCGAGACTCCTATGGGACGAGCGGTCAGGTGGAGACTCTTAAAGGCGCAAAGCGGCAGTCAGAAAAGTGGAAGTGACTCGTTCAAGCACCGACAAGCAAAAGGGAAACGGGCTTGGAAGGTGCACTTTGCCTTCTTGACCGTTTAACTTTTGACCTCGAGGGGCTAGTTGCTGCAACTAAACAGGAGGCTCATCGTTCGCCCCATGGAAAGCGAGCGACCTGGAGCGGAAATCGACTACTTTCAGAGAGGATCTATGTAATTCGAAAACATCTTCTAAAAAGAACGTATATAAAACCGATAATACATACATAAAGAGCGTGATGAACATGAAACTGTCTATAAAAGAATGGGAACAAAAATTAAAATCCAGCGAAGATGATGAGTTGATCCATCTACTAAAAATCATCTCTGAAGATGAAAGACAAGGTGCACAAAAACTATTTCAATCTTTCTCAAAACGCATAGCCCGAGAAGAAGCTGAAAGAACGAGATTGAAGCTGATGCATACTTACGAAGAGCAATGCCAAGCACAGGGGAAAACTTTGATCGCGGGTGTAGATGAAGTCGGCCGCGGGCCTTTAGCTGGCCCCGTCGTGGCAGCTGCAGTTATTTTACCTCCAGGATATATGTTGCCAGGGGTCAATGATTCTAAAAAGTTATCTGAGAAAAAAAGAGATGCTCTATATGAGATTATTTTGAAGGATGCGATTTCTTACAGTGTCCATTTAGTGCAGCCAGATCAGATCGACGCGATCAACATCTATCAAGCGTCTAAGTTGGCAATGACTGAAGCGATCAGTTCTTTACATGTTAGTCCAGATCAGCTTTTAATTGATGCTATGGAAGTTCCTTTAGCTATCGATCAATTAAAAATTATTAAAGGCGATGAGAAGAGTATTTCTATCGCGGCTGCATCAATCGTTGCAAAGGTTACAAGAGACCGATTTATGCAGAGTCTTCATGAAAAATATCCTCAATATGGATTGAACACCAATATGGGTTATGGAACGAAAGAACATTTACACGCACTTCAGCAGTTCGGCCCAACAGACATTCATCGTAGATCATTTAGTCCAGTAGGAGAACTTATTAAAATTACAGGAAGTGATTAACCTGTTACAACTCAACCAATTGGATGGTAAATCGTTAATCCCTGCTAAATCAACGGATGTACCATTAATCTTAAAGCTTAATCAGTTTATAACTGCTAAGATTTTAGAAATCTTCCCTGATCAATCAGCGAAGGTTCTTTATAATGGCTCAACACTAAATGCCAAATTAGAAGCGCCTTTAATCAAAGGAGATAACTATCTATTTGAAGTGTCAGAGAAAAACGGTACGATCTATTTAAAAAAGGTGGAAATAGATCCAGTCAAGTCTACTTCAGAACAGATTTTATCGAGATGGGGCCTTCCGGCATCCGATGTAAACAAAAAAGCAGTTGATTTTGCGCTCATAGAAAAGTTACCTCTATTAAAAGAAAACATAAAAGCCGTGTCCGAGGTTTTAAAATTCACAAATGCGCTGCCACTCCATGAAAAAAAAGCAGTTGTTCAGCGGATGATGGAGCTTCAACTGCCCCCTAAGCAAGAGATCGTTCAAGCAGTTGCTTTCAGTCTTAAAAGCAGTGCAGGATCAAGTGGTGAATTCAAACAGCTCTATGAGGCTCTAATGCCCTTTGTTCATAAAGATAAAGCTGTTTCGAAAACCATAGAACTTTTAAAAGAACTCTATGTATTTAAAGATAACGAAGCAAGTAAGCAACAGGCTCCCATTCAAGATAAAGTGAGAACAATGGACTTAAAAAACCCAGCAGAAATCGTTATACAATCGAATGCGAAACTGCCAGACCCAATCAAAGTTCAGTCAGGTATAAATAATGTACAAGAAAAAATGCCAACACTAGTAAACGACGATGTGATGAAGGTTACTAAAGAAACAAATCTGAACCAATCAGAAGAATTTATTACAGCCGCAAAAAAGTGGCTGATCAAATCTGGTCTGTTGCATGAAAAAAATATTCTATTAGACCCGGTACAACTAAAACAAACGGAAACGTTAAAGTCTCAACTTCTCTACCTGCAACAGAACGCTGACCGCTTAGAGTTGCCTGAGCTCATACAGCAAAAAACAGAACAAGCAATAAATAAACTTACTGCTCAACAGTTACAGAATATTCAAAGCAATGATAACATGCAGCAATTTATACTTCATATTCCGTTTAATGGATTGGACAATCTGAAAGAGATGACGGTTCGTTGGGAAAGCAAAAAGCAAGGTGGAAAAGGAATCGATCCAGATCATTGTAGGATGCTTTTTTGGTTAGAGATGAAGCATCTAAATGATGTAGCTGTAGATGTGCATATTCAAAACAGAATCGTTTCTTTAAAAGTTTTTAATTCGCATCCCGCTATCGAAAAATTTTCTGAACCGTTATTAAACACATTAAAGATTAGTATGAAGAACATGAATTATAAGCTATCATCCGTTATATTCAGTTCTCAAACCGAAAAGATAAAAAATACCGAGACTTCTATTTCATATAAAGGATTGGATCTTAGAGTATGAGTGATCATAAAAAAGAAGCTGTGGCGTTAAAGTATAGTCCGCTCGAATCTACCTCTCCTGTAGTTATTGCTAAGGGGAAAGGCGAAACAGCAGAGCGGATACTAAGATCTGCAGAAGATCATAACATACCGATTCAGGAAGATCCTTCTTTAGTTCATTTATTATCTAAGCTAGAGATCGAGGAAAGTATACCTGAAGAATTGTATGAAGTGGTCGCTGAACTGTTTGCTTTTATTTATAAATTGGACAAAGAAGCAGGAAAATCTACATAGATGTCATTAAAACGGGGCATTCCTATCTATAAAGGAGTGTGTTTTAATGCCTAAGAATAAATTAGTCGTACAGCAATCCGAACAACTAGTGAACCAATTTAAAGAAGAGATGGCTGAAGAGTTTGGAATGTACCGTTCAGCTGCTGAATCTGAAGCGATAACACCTAAAATCATCAAGAAACAGAAAAACGAAAAAAACAAATGAAAAAAGAAGGTGTTTTCGTTCCTAAAGGGGACGAAAAAGTGATAAAACCAAAGTCATTTCACAGTGATTTTGGTTTTTTATTTTGGCTAAAAGGGTGTATGCGCTTGCAATTTTCTGAAGAATAGTAGACATAATAGACTAGGTCTTATACAATGATAACGGTACTTTAAGTTTTCACCATGATAGGAGGATGGAGAGTAAATGAATATCCACGAATACCAAGGTAAAGAGATACTTAGAAAATATGGTGTGGCTGTTCCAAACGGGAAAGTAGCATTTACCGTTGAAGAAGCAGTAGAAGCTGCTAATGAGCTGGGGAGCACTGTATCTGTAGTTAAAGCACAGATCCACGCAGGTGGCCGCGGTAAAGCAGGTGGCGTTAAAGTCGCTAAAAATATCGATGAAGTGCGTACATACGCAAATGAAATCTTAGGAAAAGTTCTTGTAACTCATCAAACAGGTCCAGAAGGTAAAGAAGTTAAGCGCTTACTTATCGAAGAGGGCTGTGATATTAAAAAAGAATACTATATCGGTCTTGTACTAGATCGTGCAACATCAAGTGTTGTTATGATGGGATCTGAAGAAGGCGGAACTGAAATTGAAGAAGTGGCTGAAAAGACACCTGAAAAAATCTTCAAAGAAGTAATCGATCCAGCGATCGGCCTTCAAGCATTCCAAGCAAGAAGACTTGCTTATAACATCAACATCCCTACTGAATTGGTAGGAAAAGCAGTGAAATTCATGATTGGTCTATATACGGCTTTCGTCGAAAAAGATTGTTCAATCGCAGAAATCAATCCATTAGTTGTAACAGGTGACGGAAATGTTATGGCACTTGATGCAAAGATGAACTTTGATTCTAATGCTTTATACCGTCACAAAGATATCTTAGAATACAGAGATCTAGAAGAAGAAGATGCAAAAGAAATCGAAGCATCTAAGTACGATCTTAGCTACATTTCTCTAGATGGAAATATTGGCTGCATGGTTAATGGTGCTGGACTTGCTATGGCAACGATGGATATCATTAAACATTACGGCGGCGACCCGGCTAACTTCCTTGACGTTGGGGGCGGCGCGACTACTGAGAAGGTAACAGAAGCTTTCAAGATTATTCTTTCTGACAAGAATGTTAAAGGAATCTTTGTTAACATTTTCGGTGGAATTATGAAATGTGATATCATCGCGAACGGCGTTGTTGAAGCAACGAAACAAGTTGGTCTTGAGCTGCCTCTTGTTGTGCGTTTAGAAGGTACGAACGTTGATCTTGGTAAAAAGATTCTTAAAGAATCTGGTCTAAACATTACAGCTGCAGATTCTATGGCTGATGGTGCAGAGAAGATCGTAGCTTTAGTTAAGTAATAGAGAAAACATCGTAGGAAGGATGGATTGATGCATGAGCATTTTTATTAATAAAGATACAAAAGTTATCGTTCAAGGTATTACAGGTTCTGTTGGTCTTTTTCATACAAAACAAATGCTTGAATATGGTACGAAAATTGTAGGCGGTGTTACACCAGGTAAAGGTGGAACAGAAGTTGAAGGACTTCCTGTTTTTAACACCGTTGTAGATGCAGTTAAAGAAACTGGAGCTAACGCTTCTGTTATTTATGTTCCGCCTGCATTTGCTGCAGAAGCGATCATTGAAGCAGTTGACGCAGAGCTTGATCTAGCAATCTGTATCACTGAAGGTATTCCAGTAATGGATATGGTAAAAGTTAAACGTTACATGGAAGGCAAGAAGACACGTCTAGTTGGTCCGAACTGTCCGGGTGTAATCACTCCTGAAGAATGTAAGATCGGTATCATGCCAGGTTACATTCATACAAAAGGTCATGTTGGGGTTGTATCGCGTTCTGGTACATTAACGTATGAAGCTGTACATCAGCTTACAGAGCGTGGGATCGGGCAATCTACAGCAGTTGGTATCGGTGGAGACCCAGTCAACGGTACAGACTTTATCGACGTTTTAAAGGCTTTTAACGAAGATGACGACACATATGCAGTAATCATGATCGGTGAGATCGGTGGAACTGCTGAAGAAGAGGCTGCTGAATGGGTTAAAGCGAACATGACGAAACCTGTAGTAGGATTCATCGGTGGTCAAACGGCGCCTCCAGGAAAACGTATGGGCCATGCTGGTGCGATCATCTCAGGTGGAAAAGGTACAGCAGATGAAAAGATCAAAACGATGAAAGCTTGTGGAATTAAAGTTGCAGCAACGCCTTCAGTTATGGGTGAAACTTTAGTTGAAGCTTTAAAAGAAAACGATCTATATGATCGCTGTGTAACAAACAAAGCAAAAGCGTAATAACGATTACAACGTGAAAAGCTCCCAGATCGGGAGCTTTTTATTTACATTGAATTGTTTCATGAGGAGGAATGAAGTTTGGATAAAGAACGCTTAATTTTTCTTCATCATTGCGAAGGACTCACTTGGAATCAATTAAGATCAATTGTTGTAGCTGATCCTGAACTAAAATCCGTTTTTTCAATGGACATTCGCAGGTTGAAAATGTCGTTTGGTTACAGTGACCTAACGGCAAAGCGCCTCTATCAACACATGAAACAGTATAATAGTACATACATAATGAAGAATCTTTTAAGACAATCTATTTCAGCAGTTACGATATTTGATAAAAATTATCCTCCGCTGTTAAAGAACATTTATGACCCGCCATGGGTTCTTTATGGACAAGGGGATTGGACAATCCTAAATCGGGATAAAATGATTAGTGTGGTCGGTACTCGTCATCCTAGCAAACAGGGAAAACAAGCGTTAGAAAAGGTACTTACTCCTTTGATTGATGATAATTGGATCGTGATCAGCGGATTAGCTAAAGGGATTGATACGTTCGCTCATGAGTTAAGTATTCAACACAAGTCATTAACAGCAGCAGTTCTAGGCTCGGGTTTGTTACAAATCTATCCGCAAGAAAACAGAGCACTAGCTAAGAAGATTACTGAACAAGGAATCTTGTTATCTGAGTTTGCACCCCAGGTTACACCAAAACGCTGGCATTTTCCGCTTCGTAACCGTATAATAAGCGGTCTCAGCCGTGCAACACTTGTAGCTGAAGCACGAACAAAGAGTGGTTCCTTAATTACAGCGGATCAAGCACTCGAACAAGGAAGAGATGTATTTGCGATTCCAGGATCGATTTTAGAAGAGTGTGCCAACGGGACCAATTTTTTAATTCAAAATGGCGCAAAATTAGTCATGAGTGCAGAAGATATTCAAAACGAAAGTATCTAACCGTTTTCATTTAAATGAGGAAACAGTTTGACAAATGCAGATACATTATTTAATAATAGGGAAGATTTCACTAAACCCTTAAAGGGGGATAAACTGTAAATGGAAAAATATTTAGTCATTGTTGAGTCTCCCGCCAAAGCAAAGACAATAAAAAAGTATCTAGGGAGCAAATATGACGTTAAAGCATCTATGGGACATGTTCGTGATCTTCCAAGAAGCCAGACTGGCGTAGATGTAGAAGCAAACTATGAACCAAAATACATTACGATTCGTGGAAAAGGTCCTATCTTAAAAGATTTAAAAACAGCAGCGAAAAAAGCAAAACGCATCTTTCTCGCAGCTGACCCGGATCGCGAAGGTGAAGCAATTGCATGGCATCTTGCTCACAGTTTGGATATGGATTTAGATTCTGAATGTAGAGTTGTGTTTAATGAGATTACAAAAAATGCGATAAAAGATTCTTTTAAAAGACCCAGAAAGATTAATATGGACTTAGTTGATGCACAGCAAGCAAGAAGGGTGCTTGACAGACTAGTAGGATACAAAGTCAGTCCGTTATTATGGAAGAAGATCAAAAAAGGACTGAGCGCCGGACGTGTACAAACGGTTGCGGTCAGATTGATCGTTGAACGTGAGAAAGAGATTGAAGCTTTCCAACCAGAAGAGTATTGGAAGATCAAAGGAATCTTTAGTGCTTCTGGAGAGGATTTTGAAGCACAGTTCTACGGAACTGGCGGCAAGAAAAAGGAACTTTCCAATGAAGAAGAAGTGAAAGAAATCCTAAGTACGATAAAAGGTAAACAGTTTAAAATAGATTCTGTTCAGAAAAAAGAAAGACGCAGAAATCCTTCGCCGCCTTTCATCACTTCTTCGCTTCAACAAGAAGCGGCTAGGAAACTAAATTTCCGAGCTAAAAAGACGATGATGCTCGCACAGCAATTATATGAAGGAATTGATCTTGGTAAAGAAGGTACAGTCGGTCTGATCACCTATATGCGTACAGATTCGACACGTATATCTGATACCGCTAAGACGGAAGCTGCAGAATTCATCGAAAAAGAATATGGCGAGCAGTTCGTGAACAAATCAAGAGTGGAGAAGAAATCTGGAAAGAACGCTCAAGATGCCCATGAAGCGATTCGTCCAACTTCTGTCATGTATCATCCACGTGATTTGAAGAATTATCTTTCAAGAGATCAACTTAGATTATATAAGCTGATCTTCGAGCGCTTCTTAGCGAGCCAGATGGCTTCAGCCGTACTCGATACGATGACGGTAGATCTAGAGAACAACGGAATCAACTTCCGTGCGACTGGATCTAAGGTTAAGTTTCCAGGATTCATGAAAGTCTATGTTGAAGGCAATGATGATGGGAAAAAAGAAGAAGATCGCATTCTGCCAGATGTTCAAGAAGGCATGAAAGTTGAAAAGAAAGATCTTGAACCAACGCAGCATTTTACACAGCCTCCTCCCCGTTATACGGAAGCGAGACTTGTTCGTACGATGGAAGAACTGGGGATAGGCAGACCGTCAACCTATGCACCAACACTGGATACGATTCAAAAACGTGGATATGTAGCGCTTGATGAAAAGAAGTTTGTTCCAACAGAACTTGGTGGTCTTGTTTTAGAGATGACATTGGAATTCTTTCCTGAAGTATTCAACGTAGAATTTACTGCCAAGATGGAAAGTGATCTTGACGAAGTAGAAGACGGAAAAGAAAACTGGATCAGAATCATCGATGACTTCTACAAAGGCTTTGAAAAGAAACTAAAAATTGCAGAAGAAGAAATGCAAAAAGTAGAGATCAAAGATGAGCCTGCCGGTGAAGATTGTGAGAAATGTGGACATGAGATGGTTTACAAGATGGGACGCTTTGGAAAGTTTATGGCTTGTTCAAACTTCCCAGACTGCAGAAACACGAAACCGATCGTAAAAGACATAGGTGTTACATGTCCGACTTGTCATGAAGGAACAATCGTAGAGCGGAAAAGTAAGAAAAAGAGACTTTTCTATGGATGTAACCGTTATCCAGATTGTGAATTCGTATCTTGGGATAAACCAATTGCCAGAACATGTCCGAAGTGCAATAGTATGTTAGTAGAAAAGAAAACGAAAAAAGGCAAAGTCGTACAGTGTGTCTCTTGCGATTATGCTGAAGAGGAAGCAAAGTAAGGAGTTTATCTTCATGAATCAACATGTTAACGTAATCGGAGCAGGTCTCGCTGGCAGTGAAGCAGCTTGGCAGATCGCTAGCCGAGGAATTCAAGTAAAATTATACGAGATGAGACCGGTTAGACAAACACCGGCTCATCATACTGAGAAATTTGCAGAGCTAGTATGTTCGAACTCACTTCGTGCTAATACACTAACGAACGCTGTCGGTGTACTAAAAGAAGAGATGAGAAAGTTAAACTCTGTTATCATCTCATCAGCTGATGATTGTGCAGTTCCGGCAGGTGGAGCTCTGGCGGTCGACCGTCATGAATTTGCTAGCCTTGTAACAGAGCGTGTTAAGAATCATCCTAATGTTGAGGTAATCACTGAAGAAGTAACAGAGATCCCTGAAGGTCCAACAATTATTGCGACAGGACCTCTAACTTCTGATAACTTATCAAAATCGCTGAACTCATTAACGGGTGAAGAATATCTGTATTTTTACGATGCAGCTGCACCGATCATCGAAGTAGACAGCATCGATATGGACAAGGTGTATCTAAAATCCCGTTACGACAAAGGTGAAGCAGCTTATCTAAACTGTCCGATGACTGAAGAAGAATTTGACCGTTTTTATGAAGCGTTGATCACTTCTGAAACAGTCCCTTTAAAAGAATTTGAAAAAGAGATCTTTTTTGAAGGTTGTATGCCAGTTGAAGTTATGGCTAAAAGAGGGAAGAAAACATTATTGTTCGGACCGATGAAACCAGTAGGTCTCGAAGATCCGAAAACAGGCAAGATTCCTTAT
This sequence comes from Fictibacillus tiangongensis, assembly GCF_048083785.1. GTDB lineage: Bacteria > Bacillota > Bacilli > Bacillales > Fictibacillaceae > Fictibacillus. The sequence goes on from NZ_CP182294.1 coordinate 1,730,374, forward strand.
GCTGTCGTTCAATTAAGACAAGACAACAGTGCAGGAACTCTATATAATATTGTAGGTTTCCAAACACACCTTAAATGGGGACCTCAAAAAGAGCTTCTAAGACTCATTCCAGGCTTAGAGAACGCAGAAGTAGTACGTTACGGTGTGATGCATCGCAATACGTTTCTGAACTCTCCACGCCTCTTAGAAGAGACGTATCAGTTAAAAGCAAGGAAAGATCTTTTCTTTGCAGGTCAGATGACCGGTGTTGAAGGGTATGTTGAAAGTGCTGCTTCAGGATTGATCGCTGGTATTAATGCTGCAAAATTAATCAAAGGCGAAGAACTAGCTGTTTTCCCTAAAGAAACGGCGATCGGAAGCATGGCTTACTATATTACGACTGCTAATCCTGATAATTTTCAGCCGATGAATGCTAACTTTGGTCTACTTCCACCTCTTGAGAAGAGAATCAAAAATAAACAAGAGCGTAATACTGCTTTAGCTGAAAGAGCATTGGAAACAATTCAGAATTTTATAACAAATTTGTGAACATGTATTGATTTAGCCCCTAAATTGTGTTACGATTTAGGGGCTTTGTGAGGTGTATGAAATGGTATCAGAACGCCAACACGTGGTGGATTTCTTGAATTATTTAATGATCGAGAAGAACTGTTCACCTTATACGATTGAACACTATGAAAAAGACATTAATGATTTTACTTCTTTTTTGAAACAGCAAGCAATCGAAGGATTCGCTGCTGTTTCTTATATTTTAGTCAGGCAATATTTAGTGACTCTTCATGAGAAGAAGTATGCTCGAAATACAGTAGCAAGAAAGATATCGGCGATGAGAAGTTTTTATCGTTTCCTAAACCGCGAAAAGATCGTTGAAGAACATAACCCTTTCGCTATGGCATCACTCCCTAAAAAAGCAAGAATGCTTCCTCAATTTCTTTATGAAAAAGAGTTGGAGAGGCTTTTTAATGTGTCTGATGTTAAAACCCCCATGGGACAAAGAAATAAAGCCATCCTCGAAACATTGTACGGAACTGGTATTCGTGTCAGTGAATTGTGTAAGTTGCAGTTAAAGGATCTTGATTTAAATGTAGAGATAGCGCTTGTAAAAGGAAAAGGTAAAAAAGAAAGATATGTTCCGATCGGATCGTTTGCGAGAGAATCTCTTGAAAAGTATATACAGGACGGTCGCAAGTTACTGTTAGAAAAAACGGAGAAAAAGTCGGATGCATTATTTTTAAACTATAAAGGGGAACCTTTAACCGTTAGAGGCGTAAGAACTATATTAAATAAACTAATTGAGGAATCTACCCTTACGATACATATCAGCCCGCATGTATTGCGGCACACGTTTGCGACGCACATGCTGAATGAAGGCGCTGATCTCAGAGCGGTTCAGGAGCTTTTAGGGCATGCCAACCTTTCCTCTACACAAGTTTATACACATGTTTCAAAAAGTCATTTGAAAAAAATCTATAATAATGCGCATCCTCGAGCATAAAAACAAAAAGGGAGGGATTTTTCAATGTCAACATTTCATGCTACTACAATTTTTGCGATTCAGCATAACGGCAAGTCCGCTATGACTGGAGATGGTCAGGTTACGTTCGGCAACGCAGTTGTAATGAAACATACTGCCAAGAAGGTAAGAAAGCTTTTCGGAGGAAAAGTGCTTGCTGGGTTTGCAGGTTCTGTTGCAGACGCATTTACGCTTTATGAAAAGTTTGAGAGCAAGTTAGAAGAATACAGCGGAAATCTGCAGCGTGCATCAGTAGAGATGGCTAAAGAATGGAGAACAGATCAAGTTCTTAGAAAGCTTGAAGCTCTTCTAATCGTAATGAACGAAGAGCATATGTTATTGATTTCTGGAACTGGTGAAGTTATTGAGCCAGACGATGGAATTCTCGCGATTGGATCAGGTGGCAATTATGCTCTAGCTGCAGGTCGGGCACTGAAGAATCATGCACCTGAACTCTCTGCAAAAGAGATCGCTCTCGCATCTTTAAAGACTGCTGGCGAAATTTGTGTTTACACGAACACAGAGATTGTTTTAGAAGAATTGTAAAAAGTAAAGGAGCGGTTGCAATGAACAGTCAATTAACTCCAAGACAAATTGTTGAAAAGTTAGATCAGTATATTATAGGTCAAAACGATGCAAAGAAAGCTGTCGCTGTTGCGCTTCGTAATCGTTATAGAAGAAGTTTGCTCGACGACAAGCTTCGTGATGAAGTATCACCTAAGAATATTCTGATGATCGGACCTACTGGTGTAGGAAAGACAGAGATTGCTAGAAGGTTAGCCAAACTAGCTCAAGCTCCTTTCATTAAACTTGAAGCAACTAAATTTACCGAGGTTGGCTATGTTGGACGTGACGTTGATTCGATGGTACGTGACCTAGTTGAAACTTCAGTAAGACTTGTAAAAGAGCTTAAGATGAATGATGTAAAAGACAAAGCTGAGCAAAATGCTAATAAAAGACTTGTAGAGCTCTTAGTTCCTGGTAAAAAAACAGAAACGAGCTTTAAAAATCCGTTAGAGATGTTCTTTGGTGGCGGTAATCAAGAACAGGAACAAAAGCCACAGCAAGATGATGTTTCAGATCTTAGACAGAGACGAAACCAAATGGCACAGAAGCTTGCGCTTGGTGAGATGGAGGATCATCTTGTTACGGTAGAAGTAGAAGAGCAGAATCCATCTATGCTAGACATGTTCCAAGGTTCGGGTCTGGAACAAGTAGGCATGAACATGCAGGATATGATCGGTGGACTTATGCCGAAGAAAAAGAAAAAAAGAAAACTCACTGTTCGAGAAGCTCGTAAAGTATTGACGCAAGATGAAGCGGCAAAACTAATCGATATGGATGATGTTACGAGTGAGGCAGTTTATAAGACCGAACAAACAGGTATTATATTTATAGATGAGATCGATAAGATTGCAGGAAAGAACCAAAACTCTGCTGATGTGAGCCGTGAAGGTGTTCAGCGAGACATCCTTCCGATCGTTGAAGGTTCTACAGTAATGACGAAGTATGGCTCGATCAAGACGGATCATATCCTGTTTATTGCAGCTGGAGCTTTTCATATTTCTAAGCCTTCAGATCTCATTCCAGAGCTGCAAGGAAGATTTCCGATCAGAGTTGAACTAAATAGCTTGTCTGTTGAGGATTTTACACGTATATTAATAGAGCCTGATAATGCGATCATAAAACAGTATAAAGCTCTATTGAGTACGGAAGGTATAAATGTTGAATTTTCTGACGATGCTATTGCTAAGATTGCAAGCATTGCCTATGAAGTGAATCAAGACACCGATAATATTGGTGCACGAAGACTTCATACCATATTGGAACGCTTATTAGAAGATCTATCTTTTGAAGCGCCTGATATCAGCTTAGATCACATTACCATTACACCCGAGTATGTAGAAGAAAAACTGGCTAACATCGCAAAGAACAAGGATCTGAGCCAATATATATTATAGGATGCAGTAGGAGGAAGAAATACAATGAATTTATTGAACAAAGCAAGAAGTATCAACTCGATGCTTCAACAAACAGGTGGTAAACAAGTAAACTTTAAAGAGATGGCTGAAACACTTAGTACGGTGATTGAAGCAAATATTTTTGTAGTAAGCCGTCGTGGTAAACTGTTAGGTCTCGCTCTTAAACAAGAAATTGAGAACGAGCGTATGAAGAAGATGATCGAGGATCGTCAATTCCCTACTGATTACACAAAAAATCTTTTCAACATTACAGAGTCTCTTTCAAACATTGACATAGAGAGCGATTATACAGCATTCCCTGTTGAAAACAAAGATTTGTTCTCGACAGGATTAACAACAATCGTTCCGATCGTAGGTGGCGGTGAAAGACTAGGAACTCTTATACTTTCAAGACTATCTACATCATTTGAAGAAGACGATTTAGTTCTTGCTGAGTACGGTGCTACAGTAGTTGGAATGGAGATCCTTCGTGAAAAAGCGGAAGAGATCGAAGAAGAAGCTCGTAACAAAGCAGTTGTTCAAATGGCGATCAGTTCATTATCATATAGTGAGCTAGAAGCGATCGAACATATTTTTGAAGAATTAGAAGGAAACGAAGGATTGCTTGTAGCAAGTAAGATTGCAGACAGAGTGGGTATTACTCGATCAGTAATCGTAAACGCGCTTCGTAAATTAGAGAGTGCAGGTGTAATTGAATCTCGTTCTCTAGGTATGAAGGGAACGTATATCAAAGTGTTGAACGACAAGTTCTTGCTCGAGCTTGAAAAGCTTAAAACTTCATAATAACCAATAATAAGATCCAGCTCTGTAAACCAGAGCTGGATTTTTTTGTTCCATAACACTCAAAGTGCTATTTATGAATCTCATATTATCTGTTATAGAGTATTCCTTTGGGTGCTCTATCTACATTTATAAGATGCTTTTAATGGAAGGTTAAGATAGGGATTTTTTTGAAAAAACTTCTGTTGTTTATTCACGGTAGATTTAAAACGATGAAAAAGGATAAATTGTAAATATTTGTCGATTGTGTACAGAAGTGGTAAAGAGGTACCAAAAACCGTATAAATATAGGGATTTTATTACTATTTTTGTAATTGGGTCCAAAGTCACGGTCGAAATATAGTCCTTTCTATCGAAAAAAGTCATTTTGGGAAAAAATACATAGACACTTTTTGGATATATCACTTAAAATATGATAGTGAGGTAAGATTTAACATAATATGAAACTTCTATAGTAAAAAAGAGGGAAGTGGTGAACTTGTTCTCTGGCTCAGTCATAAGAAACTTAGAGATGGCTTTAGATGGATCAGCATTAAAACAAAAGACCATTTCTAATAACTTAGCTAATGTGGACACACCTGGATATAAAGCGAAAGAAACTGTCTTTAACCAGGAATTCAAAAAAAGCTTGCAAGCCCATCGAACAGATCAGCGGCATTTTTCATTCGGGACTGAAACATCCTCTTCTTTTAGTGTAAGAGAAAAAACGAATACAGTGATGAATCATAACGGAAATAATGTGGATGTAGATAAAGAGATGGCAGAATTAGCAAAGAATCAGCTTTATTATCAGACACTCGTACAGCGAATTAATGGAAAGTTTAATTCAATTAAGATGGTTGTTAAAGGTGGGAGATAAATATGGGAGTTTTTGATGCAATGAATGTATCAGCATCCGGTTTAACTGCTCAACGGCTTAGGATGGATGTTGCTTCCTCTAACATGGCAAATGTCGATTCGACACGCGGAGAATACAAGAACGGTGTGTGGGAACCGTATCGACGTAAAATGGTCGTTTTAGGTTCTGGTGAATCTAGTTTTAAAAACATGTTTAATAAGGCTGTAAATAACGGGAAAATGGCTGGCGTCAAGGTGAATGGTATCGTCAATGATCAAACACCATTCAAGACGGTTTATCAACCTGAACATCCTGATGCGAACGAAGAAGGATTTGTTCAACTTCCGAATGTAGACCCACTAAAAGAGATGGTCGATTTAATGAGTGCTACTCGATCGTATGAAGCAAATGTTACTGCACTAAACGCAGCAAAAGGTATGTACTTAAAAGCATTAGAAATTGGCCGTTAGGGGTGTTGAAACATGGATAAAATTTCAATTGGTTCACTTCAGAACATCAGTAATCCAACTTCAGTCGCAAAAGTGACACCATATGAAGCTCAAGAAGATTTCAAGAGTTATCTAAAAGGAGCTTTGGATACGTTGGGTGAAACACAAGCACAATCTAATCAAGCTACTCAAGGTTTGATGAACGGTAATATGGATAACCTCCATCAAGTGATGATCACAGCTGAAAAAGCAAGTGTAACGATGCAAACGACTCTTGAGATTCGTAATAAAGTTGTTGAGGCCTACCAAGAAATAATGAGGATGCAAGTATAGGCTCTGTTATATGATTCGATATTAGCATTCAATTTTGGGGGTAGCTGTTAAAAATTTTTATTGCGCTTATCGGGGGAAAAAATGAAAGAAAAATGGAAAAATATCATCAAGCAAACGACAGAGCGGTTTAAAGCTCGTTCTAATGTACAAAAGGGATTTATTCTCGGTGGAATCTTTCTTATTATCGCAGCATTCATCTTTGTAACAGTCATGATGTCAACACCAAACCTTGTTCCTTTGTATTCAAATCTTTCCCCTCAGGAAGCAGGTCAAATACAAGAGAATCTAAATGGCAAAGGTGTGGCAAACGAAGTTCAAGATGGCGGGAAAACAATATTAGTTCCTGAAGAACAAGTGAATAACCTGCAAGTGCAGCTAGCTGCAGAAGGATTACCTGAAAGTGGAAATATCGATTTTTCGTATTTTGGTGAGAAATCAGGTTTTGGAATAACAGACAAAGAGTTTGGTGTTCTAGAAAGAGAAGCAACACAGACAGAGATTGCTAGTTTAATAAAGAGCATCAACGGGGTTGAAGATGCGAGCGTTATGATCACCCTTCCTGAAAGCAGTGTGTGGGTAAACCAAGAAGAAGAAAAAGCTTCAGCTTCTGTTGTTCTATCATTAGGAGCGGGTGCGAAATTAAATGAAGATCAGGTGAAAGCACTCTATCATCTCGTTTCAAAGAGTGTGAGCAACCTTCCTATGGAAAATATCGTTATTACGGATCAATACTTTAATTATTATGACTTGAATTCTGTAAGCTCTACTGCTTCATCTTCAAAATATGAAGAGCAAAGAAAGATCAAGCAGGATGTTGAAAGAGACCTACAACGTAGAGTTCAACAGATGTTATCAACCATCATGGGACAAGGTAAGGTTGTTGCTACAGTGACAACAGATATTGACTTTACGGAAGAAAAACGTGAAGAGAATATCGTAGAACCTGTTGATAAAGAAAACATGAAAGGCATCGAAGTAAGCGTTGAGCGAATAAGAGAGACGTTTACTGGAGAAGGTGCAGGAGAAGGTGGAGTCGGAGGAACGGGTGATCAAGAGGTACCTACCTATCCTGGCTCAGCTGCTGGCTCAAACGGAGACTATGAAAAAGTAGAAGAACGTATCAATAATGAAGTGAACAAGATACGTAAAGAAATCGTGGAGAGTCCTTATGAGATAAGAGATCTAGGCATTCAAGTCATGGTAGAGCCACCGACCCCAAACAAACCAGAATCGTTACCACAAGAACGATTAGATGACATTGAACAAATATTGAGTGCGATCGTTAGAACGAGTATCTCAAAAGATATAAACGAAACATTAACAGAAGATGATATTCAAGAAAAAATATTTGTATCTGCACAGCCATTTAACGGAAAGCAAGAAACAACTGCCGTTTCTAAAGGTATTCCGTTATGGATCTACATAGTTGGTGGAGTCTTATTAATCATTATTATTCTATTAATCTTCTTGCTTTCTCGTAAAAGAAGAACAGAGACTGAAACCAAGATCGAGGAATTCCAGATGGATGAGCCTCAAGAATCTTACTATGTACCAGATGTAAACCAAGAAAAAGGGTCTGAGGGAACAGTTCGTAAAGAGCAGTTAGAACGAATGGCAAAAGAAAAGCCTGAAGAATTCGCAAAGCTTGTAAGAACATGGCTTTCAGAGGAGTAAGGAGGTAACGAACGATGGCAAAAGGTATGAAAGAACTATCTGGCAAAGAGAAAGCGGCAATCCTCGTTATCTCTTTAGGTCCAGATGTAGCTGCTCAAGTATATAAACATTTAAGTGAAGAAGAGATTGAGAGATTAACCCTTCAAATCTCACAAGTTAGAAAAGTAGATTCGACGTTGAAGGATGAGATTATCACGCAATTTCATCAGTTAGCTCTAGCGCAAGATTATATTACCCAAGGTGGAATCGGCTATGCGAAGACGGTACTTGAGAAAGCGGTAGGTAAAGACGAAGCGATGCAGATCATCAATCGTTTGACTTCGACTTTGCAAGTAAGGCCTTTTGATTTTGCTCGAAAAGCAGATCCTGGTCAAATATTAAACTTTATTCAAAACGAACACCCGCAAACGATTGCTCTGATTCTGTCTTACTTGGATTCTTCACAGGCTGGTCAGATACTTTCTGAACTTCCGCAAGAGATGCAAGCTGATATAGCGAAGAGGATCGCATTGATGGATCGAACATCACCAGAAGTGATCAATGAAGTGGAACAGATTTTAGAAAGAAAGTTATCTGCTACCGTTACACAAGATTTCACCCAAGCTGGTGGAGTTGAAGCTGTTGTCGAAGTATTGAACGGTGTAGATCGAAGCACCGAACGGACGATCCTGGATGCGCTGGAAATTCAAGATCCTGAGTTAGCGGAAGAGATCAAGAAACGAATGTTTGTATTTGAAGATATCGTTACGCTAGATAACCGTGCCATTCAAAGAGTTATTCGTGAAGTGCAAAACGAAGATCTGCTTCTTGCTTTACGTGCATCTAGCGAGGAAGTAAAAGAAGTGATGTTCAATAACATGTCACAGCGTATGGCAGAGAACTTTAAAGAAGAGATGGAATTTATGGGACCTGTTCGCCTTCGTGATGTTGAAGAAGCTCAGTCTAGGATCGTTGGAACCATTAGAAGACTTGAAGAAGCCGGAGAGCTTGTGATCGCTCGAGGCGGAGGAGATGATGTGATTGTCTAAAGTCATAAAATCTTTTCACGATCACAAAGAGAAGTCTGAAAAAAATGAAGTGGTCATAGGGATTCAGTCGCTATCATTATTTAACATGAGAAATCAGCGTTTAGAAGATGAAGAATCAAATATCATCTCTATTAAAAATCAAGCGTATAACCTGCTTGAAGAAGCGAAGAACGAAGCTGCTTCAATTACCAATGAAATAGAAGAATATAGAGCAGAACAGATTAAAAGATTAGTTGATGAAGAGGCTGCTTGGAAAAAGAAGTTAGAAGTTGCATACGATCAGGCAAAGAATGAGGGTTACGATGCTGGCTTTCAAAAGGGTGTTGAGCAAGGACACGAAAGCTGGGCTTCACAATTAAATGAAGTTAAAAGTTCTATGGATACATTAAGGGAAGAATATCATAACGTTCTTAGTGAAGCAGAGCCACAGATGATCATCTTAGCTATGGCAGCTGCCGAGAAAATCTTAGGAAAAAAGCTTCAAGAAACGCCTGAAACTTGGATTTCTATCGTAAAACAACTTGTTAAAGAAGCTAGAGAATTTGAAGAGATCAAGCTATACGTTCCGCCGCAATGGTTTGAACTTACACAAAACTACCGGGAAGAACTAAAGAACATGCTTCAATCGACAGCGACTCTTTTCATCTATCCAGATGAAAACTTGACCGAGAATGGTGCAATCATTGAGTTCCCTTTTGGAAAGATCGACGCAACACTCGATGTTCAGCTAAAAGAGATCAAAGAAAAACTGCTAGAACAACTTGAGGTGTCAGATCAATGAACGTAGAACATATGATGAAGTCCCTTCAATCAATCGATTCCTATAAAAGATATGGAAAAGTGATTCGGGTTGTAGGGCTAATGATTGAATCTAAAGGACCTAAAACATCGATCGGTGATGTCTGTTATATACATACGGGGAACAACAAGCAAAAAATCAAAGCTGAAGTAGTTGGTTTTCAGGAAGAGAACGTTTTGTTGATGCCATTTACGTATGTGAAAAATATTGCCGTGGGCAGTTTGGTTGAAGCCACACACCGCGCATTGGAAATAAAGGTTGGACCTTCTTTGATCGGAAAAGTACTAGATGGTATGGGTGTTCCTTTAGATGGTTCTCCTCTGCCTCGTGGATTGTTTCGTTATCCATCAGAGAACGAGCCGCCGAATCCGATGGAAAGACCTAGAATTCATGAGAGTATTCAGCTTGGTATTCGGTCGATCGACAGTTTGTTAACGGTTGGAAAAGGTCAGCGGGTAGGTATTTTTGCCGGAAGTGGAGTAGGTAAGAGTACGCTTCTGGGAATGGTAGCACGTAACTCCACAGCTGACCTTAATGTTATCGCGTTAATCGGTGAACGAGGACGCGAAGTTCTTGATTTTATTGAGCGAGATCTAGGTGAAGAAGGTTTGAAGCGATCGATAGTAATCGTTGCGACTTCAGATCAACCTGCTTTAATGCGGATAAAAGGTGCACTGACTGCAACCAGTATCGCTGAATATTTTCGGGACCAAGGCAAGAACGTTATGTTGATGATGGATTCTGTAACGCGTGTGGCTATGGCTCAGCGTGAGATCGGATTAGCTGTCGGAGAACCACCAACTACGAAAGGTTACACACCGAGCGTATTTGCGGTTCTACCAAAATTGTTAGAACGTTCTGGAACGAATAAAAATGGAACGATTACAGCGTTTTACACTGTTTTAGTCGATGGAGATGATTTCAACGAACCGATCTCGGATACGGTACGAGGAATTCTGGACGGACATTTTATCTTAGATCGAAACTTAGCCAATAAAGGTCAGTTTCCTGCAGTTAACATTCTTAAGAGTATAAGCAGGGTGATGAATGATATCGTTCCGAAAGAGCACCGGCAAGCGGCTGAACGTCTTCGAGAACTTCTATCATCCTATGTGGAAGCGGAAGACTTGATCACCATTGGCGCATACAAGAGGGGTTCTTCTAAATCAGTGGATGAAGCGATACAGATGTACCCCAACATTCTAGCGTTTCTTAAACAGCAAGTAGACGAAGATGTTAGTTATGAACAAGCTCTAGAGCGGCTTTTGATTGAATTTGGGAAGGATGAACGTTGATGTCATTTCATTTTTCTATGGAAAAAGTATTGTCTGTTAAACAAAAAGAAAAAGAATCGATTGAACAAGAATTAGGAGAAGCTGTACAAGCGTTTGAAGGAATAGCAGAAGAAATATACAGCCTACTTAAAAGGAAAGAAGACATCGAGAATCAATCGAATTATACGTTTCAACAAAGAATCGTAGTAAATGATCTACAGAATACACAGCGTTTTCTTTTATCCATGACGAACAAGATCAAGGAATTACAGCCGCTGTTACAAAGAGCAAGAGAAAGAATGCAGGTCATTCAGCAAAGATTATTGCAGCAGACCATTGAAGTGAAAAAATACGAGAAGCTAAAAGAAAGACAACTCAGCGCATATAAAGTGGAAGTTGCTTTCTATGAGAATAAGCAGAACGACGAATTTTCCGTTTTGCGTTTTGCGAAGTCGTAAAAAATCAGGTGATTAAATGAAACAGAGAGAAAAATCCAGCAGAATGGTTTGGTTTTTATTAGTAGTATTCGTACCTTTCGTTTTTGCAATGACTGTTTTTGGGATCGTCCTTTCTTTTATGGGAGTGAACGTATGGGAAGAAGCAAAAAACTCGGGTAAGAACATACCCATAATCAAAAATATTTTTACCGAGAAAACGGAAGTAGCTGTAACGAGCAATGTACAAGAAAAGCAATGGAAATCGAAGTTTGATGAACAAGAAGATTACATTAAAGTATTATCTGCTGATCTGCAAAAGAAAGAAAAAGAAGTAACCGATTTAAAGAGCAATATCGTGCTATTAGAAAAGCAAGTAGAAGATGCTGAAACAACTGTAAAAGATGAAGAGAATGAGCAATTAAAGAAATTATATGAAGCAATGTCAGCTAAAGATGCTGCAGCAGTAATGACAGAGATGAATAACAATCAGATCATGAGCATCTTGATGCTTTTACAATCTGAAACGCAAGCTGAGATTCTTTCCAAACTTGATGCAAAACGTGCAGCAGAGCTTACGGTACTCATGGCAAACAAAACGCTATAGAAGGAGGTGTGAAAACGTGCAAATTATGATTTCGCAGCCAGCGGCTTCAGGAGTGCAGTCTTCACCAGTATCAGAATCTTCTCAAAAAAGTAGCAATATCGATTCTCTCTTTTCTCAACTGCTGGCATCTTCTGCTACTGAGAACGAGGGGGTTACAGAGGGTTTAGGAGATATGATCGCTAGTATTCTAGGTAACATTGAGGGACTTGAATATAGTGAAGATCTATTAGACCACGAAACGGTTCAATCATTATTAAATGAACTGCCGCCTGAAATGAAAGAAGTTGTTGAAAAGCTTCTTGAGAGCGAGATTGATTTCTCTGAGATTGCAACAAACCCTTCGCCTGAGCTGAAGTTAGCACTATTGTTACAGCTTGTTGTTAACGAAGAAGCCGAGCCATTCTCGCAAAAGGACCAGAAGCAGATTACAGATTTGATCAGCCGATGGTTTCCAGGGATAAAGCTTGATCAAAAAGATTCTCTAACAAAACAAACAGAGCAGATTTTTGGAGAGATCAAAAAGCTTCTAAGCGAGTCATCGAGTATTGATAAGAATGCTTTCTTAAAAGTTTTTGAAACTATATCTGTCGAAAAAAGTGTGAAAAGCTTTGCGGACCAAGCCTTTCAGCGATATGTACCGACAGTAAAGTCAATCGAACCGAACGTTTCGGCTTCTAGAGAACTACAAACGCTGCAAAGTCCACTTTCTCCACTAGAACAATGGACATTGAAAGTCCCTGTTACAGGAGGGGAAGGACAGAAGGAGCAGTTTGTTCGTGAGGTTCAACAGATTATATCAAGAGGGAAGCTGTTCGTTACAGAATCTGGTTTTACGAAGATGCAGATCCGGTTAACACCTGAACATCTCGGCAGCATCGAGATACAGCTTATCCAAAAACATGGTGAGATCACAGCGAAGATCATAGCTTCCAGCCAAGGTGCAAAAGATGCCTTGGATAGTCAGCTCACACAATTGAAGCAAGCTTTCACAAGTCAAGATATAGATTTTGAAAAGATTGATGTCTTCTTAAACGGAGACGAACAGACCTTTGATTTCCGTGATGAGAATAATCAAGGATACGAAGATCAGCAGCATGCAGAAGAGAACATGTCTGAGGAAGAGAAGTCAGATCATCTATCTTTTGATGAACAGTTATCGCAGTTGGTATTAAACGAAAAGGTGTGATGAATGGTGACCAAGATCTCTGAAGATCTGATGCTTTCTAATTATCAAGCAAAAACAAAGCAAACAGGTTCAAACATTTTAGGAAAAGATGATTTTTTAAAGATATTAATCACACAGCTTCAAAACCAAGACCCTACAAGTCCGATGCAAGACCGAGAGTTTATCGCACAGATGGCAAGCTTTTCATCACTAGAACAGATGACAAACATGAACCAGACTATGCAGCAATTCCTATCGTTCCAAACAGAATCTTCATTGTTACAACAAAGCCAGATGATCGGTAAACAAGTAACCTACGAAACGGAAACAGTAGATGCAGAAGGTAACAAAAAGATAGAAGAAAAAGAAGCTATAGTGAAATCTGTTTTATTTGAAAAAGGATCTGTCATGTTGGAAATGAGTGATGGAACAAAGATCACTAGTTACCAAGTGATCAAAATATCTGATCAGGCAAAGTAAGGAGTGGATAACATGAGCGAACGTATACACGCTCATCAATTGTACCAGCCGATGCTTTACCCGAAACATCGACAGCAGAAAAAAATAGATCAATCTTTTCAGTCCGTTTTTCATAAAGAGCTTGAGAACCAACTCACCATTAGCAAACACGCTAAAAAAAGACTGCAAGATAGAGATATTACGATATCAGAAACAAGCTGGAACAAGATAAGCGAAAAGGTGATCGAAGCTGGGCAAAAAGGAATTAAAGATTCATTAGTCATCATGAAGAATGTCATGCTAGTCGTGAATGCGCCAAATCAAACTGTAATTACAGCATTAGATCGAAACGAAAGTACATCTCAGATCTTTACAAACATCAATGGTGCCATCGTCATAGACGAATAAAAGAGCTGGACCTTTACAGGAGGCTCACAAAACTGCCGAATGATAGAAGCAGTTATTAAACCAAGTAAGGGAGATAAAAACAAATGTTACGTTCTATGTATTCAGGAATCAGTGGTATGAAAAACTTTCAGGTGAAGCTGGATGTAATCGGTAATAACATCGCAAACGTAAACACGTACGGATTTAAAAAAGGCCGTACAACTTTTAAGGACCTTGTGAGTCAGCAAATCTCAGGGGCAAGTGCTCCAACTCCTGGAGTTGGGGGCAGAGGTGGGGTTAATCCTAAACAAGTCGGATTAGGGTCTCAATTAGCTACAATTGATACGGTGCATACTCAAGGGAGCTTGCAAACAACAGGTCGTCCACTTGATTTAGGGATTTCAGGAGATGGATTTTTTCAGCTTCAGTCGAATGGAGAAACAACATACACAAGATCAGGTAATTTCTATTTAGATAGTGCAGGTAATGTTGTTAACTCAGACGGTAAATATCTTGTTGGTTTAACTACACCAATCAAAATAGATAGTACATCAAAAAGCTTTAGCATTGGGGCAGATGGTACTGTAAGTGTTATTTCTGCTACAGGGACTTTAGATACGTCACAGAAAGTGCAAATAGCCAAATTTGATAATAGTGAAGGATTAGAGAAAGCTGGAAGCAATGAATACCGAGCAAGTACAAACTCAGGAGGTCCTGACACTTCTCTTCCAGGAACAGGTGGAGCAGGCACACTAGTAGCGGGTGCACTCGAAATGTCCAACGTAGACTTATCTGAAGAGTTCACTGAGATGATTGTTGCACAGCGTGGATTCCAAGCGAACACAAGAATCATCACGACATCGGATGAGATCCTTCAAGAACTAGTGAACTTAAAACGTTAACGTGAAGGGAGGTAGGGGGAAGCAAGTAACGGCTTAACCCCCGAAACTCATGATTTCTTTAACTCAGTTAAATGGCAATACGTTTACGCTGAATGCGATCTATATCGAACAGATTCAATCATTTCCAGATACTACGATCACATTAACTACAGGCAAAAAGTTTGTTGTTAAAGAAAGTGAAGAAGAGGTTGCTCAACTGATCTCAGAGTTTTATAGAAAAATTACGCTGTTGCCACTAAGTCAGAAAAAGGAGGGTCTGTAGTTGGGAAAAAATAAAGCGGTAACGATCATGCTTTCCATGCTTGTAGCGATCGGTCTAATCGGTGCAGCAGGATATTACGGGTTTAAGCAGTTTTCACCTAAGACCGAAGCTTCTGAGCCTACAGCAGAAGAGCTGGACAAGCTGATGGTCGAAACCAATGAAATGACAACCAATCTTGCAGATCAGTCTTATGTGAAGATTCAGTTCAAGATTCAAGCGGATAATGAAGATGCGAAACACGAACTTGAGAAAAGATTGTTCCAAGTGAACAACCTTATCATCTATGAGATCTCGAACAAGAAAACAGAAGAACTATCTGGCCAGCAAGGCTTGATCTCTCTTGAGAACAAACTGAAAACAGAGATCAATAAGGTTATGCAAGATGGGAAAGTAGTCAGAGTCTACACAACTCAAAAGATCATACAATAATTCACTAAAAACGGCATGAAAAGAGGTGAGACTCTTGGTTGATGTTTTGTCACAAAACGAAATAGATGCTCTTCTCTCCGCCCTTTCCACAGGAGAGATGGATGCAGAAGAGCTTAAAAAGGAAGAGTCAGAGAATAAGGTTAAAGTTTACGATTTTAAAAGAGCCCTACGCTTTTCGAAAGAGCAGATCCGCAGTTTAACGAGATTGCATGAGAACTTTGCAAGACTTTTAACGACTTACTTTTCAGCTCAGCTTAGAACGTACGTCCAGATCGGTGTTGCGTCTGTTGATCAGCTTCCATACGAGGAATTCATCCGTTCTGTTCCAAAGATGACGCTATTGAATGTGTTTGAAGCACATCCGTTTGAAGGACGCATCTTAATGGAAGTAAACCCGAATATCGCATATGCCATGCTTGATAGAGTGATGGGTGGCAGCGGGGCTGGAATGAATAAGATCGAGAATTTAACTGAGATAGAAACGAGAATCATGAATCAGTTATTTGAAAACACACTTGATAGTTTTAAAGAAGCTTGGACAAGTGTCATCGAACTGGAGCCGTTCATGCTCGATTTGGAAGTGAATCCACAATTTTTACAGATGGTTTCTCCGAACGAAACGGTAGTCGTGATCTCACTGAATACGACGATTGGTGAAACGAGCGGAATGATCAACATCTGCCTTCCGCATGTTGTCATAGAACCGATCATTCCGAAGCTCTCTGTTCATCATTGGATGCAGAATAAAAAGAAAACACGAATTCCAGGAGAGACCGAATTTATTGAACAAAAGATAAAGAATGCTTTCTTGCCTTTTAAAGTTGAGTTAGGATCTTCGGACATGTCGATTGAAGAGTTTCTGAACTTATCAATCGGTGACTGTATCGAACTAGATCAACGGATAAACCAACCGCTCGTGATCAAAGTAGAAAACAATCCGAAGTTCTACGGTCAACCCGGAAAGGTGAAGAAAAAGTTAGCCGTTCAAATTATCGAAACCATTAAGGAGGATGAGGATCAATGGTAAGTGGAGATATGCTTTCACAAGACGAAATTGATGCTTTGCTGAATGGTGGAAGTCCTTCCTCGTCCGGAGCGACTGAAACTGAAGAATACCTATCATCGATCGAACGAGATGCCTTAGGTGAGATCGGAAACATCTCATTTGGAAGTGCTGCAACAGCTCTATCCACGTTGTTGAATCAAAAAGTAGACATCACGACGCCAACAGTGACCGTTGTGAAACGCACCGAGTTAAAAGATGAGTTTCCGATTCCGCATGTTGCGGTTCAGGTTACTTATACAGAAGGCATCGAAGGAGCTAACTTGTTAGTGATCCGTAAGACAGATGCGCAGATCATTGCAGACTTGATGCTTGGCGGCGAGGGCACAAATCCTTCTCCTGATTTTGGAGAATTGCAATTAAGTGCTGTTGGTGAAGCAATGAATCAGATGATGGGATCGGCATCTACATCGATGTCTACGATTTTCAATAAAAAAGTAGATATCTCTCCACCTAAAATTGATTTTCTAGATGTTGAATCAAACACGAGTTTGATTCCTGATGAAGAGATTTTAGTTAAAGTTTCATTCCGACTTAAAGTGGGAGAACTGATCGATTCGAATATCATGCAGCTCATTGATGCGGAGTTCTCAAAGGACCTTGTACATAAATTGATGAATCCTGAACCAGTTGTTGAAAAAGAACCGGTTGCAGATTATGTTCCTCACGAAGAAGTAGTTCCACCATCTGCACCTGTAGATCATTATCGAGAACGTGTTCATAGTGAGCCAAGAAATGACCCTCAGCCTGCTTATCAATCGCAGATGAGAGATGTTTCCATTCAGCCTGCAAGCTTTTCTGACTTTGGAGATTATGAGACGAATCAAAGAGATACGAAGAATCTAGACATGCTATTAGACATTCCTCTTCAAGTAACGGTTGAGCTTGGAAGAACGAAAAAAACGATAAAAGATATTTTGGAAATGTCTCAAGGTTCGATCGTAGAGCTCGATAAACTTGCTGGTGAACCAGTTGATATCTTTGTTAATCAAAAGATGATCGCAAAAGGCGAGGTAGTTGTTATCGATGAGAACTTCGGAGTCCGTGTAACAGAGATTTTAAGCCAGCGTGATCGTTTGGAAAAATTGAAATAATTATCGGAGGTAAGTGAAATGGGAGAACGTATTTTAGTTGTTGATGATGCAGCATTTATGAGAATGATGATCAAGGATATTTTAGTTAAGAATGGATTTGATGTTGTAGGTGAAGCGGCAGATGGAGCGCAAGCGATTGAAAAATTCCAAGAATTAAAACCCGATCTCGTTACGATGGATATCACGATGCCAGAGATGGACGGCATATCAGCTTTAAAAGAGATCAAGAAAACGAACCCTGAAGCAAAGATTATCATGTGTTCAGCGATGGGGCAGCAGGCGATGGTAATCGATGCGATCCAAGCGGGGGCAAAAGATTTTATCGTTAAGCCGTTTGCAGCTGACCGTGTAATTGAAGCGATCAAGAAAACTTTAGGATAAGCATACATGTATCGTTGGTTAATTAGTCTTTTTGCAGCAGTTTGTCTTTCGCTTGTACCATTTAGTGTACAAGCGGAAGGCAGCAGTTCAGGAAAAAGTGTTTATGACACCATAAATAACTCAGATCAAATGGGTGAGAAAGAAAAAGCACCAGCAGATAACAACCCTGTCAGCTCTGAGAGTGAAAGCACATTTATGATGCTCGTTAAGCTCGTGTTTATGCTTGGAATCGTTCTAGCGATCTTGTACTTTGTTTTACGCTTTATTCAAAGAAAATCTGTCAGTTTTCAAGATGGGAAAAACCTTCAGTCTTTAGGAGGCATCGGAATCGGACAGAATCGTTCTGTGCAACTGATCAAAACAGGTAATTCTGTCTTGGTGGTAGGTGTTGGAGATTCGGTAACACTCCTAAAAGAGATTACCAATGAAGATGAAGTTCAGATGATGCTCGATCAGCGACCTTCCCAAAACGTTTCAACGATGACGAACCAATTGAAAAATAAATGGCTGAAAAGCAGAACCGAAGAGTCCAATAAGACTTCTAATGAAACAGGAACAGCAGAAACAAAAGATCAGACACAATCTTTTAAGAATATGCTGCAATCGATCGTTCAAGATAAAAAGAATCAGCAAAAAGAACTTCAGAGAGTGCTAGAGAAAGGGAAACATCATGAATGAATTTATTCCTGGATTAGACTTGGATTTTATAAATAATAGCGATCCAGCGAACATGGAAACTACGATTCAGCTGTTGCTGCTCTTAACAGTCCTTTCGCTTGCTCCAAGTATCTTAATTCTTATGACTTGTTTTACGAGGATAATCATTGTCTTGTCTTTTGTTAGAACTTCATTAGCGACGCAGCAGATGCCGCCTAACCAAGTGTTGATTGGAATTGCATTGTTCTTAACTTTTTTTATCATGGCGCCAGTGATGCATGAGGTAAACAAAGAAGCGGTCCAGCCGTTAGTAAAAGGTGAGATTTCACAAGAAGAGGCGTTTGATAAAGGAAGTCTTCCGATCAAAGAATTCATGGCAAAACATACACGTCAGAAAGATCTCATGCTGTTTATGGAATATTCGGGTGCGAAAAAGCCAGAAAGTATTAAAGATATTCCGTTAACGACACTTGTTCCAGCGTTTGCCATAAGTGAACTAAAGACAGCCTTTCAGATTGGATTCATGATTTTTGTACCGTTCTTGATCATTGATATGGTCGTTGCGTCTATTTTAATGGCTATGGGGATGATGATGCTGCCGCCCGTTATGATATCACTGCCATTTAAGATCTTATTATTTGTACTGGTTGATGGCTGGTACCTCATCGTTAAATCATTGCTATTAAGCTATTAGGGCAGGTGGAAACATGGATTCTCAATTTGTAATTTCTTTAGCAGAAAAAGGGGTATACATGACCTTGCTTTTGTGCGGTCCGCTCATGTTATTAGCCCTGATCGTAGGTTTGATCGTCAGTATATTTCAAGCAACAACGCAGATTCAGGAACAAACACTTGCATTTATACCCAAGATTGTTGCCGTGTTAGTAGGACTCGTGTTTTTTGGGCCTTGGATGCTTTCTCAAATCCTTGGATTCACATCAAATATTTTCCAAAATTTACACACTTATATAGGATGATGAAATGGTAGATTTAGTGGCTTTCCCTGCTTTTTTATTAATTCTAACTAGAGTATCGGCATTTTTCTTAACAATTCCTGTGTTTTCCAATAAAAATTTACCTGTGATGCATAAAATCGGATTATCGTTATTCTTATCTTGGATCATGTTGTACGCTGTTGACCCAAAACCAATTCCATTGGATGCTACATTTTTTCTATTAATCATTAAAGAAGCGATGGTCGGACTAACGATCGGTTTTATTGCAGCGATCGTTTTCTACGCGATTCAAGTTGCCGGCGGATTTATTGATCTACAGATGGGTTTTGCGATCGCGAACGTGTTCGATCCGCAAACAGGCATCCAGACACCATTGATGGGGAGATATCTGTATACGTTTGCCATTCTTTTCTTGCTAGCAACAGATGCGCATCACATGTTACTTGATGGAATCTTTTATAGTTATCAATTTTTACCCATTGATTCTGCCTTATCGAATTTTGGAGATGGCGGGATCATAAAGTTTGTACTAAGTGTGTTCTCAGGTATGTTCTTAGTTGCTCTTCAGATGGCGATACCTATCGTTGGCACGTTGTTTTTAGCCGACCTTGCACTTGGGATCGTAGCCAGAACCGTACCGCAGATGAACATTTTTGTTATCGGTCTGCCGGTGAAGATCTTGATTGCTCTCGTATTGTTTTTAGTAGTAATGCCCGCATTCTTTGTATCTGTTCAGATGCTGGTCGATCAGATGCGTGACAGCATGATTAACATAATGGAATTGTTAGGGGCTTAAGTCGATGAGATATCCGATCAATCTACAATATTTTTCAGGAGAAAAGACGGAAAAAGCAACACCGAAAAAAAGGCAGGAAAGCAGAAAAAAGGGACAAGTAGCCAAAAGTGCTGACATCAATGCTGCACTAGTGCTGTTTGCATCTGTTATGTTTCTATCCTTTATGGGGAGTTGGATGGGGCAAAGATTGCTTCACCTCTTCGCCTATAGTTTAGATAAGAAACTTCTTTATAACGTGACGGAATCTAGTATTCCAAAGCTGTTTTGGGAGCTTTCGCTTGAAGTCGCTATCATCATAGCTCCTGTAATGATTGCAGCTATGATTGCTGGAGTCTTAGGGAACTATTTACAAGTTGGCTTTTTACTATCAACAGAAGCGATCCAGATGAAACTTGAACGGATCAATCCGTTATCCGGATTTAAGAGAATCTACTCGGTACGTGCTTTAGTAGAACTATCAAAATCATTGCTTAAGATTCTACTAATCGGTGGTGTGACTTTTTTTATTCTTTGGAGTGAGCGAGATATTTATTTAAGAATGAGTTTAGTGAGTATTGAATCGTCACTTCCTGTATTCGGAGGACTTGCGGTTAAGATGGGCTTTGCCGCTTCACTCGTTTTACTTTTTCTTGCGTTTCTTGACTATATGTACCAAAAATACGATTTTGAAAAAAATATTAGGATGTCTAAACAAGATATAAAAGACGAATACAAAAAATCTGAAGGTGATCCTAAGATTAAAGGGAAGATCAAGGAAAAACAAAGACAGATGGCTATGAGGCGAATGATGCAAGAAGTGCCAAAGGCAGATGTTATCATCACAAACCCTACACATTACGCGATCTGCTTAAAGTATGACGATAACAGCATGGATGCTCCAGTAGTTGTAGCAAAAGGAGTAGATCTGATCGCTCAACGCATCAAAGAGATCGCAAAAGAGCATAACGTAGCAGTTGTAGAAAACAAACCTCTAGCAAGAACGCTGTACGCCCGCGTTGAGATCGGGCATGTGATTCCTGAAGATCTATTTAAAGCTGTAGCTGAAATTTTAGCCTTTGTATATCGTGTAAAGAAAAAAGCGTAAGGAATGAATAGGAGAGTTTACAGATGAAAGCTAGAGACATGAGTGTTTTAGCAGGCGTTATTCTCATTATCGCCATGCTCGTCATACCAATGCCAACGTTTATGTTGGACTTCTTAATCATAACGAATATATCTCTGGCACTTTTAATCATATTGATTGCCATGAACACAACACAGCCTCTCCAATTTTCTATATTTCCGTCATTGTTATTGTTAGTGACGCTTTTTAGACTAGGGCTAAACGTTTCGACAACAAGAAGCATCCTTTCAACAGGAGATGCTGGAAACGTTGTACATACTTTCGGTGAATTTGTAGTAGGCGGAAATATTCTTGTTGGTATCGTGGTATTTTTTATACTAATTATTATTCAATTTATCGTAATTACGAAAGGATCTGAACGTGTATCAGAAGTTGCTGCAAGGTTTACCCTTGATGCGATGCCTGGTAAGCAGATGAGTATTGATGCTGATCTGAACGCTGGCATGATTTCAGATCGAGAAGCGAAAGAAAGACGTGAAACGATTGAACGAGAAGCAGATTTTTACGGAGCGATGGATGGAGCGAGTAAATTTGTTAAAGGTGATGCGATAGCTGGTATTATCATCGTTTTGATCAATATGCTGTTCGGAATCATCATCGGAATGCTTCAGATGGGTCTTAGCTTTGGTGAGAGTGCAGAATTGTTTACAAGAATGACGGTTGGTGATGGATTAGTATCACAGATTCCAGCACTGATCATATCGACAGCCACAGGTATTATCGTGACACGTGCAGCTTCAGAAGGAAACTTAGGATTTGATATCAGCAAGCAATTGCTTGCGTATCCTATCATGCTTTTTGTTGCTGGAGGAACCATCATCATGCTTGGGTTGTTCACACCGATCAATGACTTTTTTACACTAACGATCGGCGGTATATTAGCGATCGGCGGGTATCTTCTATTAAAAGCTGAGCGTGAGCAGAAAGAAAAAGAAGAAGTGGTTGAAGAAGACATACAAACTGAACAGCTGAAAAGTCCTGAATCTGTTGTGAATCTGCTGCAGATCGACCCGATCGAATTTGAATTCGGCTACAGTCTCATTCCGTTAGCTGATACTTCGCAAGGCGGTGACCTGTTGGATAGGATCGTAATGATCAGAAGGCAGCTTGCTTTAGAGCTTGGAATGATCGTTCCGGTCGTTCGGATTCGAGACAATATCCAGCTTCAGCCCAATGAATACAGAATTAAAATTAAAGGAAGTCAGGTCGCAAAAGGTGAGTTGCTGTTGGATCATTATTTAGCGATGAGTCCAGGTATCGATGATGAAGAGGTACAAGGTATCGAAACGATGGAACCGGCATTTGGTCTGCCTGCCATCTGGATCGGTGAAGAGATGAAAGAACGAGCTGAATACTCAGGATACACGGTCGTAGATCCACCTTCAGTCGTCTCAACACATCTAACTGAAGTGATCAAGAAACACGCACATGAACTGATCGGCAGACAAGAAACGAAACAACTTGTAGAGCACTTAAAAGAATCGTATCCAGCCATTGTCGAAGAAGTTACGCCAGATGTCTTAACGATCGGAGAAGTTCAAAAGGTACTATCCAAACTTCTACGAGAGCGAATCTCGATTCGAAACTTAGCGGTAATCTTTGAAACGTTAGCTGATTTTGCAAAGATGACAAAGGATACAGATCTATTAACAGAGTATGTAAGACAAGGTTTGTCCCGACAGATATCAAAAAGCTATACCAATGAAAATGAACCGCTGCATGTTATCACACTTGGCGGATCGGTAGAAAAGAAGATAGCTGATGCAGTTCAGCAAACAGAACACGGCAATTACCTTTCTTTAGATCCAGAAGATTCTCAAGTGATCTTTGACAGCATTACATCTGAACTTGAATCAGGACGAAGCTTTGACCAATCCATTGTTCTCTTATGTTCACCAGCTGTAAGGATGTACGTAAGGCAACTCATTGAGCGTTATCTTCCAGATGTAGCGGTATTATCATACAACGAATTGGAACCTGAGCTAGAAGTGAAAAGTGTAGGGGTGGTGAACATCTGATGAAAGTGAAGAAGTATACAGCACAGAACTTGCCAGAAGCTATGAAATTAGTA
Source organism: Fictibacillus tiangongensis (assembly GCF_048083785.1). Classification (GTDB taxonomy): domain Bacteria; phylum Bacillota; class Bacilli; order Bacillales; family Fictibacillaceae; genus Fictibacillus. The sequence goes on from NZ_CP182294.1 coordinate 1,753,830, forward strand.
AGAGCAGATCTTGGCAGCGGTGCGGTCATATTAAACACAAGAGAGGTTCAAGTTGGAGGTATCTTCGGATTCTTTACGAAGAAGAACGTTGAAATTTTCGCTGGATTGGATCAAGACGTAGATTATCATCAAACGAAGAATCATAACATGAATATTGTGAAACAACAGCAACCTGTGTATCAAGAAGAGGAATTGACGAAGGAGATTCGTCAACTGAAGAAGATGGTTCACACGTTGACCGTTCAATCCAAGATTCCAGAAGATATAGCACCATTTGTTAAAGAATGGGAAACGTTTCTATTTAATCAAGAAGTTGACTCAACAATACTTGAAGAAATCATTCCATCTTTATCCACTAAATACGAAAGTCTAGATGAAATGGAAAGAGTCAAGTATGACTGGAATACGTGGATCAGCAGCTTTTTAAGTGCAAGAATGGCTAAAAGTGAGTTTGGTGGCTTTCATTATGAAACGAAATTCCTAAACTTGATCGGACCTACTGGTGTTGGTAAAACAACGACGATAGCCAAGATTGGAGCAAAAGCGGTTTTAAAAGATGGAAAAAAAGTAGCGTTTATTACGACCGATACTTATCGGATCGCTGCTATCGACCAACTAAAAACGTATGCTGAGATTTTAAACATTCCATGTGAGGTCGCTTATACAGCGGAGGATTTTAAGAGAGCAAAAGAAAAATTTGAAGATTATGATCTAGTTCTTGTAGACTCTGCAGGCAGAAATTTTTTAAATCGTTTTTACATCGAAGAGCTTCAACGTATCATCCATTTTGATAAGGATATGAAAAACTATCTCGTCCTTTCATTAACTTCAAAATATCGCGATATGGAAACCATATACAATCAGTTTAAGAGTTTACCGGTTCATAAAGTGATCTTTACGAAGAAAGATGAAACAAAGACGTACGGCTCACTACTAAATCTTGCAATCTTAAACAATGTACCGATTGGCTATGTAACTAACGGCCAAAACGTCCCTGACGATATGTTTGAGGCTGATGCGGATGAACTAATTGGGATGCTGTTAAAGGAAAAGTCACATCATGCTTGATCAAGCGATTAGCCTTCGAAAACAATTAGTCTCTGCTCCGGCACACAGTGCACGAGTAATCTCTGTTGTCAGTGGTAAAGGCGGAGTCGGTAAAACGAACATCACGGTGAATCTTGCCCTTTCATTGGTTACCATGGGAAAGCGCGTTTTAGTACTAGATCTAGATATAGGTATGGGAAATGTAGACTTGATCCTCGGAAGAAAATCTCACAAACATTTGATGGATATGCTTCAGAATCAATTGTCAGTATGGGAGATCATCGAAGAGGGTAAAGATGGACTTCATACGATTGCTGGCGGTAGGAACTTCGGAACTCTTACAAGTATAACGGATGAGATGCTGGCACATTTTATGAATCAACTAGAAGAATTAGAGAGATTTTATGATTTTATCTTTTTAGACATGGGTGCTGGTGCAACAGAAACTGCTTTAAAATTTGTGCTCTCAAGTCATGAGGTATTGGTGATAGCTACACCTGAGATCACATCACTAACAGATGCCTATTCTATGATGAAATTCATTTATATGAAAGATAAAGAACTTCCCTTCTATTTAGTTATCAACCGATATGAAAATCAAAGAGAAGGAAGAGAAACGGTTGAAAAGTTAAGCCATGTTTGTAAACAGTTCTTACAAAAAGAGCTGATCTGTTTAGGGCAGATACCGATGGATCCAGATGTATGGCATGCCGTAAAAAAACAAATTCCCTTCTCTATTCATAAGCCGACCTCATTAGCTTCCAAAGCTGTGTATCAGTTAGCAGAAACGTATGTTGGTACGATAAAACAGCAAGAAGTATCTTATCAGTCTTTCATCGGCAAGTTGAAGTCATTTTTCAGAGAAAGGTAGATGCTGCATGAAACAGATCAGAGTGCTAGTTGTAGATGATTCTGCCTTTATGAGGAAGCTGATCAAAGAGTTCTTAAGTGAAGATCCAAGAATTATGGTGATCGATACAGCAAGAAACGGACAAGAAGCAATTGATAAAACATTAAAATTAAAGCCAGACGTTATCACGATGGATGTTGAAATGCCCGTTTTAAATGGCATTGATGCTGCAAGAACAATCATGAACAGCTCCCCTGTTCCGATCATCATGTTATCGAGCACAACAAAAGCCGGTGCAGAAAATACGATTCTAGCTATGGAAGCAGGAGCTATTGATTTTATCGCTAAGCCCTCTGGCGCGATATCCCTAGATTTACATAAAGTGAAAAATAGTTTGATAGAAAAAGTGATCACATCTTCAAAAGCAAATATCTCAACAAAAAAAGCTCTGTTGCCATATAAACTTGAAAACAATGTGCACAAGAGAATCCTAAAGAGAGAGCACAAAGACAAGCTGGTCTTGATCGGTACATCCACTGGCGGTCCAAGAGCATTACAACAAGTGATCACAAAGCTTCCGACAGACTTAGATGCACCTGTTGTTGTCGTACAACATATGCCCGCAGGGTTTACGAGATCGTTAGCAGATCGATTGAATTCATTATCGGACGTTTCTGTAAAAGAAGCGGAGGATCATGAGGTGTTAAAAAAAGGTTATGTTTACATCGCACCAGGTGGTTTTCATGTACGACTTTACGAGAAGATGGAGCGCTTGTACGTTTCGTTACATAAAGATGATCCTGTAGGAGGACATCGACCAGCAGTAAACGTACTGTTCAGTTCTGCAAGCAAACTTAAAGACTACCAAAAGATCGCTGTCATCATGACAGGGATGGGCTCTGATGGCACCGAAGGAATCGTAGATTTAAAAGAAGCGGGTTCAACGGTAGTTATTGCAGAAGCAGAAGAGTCTTGCATTGTTTATGGAATGCCAAAAACCGCGGTTCTTACGAAAAAAGTAGATGAAATTGTTCATTTAGAGTCTATTGGATCAGCAATTTTGAACCATTTGTAAAATAGGAGGAATTATACGTGGAAATGACACAATATCTCGACATATTCATTGAAGAAAGCAAAGAGCATTTACAGTCTATTAATCAACAAGTACTTCTGCTGGAAAAAAAACCAGGTGAACTTTCAATTGTCAATGAGATTTTCCGTTCTGCTCATACATTAAAAGGAATGTCGGCTACGATGGGTTATGAAGATCTAGCTAACCTCACTCATTGTATGGAAAATGTTCTAGATGCGATTCGTAATAACAAATTAGACGTTTCATCCTCTGTTCTAGATGTACTCTTCTCTTCACTTGATCACTTAGAAGCGATGGTCGTTGAAATTTCAGAAGGTGGCAGCGGAAAACGTGATGTTGCTGAGACAGTGAAAGAGTTAGAGGCCCTTGAAAAGGGAGAAGTTCCACGATCGATGCAAGCTGAAGCGAACAATGAAGCAGGTTCATTGCAAGATTATGATCAATATGAAAAACAGATCATCATTCAATCAAAAGAACAAGGATTTCATGCATACGAGTTATCGATCTCATTAAGAGAAGACTGTATTTTAAAAGCCGCCAGAGTATATATGGTGTTTGAAGTGATCGAACAGATCGGTGAGATCATTAAGACCCTACCAGCGGTAGATATGCTAGAAACAGAACAATTTGGAACACATTTTACTCTTTCCATACTCACGAAAGAATCCGCCGAAAACGTTAAAGAACGTATCTTAAAAGTTTCTGAGATTGATGCGGTAGAAGTGATTGATATCAAGGCAGATCAACTCAACATATCGTCAAATTCAGAGAGGGAAGAGAATGACAAATTAGAGCGAGAAGAAGTATCACCGCAAGATAAAAAGAGTGAAGTACAGCAAACTTCAAATGCTGGTAGCAGCGGGAAAACCATCCGTGTCAATATAGAGAGGCTTGATCAGCTCATGAACTTGTTTGAAGAACTTGTCATTGACCGTGGTCGGCTAGAAGAGATTTCAAAATCCTTAAAAAGCATGGAACTGAATGAGACTGTTGAACGAATGTCTCGTGTGTCAGGAGATCTGCAAAATATCATCCTGACGATGAGAATGGTTCCAGTAGAGCAAGTCTTCAACCGGTTTCCAAGAATGATAAGAGGATTAGCGAAAGATCTTGGCAAAAAAGTTAACCTCGAGATCGTAGGAGCAGAAACTGAACTAGATCGAACTGTAATCGATGAGATAGGTGACCCACTTGTTCATCTGCTTAGAAACTCGATTGACCATGGGATTGAAAACCCAGGGGTACGTTCATCTAATGGTAAAAATGAAACAGGTACTATCTATTTAAGGGCTTTTCATAGTGGAAATCACGTGTTTATTGAGATTCAAGATGATGGAGCGGGTATAAATAAACAAAAAGTATTAAGTAAAGCGATCGAAAATGGAATACTCACGAAAGAAATGTCTGAAAATTTGACCGATAAACAGTGTTTTGAATTATTGTTCGCTTCCGGATTTTCTACAGCAGATGTTGTTTCTGACATCTCAGGACGTGGAGTAGGATTGGATGTTGTGAAAAACAAAATTGAATCGTTAGGTGGTTCTATCACTGTCGATTCAACGGAAGGTTCAGGAACGATCTTTTCCATACAGCTTCCTCTTACCCTCTCGATCATGTCTGTCATGCTTGTTGAGATCAGCCGTGAGAAATATGCGATTCCGTTATCATCAATTATTGAAACAGCCATTATTAGAAAAGAAGAAATCCTTTCGGCTCATAATCAAAAAGTGATTGATTTTAGAGGTAAAGTAGTACCTCTTGTGAACATGAAAGATATTTTTGAAGTCCCTGGATCAACTGAATCGGGTCAGCACGTTCCTGTAGTCGTAGTAAGAAAAGGAGATAAGATGGCAGCGTTAGTAGTTGATTCGTTTATCGGACAGCAAGAGATCGTCTTGAAATCACTCGGACAGTATTTAACATCTGTATTTGCTATCTCTGGCGCAACGATTCTAGGAGATGGACAAGTAGCATTAATTCTCGATTGCAACGCACTCATTAAATAAGGTGGTTAATCATGATGAATGAAGAAAAAGTGATCATATTTCAATTAAAAGATGAAGAGTATGCAGTTCCTGTTCAGCACGTGAAATCGATCGAAAGAATGCAACCGATAACAAGAATTCCAAGAACAGTTTCGTTTGTAAAAGGTGTAATTAACTTAAGAGGAGTCGTTACTCCCATTATTGACTTGCGTTCTCGATTCGAGATCGAAGAAGTAAGCCATACGGATACGACTCGAATCATCATAGTGTCAGTAGGGACGATTGAAGCGGGACTCATTGTAGATGCAGCGAACGACGTAATCGATCTTGATAAAGAGGCGATCGAGCCCCCTCCTGAAGTAGTGGGCGGTGTAGATGCTGAGTATATAGAAGGAGTTGCAAAGATTGAAAAGCGACTATTGATCCTGCTTGACCTTGTGAAAGTTTTGAATCCAGAAAAGCTGGATGTCCAACCAACTAAGGAAAGTATCCATTAAGATGGATTTTCTAAAAATTCAGCCTATCCATCTGGATGTCTTACGAGAGATCGGTAACATTGGGGCAGGACATGCAGCGACGGCTTTGTCGACGATGTTGAACAAAGCTGTTGATATGAAAGTCCCTTCAGTGAATGTCATCTCTTTTGAAGAAATTTCTGAGATGGTAGGCGGAGCAGAGAACGTTGTGGCTTCCGTTTTCTTAAGAATCGTAGGGGATGCTCCGGGATGTATGTTCTTCATGCTTCCCGTTGAGCAAGCTGAACAGCTGTTAGAAGATTTATTAGTCGGCCAAACAGTGAATTTATCGAACGGAGATGAATCTGATATTGCTTTATCTGCTCTTCAAGAAGTAGGTAACATTCTATCAGGATCATATCTGACATCATTCTCTGATTTTACAGGGCTCAATTTACAGCCGTCTGTTCCTGCAACAAGCATTGACATGGCAGGAGCCATCTTAAGTTTTGGACTGTTCGAAATATCTGCTGTAAGTGATTATGCCATTGTTATCGATACTGCTTTTACGGATATAGAAAGACAAGACGAGGTAAAAGGTCATTTTTTTCTATTGCCTGACCCTCTATCCTTCTCAAAAATTTTTCATGCATTAGGAGTTCCGTTGGATGAGTGAAATCATAAAGGTGGGAATCGCTGATATTCATCTTGTTTTCCCTCCAAACACAATCAGAACAACAGGTCTTGGTTCATGTGTCGGCGTCATACTTTTTGATCAAGTAAAAAAAATCGCAGGGATGGCGCATATCATGCTTCCGGATTCTTCACTATCCAAAACTCCCACGTTGAATGAAGGGAAATATGCGGATACAGCGATTAAGAGTCTGTACGACATGCTGATCAAGAGTGGTGCCGACAAAAAAGGCTTAAAAGCAAAGATAGCCGGGGGCGCACAGATGTTTAAGTTCACCTCAGGAAGTGAAATGATGCGGATTGGACCAAGAAACGTTGAACGTGTGAAAGAAGAGCTATCAGCTCTAAAGATTCCATTATTAGCAAGCGATGTAGGAGGTTCTAGTGGAAGGACGATCGAGTTCAACCCTGAGAATACTTTATTAACGATTAAAACGGTAAATGCAGGAACAATAGTAATCTGAAATAAAAACCAAAAAAAACGAGGAGGATTACCATGACGGAGCCATCTTTATTAGAAGAACAATCTTGCTGGGAAAAGTGGAACACGAGTCGTGATCGAGAAGCAGGTGACGAACTGATGCGTGCGTATTTACCACTTGTCAATTATCACGTACAACGTATATCGGTTGGTTTGCCTAAAAGTGTTAACAAAGATGAACTCCGATCCCTCGGTATGCTAGGGTTATATGATGCTCTGAAAAAGTTTGAGCCTGAAAGAGACCTGAAGTTTGATACTTACGCTTCGTTTCGGATTCGTGGTGCTATTTTAGACGGCTTACGAAGAGAAGACTGGCTTCCAAGAAGTTTGAGAGAAAAAACAAAAAAAGTTGAAGCTGCCATCGAAAGATTAGAACAAGAAAATCTTCGTTCTGTTAGCCCAAAAGAAGTTGCGGATGAACTCGGATACTCAGAAAATGAAGTAACAACCGTTATGTCTGAAAGTTTTCTTGCTAACGTTTTATCGATTGACGAAGAGAACAAAGAAACAGAAAGTCGTGAAAAAGTTAGTTATACGATTGAAGATAAAAAAGCGATCACACCCGAAAATAGCTTGCTGCAAGAAGAACTTCATGGTGAGCTCGCATTAGTGATCAAGGAATTGTCTGAGAAAGAGCAGCTTGTAGTGAGTTTGTTCTACTTTGAGGAATTAACACTAACTGAAATCGGACAAGTACTGGGTCTATCTACATCCAGAATATCTCAAATACACTCAAAAGCACTTTTTAGAATCCGACAGGTTCTACAACGATATATGTAAGGAGTAGGGATATGGATCAATGGTTTCATATTACATTGGAAAATCGTGATACAGAGGCTTTTTTACTCAAAAAAGGAATTGAAATCCCATCTGGTGAAGTCACGTTTTCTAGACTTTTGGCTTGGATCGAATCGAAAGGTATCCGTCATGGAATTCGAAACGAAGTATTGAGTCTAGTTGCTGAAAATCTAGAGAGTTTTGTATTTCCAGCGGAGATCGCAAACGGGAAACTCCCGAGAGATGGGGAGTCTGCAAGACTTATACCATCTTTCTCAAACGAGATGAAATTTGATACAGACGAGAATGTGAAGCTTGATTTTAAACGTCTTTTTACAATTCCTACAGCTGAGTTCGGAGAGATCGTAGCAAGAAAACAAAACGCTGCTGAAGGCATACCAGGAATAAGTGTTTTTGGAAAAGTGATACCTGCAAAAAAAGGTAAAGATTTGTTAGTGAGAAATGGTGAGAATACTGTATATAACGAAATTGAGCAATGTGTCTATGCATCAGCGAGTGGAGAGGTAACGTTCCAAAATAATCGGATAAATATCTATCCCGTTTATCGAGTAGATGGTGATGTTTCCTTAAAGACCGGTCATATTGATTTTGTTGGAAATGTACATATAACCGGGGACGTTCCCGCTGGATTTAAAATAACTGCTAAAGGTGATGTACGAGTTGAAGGCGTCGTAGAAGCAGCAGATATTATTTCTGACGGAAGCGTTATTATCGGAGGCGGTGTTCTAGGTCAAGGAAAAGGAACAGTTCGTTGTGGTGGAGACTTCACTTCCCTTTATATTAGTCAAGGAAATGTATACGCAAAAGGAAGCATTAGAGTAGCACAAACGATTCTTCACAGTCATTGTGAGGCGGAATCAACCGTAATATGTACCAGTGGCAAAGGAAATATATCGGGTGGCACCTGTATTGCAGGAAAAGGAATATCGGCGAATAACATAGGTAACGAAACGAATTCCAAAACGTTATTATACATAAAGAAAAATGATAGAATGGAAAAAGAAATCATACATCATGAACAAAAAATTCTTGAACTAGAAAAGAATTTAGAGAAATTAAATCACTTAAAGATCGTGTTGATTCAAAAAAATACAGAGCAACAAATCATAAATAGAATTGTAAACACGATTTCTCAATCGCAACAAGAGATTTCAGTCCATCGAACAGAGATCGAAGAATATAAAAATTCTTTACAGTCTTCTATTAATATTAACTGCACGCTTCATCCCAATGTTGAGATCTCGATCGGAAAATACAAACGTAACATTCAATCTTCATATACCGCTGCTAAAGTATTTATAGAAGAGAAGGAAATTGTTGTTCACACTCTATAAGAATGGGATGTGATGCTGTGAGTCTTAAATTAATCGAGCTTCAAGTTGCGATTCCAAGAACTCTTGATGCTTCAAAAGCAAGTATTGATGTGATGAATAGAGGACTTCTTCAACAACAGCAGACTTCAGAAGAAGTACGAAAAAAAGACAAGATAGAAGCAGAACGGGTCAATCAAAAAGAAGCGACTGAATCAAGTCTGTTTCATACAAATGATCAGCATCAGCAAGATAAGACGAGTTCTAAGAGTTCGAGTCATCCTTATAAAGGAAGTAAAATCGATTATTCAGGTTAGGATGAATGAGATGTACGCTTTATTTTTCATAAGTATTATGCTAAACATAGTCTGTTTATATTTAATTTTTAATTTGTACAAAGAATTTCAAAAACAAATTAACGCACATGATTCAAAAACGAGTGAAGAAGTAGAAGAGCTTCTTGAGCTGTTTTCAGAAGAGATGAAGATAGAAAATGAACGCTTGCATGAAATGATCCTAAAATTCTCTCAGAAAAATCATCAGCAAAAGGATCTGGATGAAAGCACAATTATTGAACCAGATGAGACAGGGACGGACCTCAAAGAGTCAGAGGATAAACAATTCTCTAATGAGACAAACGAAGTATTAACATTAGCTCAAAAAGGTTATAATGCTGAAGAAATTGCAAAAATGCTGCACCGAGGAAAAGGTGAAGTAGAGTTGCTTTTAAAATTTTATCGATAACAAGCAAAAAGACTTGCAGAAATTGCACGAAACATGTTATATTATTTCTCGGTGTTAATCACACACGTTTGCGGATTTGAGCAATGTGGTGCTGACTAAGTCAGTTATTGCTCAAAGGTGAAACAAACGGAGGTAAACAAACCTAGGAGGTGCCATTATGGCAGTAATTTCAATGAAACAATTGTTAGAAGCTGGTGTACACTTTGGTCATCAGACTCGCCGTTGGAATCCGAAAATGTCTCGTTACATTTTCACAGAAAGAAACGGTATTTACATTATCGATCTTCAAAAGACGGTAAAGAAAGTTGAAGAATGCTACAATGTTATGCGTAACATCGCAGCTGACGGCGGAAAGATTCTTTTCGTTGGAACTAAGAAACAAGCTCAAGATTCAGTTAAGGAAGAAGCTGAACGTTCTGACATGTACTACATCAACCAACGCTGGTTAGGTGGAACATTAACAAACTTCGGTACTATCCGCAAGCGTATCAACCGCTTAAAAGATCTTGAAAAAATGCAAGAAGACGGTACTTTTGAAGTACTTCCTAAGAAAGAAGTTATTCTTCTTAAGAAGGAAATGGAGCGTCTTGAAAAGTTCCTAGGCGGAATCAAAGACATGAACAAGCTTCCTGACGCATTATTCGTAGTTGACCCTCGTAAAGAGCGCATCGCGATTGCAGAAGCTCGTAAATTGAACATCCCGATCATCGCTATCGTTGATACGAACTGTGATCCGGACGAAGTTGATCACGTTATCCCTGGTAACGATGATGCAATTCGTGCAGTTAAACTTCTTACTGGTAAGATGGCAGATGCTATCATCGAAGCTAACCAAGGCGGAGAAGAAGTAGCAGAAGCAGCTGAAGAAGAAACTACTGCTTAATTAAATGGAATGCTCAAGGGTGGTAGAGGGGATGACCCTTTATCACCCTTTTTATGTAAAAGCACAACTAGCACTACATATCCCATAAGGAGGCAAAAACACATGGCTATTACAGCACAAATGGTTAAAGAATTGCGTGAGAAAACTGGCGCAGGAATGATGGATTGTAAGAAAGCATTAACTGAAACAGATGGTAACATGGAGGCGGCAATCGATTACCTTCGTGAAAAAGGGATCGCGAAAGCTGCTAAAAAAGCTGACCGTATCGCAGCAGAAGGATTAACTTCTGTAATCGTTGACGGAAACAAAGCAGTTATCCTTGAAGTAAACTCTGAAACAGATTTCGTTGCGAAAAACGAAAACTTCAAAAACTTAATCGCTGAGTTAGGTAACCACTTGTTGGCTACTGAGCCTGCTTCAGTAGAAGATGCATTAGCTTCTGACTTTAACGGAACTTCAGTAAATGACTACATTAACGCAGCAATCGCTAAAATCGGAGAAAAGCTTACACTTCGTCGCTTCGAGATCTTGAAAAAAGACGAGAACGCAGCATTCGGCGCTTACCTTCACATGGGTGGTCGCATCGGAGTTCTTTCAGTTGTTGAAGGAACAACAGAAGAAGAAGTTGCGAAAGACGTTTCTATGCACGTTGCAGCTGTAAACCCTAAATACATCTCTCGTGACGAAGTTAGTGAAGAAGAAGTTTCACGTGAGCGTAAAGTATTAACCGAACAAGCACTTAACGAAGGAAAACCTGAAAACATCGTAGCTAAAATGGTAGAAGGACGTCTTGGCAAATACTTCGAAGATATTTGCTTAAACGACCAATCTTTCATTAAAGATCCAGACCAAAAAGTTGGTAAATATGTAGCTTCCAAAGGTGCTACTGTTAAAGCCTTCATTCGCTTTGAAGTTGGAGAAGGTCTTGAGAAGCGTGAAGACAACTTCGCTGAAGAAGTAATGTCTCAAGTTAAAAAGTAAGCACAGTTAGAAAAAGAGGGGAGCACGTTGTGTTCCTCTTTTTTTACAGAAATAACCTGAGTTTTTAATGGCAATGCTATCAAAATTTGTTCTTTCGCTGATCTTTAAAACATCATTGACAAGTTGATTGGAGTGTAAGGTGCGAGACTCCTGGGGGATCAGCGGGACAGGTGAGACACCTAAGTGCGCAAAGCGCAGAGGTGGCTCACCGCATGCCCCCCCGGAAAGCGAGTACCTGAAACGGAAATCAACCTCATTCAAGAGGAACTTGAGCGGCCATAATAACAGGGTAAATACATTTTTTTAGGTGATGGAGGGACAAATGACTACTTCAAAATATAAACGAGTCGTCTTGAAATTAAGTGGAGAAGCACTAGCAGGTGAACAAACATCTGGAATCGATCCAAAAATCGTTCAGTCAATTGCAGAACAAGTAAAAGAAATCGTTGAACTCGACGTAGAAGTTGCTGTAGTAGTAGGCGGCGGAAACCTATGGCGTGGTAAGACGGGCAGTGAGATGGGAATGGACCGTGCTTCAGCAGACTATATGGGCATGCTTGCTACTGTTATGAATTCATTAGCCCTTCAAGACAGTCTTGAAAACATCGGGGTTCAAACAAGAGTACAAACATCAATAGAAATGCGTCAGGTTGCAGAACCTTATATCAGAAGAAAAGCCATTCGTCACCTTGAAAAAAAGCGCGTTGTCATATTTGCAGCAGGAACGGGTAACCCGTACTTCTCAACAGATACGACTGCAGCACTAAGAGCAGCAGAAATTGAAGCAGAAGTCATCTTGATGGCTAAGAATAACGTGGATGGCGTGTATTCAGCAGATCCGAAATTGGATGAGAACGCTGTTAAGTATACGACATTATCGTATCTTGATCTTTTAAAAGATGGACTAGCAGTAATGGATACAACAGCTTCATCACTATGTATGGATAATGATATCCCGTTAGTTGTTTTCTCGATCATGGAAGAAGGAAACATCAAACGAGCAGTTGCCGGAGAAAAAATTGGAACCGTTATAAGGGGGAGAAACTAATGGCAAAAGAAGTTTTAACTCAAGCAGAAGAAAAGATGCAAAAAGCAATCGGAGCTCTAAGACGTGAATATTCAACACTTCGTGCAGGTAGAGCAAACCCTTCTCTATTAGACAGAGTACAAGTTGATTACTACGGAACTCAAACTCCGATCAATCAATTAGCAGGTGTAACAACTCCAGAAGCTAGACTTTTAGTGATTCAGCCTTACGACAAATCTGCAATGGCAGATATTGAAAAGGCGATCCTAAAGTCTGATCTTGGTCTAACACCTTCTAACGATGGGCAAGTGATTCGAATTGCGATTCCAGCACTAACAGAAGAGCGCCGAAAAGAGCTAGTTAAACTTGTTAAAAAGTTTGCTGAAGAAGCGAAAGTGGCTCTAAGAAACGTTCGTCGTGATGCGAATGACGATTTAAAGAAGCTTGAAAAAGAAGCTGAGATTACAGAAGACGAACTACGTCGCTATAACGATGATGTTCAAAAGCTTACTGATAAATACACAGCTGAAGCTGATTCTGTAAGTTCTGCTAAAGAAAAAGAAATCATGGAAGTATAAAGCTTTTCCATGTACAATTAAATATAAAAAGCCCTCTATAAAAGGGGGCTTTTTTATTAGACAATATCACCATTTTGCTAGACTTTAATTGATAAGGTGATTGGCATATGGAGAACACTTTACTAAAAGGTGGATTTCATGAAGTCTAAGAAGATGGAGGCTTATACATGCTTGACAAGCTTTTCTTTAAGAAAAAAAGTACGGAGAACCATACATTCAAAGAAGAAAATATCCCTAAACATGTCGCCATTATTATGGATGGCAACGGAAGGTGGGCTCGGAAACGAGCTATGCCGCGAATTGCCGGTCATCATGAAGGAATGAAAACCGTTCGTAAAATCGTTAAAGAAGCGAATAAGATTGGGATAGAAGTTTTAACTCTTTATGCGTTTTCAACTGAAAATTGGAAACGTCCACGTGAAGAAGTTGACTTTTTAATGAAACTTCCTGGAGAATTTTTAAACACTTTTCTTCCAGATTTGATTAAAGAGAACGTACAAGTGCGAATAATGGGTAAAAAGGAGTTGTTACCACTACACACGGTAAAAGCTGTAGATGAAGCAATTCACAAGACGAAGAACAACAGTGGTTTAATCTTAAACTTCGCTCTTAATTATGGAAGCCGCGATGAGATTACAGCTGCAGTTAAAGCTTTGGCTTCTGAGGTGAAACAAGGAAAGTTAGAGCCGTCACAAATCGATGATTCAATGATCGAACAGCATTTAATGACGCATGATCTAAAAGATCCGGATCTTTTGATTCGTACAAGTGGTGAGGTTCGATTAAGTAATTTTATGCTATGGCAGCTTGCGTATTCTGAATTTTGGTTTACTGAAGTGTTATGGCCAGATTTTTCTGAAGAGCATCTACGAGAAGCTGTATCACAATTTGCCGGACGAGGCAGGCGGTATGGCGGTGTTTAATTAAGGAGGACTTATGAAACAACGGATAATAACAGGTGTAATCGCAGCCGTTTTATTTATAGGGATTACCCTTTATGGAAGCTGGCCGTTCTCACTATTAATACTATTGCTAACTGGGATTGGCATGTTTGAATTATTGCGTATGAAAAGGATGGAGCTAAGTTTCGTAGGGGGAATCGGATTTTTATTAACAGTCTTGATCGCATTACCGCAAGACTGGATGAGTTCTTTAGAACCTTTTACTAAAACTGATGCCATTATACTTGCAGTTCTTCTATTACTAGTCGTAACTGTTGTACAAAAGAACAATACAGATTACAATCATATTTCGTTTGTGCTTTTTAGTGCTATATACGTAGGTTTTGGGTTTTTCTATTTACTAGAAACGAGAATTTTAGAAGGTGGAGTCCAACTCTTATTCTTGATCCTATTCATGATATGGGCAACAGACTCTGGCGCTTATTTTGTTGGAAAATCGATTGGAAAACGAAAACTTTGGCCGGTTATCTCTCCAAACAAAACGATCGAAGGGGCAGTCGGAGGTATCTTTTTTAGTCTAGTTGTAGGGTTGATCAGCTACTTTACACATTTTGTGGATATATCGTTGTCTAATATTCTACTGATTTCCATTATCGTAGGTATATTTGGTCAGATAGGAGACTTGGCAGAGTCGGCATTCAAACGAATCTACGATGTGAAAGATTCTGGTACTCTGCTTCCTGGACATGGCGGGATATTAGATAGACTTGATAGTGCGTTATTTGTATTCCCGTTGCTCCACGTGCTTCATTTGATAGGATAACGCTAGGAGGTATAGGATGAAATCAGTTAGTTTACTTGGTGCAACAGGTTCGATCGGCGTTCAGACCTTAGATGTGATCGCCTCTCATCCGGAACAGTTCAAATTGAGTTCGATGTCTGTAGGGAAGAATATTGAGGCTGCTGAAAAGATCATATCTAAATTTCAACCTGAAATATGTGCTGTTCAAAATGAAGAAGATGCAACAAAACTTCGTTCGAAGGTAAGTTCATCTACAAGAGTTGTCTCAGGTATGGATGGTTTGATCGAGGCCGCAGTTTCTACTGATTCAACAGTTGTTGTGAACGCAGTCATCGGCAGTGTAGGCTTACTTCCTACATTAAAAGCCATCGAAGCAAAAAAGACGATCGCTTTAGCTAATAAAGAAACGCTAGTAACAGCAGGTCATCTTGTTATGGAAAAAGCGAAGAAACATAACGTAGCAATTCTTCCGGTCGATTCAGAACATTCAGCGATCTATCAGTGTTTGAACGGTGAAGACCCGAATCGTGTGGAGAAGTTGATATTGACTGCTTCAGGTGGAAGTTTTAGAGATCGTACTCGTGATGAATTAAAAAACGTTACCGTTCAAGAAGCTTTGAACCATCCAAACTGGTCGATGGGTGCGAAAATTACGATCGATTCTGCGACAATGATGAATAAAGGTTTAGAAGTAATTGAAGCTCATTGGTTATTTTCCTTTGATTATTCGAAAATAGACGTCATTTTACATAAGGAAAGCATCATACACTCTATGGTAGAGTTTGTTGATACAAGCGTTATCGCTCATTTGGGACAACCAGATATGAGAGTGCCGATACAATACGCTCTTACATATCCCGATCGACTTGAATTAATAAACGGGAAAAGGTTAAACTTATGGGAAGTTGGAAAGTTGCATTTTCAAGAAATGGACTACGACCGGTTCCGGTGTTTAAAACTTGCTTTTCAGGCAGGAAAGGCTGGAGGCTTGATGCCGACCATTTTAAATGCTGCGAATGAAAAAGCGGTTGAACGATTTCTTAAAGGTCATATCTCGTTTCTTGAGATTGAAGAGATGATCGAACGAGCTATGCAGAATTTGTCCAACGTCAGTACGCCAGACCTTGAGACAATACAAGAAACAGATAATAGGACTCGTCAATATGTGGAGTCACTACTTAGTAAAGGCAGGTAATGGGAATGAACACTGTGATAGCCATTATCATCATTTTAGGTGCTTTAATTTTCTTTCATGAACTCGGACATCTGTTGCTGGCAAAGCGTGCAGGCATCTTGTGTCGTGAGTTTGCTATTGGATTCGGCCCGAAAGTGTTTGCCTTCAAAAAAGGGGAGACAGTCTACACGATTCGTCTTTTACCTCTTGGAGGGTTCGTACGTATGGCTGGAGAAGATCCAGAAGGTATTGAACTTAAGGCAGGTCACAGAGTTGGTTTGATCTTCAACCAAGCAAATGAAGTCGAGAAAATCGTTGTTAATCACCGTGAAAAATATCCGGTGCAAAAAACGATCACCATTGAAAACGCTGATTTAGAACGTGAATTGTATGTAACAGGCTTTGAGAATGAAGACTCTGGAACATCAACTTACAAAGTAAAAGAAGATGCACTATTTGTAGCTGATCACCAAGAGATGCAGATTGCACCATATAACCGACAGTTTGGTTCGAAGACGATCATGCAAAGAACACTAGCGATCTTTGCTGGTCCTGCAATGAACTTTTTACTAGCTTTCGTGATCTTGGTTGTATTTTCACTCATGCAAGGCATCCCGACTAATGAATCAAGACTAGGTACCCTTCAAGAAGGAGCAGGTGCCGATAAAGCTGGATTGATTAAAGGGGATAAAATTATTGCAGTTCAGGGCGAAAAGATGGACGATTGGAAAGAGTTAGTGTCTGTCATTCAAGAAAACCCTGGTGAAAAGTTAATGTTTACGATCAACCGTGATGGAGAAGAGAAAGTGGTTCCTGTCACGCTTGGCTCTCGAAAAGGTGCTGATGATAAGAACGAAGGATTTATCGGAGCACATCCATATACTGAATCCTCTTTTGTTGGATCATTAGAATATGGTGCTAAACAAACTTGGTTTATGACAACGGCTATATTTACAGGACTCGGACAACTGATAACGGGTCAGCACGGCATCGATCAGCTCTCTGGACCACTTGGAATCTATGAGTATACAGATCAAGCTGCAAAAGCCGGTGTTTATATGCTGTTGCAATGGGCAGCTATCTTAAGTGTTAACTTAGGGATCTTTAACTTGTTGCCATTACCTGCACTTGACGGAGGACGACTTCTATTCTTAGGAGTTGAAGCTTTGAGAGGGAAACCGATCGATCCGCAAAAAGAAGGAATGGTTCATTTTATCGGGTTTGCTTTTCTGATGTTATTGATGCTAGTTGTGACATGGAATGATATACAGAAAATTTTTCTTGGTTAATTAGGGATGATTTGAGGAGTAGAGATTATGAGACAAAGTCAGTTGTTTATGCCAACTTTAAGAGAAGTTCCTGCAGATGCGGATGTTAAAAGTCACCAGCTCTTATTAAGAGCTGGCTTTATCCGTCAGAATGCTGCTGGTATTTATTCTTTTCTTCCATTGGGGAAAAAAGTTCTTCAAAAGGTAGAGAATATTGTAAGAGAAGAAATGGATCGTGCTGGTTCACAAGAGATGATGATGCCGGCATTGCAGCTTGCTGAACTTTGGCAGGAAAGTGGCCGATGGTATAGCTATGGTCCTGAACTAATGAGATTAAAAGACCGACACGAGCGTGATTTCGCACTTGGAGCGACTCATGAAGAAGTGATTACGAGCATCGTTCGAGACGAAGTAAAATCATATAAGAAACTTCCTCTTAATCTATATCAGATTCAAACAAAGTTCAGAGATGAGAAACGTCCACGTTTCGGACTGCTTCGCGGAAGAGAGTTCATCATGAAAGACGCATACTCTTTCCATGATAAGCAAGAAAGTCTTGATGACACGTATGAAGCGATGAAAGGCGCCTACTCAGCTATCTTTAGCCGTTGTGGACTAAACTTCCGTGCGGTCTTAGCCGATTCAGGTGCGATCGGCGGTAAAGATAATCATGAGTTCATGGTCTTATCAGAAATTGGTGAAGATTTGATCGCGTATTCAACGGATTCAGATTTTGCAGCGAACATAGAGATGGCTCCAGTTGTTCTTCGTGAAGACCGTTCATCTGAAAATCTTATGGAACTTAAGAAAGTAGAAACGAAGAACGCGAAAACGATCGAAGAGGTTTCAGATCTATTACAGGTTTCACCATCCAAAGTGATAAAATCATTGCTTTATATCGCTGATGAACAACCTGTTTTAGTGTTAGTCAGAGGAGATCATGAGGTTAATGAGATCAAGCTTAAGAATGTTCTTTCTGCTAAAGAAGTAGAATTAGCTACGGCAGAAGAAACAAAAAAATGGTTGAACGCTGAACACGGATCTATCGGACCAGTTCATTCTTCAAAAGAAGTTAAAGTAATCGCTGATCAAGCAGTTCCATATATGGTAAATGCCGTCTGTGGTGCAAATGAAACAGGCTATCATTATACAAATGTTAATCACAATAGAGATTTTGAGTGTAATGAAACAGCTGACCTTCGCTTCGTTGTTGAAGGTGATCTGTCACCAGATGGTAAAGGGACGATCGTTTTTGCTAAAGGAATTGAAGTTGGGCATGTGTTCAAACTTGGTAAAGTATACAGTGAGCCGATGAAAGCCTCATACTTAGATGAAAACGGTAAGAATCAGATCATGTCCATGGGTTGTTACGGAATAGGTGTCTCACGTACATTAGCAGCCGTGGCTGAAGAAAACAATGATGAAAAAGGTTTGATCTGGCCTTTGTCATTAACACCGTTCGATGTTCACTTAATTGCTGTTAACAGTAAGAACGCAGAACAAGCAGCGCTGTCCGATGAACTTTATACGCAGATCAAAAACGATGGATTTGATTGTTTATATGATGATCGCCCTGAACGAGCGGGTGTGAAATTTACAGATAGCGATCTTATCGGACTGCCAATTCGTGTTATGGTTGGAAAACGTGCTTCAGAAGGTATCGTAGAAGTGAAGATACGTAAAAGCGGAGAATCTTTCGAAGTGCCAGTTTCAGAACTAAGCAGTTTTATTAAAAATGAGTGGGACAAGCTTAAGAATTAGTAGATTTATGATAAATACGATATTGCTATAGAGGAGGTACCTCTTTTCTAAGAGGTGCCTTTCTCTTTGCACTTTACGAATAGAATTCTAATCTTTAAGATGGTAATCGAGGCTGACTGATTAAAGCTATAGTATAATGTATAGAGAAATGAAGAATTGCGTTGGTTAGTCATGTGAAAACATAATTAAACCCCTTTAAAAGGAGGTTCGTATGAGCGGAAATGATCAACAGATCAGAGAAGAGAGGCTATCGCTTCTTTTAGAACAACTAGGTATGCCTGATGAGATGAAAGTAGGTTTTTCGGAAGGAACGATCGAAAAACTAACGATAGATAAGACGAATAGAAGCTGGCATTTTATCATAGGACTTCTACGTCCGTTAACCCCTGATAGTTATGCATGGTTTAGTGCTAGCCTGCGCCAAACTTTTCAGCATATTGCTGCAGTGTCTTTTTCTCTTCAAACGAAAGAGGGATTTCAAGCCGAAGAGCTTCTTGGCTTTTGGCCGCTGTGCAAAGAAAAGTTAGTAGAATCAGCAGCACCAAGTTTAGGAAGTATGCTTTCTACGCAAAATCCTATTGCGGAAGGCAATTTTTTGTGTCTGACCGTAAGAAATGATGCGGAAGAAGCGCTTGTGCAAAGAAAGCTTTCTCCTGTTATTAAGGAGATGTACAGTCAGTTTGGGTTTCATTCTGTAATGGTTAAAACAGAGATTAAACACTCTGAAGAAGATTTTCAAAAGTTTATCGAACAAAGAAAACAAGAAGATCAGAATAAAGTTATGGAAGCTTTAGTTGAAAAAGAAAAAGCTGCTAATCGATCAGATGGTCCTGCAGCAAGAACTGATATTATGATCGGGTATTCGATCAAAGATGATGCTGTTCCGATCCAAACGATTCAAGATGAAGAAAGACGCATTACGATTCAAGGCTATGTCTTTCATTCCGAAACGAGAGAGCTTAGAAGCGGACGTACACTATTAACATTCAAGATTACCGATTACACGGATTCTCTATTGATTAAAATCTTCTCTCGTGATAAAGAAGATATTCCTATCCTTCAAGGTATTCAAAAGGGAATGTGGTTAAAAGTTCGAGGCGGAATACAGAATGATACGTTCGTAAGAGATCTAGTCATGATCGCTAACGATATTAATGAGATCAAACCTGAGTTCAGAAAAGATCTTGCGGATGAAGACAACAAACGTGTTGAGCTTCACCTTCACACCCCGATGAGTCAGATGGATGCAATATCTTCTGTTTCAACGTTAGTGGGACAAGCTAAAAAATGGGGTCATCCGGCTATCGCAATAACGGATCATGCTGGTGTTCAGTCCTTTCCAGAAGCTTATAATGCAGGAAAGAAAAACGGAATCAAGATTCTTTACGGACTTGAGGCAAATCTTGTAGATGATGGTGTACCGATCGCATACAACGAGGCGCCGAGAAAATTAACAGAGGAAACATATATTGTCTTTGACGTTGAGACGACGGGTTTATCAGCTGTATACAATAAAATTATTGAACTCGCAGCGGTAAAGATACGTGGCGGGGAGATCATTGACCGTTTTGAAAGGTTTGCAAATCCTCATGAATCCCTATCTCAAACCACAATTGAGTTAACTGGAATTACAGATGATATGGTTGAGAACGCACCAGAGATCGAAGAAGTGCTTCGCGATTTTCACGCATTTATGGGTGATGATATCTTAGTAGCGCATAACGCGAGCTTTGACATGGGCTTCTTGAACGAAGGATTACGCAAGATAGGTCTAGGTGAAGCAAAGAATCCTGTAATTGATACACTTGAATTGGCAAGATTTCTTCTTCCACAATTAAAGAATCATAGATTGAACACACTTTGTAAAAGGTTTGATATCGAACTCACTCAGCATCACCGAGCTATCTATGATGCTGAAGCTACTGGATACCTATTATGGAAGCTTCTAAAAGAGACGTTTGAAAAAGATATCTTCTATCACGACCGCTTGAACGATAACATGGGACAAGGTGGGTTTCAGAGATCAAGGCCGTTCCACTGTACACTTTTAGCTGCGACTCAAGAAGGGCTGAAGAATTTATACAAACTTGTTTCTGAATCACATCTATCTTACTTTTATCGAACACCGCGTATTCCGAGATCACGATTAAGTAAACTACGCGAGGGCATACTCGTCGGTTCAGCTTGTGATAAAGGTGAAGTGTTTGAAGGTATGATGCAAAAACCGATCGAAGAGGTTGAAAAGATCGCAGAGTTTTATGATTACTTAGAGGTTCAGCCGCCAAGTAACTATTATCATCTTATCGAAAGAGAACTAGTCGCAGATGAGATGAACTTAAGAGAGATCCTTTCTAACATCGTTCAGCTCGGAGAGAAATTGAACAAACCGGTTGTCGCAACAGGAAACGTTCATTATTTAAATCCTGAAGATGCCATCTATCGAAAGATCTTGATCTCTTCACAAGGTGGAGCGAATCCGTTGAACAGACAAACTCTTCCAGAAGTGCATTTTAGAACTACAGATGAGATGTTGGATCTGTTCTCATTCTTAGGTGAAGAAAGAGCTCAAAAGATAGTTTGTAAAAATACGAGACAGATCGCAGATATGATACAGGAGATCAAACCGATCCCTGATGATCTATATACACCGAAGATCGAGGGCGCAGATGAGGAAGTCCGCTCGATGAGTTATAACCGAGCAAGAAGCATCTATGGTGAGAATCTTCCTGAACTTGTTGAGAAGAGACTGGAAAAAGAATTGAAGAGTATCATCGGACACGGATTTGCTGTTATTTACTTGATCTCACATAAACTTGTAAAAAAATCGCTGATCGATGGATACCTTGTAGGATCGCGTGGGTCAGTCGGGTCATCGTTTGTTGCAACAATGACGGAGATTACTGAAGTAAATCCGCTGCCTCCTCACTATGTTTGCCCGAACTGTAAAGAATCCCATTTCTTTAATGATGGTTCTGTTGGTTCCGGTTATGATCTGCCTGATAAAGAATGTCCAACATGCGAAGTGCTTTATATAAAAGATGGACAAGATATTCCCTTCGAAACGTTCCTTGGTTTCAAAGGAGATAAAGTCCCTGATATCGACTTAAACTTCTCGGGTGAGTATCAGCCTAGAGCACATAACTATACGAAGGAATTGTTCGGTGAAGATTATGTGTATCGAGCAGGTACGATAGGTACCGTAGCTGAGAAAACGGCTTATGGTTACGTAAAAGGGTATGCAGGAGACAATAACTTAACGATCCGATCGGCAGAAGTTGACCGTCTCGTAGCTGGTTGTACTGGAGTAAAGAGAACAACAGGTCAGCATCCAGGTGGAATAATAGTTGTTCCAGATTATATGGACATCTATGATTTCTGTCCTGTTCAGTTCCCAGCTGATGATAGTGGATCGGAATGGAAAACGACTCATTTTGATTTTCACTCGATTCATGATAACTTATTAAAACTTGATATACTCGGGCACGATGATCCGACCGTTATCCGTATGCTTCAAGATCTAAGCGGTATTGATCCGAAGACCATTCCTGCTTCTGATCCAGAAGTGATGAAAATCTTTTCAGGCCCAGAAGTGTTAGGAGTAACGGAAGAACAGATCATGTGTAAGACAGGTACGTTAGGTATTCCAGAGTTCGGAACAAAGTTCGTAAGACAGATGCTTGAAGAAACAAAACCAAGTACTTTCTCTGAACTTGTACAGATCTCAGGACTATCTCATGGTACCGACGTATGGCTTAATAACGCGAACGAATTGATCGCAAACGGCACTTGTGTGCTAAAAGACGTTATCGGTTGTCGTGATGATATCATGGTCTACCTGATCTATAAAGGCCTTGAGCCGTCGCTTGCTTTTAAGATCATGGAGAGTGTGCGTAAAGGTAAGGGTCTGCCGGATGAGTGGATCGATGAGATGAAGAAGAACGATGTCCCTGATTGGTATATTGGTTCATGTTTGAAGATCAAATACATGTTCCCTAAAGCTCATGCTGCAGCATACGTATTGATGGCCGTTCGTATCGCATATTTTAAAGTTCATTATCCAATCTGGTTCTATGCGGCGTATTTTACAGTAAGAGCGGATGATTTTGATGTGGAGTCTATGATAAGAGGATCCAAAGCATTAAAGACAAAGATCGAAGAGATCTCTGCTAAAGGTCTTGATGCTTCTACAAAAGAGAAGAACTTGCAAACTGTTCTAGAGTTAGCTCTTGAGATGTGTGAAAGAGGGTTATCGTTTCAGAAGATCGATCTTTATCGCTCGAGCGCAACAGACTTCTTAGTAGAAGGGGACACATTAATTCCACCTTTCAATTCGATCGCAGGATTAGGTACGAACGCAGCATTAAACATTGTAAAAGCAAGAGAGCAAGGTGAATTTCTTTCTAAGGAAGATCTTCAGCAGCGTGCGAAGTTATCTAAGACCATTATTGAGTACTTAGATGATCAAGGATGTTTAGAAGGAATGCCTGATGCAAATCAGCTTTCGCTCTTTTAACAAGGGCTTCTTGAAGGCTTGATCAGTTGCAGTATTTTATTGGTTATGGTATAGTATTTTTGGAAATACTGTTGAATGAATAACTGTCGGCGAAAGAGTGGGGCTCCCCACTCTTTCGTTACGTTTTGAGGTCATTCAGTAAGAAGGAGGGCAGCAATGAGTCAGAAGATTACAGAGCTCACAACAGAGCTTGTAACCCCAATCGTTGAAAAACTAGGACTTGAACTTGTTGACGTTGAATTTGTTAAAGAGGGTAAAAACTGGTTTCTCCGTGTATATATCGATTCCACGGGTGGAATTGATATCGAGGAATGCGGGACTGTCAGTGAACAATTAAGTGAAAAACTAGATGAACTTGATCCGATCGAACAGCCCTACTTTTTAGAAGTATCTTCTCCAGGTGTTGAAAGACCGCTAAAGAAACCTGAAGATGTGAAAAATGCTATCGGCAAAAATGTGAACATTAAACTTTATGAGCCATTAAACGGTGAAAAAGTATATGAAGGACTCTTAAATGACTTTGACGGTGAAACGCTGTTCATGGAGATTAGAGTGAAAACGCAAGTGAAAAAGGTAGAGTTACCTTATGCTAAAGTGGCCAACGCCCGTCTTGCGGTTGTTTTTTAATGAAGAGGGGAGAAGAAAAATGAGTACCGAGCTTTTGGATGCACTTACATTGTTAGAAAAGGAAAAAGGGATCAGTAAAGAAGTTATTATTGAAGCGATTGAAGCTGCCCTTATTTCTGCGTACAAGCGCAATTTTCATCAAGCGCAAAATGTTCGTGTTGATTTTAACAGAGACACAGGAAGTATCCGCGTTTTTTCAAGAAAAAATGTGGTTGAAGAAGTTGAGGACGATCGTCAAGAGATCTCAGTGGCAGAAGCTCAAGCGATCAACCCAGGCTATGAGTTAGAAGATATTGTAGAAGAAGAAGTTACACCAAAAGATTTTGGCCGTATTGCTGCTCAAACAGCAAAACAAGTAGTAACACAACGCGTACGTGAAGCAGAGCGCGGGATCATCTTCTCAGAATTTATTGATCGTGAAGAAGATATCATCACGGGGATCGTTCAACGACAAGACCACCGCTATATGTATGTCAGCCTAGGAAGAGTGGAAGCTCTTCTACCTGCTGCTGAACAGATGCCTGGTGAATCTCATACCACGAACGACCGCATCAAAGTGTACATCACGAAAGTTGAAAAGACGACAAAAGGTCCTCAAATTTTAGTATCAAGAACTCACCCAGGTCTTTTAAAACGCTTATTTGAACTTGAAGTGCCAGAGATCTATGATGGAACGGTTGAGATTAAATCGATCGCTCGTGAAGCGGGTGACCGTTCAAAGATTGCCGTTCATGCTGCTGACCCTGAAGTGGATCCAGTTGGATCTTGTGTTGGACAAAAAGGTGCGCGTGTTCAAACAATCGTAAACGAATTGAACGGTGAGAAAATTGATATTGTTCGATGGAGTGAAGATCCTGTTGTCTATGTAGCAAATTCACTTAGCCCAGCAAAAGTACTTGAAGTACAAGTGAATGAAGAGGAAAAGATGACAACGGTTATCGTTCCTGACTATCAACTTTCATTAGCGATTGGTAAAAGAGGCCAAAACGCTCGTCTAGCTGCGAAGTTAACAGGTTGGAAGATTGATATTAAAAGTGAAACAGAAGCAATAGAATCTGGTGTGTATGATCCATCAAACGCTCGCAGTGATTTTTTCGAAGATACTGATGAGGATGAAGAGTAAGAAAAGACGAGGTGGAGACAATGAAAACACGTAAAATTCCGATGAGAAAATGCGTAGCCTGTCAAGAAATGAAGGCTAAAAAAGAATTAACACGTATTGTCCGCTCACCAGAAGGAGAAGTCTCTGTCGACATGTCGGGGAAAAAATCCGGAAGAGGAGCCTACCTTTGTCATGAACCTGCTTGTATCGAACAAGCGAAAAAGAAAAAGGTTCTTGAGTCACATCTCAAAACAAAGATTCCAGCTGATCTATTTGAACAGCTTGAAAAAGGAAGTCATACATCTTGAAACCAACTCCTTGGGAAAACTTTCTTGGAATAGCAGCTCGAGCCGGTAAAGTCATATCCGGTGAAGAACTAGTTGTGAAAAGCATCCAAAAGCAAAATGCGAAAATTGTTCTGCTTTCAAAAGATGCTTCTGATAATACAAAGAAAAAAGTTACCGATAAATGTGCCTTTTACAAAATTGATCTTGCCTGGGTAGAAGATCGCAATGTTTTAGGCAAGGCTATCGGTAAGGAGCAACGAGTTGTAGTTGCTGTAAATGATCAAGGATTTTCTAAGAAATTAAAGGAACTTCTTGATCACTAACTCGGGGGTGAACATATGAGTAAAATCCGCGTATACGAATATGCGAAACAGAAAAATGTTCAAAGTAAAGACATTATTGAAAAGCTTAAAACGATGGATGTCCACGTTGCGAATCATATGTCTATGATTGATCAGGCAGCTCTTAAAAAGCTGGATGAGGCTTATCGTCCAAAGACCAACAAAGATCAACCAAAATCAACGAATCAAAATCAACTCCCTAAATCAGATGTGAAACATAGCAACCCTGGTAATGACACCAAATCTAATAAAAAGGAAGTTCAAAAAGAGAGTAATATGAAAATAAAAAAAGAGAACAATAACTCGTCACAAGCTAAAGGACCAAAGTCCACGAATACTAACAGCCAAAGTAATCAGAACAAGACTAGCAACAATAACCAAAACAAAAATAGCAACAACAATCAAAACAAGAGCAATAGCAATAATTCAAACAACAAGAATAATAACAACAGAAACCAAAGCAACAATAGAAACAACAACAACAAGAACAACAACAATCGCAACAAACAAAACAGAGGCGGCGGAAACCAGCAGCAACAAGCTCCGCAAAAGAAAGTTCTTGAAACGCCGAGCAAGATCACTTTCACTGATTCGCTTCAAGTTGGTGAATTAGCTAAAAAGCTGAACAAGGATACGTCTGAGATCATTAAAAAGTTAATGGGTCTTGGAATTATGGCAACGATCAATCAAGAGCTTGATAAAGAAGCGATCGAATTGATCGCAGCTGACTACGATGTAGAAGTAGAAGAAGAGATCATCGTTGATGAGACTGAATTTGAAAACTACGAAATCGTAGATGAAGAAAAAGATCTTCAAGTTCGTCCGCCAGTCGTTACGATCATGGGTCACGTTGACCATGGTAAAACAACGCTTCTTGATGCGATTCGTAACACAAAGGTAACTGCAGGCGAAGCTGGTGGAATTACTCAGCATATCGGTGCTTATCAAATTACGAACAACGGAAAACAGATTACGTTCCTAGATACTCCTGGACATGCTGCGTTTACAACGATGCGTGCTCGTGGAGCTCAAGTAACAGATATCACGATTCTAGTTGTAGCTGCTGATGACGGTGTAATGCCTCAGACAGTAGAGGCCATCAACCATGCTAAAGCAGCGGAAGTTCCAATCATCGTGGCTGTAAATAAGATGGATAAAGAATCTGCTAACCCAGATCGAGTCATGCAAGAACTAACGGAGCACGGACTTGTTTCGGAAGCTTGGGGTGGAGATACGATCTTCGTAAACGTTTCAGCGATTAAAGGTGACGGAATTGATGACCTGCTTGAAATGATCAACCTTGTTTCAGAAGTTGAAGAATTAAAAGCAAATCCAAACCGTACTGCAATTGGAACCGTAATTGAAGCACAGCTTGATAAAGGCCGTGGATCTGTAGCAACTCTGCTCGTTCAATCAGGTACGTTAAATGTTGGTGATCCAATCGTAGTTGGACACACATACGGTCGTGTTCGTGCGATGGTGAACGACCTTGGCCGCAGAGTTAAAACGGTAGGACCTTCAACACCAGTTGAAATTACTGGATTGAACGATGTACCACAAGCTGGTGACCAGTTCATGGTCTTCGCTGACGAGAAAAAAGCTCGTCAAGTTGGTGAGTCTCGCTTCAAAAAACAACAAGATGCACAGCGTAAAGAATCTTCAAAACTAAACCTTGATGACCTCTTTAACCAGATTAAAGAAGGTGACATCAAAGAAATCAATGTCATCATCAAAGGTGATGTTCAAGGTTCTGTTGAGGCGCTTGCAGGATCATTACAAAAAATTGACGTTGAAGGCGTTAAAGTTAAAATCATCCACTCAGGTGTTGGAGCGATCAATGAGTATGACATCATGCTTGCATCTGCTTCAAACGCAATCGTGATCGGTTTCAACGTTCGTCCTGATAATGGTGCAAAACGTACAGCTGACGCTGAAAAAGTCGATGTTCGTCTGCATAGAATCATCTACAACGTAATCGAAGAGATCGAATCAGCGATGAAGGGGATGCTTGACCCAGAATTTGAAGAAAAAGTGATCGGGCAAGTTGAAGTACGTACGACTTTCAAAGTTTCTAAAGTGGGTACGATCGCAGGATGTTACGTTACTGAAGGTAAGATCACAAGAGATTCTACAGTCCGCTTGATTCGTGATGGTGTTGTATCTTACGAAGGAAAGATCGATGCACTTAAACGTTTTAAAGACGATGCTAAGGAAGTATCTGCTGGATACGAATGTGGGATCACGTTAGAAAAGTTCAATGATATTAAAGAGGGCGACATCATTGAAGCGTATATCATGGAAGAAATTAAAGTAAAATGATCGGGTTCTTAACGGTTGAGTTTATCATCTATGAAGCACAGTCGTTAAAAGATAAACGTTCAGTTGTTCAAAAAGCGGTAAACAGGCTTCGTCAACGATTAAACGTGGCTGTATCCGAAACAGATCATCAAGATTTGTGGCAGCGCGCCGAGATAAGTATGGTTACCGTTTCTTCGGACAAAATAATAGCAGAAAAAGAATTGCAAAGAGCACTTGCGATTATTACATCTATTACTGAGTTGGAAGTTACACGTTCAAACATCGAGTGGCTGTAAGGCAAGTGGCAAGAAACGGGGTGTAGTAAAAATGGGCACAATCCGTTCCAATCGTATTGGGGAACAGATGAAAAAAGAGCTTAGTGACATTATAGGCCGAAAAATCAAAGACCCCCGCGTAGGTTTTGTGACCGTTACGGCGGTAGATGTAACAGGTGATTTACAGCAGGCTACTGTTTATGTTTCTGTGTTTGGCGATGCCGATCAAAAGGAACAAACATTGCGAAGCTTAGCGAAAGCTACAGGTTTCATTCGTACGGAAATCGGAAAACGAATCCGTATGCGTAAAACACCAGACATCTTTTTTAAATTTGATGAATCTCTAAATTATGGAAGCAAGATCGAAAGTCTTTTGTCGGATATCAAACGTGAGGATGAAGAAGACGAAGAAAACGAAGAGCATCCGAAACCATAATAGCAAATGGATAGGCAATTAATTTTGTCTATCCATTTTTTGCTTGTAAAAAAGAGATAATGCGATCAAAGGAGAAGCTTTTATGAGTGCAAGACAAGGAATTTTGGCATTGAAAAAACCTGCTGGTATGACATCACATGATTGTGTGGCTAAGATAAGAAGAATTTTTTCAACAAAAAAAGTCGGTCACACAGGTACATTAGATCCCGAGGTAACAGGGGTCCTTCCGATATGTATTGGAAGAGCGACGAAAATCGCAGAGTACATGTCAGACTACGGCAAGGAATATATAGGTGAGGTCACTTTAGGTTTCTCTACAGAGACAGAAGATGCTCACGGTGAAAGAGTAGAAGAAAAACATGTTGAAAAGGATATCTCATTTTCTGATATAAGTGATATTCTACAGTCTTTGCAAGGAGAGATCGAACAGGTTCCTCCGATGTATTCAGCGGTTAAAGTTAACGGAAAAAAACTTTATGAATATGCGAGGCAAGGACTGACTGTTGAACGGCCAAAACGTAATGTAACTATCCATGAGCTTCAGCTAATTAATGACGACAACTTAGATACGCTCAGCAAAGAACAACCTGTATTCTCATTCCGCGTACGATGTTCAAAAGGTACATACGTTAGGACGCTTGCTGTTGAGATCGGTGAAAGACTTGGATATCCGGCACATATGTCATCTTTGATCAGAACAGCATCAGGGCCGTTTACAATCGAAGACTGTGTGACGTTTGAAGAGCTTGAAAGCGGTGAGACGCCTTTAGAAGATTATCTGTTTCCTCTTGAAAAAGGAATCTCGCACTTTCCGAAATGGACAGTTTCAGAAGAGCTGTTGTTTAAAATAAAAAATGGATCTGTGCTTGAAGCACCAAAAGATTTGGTAGAAAGCCCGTTTGGTGTTTATAATGAAGAAGGAAAATGTCTAGCCATTTATGAGAACCATCCTTCAAAACCAGGTTTAATAAAACCGGTTAAAGTGTTAGCCATTGATTAACGAAAGAAGTTAGTAGGTGAGTTTTTGGAAACGATTGTTATAAGTCATCCGCATCATTTTCAACAAGATAACCTTCCACCAACTTTTTTAGCTCTAGGTTATTTTGACGGAATTCATGTAGGACACCAGCGTGTGATCAACACAGCAGTAGAGCTTGCTAAGAAGAACAACGCAATTTCTGCTGTTATGAGCTTCCACCCGCATCCGTCTGTTGTATTAGGTAAGAGTGATCAAAATTGGACATACATCACACCTTTAGAAGAGAAGAAGAAGATTCTAGAGGAGATGGGTGTCGAGAGATTTTATTTAGTAAAATTCGATCATGTTTTTGCAAGTCTAGATACTCAGGAGTTTGTTGATCAGTATGTGATCGGTTTGAATGTAGTCCATGTTGTTACCGGATTTGATTTTTCATATGGAAAGTATGGAAAAGGAAGCGTTGAAACGTTAGTAAAAGAATCTAATGGACAATTTGGACAAACGGTTATTGAAAAGATTGAAAAAGATGGTCACAAAATAAGTTCCACACTGATTAGAAACTGCCTTAAAGAAGGTATTGTCGATGAGATTGAGCCTTACTTGGGGAGAAGATATAAGCTCAACGGCACAGTGATTCATGGGGATAAGCGTGGCCGTACGATTGGGTTCCCGACTGCGAATCTTGAAACCGACCAATATTCATTGCCAAAAGTCGGTGTATATGCAGTTGAAGTTTCAGTCGATGGAAAAAGCTATTTTGCGATGGCGAATGTAGGCTATAAACCTACATTTAAGGATGATCAAAAAAAACCTTCCCTCGAAGTTCATATCTTTGACTTCAACCATGAAATATATGGTAAAGAGGTTCGGATCACTTGGTTGAAAAGAATTCGTGATGAGAAGAAATTTAGTGGAATAGACGAGCTCATCGCACAGCTTCATGCCGATAAAAGCAAAACATATGAGATCACACAATCACTGTAATAAAAAACTTGCAATTATTCTATAAAAAGTCTATGATAATAACTGTACATTTTAATGTGCATATAACCATTGCTTGGCAAATCGAGTCACCGACGTTTGCTCGGTAATTGGTGTTTCTATTATTAAGGAGGTGAAAAGGATGGCTATTACTCAAGAGCGTAAGAACGAACTAATCAGCGAGTATAAGGTACATGATACGGACACTGGATCTCCAGAAGTTCAAATCGCTATCCTTACTGAACAAATCAATGAGTTGAATGATCACTTGCGTACACACAAGAAAGATCACCACTCACGTCGTGGTCTATTGAAAATGGTTGGTAAGCGTCGTAACTTGTTAACGTACCTACGTAACAAGGACATCACGCGTTACCGCGAATTGATCGGAAGACTTGGATTACGTCGTTAATCCAGCAAAGCGGGATATATTTCCCGCTTTTTTTATTGCAATTATTGCAAGCATTCATCCATAAACGGCACTAAACATGTTATTCTTGGTATGTATGAGTAAATTCTTTCGAGTTTTTCTTTTTAGGAAGGACTACGTTAGGATATAATAGAACCATAATATGATAGGATTTTTCTAAGTGTTGAGAGGAGTACCAAGTAAAATGGATCAACAAAAAAGAACTTTTACAATGGACTGGGCGGGTAGAACGCTTACGTTCGAAATTGGAGAATTAGCAAAACAAGCGAACGGTGCTGTAATGGTCAGATATGGCGATACTGCAGTACTTTCAACAGCTGTTGCATCAAAACAGCCTAAAAACCTTAGTTTCTTTCCGCTGACAGTAAACTACGAAGAGCGTTTATATGCAGTTGGTAAAATTCCAGGTGGATTTATTAAACGTGAAGGCCGTCCAAGCGAAAAAGCTGTATTAGCGAGTCGTTTGATCGACCGTCCTATTCGTCCTCTATTCGCAGATGGTTTCCGTAATGAAGTACAAGTTGTCAGCACAGTAATGAGTGTGGATCAAAACTGTTCTTCAGAAATGGCTGCGATGATCGGATCATCACTTGCGTTGTCTATTTCTGATATTCCTTTTGAAGGACCGATCGCTGGAGTAACAGTTGGTCGGATCGAAGGCAAGTTTGTGATCAATCCAACGGTTGAGCAAAATGAAAAAAGTGATATTCAATTAATTGTTGCGGGTACAAAACATGCCATCAACATGGTTGAAGCTGGTGCAGAAGAAGTTTCTGAAGAAGTGATGCTTGAAGCGATCATGTTCGGTCATGAAGAGATCAAGCGCTTAATCGCTTTCCAAGAAGAGATTGTTTCTGAAATCGGTAAAGAAAAGATGGAGATCGTTCTTCATGAGCTAGATAAAGATGTTGAACAAGAAGTTCGTGAATTTGTTGGAAACGATGTTAAAGAAGCAGTTAAGGTTGTTGAAAAGCATGCACGTCAAGAAGCTTTAGACGCTGTAAGTGCAAACGTCGCTTCTCGTTATGAAGAAGATGAAGATAAAGCCAGCGAAGCAAAAGAGGTTTTACATAAACTCATCAAAGAAGAAGTGAGACGCTTGATCCTGAAGGAGAAAGTTCGTCCGGACGGAAGAAAAACAGATGAGATCCGTCAACTTTCTTCAAAGGTAGGCATTTTAGCAAGAACTCATGGTTCAGGTCTATTTACACGTGGGCAAACCCAAGCACTCAGCATCTGTACGTTAGGAGCTCTTGGCGATGTCCAAGTTCTTGATGGTCTTGGTGTGGAAGAATCAAAACGTTTCATGCACCAATATAATTTCCCTCCATTCAGTGTAGGTGAAACTGGGTTTATGCGCGGACCAGGCAGACGTGAAATCGGACATGGTGCATTAGGTGAGCGAGCTTTAGAGCAAGTGATTCCTAACGAAGAAGAGTTCCCATATACGATTCGTCTCGTTTCAGAAGTATTAGAATCCAACGGTTCTACATCTCAAGCTAGTATTTGTGCAAGTACGCTTGCGTTGATGGATGCTGGTGTTCCGATCAAAGCTCCTGTTGCAGGTATTGCTATGGGTCTGATCTCTGACGGTGAAGATGTAACAGTTCTAACAGATATTCAAGGCATGGAAGATCATCTTGGAGATATGGACTTTAAAGTAGCAGGTACACCAAACGGAATCACTGCTCTTCAGATGGACATTAAAATCTCAGGAATTAACCGTGAAATCCTTCAAGAAGCTCTAACTCAAGCAAAAGAAGGACGTATGATCATTCTGAAGTCTATGCTTGCAACACTTTCAGAATCTCGTACACAACTTTCTCAATATGCTCCTAAGATCCTAACGATGAAGATCAATCCAGATAAAATCCGTGATGTTATCGGGCCGAGCGGGAAGATCATCAATAAGATCATCGAAGAAACTGGCGTTAAGATTGATATCGAGCAAGACGGAACAGTCTTCATCGCTTCAACTGACGAGTCAATGAACAAAAAAGCGAAGAAAATCATTGAAGATATTGTTCGTGAAGTTCAAGTTGGAGAGTACTACATGGGCAAAGTAAAACGTATTGAAAAGTTTGGTGCGTTTATAGAACTATTCAGCGGTAAGGATGGACTCGTTCACATCTCTGAACTTGCTGAAGAACGTGTAGGAAAAGTTGAAGATGTTGTGAAACTTGGTGACGAGATCATGGTTAAAGTTATGGAGATCGATAATCAAGGTCGCGTAAACTTATCTCGTAAAGTTGTACTAAAAGAAGAAAAAGCAAAGAACGAGCAGCAACAAAACGTTTAAAAATAAACAGTAAAAGACTGTACCAAATACAGATACATTGTATCGTATGGGTCAGTCTTTTTTTGTTGTTTTATTCGTTCTTTGCTTATGGATTGGCTGCAAAATCGTCAATGCTACAATAAGGAACTTGCTCATGAGATATTTATAAACGTTCTAACCTGTCCAAATCGTACATACTTTGGTTACAGGGAGGGAGTTCATGTGAAAAATAAAATTCTTCGATGGTCATTAGTCGTTCTGGTTATCACTTCGATAGCGTTTTCGTTGCATAATCCATTTACAAGCACCTATATTGAGAGTTTAAAGGCTCAGAGCACAGCCGTTTCACAAATGGAATCAAATTCAATCTATCAGCAGATCAAGGAAAAAGCGAAGGAGTTAAATCGTCCTCCTAAAAATGCGGAGATTGATCCAGTCTGGAAAGCCACTCCCGGTTATAATGGCATTGTTGTTGATATGGAAGCATCCTTTAAAGCGATGAAGAAAGCGAATAAATTCGATCATAATAAACTTGTTATAAAGCAAATAAATCCAAGTGTTCATCTTGAAGACCTTCCTGCATCACCTATCTATAGAGGTAACCCTGAAAAACCTATGGTTACACTTTTAGTGAACGTAGCATGGGGAAATGAGTACCTTCCTGGCATGCTCCAAACGATGAAGAAGAATAATGTGAAATCCACTTATTTTCTAGATGGGTCATGGGTGAAGAAGAACCCGTCACTCGCTAAAATGATCGCAGAAGAAAAACATGAGATCGGTAATCATGCATACTCTCATCCGGATTTAAAAAAGATGACCAATTCACGTATAACCGAGGAACTTAAACAAACGAACGAAGTGATACATGCAACGCTCGACATACAGCCAAAATGGTTTGCTCCCCCAAGTGGCAGCTTTCGAAACGACGTTGTACAGATCGCTTCAGAGATGGACATGAAAACGATTCTTTGGACCGTTGACACGATCGATTGGAGAAAACCAAATCCAGATGAGATGGTAACGAGGGTTCTTAATAAATTACATCCTGGTGCGATGATCCTAATGCACCCGACAGAATCATCTTCTGCCGGTCTTGATAAACTCATCAAAGGAATAAAAGAAAAAGGTTACAGCATCGGAACGGTATCTGACTTGATGGATGAAAAGAGATTAGTACCTAAAACCATCAAGTAAAGTTGTGTACGCGTTATGATAATGGTATATTGTTCCTATGATTATTGTGGAACAACTGACAGCTAGGGGGAAACAAGTTTGATTAAAAGATATACATGCTCAAACGGCGTGCGGATCGTTTTGGAAAACATTCCAACAGTACGCTCTGTTGCGATCGGTGTATGGATCGGCACAGGCTCAAGATTTGAAAACACAAAAAACAACGGAATTTCGCATTTTCTCGAGCACATGTTCTTTAAAGGAACTAAGACGAGAACTGCAAGAGAAATTGCTGAATCTTTTGATAGCATCGGTGGACAAGTGAATGCTTTCACTTCAAAAGAATACACATGTTATTATGCAAAAGTTTTAGATACGCATTCACCATATGCACTTGAAGTATTAGCAGACATGTTTTTCAACTCTACCTTTGATGAAGGAGAGTTATTAAAAGAAAAGAATGTTGTGCTAGAAGAGATTAAAATGTATGAAGATACGCCTGATGATATTGTTCATGATATGTTAAGCCGTGCTAGTTTTCAAAATCATGAACTCGGTTTTCCTATTTTAGGTACAGAAGAAACACTGAACACATTTACTGGGAATACACTTCGAGATTATATGGATACTCATTATGTTCCGGAAGAAGTAGTCATTTCTGTTGCAGGAAACGTCGATGAATCGTTCATAAAGGAAGTTGAGAAATGGTTCGGTGATTATAAAACAAGTGGCGTCATCAAACCAGAAATTCAATCTCCCGTATTTTATCCTGAGAAGCTATCTCGTAAAAAAGAAACAGAACAAGCACATCTTTGTCTCGGGTTCCCAGGACTCTCTTTAAAAGACAAACGCAGCTACAGTTTGATCATTCTGAATAATATCTTTGGATCAAGCATGTCGAGCCGTTTGTTTCAAGAAGTAAGAGAGCAAAAAGGTTTAGCGTATTCTGTTTTCTCTTACCATTCAGCGTTTCAGGATAATGGAATCTTTACGATTTATGGAGGAACGGCTCCACATCAGTTAGATGAATTGTATAATACGATTTTAAATATCGTAGATGATTTAAAAGAGAACGGAATTACTGACAAAGAATTGAAGAACTCTAAAGAACAGATAAAAGGAAACTTGATGCTGAGTCTTGAAAGCACGAACAGCAGAATGAGCCGAAACGGAAAACATGAGCTCATCTTAGGTTACCACCGTACCCTTGATGATATGGTCGAGTCGATCGATAACGTTTCAAAAGACGATGTGAACACACTAGTTCAGTCTATCTTCAGCGAAGGATGTTCAGCTTCCCTAGTGAGTCCGCAAGGTGAACTTCCGAAAGGACTTCAATAGCATATCTACTCATTACAACGAAACCCGGAATATATCCGGGTTTTTTTGCGTTTTGAGATATCTTCTTTAAAAATGGGCTTACCGTTTTCTGAATGCCCCAAACATAGGAGTTGCTCATGAATATAATGGTGTTGATTGAAAGCTTATGATCGTGTTAATTAGCGAAATTGAAACGACTTTTAAATATGAGTTATACCGTTGTGCAGAATGTCTTTCTGTAACCAGATAGGCGGGGTGTTCATATGATGGTGAACGTGGATAGTTATCCCCTGCAAGAAAAGGAACAACGGAGAAAGGGGAGAAAGAATGTTAACGGATTTGCATATCGCAGTTTTTGGCGGCGATGCGAGACAGCTGGAAGTTATTCGGAAACTAACAGAACTGGATGCGATACTTACACTAATCGGTTATGACCAACTTGATCATGGATTTACGGGAGCTTCAAAAATGGATATAGATGAAGTGGATTTCTCAAAGTTAGACAGCATCATTCTGCCTGTAAGCGGAACAGGGCTGCAGGGGGAGATCGATACTATTTTCTCAAATAAGAAAATGATTCTTACAGAAGAGCACCTTAACCAGACGAAAGACCATTGCCAAGTATTTTCGGGTATCAGCAACTCTTATCTAGATGCTATCACAAAGAACAGCAATAGAAAGCTAACCAAATTGTTTGAAAGAGATGATGTTGCGATCTATAACAGCATCCCTACTGTTGAAGGAACGATCATGATGGTCATCCAGCATACAGATATCACTATCCATCAATCAAATACGGTTGTTCTAGGATTTGGCCGTGTAGGAATGAGTGTTGCAAGAACATTCCAAGCATTAGGAGCGCGCGTAAAAGTAGGAGCGAGAAAATCTGAACATATGGCGAGGATCACGGAGATGGGTATGATTCCATTTCATTTAGATGATTTAAAGAATGAAGTCTATGAAACAGATGTTTGCATCAATACCATTCCAACGCAGATCGTTAATGCAGATGTGATCTCAAAGTTTCCTTCACATACATTAGTGGTTGATCTGGCTTCAAAACCAGGAGGCACTGATTTCAGGTATGCAGAAAAACGCGGGATCAAAGCACTTCTTGCACCAGGATTGCCAGGGATCGTCGCTCCTAAGACAGCGGGTAAGATTGTTGCAAATGTACTTTCGCAGCTCTTAATCAATGAATTTAAGCGGAAGGGGTAATTATCATGGATTTTAAAGGTAAGCATATCGGGTTTGGTTTAACAGGATCTCACTGCACATACGATGCTGTGTTTCCACAGATTCAAAAGCTTGTAGAGCTCGGAGCGAAGGTTTCGCCATTCTTCACACATACTGTAGGACATACGTCTACACGTTTTGGAGAAGAAGGGGAATGGGTCGAAAAGATTAAACAGATTACGGGAAACGAACCAGTAGATTCTATTGTAAAAGCTGAACCCTTTGGACCAAAAACACCACTTGATTGTATGGTCATTGCTCCGTTGACCGGAAATTCAATAAGCAAGTTTGCTAATGCTATGACAGATTCTCCTGTATTAATGGGGGCAAAAGCAACACTTCGTAACCAAAAACCGGTCGTTCTTGGAATATCTACAAATGACGGTCTAGGATTGAACGGTGTAAATATTATGAGGTTGATGGCAACTAAAAATATTTATTTCATTCCGTTCAGTCAAGACGATCCAGTCAAAAAGCAGAATTCCTTAGTCGCTCATATGGACACACTCATTGAAACGATTGAGCTAGCGATTGAAGGGAAACAGCTCCAGCCTGTTCTCAGGGTAAGAGATTTAGGGTAATCGATCAAACAACAGAAGAAAATCCGTTCATAACACCAAAGTTTATGATAAAATATGATAAATTATATGGATTAACTAGGAGAAACTAAATCTTTGAGTTTCTCCTTCTGTTGTAGATTGCTTACCTTAAACAATAAAGGAGTTAATAAAGTATGAGCCAAAAATCATTTCATGTAGCTGTAGTAGGAGCGACTGGCGCAGTTGGCCAGCAGATGTTAAATACGTTAAGTGAAAAAAACTTTCCAATAAAAAAGTTATCTCTTCTTGCAAGTAAAAGATCAGCAGGACAGGTCATCACGTTCAATGGAGAATCTCATACGATTCAAGAAGCGACTCCTGAAGCTTTTGAAGGTGTTGATCTAGCGTTGTTCTCTGCTGGTGGTTCTGTTTCCAAAGCTCTTGCACACGAAGCGGTGAAGAGAGGTGCGATCGTTGTAGACAACACGAGCGCATTCAGAATGGATCCGAACGTACCACTCGTTGTACCTGAGGTAAATGAAGGAGACTTATTAAAACATAACGGAATCATCGCGAATCCGAACTGCTCAACGATTCAGATGGTCGTTGCCCTTCAGCCTCTACATGAAAAGTTCGGTCTTAAAAAAGTAATCGTTTCTACTTACCAAGCAGTTTCAGGAGCGGGAGCAAAAGCTGTCGAAGAGCTGAAAGAACAATCAAGAGCGATTTTGAACGATGAATCTTTTGAGGCTTCTATCATGCCTTGCGCCTCAGACAAAAAGCACTATCAGATCGCATTTAATGCGGTTCCACAGATTGATAAATTTGAAGAGAACGGCTATACGTTTGAAGAGCTTAAGATGATGAACGAAACTAAGAAAATCATGCATTTGGAAAATCTAGAGATCGCAGCAACTTGTGTACGATTACCTGTAGAGACAGGACACTCAGAGTCTTTATATGCAGAGTTTGAAAATGGTAACCCATCCGTTCAAGAAGTAAGAGAACTACTTAAAACAGCTCCTGGTATCACCCTTCAGGATCAGCCAGAAGATCAGATCTATCCTATGCCAGCTCTAGCAGCGGGTCTGCCTGACGTTTATGTTGGCAGAATACGTAAAGACTTAGACCGTGATAACGCCTATCACATGTGGGTCGTGTCAGATAACTTACTAAAAGGGGCTGCATATAACTCCGTACAAATCGCAGAGAGCTTGATTAAATTAAATCTGCTTTAATTATATAAAGAAGGTGCATTCATGAAGATAATCGTTCAAAAATTTGGGGGAACTTCTTTAAAAGATGATACAGGCCGCATTGAGGCAATTCGACATATTAAAAATGCGGTAGAAGAAGGCTATAAAGTAGTATGCGTCGTTTCAGCGATGGGACGTTTCGGTGATCCTTATGCGACAGACACTCTATTAAGCCTCGTAGGAGATAAGAACAAGATTTCTAATCGAGAACAAGATCTTTTGTTGTCTTGCGGAGAAATTATTTCATCAGTCGTATTTTCTGGATTGTTAAATACAACAGGTCTTTCCTCTGTTGCGTTAACAGGTCCACAAGCAGGGTTCAGAACAAATGATGACTTTTCTAATGCAAGAATTATAGATATGAAAGTTGATCGGATAAAATCAGAACTTGAAAACCATCAAGTAGTTGTTGTTGCCGGCTTTCAAGGACAATCAAAATCTGGGGATATCGCAACACTTGGCAGAGGGGGAAGCGACACGAGTGCTTCAGCATTAGGTGCTGCTTTAGAAGCTGAGTTTATCGATATTTTTACAGATGTTGAAGGGGTCATGACGGCTGATCCAAGACTTGTTAAAGATGCAAGACCACTATCTGTCGTAACCTATGCAGAGATCTGCAACATGGCTTATCAAGGAGCAAAGGTCATTCATCCACGTGCTGTAGAGATCGCCATGCAGGCTAAGATACCGTTACGAATTCGATCAACGTATTCAGATCTTCCGGGTACGCTTGTTACATCAGCCATAAAAGGGCCTGCTGGTAAAGATGTTCAAGAGTCGATCATTACGGGTATTGCACATGTTTCAAACATTACCCAAATTAAAGTGTATGCGAACGATGGTCAGTATGATCTTCACACAAAAGTGTTCAAAGCCATGGCACAAGAACAAATTTCAGTAGACTTTATTAACATAAGCCCTAAAGGGGTCGTCTATACGATCATGGAAGACAAGACAGATTTGGCATTAGCAAAATTAAAGGCTCTAGGATAT
Organism: Fictibacillus tiangongensis; assembly: GCF_048083785.1. GTDB lineage: Bacteria > Bacillota > Bacilli > Bacillales > Fictibacillaceae > Fictibacillus. The sequence continues at coordinate 1,793,729 of NZ_CP182294.1, forward strand.
GAACCTGAAGTGAACAGAGATTGTGCAAAAGTATCGGCAGTTGGAGCAGGCATCGCAGGCACTCCAGGTGTTACGGCGGCTATCGTAGAATCGCTGTCTAGCAGAAACATACAAATCTTACAATCTGCTGATTCACATACTACAATTTGGGTGCTCGTAAAGAAAACCGACCTTATTGAATCAGTGAATGCTCTTCATTCCGCTTTTCGTTTGAATGAGGAAGGAATATCTGCGAACTTACAAGAAATTGTACAGCAGCAGTTTAATGAGTATTGAGGAGTGAAGGAAATGAATTTCGGAAGTATTAGTACCGCGATGGTAACGCCTTTTGACAGCAAAGGGAACATCGATTTTGGCAGAACGACGAAACTGGTTAACCATCTGATCAACAATGGAACCGATAGTCTTGTAGTAGCAGGGACTACCGGAGAATCAGCGACATTAACGACAGAAGAAAAAATAGCACTTTTTAAACATGTTGTAAAAGTGGTCGATGGAAGAGTTCCTGTGATCGCAGGTACGGGTAGTAATAATACGAAAGCATCCATCGATCTTTCAAAAAAGGCTGAAGAAATCGGTGTGGATGCCATTATGATCGTAGCACCGTATTATAATAAACCAAGTCAGGAAGGGATTATCGCTCATTATAAGGCGATTGCGAGTGCGGTAAGCCTTCCGATCATGGCGTATAATATACCTGGAAGATCAGTGATCACTTTTTCTGTTGATACGGTTCTTCGACTAGCTGAAGTGCCGAACATTGTTGCGTTAAAAGATGCAGGCGGAAATTTAGATACGATGAGTGAAGTGATTGAAAATACGCCTGACGATTTTGTCGTTTACTGTGGTGATGATGGTTTGACCCTTCCTTCTTTAGCTGTAGGAAGTGCGGGAATCGTTTCTGTGGCTTCACATGTGATCGGTAACGAGATGCAGACGATGATCAAGGCGTTTAGAGACGGTGAAAATAAAGAAGCAGGGCGTATTCATCGAAAGCTGCTTCCGGTTATGCAAGAGCTCTTTAAAGCGCCGAGCCCTGCTCCAGTAAAAACAGCGCTACAAGTAAGAGGGCTAGATGTCGGCGGTGTTAGATTGCCGTTACTGCCTTTAAACCAATCTGAAAGAGAAGCACTCTCTATCAGATTAAACAGCTTATAAAAAGTAGTCTGGTTTTTCTTTAGCCGGTATAAAAAGGGCTTCGCATGTGATTTTTATGTGCAGCCCTTTTTTCATGAGTATTTAATGGCTGTATTTGTAGACGATGATGTTCTCTCCATCCTCGTACGGATAAAAAAACATAAGCCCGCGTCTTACGTAGACGTGGGCTTGTTTTTTAAAAGGTGCGCGTAACCGTGTCGAAAATTGTTTAAATCATTTTATCCGTGAAATTATTGGCTCTATATGTGAATATATTTTGATTTACCGTGAAAATAAAATGGATTACCGTGAAATTATTTAACTTTGCGTTTCTACAAACAAAAAATTTCAGTCAAACTAGATTCATTAGGAACCGCTGTAACCTTATTTTTATTTGTCCTTTGCTCAGTCTTGTTTTGTATTCCTCTCATAGAGTATAATGTTTTTAAGTGACGTGATCGGGATTATAGATTTTTTACATACAACATAGGAGGAATATACACATTGTCAAAACAAAATAGAGATAAAATAAAAGTTTTTGCCCTGGGCGGAGTCGGTGAGATCGGCAAAAACATGTATGTAGTGGACACAGGTGAGGAAATTTTTGTCATGGACTCAGGTCTGATGTTTCCTCAAGAGGAAATGCTCGGGATCGATATCGTTATTCCAGATGTGACTTACCTGAAGGAAAACCTGGAGCGTGTGACTGGAATCTTTTTAACTCATGCTCATGAAGACCATATCGGTGGACTTCCATATGTCTTAAGACAAGTACCCGTGCCCGTATATGGAACACGTTTGACGTTAGGACTTGTAGAAGCAAAATTAAAAGAAGCGGGACTTTTGCGTTCCACAGAATTAAATATGATCGAAACAAATCAGAAGCTTTCATTTAACAGTGCGAAGGTAAGTTTCTTCCACGTAAATCACAGTATTCCAGATGCAGTAGGAATTGCAATTCACACGTCACAGGGAATTATTGCAAACACTGGTGATTTCAAGATCGACCATACGCCGATCGATGGACAGCATACCGAATTTGGCAAGATCTCAAGCCTGGCTGAAGAAGGGGTACTGTGTCTGCTATCAGATAGTACGAATGCTGAACGACCAGGGTCTACAGGTCCAGAAGCGCAAGTTGGACAAGAGATCCTTGATGTATTCCAAGCGGCAAAAGGAAGAATAATCATTGCATCATTTGCTTCAAACGTCCACCGTGTTCAGCAGGTTATGAACGCAGCTGCAAAAACTAACCGAAAAGTCGCTGTTAACGGAAGAAGTATGGTAAAGGTTGTGGATATTGCTTCACAGCTAGGATATTTAACGATTGAAAAAGATCTATTAGTAACGATCGATCAAGCAAACGATTACAGTGATGAAAAAGTAGTCATCTTAACAACAGGCAGCCAAGGCGAATCTATGGCAGCATTGTCTAGAATGGCACAAAAATCGCATAAACAGATTGCTCTTCGTCCTTCAGATACAGTTGTAATTGCCGCTACCCCGATACCTGGCAATGAAACTTCTGTTGCTAAGATGGTTGATAAACTGATGCGTACAGGAGCAGACGTTATCTTTGGTCAGAAAAAAGTCCATGTATCAGGACATGGTAGTGCTGAAGAACTTAAGTTCATGCTCAGTATGATGAGACCAAAGTACTTTATGCCTGTTCATGGTGAATACAAGATGCAAAAAGCGCATCAAAAATTGGCGATTGAAGTTGGAGTTGAAAAAGACAACATCTTTATCGTGGATAAAGGTGAAGTGGTAGAGTTCGCTAATGGGTTCGCTCAAAAAACTGGAAAAGTACCTTCAGGTAACGTATTAGTAGATGGTCTTGGTGTAGGAGATATCGGAAACATCGTGCTTCGTGACCGTAAACTTTTATCACAAGATGGTATCTTAGTGGTCGTTGTTACGATCAGTAAAGATTCTCATAAATTGATCTCAGGACCTGAGATCATCTCGAGAGGCTTTGTGTACGTACGTGAAAGTGAGGCTCTTTTACAAGAAGCGAATACGAAAGTTCGTGACGTTCTTGAAAAATGCATGAACGAAAATATGAAAGAATGGTCTAGTCTCAAATCAAACGTAAGAGATACATTAAGTCAGTATCTGTTTGAAAAAACGAAGAGAAGACCAATGATCATGCCGATCATAATGGAAATTTAACCCGCTGATAAAGCGGGTTTTTATTTTTTTTATCATATGAATGGAAATAACGCCCATACTAAGAAGAACCTAACTTAGAAGGGGTATGAATTTATGGATCAGACACCAGAAACAGAAGCACCACAAACGGATGCACCTAAGAAAGATGATAGCTCGGGTCTTATACAGAAGATACAGTCGTTAGGACAAACGAACGTACCTACAATGGAAGGATCGAGCATACATTGTTTGACGATCGTGGGACAGATCGAAGGTCATATGCAGCTACCTCCTAACAACAAAGCAACTAAATACGAACATTTGATTCCGCAATTGGTTGCCATTGAACAAAATCATAAGATTGAAGGACTTCTTGTGATTTTGAATACAGTTGGCGGAGACGTTGAAGCTGGACTGGCTATCTCTGAGATGATTGCTTCCCTCTCAAAGCCTAGTGTATCCCTCGTATTAGGAGGAGGACATTCGATTGGAGTTCCAATAGCGGTCAGCGCTGATTATTCGTTTATCGCACCAACGGCTACTATGACGATTCATCCGGTTCGATTAACAGGTCTTGTCATCGGGGTGCCGCAAACGTTTGAGTATTTAGACAAGATGCAGGATCGTGTGATCTCTTTCGTAACGAGTCATTCCGAGATCACGGAAGAGCGGTTTAAAGAACTGATGTTTTCTAAAGGGAACCTGACTCGAGATATTGGTACGAATGTAATTGGAACCGATGCAGTAAGCGATGGACTCATAAACGAAGTAGGCGGAGTAGGTCAAGCGATCAAGAAGTTGAATGAGTTGATCGAAGCGAACAAAAAAGACGAGGATAAAGGGTTAACACAATGATCTGGTATACGATGCAGCCTTTTGAATTGATGTTTCCGGAAGAAGGAAACGAACAGTCGGCGCAGAATGTAATACTTTATAATAATATACCTGTCCTCGTAGAACGCATGGGTGATGAGAAAAGAATCGTTCAGATCATGAGCACAGACCCTTCTCATTTTTTACTAGAAGACTGTCAACCTGGAATGGTGCTGCGAAACTTTTAAAAAAGTCATCTAAGAATTATGCTATACTATCTTAAAGCAGCCTTCTGATTTGCAGGGCTGCTTTTCTTTCTATTTTTGTTCATACATACATAATATTGCATGCTAGTGAGGTGAAAAAAATGGCAAAAAACAAAAAAAAGAAAGCGAAGAATAAAGGCCGATGGAAAGAGCAGCTGACATACGAGATAGCAGGGCTTACCATCTTGGCATTGTCCTCTCTAGCACTTGCTAAGATGGGCAATGTAGGAATGGCTTTTGTTCATCTACTGCGATTCTTTAGTGGAGAATGGTACGGTATTCTCTTGCTTGCTTGTATTTTATTATCCTTTTATTTGATATGGAAGAGAAGCTGGCCGGTTTTGGTATCCAAAAAATTAACAGGTGTTTATATACTTTTCTTTTCATTTTTAGTATTGAGCCACTTGACTTTATTTGAACACTTAACAAACGGTGGAGAATGGAAAGATGCGTCGGTCATAAGGAACACGTGGGATCTTTATTGGATGCAGCTTCAAGGGGAAACTTCAACCAAAGATATTGGTGGAGGCCTTGTGGGTGCTATCGGTTTTGCTCTTTTTTACTTTTTGTTTGGTGCTGGAGGAACAAAACTTGTCATATTCTTTTTGATAATAGGAAGCCTTCTGTTGATATCCGGTAAATCATTATCAGTTCTTCTTCAGAAACTAGTCGACACATCGAGTTCAGCAACTTCTAAAATAAAAGAATACATAGAAGAAAAGAAGACAGCACTTTCTGAAGAAAGAAGTAAAAAAGTAAAAGAAAAGAAAAATTTAAAGCCGGCAACTGTTGAAGATGAAGAAGACACTGAAGAGATCATCATCTCTGAAGATCCAGTAATCGAAGACTTCACAAAAAGAGTTCAACAAACAGAGAGCGGCGTTCAGTTGAAATTTGCACCTCAGATGTACGGTGAGAGCGAAGAAAAAGAAGATGTAAAGGATGTTAAAAGAGCTGAAGATGAGCCGACACCCTCACCTTTACCTGTTAATTTTGGTGATGAAGTGATCCAGAATGAACATTATCAGCTTCCAACAATGAAACATCTCAGAACGCCACAAAACAGTGGACAGCATAAAGACAAGCAATATGCAGCTAGCAAAAGCAACGCAAAAAAACTTGAAAAAACGTTCGAGAGTTTTGGAGTTAAAGCAAAAGTTCTTAAAGTTCATCTTGGTCCTGCCGTTACGAAATACGAAGTGTACCCAGATGTGGGTGTTAAGGTAAGTAAGATCGTGAACCTATCAGATGACTTGGCTCTCGCTTTAGCTGCAAAAGATATTCGGATCGAAGCGCCTATACCAGGAAAATCAGCTGTTGGAATCGAAGTGCCGAATCAAGAGATCTCGATGGTAACATTAAGAGAAGTCCTTGAGGCGCCGCAGTTCTCTGGCCAACAATCACCACTCGCGATTGGTCTAGGCAGGGATATCTCAGGTGAGCCGATCATCGCAGATCTTTCTAAGATGCCTCACTTGCTTGTTGCAGGAGCAACCGGAAGCGGTAAAAGTGTGTGTGTAAACGGCATTATTACGAGTATTCTGATGAGAGCTAAACCACACGAAGTGAAAATGATGATGATTGATCCGAAGATGGTAGAATTAAATATGTATAATGGGATACCTCATCTTCTGGCACCAGTCGTAACCGAGCCAAAGAAAGCAGCTCAAGCATTAAAGCGGGTTGTCTCTGAGATGGAACGCCGGTATGAGCTATTCTCGCATAGCGGTACACGAAACATCGAAGGATACAATGAATCCATTCGAAAACAAAACGCTAAAGGGGAAGCAAAACAGCCTTTCTTACCTTATATCGTGGTTATTGTTGATGAACTTGCTGATCTGATGATGGTTGCCTCAGGTGATGTTGAGGATGCGATCACCCGTCTTGCTCAGATGGCTCGAGCAGCAGGGATCCACTTAATTATTGCGACCCAGCGCCCGTCAGTTGATGTAATTACAGGTGTTATTAAAGCGAATATCCCGTCTAGAATCGCGTTTAGTGTATCCTCACAAACGGACTCAAGAACGATACTTGATATGGGAGGGGCAGAGAAGCTTTTAGGAAGAGGAGATATGTTGTTCTTCCCTTCAGGAGCTTCAAAACCTGTTCGCGTTCAAGGTGCGTTCTTATCAGATGAAGAAGTAGAGGCGATCGTAGATCATTGTGTTTCGCAACAAAGAGCTCAATATCAAGCAGAGATGATTCCTACAGAAGAAGCAGAACCAGCAGTCATGGAATCGGAAGATGACTTGTTTACAGATGCTGTCAGACTTGTCGTTGATATGCAGACAGCTTCGGTTTCAATGCTTCAAAGAAGGTTCCGCATCGGTTATTCGAGAGCAGCAAGGTTGATCGACTCGATGGAATCCAAAGGAATTGTAGGACCATATGAAGGATCGAAACCACGAGAAGTGCTGATTTCTGCTATGCCGGACGAAAAAGAAGCCTCTAGTTCATAAGTCTTAGGAAAACGAGCTCATAAGGGCTCGTTTTCATCTGTTATTGGAATTATATTCAATTTATGTAAAATCCAAAGAATACCTATTAAAAATTTGTAAAAATAGTATTTATTTATAGAATTAAAAATGGTATAGTAATGTCGATTCTACTAATAATTTGTCATACGTCGAACAACTTAGTTAAGGTGGTTTTGTAATGTCAATTAAAGCTGACCATCGCTTGTTATATATAAAAGTGATTGAAAAGTTAAAAAAAGATATTGAAGAAGGTATTTATAAAGAGGGAGAAAAACTTCCTTCTGAATTTGAGCTATCAAAACAGCTCGGTATCTCAAGAGCTACACTGCGAGAAGCGCTTCGTATACTGGAAGATGAAAGCGTGCTCATTCGAAAACATGGGGTTGGTACCTTTGTAAGAACTCGTGCTTTGTTCTCATCCGGTATTGAAGAACTCTACAGTGTGACCGATATGATAGAAAGAGGCGGCAAACGAGCCGGGACTATTTTCCTAACGTCGCAGATGTCGGATGTTACAGAAGAACTGCTCAGCAAGTTTAATGATTCATTGCCTGAAGGACTCATGATGATGGAACGTGTCCGTACTGCAGATGGAGAACCAGTTGTCTTTTGTAAAGATCATATGCCAGCACACCTTTTCCCTGCAAAAGGTTTGCACGATTATGAGTCATTCCTTGAGATGTTGGAAAAAGAAACAGGTAGACGTGTTATGTATGCGGTAACAAACATTGAACCGATCGGATATCACGACAGAGTTTCTGAAATTTTGGAAAGCGATGAACGCGTTCCACTCCTCATCTTAAAACAGATGCACTACGATCAATTTGATGAACCTGTATTATATTCTTGCAACTATTTTAGATCTGATAAGTTTATGTTCTCTGTTTTAAGAAAGCGCTTATAGTTAAAGTCTTTTTTAGGGGGTGATCGGTACTTTATTTTGCAGCATTGGTTTTAGTCATTAAAATGAAAACACTTACAGGGGGAAAATGACTTGAAAAAGAAATTAGGATTAATGGTAACTGCAATGTTAACTGCCGGTACAATTCTTGCCGGATGTGGATCTTCTGATGACGGGAAGTCATCTGGCGGTGGAGAGAAAAAAGACTTTAAAGTAGCGATGGTAACAGATACTGGCGGTGTAGACGATAAGTCTTTCAACCAGTCAGCTTGGGAAGGTCTAACAAAGTTTGGTAAAGATAATAGTTTAGAAGAGAGCAAAGGGTACAAATACTTGCAATCAACAGCGCAAAGTGACTACAAGCCTAACCTAAACTCACTAATTCGTCAAAAATACGATGTTGTTTTCGGGATCGGATTCTTAATGGGAACTGACGTAGAAACAGTAGCGAAGCAACAGCCTGATGCAAAACTTGCAATCGTTGATATGGTTGTTAAAGGTGATAACGTAGCGAATATTACGTTCTCTGAGCATGAAGGTTCATTCTTAGTAGGTTTAGTAGCTGGGATGCAATCTAAATCGAACAAAGTTGGATTCGTTGGTGGTGTAAACAGTGAACTGATCAAGAAGTTTGAAAACGGATTTAAAGCTGGAGTATTAACAGCGAACCCTAAAGCTGAAGTAATGGTTCAATATGCAGAAGACTTCAACAAAGCTGAAAAAGGACAACAGATCGCTAACACGTTCTATCAACAAGGAGCTGACGTAATCTATCATGCTGCTGGTGGAACAGGGATGGGTGTGTTCACTGAAGCGAAAAACCGTAAGAAAAACGGTGAAGATGTTTGGGTAATCGGTGTTGACCGTGATCAGCACGAAGAAGGAATGCCTGAGGATGTAACACTGACTTCAATGGTAAAACGTGTAGACCAAGCTGTATATGAAGTTTCTGAGCAAGCGATGAACGGCAAATTCCCAGGTGGAAAGATCGTAGAATTCGGTCTTAAAGAAGACGGAGTAGGTATTGCACCAACTCAAGATAACGTTAAACCGGATGCACTTAAATCAGTGGAAGATTTCAAAAAGAAAATCATCGCTGGCGAAGTGAAAGTTCCTAAGACAGATGCTGAATTTGAAGAGTTCAAGAAGAACTTAAAATAATTCAAGTGAAATGAAATGAATAATAGGCCAGGACTTGGCATGAGCCAAGTCCTTCCTTATGCATATAAGGGGGGAGCAAGAAAATGGAATATGTAATCGACATGCGCAATATCCGTAAAGAATTCCCTGGAATCGTAGCGAACGATAACATTACGCTACAAGTAAAAAAAGGGGAGATCCATGCATTACTAGGAGAGAACGGTGCAGGAAAATCAACGCTGATGAACGTTTTGTTCGGTCTTTATGAACCAGAACAAGGCGAGATCTTCGTAAAAGGAAATAAAGTGGTGAACAATGATCCGAATATTGCCAACTCGCTTGGTATTGGGATGGTTCATCAGCACTTTATGCTCGTTGATAAGTTTACTGTAACCGAAAATATCATCCTTGGAAAAGAACCTACAAAAGGCGGAAAAGTTGATCTTCAGACAGCGGCTAAGGAAGTACAAGCTCTTTCTGATCAATATGGACTTCGTGTAGATCCTTACGCAAAGATAGAAGATATCTCAGTTGGTATGCAGCAACGTGTGGAAATTTTGAAAACGCTTTATAGAGGAGCGGATATTCTCATTTTTGATGAGCCGACAGCCGTGTTAACACCTCAAGAAATCGTAGAACTCATTCAGATCATGAAGAAGCTTGTTAATGAAGGCAAGTCTATCATCCTCATCACTCATAAACTAAAAGAGATCATGGAAGTATGTGACCGCTGTACGGTAATAAGAAGAGGAAGAGGCGTTGGTACAGTAGATGTTAGCGATTCTAACCCTGATTCTCTAGCAGCGATGATGGTTGGGCGTGAAGTAAACTTTAACGTTGAAAAAGTGGATGCTGATCCTAAAGAAGCTGTATTGAAGATCAAAGATCTCGTCGTTCATGATAGCAGAAAAGTTCCTGCAGTTAACGGTTTGAACCTGACTGTTCATGCTGGGGAGATCGTTGGAATCGCTGGAGTTGACGGAAACGGTCAATCTGAACTATTAGAGGCTATTACGGGTCTTCATAAAGTACACGAAGGATCGATACATCTGCGAGATAAAGAGATTACGAATAAGTCTCCTAGAAGTGTTACTGAGAACGGTCTGAGTCATATTCCGCAAGACCGACATAAACACGGACTTGTGTTGGATTTTTCAGTAGGAGAGAACATGGTTCTTCAAACCTATTATCAGAAGCCATATTCTAAATCTGGCATATTGAACTTTAAACCGATCTTTGATAAAGCTAAAAAGCTGATCGAGGAGTACGATGTTCGTACGCCAGATGCTTATACACCAGCACGTGCCCTATCTGGTGGAAATCAGCAAAAAGCGATCATCGCTAGAGAAGTTGACCGCGATCCGGACTTTTTGATCGCAGCTCAGCCAACTCGTGGTCTTGATGTTGGAGCGATCGAGTTCATCCATTCCAAGCTGATCGAACAAAGAGATAATGGAAAGGCCGTACTGCTCGTTTCTTTTGAGTTGGATGAAATCATCAACGTGAGTGACCGGATCGCCGTCATGTATGAAGGAAAGATCGTTGCGATCGTAAACCCGAAAGAAACAACAGAACAAGAACTGGGTCTATTGATGGCTGGAGGAAAGAGAGGTGCCGTTCATGCAGAATAATACAAACAAAATGAAGTTTCTTGTGCCTCTTATCTCTGTGTTTTTAGGACTTCTTATCGGTGGGATCATCATGCTGATCAGCGGATATCCACCGATTGAAGCATATGCTGCACTTTTTGAAGGGATTTTTGGCGGTTCATACTATATGGGGGAAACGATCAGACAGATGTCACCTCTTATTCTTTCAGGGCTGGCAGTTGCGTTTGCGTTTAGAACAGGATTATTCAATATCGGAGTAGAAGGACAGCTTTTAGTCGGGTGGCTTGCTGCCGTGTATGTGGGTATATTTGTTGATGCTCCAGCTATTATTCATATTCCGCTTGCCATTCTAGCAGCTGGTGTCGCTGGTGCTCTATGGGGATCTGTTCCTGGTATCTTAAAAGCGCGTTTTAAAGTTCATGAAGTTATCACGACGATCATGATGAACTATATCGCACTCTATAGCACGAATGAAATCATCCGTAATTTCATGCTTGCTCCAGGTGAGCGAACAGAGAATGTAAAAGAATCAGCTTCTCTGGCTTCACCTTTTTTGCAAGAGCTAACAGACAATTCTACACTTCACTATGGAATTATCGTAGCAATCGTAGCAGCAGTGATCATGTGGTTCTTATTATGGAGAACAACACTGGGTTATGAACTTCGTGCAGTAGGATTCAACCAGCATGCATCTCAGTACGCTGGAATCAACGTTTCAAAAAACATCGTCCTTTCCATGGCGATCTCAGGAGCATTTGCAGGGATTGCTGGAAGTATGGAAGGTCTAGGTACGTATCAATACATGACGATCAATGCCGGATTTACCGGAGTAGGATTTGATGGAATCGCTGTTGCACTACTTGGTGCTAACAGTGCGATCGGTGTTATTCTAGGTGCTGCACTTTTCGGCGGATTAAAGATTGGTGCACTGAACATGCAAGCTATGGCTGGAGTTCCGACAGAACTTGTTGGAATCGTTATTGCTTTAATCATCTTCTTTGTAGCGTGCAGCTATCTTGTTCATTGGTTGATGAACCGTGTGAACAGAGGAGGTAAGATCTGATGAGTTTTATGGATATTCTAGCACTAATCATACCTGCTGCTATCGTTTCAGCCGCTCCCTTAATCTTTACTGCTCTAGGTGGAGTCTTTAGTGAACGATCTGGAGTTGTAAATATCGGTTTAGAAGGCTTGATGCTTTTTGGTGCTTTTACAGGGGCCGTAACGATTTATTACGGCGAACAGTTTGGATTAGCTGGTGCGGCTCCATGGGTAAGTTTTGTTGTTGCAATGATCGTCGGAGCGCTATTTGCTTCTATTCATGCTGTTGCAAGTATCTCATTAAAGGCAGACCAAGTAGTTAGTGGTGTAGCGATCAACTTCTTGGCTGCTGGACTCGCGATCTTCTTAACAAAGAAAATCTTTAATGCAGGTCAAACGCCTGTAATTTCAGAACGTATCTCAAAAAGTGATATTCCGTTTCTGTCAGATATTCCAGTGATCGGAAAGTTATTCTTCTCAAATGCGTATCTGACTTCTTATCTAGCAGTATTTGTAGCATTAATCGTATGGTATGTTCTTTACAAAACACCATTTGGCCTTCGCCTTCGTTCTGTAGGTGAACATCCGATGGCTGCAGATACGATGGGGATCAATGTTAAAAAGATGCGTTATGTTGGCGTTCTTTTGAGTGGTGCTCTAGCTGGTCTAGGTGGAGCTGTATATGTAGCTTCTATCTCAGGAAACTTCACACACTCCACGATCACAGGACAAGGTTTCATGGCTCTAGCTGCGATGATCTTCGGAAAATGGCATCCACTAGGGGCATTAGGAGCTGCTTTATTCTTTGGTCTAGCACAAGCGATCAGTATTTCCGGAGCTCAGATTCCAGGTCTGCAAGATATTCCAAAAGTATTCTTGCTTATCGCTCCATACGTACTTACGATACTAGCTTTGGCAGGTCTTGTAGGCCGTGCGGATGCACCGAAAGCTCTTGGAACACCTTATGAAAAAGGAAAAAGATAAAAAACTGATACTTCTGGTGATATCTTTTATCTGCGGGACAGGCGGGCAGGTGAGACACTTAAGAGTGGAAACGTACGAATGTGGCTCACCGCCTGCCCCGCGGAAAGCGAGCATCCTGAAAAGGAGATCGACTGCTTTCAAAAACATCTTTGAGTATCATATAATAAAAAAGTCTGCCAGAAGGCGGACTTTTTTTGTTTTATAAGGAGGAATGTCATGTCAGGTATCGAAAATGGGTAAACTAGAACGTAGACATAACGAAAGGGGTACTTATCCAATGGGAATTGTTAATCATAAAAAAACCGATCTCCACGGAATGACTGTACATACGATAGAAACGAAAAAGTATAAGACCACATCGTTCATACTTCAGGTAAAAGAACCGATCAATGAAAAGAACGTTACAAAGCGAGCGCTGCTTGCTTATGTCTTACAGAGTGGGACAAAGGATTTTCCTTCTTCAAAAGAACTGAGAAGTGCTTTAGACGACCTTTATGGAGCTACATTAAATGCTGATCTTTCCAAAAAAGGCGAGAATCAAGTGATCAGTATTCGAATGGAAGTCGCGAATGAGAAATTTTTATCCAATTCAGAACCTGTTCTTGATAAAGCTTTCCATTTATTATCACAAGTTCTCTTAGCACCTGCTCTTGAAGGTGATGTGTTTAAAGAGGGAATCGTAAAAAAAGAGAAACGCAGTCTGAAACAACAGATCGAATCCATCTATGATGACAAGATGCGTTATGCAAACAAACGACTTTTAGAAGAGATGTACGACTCAGAACCTTATCGTTTAAATGTTTATGGAAACGGTGATGAAGTAGATTCGATCTCACCTAAAGAGCTGTTTGACTATTATCAAGAAGTGATAAGAAACGACAAGATCGACCTTTATGTGATCGGTGATATTTCAACAGAGGAGATGGTTGACAAGGTTAATAAGCATTTCCGTTTTTCAAAAGATAGAAAAAAAGATGAGACAAAAGCGGTGAATGCTGCAGATGAAAAAAGGATCTCTGAAGTTAAGGAGATCTTCGAAGAGCAGGATGTTCAACAAGGAAAGCTGCACATGGGATATCGCACGTATACTACCTATGCAGATGATGATTATTTCGCTCTACAAGTGTTTAACGGGATTTTTGGCGGGTTCTCTCACTCTAAATTGTTCATGAACGTTCGTGAAAAAGAAAGTTTGGCTTATTATGCAGCTTCTCGGTTCGAGAGCCATAAAGGAGCTGTTTTTGTTATGAGTGGTATCGAGACTGCCAATTACGAAAAAGCTGTAAAAATAATTAAAGAACAGCATGAAGAAATGAAGAACGGAAATATTACAGACTCTGAATTCGAACAGACGAAGGCGATGATCAACAATCAAGTATTAGAGACGATCGACCACCCGATCGGTCTATCGGAAGTGCTGTATCACAATGTTGTTGCAGGTACGAATCGTTCCATTGAAGAGTGGATGGAAGGTATAAAAAAAGTAACAAAAGATGATGTGGTCGCAGTAGCTAAAAAGGTAACATTAGATACCATTTTCTTCTTGAAGGGAGCTGTCACGAATGGGAATGAAAACGTTTGATCAATTAGACGAAACACTGCATTATGAAGAACTAGAGAATGGGTTAAAGGTTTATGTTCTTGAAAAGAAAGGCTTTAATAAGACATACGCTACGTTTACGACGCATTATGGATCAGTGGATAATCACTTTAAGCCGTTAGGCAAAGATGAAAATGTGAAAGTGCCTGATGGTATCGCACATTTTCTTGAGCATAAACTTTTTGAAAAAGAGCATGGAGATGTCTTTCAAGATTTTAGTAAACAAGGTGCATCTGCTAATGCTTTTACGACATTTAACAGAACGGCATATCTGTTTTCAACAACAGGTGATGTAAAGAAAAACTTAACGACTTTAATCGACTTCGTACAAGAACCGTATTTTACAGAAAAGACGGTCGAAAAAGAAAAAGGAATCATCGGTCAAGAGATCCGGATGTACGATGATAACCCCGATTGGCGCGTTTATTTTGGTCTGATTGAAAATATGTATCACCATCATCCAGTAAAGATCGATATCGCTGGAACAGAAAAATCTATCGCTAAGATTACAAAAGATGATCTGTATGAATGTTATGAAACGTTTTATCATCCAAGCAACATGATCCTCTTTATCGTGGGACCGGTCGATGCTAAAGATATGTTACGTTTTGTTAAAGACAATCAATCACAAAAAACGTTCAAAGAAAAAGAAAACATCGAACGATTCTTTGACGAAGAACCACAATCGGTCGCTAAAACGAAGAAAGTGATCGAGATGACCGTACAGACTCCTAAATGTTATATGGGCTATAAAGAAGCTGCTCCTAATCGTCAAGGAAAAGAGTTAATGAAGCATGAACTAAGTGTAAATCTTCTTCTAGAGATGATGTTCGGAAAAAGCTCACCGAATTATGAAACATTGTATGAGGAAGGATTGATCGATCAGACTTTCTCTTTTGATTACACAGAAGAGAATGGGTTTGGATTCAGCATGCTCGGAGGAGATACTGGATCTCCAGATGAATTCGTTGAAAGAATCTCAGGTATGGTTGAAGACTTTAAACAACACTCGATTGATGAAAATTCATTTGATCGTGCACGAAAAAAGAAGATAGGTGCATTTTTACGATCACTGAACTCGCCTGAATTCATAGCGAATCAATTCACTCGTTATGCGTTTAATGAGATGGACCTCTTTGATGTGATCCCAGTCTTTGAATCGCTGACTGTTCATGATGTGGAAAGTGTCCTACAAAACCACTTTAAAAAAGAAGCGATGACCGTTTGCCAAGTTCAAAAAAAGAAGTCATAATAAATTTAAAAACATCCTGCTGAGGTAGGGTGTTTTTTTACAGCAATGAGGGATTAACAGTGAAAAACGCGCTTGTTACAGGAGCATCAGGAGTGATCGGAAGCGAGATCAGTCATCTATTAGCATCGAATGGTTATCGGTTGTATCTTCATTACAACACCAATCAAACCGCTGCGGCAAAGCTTCAGAAAGAGTTAAAGGACAAATATGGTGTACCAGTTTCAATGGTATGTGCTGATCTGTCTAAACCAGGTGGATCAGAAGATCTTTGGAATCAAATTCAAGTACCCCTAGATTTGCTCGTATATAACTCTGGCTCTGCTCATTTTGGTCTTCTCACTGATTTTACAGATGAATCCATTATGGAGACGATGCAGTTGAATCTTCTAAGTGCAATCTCACTGACAAAAGCGATCGTGCCTGGCATGATTCAAAAAAAATCCGGAAAGATCATCATGATCACATCCGTTTGGGGAGAAGTAGGGGCTGCATGTGAGACCGTCTATTCCGCCGCAAAAGGCGGATTGAATACGTTTGTTAAAGCTCTTTCAAAAGAGTTAGCTCCGAGTCATATACAAGTAAATGGCATCTCTCCTGGAGTGATCTCAACTCCTATGATGGACCAGTTTACAGATGAAGAGAAGCGTTCATTGGCTGACGATATACCTGCTGGGCGGTTTGGAGAACCACGTGAAGTTGCTCATGCAGTTGAATTTTTAATGAGCGAAAAAGCGGATTATATCTCTGGTCATATTCTTTCGATAAACGGATCGTGGTTTACTTAAAAAAACATGTATAAAAAGCATGAAACTAAGAGATATTAATGCTGTATCAACCTTGAAGGAGGAGACAGCATGTCTGTATTAGACAACTTTGGTCAATGGAAAGATTTCTTGGCAGAGCGTTTAAATCACGCGGAACACGAAGGTATGAACCATGATACGATCTCGAACTTAGCAACTGAGATCGGTGGCTACTTAGCGAACCACGTAGAACCAAAAAACGAGGAAGAAAAAGTTCTTGCCGATCTTTGGAAAGTGGCCGATGAAAACGAAAGACACGCCATCGCAAACATGATGGTTAAGCTAGTTCAAAACGACGGAAGCCGCTAAATGGTGAAGGATGTTAAGAAATTTTTCTTAACATCCTTTTATTTTGCTTTCATAATAAATTGAAATCATTTATTATTAGAAACAAGAATAGATGTAGAATTTTGTTTCATTTTGAAAGAATAAGGAGATGAATTATGGGAGAGCAAGAATGGTATTTAGAGTATGAGATACATAAAAACCGGCCGGGTCTCCTAGGGGATATATCTTCCTTATTGGGTATGCTTGGAATTAATATCGTAACGATTAACGGTGTTGACAACGAGCGACGTGGAATGCTTCTGATCATTGATAACGAAGAAAAGATCAACCGGCTTCAATCGATTTTAGATTCAATGGACAATATTACAGTAACCAAGTTTAGAAAACCGAAGCTTCGTGATCGTCTCGCTGTAAGACACGGCAGATATATTGAACGTGATGCGGATGATAAGAAAACGTTTCGTTTTATACGAGATGAACTTGGGATATTAGTTGACTTTTTAGCTGAATTATATAAAGTTGAAGGACATAAATTAATCGGCGTTAGAGGCATGCCCCGTGTTGGGAAAACGGAAAGTATCGTAGCCTCCAGTGTTTGTGCAAATAAACGCTGGGTCTTTATCTCATCCACATTATTGCGTCAGACTGTTAGAAGCATGCTTGCGGATGATGAATACGATTCTGACCATGTTTTTATTATCGATGGTGCAGTTTCAGCACGTAATATGAACGATAAACATTGGCAGCTCATACGAGAGATCATGAGGCTTCCTGCAGCGAAAGTTGTGGAACATCCTGATCTTTTTGTTCAGCAAACGGAATATACACTTGAAGATTTTGACTACATTATCGAGCTAAAGAGTCATCGTGATGAAGAAATTACATATGAAGCTCTGAAACAAGATCAAACAGGATTCGGAAATTTAGATTGATGTAAGTAGGTGGGAAGGTTGACAGAACTCGGTAAGTTATTAAAAGAAAAACGCGAAGAAAAAGGAATGTCACTTGAGGAACTTCAAACTGCTACAAAGATACAAAAAAGATATCTTGTAGCCATTGAAGAAGGAAAGTATGAAGTACTTCCAGGATCGTTTTATGCTCGTGCGTTCATTAAAAATTATTGTGAAGCTGTAGGTCTGCATTATGAGACCATTTTTGATGAATATTCTCATGAGATACCAAAATCAGCAAAAGAACCGACAACAGAGTTCGAACCGCGTTCAAAAAGAGAGCGGTCCGGAGTATCAGAAGATCATTCTCTTTTAAAAAGGTTGATACCGATCATCCTTATTGGAGTTTTGATCGTGGTAATCCTCTTTGTCGTATGGAAGCTCCTTCCTGATGGAAATGACCAAGCGAAAAGCGGCAATGATTCACCAGGTGTTCTTTTGGATGCAGATGAGAACAAACCGCAGAAAAAAGAAGGAGCAAAGAAAGAAAAAGAAGATGTTTCTGAAGAAAAAGAAGAAAAATCTGAAGCTCCAAAAGAAGAAGAGAAACAACAAACGTTAACGAAACTTGAAACGATCGGAAAAGTAACAACTTATGATCTGAAAGATACGGATAAACTGGTTGTTGAACTAAGTGCAAAAGGGCCAAGTTATGTAGGGATCCAAGATGAGACTACGAAAAGCTATTTTGATAATCAGATGAAAGAGGGTCAAACAGAAACCTTTGACCTTTCTTCAGCAAAAGAGGTAACACTAAATATTGGCGCGTCTCATGTAACATCTATTAAAATTAATGGGGAAGCATTCACATATCCAGTTCCAGCTACTGAACTGATTCATCAAAAAATTGTGATTCGTAAGGCTCAACAATAGTTAATACAAAATTGATTTTGACCGTATTTTGGAGGAATTGCATTGAACTTACCTAACAAGATTACCATTTCTAGGATTTTTTTAATTCCCCTCTTTATGATTGTTCTCTTGGGCGATTTTGATTGGGGAGTATGGAAGATAGCGGGTGAAGAATTGCCTGTCACGCATTTTGTAGCAGCGCTGATCTTTATCTTTGCATCTAGCACAGATTGGGTCGACGGCTATTATGCGCGCAAATATAACTTAGTTACGAATTTAGGGAAATTTTTGGATCCATTAGCTGATAAGCTGCTCGTTTCAGCTGCACTTGTAGGATTAGTTGAACTTGGAGCTGCACCTGCATGGATGGTTATCGTTATTTTAAGCCGAGAGTTCGCTGTTACAGGAATCCGTGCTGTCGCTTCTGCTGAAGGCGAAGTCATCGCAGCAGGACAGATGGGTAAACTAAAGATGTGGATACAGATTATTGCGATTTCAGCTCTATTGCTTCACAATCTGCCATTTGCATGGATCGGACTTCCTTTTGCAACGATCAGTCTTTGGGCAGCAACACTGATTACCTTATATTCTGGCTGGGAGTATTTCGTGAACAGCAAACATATTTTATTAAAATCAAAGTAATCTAGAATGAAGAAAAAACAGGAGCAGAAAACTCCTGTTTTTTTGTTAGCTGTAAGTGAATATGCAGAAATCGTGAAGAAATGAGAGCGTTTCTTAGCATATATAAGTTTGAATGAAATGAAATCAGAGAATACAATCAAGGAGCGTGTATGAGTTGAACGCAGAAATCATAGCAGTTGGCAGTGAACTTTTATTAGGACAGATCGCAAACACGAATGCTCAGTTTATTTCAAAAGAGCTTGCTGAGATCGGAGTGAACGTATTTTATCACTCAGTAGCAGGTGATAACGAGAACCGTCTCTCATCAGTTATTCAAACAGCCAGGTCTAGATCGGATCTGCTCATCTTTACGGGAGGTCTCGGACCAACTAAAGACGACCTGACGAAGGAAACAATCGCAAAACTATTTCAAAAGGCATTGGTCCATGATGAAGCTGCTTTAGCGTATATAACCAATTATTTTGTTCAAACCAATCGAGAGATGACACCGAACAATAAGAAGCAAGCTCTCATTATTGAAGGGTCTGCCGTACTGCCGAACGATAATGGTATGGCACCTGGAATGGCGTTTACTCATGGTAACAACACGTGTATACTCCTGCCTGGACCGCCAAGCGAGATGAGACCTATGTTCAACAACTATGTAATTCCTTTTCTTTATTCTAAAATGGATGTGCAGACAAAGTTTCATTCAAGGGTCTTGAAATTTTTTGGGATCGGGGAATCGGTCTTAGAAACAAAGCTTCAGGATTTGATCGAGAAACAAAGCAATCCTACCATTGCGCCTCTAGCATCTGAACATGAGGTTACGATTCGGCTGACTGCATCGCACCATTCAGAAACTGAGGCAAAAAGACTGCTGGATGAAGTAGAACAAGAAGTTCTAAGCCGTACAGGTTCTTATTTTTATGGTTATGATGACGAAACGCTAGAGAATCAGACTTTCGATCTTCTTCGAGATAATAAGCTGACGATCGCTTCAGCAGAGAGCTTGACTGGAGGTTTATTCAGCAAGATCATCACTGATTTTCCTGGGGCATCTTCCGTGTTTCAAGGAGGAGCCGTCGTTTATTCAAGCGCAATGAAACAATCGATGCTTAAAGTACCTCAATCTTTGATCACAGATCATGGTGTTGTCAGCTCACAATGTGCAGAATGGATGGCAGAGCAAATTAAAAAGCAGACAAAGTCTGGTATCGGCATCAGCTTTACTGGTGTTGCGGGTCCTGATGCACAGGAAGACAAGCCTGCTGGAACAATTTTTATTGGCATATCGATACATGACCAAACGTATTCCTACTCCATAAAACTCGCAGGCTCAAGAAAAGGTATTCGTGAAAGAGCGGTTAAGCATGGATTTCGGTATTTAAATCAATTGGTCAAAGAAGGACAATAAAAAAATCGAATAAATGTTCGCAAAATGATTGGCAAATGAACAAAAAAGAGATATGATAGAGAAGTAGCAAGTAACAGAATTAATGAAACAAAAATACATGTAAAATGAATTTGAGGAGTGAATTGAATGAGCGATAGAAAAGCGGCTCTAGATATGGCTCTACGCCAAATTGAAAAGCAGTTCGGTAAAGGTTCCATCATGAAATTGGGTGAACAAACGGAACAGCGAATTTCAACAGTTTCCAGTGGATCGATCACTTTGGATATCGCACTTGGAATCGGTGGTTATCCTCGCGGAAGAATTATCGAAGTATATGGTCCTGAATCATCAGGGAAAACAACCGTTGCCCTTCATGCTATTGCAGAAGTACAACGTAATGGTGGACAGGCTGCATTCATCGATGCTGAGCATGCACTAGACCCTGAATATGCTCAAAAGCTAGGCGTTAATATTGATGAACTCTTATTGTCTCAGCCAGATACAGGTGAACAAGCGCTAGAGATCGCTGAAGCTCTTGTAAGAAGTGGAGCGGTAGATATTTTGATCATCGACTCCGTTGCTGCACTTGTTCCTAAAGCTGAGATCGAAGGGGAGATGGGTGACTCTCACGTTGGTCTCCAAGCTCGTCTAATGTCTCAAGCACTTCGTAAACTTTCAGGTGCCATCAATAAATCGAAAACCATCGCAGTATTCATCAACCAAATTCGTGAAAAAGTTGGCGTTATGTTCGGAAATCCTGAAACAACACCAGGGGGAAGAGCTTTAAAATTCTATTCATCTGTTCGTCTGGAAGTTCGTCGTGCTGAACAGCTGAAACAAGGACAAGACGTTGTTGGTAATAAAACAAAAATTAAAGTCGTAAAAAATAAAGTAGCTCCTCCGTTTAGAACGGCTGAAGTTGATATCATGTACGGAGAAGGCATCTCGTATCAAGGTGAGATTCTGGATATCGGTTCAGACATCGACATCGTTCAAAAGAGTGGTGCTTGGTATTCTTACGAAGGAGAACGTTTAGGTCAAGGTCGTGAGAACTCGAAGCAATTCCTTAAAGAAAACCCTGAGATCGCATCAGCAATCGTTGCAGAAATCCGCAACTATTATCAGCTAGAAGGTAAAGCAGCTGCTGAAGTGGAAGCTCCTTCCTTGGAAGAAGAATTTGAGTTAACAGAATAGCAATCGTGAAGACTGGTCAGGGTGACCGGTCTTTTTTTGCTCTTTTTACAAACTCAGATTTCGTTTCTTCTGTGACAGTTGATTAGGGTGCAGCGTATGAGACTTGCATCGGACAGATCGGCAGACAGAAAAAGTAATATGTGGCTCACCGCGGAAAAAAGCGAACAACTAGAACGGAAATCAACTCCTTCTAAAAGCGACTGTGAAACCGAAACCAGTTTTCAGAATAACGAATATGACAGGCAAAATATGCTCCTTGCTATTTTAAGGTCAAGCAATTATTATAGAAGATTGACTCTCTTGACAAGCCTTTGGGACACCTATAAAATGAAGATATATTTTGATTTCTTATGAAATTAAAAGATATGTATAGAATTTGTACGACATGAATGGTGCACAGCACATGTAAGACGATTGACGCCAAAAATGCAGTATGAAAAGCAGAAAGCAAGAGGAGGTGGGAATATGCCAAGTTTAGCAGTATTCATCTCCAGTTTGCTTGTCTCACTAGGTGTCGGTGCTATTGTCGGATATCTTGTTAGGAAATCAATTGCTGAAGCGAAGATTTCAAGCGCAGAACGAGCAGCTGCGCAAATTGTTGAAGATGCAAAGCGCGATGCTGACGCCAGCAAGAAAGAAGCGCTGTTAGAAGCAAAAGATGAAATCCATAAGCTACGTACCGAAGCTGAACGCGAAATTCGCGAACGTCGAAACGAGCTTCAAAAACAAGAACATCGATTGGTTCAAAAAGAAGAGATCCTAGACAGAAAAAGTGAAACTCTTGACAAAAAAGAGGAATCTTTAGAACGACGTGAGGAGTCTCTCACCAAAAAACAGCGACAAATTGAAGAGATTGAAAGCAAAGTGGAGGAATTGCTAGAAGAACAACAGCGAGAGCTTGAGCGCATTTCCAGCATTACCAGGGATGAAGCCCGCCAAATTATCATGACGGAAACTGAGAACGAGATGACACATGAGTTGGCGATGATGGTAAAAGAGATGGAGAACCGTGCGAAAGAAGAAGCGGACAAGAAAGCAAAAGAAATTCTTTCCCTAGCTATCCAACGCTGTGCAGCCGATCACGTAGCAGAAACTACAGTTTCTGTAGTAAACCTTCCTAACGATGAAATGAAAGGAAGAATTATTGGACGTGAAGGGCGAAACATCAGGACGTTAGAAACGTTAACTGGAATCGACTTAATTATTGATGATACTCCAGAAGCCGTTATTCTGTCTGGTTTTGATCCGATCCGCCGTGAAATTGCACGTATGGCTTTGGACAAGCTTGTACAGGATGGAAGAATTCACCCTGCACGAATTGAAGAGATGGTTGAAAAATCACGCAGAGAAGTAGATGAGTATATCCGCGAAGTAGGAGAACAAACAACATTTGAAGTTGGTGTTCACGGACTTCATCCTGATTTGATCAAGATTCTTGGACGTTTGAAGTATCGTACAAGCTACGGTCAAAACGTACTAAAACATTCAACAGAAGTGGCTTACTTAGCTGGATTGATGGCAGCTGAAGTAGGAGAAGATGTACATCTTGCTAGACGAGCTGGATTGCTTCATGACATCGGTAAGGCAATCGATCATGAAGTAGAAGGCAGTCACGTTGATATTGGTGTTGAACTTGCTACGAAGTACAAAGAACACCCAGTAGTAATCAACAGCATTGCATCTCACCACGGAGACACTGAAGCAACCTCAATCATTGCAACTCTAGTTGCAGCAGCAGATGCACTTTCTGCCGCAAGACCAGGAGCTCGCCGTGAAACACTTGAAACGTATATCCGCAGACTTGAAAAGTTAGAAGAGATTTCAGAATCATTTGATGGTGTTGAAAAATCTTTTGCGATCCAAGCAGGCCGTGAGATACGTATTATGGTTAAACCGGATATGATTGATGATGTAGCATCATACCGACTAGCACGTGATATTACGAAAAAGATTGAAAGTGAACTGGATTATCCAGGTCACATTAAAGTGACAGTCATTCGTGAGACTCGAGCAGTTGAATACGCAAAATAAACAAACAAAGCGGTAGGAGGTCAATCCTGCCGCTTTTTTATATGGTGAAATGTCTTAACTAGAAAGAGATACGATGTTTTTGAACAAAAGGATCAGAAGAGATGATTCGCATGAACAGGTGTTTTAGTAGTAGGTCAATAATAGTTTTTTTCCGGAAAAACCACATTATGGTTTGAAAGAACTTTGTTAAGGGTACTAGAATACCGGGGTTTATTCATAGGGCAGCTGCTTTAACAAATAAGCAGATAAGAGAGAGAATGCACAATTTTGTTTCGGCAGGAATACAAGCCTTAATCAATGAATATAGTAGAACAGGTATCTATCCTGAAGGAGGTTCAAAACAATGGAAATATTAAAAGTTTCAGCAAAATCTAACCCCAACTCTGTAGCTGGTGCACTTGCTGGTGTTCTCCGGGAACGTGGAGGCGCTGAAATTCAGGCAATCGGAGCAGGTGCATTAAACCAAGCTGTTAAAGCAGTAGCTATCGCACGAGGTTTCGTAGCACCGAGCGGAGTTGACCTCATTTGTATTCCAGCATTTACAGATATCTTAATTGATGGGGAAGAACGAACGGCCATTAAATTAATTGTTGAACCGCGCTAATTAAAGTGAAACCTGTTTGCTCACCAAAAAGAGCAAGCAGGTTTTTAGTTTTATAGACTTATTCTCTTTTTAGAAGGTATGCAAAGAATAAGAGAAGGAAATGCGGAAACGTATATAGAATTCTAAGAGAGTACGAAGCATTTTAAAGCGCTTTCTTTTATTTACATTTTTTGTAATAGTGTGAATTTTGCTAGGCGAATACTTGCATTTTTATGAAGTTAAGTCTAGAATTGTAGACGTTTAGTACATAATTTAAGTAAACGTGATAATGCGCGTTCAACACAACATGAAACCATACTAAATCAAACTATTGATTGAAAAAATTAACGTTTGGGTTACTGAAAGGGTGGAGTACATGATTGATCAACTTTCTTGGAAAGTTGGCGGACAGCAAGGTGAAGGAATTGATAGTACAGGTGAAATTTTTGCGATGGCACTTAACCGCCAAGGCTACTATCTGTATAGCTATCGACACTTTTCTTCCAGAATTAAAGGCGGTCATACCAACAATAAGATTCGTGTAAGCACGAGTGAAACCCGTTCGATCTCTGATGATCTTGATATTTTAATAGCATTCGATCAAGAAACGATCGATGTAAACGTACATGAGCTTCGTGATGGAGGAGTCGTGATTGGAGATTCAAAATTCAACCCTACTGTTCCTGAAGACCTTAATGTTAGATTATATTCGGTACCTTTTACAGAGATTGCAAGTGAACTAGGCACATCTCTTATGAAGAACATGGTAGCAATCGGAGCGACTAGCGCTGTTTTAGGTCTTCCTGTAGAAAGCTACTTAGAAGTTGTAGAAGAGATTTTTGCTCGTAAAGGAGCAAAAGTAGTAGAAAAGAACATGGAAGCTATCCAAAAAGGCGCAGACCGTTTCAATGAATTATCTGGTGGACAGATTGATGGATTTCAATTAAATAAAGCGGACGGCAAAAAGAGAATGTTCATGATAGGAAACGATGCGATCGCTTTAGGATTCGTGGCAGGAGGCGTACGTTTCATGTCTGCTTATCCAATCACGCCGGCATCTGAGATCATGGAATACTTGATCAAAAAATTGCCAGAGTTTGGCGGTACGGTAATTCAGACAGAAGATGAGATCGCTGCTTGTACGATGGCGATCGGAGCGAACTATGCAGGTGTTCGTACGATTACATCATCAGCAGGACCGGGTCTATCCTTAATGATGGAAGCATTAGGTCTATCTGGGATGACAGAAGTTCCTTTAGTTGTTGTTGACACACAGCGTGGAGGTCCATCTACGGGACTGCCTACAAAACAAGAGCAATCTGATCTGATGGCGATGATCTATGGTACTCATGGTGAGATTCCAAAAGTGGTTATGGCACCAAGTACGGTTGAAGAAGCATTCTATGACGCTGTTGAGGCGTTAAATATTGCAGAAGAATATCAGATTCCTGTTATCTTACTTACAGATCTTCAACTTTCTCTTGGGAAGCAATCGGTAGAACCATTAGATTATAGCAGAGTTGAGATTCGTCGCGGTAAGCTTGATCCGAAAATGGAGCTACCTGATACAGATGATAAAGATGGGTACTTTAAGCGTTATGAAGTAACGGAAGATGGTATTTCTCCTCGCGTGATCCCGGGTATGAAGAATGGTATCCACCATGTCACGGGTGTTGAGCATGATGAGACAGGAAAGCCTTCAGAAGTTGCAGCAAATCGTCAAAAGCAGATGGATAAACGACTGCGTAAGCTGCAGAACCTGCGTTTTAACGTACCGGTTGTAAAACAAGCTCCTCATGAAGAAGCTGATATCCTTTTAGTTGGGTTCAATTCAACAAGAGGAGTAATCGAAGAAGCGATCCCTCGTTTAGAAGCAGACGGCTTAAAAGTCAATCATGCTCATATTCGTTTAATCCATCCGTTCCCTGCCGATGAGATGAGATCTATGATCGACAAAGCGAAGAACGTAATCGTAGTAGAGAACAACGCGACAGGACAGCTGGCGAACATCTTAAAAATGAATGTTGGACAGCATGAGAAGATTAAGAACTTGTTAAAATATGATGGGAATCCTTTCTTGCCATCAGAAGTTGTCATGAAATGCAAGGAGCTGGTTTAATATGGCTACATTTAAAGATTTTCGTAACAGCATCAAACCGAACTGGTGTCCAGGATGTGGAGATTTCTCTGTACAGGCGGCTATTCAAAGAGCAGCTGCAAATGTAGGTTTAGAACCAGATAACCTTGCTGTCGTGTCAGGAATCGGCTGTTCTGGACGTATTTCAGGGTATATCAAATCTTATGGTTTCCATGGGATTCATGGCCGCTCGCTGCCGATCGCACAAGGTGTTAAGATGGCAAACCGTGATCTGACTGTTATCGCTTCAGGTGGTGATGGAGATGGGTTCGCGATCGGAATGGGTCATACTGTTCATGCGATCAGACGAAACATTGATATTACCTATATTGTTATGGACAATCAGATCTATGGTCTAACAAAAGGACAAACATCACCTCGATCTGATGTTGGTTTTAAAACGAAGAGTACGCCAGAAGGATCTGTAGAGTCAGCGATCGGAGTTATGGAACTCGCTTTAACGGCTGGAGCTACGTTTGTCGCTCAAAGTTTTTCAACTGACTTAAAAGAGTTAACTTCCATCATTGAAGCTGGGATCAACCATAAAGGCTTCTCATTGATCAACGTTTTCTCCCCATGTGTGACATACAATAAAGTGAACACATACGACTGGTTTAAAGAGCATCTCGTATCTTTAAGCACGATCGAAGACTATGATTCTTCCAACCGTATGATGGCTATGCAAACACTAATGGAAAACAAAGGTCTTGTAAAAGGGATCATCTATCAAGATAAGGTAAAACCTTCTTATCAAGATCTCGCGCATGGATACAGTAAAGAAGCACTTGCAAAAGTTGATCTGAACTTACCTGAAGAAAAGTTCAATCAATTGATGTCAGAATTCATGTAAGAAGCAGCCCTTCTCCTTAAAATGTGGAGAAGGGCTTTTTTTTTAGTTCTTATCGTCATTTACAGCTATAGAATGACGATCTTTTCTTCTTATGAAACTTGATCAATGCGAACGACCTGGAGCGGAAATCTACTCCATTGGTGTGCACGAATCTATGCGAAAAAAATTTTTAAGAAAAAATTTCTTCAAATTTTTTTTGGCATCCGCGAATGTCCGTGTGGGATGGACATGGCTCTTTACCTTGTAGTTCAATCCATGTACAATTATTGATGGAATTGATTATTAAGGTTTACAGTGAGGGGTGTTTCTGTGCAAGGAAAAATGAAAGCAATAGTTAAGCATCATGCGGGTTATGGAGCTAGATTAGAAACAGTAGATATTCCTGAAATTAATGAAAGTGAAGTATTGATCAAAGTTAAAGCGACATCGATCTGTGGAACAGATGTCCATATTTACACATGGGATGAATGGTCACAGAGTCGTGTGAAAACGCCATATGTGTTTGGACATGAGTTTTCAGGAGTTGTAGAAAAAGTTGGAAGCGCTGTTACAAATGTCTCTGTAGGTGATCATGTATCAGCTGAAACACATATAGTTTGTCATTCTTGTCCACAATGTTTAAAAGGACAGTTCCACATCTGTAAGAACACAAAGATCATCGGTGTTGATACTCAAGGCTGTTTTGCAGAGTATGTAGCAATGCCATCAGAGAACATATGGAAAAATGATCCTAAGATGCCGTTTGAGCATGGATCGATTCAAGAGCCGATGGGAAATGCTGTTCATACTGTGTTAGCTGGTGATGTTGCTGGTAAAACAGTGGCTGTCATCGGTTGCGGCCCGATCGGTGTTATGGCCGTTAACGTTGCAAAAGCAGCAGGTGCAAGTCAGGTTATCGCTATCGATCTGAACGATTATCGTTTAGATCTTGCTAAAAAAGTAGGAGCGACAGAAGTGATCAACCCTAAATCCACCGATCCAGTTGATACAGTGATGAATTTAACGGATGGTAATGGAGTGGATGTTGTTTGTGAGATGAGCGGTCATCCAGTTGCGATTGACCAAGGATTTAAGATGATCACAAACGGTGGACGTGTTTCAATCTTAAGTCTGCCTGTTAAACCTGTTGAGATCGACTTAACGAACGATGTAGTATTTAAGGGTGTTACTGTCCAAGGAATTACGGGAAGAAAAATGTATGAAACGTGGCAACAGGTTTCAGGGCTTTTAAAGTCAGGAAGCATGCATCCTGAAACGATCATTACTCATACACTTCCACTTGAAAAGTTTGAAGAAGGCTTTGATCTCATGATAAAAGGAAATTGCGGAAAAGTAGTTCTTATTCCTTAAAATCGAAAGGGGCAAAACATCGTGATGAAAGGTTTTGAATACCTGCAAGAAGAATTAGACCATATGAAAGAAGAAGGTACGTTCAGAAAGCTTGTACCGCTAGAATCAGAGCAAGGATCAAAAGTTGTAATCAATGGAAAAGAAGTAATCCAGCTCTCTTCCAACAACTACTTAGGTCTTACGAGTCATCCGAAGATGAAGGAAGCAGCCTTAAAAGCTGTTGAAGAATTTGGAGTTGGTACAGGTTCTGTGCGTACGATTGCTGGAACTCTATCCATGCATGAAGAATTTGAAAAAAAACTAGCTGAATTCAAGCACACAGAGGCATGTCTTGTCTTCCAATCTGGTTTTTCAACGAACCAAGGAATTCTTTCTGCCATTCTTACAGATCAAGATGTTGTTATTTCAGATGAGTTAAACCATGCATCAATCATTGATGGTATTCGTTTAACGAAAGCGAAAAGAAGAATCTACAAACACGTTGATCTAGAAGATTTAGAAGCGGCGTTAAAAGAGACACAAGAATTTAGAAAAAGAATCGTCGTAACTGACGGTGTTTTCTCAATGGACGGTAACATTGCGCCTCTTCCAGGTATCGTAGAACTCGCGGAGAAGTACGATGCCCTCGTAATGGTAGACGACGCACATGCGAGTGGTGTATTAGGCACGAATGGCCGCGGTACGATCGATCATTTTAACTTGAACGGCCGCGTTCATATTCAAGTTGGAACGTTAAGTAAAGCGATTGGCGTACTTGGTGGTTATATTGCAAGCACGCAAACATTAAGAGACTATCTGATCCATAAAGGACGTCCGTTCTTGTTCAGCACATCGCATCCTCCTGCTGTAATCGCAGCGAGTTCAGCGGCGATCGATGTTTTAGAAGAAGAGCCAGAACATATGGAAAGACTCTGGGAGAATACAAAGTTCTTTAAAGCAGGATTAAAAGAACTAGGATTTAATACAGGAGTTAGTGAGACACCTATCACACCAGTACTTGTGGGTGATGACGCGCTTGCGCATAAACTATCTGATACGTTATTAAAATATGGTGTATTCGCTCAAGGCATCGCATTCCCAACAGTAGCTAAAGGAAAAGCTCGCGTACGAACGATTGTAACGGCACAGCATACGAAAGAAGAGCTTCAAGAGGCATTAGATGCTTTTGAAAAAGCAGGAAAAGAATTAAATATCATTTAGTTACTTATAAAGTTGACTTTAAAGGCGCACTAGTAAGCATTTAAAGTCAACTTTTTTTGTAAAGCTGAATATTACAATTTATAAATGGACTATAATATTATTATGTAAACTAAACCGATTACAAGTTTTACTATAATCCAATTTTTGATATAATGTTACAGTTGGATGAAATACTAGACTTATGTTGAACGGATGACCTAGCAGTAAAGGCAGTAAGGAGTGAAGATGTCTTGGATACTACGAAAGACAATCAAGAAGTAAAGACGAATAATAAAGAAAGAGACTACTCACAATACTTTCAATCTACGTATGCACCGCCTTCTTTAAAAGACGCGAAAAAGCGTGGTAAAGAACAAGTTCAAATATTAAAAGATTTTTCGATTCCGGAAAACCTAAAGAATATCGGTGTTGGCAAAAAGTTTTATATTCGTACGTACGGTTGTCAGATGAACGAGCATGATACAGAAGTTATGGCAGGAATTCTGAATGAGATGGGTTATGAAACCACATATTCTACAGAGGATGCCGACGTGATCCTGCTTAATACATGTGCCATTCGAGAAAATGCAGAGAACAAAGTGTTTGGCGAACTGGGACACTTGAAACATACAAAAGCGAACAACCCTAATCTTCTTTTAGGGGTCTGTGGATGCATGTCACAAGAAGAATCTGTCGTTAACCGTATACTTTCCACATACCCTCAAGTTGATATGATCTTTGGAACGCATAACATACATCGTCTGCCTCAAATTATTGAGAACGCGTTATTCTCAAAAGAGATGGTAGTTGAAGTTTGGTCTAAAGAAGGAGATATCGTTGAGAACCTTCCTAGAAAGCGTAAAGGGAACGTTAAAGGCTGGGTCAACATTATGTACGGCTGCGACAAATTCTGTACATATTGCATTGTTCCTTACACACGAGGAAAAGAACGAAGCCGTTATCCGCAAGATATCATCGAAGAAGTAAGACAGCTTGCGAGAGAAGGCTATAAGGAAGTCACCCTTCTTGGTCAGAACGTGAATGCATACGGCAAAGATTTCGAAGATCTGGAGTATGGCCTAGGTGATCTAATGGATGAGATCCGTAAGATTGATATTCCTAGACTTCGTTTTACGACAAGTCACCCTCGGGATTTTGATGACCGATTGATCGAAGTTCTCGCTAAAGGCGGAAACATCGTAGATCATGTTCATCTGCCTGTTCAACACGGAAACAGCGATGTACTCAAATTAATGGCTCGTAAATATACACGTGAGCATTATTTAGAGCTTGTGAACAAGATAAAAGCAGTGATGCCGAATGTTGCCTTAACTACGGATATAATTGTTGGATTTCCGAATGAGACGGAAGAACAGTTCCAAGAGACGTTATCTCTTGTTAAAGAAGTGCAGTATGATGCTGCTTACACGTTTATCTATTCACCTCGTGAAGGCACTCCAGCTGCAAAGATGCAAGATAATGTTCCGATGGAAGTGAAGCGAGAACGTCTGCAGAGGCTGAACGCTATGCTAAATGATATTTCGCTGGAAAAGAACAAAGCATATGTTGGTAAAGTTGTGGAAGTGCTAGTTGAGGGAGAAAGTAAAAAGAATCCTGATGTACTATCAGGTCACACGGGTTCCAATAAAGTAGTAAATTTTAAAGCTCCTAAGCACTTAATAGGAGAGATCGTCAAAGTTCAGATTACCGATGCGAAAACATGGAACCTTGGCGGCGATTGGGTAGAAGAAAAATCAGAGGTGGTAGGCTAATGAGCACATATACAAAAGAAGAGATCTTGGGCAAAGCAAAAGAACTTGCAAAAATGATCGCAACAACTGATGAAGTTGATTTTTTTAAAAAAGCAGAAGCTCAGATCAATACGAATTCAAATGTAGCAAGATTGATGGGTCAGATTAAGAACCTGCAAAAACAAGCTGTTAATCTTCAACATTATCAAAAGCATGAAGCATCAAGAGAAGTAGAAGAAAAGATCGATGCTCTGATGGCTGAACTTGACAGCATTCCAGTTGTTCAAGAGTTCAAACAGTCACAAAGCGATGTGAATGATATCTTACAGATGGTTTCGCATACAATCTCAAACAAAGTGACAGATGAGATCATCGAATCAACGGGCGGTGACCTTTTAAAAGGAACAACAGGCTCTCAAGAAGGATGTTCTCCAGGCGGCTGCGGCTGTCACTAAACAAAAAGCACGATGTCTCTTGCAGACATCGTGCTTTTTAGTGTGATCAACTCGTATATCAGATGTTTCGCGCATACCTATAGAGGTATTAAGTACTTTCAATCCAGAAGTTTTGGTGTGGAATCCAAAAGTTTATGCTGTTTATCCACGAGATCTAGCTCTTAATCCAAAAGTTTTCTCCTTTTATCCACGAGTCTACAAACCTCGACAAATTCTGCGGCATGCTGACGTTTCATTGACTCACTTACCTCTTAAAACGGAGTATCCTAAAGTAAAGAACCACCACTTTCAAAAGCCCAATGACCCTAAAATAATTTCACGTACCGTTCATCACATATAATATTTTGAGAACATTGGACAACAAACGCCCATATACTTAGACTAATTGTGTTTCAAATAAATGAAGACACAATAGGCATCCGCCCAGCATATACTGTATGGAGATTGGTAGAGGAGGGATTCATGTATGTCAAGACGCGTAGAACAAGAGTTGACTTACAGAGAAATTATCACAAAAGCGGTCTGCGGCAAAGGGAGAAAATTTTCTCAGGCAACGCATACCATTGCACCGAGTCATCGTCCGAGCAGCATTTTAGGATGCTGGATCATCAACCATGCATATAAACCGAAGCGGAACGGTGAAGCAGTGGATGTAGAAGGAAGCTATGATATCAACGTGTGGTATTCTTACAATGATAATACTCGTACGGAAGTCGTTACAGAGACCATCCATTTTGTAGACAAAGTGGATCTTAGTGTAAGAGATAAGAATGCGTTAGGCAATCAATATGAAGTTACGTGCCGTGCACTACAAGAGCCAAATACGTTAGAAGCGACGATCTCTCCGAACGGGAATAAAGTGATCGTTCAAGTAGAAAGAGAGTTTGTTTGTGAAATTATCGGGGAAACAAAAGTTTGTGTGTATGTGAACCCGGACGGTTTTGATGATGAACAGACAAGAGATTGGGAATATGATGTGGAAGATGAGAATTTTGAAGACCTGGATCCAAACTTTTTAATAGGTGATTTGGAAGAATAATAAACGGGAGAGAGCTTCCCGTTTTTTTCATGCAGAGAAAACGATAGATGCTGTGAATTATGTTATAATAGCGACATTGAAATGTTATGAAAAAGGTGAAATTATGGCTCAATATACTCCAATGATACAACAATATTTATCAATCAAGGCAGCTCATCAGGATGCCTTTTTATTTTTCCGTCTAGGAGATTTTTATGAAATGTTTTTTGAAGATGCAGTTCGAGCATCTCAAATCCTTGAGATCACACTAACAAGCAGAGATGGAGGCTCTCAAGATCGAATTCCGATGTGCGGGATACCTTATCATTCTTCAGCGGGTTATATAAAAACATTAGTAGAGAACGGACATAAAGTAGCGATCTGTGAACAAGTAGAAGATCCTAAACTATCTGTCGGGGTAGTGAAACGTGAGGTCATCCAGATTATAACGCCAGGAACGGTTATTGATGACCATCTTCTTCATGATAGAGAGAACAATTTTCTTGTATCGATCGAAAAAGAAAACGATTCTTATGGATACGTTCTTTGTGATCTTTCAACAGGTGAGTTGAAGGGATATACATATGAAGGAAATCAGTTATCGTTCATACAATTACTCTTAAGTCACGGTGTAAAAGAGATCGTTGGAAACAAAGAATTGTACGATGCTTGGACGAACACAGTAATGCAGACAGGACAAGCTTCGGTTTCAATTCAGGAAGAGAGTTCTGTAGACAGTCAGTTCGATCATCTTGTTCATACGATATCTGATCCTGTTTTAGTACGTTCTGCAGGACGGTTGTTCCATTATCTAACTCATACGCAAAAGCGATCTTTTCACCATATAAAAGCGGTGGAATTTCAGCAGAACGATAAAAGGATGAAGCTTGATGCGTTTTCAAAACGCAACTTAGAATTAACAGAATCCATACGAGCAAAAGGTAAAAAAGGTTCACTATTATGGCTGTTAGATGCCACGATGACAGCAATGGGTGCTAGAAAGCTTAAACAGTGGGTTGAAGAGCCTTTGTTCGTAAAAGAAACGATCGAGAAGCGGCTGCAGCTCGTTGAAAACTTAATCGGAGAATTCTTTACGCGTGAAGAGATCAAAGAACAATTGAAGTCTGTTTATGATATGGAACGGTTGATAGCAAAAATATCTTATGGAAACGCTAGTCCAAGAGATCTTGTACAATTGAAAAGATCTCTGTTCAGTGTTCCGGTCTTAAAAGAAAAGATTAAGAGTATTGAAGGGAAATATGCACTCGAACTTCATGCGAAGATGAATGAACATAGAACACTCGCAGACTATTTAGATTCTGCCTTACATGATGATGCACCTATCCATATTAAAGAGGGTGGTCTCATCAAAGCAGGTTACAATGAGCAGCTTGATCAATATAAAGATGCGAGCAGCAACGGTAAAGCATGGATTGCTTCTCTCGAGCAGCAAGAAAAAGCAGCTTCAGGGATTAAGTCCCTAAAGATAGGTTTTAACAAGATCTTTGGTTACTATATCGAGGTAACAAAATCTAATCTTTCGCAAGTACCAGATCGCTATGAAAGAAAACAGACGCTCGCTAACGCTGAAAGATATGTTACCCCAGAACTGAAAGAGAAAGAAAGAATCATCTTAGAAGCGGAAGAGAAGATCTCAGGATTAGAATATACACTCTTTTTGGAAGTAAGAGAATACGTAAAGCAATTTATTCCAGGACTGCAAGAACTCGCGTCAGCCATTTCTGAACTCGATGTTATGCAATCCTTTGCAGCGATCAGTGAGCAGTATCGTTATGTAAGACCGACAGTTTCAGAGGATGGAATCGTAAATATTGTGAACGGCAGACATCCTGTTGTTGAGAAAGTGATGGATGCACAAGAATACGTTCCTAATGATATTGTTCTAAATAACGATAGAAACATGCTCCTTATAACGGGTCCAAACATGGCTGGTAAGAGTACGTATATGCGCCAGTTAGCACTTACGGCTGTGATGATGCAGATCGGTTGTTTTGTTCCAGCAGAGAGTGCTGAACTTCCCATGTTTGATCAGATCTTCACGCGTATAGGAGCGGCTGACGATCTTGTGGGCGGACAGAGTACGTTCATGGTCGAGATGCTAGAGACGAACTTTGCCTTAACGAGTGCTACTGAAAATAGTTTGATTCTTCTAGATGAGATCGGCAGAGGAACTTCTACGTATGATGGAATGGCATTAGCGCAATCTATCATCGAATTTATTCATGAAGAAATAGCTGCCAAAACACTCTTCTCTACTCATTATCATGAACTTACCGTCTTAGAAGAGTCTCTTCACTCACTAAAGAATGTGTTTGTAAGTGCAGTTGAAGAGAATGGCAGTCTTGTATTCCTTCATAAAGTCATTGACGGACAAGCTGATAAAAGTTTTGGTATACAAGTGGCCGAACTTGCTGAACTTCCAGAACCTGTGATCTCTAGAGCAAAAACGATCTTACAAACCTATGAAAATCAAGAAAAACGAGAGGCACTTCCCATTCAGGAGGTGTCAGCTGCTAAGGAAGAGATTATTCAAGAAAGTCAGTTGAGTCTTTTTGTTGAAAAAGAGGAGACGACGAACAGAAGAGACAATAAAGAGCAAGAGTTGATCAAAGAGTTAAGAAGTTTAAACGTATTAGAGATGACTCCGCTTGATGCGATGAACGCGCTATATAAACTGCAAAAAAAAGTGAGATAAAGGAGGCGTGACGAATGGGCAAAATTGTACAGCTAGATGAACATCTATCCAATAAGATCGCTGCTGGTGAAGTTGTAGAACGCCCAGCCTCTGTTGTTAAAGAACTTGTCGAGAATTCAATCGATGCGAACGCGACGAGAATAGAGATCGAAGTTGAAGAAGGTGGATTATCACTCATTCGTGTTCTAGATAACGGGGATGGAATCGAGCCGGAAGATTGTGTGCTCGCTTTTAACCGCCATGCCACGAGTAAGATTAAAAGTGAACAAGATTTAATCCATATTCGTACCATGGGCTTCAGAGGAGAAGCATTACCGAGTATCTCTTCTGTCTCTCAAGTTGAACTTAAATCATCAACAGGCGAGGGACCAGGTGCTTATCTATTTATTGAGAACGGCAGAATCGTTAAACAGCAACAGACGAATAGCAGAAAAGGCACTGATCTGACTGTTCGTAACTTATTCTATAACACACCGGCCAGATTGAAGCATGTGAAGACCATTCAAACAGAACTAGGCACGATTAGTGATCTAGTGAACAGGCTAGCTCTTGCAAACCCAGATGTTTCTTTTCGATTAAAACATAACGGGAAAGAGCTTCTGCACACTTCTGGGAACGGAAACCTGCTGCAGATCATTGCATCGGTTTATGGAATACAAACTGCTAAAAGCATGATCTCAGTCTCTTTTTCCTCTTTAGATTATGAAGTTACAGGATATATAGCAAAACCTGAAATAAACCGGGCGTCCCGTCAGTATATGTCCTTCTTTATGAACGCTAGATATATAAAGAACTTTGCACTTTCCAAAGCTGTACAGAATGCTTATCACACTTTTCTGCCGATAGGCCGTTTTCCGATCGCTATTCTATCGGTTAAGATGGATCCTACAATTATTGATGTAAACGTACATCCATCCAAACATGAAGCAAGGTTGAGTAAAGAAGCGGAATTGGTTCAGCTCGTTGAAAACGAGCTCAGAAAAGTGATCAGAAATCAGCAGTTGATCCCAGATGTGCAGTTTAAGAAAAAAGAACAAAGAGAGAAAGATCGAGAAGAACAGGCTTCATTTTCCTTCGATCATCAAAGAAAGAAAGAAGACGTTCAAAGTGATGTTACAACTGATCTAAAAACATCACAAAGTGATAACCGTTTCAGTATGAGTTCTGATGATGCTGATTCTTTTCTAATAAGAGAGACTTCCCATACATCAAAGAAAGTTGATGAGGTGGATGAGTCTCTGGTGGATTTACTACCGTTGCCTGAGACGAATGAAACAACAATCACGAATGAGAGCGAATATCCTCTAACGGATGCACATGTTGATAAAATTCCGGTCATGTATCCGATCGGACAGATGCATGGAACTTATATCATTGCTCAAAATGAGAACGGATTGTATCTCATCGATCAGCATGCTGCACAAGAACGCATTAAATATGAATATTTCAGAAATAAAGTGGGACAAGTGAAAAGAGAAACTCAACTGTTAGCAGTCCCTTTTACCTTTGAATTTACAGCAAGTGAATCTGCCTTTTTAGAGAGTCACTTAGAAACTCTTAGTGATGTGGGTCTGTTTTTAGAAACGTTTGGACAGAATACGTTTATCGTAAGAGAGCACCCGCAATGGTTTCCAAAAGGGTATGAAAGAGAAGTCATGCTTGATATCATCCAACAGGTACTTGATCATAGAAGGATCGATATTGAAAAATTAAGAGAAGATGCAGCGATCATGATGTCTTGTAAAGGCTCTATTAAGGCTAACCATCATCTAAGAAATGATGAGATCTTTGCTTTGTTAGAGTCGTTGAGAACATCAGAAGATCCATACACATGTCCACACGGAAGACCAATAACGATTCATCTATCAACATATGAACTTGAGAAGATGTTCAAAAGAGTGATGTAGGAGTAAATGATGAAGGAAAAATTAGTAGTGATCGTAGGCCCGACGGCTGTTGGAAAAACAAAAACCAGTATCGAACTGGCGAAAGCGATCGATGGTGAGATCATAAGCGGGGATTCTATGCAGATCTATAGAGGTCTTGACATCGGAACCGCCAAGATTACTGAGGAAGAAAAAGAAGGTATACCTCATTATTTGATCGATATTAAAGATCCAACAGAAACATTTTCAGTTGCTGAATTTCAGATGCTGGCGAGAGAACGAATATCAGATATTAATCAAAGAGGTAAGGTTCCCATACTTGTAGGTGGAACGGGGTTATACGTGAGAGCTGTCACTCATCACTATGAATTCTCTGAAGCAAGCAAAAATAGTGAGATGAGAGACGAGCTTCAACGAAAGTCAGAGGTCGAAGGTTCAGAGGCTTTGCATGCAGAACTGCTCAAAGTCGATCCAAAGCGTGCGAAAGAGATTCATCCGAACAATGTACAGCGAGTGATCAGAGCGCTGGAAATCTACTATACGACAGGGAATGTCCCCTCTGCTGAACAAGGAAAGAATGTGGGCGATGAGGAATCTCTTTATCAATTAGCTTTAGTTGGATTAACGATGAATCGAGAGCGCTTATATGAACGCATAAACGAAAGAGTGGACCTTATGGTTCAACAAGGCGTAATAAACGAAGCAAGAATGCTTTTTAAACAAGACATAACGAACAGTCTGGCCGCTAAAGCGATAGGCTACAAAGAGTTTTTTCCCTATATTTCAGGGGAAAGTACGTTAGAAGAAGCGATCACTTTGTTAAAAAGAGACTCCAGGCGATATGCAAAAAGACAATACACATGGTTTCGCAATCAGATGGATGTTGAATGGTTTAGCATGGACGAAGATCCCTTTCACAAAAAATTTCAAGAAATTCAGCACTTTGTTGAAGGGAAATTAGAAATTTCCGAGAATGTATAAGGGTAATGCCCAAAGAGGAGGATCTGTTCACATGAAGCAATCAATCAATTTACAGGATCATTACTTAAACCAGTTACGTCGCGAAAACATTTATGTGACCGTATATCTGCTGAATGGATTTCAGCTTAAAGGTTTAGTGAAGGGGTTTGACAACTTTACTGTTGTTCTAGAGGCAGAAGGAAAACAGCACCTCATTTACAAGCATGCCATTTCAACGTTTACCCCACACCGAAATGTCGATTTGTCTTCTGCAAATACAAATGAATAAAAAAACTCTCCCTATCGGCCTTAAATAAGGTTGATAGGGAGTTTTTAAATGGTACACATATATTTGTCTATTTTTGTTTATCCCTTTTTCATTTCAGTTGTTTCTAAATAGGCTTCATAGCGGTTTAGAGTTAGATTTGATTTTAATCCAAACCATAATTGAACATCTTCCTCAGCTTTTCCTTCTTTTAAAAGATTTAAGATGGCTGTTCTTCTTAAGTGTTGGGAACTGATTCCTTCTCTCAGGCCAGAGCGACGGATCTCTTGCCTCAGCATCTTCTGTATGGCGATTACCGTTAACGGTTTGGGTTCATACATTTCATAATCAAACCGAAACGTTCCTCTTTGATAATCAAACGCGATAAAAAAACGATCAGAAGAATAATTTCTCGGCCTTATGCTTTCTGGAATATCTTCTTTGTATTGATATAATAGCTGGTGAGTCTCATCGTCAAGGGAGATCAGCCTTGTTTCTTTTTTGTTGATCACGGTTAATTCTTGTTGTGTGAAATGAACATGTTTCATTTCTATATTCGTGATTTCCTGAAGTGTGATGCCATAGCGATAGAGAAGTGAAAGAATCGCTTCATTCCTTTTGATCAGGAGATGTCTATATTTTTGCTGTTTCTCCGTCAGCCCCTCATAGGAAGATAATGTTTGAAAAAGGATTTTATATTCCTCGTCTGAAATAAAATCCTCATCTTTAAAATGGGTGTCTTCTCTAAGCGTTTGCTCCAGTTCAGAAAAAGGGTTCGATGCAATCTTCCTATTAGCATGGAGGAAGGAAAAGAGACTTTTTATAACTGTAAAAACTCTCTTTGTAGTAGCGGTTCGATATTCTCGTTGCTCGGAGAGAAAAAGGAAATATTCATTTATTGTCTCAGCATCTAAGTGCTGCACAGTATGTATATCATCATTCTCCTTCATCACTCTGACCCATGCAAAAAAATCTAAAAGATCATAATAATATCTTTTGATCGTGCTCTTTGTTCGTTCTTTTTTCTGTAAGTAAACAATATATGAATCGGCATATTCGGGTAAGTGTGGATATTCTTCCATAATTGCCTCCTATAACCTCTTTTTCCCATTATAACAAAGCGTCTTTTTTTTGCATATTTCTACAATCTCCAATGGAAACTATGGAAAAAAGGATGGTTATATATGTGGAAACCAGCAATGCTCGTACTATCTTCAGTTCTTCTTTTAACTGCGTGTTCAGGCAAAACCGGTTCGGGAGATGAAACCCTCGATACTGAGCAAGTAAAATATGATACATCAGAACGAAAACCGAATACACAGATAGATTCACCGTTAGTTGTAGAAAAGTCTGATGAAGTTCATCAATCAAAAGATCTTGTTCAGCTTGCGGAAAAAGTAAACGGTGTGGATAAGGCTTATGTGATTGTAAGTGGTATCTATACACTAGTTGGAATCGTTCCTCATGAACCTGTTTCACCTGGTGAAGAAAACGACCAGCTGCGCAAAGCGGTTTATAACGGATTAAAAGGAAATGCACATGGCAGAAATGCAGCCATTACCACCGATCCAGATAAGATAGCGCAGATCAAGAGGTTAGGGAATATGGCATCACATAGCAAACATGACTCAAAGAGTGGAGTTTATAATGAGCTTGGAATTCTAATCGGAAAAATAAAGCCATTAAAAGGACAGTTGAAATCCACTGAGAGGCAAGATATGCATGAAGAGGACACATCCATTCGGAATGATCTTTACGAATAAGAAACATTTTATTTCCTAAGCAAGCGCAGAAAATGACAGAGATAGACAACAAGTTAACATAATAATTAATATGTTGATAAAATGAAGATAAAAAAAAGAGCATTCTCTCATGTCGGAGAATGCTCTTAGCTGTTTTGAAGTGATTCTGAATCAGAAGGTTGATACTCGACTTCTGAGGGTTTGACCGTGCTTTTTAATCTTCCCGTTAAGAAGGAAGCGACAGTAATTGCGATGATTGATATTAACGCATTTTTAAATCCAAACATGACTACAGCAGATGACACAATAATAAAATCTGTAACAAACAAGGATATCCCTCGATTAATATTCGATTTTTGTTCTAAGTATAGAGCGAGAATGTGTATGCCACCTAATGATGCTCCTGAATTTAATACAAAACTAACACCTATGCCAATCAGGCCTCCGGCAACGATCGCAGCCGCGATCGGAGAGATTAATGGAAGCGCGAGATAATCCATTAGATCTGAGATGGCAGAGATGAGTATGATGCAAAGAAACGTCAGAAGTGAGAAATTCCAACCCAG
Source organism: Fictibacillus tiangongensis (assembly GCF_048083785.1). Classification (GTDB taxonomy): domain Bacteria; phylum Bacillota; class Bacilli; order Bacillales; family Fictibacillaceae; genus Fictibacillus. The sequence continues at coordinate 1,834,697 of NZ_CP182294.1, forward strand.
TTTTTTAATCGAAAGAATAAAAAAGGGTAAGTTTACAATGAGAAATAGAATGCCCCATGTCCAACTCGTCATGAATGAAACAAGTGTAGCGATTCCTGCTGTTCCGCCAAACGTTAACGTGTGTATGTTTAATAATTTGATGCCGATCGCTGTTAAAAACAATCCTATTAGTATAAACAAGCTTTTCTGTAGTTTAATATGCATGATTTCTTCGTCCATTCGATTCGTACTTTTTTCACAGTATTTAACATAACACGGAAATCTTGCATACTTGAGTATTTTTATTCATCTGAAAATAGAAAACGCTTACAAAGCGGTTAATACATATTCATTCTAAAAACAAAGCTTGTCTTTGTAGTAGATCGTAAGACATCAACATAAATTGTTAACAGTGGATCAAGAAATCGTATAGGCATTTGTCACGGGATCGGATGATGTTGCGTATTATGATTTGACTGGCAAAGTGAGGTGGTTCCTTTTGAATGAACCTATTGCGATAAAAAAGCAAAGGCAGATCAATATCGTTTTAAATCAAGCGAGTGAAAAGTCAAAGATCGATGATGGAACAGCACTTGCAGGCAAAAAAGAGAAAACAATTGAAAAGCACCAGCCTCTCATCAAAATGGAAAAAGATCTGAATCGTTTAGTCGGAATGGAAGACTTGAAATTTCATGTTAAAGAGATCTATGCGTGGCTCCATATTAATAAATGCCGTCAGGAGTTAGGGTTAAAAGCAGAAAAACAAGCTCTTCATATGTTGTTTAAAGGTAACCCAGGCACTGGAAAGACGACCGTAGCTAGAAAGTTAGGGACATTATTTCATGAGATGAAAGTACTCTCAAAGGGTCACCTGATCGAAGCTGAGCGTGCTGATCTAGTTGGAGAATACATTGGGCATACCGCTCAAAAAACACGAGAGCTCTTAAAGAAAGCTAGTGGAGGCATATTGTTTATAGATGAAGCGTATTCTTTAGGCCGCGGTGGAGAAAAAGACTTCGGCAAAGAGGCCATCGATACACTCGTAAAGGCGATGGAAGATCAGCAGCACGATTTCATATTGATTTTAGCTGGGTACCCTAAAGAAATGGATCGATTTTTAAAGCTTAATCCGGGTTTACCTTCTAGGTTTCCACTTGTTATCTCGTTCCCAGATTATTCTGTGGAGGAATTGATGGAGATCGCAAAGAGAATGATCACAGAAAGAGAATACATGTTGACAAGAGATTGTGAATGGAAGCTAAAAAGCCACATCGAACGGGTAAAGCATAGTAATCCAAGTTCGTTTTCAAACGGAAGATACATTCGTAATATGGTTGAAAAAGCGGTCAGAAGGCAATCTGTCAGGCTCTTGAACGAAAGCAACCAAGATAGAAGAGCATTGATGACGATTCAAAGTGATGACCTTGTGCTAGAAGAACGGGATTCGATTTGATATGATGAGAGGAGACTATGGAAAGCAGGGATCGCAAATTTGAACAAAAACAATGATTCAGTTCATGAAAGAGCGATACTCGTCGGATGTCAGCTTCCACGGCAGAACGACGAGCGTTTTTTTTATTCGATGGAAGAATTAAAATCTTTAACGAAAACGGCTCAAGGAACAGTTTGTGCTGTTGTTACACAAAAAAGGGACCGTTATGATTCAGCTACATTTATCGGAAAAGGTAAAGTAGAAGAGATTATTACTCTAGAAGAAGAGCTTGAAGCAGATATTATTATCTTTAACAGTGAGTTATCTCCTTCTCAAGTTCGTAACTTGTCTTCTCATTTCAATGCAAGAGTTATTGATCGTACACAGCTGATATTAGATATCTTTGCACAGCGTGCAAAGACTAGAGAAGGGAAGCTTCAAGTAGAACTTGCTCAGCTTGAATACTTATTGCCTCGATTATCAGGTATAGGGGCTAGTCTTTCTAGGTTAGGTGGCGGGATCGGAACTCGTGGTCCTGGTGAGACAAAGCTTGAAAAGGATAGACGTCATATTCGGTTTCGTATACACGAACTGAAGACGCAGATCAATTCAGTTGTAAGCCATAGAGAAAGATATCGTGAACGTCGCAAACACCAGGGCGCTTTTCAAGCAGCACTTGTTGGTTATACGAACGCAGGGAAGTCAACGATCTTTAACAAATTAACAGAAGCTGATAGTTATGAAGAAGATCAACTATTTGCAACGCTTGACCCGTTGACGCGAAAAGTGAAGCTGAAAAGCGGTTTTCAGATGCTGTTAACGGATACCGTAGGTTTTATTCAAGACCTGCCTACGTCATTGATCGCTGCCTTCAGATCTACACTTGAAGAAGCAGCTGAAGCAAATCTTCTTATCCATGTGATCGATGGTGCTAGCGAGGATCGTAACCAACATGAACAAACGGTCAAACGAATTTTAAGTGACTTAAAGGCATCCCATATTCCGATGCTCACGGTATATAACAAAAAAGACCAGTTTGGAGAAGATTTCATTCCAGAGAGTCCATCCATTTCGATTTCTGCATTAGAGAGTAAGGATATTTCCTTATTACTTGAAACGATTGAAAAAGAAGTGATGAAACAGATGACTTATTATGAAGTTAAAGTTCCGGCACATGACGGCAAGCTTTTATCACAACTGCGTGGAGAAACGATACTAATTACACAAGAGTTTAATAAAGAAGACTTGGTTTATGAATGCAAGGGATATGCGCTACCTTCCTCTTCCATTCCGTCCATCAGCAACAAAGGAGAATAACATGTACTCACAGTTTCAAAATGAAAAGGTACTGAAACGTACTTCAGAAAAAATAACAGAACGTATTACAATGCAGCATAAGCTGATTGATGAGATCTGTGAATTTAATCAGTTAAAGGTGCTAAGATCATTTCAGAACAATCAAGTAGGAGATCACCATTTTCATCCTTCAACCGGTTATGGATACGATGATTCTGGTCGAGATACTCTTGAAAAGGTGTATGCGGATGTTTTTGGAGCAGAAGCTGCAATTGTTAGGCCGCAGATCATCTCTGGTACTCACGCGATCACCCTATCTTTATTTGGTATGCTCCGTCCTGGAGATGAACTCCTTTATATCACTGGCAAACCTTATGATACGCTCGAAGAAATCGTAGGGATCAGAGGTACAGGTGAGGGTTCATTAAAAGATTACAATATCTCGTATCAACATGTAGACCTGACTTCTGAAGGAGCTATTAACTTCTCTGGAATTCAGCGAACGATTTCCGAAAAAACGAAAGTGATCGGTATTCAACGCTCAAAAGGATACGCAGACCGACCATCATTCACAGTGACTGAAATAGAAGAGATGATATCGTTTGTGAAAGAGATCAAATCAGATGTGATCGTGTTCGTTGATAATTGTTACGGCGAGTTTGTTGAAGAAAGAGAACCCATTGAAGCAGGAGCAGATATTATTGCTGGCTCACTGATTAAAAACCCTGGCGGCGGCCTTGCTAAAACAGGTGGTTACATCGCAGGAAAAGAGAAGCTGGTCAATAGAATTTCGTATCGATTAACTTCTCCTGGAATCGGTCGTGAAGCAGGGGCATCTCTTTACAGTCTTCAAGAAATGTACCAAGGATTCTTCCTAGCACCTCACGTAACGGCTCAAGCGTTAAAAGGTGCAGTGTTTACAGCTGCTTTCTTAGAAGAACTAGGAATGGAAACGCGTCCATCATTTGATGCAAAGAGAACAGATCTTATTCAATCTGTAATCTTTAATGATCGCGAGCGGATGATCAAGTTTTGTCAAGCTATACAAAAAGCATCACCGATCAACTCTTATGCGATTCCATACCCGGATTATATGCCTGGCTATGAAGACGATGTGATCATGGCAGCAGGTACATTTATTCAAGGTGCTAGCATCGAGCTAACTGCGGATGGTCCGATCCGACCGCCATATATAGCGTTCGTGCAGGGTGGTCTAACGTATGAACATGTGAAGATTGCCGTATTATCAGCTGCCGATGAACTTTTAACGCACGGACTAATTGATAAACGATAACAATACATTGAACAAAAAAAGAGGCGAACAGTCTCTTTTTTGTTTTGATGTTATTTTTTCTAACATTAGGATTGACATGTGAGCTTTTGTGACATAAGATATAAAAAGAAGTTGAAAGGAGGTAGGCAATATGAACGATATGAATCGTAGGAACTTACCTTTGTTCCCCATCAGCATCGTCATGCAGCTGACTGAACTATCAGCTCGACAGATTCGGTATTATGAAGAGCATGATCTTATTCATCCTGCACGTACTGAAGGGAACCGTCGTTTATTTTCATTTAATGATGTTGATAAACTTCTAGAGATCAAAGCACTTCTTGAGCAAGGCGTAAACTTAGCTGGAATCAAACGAGTCTTTGAACTGAATGAACAAGCAGCAGAACTGATTAAGAACCAGCCGAATGTGCAAGGTGTTCAACAAATTTCCGAATCGGCGCTTCATCGCAGGTTAAAAAGGGAATTGATTCATGCTGGCAGACATGGAAAAACCTCATTGATACAAGGAGAACTTTCCAGGTTTTTTCATTAAAGATTATTAATACTTACGATGTGAACAATCGCCATATTAGGCGCTTTATATTTAAAGGAGGAGAAAGATTTGTCTAAGTACACTAAAGAAGATATCTTAAGAATGGTAAAAGAAGAGAACGTAAGATTCATCCGTCTACAATTTACTGATTTATTGGGTGTTATCAAGAATGTTGAGATTCCGATCGGTCAGCTTGAAAAAGCTTTAGATAACAAGATGATGTTTGACGGATCTTCTATCGAAGGATTCGTTCGAATTGAAGAATCAGATATGAATCTTTATCCTGATTTAGATACATTTATGATTTTCCCATGGACTTCTGAAAAAGGCAAAGTTGCACGTTTGATCTGTGATATCTTTATGCCTGATGGTAACCCGTTCGATGGAGATCCACGTGGAATCTTAAAGCGTGTATTAAAAGAGATGGAAGACTTAGGGTTCTCCGATTTCAACATTGGACCTGAGCCTGAATTCTTCTTATTTAAGAACGATGAGAAGGGTGAGCCGACTCTAGAATTAAACGATAAAGGTGGATATTTTGACTTAGCTCCAACCGATCTCGGTGAAAACTGCCGTAGAGATATCGTGTTAGAACTTGAAGATATGGGCTTTGAAATCGAAGCTTCTCACCATGAAGTAGCACCTGGTCAGCATGAGATCGATTTTAAATATGCTGATGCTGTGAGCACTTGTGATAACATTCAAACATTTAAGTTAGCTGTTAAAACGATCGCACGTAAACATGGTCTTCATGCAACATTCATGGCTAAACCATTGTTTGGTGTGAACGGTTCAGGTATGCACGCGAACATGTCTTTATTCAAAGATGGCGAAAATGTGTTCTATGATGCGAAATCAGAAACAGGATTAAGTGAGACAGCTATGCATTTCCTAGCAGGTATCTTAAAGCATGCACAAGATTTCACGGCGATCACGAATCCGACTGTAAACTCTTATAAGCGACTCGTACCTGGTTATGAAGCACCTTGTTATGTTGCATGGTCTATGCAGAACAGAAGCCCGCTTATTCGTATTCCTGCTTCTCGCGGCATCAGTACTCGTATTGAGGTAAGAAGCGTCGATCCAACGGCAAACCCTTATCTTGCTATGGCAGTATTGCTTGCGGCTGGTCTTGATGGAATCAAGAACAAGCTTAACGCTCCAAAACCAATCGATAGAAACATCTACGTAATGGATAAAGAAGAGCGCGAAGCAGAAGGCATCAAAGATCTTCCAGCAACATTAAAAGAAGCTTTGACTCTATTCAGCAAAAATGAAGTTCTTACAACAGCTCTTGGAGCACATGCTACAGAGCACTTTATTGAAGCGAAAGAGATCGAGTGGGATATGTTCCGTACACAAGTTCACCCTTGGGAACGCGAACAATATATGAGCATGTATTAAGAAGAAGAAAAACCCCTGATATCATTATCAGGGGTTTTTTGTTGTTCTTATGAAAGATTTTGTAGAACCTTCAATACTTCTGAGTAAATGGTTCCTGAGGCGTATACTTCAGCACAAACGGCATAAAAGGGACGATAGATAACATGTGGATCGAGTGGGACAAGCTTTCCTTCTAATAACTCCTCTTTGACCTTTGAATAAGAAAGAAATTTCGATGCCGAGTCCTCTAAGAGCTAACTGTTTGATCAAGTAATGGCTGCTTGCTTAGTTGCATTGAGTGTGGTTTTTAAAATGTTATCTTTAACAATGTTGTCTCTTGGACTCTTACTTTCAGCGGTAGGGCTATTCTTTATCGTGCTATTTTATAACAAATCCTCTCGCATTTTATGAAGAGTAACAGAGGGCATATAGATGATCTTATAAACATCATTCATTAATAATCAAAAAAAGAAGTATCTAGTTAACTAGATACTTCTTTTTTTGATTAAATTAATTAATGAATGCTTCGATATACACCGATCACTTTACCTAAAATCGTACAGCTCTGTAAGATAATTGGTTCCATCGAAGAATTTTCAGGCTGCAATCGAATATGGTTTCTTTCTTTAAAGAATCTTTTCACAGTCGCCTCATCTTCATCGGTCATTGCTACGATGATATCTCCATTATTTGCTGTAGGCTGCTGTTTTACAACAACTAGGTCCTTATTAAAGATTCCTGCTTCAATCATAGAGTCACCAACAACAGATAACATGAAGACGTTCTCATCTCCAACAACGTGCTCAGGTAATGGGAAGTATTCTTCTACGTTTTCAACTGCGCTAATTGGTAGACCTGCTGTAACTTTACCGATAACAGGAATTGAAACAGAACGGACAGAAGGAATGTTGTCTTCTAAGCCTAATACTTCAATCGCTCTTGGTTTCGTTGGATCTCGTCGAATAAGTCCTTTTTTCTCAAGTCTTGCTAAATGTCCATGGACTGTGGAACTTGAAGCAAGGCCGACTGCCTCTCCGATTTCTCGAACTGAAGGCGGATACCCTTTTTGTGAAACTTCCTCTTTTATGAAAGCCAATATATCCAATTGTCGTCTGGATAACTTAGTCATTTTTTAGCACCTCACCGAATTTTTTATCTACAAAAAGTATATCATGGAGAAATCAGAGATACAAACATAAGTTCGAAAAAATAGTTGACACCGAACAAACGTTCCAGTTATTATAAAATCAAGAGATGCGAACAAACGTTTGTTGAAAGGGGATATCACAATGAAACAAGGGACAATGCATGTTATTGTATTTTTAGGGTTGTTAGGTGGTATATTTTTTACGTTATCAAATCTTGCCTCACAAGAAGCTCAATATATTGAAGTAACCATACAGGAGGGAGACTCACTATGGAGTCTTTCTGAAGAATATAATGCCAAGCATCATTATTCCAATTGGGAGTTTATACAATGGGTCGAAAAGAAGAACAGTGTAAATGCGGCAGCTGTTTTTCCAGGACAGAAAGTAATCATACCAGTTAATAAATAAAAAGCGGGTTTTAAACAATGAAAGCAATCATATACTCCAGAGTTAGTACAGATAAAGATGAACAAATGACTTCATTAGAAAGACAAGAAGCTGAACTTAAGAAGTTAGCAAGTCAATTTCAATTTGAAGTGGTTAACTGTTATCAAGAGAGGGCAAGTGGATTCTCTTTAGATCGAGAAGAGTTATTAAATATATTAGATCTTGCAAGGGATGGAGAGTTTCAGTGTCTTCTGGTACAAGATGATACCCGTTTAGGCAGAGGAAAAGCGAAGATGGCAATACTTCATCAGTTGATTAAATACAATATAAAAGTATATACCCTTTCTAATAATGGAGAATACACGTTAACAGAAGCGGACGAAATGGTGCTTGATATTGTGTCTACTGTAGAAGAATATCAACGAAAACTTCATAATATGAAGATCAAACGTGGAATGAGAAAAGCTGTAAAAGAAGGATATAAACCTCAGAAGAATTTAAAGAATCAAACCGGTGGTGGCAGAGACAAAAAAGAAGTGCCGATCTCTGAGATCGTACGATTGAAGAACATGAAGCTTACATTTCATGACATCGCGTTGACGCTTAGAGGGTTGGGCTTTGATGTATCTAAAGCAACCGTACATAGAAGATACAAAGAACATGTGGAAAATACAGATAACTAGAAATTCCTTTCATTCTGCTGTAGGATAGAGTGAAGAATGCTTTAAAAAGGAGTTTTTGCTATGTTATCTAAAGATAAAATGCAACGTATAAATGAACTGTCTAGAAAATCCAAACAAACCGATCTAACATCAGCAGAAAAAACGGAACAAAAAAAACTGCGAGAAGAATATTTGCAAGTTTTCCGTAAATCTTTTGTTCAAGATCTGCATGGAATGACTTTTGTTGATCCTAACGGTGATGATGTAACACCGGAAAAATTAAAAAGAAGTAAAGACAATAAAAAAAACCTTAAACATTAATATAAAATGCCTATTTACTCAACTGTAAATAGGCATTTTTTTCTGTTGCATTCTATATATAATAGTATATACTGTTATATAACAACTTTGAAAGGGGAGAATATTTTGACTTTTTCAATTACAAGTGCAGCCGCGAACCTTTATAAGGATATTACTTTAGAAACGTCAGAGGCTTTAAGACTTTTCGTTAAATATGCAGGAAGTGGTGACTCGGGAGGTTTTTCACTTGGTGTGACGCCTGCAGTTCCTGAAGAGAACGATTACATTCAAGAGGTCGAAGGTCTTCGATTTTTTGTTAAAAATGAAGAAAGATGGTTCGTGGAGAATATGAAACTTGATTATGATGAAAATACGGATCACTTTTCATGTCATTTACCAGGGCTCGCATAAATAAAAATTTAACCGCCTGTTCTAATACAACCAAAATGTTGTAGGAAAACAGGCGGTTTTTGTATGTTTTCATGACTAGATGGTAAAATAACTATAGCTAATAGTGTGTTTGTCTTGTCTAATTGCATTTGAACGTTTATTATGAAAGTCAAAACTGTTTAGTACATATGAAGGGATGATTTTTTTGTCACGAACTATTGATGAATTAGCAATTAATACAATAAGAACACTTTCTATCGACAGCATAGAAAAAGCGAACTCAGGGCATCCAGGTATGCCGATGGGTGCTGCACCTATGGCATATAGCTTATGGTCAAAATTTATGAACCATAATCCTGCAAATCCTGAATGGTTTAACCGTGACCGTTTTGTATTATCAGCAGGACATGGATCGATGTTGTTATATAGCTTGCTACATTTGAGTGGATATGGCTTAACAATTGATGATCTGAAGAATTTCAGACAATGGGGAAGTAAGACTCCAGGTCACCCTGAATTCGGTCACACGGTTGGTGTCGAAGCAACAACTGGCCCACTAGGTCAAGGGATTGCGATGGCTGTAGGTATGGCTATGGCTGAACGTCATTTGGCTGCAAAATATAACCGTGATGGCCATGAAGTAGTTGATCACTTTACTTATTCTATCTGTGGTGATGGAGACCTTATGGAGGGTGTTTCTGCTGAAGCAGCTTCACTTGCAGGTCATCTTGCACTAGGTAGAATGATCGTTCTTTACGATTCAAATGATATCTCATTGGATGGCGACCTTCATCACTCATTCTCTGAAAGTGTAAAACAAAGATTTGAAGCATATGGCTGGCAAGTGATTTATGTGGAAGATGGAACAAATCTTGATGAGATCGAAAAAGCACTTTCGGAAGCACGTGAAGAACTTAACAAGCCAACCCTGATCGAAGTAAAGACTGTGATTGGACATGGTTCACCAAATAAATCAGGAAAATCTGCTTCTCACGGTGCGCCACTAGGTAAAGATGAGATCTTACTAACAAAAGAAGCATACAAATGGACATTTGAGCAAGATTTCCATGTTCCAGATGAAGTTCATTCACACTTTGAACAACTGAAGAGTGAAGGGCAAGCAAAAGAAGAAGAGTGGAACAAGCAATTCAAAGTTTATGCAGAAGCTTATCCAGAATTAGCTCAAGAGCTTCAAGAAGCGATCAAAGGAAATCTTCCCGAGAATTGGGATAAAGATCTTCCTGACTACGACAAAGCGATAGCAACTCGTTCTTCTTCAGGTAAAGCGATCAATGCTCTTGCTAAGAGTGTGCCATCACTATTTGGTGGATCTGCTGACTTAGCAGGATCTAATAAGACACTTATTGAAGGTGAAAATAGTTTCAGCCGCAATGATTACAGTGGACGTAACATCTGGTTTGGTGTTCGTGAGTTCGCTATGGGAGCTGCACTGAACGGAATGGCATTGCATGGTGGTCTGAATGTGTTTGGGGGAACATTCTTCGTGTTCTCTGATTATGTAAGACCTGCAATTCGACTATCTGCTCTAATGGGGCTTCCGGTAACTTATGTCCTAACACATGACAGTGTGATGGTAGGAGAAGATGGTCCAACACATGAACCTGTTGAGCAGCTTGCTTCTCTACGTGCTATGCCTAATCTTAACCTGATTCGTCCAGCTGATGGTTATGAGTCAAATGCAGCTTGGAAGTTAGCGCTTGAGAGCAAGAATCAGCCTACTGCATTGGTGTTGAGCCGTCATGACCTGCCGATCTTAAAGAACACAAAAGAGAAGGCTTATGAAGGTGTTAAACGTGGAGCTTATGTAGTTTCACCAGCCGAAACGGATGCAGATGTACTGCTTCTTTCTGCAGGATCTGAAGTAAGTATTGCAGTGGCTGCACAAGAACTTCTTCAAAAAGAAGGGATTTCAGCTTCAGTCGTTTCAATGCCATCTTGGGAAAGCTTTGATAAACAAGATAATGACTACAAAGAATCTGTTCTTCCTAAACATATTACGAAGCGTCTAGCGATTGAAATGGGAGCGTCACTCGGTTGGCATAAATATGTCGGTCTAGTAGGTGACACTTTAACGATCGATACGTTTGGTGCATCTGCACCTGGAGAAGTTATCCAAAAAGAATTTGGATTTACACCAGAGAACATCGTAAAACGTGTTAAGGATATGTTAAATAAATAAAAAGTAAGGAGGTTTCCGAGAGGGAACCTCCTTTTCTTACTGTTTCGACAAAAGTAGTAGTATTTTGCACACCTTTTTAGACAAGCTTTTTTCCGTACATTGTATATACTTTTAGAAAATGTTCGGAGAGGAGCTTGTTTATGAGGGAGTTTTATATTTATCTAATCACAAAAGAAGTTGCTCATTCCTATTATGGCAAGGAAAATAAGCTGTTTCAGTTGTTTTTTGAAGAACAGCGCTCAAATGGCATTTCTAAAACCATCTTACAAAAGCAGATCAGCTACATAACCTCTCTATTATCCGTTTCTCAGTTAGAAAAACACTTCTGGAATCAATTAAATGAAAAGCAGGAATGGCGTTTAGAAGGAGAAACATATTCTTTAACTTGCAAAGATAGCATCGTGAGAATAGAACTCACTGATCAATATATACACCTTTATAGCATCGGTAACTTTGAAGCAGAAACGGTTATATTTGAAGCGTTACGTCAATATGAACCTTATTTTCTTGCGATGGATTATGGTGAAAGAAAATTCGGGTGGCTCTCACCGTTTAAATTGAACATGGTCTATGCCACTTAATTCTCTTTCAATCTTGTATGTGTAGGTAAACTTGTAGTAAACTAGTTCTAGACAACATGAAGGAGGAAGTTTTTACAATGAGTACTGGTATGATAATCCTTGTGTGTGCACTCTCACTGATTGCAGGTGTTGCGATCGGATTTTTTATTGCCCGCAAGTATATGATGAGTTATTTACAAAAAAATCCACCGATTAATGAAAATATGTTGCGTGTGATGATGATGCAGATGGGTCAGAAACCAAGTCAGAAAAAGATCAATCAAATGATGCAGGCTATGAACAAACAGATGAAGTAAGTGTTGGACAAGCACCCTGATATAGAATCGGGTGCTTGTTTTCGTTCTACCTTAAGCTAGCGATATGCATCAACAAAGGGATGATAGCAGTGAACAACGTTAAGACGATTTCCATAGATGAGATAGATGCCGAGGATTATTTGCTCTTTGATGTAAGATCTCCTAAAGAATTTGAAGAGTATCATATTCCTGGTGCGTTCAATGTTAGTATTTTTTCCAATGAGGAAAGAGCAGAAATAGGTACGCTCTACAAACAGGAGAGTAAAGAAGCTGCGATGGAGCGCGGACTGCAAGTTGTTGCACCCAAACTTCCGAACATATATAAAATGATTCATTTAAAAAGTAAAGAACATCCAGAAAAACAAGTGGTCATCTATTGCGCACGTGGTGGGTTTCGTTCAAAGAGTATTGCAGAAACGTTGAACATGATGGGGATGGGTACCTTGCAGCTCCATGGTGGTATACGGTCTTATCGAAAGAAAATTGAATCTACTCTGAAAAAGATGGTTGATGAACCAAGAAAGATTATCGTGATTGAAGGTCATACCGGTACGATGAAGACAAAACTATTGAAGCAGTTGCAAGAAGAAGGATATCCAGTCTTAAACCTTGAAGAAATGGCGGGGCATAAAGGTTCGATCTTTGGAAATATTGGAGAATATCCTGCTTCACAAAAGGAATTTGAGTCAAGACTTTATGAAAGGCTTAAAAAGTTGGAGAAATCTTCATCATTTATTATAGAATCAGAGAGTAAACGAATTGGAAGAGTAGTCGTACCCGATTTTCTTTTAGAAGGAAAGTACAGTGGTGTTCGCATTCATGTGGATCTACCTTTTCACTTGCGAGTTCAATATATCTGTAATGTGTACGAACCGCTTCTGCATAAAGATGAGATCGGGGAAGCAGTCAATAAGCTTTCAAAAAGAATACCTTCACCAATCATGATGGATATGCAAGAAAATCTTATTTCGTTGAACTACGAAAAAGTGGTTTCCCTCTTACTTGAAAACTATTATGATCCAAAGTACGACTACGCTCAACAACAGTATGACAGTGAGTGCATTAAACTGACTAGTCATTCCTATAGTGACATCTATTCACAAGTAAAGAACCAATTAGATCATCTATCGAGTTAACAATCATCACCATAATAAGAAGACCTGTTACTATCAGGTCTTTTTTTTTGAAACTTTTCCTTTTCTGAATTTTCATATATTGGTAAACTATAATTGTTTTGATATGCAAACAAGGGGGAACGGGCGTTGAGGGTTTTTCTGCAATTGATGTGGTATTTTAAACAAGAAAAGTGGCGATATTTAGGCGGGATCGTGATGCTGGCATTCGTATCATTAGGGTTGTTAGTACCTCCAAAAGTGGTCGGGCTCATTGTTGATCATATTGAGGAAGGTACGATAACCGAAGAGATCTTATGGAGATATGCTGCTGTATTAATCGGTATTGCGATTGGCATCTATGTTCTTCGTTATATCTGGAGGATCTTAATATTCGGTTCAGCCGTTAAATTGGCTATGTTACTAAGAAATAGGCTGTACGAACATTTTACAAAAAAATCTCAAGAATTCTACCATAAGAGACGTGTAGGAGACTTGATGGCTCATTCTACAAACGACCTGCAAGCCATTCAACAAACTGCAGGGGATGGTGTTTTGACTTTAGTAGATTCTTTGATGATGGGCGGCTTCACGTTGATCGCTATGGCTACTACGATCAGTTGGAAACTGACACTTGTCAGTCTTCTGCCTCTACCTATCATGGCTTGGGCAACAAACAAGTATGGCACGATGCTGCATAAGAGGTTTCATAGTGCACAAGAAGCATTCTCGACACTAAACGATAAGGTGCAAGAAAGCATCTCTGGAACGAGGGTAATCAAAGCTTTTGGTCAAGAAAGAGATGATATCGACAGCTTTTCCAACCTATCAAAAGATGCTGTAAAAAAGAACATGGCTGTTGCACGTGTCGATTCTTTGTTCGATCCGACGATATCCCTGATCATTGGTTTCTCCTTTTTCTTAGCGGTTGGTTATGGCTCGATTCTCGTAACTCGCAACGAACTCACAATAGGCGAACTCGTTTCATTTACGAGCTACCTCGGATTACTCATATGGCCGATGCTTGCATTTGGCTGGCTGTTTAACATTGTAGAGCGAGGAAGAGCTTCTTATGATCGTGTAGAGTCACTACTTGCTGTGAAAGAAGAGATCGAAGACAGTGGTTCAATCGAAAACAGTCCTAAAGGTGATATCTCATTTCAATTAGAGGAATTTTCTTACACTACGGATACTCCTGTTTTAAGTGATATCCATTTTACTTTAAAACGCGGTCAGACTCTTGGGGTAGTCGGAAAGACAGGCAGTGGCAAAACCACGCTATGCAAGCTATTGCTGCGTGAATTTCAATTAAGATCAGACGACATTATTATAGATGATCACGATATCTGTGATTATAAATTGCATGCATTACGAAATTCGATCGGCTATGTACCTCAAGACCATTTTTTATTTTCGGCAACTATTGCGGAAAATATAGCGTTCTCTAAAGTTGAATCATCTTTTATAAAAATAAAAGAAGCGGCAGAACTGGCCTCTATCCATAAAGATATATCGCAGTTCAAATACGGTTATGAAACAGTAGTGGGGGAGAGAGGCGTTACACTTTCAGGGGGACAAAAACAAAGGATCTCTATTGCAAGAGCATTGATTAAGAACCCAGAAATATTAATTCTAGACGACTCCCTTTCTGCTGTTGATGCTAAGACAGAAGAATCCATCCTTCAGCAATTGAAGAGTAAACGCCAGGATCAAACGACAATCATTACAGCACATCGCCTATCATCGATCGCGCATTGTGATCTGATCATCGTTTTGGAGAACGGAACAATCGTACAACGGGGTACTCATCTCAGTTTATTGAATGAGGATGGATGGTACAAAGAAACATATGAAAAACAAGCATTGGAAACACTGATTTCGCAAGGAGGTGTAATCAGATGAGTACCGAACAAGAACCAACGCTCGATGAGTTGCAGCAAATGAAGCAGTGGTCAGTTTTCAAAAGACTCATGTCGTATACGAAACCACACAAGAAGCGTTTGGCGTTCGCTTTCTTTCTTTTACTCGTTGCGACTGCAGCTGAACTCACCGGTCCTATTCTCGTTAAAACGTTCATCGACGATTTTGTCACACCTCGAAATTTCGATCAACAAGCTTTAGTGATCCTTGCTTCTGGATATATTGGATTAATCGTAATCTCAGCGGTCGTGAATTACATACAATTTGTTCTGTTTCAATCGGTCGCTCTAGATATCATTCAAACGCTTCGGATTCAAGTGTTTTCAAAGGTACATTCACTAGGATTAAAATTCTTTGACCGTACACCAGTTGGAAGTCTAGTATCAAGAATTACGAACGATACAGAAGCAGTGAAAGATCTTTATGTAAGTGTACTCTCAACGTTCGTTCAAAATATTGTATTTTTATTTGGAATCTTTGGCTTCATGTTCTATTTGAATTTGAAACTTGCCTTATTCTGTTTAGGGATTCTGCCGTTCATCGTTTTGATCATGTGGTTGTACCGTAAATACAGTTCAAGGTCGTTTTATGACATGAGAGAAAAACTAAGCCAGTTGAATGCTAAATTGAACGAATCTCTACAGGGGATGTCGATCGTCCAAGTGTTCAACCAGCAGAAGAGGCTAAGAAAAGAGTTCGCAAAAATCAATCAAGAGCATAATGACGCACAGATCAGAAATATAAAATACAACGGTTTGTTGCTAAGACCTGCGGTTGATCTTGTCTATATGCTTGCATTGTTGATGATTCTATCCTTTTTTGGCATTAAGTCTTTTAATTCACCCGTTGAGATCGGTGTGATCTATGCTTTTATCAATTATCTGGATCGCTTTTTTGAACCGGTTAACATGATGATGATGCGCCTTTCTATCTTTCAGCAAGCGATCGTTTCTGCAGGACGAGTATTTACAGTCATGGATGAAGAAGAATTTGCTCCTGTCAAAAAAGGGGATGAGACGCCTTCGATTTCAAGAGGAAAGATTCAATTTAAAGACGTTTCCTTTTCTTATGATGGAGAACAGGAAGTTCTAAAAGGTATCTCTTTCACTGCAGAGCCTGGTCAAACAGTGGCACTCGTCGGTCATACCGGGAGTGGTAAGAGCTCGATCATCAATTTGCTCATGCGTTTTTATGAAGTGAATAAAGGTAAGATTTTGATAGATGACGTTCCTTTATCCAGTTTTGAAAACAAAGAGTTGAGAACCAAGATGGGGCTCGTTCTGCAAGATCCTTTCTTATTTGTAGGTGATATAATGCAGAACGTAAGATTGTACAACCAGACGATCACAGATGAAGATGTAAAGAATGCAGCTAGGTTTGTTCAAGCTGCACCCTTTATCGAAAAGTTGCCAGAGGGTTATCGAACAGAGTTAGGAGAAAGAGGAGCCACTTTTTCAAGTGGGCAAAGGCAGCTGATCTCTTTTGCACGCACGATGGCTTTTTCCCCGAAAATTTTAATACTTGACGAAGCGACGGCAAACATTGATACAGAGACGGAGGAAGAGATTCAAGAAGCTCTTCATAAAATGCGAAGCGGCAGAACGACCATTGCTATCGCACATCGATTATCTACGATACAAGACGCCGAACTCATTCTCGTGTTGCATAAAGGTGAAATTGTCGAAAGAGGCACTCACCAAGAACTATTAAGACAGCGAGGATTGTATCACAAGATGTTCCTTTTACAGCATGGAAAAGATTCTATGAACGATGTAGGTTAATTAACGAAATGGTATCCGTAGGAAAAGACAGCTCTTCTTCATACAGAGCTGTCTTTCTTAATGCTGTTTTGTACTGTGTGTGTATTGCTTTCAAGTGATGCACGGTGTGTAATCTCAGGTGGTTATACGCGTCTTAGCGGTGCTCCTAACCGTTTTATAGGTGAAAACAAAGCGACTAGAGGTGAAAACAACCAACTAACCGGTGAACGAGTAATAAATATAAAAACACGTACCGTAAAATAACATAGAAAAAACCAGAGTTTTTTCAAGCAAAGTTTACGAAAAAAATTTTATTACAATCACTATTCAAAAATTGTCCCTATTTTTTACTATAATTTTTCGAAAATATGAACATGTGTTTTAAGGATTGACTTATTTGCAAATTATTTTATTATAAGATAGCATACACGTACAGACAAACTGAATAAAAGGATGAGAATGCTTTGAAGAAATATGTATTACCATCAATGTTGATCGGCAGCATGGTTGTCCTTTCAGCATGTAAGCCAGTTGATTGGGCAGAAAAGAAATGGAATGCTGCCTTTAATGAAGAGAGCTCTGAAGAGAACGAAAAACAGATTTCGAACGAGCAGACTACACCAAAACCAAAAGATGAAAACAAAAATGAAACTCCAAAAGAAGAGCCTTCAGCGGAGGGTGATCTGCCATGGCTAGAAGAGACGGTAACAGCATCCGGTGACGGAAAAGCGGTCGTACAGAATTTAGACGATCTTTTAATTGTTGCAAACAAGGAAAGAAACCTGCCAGGTGATTATGAACCGAAAGATTTAGTTACACCGAATGTTCCGTTCCCGTTTAAAGAGGATCTGCCTAAGAAAAAACTTAGAAAAGAAGCTGCACTTTCTTTAGAAGTATTGTTTAAGGCAGCCCAAGAAGATGGCCTGGAGCTGCTAGCTCAATCAGGTTACCGCTCATATGATACACAAGTATCCATCTTTGCCTTTAACGCGGAGCAAAAAGGTGAAGAAGTGGCTAACAAAACAAGTTCCAGACCCGGTCAGAGTGAGCATCAGACTGGATTGTCTATGGACGTTACTTCTCAGGAAGTGAATTTTGAACTGGTAGAAGCATTCGGTGAGACAAAAGAAGGAAAATGGCTCGCTGAGAATGCACATAAGTATGGATTCATCATCAGATATCTTAAAGGAAAAGAAGAGATAACGGGATATCAATATGAACCTTGGCATCTACGGTATGTTGGAGTGGATCATGCTAAAAAAATTCACGAGCAGGGAATTACCCTCGAAGAGTATTTACAGAAACCATAAAAATATCTGACAGCTTTTTTTAAAGCTGTCTTTCTTTATGTTTGAACAAAATGGATATTCCCTTTAAGATAGAGAGAGAACTGTAAAAAGGAGCTTACTAAAAAAATGACCGATCTTAATATTCTGCTTGCTTTTGGAGCTGGCTTGCTCTCCTTTGTTTCACCTTGCTGTTTACCGTTGTATCCTGCTTTTCTATCTTACATAACCGGGATCTCTGTTCAGGAACTTAAAGAAGAAAACGCAATGCTTAGAAAAACGGCGCTTTTACATACTGCATTTTTTTTAATAGGTTTTTCGATCATCTTTCTTTTCCTTGGTCTGTCTACTACGATAATCGGGGATCTTTTCGTCCAATATCAAACGTTGTTAAGACAAATCGGAGCTATAGTAATCATCTTTTTCGGACTAGTTGTAATAGGATTCATATCTCCTACATTTCTGATGAAGGATAAGAAGGTCAGGTTTCAGTCTCGTCCTACTGGATACCTGGGTTCCGTATTGATCGGCATTGGTTTTGCAGCAGGTTGGACACCTTGTATGGGTCCGATTCTAGCAGGCGTTATTGCGCTTGGAGTATCAAATCCAGCAGCTTCTATGACGTATATGGTCGCTTATGTTTTAGGATTTGCTGTTCCTTTCTTTGTTTTAAGCTTCTTTTTGGATAAACTAAAGGTAATAAAAAAGTTCAATCGTCAGTTTATGGTAGTTGGCGGAACTCTGATGGTCATCATGGGAATCTTACTATACTTTGATTGGCTGACTCAATTAACGTCGTTTTTAACAAACCGTGTGTTTGGAGGATTCAAAGGTTTTTAAGAGTAAAATGGAAAGGGGATTTACATCATGCATACACGATCGAATGACCTTATCTTAAAAACAACAACAACTATTATTGTTTTTGTTATTTTAGCTTTTTCAATCAACATGCTTTTTTCAGGTCACAATGCACCTGGAGGAGGATTTATCGGAGGATTGATGGGAGCAGGAGCATTTCTTCTTCTCTATGTTTCCTACGGATTACAGCCTGTACATAGAATCTTGCCGATTAACTTTACGTACATGATCGCAGCCGGTTTATTGATCGCCATACTGACCGGTGCAGGTTCCTTTGTTTTGGGTGTTCCGTTTTTGAGTCATAGTTTTGGCTATTTTCAACTTCCTCTGTTAGGAAAGACTGAACTCGCTACAGCGATGCTCTTTGACTTAGGTGTATATCTGACAGTAATCGGTGTGACGATGACCATTATCCTCTCAATTGCAGAAGATAAGATCGAGAAAGAAGTAGGGGAAGGGAACTAACGGTGTTTTTTATTGCGAGTACATGCTTTGCCATCATCATGGCAGTGATTATTTTTAATTTTCGAATGAAAGAAACAAGAGAACCGGTGACGACCAAAAAGATCATCATACCCCCATTGGCTATGAGCACAGGTTTTCTTCAGTTCGTGATTCCTGCTTTTCACATCACCTGGACGGAAGCGGGGGAGGCGTTCTTAGTAGGTGTCATGTTCTCGATATTTCTAATCATGACAAGCAAGTTCGAGATTAAAGGCGATCATGTATACTTAGTTCGATCGAAAGCCTTTATCTTTATCATAATCGGATTGTTTGCCATCCGCTTAGCTCTAAAGTGGTATATCGGTTCGACGATATCGATCTTTGAAACAAGTTCGTTATTCTTTATCGTTGCGTTTGGAATGATTCTGCCATGGCGACTTGCCATGCTCGTTTTGTTCAATAAAAAGAAAAATGAAATCGCATTATAAACTTTAATAACAAAAGAAAACCCCTGAATCTAAATGATTCAGGGGTTCTTTATGCGAGTAAAGAATGATAAGGTTTGATATCGATGTTTTTCTTTTTTAGTGTCTTGATCAACCACTTGTGATCTCTTTTTGGTGTAGCGATAATATAGCCGCGAATGATTAAGTCTTGTGACATTGAACTTGCATTTTCTTGCAATGCTAATTCGCCAATCTTACCAGCTATCTTTTCTTTAGCTACATCCCTGAAGAGTTCCGGTACTGGAGCTACTAATTCATTTAGAAGCTTTTTCTGATCATCTGTCCATAGATGAATAGTTTGGTTGATGTAATGTTCTTGCCAATCTAAAATTGATTTTCCATCTTCTTTAGGTAATCGTTTTAAGAATTTGCGGAACATAAAATAGCCGCCGATTGCAAACATAGTAAATAAAAAAACGGACCATAACACGATAAAAGTGATGAACCATCCAGACAATGCGTCCACCTCATATGTATAAATTTTTGGCGGGACCATGTGGGAATCGAACCCACCGGAGACGGCACGCGCCTCCCAAAAGGTTTTGAAGACCCAGGCAAGCACCAGCTACACATCTGGCCCCATGTAAATTCCTTAGCTCGCTATTGCATTATACAGCATTTTACCTCTGTAGGACAAGACTTGAGCCTTTTTCCTTACGGTAGGGGAGAGAGAGTTTGTCGAATTGTGGTGCAACGCGACTGTAACAGAGGAAAAATCCAACTATAACAACTTACCACTATAACAGTAAATTTTTTCAACTATAACAGTTCATCCTGTGGACAAGTGTGAATAACTTGTTCTGTGGATAACCTGTGGGTATACAGTGATGAATAAATATGCATTTGTTTATAGTGGTCTGGGAAATAATATCAAACAGGCAAAGTTCGCTATTTTTCAACATTGAATAATGCGTTATCCTTGTTTTTTACATCTCCTTTTCATAAAGTGTAAAAGAGTATGTACATATAGGTGGTTAAACATATGACGATAAACTATTATACGATTGGAATGGCCGGACACATTGATCACGGAAAAACGACGCTAACAAAAGCTTTGAGTGGGATCGATACAGATACACTCAAAGAAGAAAAAGCACGTAAGATTACGATCGAACCAGGGTTTGCGCCTTTTCCGTTAACAAAAGACCTGCATACCTCTATAGTAGATGTACCGGGTCATGAAAAGCTGATTCGTCAGATGATCGCTGGTGTGGCGGGAATCGATCTAGTTCTCCTTGTGATCGCTGGAGATGAAGGTGTGATGCCTCAAACGAGAGAACACTTTGAAATTCTTTCCTACTTAGGCATTGAGAAGGGAATAATCGTAGTTACAAAGTCAGATTTGATCGATGAAGAGATGAGGTTGTTAGTTGAAGAAGACATTTTGGAACTTACAAACTCATCGGTTTTTGAACATTTTCCAATACATTTTGTAGACAGCGTTTCTTCTGCAGGAATAGAGAAATTGAAAAATCAAATCATTAACCTCTTAAGAGACACACCTGTTAAATCGTCACAAGGCGCGTTTCGCATGCCGATTGATCACATCTTTACCGTAAAAGGACAAGGTACTGTTGTAAGAGGTACGGTCTATGAAGGTGAGGTTCAGGAAGGTGATGAACTTCTTGTTCAGCCAGGTAACGATAAAGTGAAGATTCGAAAACTTCAAGTGCATAAACAAGATGTTCATTCCGCTAGAGCGGGGCAGAGAGCAGCGCTAAACCTTTCAGGAGGTTCTAGAGCAGATTGGAAAAGAGGTCATGTACTAGTAGAATCGAATGTCTACTCGACCACGAACACTATCGATCTCGTGTTATCAACGGGTGGAGGCTGGCAAGGAAAGTTGAAACAGCGCTCGCTTGTGAAGTTTTATAGTGGTACGTCTGAAGTGATGGGTAAACTCGTCCTATTCGACCGAAATGAGCTTGATGTCAATGAAGATCAAATATATTGTCAAGTTCGATTAGATCAAGAGGTCGTAACGAAACGAGGGGATCGTTTCATCTTAAGAAGACCAACTCCTGAGGAAACAATTGGCGGAGGAGAAGTTATCGACCCGAAAGGATCTGTTTATAGATTTGGAGCAGAGACCATCGAACGATTGAAAAGTAAACATAAAGGAACTCCTGGTGAGCGGGTTCTACAGTTGCTTAATAAATTAGGTTCGATGACAGAATTAGAACTTAAGAGATCTAGTGGAATGGATGAGGAAATTCTTCAACACACGTTGGACGAACTATTAAATGAGGGTTCTGTTGAACGAATGCAGAATTATTTGGTTTCTCATTCTACGGTACAGCATATAAAATCTAGCATCATGAACAAACTTCAAAACTTCCATAGTGAGTATAGTTTAAGGCAAGGTATTCCAAAGGCAGAAATTGTTCAATCATTCCAACGCGAAGTAAATCCGAAGATAGTTAACGCGCTTCTTGAAAAATGGGTAACAGATTCGACCGTTTCGATCACGGACCAATTTGTTCACCTATCTCATTTTAAACCACAATATCCAGAAAAATGGGCGAAAAGGATGGCGAATGTTCTGACCATCTTAGAAGAAGCGCAGCTTGAACCGGATGACCTAGTGAACATCTATAACGCTCAACAACTTCCAGAACCTCTTTATCATGAGTTTAAGTATTTTTTGATTAAGACTAATGAAGTGGTGACGCTATTTGATGAAGTGGTGTTGAGTAAAAAGGCATTTGTTTCAGCAGTTGAACAATTGAGAGTCAATACGGATTTAGCCTTCTCCGTGCAGGATGCAAAGGCGGTTCTTCATACATCAAGAAAGTTTTTAATACCGATCTTGGAATGTATGGATTCTTTAGGATATACGATGCGAGAATCTAATCTTAGGAAATGGGTGCAATAATTGAGAGTTGTTTTTTTCACTCCATATTATAAACAGAGCCGTGGTAATTCTACTACGGCCAAACGGTTAGAACATGGATTGTCTCAGAAAGTTGAGTTTTCTTTATTTCCGTATGAAGAATCAAGTGTTAATCCTACTCTTCTTGAATGGATGAAGAAAGCGGATATTTATCACATTCTTCATTTTTCTAGATTCGTTCAATGGGCTGAAAAAAATGAGGTTACGTTGGACAAGCCATATATCGTTACCTCTGGAGGAACAGATCTCAACCATTCATTAATAGAAGACGAAGAAAGATATCTGCCTATGTTGCGTGAAGCAAAAGCTGTCGCTGTTTTTACTCAACAAGCTAGACAAATGCTCGTAAAAGATTATGGAATAAGTGATAAATCTGTACATGTGATACCTCAAAGTATCTATTTACCTACTACAGACCATACGCTCCAAACATTGACTCTACCTGAGGGCTTTCCAAAATTGTTACTGCCAGCTGGAATTCGCCCGGTAAAAGATGTTCTTTTTGCTTTAGAAAGCTTGATTAAGCTGTCTGAAGATTTCACTGAACTCTGTTTTTTACTAGTAGGTGCAAACTTAGATGAGGAAGAGCTCGAACGAGTGAAGAAGGCAGAAAAGGAGTATGATTGGCTGTATTATCTGCCCGAAGTAGAACTCAGTCAAATGAAGGAGCTGTATGAATGGGGAGATGTTGTACTGAATACATCGATCTCAGAGGGGCAGCCGACAGCATTATTAGAAGCGATGAGTTTTAAAAAACCTGTAATTGCTAGGAATAATGTCGGAAACGCTAGCATCATACAGCACGGAATGAACGGTTTGCTGTTTCGATCTCAAGAAGAACTATATCATTCAATAAAAAAAGTGATCTCTGATAATAAAACGTATAAACAACTAAGTAATCATGGGTATCAAACCATAAAAGAGAACCACACTATAAAGAAAGAGATAGACTCTTATATGGAATTATATAAAGATTAATAAGAAAAAGGAGAGAGTATGATGAAAAAACTTAGTTTTTTGTTGCTGACTATGATGCTATTCTTATCAGCTTGCGGAACGAATAATGAAGATAAGAAAAATTCGAACTCAAATAAAGATGAGGTCTTTACGATTGGAGTGATCCCAGCACAAACAGAAGGTGAGATGAAGGGTGCGCTTGATAAGCTTCAGAAAGTGCTTAGTGAGAAAATGGACCGTGAAGTTAAAATCACATCTTATCCAGATTACAACGGTGTAGTTGAAGCGATGAACTATGATAAGATCGACATGGCTTATTTCGGACCTCTTACATACGTTGTCGCTCATGAAGAGAGTGGAGCGAAAGCGATCGTAACTCAACTGATCAAAGGTGAACCGTTCTACTATTCTTATTTAATCACGCATAAAGACAGCGAGTATGAAAGTTTTGAGGATATGGCTTCAGACGTTAAGAATGTCAAGTTTGCTTTTGGTGACCCATCCTCAACTTCAGGCTCATTGATTCCTAGTATTAAATTAAAAGATGAAGGCATCTATAGAAGTGAATCTGATAGTGATTTTAATAATGTTAGGTTCACCGGTTCACATGATGCGACCGCACTTGCTGTTCAAAACAAACAAGTAGATGTTGGTGCGATCGACAGCGCTATCTATGATAAATTGATCGAAGAAGGGGCGATTGACGGAGAACAGTTTAAAGTGATCTGGAAGTCAGAAAAATTGTTCCAATATCCTTGGGCTGTATCTGAAAGTACAGATGAGAAAACGATGAAGAAACTTCAAGAGATCTTTTTAGATATTAAAGATAAAGAGATCTTAGATGCCTTTGGTGCAACTGGGTTTACGAAAGCAGACAACAAGGATTACGAGAGTATCCGAAAAGCAGCGATTAAAGAGGGTACCATTCAAGAATAGAGGGGAACCATGGTTTGGTTTAAGAGGAGCCAGTTTTTAATTCTTTTATGCTTAAGCTTACTCGTGATAGGAAGCATGAAACTAACCGAGTTTGATCTTTCAAAGTTTAGAGATTTTCAGAATATGGGTGACTTTCTGTCGAAATGGTTTCCGATGAACACAGAAAGTCTGCCGTTTCTGTTTCAAGAAAGTTTGTTAACGATTGCTATTGCATTTTTGGGGAGTTTATTCGGTCTGATTATCGCACTTCCGTTAAGCTTTATGGCGGCTCGAAATACGAGTGAAAATCGCTTTGTCTATTTCTTAACTCGCTTCTTGCTTAGCTTTTTACGATCAGTACCTGAATTTGTTTTCGGTCTAATTCTTTTAACAACGCTTGGACTTGGCCCGTTTCCTGCCGTTATCGCCATCATATTTCATAACATCGGAGTATTAGGAAAGCTGATATCAGAGCTGATCGAGTCGGCTGATAAGGGTCCGATGGAAGCGATGCTTGCAGTTGGGGCAAGGAAATGGATCGGGAATCTTTTTGCAGTACTACCACAAATATGGCCGAATGTCCTGTCTCAATTTTTTTACCGATTTGAGGTCGCTATTCGTACCTCGCTCATCTTGGGTTTGATTGGAGGAGGAGGAATCGGTCAACAGTTATTTATTCATTTTAAAACGTTTCAGTATCAACTCGTCTCGGTTGACGTTCTACTCATCATGATCATGGTCATCATGGTGGACTATACGGGCAGCAAAATTCGGGAAAAGGTGATTTAGGTGATAATATGATTGAATTTAAGAGTGTATCTGTCACGTATCCTGGTGCTAAAGAACCTGCTTTAGCAGATGTGAATATTACTTTCCAAAAGGGAGAGTTTGTTTGTGTCTTAGGAAGAAGCGGTGCAGGAAAATCAACATTTATCAGATGCATTAACGGGCTGCAGCCTGTATCTGAAGGTTATGTGAAATGGGAAGATAAAACGTTAAGTGAGATGACTCACAAAGAAACGTTAGAAGTTCGCCGGAAAACAGGTATGATCTTTCAGCACTTTAACTTGATTCCGAGGATGAGTGTTGTTCAGAACATCTTAACAGGACTGTTTGGATACAAAAAATCATATGAGAACTTGTTAGGATTGTTTAAATCCAGTGATCGATTGCAAGCTCTAGAGGCGATTGATCAGGTTGAGCTAACGGTTGAACCAACAAGACGAGTTGAGAAGTTAAGCGGCGGGCAAAAACAAAGAGTAGCTATTGCTCGAGCACTCGTTCAAAATCCGAAAGTATTCTTAGGAGACGAACCTGTTGCGAGTTTGGATCCTGGAACGGCTGATCGGATTTTTCAATTATTAAAAAAAACTCATGTGAAAAGAAATCTTGTGTCAATTATTAACGTGCACGACGTCATTCTCGCTAAAAAATTTGCCACAAGAATCATTGCGCTTAAGGACGGAAAACTCGTTTTTGACGGAACACCTGAAGAATTTGATGATAAGGTCTATGCAGACATCTATAACCATTCATCATAAAAATAAACAAAAAAAACTCCGAACTCGGAGTTTTTTTTGTTTAATTGGCTTTGATCGGTTTCTCAGAGAATGGAAGAACACGACCGACGATGCTAGCGTCAGTTATTCCATTAGTGTGAAGTCTCTTCACATATTCTAGAGCTTCGTTTTCAGGAAGGCTTACGAGTAAACCGCCAGAAGTTACAGCATCACATAAAATCCATTGCTGCCACTCGGAAAGGTCGTTTCCGTATTGAACATCATCTTTTATCCAACGATGATTTGCTTTTGAGCCACCAGGAACGATCCCCTCTTGAGCAAGCTCTGATGTGCCTGGTAAAAGTGGAACTCGGTCATAATCGATCACGATTGTAATATGTCCTGTTCCTTTTGCCATCTCAGTCGCATGACCAAGGAGACCAAATCCAGTTACATCTGTAACAGCGTTTGGAGATAGACCTTCTAAACATTCAGCAGCAGTCTTATTCAGTGCTGCCATCGTTTCGCTGACTACTTGAAGCTGCTCGGCGGTAAGCTTGTCTTTTTTTATCGCTGTGGTTTGTATACCCACACCGATTGGTTTTGTTAACACAAGAACATCTCCAGGTCTCGCACCAACATTTTTAAATACTTTTGATGGATGAACAAGTCCTGTTACAGAAAGACCAAACTTAGGCTCTGAATCATCGATCGAGTGTCCGCCAACCAGAACTGCACCAGACTCCTTCACTTTATCGGCTGCTCCTTTTAGGATTTCAGCAAGAACATCGTGACCGAGAGTGTTGATCGGGAAACCTACTATATTCATTACCGTCGTAGGATGTCCTCCCATTGCGTAAACATCACTTAGTGAATTGGCAGCCGCAATTTGGCCAAACATGTATGGATCGTCTACAATTGGTGTAAAGAAGTCGACTGTCTGGATCATAGCAAGGTCATCCGTTAACTTGTAGACTCCTGCATCGTCTGAGGTATCTAAACCAACTAAAAGGTTAGGATCATTTTCACGTTTTGGTAGATGACGCAAAACTTGCGCCAGGTCTTCTGGACCAATTTTACAGCCTCAACCACCTTTTGAGGAAAGGTGAGTAAGCTTAACATTGTCTTTACTTGTCATAATGAAACGACACCTCCTTTTGTTAGTATAAACATTATTTTTGTGAAATGCATAAGGATATACTAAAATAGTCTTAAAAAAGGAGGATGAAAAATGAAAGTATCTATTGAATTCTGCATGATGTGAAACTTTGCACCAAAAGCCGCGAGTCTCGCGGAAGACCTGTTCAACCATTTTCGTTCTAAAATTTCATCACTCGAACTGATCCCTAGCTCTGGGGGAGTGTTTGAAGTAAACGTCAATGGCGAAAAGATTTATTCAAAAAAAGAGACCGGAGAATTTCCGGATCATGATTTGATCATACAACAATTAGAAAAATTAATGGCTTAAAAACGATGCCCTCCCTAAGGGATCGTTATACCCTTAAGGAGGAGCTTCATCTTGTCAAAATCTGATCTATTAAGACAGCTGCCTGCCGTGCATGAGGTAGTAAAAGATATCAGTTCTGAAGTGAGTGGCAAACCGGAAAAGGAAATAACACGAGCGGTTCAAGATGCGATCAAACATTGGCGGAAAACTATTCTTAACGACCGCCATGCTATTGACTTGAAAACTGATATGAGGTCACTCGTTAAAAATTCAGCAAAGTCTAACTTAACTCATCCTACGGATCAGATCCGCTCCTTGATTAATGCTAGTGGAATCATTATACATACAAATCTAGGACGTTCGAGACTCAGTGAGAAAAGTGTAGAACGGATGAGTGAAACAGCAAGAATGTATTCGAATTTAGAATATAATTTGGAAGCAGGAAAAAGAGGTTCCAGGCATGACCTGACAGAGAATCTAATTAAACAAGTGACAGGTGCAGAAGCAGCGATGGTCGTAAACAATAATGCTGCAGCCGTTTACTTGATTCTTAAAGCGCTAGCTAAAAACAAAGAAGTAATCGTGTCAAGAGGTGAGCTGGTTGAAATAGGCGGTTCATTTCGTGTCTCTTCTATTATGGAAGAAAGTGGAGCGAAACTCCGTGAGGTTGGAACGACGAATAAAACGCATCTCTTTGATTACGAAAGAGCGCTGAATGATGATACTGGTATGATCATGAAGGTTCATACAAGTAATTTTAAGGTGATCGGGTTCACGAAAGAAGTTCCTTCAAGTGAGTTGATTCAGTTGAAAAAGGATCATCAAGAGCTGATTATATACGAAGATCTTGGAAGTGGAGCTCTCTATCCTTTTCAGTCTGAAGGAATCGGTGATGAACCATTGATCGCCTCCGTTATTAACAATGGATTAGATATAGTGTCTTTTAGCGGAGATAAACTTTTAGGCGGCCCACAAGCTGGAATAATTGCAGGTAAGAAAAAGATCATCGAGAAATTGAAAAAGCATCAGCTAGCTCGTGTTTTAAGAGTGGATAAATTTACGATTGCTGCATTAAACGAAACGTTGCAGTCGTATATGAATGAAGAATATAAAGAAATTCCTACGGTTAGAGATATTTTGAAAACTCCTGAAGAGATCAGAGAAGTCGTATGGCGACTAAAAAGAAAAGTGGAAGATCATTCTTCTCTGCATATCCGAATTCTAGAAGAATTCTCTCAAGTTGGGGGAGGAACGATGCCGGATGTGAAGTTACCAACATTTTGTTTAGGACTTAAACACTTTAAAGGAGCAGATTATTTAGCAAGAGCTTTCCGGAATTATCGCACCCCCATTATCGTGAGGATCAAAGGGGAAGAAGTCCTTCTCGATCTTAGAACGATTTCCGAGGATGAGCTTTTGACGGTTGAAGATGCAATACGTTCGATCGATTAAGAACAGGGACTGACAGATTATCTGTCGGTCCCTGTGGTTGTTTTATTTTATTTAACTGCCTTCTCCATGGTTCTGTCTCGTATGGTTACGTTGCTTTACTTTTTTAGAACCACTCATAGGAGCTGGTTGTCCAGGGTTCTCTCCTTTAGGAGCGTTCTTTCGAATATCTTTAAACGTATTATGCTCTCCCATAGTAAGCCTCCTATCTTTCTTTTCACTTTTGTATAATTATTTGTTAGAAAGGCTTCATTGCCTAGTTGATTGTAGTGCAAGGTGTGAGACTCCTGGGGGATCAGCGGGACAGGTGAGACACCTATGGGCGCATAGCGCGCGAGGTGGCTCACCGCACGCCCCCGGAAAGCGAGCACCTGGAACGTAAATCAACTACATCTGTGCAATTGCTCAGCAAAAGAAAGCAATTTATTGAATAATTATAGATAATATTGGAACGTTAAAGGTATATCAAAACAAAGGATGGTAATTATGCCCTATCATAAAAACAAGCAACAAGCATATCAAGCTGCTGAGCAAGGTTATCACCATGCAATGGATATCTCCAAAACTTTGGACGCGTCAGATAGTGAATATGGTGTTTTTTATTCTCATTTTATGACCGAGAACGAAAAGGCTTGTCAACAAATACAGAACGCTCTGGAAACAGCTTCTGAACATCAACAGCCGCAGTTAGAAAGCTTTCTAAATGAGCTGCAACAACTTCAAAGTCAGTTTCCAAAACCTTAATGTCTTTTCTTCGTTTTCTTATTGTTTTGACGCTCAGCTTCACTTAACTTTTCATTAGGTAAGGATAATGCCTCATTACCGAATTCTGTCTCATATCCAGCTCCCTTACCTTGAGCTTTTGCTGCATTCATGCCAGGACGCGAGTGATTTGCTTTATTTCTTCCCATGTGTTTGTCACCTCCGTTACATTTAGTTTGTGCAATATCAAAAAGAAGAAGCACTCCAAAAAAAGGAGTGCTTCTTTACGTTCAAGATTTATATTTACTGAGTAACAGCCAGACACCAGAAAGGCCGATCAAACTGTATAAAACTTTTGTAACAGTGGTAGCGCTTCCAAGAATTTCTGTCACAACGTTATAATCAAAAAGACCGATTGCTCCCCAGTTTAATGCTCCGATCAACACGAGTAAAGCGGCAAGTTTTTTTAACCATTCCATCCTGTTTCCCTCCAATCTTTTTAAGCGTGGTACTTATGGGAAAACAAAAAGAAGTATTACGTAATTTACTATATGCAGGCACGAAGATTCTGGTGATATTTATACCATAAGAAAAACTTATGTCGATTGATAACTATTAACTATTTTACTTATGAAAGGGTTTTACGTATGATAATAGAGGGAAAAAAAGATTTTGTGTAAATGACTCTGAAATTGAACACATTTTTTCGACAATTTTTCTCATAATCGTGTATGATTGTTAGTGAAGGGAGAGAGTGGAACATGAAAAGAAATGATGTATTTAATGCCCGTTCTACTTTTGATGTGAACGGTAAGGAATATAGCTATTACCGTTTAGGAGCGTTAGAAGAAGCGGGAATTGGTAACGTATCAAAATTACCCTACTCTGTAAAAGTATTATTGGAATCTGTATTGAGACAATTTGATGGAAAAGTAATCAACAAAGACCATGTTGAAAATCTTGCTAAGTGGGGCACGAGTGAGCTAAGAGATATCGATGTTCCTTTTAAGCCTTCACGTGTTATTCTTCAGGATTTTACAGGAGTGCCGGCTGTTGTTGATCTAGCTTCACTTCGTAAAGCCATGAAGGATATGGGTGGAGACCCTTCTCAGATCAACCCTGAAATTCCAGTTGATCTTGTAGTTGACCATTCTGTACAAGTTGATAAAGCGGGTACTCAAGATTCACTGGCTTTCAACATGAACCTTGAATTTGCTCGAAATGAAGAGCGTTACAAACTTTTGAGCTGGGCTCAATCTGCGTTTGACAACTACCGTGCAGTTCCTCCAGCGACAGGTATTGTCCACCAAGTTAACTTAGAGTACTTAGCCCCTGTAGTTCTTACGAGCGAATCTGAAGGTGAAACTATTGCTTACCCTGATTCATTAGTAGGTACAGATTCTCATACAACAATGATCAATGGTCTTGGAGTATTAGGATGGGGTGTTGGTGGGATTGAAGCAGAAGCAGGCATGTTAGGACAGCCTTCTTACTTCCCAGTTCCAGAAGTAATCGGTGTTAAATTAACTGGAACGCTTCCAAACGGAACGACTGCAACAGACCTTGCACTTAAAGTAACGCAAGTATTGCGTGAAAAGAAAGTAGTAGGGAAGTTCGTCGAGTTCTTCGGCCCAGGACTTGCTGATATGCCGCTTGCAGACCGTGCGACAGTTTCAAATATGGCTCCTGAATATGGGGCGACTTGTGGTTTCTTCCCAGTTGATGAAGAAGCTTTAAACTACCTTCGTTTAACAGGTAGAACAGAAGATCAGATCCAGCTTGTAGAAGCGTATTGCAAAGCAAACGGATTGTTCTACACTGCAGGAGATGCTGATCCTGAATTTACAGACGTTGTTGAAATCAATCTTTCTGAAATTGAGCCAAACTTGTCAGGACCAAAACGCCCACAAGATTTGATTCCTTTATCACAAATGAAAGACAGCTTTAATAAAGCACTCGTAGCTCCACAAGGAAATGCAGGGTTCGGGCTTACAGCTGATGAGATCAACAAAGAAGTTACCGTTAAGCATCCGAACAACGAAACTTCTACGATGAAGACTGGTGCAGTTGCGATCGCCGCAATTACAAGCTGTACGAATACGTCTAACCCTTACGTAATGTTAGGTGCTGGATTAGTTGCTAAGAAAGCGATTGAAAAAGGCTTAAAAGTTCCTGGATATGTTAAAACATCTTTAGCACCAGGATCTAAAGTTGTTACACGTTATCTAGAAGAAGCAGGCTTAATGAGCTATATGGATCAGTTAGGGTTCAACCTTGTTGGTTACGGTTGTACCACATGTATCGGTAACTCAGGTCCTTTGGCGCTTGAAGTTGAAAATGCGATCTCTAAGAACGATCTAACTGTAACTTCAGTACTTTCAGGAAACAGAAACTTTGAAGGACGTATCCACCCGCTTGTAAAAGCCAACTACTTAGCTTCTCCACCGTTAGTAGTAGCGTATGCACTAGCAGGAACTGTAGATTTCAACCTTCAATCTGATTCTTTCGGAACAGACAAAGAGGGTAACGAGGTTTACTTTAAAGATATCTGGCCTTCAACAGAAGAGATTAATGAAGCGATGAAGAAAGCAGTTACTCCAGAATTGTTCAAGAAGGAATACGAGCGTGTATTTGATGAGAACGAACGTTGGAACGAACTGAAGACTTCAGCTGACCAATTATATGGATTTGAAACATCATCAACGTACATTCAAAACCCTCCGTTCTTTGAAGAGCTTTCTGCAGAACTTAAAGAGATCCAACCTCTTAAAGATCTTAAGCTTATCGCTAAATTCGGGGATTCTGTTACAACTGACCACATTTCACCAGCAGGTGCGATCGGAAAAGATACTCCTGCAGGCAGATACTTGATTCAAAACGGTGTAGAGCCTCGCGACTTTAACTCTTACGGTTCTCGTCGTGGTAACCATGAAGTAATGATGCGTGGTACTTTTGCGAATATTCGTATTCGTAACGCAGTTGCTCCTGGTACTGAAGGTGGATGGACTACTTTCTGGCCAACTAACCAAGTGATGAGCATCTATGATGCTGCGATGAAATACAAAGAGAACGGTACGGGTCTTATGGTAATCGCAGGAAAAGATTACGGTATGGGATCTTCTCGTGACTGGGCAGCAAAAGGTACTACATTACTAGGAATTCAAACTGTACTTGCTGAAAGCTTCGAGCGTATCCACCGTTCAAACCTTGTGTTGATGGGTGTACTGCCTCTTCAATTCAAAGATGGGGAGACTGCTGAGACGTTTGGACTTACAGGGAAAGAATCATTCACAGTTTCCGTTGATGAAACGGTTAAACCGCGTGATCTTGTTCAAGTAACAGCTGTTTTTGAAGACGGAACTGAGAAAACATTTGAAGTTGTAGCTCGTTTTGACAGCGAAGTTGAAATTGAATACTATCGTCATGGTGGTATCCTTCCAATGGTACTTCGTAACAAGCTTGCTCATTCGTCTCAAACTCAAAACTAATAAAAAATCCTTTGCCAATTCGTATTAGGCAAAGGATTTTTTTATGCTTTTTTCATATGTCTTTCATCAAGTTTGATCTCAAGCTGTTCGATGTAAGACTCATCTTTCAGAAGTTGCCTTTTGTTCTCGATCACGAGTTCTTTGAAGTTCATTTTTCTGTTTTTCCTCATTATTGACACCTCTTCATTTGGATAATAACAATATAGCCAAGATGAAATCGAAATAATCAGACATTAAAAAATAATTGCCAGTTTACTGATGAATAGTTGATTTTGATTAATGGAAAAGTAAAAAGAAGACGAAAGGAGGTAGGACCTTTGAGTAATCCAAAACGCTTTCCTGAAGATTTCGTTCCAAATCATATCGGCACTCAGCCACGTGAGAGCAACAGCAATAATGGAAAAAAGATGGCTAATAAATCGCACGATCATGCAGATTATGTACCACCTAAAGGCAAATAACACTTACTTTCTAAAAAATACCTCTCCATAATTTTTTCTTTTGACTCCCATATACGAAAGATTTTGTCGAAAAAGTGTATGTAGTGAAAGAATTAGGAGGGGTACGTTTGATTACGGCATCTGTCAAACCATTACCTGTATCACATAACAAAGATGATCAGGATTATTTATATCGTCAGTTAGAGATTGAAATGCAGAGGTTGGGGCATCTAGTTCCTTTTCGTGAAGAGTTGAACTGGGATAAAGAAATTACAACGATGGAACTAGGAAATGTTGAAACGCTTGAAAAGTTAAAGAAAGCCGCAGCAAAGAACGATGGGGTATTTTTGTTTTATGCCAAGCTTACAAAAGGAACCGTTTATCAGCATATCATCCTGCATCCGAACACAGAAGGCTTCTATCTTCCTTTTCGATTTGAAGAACCGTTCCAGATTACTGTAAAAAACAAAAAATACTGGATCGGTTCATCGATCAGGCTAGCCGAAGAATTAGCTTGGCTTGAGATCACGATGAAGAATCTAGAAGACGACAGTGTAGTAGAATATTGGAAATATCTCACTGACCTTTGTCAATTCAGCGTTCAGAACATGAGTCCCATTCTATTGCAAAAAAACTAAAGAATAATTCGATCGGTTACTTGTACAGACTAAGATGGTACGAACTTTTTAAAAAAAGGAGAATCATCATGAACAAACCAAACCGAGACGATCGAAGCAATAATGTTGAACGATTAGAACAAATGGTCCAAAACACGGAACAGAACATCTCAGAAGCTAACCAGACTGCGGCTAACACTGAACTAACAGCAAGCCAAAAAGAGCAGATCAAAGAGAAGAATCAACATAGACAAGAATCCATTGAGCAGTTTCAAAATGAGATTCAAGAAGAAAAGGCTTTTAGAGAAGGTAACGACCTACAATAAGAGAGAAGACCAGCATATTGCTGGTCTTTTTTTTTATTTTCTACTAAAGTGTTAAGAAAAGACAACACGAAGGGAAACAGATGATTTATGAAATTTGTTGAGAGCAGCGTTGATGTTAGATATGCCGAAACAGATCAGATGGGTGTCGTCTATCATGCAAACTATCTAGTGTGGTTTGAAATCGGTAGAACAAAGCTGATCGAACATCTAGGGTTTAAATATGCAGACATGGAAAGAGAAGGGATACTTTCTCCAGTAACAGACATTCAAGCGTCCTATAAGAAACCATTAACTTATGGACAAAAGGCTCACATTAAGACAGCCGTAAAAGAATATTCAGGCATCAAAGTTATTTATTATTATGAGATCTTTAACGACGAAAACGAATTATGTGTTACAGGCGAATCCACTCATGTTTGTGTGAAAAAAGAAAATTTTCGACCGATCTCAATTAAGAAGTATTTTCCTGATTGGCATGAAGCCTACCTTGAAATGAGCTCATCAAAATAATGGCATTCGGAATAAAACGTACTGACTTAAAAAGATGGAAAGATGAAGTAGAGGCAGGACACATCGCATTCCTCACCCATTTTTGGTATGATCCGCGATTTCCAACAGCTAAGAGTGTAACGAAAGTAGGCTGTAACGATCAAAAAAAATTATCAGAGTGGGGAAGAACTTACGGGTTAAAAAAAGAGTGGATTCATGAACGAGATGCTTACCCCCATTTCGACCTTATGGGGGATAAGCAAATAGAAATCATGAAAAGTGAAGGAAGAATGGGAGAACTTCAAAAGTTCTTATAGTCTAATTTTTGTTCTCGTTAAAATCGTATTTGATTTCTCCATCCGTAATGGAAACAGTTAGATCATTTCCGTCAAAGAACCATTCATCTTCTTGCTCAATGAAAAAAGTATGATTCTCTACAACAATTTCTGCAGCTGGATGTTTAGGTGTATCTTTTGTAAGTCCTAACGAAAAGCCGTCTTGTACTGTGCTGCATCCTCCAAGGCGAACGAAAAAACGAATGGAATCGTTCTGAGATGCTTGAAGGTCTTTGATCACAAAATTTGCAGTATCTTCATTCAAAATGATTTTCAAAGTATGTTCACTCCTTAACAATTACTTTTCAAGTAATGATGATATTGTGGCATACGAATGTCGAAAGCACAATTAAAACGATTATGTTTTTGGGAGACGTTGATTACCGTTCTAAGCTGCTTGCTTTGTGCAAGGCAGGTAAATAATAATCAACATTTACTGAGTAAAGGAGGCAGATTTGGTGGATATTCAATCTTTTTTTGAAGAAGCATCATCACTTTACAGCGTTCAAGATTTAATTTCTGAACACACGAATATGATATTTATTTTAGAATCACCTCATAAAGAGGAGATCAAATATGGAGTACCTCTGGCGGGTCTATCTGGCAGATCGATGGCAAAAGAATTGTTTGAAGTCGAAGATACACTTCCAATGGGAAAGTTGTTAAAACAGTACATAAATGAGAATAAGAAGAACGTGTTCGGAATTGTAAATGTTTGTCCTTTTCCACTGCAAGGTACTGCATTCCCTGATCAAACTTTCGTAAACAGATATAGTGATGAGATCAAAATCGCTGAAGCCGTAAGAACGAGTTCAGTTAAAGTCTTTAAAGATGAATTCAGGGCTGAATTCGATCAACTTCTTCTACATCATTTCGAAAGTAGATTAACATCATTGCTTACTGGAAATACACTTATCATCCCGTGCGGAAGATTTGCAGAAAAATATGTGAACAAACTGACCAATAAAGAGAGTTTAAACACTATAGAAGGGGTACCACACCCTTCTTATCATTCTTGGTCTAGAGATCGCTACCAAGAAGTAATAAACAGAGTAAGAGAAGAAGGAAAAAAACGAACCTCCTAAGTCAGGAGGTTCAAATGAAGAATACTGTAGCTCCATATAGTACTGCTGTTATGGCTGCAGCTATTAGTGCTGGTTTAAGCTTGTATCGTGCATAAGTGATGACGGATAGGTTTAAAATGCGTGCGATCGTGTTCGTATCATCACTTAAAGGCGAAGCAAATGCTCCGAATGTTCCACTAGCAAAGACTGCTCCGATCACAAGAGGCAGTGAAACATCTGCCACTCCAGCCATCGATACACCGAGAGGCATCAATATTCCCCATGTACCCCAGGCAGATCCGATAAAATAGGAGACGGCACAGCCAAAGAGGAACAGCAAAGGGACGATAACTGATCCAGGAATCCATCCGGCGTATGCAGTTACAAAAGCAGAGAATCCAAGTTCTTCAGTAACGGATGATAAGCCCCAAACAACAGCTAACAGCACGATAACACTCATCAATTCGTTACCGCCAAAAATAAACCCATTTAAAAGATCACCTGTTTTCATTTTTTGAAAACGAAGGAAAAGAAATGTAAATATTGTGGTGAACAACAGTGCGATAAGCATGGCATCCATAACATCTGCGGAAATGAAGGCTGCAAAAAAACTTCCTTTCGTTTTTTTGTAACCATCCCACCAAGTTAAAAGTAGAGTAAGCAATACGACGAGAATGAGTGGGATGAGCAGGTTCCACGGTTTATTTGGAAGTTCTTTATTAACAGCAGGATCACAACTATGCCAGTCATCCTCTTCGCTTTCACCCACATCTTTTGGATCTGTTTCTTCTGTTGACTTTGAATGATGAAAGAAGCTCAGGTAAACCCCTACGATTATCATCACAAAAGAGAAAAAATTAAACGGAATGCTTTGTATAAAAAGAGAATAAGGATCTGCCGTAATATTTTCGTTCTTTAACGAAATGTCTACGATGGATGTCATGTATCCAACGAATGCCGTAGCGATCGGTATCAATACAATGATGGGAGTTGCTGTAGTCTCAATGACAAAGCCGAGTTCTTGAGTAGACATCTTCACTTTTTTTAAAAGAGCTCTCATGATCGGAGCAATCGTGACGAAACGAAAACTTGGAGCAGCAAAAGTACCAATCGTAGACACATAAGTAAGCAATAAAGCTCCTTTTTTGGTTTCGATCCTGTTAGACGCTTCTTCTACAAAGCCTTTAATGCCCCCAGAAAGTTTAATCATTGAGATGAGTCCTGAAAAAGCATACAAAAACACTAAGATTTTTATGTTCTTAGGGTCTACAAGTCCCTTCACTAAAAATTGGACCATCTTCTCCAACCCCCCTACGAGGGTTGGATGGAGCAGGTAAGACCCGGTCAAAAGACCTGCGATCAAACCTGGGAGAACTTGTTTAGTCTTGATAGCGATTGGAATTACGACTAAGAACGGAATAACAGAAACCCAATTTTGATCCATAAAGAGTCCTTCTTTCATTCTGAAGATAATAGTGTTAGCGTGCGATGGTTTCAAAAATTTATTCTTTCGTACAGAAGAAAAGACGTTTCATTCAAATCTACATTGGTTAAAATAATACCGTTCAAGTGAAATATCACATGTTTAAAGAGTTGTGTGAATAAACTTTAAACGCCACTTCTAATGTAAAGAGTTGCATTTATTAGGTTTACGTGATAAGTTTAACAACGGAATATATATGGACGGAACAAGTTTGAATTACGGATAGCCTTGTAACTATTAACGTTTAATTTTTACGCATATTCACATGGCTAAGCATTTCCCATCAATACTTAATCAGGAAATGCTATTTTATGTGCAAATCATGATGTATTTTGAAAAAACAAATTGGCCGGCACTTTAACATGACAATCCATGCCGTGTCCACGAGGTTATCGTAAAACCTTTTTCGTCACAGAAAAGGAGATAGAACATTGACAACATTTCAAGAACTAGGACTAAGTCCTGAGTTGCTTCAATCCATTAATAACATGGGATTTGAGGAAGCAACACCGATTCAGCGTGATACCATTCCAACAGCACTTAAGGGGACTGACCTTATTGGCCAGGCACAAACAGGGACTGGTAAGACAGCTGCGTTTGGTATACCGCTAATCGAAAAAATGGATACTAGATCACGATTCGTTCAAGGAATCGTATTGGCTCCAACTCGTGAGTTAGCTGTTCAAGTAGCAGAAGAACTCAATAAAATCGGTCAATTCAAAGGAATCAAAACATTGCCGATTTATGGTGGTCAATCCATTGTGCGACAAATTAAAGCATTAAAAAATGGTCCACACATCGTAGTAGGAACACCAGGACGTGTGCAAGACCACATTAACAGAAAAACATTAAAGCTTGATAGCGTTCATACAGTTGTGCTTGATGAAGCTGATGAAATGCTTAACATGGGATTTGTTGAAGACATCGAAAAGATCTTAGAAAACGTTCCTACAGAACGTCACACGATGCTTTTCTCTGCAACAATGCCTAAGCAGATTCAAAACTTGGCAGCAAAATTCATGAAGGACGTATTGCTTATTAAAGTAAAAGCGTCTGAAATGACTGTTAAGAACATTGAGCAAGAATATGTTGAAGTTAAAGAACGTCAAAAGTTTGATGCGTTATGCCGCTTCATGGATATTCACTCTCCAGAGCTTGCGATCGTTTTCGGACGTACGAAGCGTCGTGTAGATGAATTGTCTGAAGCATTAAGCAAACGCGGATATTCAGCTGAAGGAATCCACGGTGACCTTCCGCAAGCTAAACGTGACAAAGTGTTGCGTGCGTTCAAAAACAACACGATCGAAGTTCTTGTTGCAACAGACGTAGCTGCTCGTGGTCTTGACATCTCTGGTGTTTCTCACGTTTATAACTTCGATATTCCTCAAGATCCAGAAAGCTATGTTCACCGTATCGGACGTACTGGACGTGCAGGAAAGACAGGTTATGCATTAACGTTCATCACACCGCGTGAAATCGATCACCTATACACGATCGAAAAAATCACAAAGCGTAAAATGGTAAAACGTGCCATTCCTTCTGTATCAGAAGCAATGGAAGGACAACAACAGATCACACTTGAAAAATTGATGGAAGTTGTTGGAGAGGATAACTTTAACGGTTATAAGCAAACAGCAGTTGAGTTACTAGAAGAGAATGATTCTGTAACACTTTTAGCTGCAGCGCTTAAGCTTCTTACGAAAGAACCGGATACGACTCCGATCAATCTTACAGATGAGCCGCCACTATCAGTTAAAAAGAGACGTCCTAATAATCGTTTCTCTGATCGTAGACGTTCTGGAGGAGGCCCTAAAAGAGAGGGTGGAGGCGGAAGAGATAATCGCCGTTCTGGATACTCTAAAGGCGAGCGCAGTGGTTCTCGCGATGGTGGAAACCGCAGTAGCAGCAGCGGCAGCCGTGATCAATCATACCGTTCACAAAAACGTGTTCGTGAAGACTTTAAAAATAGATAAATCATACTAAGAAGCAAGGGAGAAGATCTCCCTTGCTTCTTTTGTTTTCGTTTCATATCTATGTTTAAATGAATCTTATGAAATATCAATAAAAAACCAGCACTACATACTGGTTGCTCATGAAAAGAGGTTTACTGAGTTGAAAAAAATCCTAATAATTTCTGATACACATATGCCGAAAAAAGGAACGGTACTTCCTGATCCAATTCAAGACATTCTAAGAAACGATATTGATTACATTTTTCATGCAGGAGACTGGACAGCTCAATCTGTTTACGAAGAACTTAAAACGTATGCGCCTGTTTATGGAGTAAAGGGGAACGTAGACAAAGAGGATTGGAGCAAAACTCTGCCTGAAAAAGTACTTGTTACGATCGAAGGTGTAAAAATTGCAATGATTCATGGTCATCAAGGCAAGGGAAGATCGACACCAGAACGTGCATACAGAGGATGTGAAAGAGATTCTGCTGACCTGATAATATTTGGGCATTCTCACATCCCTTTTCATGAACTAAACGGGAGAACGGTGCTTTTTAACCCCGGTTCGCCAACAGATAAAAGAAGGCAAATGCAGTTTTCATATGGCATTGCGGTTATCGATCAGTCAACGATTACACTCAATCATCATTATTTTTCTTGATGCATGACAACCTGTAAAGAAGACATAATAATACAATCATAACTTTTGGAGGAATAAAGCTATGCCGAATGGGGACAACTTCTTCTTTACAGCAAAAAATGGGGAAGAGATCATCTTAAGACCAGTAGAAGAAAAAGATGCAGCAGATATCACACAACATGTAGAAGCGATCGTAAAAGCCGGTAGATACCTTCAAAAAGAAGAGCCTCATTCCGTCTCAGAAGAGATTGCGTTTATTCATGAGGTTAAGCGTAAGGGGAATTTATATACAGCGGTCGAACGGAACAAAAAAGTAGTAGGGATCGCTAGAGTGTTAAGAGGAGAACTTCAAATGAAGAAACATACCGGTGTTTTTAGAACTTGGATTCATCCAGAAGCACAGGGCCTAGGTATTGGAAAAGAACTTCTCGCTCATACGTTAAGATGGGGAGAGGACAATCATTTACATAAGATATGGCTTACTGTTTTTTCTGGAAACGAAAAGGCAGTAAGAGTTTATGAAAAAGCAGGTTTTATTATAGAAGGAAAGCAAAGAGATCAAGTGATCATAGAAGGCAAATTTGAAGATGAATATTTTATGGCATATTTTTTTAACTCAACTAAAAAATAAACTCATTCGGATTCCAAGATAATAGATAATCAATGGTGAAATCGCTATCATATATATGGTAAAGTGGATAGTGATACAGTATTGAAGACAGGTGGATACGATGAAGTCAACTGAAAAAGAATTATTGATAACAGAAAAACAAAGATTGATCGGATTATATGAATCGTTTCAAAAAATGGACAATAAAAAAGAAGAAGACCAATTAAGCAAACTATTCCTTAAAGTAGCGAAGGAAGAGTTTGCTATAGCTTTTTGCGGGCATTTTTCTGCAGGAAAATCAAGCTTGATCAATGCACTTTCAGAAACAGGCATTCTTCCATCCTCTCCGATCCCTACAAGTGCAAATATCGTTAAGATGGTAAGAGGAGAAGAAAGAGCAGTTGTTACGCTTAAAAATAAAAAAGTGGTTACGTTCCACTCTCCATATGACGTAAATGAGATAAAAGAACTCTGTAAAGATGCAGAGCTTGTTGAGGAGATTGAGATCTATTATGGCGGAGACGAAAACACAGAAAATATCGCTTATTATGACACTCCGGGAATTGATTCGACCGATCCTCTTCATAAGAAAGCAACAGAGAACGTTGTTTATTTAGCAGATCTGATCTTTTATGTAATGGATTATAATCATATACTCTCTGAGACGAATATGGAATTCATCTCATTACTGATTCAAAGAGGCAAAGATGTACGTTTAATCGTTAACCAGATTGATAAGCATCGTGAAGAAGAGTTGAAGTTTACATCTTTTAAGGAAAACGTTTTTGAATCTTTTCTTTCTCTAGGGATTCCGAAAGAGCACATCTTTTTCACAAGTGTTAAGAAGCAAAATTTACCGCATAATGATCTAACGGCTCTTATGGCCTATATAAAACGAATCGAGCAAAACAAGGATGCTCTTCTTTTAGAGCAAGTGAATAATCAGCTTCAGCATTTTGTGACTGACTATGTAGAAAGAACAGAAGAAGGTCTAGTAACCATTGATGCTGTTAGTCAAAGATTAGCTTCTCTTTCTCAAGAACATGAAGATCTTTCAAAACAATTAGCACAAGAAAAACAAGTCATCGTTAAAAAAGAAGAAAGTGTTAAGGACCAACTTGTAAATATTTTAGAATCAGCACAACTAATGCCTTATGAGACGAGAGAAAAAGCAGGCTCATTTATCGAATCTGCCAAAAAAGACTTTAAAGTTGGGCTCTTCTTCTCTAAACAGAAAACAGAACAAGAACGAACTGTTCGAACAGATGCGTTACTAGAAAGCCTACAAAAGTCGATCGATGCACATATCAATTGGCATGCTCAAAATTTTATAAGCTCTCTTCAAAAAGAAGTGGACCATACCCTTCCAGACTGGGAACCGATTAAAGCAAATAAAGACAATTTACATTCATTCGTCACACCCGGGTTATCTTCACAAGGGCAAGGTCTTTTAAACTATTGCAACAATTTATCAAACGATGTTAAAAAGAAAGCACGTCAAGAAGCTACAAGATGTATAAATGCTGTCAAAACTTGTTTAGACTCAAAAGCATTTCATGTGCTCTCAAACTTAAAAGAAGAGATCAACAGGATAGAAAAAGAACTAGAATCTTTGCACCAAGAGAAAGAGATCGCAGAAAACTGGGATGAGCAAAAACATGAACTTCATGAGTTGTTGTATAAAGATGTATCTAGTGATCGATCTATAGAAGAATATGAAAGAAAGTTTCTTGCTGAATACGAGCCTCTATCGATCGAGATGTTTAAAGAAAAGTTTGATAAAGAACCGATAGAAAATGCGAAAGATTTATATGAAGAGGATACTCTCATTACGACACATTCTAGTACAGATTCTCTTATAAAAGAAACTGAAAAATTATCTACTGGTGTATCAATACTCAAGCCAGTTAGAGGGCTCTCACACTTAGCTGCGGAGATGGAGGAACTTCAAGAGAGACTTGATAAACGATCGTTTACGATGGTTCTCTTTGGAGCGTTTTCAGCAGGGAAATCATCATTTGCGAACGCATTATTTGGTGAAAGTATCCTTCCATCTTCACCAAACCCTACGACAGCTGCTATTAATGAGATACGATATCCAGATCGTGAGCACCACCACGGTTCGATCATGATCGAGATGAAGAGTGTAAAAGAACTCACAAAAGAGCTCAACACCCTCTTGAAAACTACTGATCAGGAATTGAAAGAGTTACTGAATTCATCAGATAAGAGACTTGCTTCATACAGAGCAGGTTACGCGTGGGCGAACGATCATTTAGGAAAAGTACTAAATAAAGAGATCTCTGAGATCACCGAATATGCTGCAGATGAAACAAAAGCCTGTTTTATCAAAAAAATTACGATCTATTACAGCTGTCCGTTAACAGAAAAAGGTCTTGTACTTGTTGATACACCAGGAGCGAACTCGATTCATTCCCGCCATACTGAAGTCGCGTTCGAATATATGAAACATGCAGATATTATCATTTATCTTACTTACTTTAACCATGCGTTTTCTTATGCAGACCGAGAATTTTTGATCCAGTTAGGAAGAATAAAAGATACCTTCTCATCAGATAAGATGTTCTTTGCGATTAATGCTTCAGATCTTGCTGAAACAGAAGGAGACAAGGACGATGTTGTCCATCATGTGAAGAACAATCTTCTTACATTCGGAATCAGAAATCCGAGGTTATTCCCGGTTTCTAGTAAATACGAACTGATTGCAAGCAAGCGTGCAGAAAGCGGCTTTGAAGCATTTTCATCAAGCTTAACCCAATATATTGAACATGAGCTGGAAAATGCCATGATCAAGAGTGCAAGATCCTCCGTTACACACGCAAGTACGGTCATGGAGAATATGATTAAAGAAACCGTTCACAGGATGGAAAAAGAAGACGAATATTTAGAGCGTCTTCAGAAGAGAGAAAACACACTGATTGAATTCAGTAATGATTATATTACAATATCGAAAAAACAATT
Source organism: Fictibacillus tiangongensis (assembly GCF_048083785.1). Taxonomy (GTDB): domain Bacteria; phylum Bacillota; class Bacilli; order Bacillales; family Fictibacillaceae; genus Fictibacillus. The sequence goes on from NZ_CP182294.1 coordinate 1,878,751, forward strand.
TCTTCAAGAACAAAAAGAACTTTTGTATTATATCAAACAGCGTGTAATGATTCGTTATCATGATTTTTATAAAGAGACGATCCATCCGGCCGCGGTTCAAAGTTCGAAGGACGCTTTAACTCAATGCATTGGAGACCTTTACGGAAAGATCTCGCATGATTTGCATCAAGAATTTAAGGCATGTTCGTTGCGTTTAGATCGTTGGATACAAAAAGACATGAAAGAAAAAGTAGGTCATTTGATCTCTAGAGCAGATCAAGAAGGTGTGAGTTTGCAAGAGAGAAATGAGACGGGTGATCTGTTTAGAACTCCATCCTTTTCTTTAGATTTTGAGATGCAGGATGATTCGAAACTCAAGAAGTGGCTATCTTATTTTAAGAATCCGAAACAGTTCTTTGAACAAAATGGTTCGAACGAGTTGAAGAATCACCTTGTCGATGAGATCGATAGTGAAGTGGAAAATTGGTTGATGGAAGCTGATAAGAAACTTACTCACCATTATGAAGATGTTTTGATCAATACAGAAAAAGCATTTAAAACACACATTATCAATCAAGTTGTTCACTATTTTGATGAATTGAAGCAGCCTGGTGATCTAGAGGCAAGAATTCAAGAGTTAAACAACTCATTAACACAGATTAGAAAGCTTGAAGAATAATCTTTCTAAAACGCTCTATCTTTGACTGTTGATCGAAGTGTTGGAGATCTTCTATCCACTCTAACTAAGCAGGTGAGACACTCAGCTCCCCTGTACATCGAAAAGAGATTATCTGAAATAAAAATCAACTACTTCTAAAACGGCAAAGTATACAAAAAAGCTTTAACAAACAAGAACAGCACTCTCTTCCTTGAGGGTGCTGTTCTTATATGTTAACGATATTCTATATTAAAGTTGGTTTGTTTAAAGACTGGTATAGATCAACAGAAGCAAGATCAGACGTTGAAGGATGATGGTATGTTTCTTTATATATTTCAGGCCCTTTACCCGTAATGATTACGACTGAATTTGCTGGAGCTTCTTTAAGAGCAAAAAATATAGCATCAGTCCGATCTTCTATGATCACAGGCTGGTGAGAAGATCTAGGAACCGCTTCTTCCGTTTCAAGAAGTAATTGATCACGATCTATACCGTTTAAGTCATCTACCGTCAAGACCGTCTTCGTACTGTATTCTAATGAGATCTTAATCATATCAGTCCGTTTCGATAGATCTCTGTTTCCTCTGAATCCAAAAACATGATAAAGAGGACGATCTCCCGCTTTTTTACTCGCGGCTTCAAGCACTTGAGAAACTCCATCAGGAGTATGCGCATAATCAACGATAACTTCTGTCCCGTTATAAAGTGTGATCTCTTCAAAACGACCGGGGATTCCTTCGAAACTTTTTAGATATTCAACAGAGTTCTTTATCGGTATCCCATAATCTAATGCAGCTGCGATCGCAGCAGTCGTATTTAGGGCGTTATATTCTCCTGGTAATGGCATTGAAACGGTCACCTGTAATGTTTCATGCACAAGGTTAAAAGAATCAATTCCGACGTCTTCAATATAAAAATCATCAGACTTTCGTTTACCATAGGTCCATATCTGCAAGTCGTTTTTTGACCGCAGTTCATCCCTTAACCGCTTGCCATACTCACCTTCACTGCAGATAATGGCCGTCCCTTTATTCTTCAAGTATGAAAATAATTTAGATTTACAGAGAAAGTATGATTCCATCGTTCCGTGATAATCCAGATGATCATGAGTTAGATTTAAAAAGATCGCTTGATCATACGTTATCCCATCGATCCTATTCTGTTCGATCCCATGTGAACTAACTTCCATCACAACTACATCATCATCGCTTTCCAAAAGCATCTTCTGAAGGGTAACAGGATCTGGTGTAGTATGTGAACTTTTCACAATTTCAGAATTGATATAATGATATACCGTACCAAATAGAGCAGCAGTCATACCGTGAACATTGAGGATATGCTGTAATAAAAAGGATGTTGTTGTTTTACCATTCGTTCCTGTAATGCCTGTCATCTTATGTTTTTTATAAGGCTCTTCATAAAAGTAGGAAGCGGCAAGACTTAATAAACGCTTCGTTTCTTCAGCGTATATATAAACACCAGGCCCTATGTTCTCATCATATTCACCGATCACAGCTGCCGCGCCATTATCAAATGCTTCTTGTATGTACTGATGGCCATCAGCTTGAACACCTGAAATCGCAAAAAACAAGTTTCCGGGCTGAACTTTTTTAGAGTGGGATGTAATGCCTGTGATCTCAGGATCATCCTCAATGGTAGGTTGTATAGATAAGTGACTTAATAAAGCTTTTAACTTCACAAAAACGCATCCTTTGAATAAATTAATTTTAGTTTTTTTCTAATTTAAGTTCTTATTCAGAAACTTTAAATTAACCGTAATATGTTTATGTTAACTTATTCGAAAAAACTGCCCAGTTTGAGGGCAGTTTACGTAAGGGAATTTATAAAGTTTTCTATGCCATCCATACCTTTTTTTAACTGTTCCATAGAAGCTGCATAGGAGATGCGGATATATCCTTCTCCGATAACTGTAAATGCATCACCAGGTACAACAGCAACTTCTTGTTCTTGTAAAAGTTTTAGGGCGAAATCATAAGAAGAGAGTCCATATTTTTTTATGGAAATAAAGAGATAAAATGCTCCGTTCGGTTTTTCAAACGTAAATCCCATCTTGTGAAGCCGTTCGTAACAATAATCTAACCGTTCTTTATAAGCGTTTCGCATATCGAAAGCATCATTTTTGCCGACCGTTAATGCCTCGATAGCAGCTGCTTGAGAGATGGTCGAAGCACAAGTGACATTATACTGATGAACCTTCAAAACATGCTGCATAAGATTACTTGGCCCGAAAAGCAACCCAATCCTCCAACCGGTCATGCTGTGTGATTTTGAAAGTCCGTTGATCAAAAACGTTTTTTCACGCATTCCTTCATAATTCGCGATCGATCGATGTACACCCACGTATTTCAATTCACTATAGATCTCATCAGATACTACAAAAATTTCTTTGTTAGAGAGGTATTGAGCAAGAGCCTCTAATTCATGATCCTCCAAAACAACACCTGTTGGGTTGGAAGGAGAAGGGATGATGATAGCTTTTGTCCTATCTGTAATATGCTTCTCGATTAGTTCGGGTGTCACTTTAAACCCTGTTTGTGTTGTATCAATATAAATAGTATTCGCACCGCAAAGAGTAATTACGGGTTCATATCCAGGATAGATGGGAGCAGGAAGAAGTACATCATCGCCTTCGCTCAATATGGTTCGTAATGTGATATCAATGGCTTCACTTGCCCCGGCCGTTACGATGATTTCAGACGCGGGATCATAAGTAAGAACATATTTTTCTTGTAGGAAAGAAGATGCTGCTTCTCTAAGTTCTATGTATCCTGCGTTATGAGAATATACCGTTTGATTATTATGTATCGCTCTTATCGCAGCTTCTTTTACATGCATAGGGGTCGGAAAGTCAGGTTGTCCTAATGTTAAAGAGGTCGCGTTTGGGAACTGAGTCACTTCATTAAAGAATTTTCGAATGCCTGAAATTTGTATGCTTTTAGCTCTGCTGTTTAATAATGGTTCCACAAAAAATAACTTCCTTTCTTCTTATCGCACCAATTGACAATTTTAACGTTGCCATTAGTGTAGCTTTAATTCGTTTCTTGAGTCAATGGGTGGATTTTCTTGTATGGTTTTATGACTTTTTACAATACTAAAGATGTAATAGTACGGTTTTGGAGGAAATTATGGAAGCAAAGAAAAAGTGGGACTTACTTGCACTGGCATCCATTCCCCTTGTGATGACATTGGGGAATTCTATGCTCATACCCGTTTTGCCTGAGATCGGTAAAGAACTAAATATAAGCTCTTTTCAGGTTTCGTTGATCATCACGGTGTATTCGATCGTTGCTATTTTGTTAATACCGATCGCTGGATATCTGTCAGACCGTTTTGGGCGTAAAAAAGTAATCATCCCTAGTCTTTTTATAGCCGGAATCGGAGGATTGATCTGTGGTTGGGCAGCATGGCAATCTGATCATGCATTTACATTTATACTTATTGGAAGATTTTTTCAAGGTGTTGGTTCTTCAGGAGCTGCACCCGTAGTCCTCCCATTAGTAGGGGACATGTTTAAGGATGAAGAAGAAGTGAGTTCAGGTTTAGGGTTGATCGAAACATCCAATACGGTCGGTAAAGTATTAAGTCCTATTCTAGGAGCATTTCTTGCAACGATCGTCTGGTTTTTGCCGTTCTGGCTCATCCCAGTGTTTTGTATTGTTTCTATCTTGTTAGTCATGTTCTTAGTTAAAGTTCCAAAAAAGGATCAAGAAAAGCAACCTTTTAAAGAATATTTACAAAACGTAAAGAAAATTTTCCATAACGAAGGAAGATGGCTGTTCGCCATTTTTATAATCGGTGGCATTATCATGTTTGTTCTTTTTGGTATCTTGTTTTATTTATCGACCATATTAGAAGAGAAGTATGGAGTAAAGGGAGTCATGAAAGGGCTGGTGATCGCTGTTCCGTTATTAGCTCTGTCGATCTCTTCATTTATTGCAGGTAAAAAGATCAAACAGAATAAAATCATCATGAAGTGGTGTACGTTTATCTCTATGGCGCTTTTGGGCGGCTCTGTCTTTTTAATTACGTTTACAGAAAACGTCTATTTTCTTTTAGGTGCACTTTTTGTGGCAGGTATAGGAATTGGTGCGGCTCTGCCAAGTTTAGATGCGTTAATTACAGAAGGAATTGAAAAAGAAGCTAGAGGGACGATCACTTCGATCTATAGTTCGATGAGATTTGTTGGTGTAGCTCTCGGACCGCCGATCTATGCGATACTCATGAAACAATCACATGAGATTGTTTTTTATACTTCTGCAGGAGTGAGTATTATTGGAGCTATCGCTGCATTTTTTGCAATTAAACCTGAGAAGAAAAAAGGCGGGGGAGATGAAGAAAAGAAAGATCCTAATCCGACTCAGAAATTAAAACCTGCTTTAGAATAAGGATCAATTTTAAAAAAACAAGGGCAGAAGCATGTGAATCCATGCAAGCCCTTGTTTTTATTTGTTTATTATTGTTCAATAAGTACGATTCTTGCAGGAGATGCATCAAGACCTCTTATTTTTAGAGGAGCAGCGACCATTAAATATTCTCCTTCAGGAACTTCTTTTAACTGAAGTCCTTCGATAATGATGATGTTGTTTTGAAATAGCTGTTTGTGAGTAGGATGATTTTCTTGTGCTCTCTCTACCCCTAATGCGTCAATTCCAACACCTGCTATACCGATTTCAGCCAACATTTTAGCTGCTTCACTGTTTACATATATGAATTCAAAATTGAACTCGGTGTCCCAAGAATTTTTTGTTTTAAATAAGACAAAATCATCTTTTTGAATACCTTTATCAGCAAGGTCTTCAGCAGAAATAAAACCAGTAGAACCTGTAAGATCGATAACTTTAGCTTTTCGAACCAATTTTTCGATCGGAAGAGTTTCGATCGTATCACCGCCAGGAACCATATGCAGCGGAGCATCAACATGTGTTCCTGTATGAACATCCATTGAGATACGTGTTTCTGTTACATGTGCATTTTGTGCTGTTTTGAACTCGGGTTGTTTTTCAGGTTTGTTCTTATAGACTGGCATTCCCTCAAAGATCGGTAAAGAGACATCATATATTTTCATGAATTAACATTCCTCTCTTACTTTTGTAGGTTCCCACCAAGAATGTCCGTCAGCTTTTAATAGTTCATCAGCTTCTTCAGGCCCCATGCTTCCTGATGGATAGTGTGTGAGGTTGGAACCTGTTCCGTCTTGCCACGATTTCGTGATGCGGTCAATAAAGTCCCAGCTGAGTGCTACCTCATCCCATCGCGTGAAATAAGTAGAGTTACCAAGTAGACAATCGTGCAGAAGCTTTTCATATGCTTCAGGTGAATTCATTTCTGCTGTACTGTTATTGTTGTAAGTCATATCGATCGGCAAGAGATCAGGAGTATCACCTTTTGGTTTTGCATTAAGTGTAAGGCTAACACCTTCATCTGGTTGAACATGAATCCTTAACAAGTTAGGCTGATAATTTTCTGTGTTCGCATGATAGAGCGCCATCGGACCCTGTTTAAACTGAATAACGATCTCTGTCGATTTTACAGCCATACGTTTACCTGTACGAATATAGAACGGAACGCCTGTCCATCGGAAATTATCAATGAATAGCTTAGCTGCTACAAATGTTTCGGTTCGAGACTCAGGATCTACGTTCTCTTCATTCAGATAACCAGGAACTTGATTTCCGTTCATCGTTCCTTCTGAATATTGACCGCGGATCACATTCTTCTTCACCTCTTCTTCTGAAAAGAAGCGCAATGATCGAAGAACTTTAACTTTTTCGTCTCGGATGTGTTCAGGCTTTAATTCACCAGGCGGTTCCATTGCCACCATCATGACCATTTGAAGCATATGATTCTGTACCATATCAAGCAGGGCACCTGATTTTTCATAATAGCCTGCACGGTCTTCAACACCTAATGTTTCACTTGAAGTGATCTGAACAGAGTCAATATATTTATTGTTCCAGATGGATTCAAAGATGGCATTTCCGAAACGGATCACTTGGATGTTTTGAACCATCTCTTTTCCAAGATAGTGATCGATACGGTAAATATCATTCTCATTGAAACTTTGTTGAATCTCTTCATTCAATTTCGTTGCAGAAGGCAAGTCATTACCGAATGGTTTTTCGATAACGATACGTTGCCAACCTTCTGTATTCGTGATTCCTTCTGATTTTAAGAAAGTAGGGATCGTTCCGAAGAACTTTGGAGCCATCGCAAGATAATACAGGCGATTTCCATTCGTTTGATAATCTCTGTCGAGTACGTTCAACAGCTCTTCTAACTCATGATAGCTTGCTTCACTCGTTACATCCATCTTTAAGTAATAAAAATGGGAAGCAAACTTTTCTACGATTTGGCGATCTGCACCTTTTGCATGTTCATGAATAGCAGATGCAACTTCAGCTTGAAACTCTTCATGAGAGAATTCTTTTCTTGAAACACCAACAACAGAAAAGTTCTCTTTCATATGTCCCTTTTGATACAATTGATAAAGAGCGGGGAAAAGTTTTCTGTGAGCAAGGTCACCAGTCGCTCCGAACAATACGATGGATGCGTTAGGAATACTATGTATCATCTGTACGTCACTTCTTTCTATCTTTTCTAATAGTTACAGCTTTCCCTAGATGAAGTTAAAATAACGAACTTACTTCATAAAACAGGAGGTCAAATATGTCAAATTTCGTTAGTCCTGAATGGGTGAACCAAAAGGTGAACAGTGCTGATATCGTGATCTTTGATTGCAGGTTCTCATTATCTGAACCGCAAAAAGGGTGTGAACTGTATAAGAACGACCATATCGAATCTGCTATTTATGCGGATCTTGAGCAACATCTCTCAAGCACAGTTTCAACCCATGGTGGTCGTCATCCATTACCTTCCGTAAACATACTATCACAATTTTTTAGCCGTTGTGGTGTTGACCAAGAAAAAATTGTTGTCGCCTATGATGATCAATCAGGCAGCATGGCTGCAAGACTTTGGTGGATCTTGAAATACTTAGGACATGATAATGTTTTTGTCATGCAGGGCGGCTATACACACTATAAAGAAAAAGGATATGCCATCTCAAGTAAAATGCCTACCGAGAAACCTGAACATTTCACTCCAAAAGTGAGAGTTGAAATGTTGAAGAGCAAAGAAGACGTATTACGTGAAATGAACAAAGAAGATACACTTATCGTCGATGCCCGAGAATTCAAACGATATACAGGAGAGTTCGAGCCTATCGATCATGTGGGTGGACATATACCTAATGCGATAAACATCCCTTGGGAAAGTCATATGCAAAAACCGGGCTGGTGGAAGAACCAGCAAGATCTACAAACGAAATATAATGGTTGGAATGGGAGTAAAAAAGTTATTGTGTATTGCGGATCTGGTGTAACGGCATGTGTAAACATACTGGCTATGGATGAAGCGGGAATCACTGATAAATCCCTATATGCGGGCAGCTGGAGTGATTGGATCAGCTATGTTGAAAATCCAATAATAAAAGAAAGCGACTGATTAAAATTTCATGTACCGTAATCAATTTGATTATTTAGGAGAAATAAATAATGAAACAATGCGATTTACATACTCATACCACAGCATCTGACGGGACCTATTCTCCTGTTGAAAATATTAAAAGAGCAGTTGAAAAAGGTCTTGGAGCGATCGCGATCACTGATCATGATACAGTGAATGGAATTGGGGAAGCGATGGTAGAAGCGAATAAGTATCCAGGATTTACCGTAATCCCAGGTGTCGAGATAAGTACCTTATATCAAGGCCAAGACATTCATGTATTAGGTTATTTTGTAGATTATAAAGACGAAAATTTTCTAAATGCATTGAGCAGTCTTACTTCTGTTAGAGATAAAAGAAATAAAATGATTCTTCAAAATTTGAACAACCTCGGAATTCAGGTGAAGGAATCGGAATTAGAAGCGAAAAGACATGGCAAAGGAAATGTAGGAAGAGGGCATATTGCAGAGATTTTGATGGAGAAAGGAATTGTGAAATCACTTCCAGAAGCATTTGAAAAGTATCTAGGAAGAGGGAAAGCTGCTTATGCTTCAACAGAACGCATCTCTCCAATAGAAGCGATTCAATTGATCAAACAAGCAAAAGGAGTACCTGTACTAGCTCATCCAGGTATTTACGGAGCAGATGAACTCATACCGATGTTAAGTAAGAACGGTTTGATCGGACTAGAGTATAGTCATCCAGATCACACAGAGGAGCAAGTAGCTTTTTATAAAGGTTTAGCAGATAGATACTCCTTAATCAAAACAGCAGGAAGTGATTTTCACGGCTTTCGTAACGGCGAAGTTTTCCATGGAGACATAGGCAGCTGTTCAGTCCCCATCAGCACCTTAAACGAATTGAGAAGTTTTAGTAAATAATGCTTGCCAGTCGGCCAAGAACCTTATAAGATTCAATACGGAGCATATTGATTGTGAGAGGAAGAATGGGTTTGACTTGGGATTTATTGAACATCATTGGAACGATCGCATTTGCCATTTCAGGTGCATTGGTTGCAATGGAAGAAGATTATGATATTTTAGGCGTCTTTATTTTAGGACTCGTTACAGCGTTTGGCGGAGGGATATTGCGTAATGTGTTAATCGGCCTTCCCGTAGACACGATTTGGGAGCAGGGACTTCTACTGAAATCAGCACTGGCATCTATGGGGATCGTGTTTTTTATGCCCGAGAGCATGATTCAATTTTCTAAGAGGAGTCTTCATTTCTTTGATGCCATCGGTCTTTCTGCATTCGCGATTCAAGGTGCGATCGCTGCCACAAGTATGAATCACCCCATCAGTGCTGTTATCGTTGCTGCAATCTTAACAGGTATTGGCGGAGGTATGATTCGTGACGTGCTGGCTGGCCGAAAGCCGGTCGTATTGCGTGAAGAGATCTATGCTGTTTGGGCTTTATTAGGCGGTTTAGTCGTTGGTTTAAATATAGTTAATAGCACTGTGGAATATATGATTCTTTTTGTTTCTCTAGTTGTGTTTAGAATGTTGTCACTGAAACTCAATTGGAAACTTCCACATAGAGCTTTATAATGTACATCCGGTTTGTTCTAAAAGATTGCTGCACGTTTTGCAATTGCTACTAAAGGCGCGTTTCGGCAAGTGGTTCACCACCGTACGCTTCATGAAAATCGAGCATGTGAACGGAAATCAACTAGATTAAAACAACATGTTATAAGAAAGCAATCTTAACTTAACAGCCTTGTATGAGACCACCCTAAAACAGAGGGTGGTTTTTTGTGCAGGATTCTAAGCATATATTATGGAAGTTATGCACAGGACATTATAGGAGGCAAAAAACCATGCAGACCACATACTACGAAAACAAAAGAATCAATAGGACTCATTTTATCGCAGATACATGTTTTGATTATTACAGCGAACGCATACGAGCAGACGATTATCGAGGAAACGTCAACTCTTTATCAGAATGGCTTGAAGAAGAAGCGGTAATCAATGGATTTCATAAGATCATTGTTAAATCGAAAAGAGATGATCTCTCTTATTGGCAAGAGCTCGGTTATATTAATGAAGGAGAGTTTAGTGGATATTTTAATGGCGCCTCAGCATTCGCTATGTGTAAATACCTTACAAATGACAGAAGAAACAGTGAGTATTGGGTAGATGAAGATCGTATTTTAAAAGATGTTGTAAAGATAGGAGCAGGATCAAAAAATCAGCCTCTTCAAAGCAACTATTCTTTAAGGATGGCTGAAATAGAGGATGCAGATTCACTTGCAGAGCTCTATAAGAACGTATTCCAAGTGTATCCTACACCGATGAACGATGCACAGTATGTACGGAAGATGATTCAATCAGGCACATTATTCTGTGTGATTGAGCATGATAAAAAAATCGTTAGTGCTGCTTCTGCAGACGTCAATGGGAAGTATCATAACGCTGAGATCACAGACTGCGCGACAACCCCAGAGCACCGTAAATTTGGTCTTATGAAGCATCTGATTGATCAGCTTGAAAAAGAGTTGTTTCAAAGTAATATTTATTGTTCCTATTCAATCGCTAGAGCCCTCTCTTTTGGTATGAATGCTGTTTTTCATCAGAAAGGCTACAAATTTAAAGGAAGACTAGCGAATAACTGTAAAATTTTTGATAAATACGAAGATATGAACATTTGGGTGAAGGATTTATCGAAATGAGTGCCGAATTTTAGGCATATAGTGACAAAAATTAAGCACTCTTGGTGGTGATCTTTTTGATATCTAAATCATTAGAAACAGCAGAAACTTTAAATGCCATATTAAAGACGATCGATGAGGGTATACATGTAGTTGATGCAGATGGAATTACTATTTTTTATAATTCGGTGGCTGCTTCATTAGATGGTTTAACATCAGACGAGGTTCATCATCATCATGTACTTGATGCGTTTCCTTCCTTAACAAAGGAAACGAGCACATTACTTAAAGTAATAGAAACTGGGAAACCCATCTTTAATGAACATCAATCCTATATGAACCGAAAAGGCAAACAGATCGACACGGTAAATTCTACCCTGCCACTTTGGTTAAATGGAGAACTGATAGGTGCTGTTGAGGTAGCAAAAGATCTTTCAAAGATTAAAGTTCTTTCTGAACAGCTAATCGATCTGCAAAAAAAGATGAAAGTTAAGAAAAAAACAAATAAAGATCAACCAATTGCAGCTTACCACTTCTCCGATATCATCACAGATGACCCTGAATTAAACGAGGTAAAATTACAATGTAACCAAGCCTCTCAAACAAACTCGCCGATCATGTTATATGGAGAAACGGGAACAGGCAAAGAGATGTTCGTTCAAGCGATACACAATTCTTCTAAACGTTCTTCAAATCCGTTCGTCGTTCAAAACTGCGCCGCGATTCCAGGACCACTTCTCGAAGGGATATTATTCGGAACATCAAAGGGCAGTTTTACTGGTGCCATCGATCGGCCGGGAGTGTTTGAACTAGCAGATGGTGGCACTTTATTTCTAGATGAACTGAATTCGATGCCTGTTGAATTGCAAGCAAAGCTATTAAGAGTCGTTCAAGAAGGTGTTGTAGAGCGCATAGGAAGTCAAGTATCAAGAAGGGTTGATGTAAGGATCATTTCTGCTTTAAACGAACGACCTGATGTTTGTATGGAAAAAGGAAAGTTGCGAAGAGATCTTTTTTATCGGTTAAATGTAGTTTATTTCGAATTACCCCCTTTGAGGCAAAGAAAAGGGGATATTGCATACTTAGTGAAACATTTTGTAGACTATTTTAATCATAAATTTGGAAAAAAGGTACGAGGATTTACTTCTGAAGCTGAAATTTTCATACTTCGTTATTCTTGGCCTGGCAATGTTCGAGAACTAAAGCACGCGATCGAGCACTGTATGAATTTTGCAGAAAATGATTCTTTGATCGAGTCTTCCTTACTTCCGAAACATGTAACTATTCCTGGTGAGAATGGACGTACAGTCAGAAAAGAATTATCGAACATACCTTCATTAAGACAAGCTTTAGGAGATTATGAAAAACAGATCATAGAGATGGCACTCCAACATACTTCTGGCAATATCCTTCAAGCTGCAAAAATTTTGGGAGTACCTAGACAAACTCTGCAATATAAAATAAAACAAAAGTGAACTGCCGAATTTTCGGCAGTTCACTTTTGTTTTATTAATCGGCCCACATTGTAAAGAGGATGCATAAACTATAGGATAAATCGTTATATTCTGAACTTTCTGTAAGTTGGCACACTTCTTGCAAGAATGAAGAGTGTAGAAATAAAGGAGGTCATTAGGATGCCTGTAGTGAATGGATTATTTAAACCAAAGAAACATTGGAGTGAATTCGAATTATGGAAAGATGTTACAGAAGAGCAATGGAATGATTGGCTGTGGCAGCTGACTAACACCATCAGAAATTTAAAAGATCTTAAGAGCATCATTAACTTAACGCCGGAAGAAGAAGAAGGCGTTAAAATTTCCACGATGACGATCCCGTTAAATATTACACCTTATTATGCTTGGCTCATGGATCAAGACGATCCAAGGTGTCCGATTCGAATGCAATCAGTTCCGATTGGCAAGGAGATATTAAAGACGAAATATGACTTAGAAGATCCTTTGCACGAAGACGAAGACTCCCCTGTTCCAGGGCTTACGCACCGCTATCCTGATCGTGTTCTTTTCCTTGTGACGAATCAGTGTTCTATGTATTGCCGTTATTGTACGAGAAGACGTTTTTCTGGTCAGATCGGTATGGGTGTACCAAAGAAACAATTGGATGCAGCCATTAACTATATTCGAAACAATCCACAAGTTAGGGACTGTTTGATCTCAGGTGGTGACGGGTTATTAATTAATGACAACATCTTAGAATATATATTAAAGAACCTAAGAGAAATACCTCATCTTGAGATCATTCGGATTGGAACACGGGCTCCAGTCGTTTTCCCGCAAAGAATTACAGAAAACCTTTGCAATATTTTAAAGAAATATCACCCAGTTTGGTTGAACACGCATTTCAACACTTCAATTGAGATCACGGAAGAATCTAAAAAAGCGTGTGAGATGCTTGCGAATGCCGGAGTTCCTGTAGGCAATCAATCTGTTATTCTTGCAGGAATCAATGATAGTGTTCCAATTATGAAAAAGCTGATGCATGACCTGGTGAAAATTAGAGTACGACCATATTACATCTACCAATGTGATCTGTCTGAAGGAATCGGTCATTTCCGTGCACCTGTTTCTAAAGGTTTGGAGATTATAGAAGGTTTGCGTGGTCATACTTCTGGTTACGCCGTGCCGACATTCGTAGTAGATGCTCCTGGAGGCGGAGGGAAGATTGCTGTTCAGCCAAACTATCTCATCTCTCAATCACCAGAAAAGGTAGTGCTTCGGAACTTTGAAGGAGTGATCACTTCTTATCCCGAACCTCAAAACTATCAAGCTGGAAGAGCAGATGCTTATTTCAATGAAGTGATGGGAACAGACCACATCAAGCCTGCGATCGGAGTTTCAGCACTTATGAGCGATGAGGCTTTCAACCTTGTACCAAAAGGCTTAAAACGGCTTGAACGAAGAGAAGATTATGATACGAATCCTGAGCATAGTTCACTTAAAGATAAGCGGGATAAACGGGATGAATTGAAAGAGAAAAAATATAAGTTTGAGCAGACAAAAGACGAAGGAATTTCAGCGACTCCTGAAGAACAAAGAAATGCATAGGGAGGAGGATAACATGAAGTGCTTATGGTGTGAAAGTGAAGAAGCAGAGAAGGCAGGATTAACAGGATATTGGGAACTGCCTGATGGCTCAAGAGCCGTCCAAATAACTGTAATCCCTTCTGTATCCTGTTCTTCTTGCGGTATGGAATACCAAGAAGATCATATTGTAGATGAGATAGAAGATCAACTCATGTTAATAGATACAAAGAAGATAGATTCAACGATTTCCTATACAGAATTAATGAACATACCGAGGTTTTTGAAGAAGAATTATTTTAAGTTGTAACATCAGTAGAGTAAGGGGATATCTTTTTTAAAATAAAACTATTCTCTGTTTGATGGTCGCTAAGTTCTTTAGTTAGGAAGTATATGAATTGGAGCTCAACTGCTTTCTGTGTGCGACAGTGAAAATAGTTTTCAAATAAAGATATTTCCTTTTTAACCTTCATGAGGAAGGAGCCTTTTTTATGAGAAAATCACATCTCATCAAACCGGTTCTAGGAAGCGACTACCCTGTTATCAGTCATGGCAAAGGAATCTATTTATACGATAAGAATGGAAAGCAATATATTGATGGCTCGTCAGGCGCGATCACTTGTAATATCGGTCACGGAGTACATGAAGTTGCTGAAGCGATGTGGAATCAAGCAAATCATGTATCTTTCGTTTACCGTTCGCAGTTTACAAGTGAAGCAGCAGAACAATTAGCGGAAAAGATAGCTCATTATGCCCCGGGAGATTTGAACTCAGTGTTCTTTGTAAATAGTGGATCAGAAGCAACCGAGACAGCACTTAAGGTTGCTATTCAGTATTTTCAAGAACAAGGAAACATGACGAAAACCAAAGTGATATCCCGATGGACCAGTTATCATGGAATAACTCTTGGCGCACTTTCCATGTCGGGTCACAAACTAAGACGACAACGGTTCACATCATTGCTTGAAGATTTTCCTGCTGCACATCCACCTTATTGTTACCAGTGCCCATTAAAAGAGTCCTACCCTGGTTGCGGAGTGAAATGTGCAGATGACTTAGAATCGTCGATACAAGCCATCGGACCAGACCAGATCGCTGCTTTTATCGCGGAACCGATCATCGGCGCATCTGGAGGAGCGATCGTACCACCAGACGAATACTTCGGAAAGATTAGAGAGATCTGTGATAAATATAATATTCTGCTGATCGCTGATGAAGTAATGACTGGTATGGGCCGTACGGGGAAAATGTTCGCGATGGAACATTGGAATGTAACGCCTGACATTATTGCGATAGGAAAAGGCATGAGTGCAGGCTATACACCGATGGCCGCAACCATCGTCTCAGACCGAATTATGAACGTGATCGAAGCGGGAAGTAAAGTAGTGATGAGCGGACACACGTTTAGCGCAAATCCACAATCTGCTGCGATTTGCCTAGCTGTTATTGATTATATGGAAAGAAATAAACTTCAGGAAAATGCTGGGGCTATGGGACAGTATCTGATCAATCACCTGCAGCGCCTTCAATGGAAATACCCGTTAATCGGAGATGTAAGAGGCAAGGGTCTATTATGTGGCATCGAATTTGTTAAAAATCCGATCACACGAGAACCTTTTTTGATCACTTCAAAAGTAACAGATCGATTATTATCTATCTGTTTTGACAACGGCTTGCTTGTTTATCCTGCGGTAGGGGGAGTTACTGGATTTTCTGGAGACTCTATTCTTTTGTCTCCGCCGCTAAACGTAACGAAAGAACAGATCACAGATATCATGGATATTCTCGATCAATCCATTGGTGAACTGACTACCCAGCTCATAACAGAAGGTTTATATATAACAGAAGCAACTAGCTGAAAGAGGTGTTGTGAATGGCCAAAGGTGTTGATAAACAGATCACACTAGAAAGTGCCTCTGCTTATTTTCATAATGGTATGTCACTTATGGTCGGCGGCTTTGGAGGAGTGGGTGCTCCTCCGACCCTTGTTAATCTTATCTTAGAAAAAGATATCAATGATATCTTTCTGATAAGTAACGATACAGGTTTCCCTTGGATCGGACCTGGTAAGCTGATCACGGAAAAAAGGGTGAAGAAATTAATAGCTTCTCATATCGGCTCAAACCCTGAAGCAGGTAAACAGATGCAAGATGGGTCTCTAGAAGTGGAATTTGTTCCGCAGGGCACACTTGCTGAAAAAATAAGAGCTGGAGGTATGGGGCTTGGCGGTATCTTGGTAGATGTTGGTCTAGGAACGGTAGTAGAAGCGAACAAAGAAAAAGTCTTGGTCAAGAACAAAGAATACATGATCGAACCAGCTCTAACAGCTGACGTGGCGATCGTTTATGCAAAAAAAGCCGATCGGTATGGAAATCTCATCTATGATAAGAGCGCTCGAAATACGAATCCACTCGTAGCTATGGGAGGACAGATAACGATCGCAGAAGTAGAAGAAATCGTTCCCATAGGTTCCCTTAATCCGGAAGAAATCGTTACCCCAGGCGTCTTTATAGACTATATCATTCAGAGTAAAGGAGTGGACTGGAAATGGGTTTGGGAATTGAAACAAGGCACAGGATCGCAAGAAGGGCAGCCCTCGAAATAACTAATGGAATGATCGTTAACCTTGGAATCGGTATTCCCACGCTTGTTGCAGATTATATTGAAAAAGACCTACATATCATGCTGCATACGGAAAACGGTATCTTAGGCATGGGTGGGTCACCACAAGCAGGTTTTGAAGATGGTAACCTATCAAATGCCGGAGGATATCCAGTTTCCATCAAGCCAGGAGCATCTTACTTTGACAGCGCTACGGCATTCGG
This sequence comes from Fictibacillus tiangongensis, assembly GCF_048083785.1. Classification (GTDB taxonomy): domain Bacteria; phylum Bacillota; class Bacilli; order Bacillales; family Fictibacillaceae; genus Fictibacillus. The sequence continues at coordinate 1,895,427 of NZ_CP182294.1, forward strand.
AATCATTAGAAAGGGATTGCTTGATGTAACGATTTTAGGAGCTCTTGAAGTGAGTGAACGAGGAGACATTGCCAATTGGATCGTCCCAGGAAAGCGTGTTCCTGGAATGGGTGGAGCGATCGATCTTGCACAAAAAGCAAAGAAAGTCATTATTTTGATGAACCACACGGATAAGTACGGAAATCCTAAGATTGTTGAAAACTGTTCTCTTCCGCTTACGGTCAAGGAAGGTGCAGACATGATTATCACAGAAAAAGCCGTTTTTCACTGTGAAGATGGAAAACTTTATCTTCGTGAAATCATGAGCCCATATACGGTAGAAGATGTTATCGAGACAACGGGTGCTTCGATCGTTGTTGACGAACAGATCTCTGTTTTTCAATGAGAAGTGAGGGAGGTAACACATGTTAGTTAAAGAAAAACTCTCAAACTGGTTGATGAAGGAACAAGAAAATGCCATTAACTTTTTACAAAAAACGGTTCAAGAAGCAAGCACGACTGGAAATGAAACGGGTGTACAAAAGTTGATCGCGCGAAAACTTGAGGAAATGGGACTCGAGGTTGATATGTGGTACCCGGATGGTGAAGAGTTAGCGAAACATCCTAATTTTTGTGCAAGCCGGACAGATTTCAGTACAAGTCCTAATGTTGTTGGAATCTGGCGGGGAAAAGGAAACGGGCGTTCACTTGTTCTAAACGGTCATGTCGATGTCGTCCCAGAAGGTGATATAAATCAATGGAACGATCCTCCTTACAGTGGAAAAATAATAGATGGTAGACTCTACGGCAGAGGATCAACAGATATGAAAGGCGGAAACCTCTCCCTTTTGCTAGCCATTCAAGCACTTAAAGAAACAGGGGTTCAGTTAAAAGGTGATCTGCTCTTTCATAGTGTCATAGAAGAAGAGAGTGGCGGTGCAGGAACGCTCGCCGCAGTTCTAAGAGGGTACAAAGCAGATGCAGCTATAATTCCCGAACCTACGAATATGAAGATCTTTCCTGCTCAGCAAGGTTCAATGTGGTTCCGGCTCACCGTAAAAGGAAAAGCGGCACATGGCGGAACTCGGTATGAAGGAGTTAGCGCTATCGAAAAAGCGGTAGTTGTATTAGAGGCTATCAAACAGTTGGAAATCATCAGAAATGATAGAGTGACAGACCCTTTATATAAGGATATACCGATACCTGTTCCGATCAACGTAGGTAAGATATCTGGTGGAAACTGGCCGTCGTCTGTTCCAGATACGGTTGAAATAGAAGGAAGAGTAGGCGTTGCTCCTAATGAAACATTGGAAGAAGTAAAAAACGAACTAGAGAGTTATCTATTAAATGTTTCAGATCCGTGGCTAGAAGAGCATAAGGTCTCTGTAGAATGGTTCGGTGCACAATGGCTGCCAGGATTGATTGAAACACAACATCCTCTCATGAAAATGCTCTCAAAGAATTTTGAAGAGGTAGTTGGAGGTCAACCTATCATCGAAGCGTCTCCATGGGGAACTGATGGCGGCTTATTATCTCATGTCGGCGACACTCCGGCGATCGTGTTCGGGCCAGGAGTTACAGGGGTCGCACATTATCCAAACGAATATATTGAGGTTTCGAAGATCATGGAAGCTGCTGAGATCATAGCTTTAACGATCTATGACTGGTGTGGAGGCGAAAATGTATGAAGAAATCAGAAGAATTGTTAAAACGGAAAGAATTAAACGTCCCAAGAGGTCCTTTTAATACAGTCTTGAATTTTGTGGATCATGCTAGCGGAAGTACGATGGTTGATGTTGATGGTAACGAATATATTGATTTTGCTGGAGCGATCGGGACATTAAACGTTGGTCATTGTCCGCAAAGAATAGTAGAAGCACTTAAAAACCAGGTGGAAAAATACATTCACCCATGTTTTCACGTGATGATGTATGAACCGTACGTTCAGCTGGCAGAGAAGCTGAACGAGATCACACCTGGTGATCATCATAAGAAAACGTTCTTTTTAAATAGTGGTGCAGAAGCTGTGGAAAACGCGGTTAAAATCGCAAGGAAATATACTGGAAGAAAAGCCATCATCTCGTTTGAACGTGGATTTCACGGCAGGACGTTGCTCGCCATGAGTTTAACAAGCAAAGTAAAACCATATAAGTTCGAGTTTGGACCTTTTGCACCAGAAACATATAAGATGCCCTATCCTTATTATTATCGTGAGGATCGTAACGTTGAGGAAACCGATAGAGCGATCTTAAAGAAATTTGAAGACTTCTTCTTAGGAGAAGTTCCACCTGAGGAAATTGCAGCGATCATTTTTGAACCTGTTCAAGGTGAGGGAGGGTTCGTTATTCCTTCGAAAACGTTCGTTAAAGGTCTTCGCGAGATTTGTGATAAATACAATATCCTGTTAATCGCCGATGAGATACAGACTGGATTCGGCCGTACAGGAAAGATGTTTGCGATGGAACATTTTGATGTTGTTCCAGATCTCATGACCCTGTCGAAATCAATAGCGGCCGGCCTGCCGATATCAGCTGTAACAGGCAGAGCGGAGATCATGGATGCACCAGCGCCAGGTGAGATCGGGGGTACCTATGGAGGAAGTCCATTAGGATGTGTTGCAGCGCTAGAGGTCATCTCAATGATTGAAGAAGAAGGTTTGTTAACAAGAGCGAATCTGATCGGAGAGAGAATTACCAATACCTTTTCAAAATGGAGAGATCAATACGAATTTGTTGGTGATGTTCGAGGTATAGGTGCTATGTGTGCGCTCGAGATCGTGAAAGATAAAGTGACGAAAACACCAGACCCTATTCGTGCGAAGAAAATCATTGCACTTTGTAACCAAAATGGCGTAGCCATTATGGGAGCTGGTCTTTACAGCAACGTTATCCGGATACTCTCACCACTCGTAATCTCTGATGAACAGCTTCATAAAGGCTTGAACGTGATTGAGAAACAGCTTGCGAAAGTAAGTGAAATGGTATCGTCATAAATCCTTGTTGCAACCTCGTCTCTAAGACGAGGTTGCTTTCTAGTTATAAGCATTATTTTTTCAAATTAATGGATATTTACGAAATGAAAATTCGGAAAATTATGCTAATATGATGGTATAGATACTAAAGGGGCTGTACGACTTGCAAATCATAAAAAAATTGCTGATCGGTTCTGTCTTAATTGGTGGATTTGTTGTTTATACACAGTACGAAAAAAGCGCTGAACCAACTTGGACGGTGAATTCAGAACAATTTTCGGTTGTGAACACATTAAAAGATGGAATGAAAAGAGAATATATCAAGTTTGATGAATTAGAGCTGATTGATAAATACGGTTTTCTTAAAGAAGTAAACAAGACAGTGACGCTAAAAGAATCGTATCGAACGTTAAAGATTGAAAAGATTTGGAACATGAATGGCCGCATGTATCTTTTATACAGTGTAGACGTTAAAGAAAGAGATAAGGACGAGTATCATATTCCAAGGCTCTCTATAAAAAACATGCAGTTTCAAACAAAAGATGGTAAAGAGCTCGTCCTCAAGGCTGGTGAAGAAATGAGTAAACATGGAACTAGAGACGAAGGGTTCGTTTATAAGCACCGTTTATACCGTTCCATGATGCTGATGCCGAGTATGTTCGATTCATCAGAGAACGATTGGTCGATCGTATCAAAAGCAAAAATCGTTCGTCTACAGGACCTCACCATCTCTTCTAAAGACAATGGGGTAGATTCAATTGAGGATATAGCGTTACCTGTACCTTCCGAAGATCCTTATACAAAAGTATTGAAAAGTGAACCGATCGATCAAACGTTTACATATGGAGATAACCAAAAAGTTAAGATCAAATCAATAGATGCTTTACTTTATGAACAGAGATTAAGCGTAGAAATCCCAAATGATGAAAGTTTAATCGGATTTGCAAGCAAAGATAACACACTACATGATTTACCTTCTACATATGGAATTCTTGGAACCAAAGAAAATGGCTATTATGTTCCCGTTTATGATATGCAGGAAAAGATGGAGAAGAAGAAAGAAAAAACTCTCACATTCACTTCTTCTGTACATAAAGATCCTCGAACTTTCTCATGGAGAATTCCTAAAAAAGATATACAAACATTTATGAAAAATAAAAATCAACCGGTTCTAAAGAATCAAGAAATATTAAGAATGAATGGTACGGTACTACGCTATGAAGGAATCACTTTGTTTGAAGAAAGCCCCAGAATCAAGTTGAGCTTATTAACGGACATTGATCAACAACTAAATCATCTGCGTTTGATTCCGGATCATTATTATAGTGATGCTGAAGTATCTGACGATTACGAAAGAGTGTACAAAAACAATATCATCATGATCTCAGGTGAGAATAAAAAGAGAATCAATAATTTTGAATTGCAAAGAGCAGAAGAAGAAAACAAAGCCACTTACTATATCACGTTTTATAACAAAGAAGAGATGGAAAGCGGTGAGATGAAACCGATCTTGATTCCTGAGAGTGACTTGACGATCACGGTATCCAATCTCTCTTATCTAAAGCCTCTTCCTAATCCAGTGGACATTAAATATAAGAACATCATGATCATGAACTGATAAACCAGGAAAGTGTAAAGGAGACAGATTACTTTGAGCAACAAGCGAAATAAGATCATCATTGGATTTTTGCTGTTAATTGCATTTGTCATTTACACGCAATATGAAAAAAGCGCAGAGCCAACGTGGAAAGTTAACGATGAAAATTTTGTTGTGATGGAAGATTGGGAAGAACTAATGGATACAGAGAAATCAAAATTTAGTGACCTTAAGTTTGCCGATCATTTCAAGTTATTAAAAAACAGTCAGATCTCTATACCATTAGCGAATAATCAGCGAAAGTTCCAGGTGGAAAGAACCTATAACTTCGGACAACAGCTGTACATTCTATACAGTGTAGACCTTGTAGAACGGGATAAACAGGAGAGTGATATTCCTCGATTATCGGTTAATCAAGTTGAGATCACATCCAAGAAGGGAAAGACTTTTCATTTTCCTATCGATATGTATGAAGGAGAAGGCGCAATCGGTGGTGTTGTGTACAAACATAAATTATACCGGTCCATGATGGTGCATGCTCAATATGATAACATTGAAACCGATGAAGATTGGAAAGAGGTCTTTAGCAGTGAGACGGTTAAACTTCTGAACCCAACATTGACTTCAAACAAAGCAAAGATGAAGTTAGATCACTTAACTTTTAAAGTCAAGCCTCATAATGTTTTTGATCTGCCTCCTGTTCTTGCTGCAGAAAAAATTGATCGATCTCTGCAGCTTTACAACAACAAAGAAGTCCACCTGGATGCGTTTGAAATCTATCAGATGGGATCAAGAATCAAGTTGGACTCAAATATTGATAAAGATCTTGTTTCTCTATTGGGAACCATTGAAAATGGACAGGATAATTATACGTTACATGCAGATATCACAGAAAATGAAGGTTCAGGGTACTTTATGGAAACGTATACTGCTCTAGATGACCTTCTTAATATGAACGATAGAGATCATATAAAATTGTCGTTTACACACTCCGTTCATAGAACGGACAAATCGTATGCATTTTCAGTATCTAAACAAGATCTTGAGCAATTTGCAAGCAATCCTGAAAAAGATATAACAAGAAATGAAGTTATCGCGAACGACAGTGATTATAAAGTCATTTACAGAGGAATTGAAAATGATGTTTCAAACAACGAAAAAGGAATTCGGTTTTCTATAGAGAGCAAAGCAGAAAACGCAGGACAAGACGAATATCTTTATTTTCAACCCAATTATAATGAGAATAGAATCCATAACGAAGAACGTTTTATGAACAACCTTGTCACGATCAAAAATTCGTCAGGAGAAACACTGCAAAATTTTGATGTGATGCAAACGTATGACAGTGAGCAATCAGGGTTCTTCTTATTTTTTCATGACGGTCTTCCGAAAGATGACCTCTCCATTACTCTTTCAAAAATAGCAAAAATTCATCCCTTACAAGAAAAAACAGAAGTACCATTAAAACTTCCTACAGCTAACAAACATTAGAAAAAAAGACTGCCGATAATTTTTAACGGCAGTCTTTTTTCTATGCTCTCGGATTACTTTGTGCACGTTTGATATACATCTCTTCTTCTCCTACGATGCCACATGCTCCGCACTGAATCAATCGTTCTGAACCTTTATACGGAAGATGGAACATATCTAACTCACCATCTTCATACTGCTGAACTACATCACCAGTGGATGGATCCAGCTTCACCGCTACAGGATTTTGTTCGATCACGTTAAATCGCGTGCGGTTCGTCTTACAGTTTGGACATAAATAAGGATTTGCCATTTTTAAGAAACCCTCCTTTTTTAGTCTTAAGTTAACCAGTCAAGGAAAAATTATGTAAGTTATATTTTTATTTCATTTAGCCATAGTAAGAAAAAGGAGGGATACATCATGGGTAAACAGAAAAAAGCCAACGCTAATGCACAGCGCAATAACAACGTGAAAGAAAACGGTGCAGACAACCAAACAGAATTTGCGTCATATGCTGAAATGGAAGTAGAAAAGATGCATCACGGCAAAAAAACAAAATGATTTTACTTCTAAAGAAACTGGTAGTATAATAAAATTCTGCGATGTTCGTGGCTTTTCCATGTCTTTAACCTATGTGCTAATGACGGGAATCCAATATGATCTGTCAGACAGTCAAGCCTAGCATTCGACTTGGAAGGCTGTAACGGCAGCTGCGGATACCCACCTGAGAGATCAGGTTCCAAAGGCATATAAAGTCACGGCAGAGCGGATTTTACTTAAACGACAACAAGCGTATTTTACATCACATGTAAAATGCGCTTTTTTCATAACATATTTCTACCGGGGGATAAAAAGAAGATGGAAAAGAAAGAAGTATTACTGTTAATCGATGGATTCAACCTGCTCAGCAGATGTTATTTTGCTACAGCTTATGGAAAAGAAATGCATGATCTTCCTCGAAACTCAAAAGGGCAGTTTACAAATGCCATACGCGTTACCATTCAGAAACTGCTTATGCTCGTTCGAGATCATGAGCCTTCTCATATTGTTGTTGCTTGGGATGTTAAACGTGATGAGACACTCCGAAGAGAAAAGTTTGCTGATTACAAAGGAACAAGAAATGAGCTGCCTGAGCCACTTATCCAGCAATTTGAGACACTTGTTCAACTTTTTGATAATATCGGAATCACGCAGCTTACGATTCCTAGATATGAAGCGGATGATATCATTGGTACACTGGCGTATCGCTGGCGAAACGAACGTGACGGAGAATGTATCATCTACAGCAACGATCGCGATCTTTTGCAGCTCCTTTGCGAGAAGACTTCACAGCTTATTACAGTAAAAAGAGATGAGCTAAAATATACGCTGAATCACTTCCAAGAAGAGTATGGAATTACGCCTGCTCAGTGGATCGATGTTAAAGCTTTACTAGGCGATAAAAGTGATAATATTCCTGGGGTAGCGGGAGTTGGCGACAAAGCTGCACTTCCACTCATACAACAATATGGTGCGGTTGAGTCGATCTATGAAAATTTTGAGAAGTTAGATCCTAGATATAAGAGGTATTTGAAAAAACTCGAAGCAGGGCGCGAGATGGCTGTTCTTAGTAAAGATTTATGTACGATTTTTACAGATGTTCCTGAAGTAGTCGACAGAGACTTAGAGGAATGCCGATATATTTTAGATAAACAGAGTGTTCGAAGCGCATTAGAAGAATTAGAGATTCAAATAAGAGTGGGTTAAGTAAGATCCCACTCTTTTTGTTTGCGTTTTATAAACTTTTTATTGAACCTAATTTCAGATAAAATCATGCCGAGTAAAATCAATCCGCAACCAAACAATGATTTTGAACCCAGTCTTTCATTGAGCATGATATAAGCAGTAAGGGCCGCAAAAACAGGTTCCATCGCGAAGATCAGTGCAACTCTTGCAGGCGTTGTGAACGATTGAAAATGTGTTTGAGCCAAAAAAGCTAGAGCAGTTGCAAAGAATGAGGTGATCAAGAGAGCACTGATTACTTCCGGCTGTTGTACCAGCTTGGCCGTGAACATCTTCTGCCAATCTTCCATCATGATTGCAGTGATAAAACTAAAAAGAGCAACGGTCAGAAGTTGGATAATAGTTAGACAGATAGCGTTATATGATGAAGCAAACTTTCCTGTGAACACGATATGAAGAGCAAATGAAATAGCACATAATAGTACATAACCATCGCCAGTGTTCAAGGAGAGGCTGTTGTGGATGGTTAATAAATATAAACCGAGTACAGCTATTATAGAGCTGATCCCTACTTGCCAATTCAGTTTGTTTTTTAACAATAAATAACTGAACAAAGGCACCAAGACAACACTTAATCCTGTTATGAACCCAGCTTTTGAAGACGTGGTATATAACAATCCAACGGTCTGAAACCCGTACCCTAAAAATAGCCAAAAGCCAAGTATGATGCCGCTGATCCATATGTTTCTGTTTGAAAAATGACTGAGAGATGAACGGTTAAACAAGAAGATAATTAGCAATAATGTTATGGCGGCAATGGAAAATCGCACGCTGTTAAATGAATAAGGTTCTAAGAACGCGATTGCTTTCTGGACGATAACAAAAGTCGACCCCCAGATCAGGGCTACGAGGAGTAGATTGAAGTCGGCAAACCAAGTCTTTTTAAACATCTGACGGTCTCTTGTTTAATTGGATGGCTTGTCGTGCAAGTTCGTCTGCGATCTTATTTTGCTTTGAAGGAATCCATTTTATAAAAAACAGATCCAATTGCTCTGAAAGATGTAGAGCTTCTTCTAAAAGTTTTGTATAACGTTTATCTTTTGCAAATCTTTTATCCACCGCGCTCTCAACTGCTTGTGAGTCTGTGCGGAACGATACGATTTTCCAATCATGCTCAATACATAATTCTAAACCATGTATAAGAGCTCTATATTCCGCTTCATGGTTACTCATCGTACCGATTGGAAAACGATACGAATGTGTAGTGCCGTTTCCGACTTTTACATATACGCCAGCTCCGGAAAGTCCGGGATCACCTGCACTTGCACCATCAATGTATATCTCTATCAATTCTTTCTCTCCTCTGTATGATTATATTTGTATTATAAAGGACTTTATTAAAAACAAAAAGGAGATTACTATGAACTTCTCAATAGAGTATATGTATAAACATCCCAAGTCCCCCTTTAAAGTTCGATTTGTTTCAGATCCTATGCCTCTAACTGAAGCCCTTTTTACAGCAACTGATTTGGAGAAAACCGGAAGAGTATCTGAATTGATTTTTATTGATACAAAAGATGTAACTTGGACGAAGAAAGAGCTGACTAAATTAACGCAAGTCAAAAAAGAAGAACCAAAAGATATCTCTGTTTATTTCGATGGAGGTTTTAAATCGGAAACGGGAACTAGTGGACAAGGTATTATTATTCATTTTTCTCAAAACGGGATAACCTATCGAATTAAAAAGAACGCGAGTCTGACCAATCTTGAATCCAATAACGAATCAGAATATGCTGCACTTTGGATAGCGGTAAAAGAACTCGAAGAACTTGGAGTTCAATATGAAGAAGTTAGAATTCAAGGAGATTCAAAGGTTGTTATAGAGCAATTAAAAGGGGAATGGCCTTGTTATGAAACGAACCTCCAGAACTGGGCAGATAAAATCGAAACACTATTGAAGAAACTACAGATCGAACCTGTTTATGAATGGGTGGCTAGAAACAAGAACAAAGATGCAGATCATCTCGTAACGCAAGCATTGAACGGAAAAATCATACAAGCGAAGAAAGAAGTCATTGATAATTCCTGAATAATACTGGTACAATTTACTAGAATCTTTGGATTTTGGGGTTGAGGTAGAAATGAATGAGAACGTTCTAAGTGACTATATAGCATTATTAGCTTCAAAAGGGTTTCGTCTTAATGATGGAGACCTTCATTTTGTGGACTTTGGAAAACATTATACAGATGCAAGTGAACCTCAAGTGAAAATAGCATTAGAAGTTACATTAATTAACCAGTTATCGTTTGACGGAAGTTACTTTATTGCCGTATTAGAGTCTTTAGTTAACGAAAATATCACCTCAAAGCAAAAAGCGTATGAACTACTAGATCGGTTACAGACCAACAACGAAAGAAAACATTCTTGTACAGTGGGGTAAGCATGAAAGAGAAGATGATCGAACAAACAGAGAAGTTTGTAAAAGATAAGTTAAGAAACGAGAGCAGTGGACATGACTGGTATCATATCTATCGTGTTAAAAATCTGTCTCTGAACATTGCAGAAAAAGAAGGTGCAGATCACTTTGTATGTGTGATGGCGGGACTTCTTCATGATATAGCAGATGAAAAAATTGCAGGAACTGAAGAAGAAGGACTTCAAGAAGTAAAAAATTGGTTAGAATCTATTTCTGTCGAGGAACCTTACATCACGCACATATTGTCAATCATCTCTACGATGTCATTTAAAGGCGGTAACGGAAAAGAGATGGAATCAGTTGAAGGTAAAGTCGTTCAGGACGCAGACCGCTTAGACGCGATCGGAGCAATAGGAATCGGTAGAACATTCGCTTATTCTGGAGCGAAGGGACAGTTGATGTATGATCCTGAGATTCCTGTTCGAGAAACGATGACCAAAGAGCAATATCGCAATGAAAAGAGTACAGCTATAAATCACTTCTATGAAAAGCTGTTAAAGTTAAAGCATGGGATGAATACCCCTTATGCAAAAAAACTAGCGAATGACCGGCATGCCTTTCTAGAAAACTTTCTAGAGCAGTTTTTTGAAGAATGGGAAGGCAAAAAGTGAGTAAGTTTTCTATGAAAGTGGTTGATTTCCACTCCAGGTTGCTCGCTTTCCATGGGGCGAACGGTGAGCCTCCTGCCACGTGCCATTAGGAGTCTCCAACTGACTAGTTACAGAGGCTGGCCCCTCGAGGTCAAAAGTTAAATGGCTCAGAAGGCAAAGTGCGCCTTCAAATCCATTCACCTTTTGCTTGTCGGGGCTGAACGCGCCACTTCCACTTTTTGGACAGACCGCTTCAAGGTTGTCTCTCTGCTCCTGCGTCTACAAGTTTAGCTAACGAAGTGCTTTCCTCGTCACATGCCTTACGAGAAGCTTCTCATGTGGCAGGCAGGCAACCTTGCGCTCCAATCAACATTCCTAGGAAGAGAAAATAAACATCCAAAATCAACATTCTTAGTTTAGGTTGTCCTTTCAAAGTGAATGATCTGTATTAAAAAAAGGCCAAAATAATGGCCTTTTTTAGTTACTTAGAATCTAGACTAACACTCTTCTGCTGGTCGAGGTCCTGCGTCTAATCCTTCTGATGTTACAGTAAGAACAGGATTGATCGATGCATCCTCACTCACACAGATCTGGCAAGACAACCTTACATTACCTGATAGACCCTTCGTAGCGATAATATTAGCTTCTTTTTCGCCGATCGGACCTAGATCTCCTGACAATACTTCCACTCGGCATGTTGTGCATTTTGCTTTGCCTCCACAGCGGTGAAGGATATCAATTCCATTGTCTTCAAGTGCATTAACAAGTTTTTTGCCATTCTCGATCTCGTATGTACCAAATCCTCGCACATCAATTTTTGCCATTTTACCTGCCTCCTTAAAATGAATACTTAGTATTTCTTTCCATTCTTATTATACGATAACCTCTTACCAAGTAAACTACAGGATTAAAAGTTGTAATAGAAAAACTAATCGCATCACATACTTGTTTCATATACAATAGAGAGTGGAGTCAATTACATATGATGGAGGGTTAAATCAACATGCTAGAAAAGGTTACGTTCAAAAGTGATATCGAGATTGCCCAATCAGCGAAAATGCTGCGAATCGAAGAAATTGTAGGACAACTAGGAATTGAAGAAGATGATTGGGAACCTTATGGAAGATACAAAGGAAAGCTCTCATTAGATCTGTTTCAAAAGCTTCAGAATGTTGAAGATGGAAAAGTAGTCTTAGTTACAGCGATTAGTCCAACACCAGCAGGAGAGGGTAAGTCTACAGTGACCGTGGGGCTTGGACAAGCACTCAATCGAGTTGGAAAGAAAACGATTATCGCTTTACGTGAACCATCACTCGGCCCTAGCATGGGTATTAAAGGTGGTGCAGCAGGTGGAGGGTACTCACAAGTGATGCCGATGGAAGATATCAATCTGCACTTTACAGGAGACCTGCACGCGATTACGACCGCTAATAACGCATTAGCTGCATTGATCGATAACCATATACATCAAGGGAATGAATTGAATATAGATCCACGCCGAATCGTTTGGAAGCGTGCGTTAGATATGAATGACCGAGCATTAAGAAAGATTGTCATCGGCTTAGGTGGACCCGTTCAAGGTGTACCGCGAGAAGATGGATTCGATATCACCGTAGCATCAGAAGTGATGGCGATCTTCTGTCTGGCTAATGATCTAGAAGACTTGAAGATGAGACTTTCTAAGATGGTTGTAGCGTTTGATTACGACAATCAGCCTGTAACCGCTGGACATCTGAATGCTCATGGTGCATTAACTCTATTACTGAAAGATGCGATCCGTCCGAATATCGTACAAACATTAGAAAACACGCCGGCACTTGTTCATGGTGGACCGTTTGCTAATATTGCTCATGGGTGTAATAGCGTGATAGCGACAAAGTTAGCTTCTAAACTTGGTGAGATGGTCGTAACCGAAGCTGGATTCGGTGCTGATTTAGGAGCCGAGAAGTTCTTAGACATTAAAGCGAGATATGCGGGTATCAATCCAAGCGCTGTTGTAATTGTTGCTACAGTAAGAGCACTTAAGATGCATGGTGGTCTTGCAAAAGAATATTTGAAGAACCCGGACTTAGAAGCTCTTCAAAAAGGAATGCCAAACCTTGAGAAACATTTAGATACGTTGAAAGAATTTGGTGTGCCTGTAGTGGTAGCTATCAACAAATTTGTGACCGACACGGACGAAGAGGTTGCTTTCATAAAAGATTGGTGCAATTCTAAAGGTGTTGCTGCTGAAGAAGCTGATGTTTGGGCTAAAGGCGGACAAGGTGGAGAAGCACTAGCAAATAGAGTGTTAGAAACCATCGAATCAGAAGAGAATAACTATAGACCTCTTTATGAACTAAACGCTTCTTTACAAGAAAAAATAGAGACGATCTGTAAAAAAGTGTACGGAGCAGGAGAAGTACAGTTCTCACCAAAAGCTGTAAAACAAATGAAGCAGTTTACTGATTTCGGGTGGGATCAGTTGCCGATATGTATGGCTAAAACTCAATATTCCTTCTCAGATGATCCAAAAAAACTCGGTCGTCCAGAAAACTTTACGATTACGATCAGAGAACTAAAACCGTCGATTGGTGCCGGGTTTATCGTTGCCCTCACAGGAGATGTAATGACGATGCCAGGACTGCCAAAAGTTCCGGCGGCAAACAACATGGATGTATCAGAAGATGGAAAAGCAGTAGGACTATTTTAAGAAATAGTGTAAAGTATCCTTATAAACTGCTATACTTCTGTAGGAGGGGTGCATATGAAACCATTACAATTATCAGCTGATACTGCGGTAAAGTTAGCGAAAGCGCTAAACGTTCCACTCGAACAGTTGATGCATATGCCTCAGCATATTTTGGTGAAAAAGCTGATGGAATTGGAAGCATCCAAAGAAAATAAAGATGAATAATTAAGAACAAGAAGGCGAAAACCTACTATGTAGGTTTTTTCTTTTTTTCTTAATCTATCTATTAAAAAAAAGGAATGAAAATATGGAAACAAAAAAACCGGGTTTAGTGTATACACTTAAAGTTGTACGAGTTTCGGATCTTGGCTATGTATTAGATCTTGAAGATGGGAAAGAAGTCCTTTTACATCGGGCTGAAGCAAAAAGTAAGCATGAAGAAGGAAACATGGTAGAAGTCTTTTTATATCAAGATCACGAAGGAAGACTCGCAGCTACCGAAACGATACCAAAAGTTCGTCTCGATTCATTAGCTTGGTTAGAAGTTGCAGGTGTAAATCGTAAGTTAGGAGTATTTCTTCATATCGGTATTAAAAAAGATATCCTCTTATCAAAAGACGACCTTCCTGAATCATGGGATGAATGGCCGCATCTTGGCGACCGTGTATATTCAGGTATGAAGCTGGATAAAAAAGGCCGAATCTTTGCTGACTTAGCTACAGAAGAAGAGATGGTAGAACAAGCGGAAAGTGCAACAGAAGAAATGTTTAACCAACAAACGTCCGGATATGTTTACAAGATCAATGAAGCAGGCGTGCTTCTGTTTACTGAGTCAGGGCATATCGGATTCATTCATAACGACGAATTGAAGGTGAAACCGCGCCTTGGGCAGAAGCTTGGAGCTCGTGTAGCATTCGTTCGAGAAGATGGAAGAATGAACTTATCGATGAGAGCAAGAAAAGAGATTGCTTACAGTGAGGATTCTGAACGAATCTATCAATATTTAAGGGAAAACAAAGGACAGATGCCACTTACAGACAAATCATCTCCAGAAGAGATCAAAGAGACTTTTCAGATGAGCAAAGCTTCATTTAAACGAGCTCTAGGTAAGCTTATGAAAGAAGAGAAAATCGTTCAAGAAGATGGAAAAACGTATCTTCAAATTTAAGGAACTGGGTCTGATTAATCAGGCTCTTTTTTCTTTTTAAAGGGATACTTCCTATAATTATTGTTTTTTTTACTGCTCTATTTTTATATTTTCGATTCTTTTCTTTCGTCTAGACATCTTAGCCAATGTTACTTCAGGATTTGCAATGTACTTCATTGGGTAAAATACGAAGAGAAAGGTGGAATCACTTTGAAAAGAAATCTAGGCTTTTGGGTCTTAACCGCGCTTGTTGTAGGAAATATGGTAGGATCGGGTATTTTCATGTTGCCACGATCATTAGCAGAAGTAGCTAGTCCATCTGGTGTATTAACAGCCTGGCTGATCACAGGTTTTGGTGTATTGATGACAGCTCTTGTTTTTGGAAACCTGAGTTTAAGAAAACCTGAATTAAATGGAGGTCCTCAAAACTACGCGAAGGCTTTGTTTAAAGAGAATTCACGATCCTCACTATTAGCAGGATACCTTGTAAGCTGGGGATATTGGGTAGCTAACTGGTCAGGTAACGTTGCGATCATCACTACGTTTGCCAGTTATCTTTCAACTTTTTTCCCTGTTATGACGAACAAAGCCATTTTATTCACCGTGATGGGGACATCTGTAAGAATAGGTGGAGTCATCACGTTTATTATCTGTTCCGTTCTTTTGTGGAGCGTACACATCTTGATTCTGAACGGTATCGAGGGAGCAGGAAAGGTAAACTTTATTGCAACTCTAGCCAAAGTTTTAGGATTCTTATTATTTATAATAGCTTGTTTATTCGCGTTCCAAAGCAGTAATCTTATTCCTTTCTATGCACCCATCGAGAGTGAAGGCGGTGTTACTTCCGGTTTCCTATCTCAGATAAATAATGCGGCGATCGCGACCCTTTGGGCTTTTGTCGGAGTTGAATCTGCAGTTGTATTCGCGACTCGTGCCAAAAAGAAAAGAGATGTAAAAAAGGCGACGATCCTTGGTCTGATCATTGCACTTCTTTTGTATTTAAGTATCACGTTGTTAGTCATGGGAACTCTTAAGCAAGAAGAATTGATCAACTCTCAAAAACCACTTGTTGATTCATTAATGGCAGCAATTGGACCATCCGGCAGTATGATCATGGCCGTCTTAGGAGTGGTCTCTTTATTGGGAGCGACTGTTGGTTGGGTTTTGCTTTCCGCTGAAGTGCCGTTTCAGGCAGCACAGCAGCGGATGTTTATCACGAACTTTTTAAAAGAAAATAAAAAAGGTGCACCCGTTTTCTCTCTTTGGATCACAAACCTTTGTACTCAGCTATTCTTGTTTTCTGTTATTTCTCAGTCGATGGCGTCTGCTTTTGATTTTATGATCTTTATTGCGACACTCGCTTTTCTCGTTCCATATTTATTCGCTTCTCTATATCAGTTGAAGCTCGTAATGAGAGGTGAGACGTATGAGAAATCGGGGAGAGGTCGAACGATGGATGGTATTATTGCTGCAGTTGCTGCCATCTATTCGTTCTGGGTCATCTATGCAGGAACGGCAGATCTCAAGACCTTCTTATTCGGAATCGCCTTACTTGCATCGGGTATCTTATTTTATCCCTTCGTTCCAAAACAAACTGAACCCATCAAAAAACCGGCTGATTAATAGCCGGTTTTTTTATAGCTCTTTGTAAAAGATTGTTGCCTTTAAGTCTTTTTTTTCGCTTCTTTGACTTTTGATTGAAGTGGAGGATGCGAGACTTTAGGCAAGGCCAGGCTGTCAGTCGGAAGAGTGGGAATGGCTCGTTCAGCCCCGACCAAAAGTTGAGGCAATGAAGGCGCAATTTGCCTTCTTGAACGTTTAACTTTTGACCTCGAGGGGCTAGCCATTGCAACTAGACAGGTGAGACACTTATACGGAAACGTACGAATGTGGCTCACCGCCTGCCCCACGGAAAGGGAGCATCAATACTTTCAATAGCAACAATGAATACAAAAACAGCCTTTTATCATCAAGCACCTTTTCGAAGGCCAGACCCCGTATTGGCTTTTACTAAAATTTCATTAAACTTATCAACGTCTGATGGTTTGGAAAGCATCGTTCCGATGATAGCTCCTAAGAACCCAAGTGGTATGGAAACAATTCCTGGATTTGCAAGAGGAAAGATGGCTTCTCCTGTAAGGATTGCCGCTCCTTCTACAGGAGACCATACACTAGGTGAGATCATTACTAAAACAAGTGAACTGATGAGTCCGACTAACATCCCAGTTACTGCGCCTGCCGTATTAAAACGCTTCCAAAAAATCGTTAAAAGAATGATAGGAAGGTTCGCACTAGCTGCAACAGCAAAGGCAAGAGAGACTAAGAAAGCCACATTTAATTTTTGTGCGAATAAAGCAAGTATGATGGAGATGATAGCTACCCCTACTGAAGCCCATTTAGCGGCTTTCATCTGTTCTTTTTCTGATGCATGACCTTTCCTAATGATGTGTGTATAAAAGTCATGAGCAAATGCTGAAGCGGCTGATAGTACCAATCCAGCTACGACGGCTAAAATGGTAGCGAACGCAACGGCAGAAACAAAGGCAAACAGAAACTCTCCTCCAAGTACTTCTGCTAAAAGTGGAGCTGCCATATTTCCAGCGGCATTTGCAGCTACGATCTGATCTTGTCCAACAAAAGCTGCAGCACCAAATCCTAAAAAGATCGTCATGATGTAGAACGCTCCGATCAGCCAAGTTGCATACACAACGGATTTTCTGGCAGTAGGAGCATCTTTTACCGTAAAGAACCGGATAAGTATATGAGGAAGACCGGCAGTTCCTAAGACAAGTGCTAAGTTTAAGGAGATCGTATCAAGCGGATCTTTAAACTTATTACCTGGGTTCAAAAAAGACTCGCCCAGTGGTGTAGCACTCTTAACTTGGTTGAACATCTCTGTAAAGCTAAAACCAAATTTAGCAAACACCATGACAGAAATGATAAACGTTCCTAGCATCAAAAGGATTGCTTTTACGATTTGTACCCATGATGTGGCAGTCATACCACCGAACACCACATAGACCGTCATCAATACGCCTACGATAAGTACAGAATATATGTACTCAATCCCTAGTAATAGTTTGATAAGAGCACCAGCACCTACTAATTGGGCGACCATATAAAAGGTAGAGATCGCCATCGTATTAAGTGCTGCAACACCGCGAACCTTTTTATCATTAAACCTCGCAGCAATCATATCAGCCATCGTATATTTACCAAGATTTCGAAGAGGCTCAGCTACTAAGAACAGAACAACTAGATAGGCTACTAGAAAGCCGATGCTATAAAAAAAGCCATCAAACCCAGATAGTGCGATCGTGCCTGCAATTCCAAGGAAAGAAGCAGCTGACATATAGTCTCCGGCAATGGCAAGTCCATTCTGCATTCCGGTCAATCCGCCATCAGCTGTGTAGAAATCACTCGTTGTTTTTGTTTTCTTAGAAGCAAAATAGGTAATGACTAAAGTAAGAGCAACGATTCCTAAAAACAAAGAAAATGCTGTACCATTCATGAGGAAGCCTCCTTGTCCATATCAGCTATCACTTTTTCAGCGAGTTCATCAAAGCGCTTGGCTCGTTTCGTATAGATCATACACAGCGCCCATGTCATGATGAACTGAGCGAAAGCAAAGATCCAAGCCCAAGTGATATCACCGATCGCATTTTGATTCAATACATCTGTATAAGCGGTTAGGATAGGAAGGCTGAAGTAAAACAGTAAAAAAAACACGGTCATTGGCAGGATGAAACGTTTTTTCTCAGCCATTAATTGCTGAAATGTATTCGTGTTCACGACTTCGCTGTACCTTGAGTGTTCAAAGTTTTGCTGTTTTTTTGGTAACAATGCATTTTCCTCCTCATATTAAATTAATACAAACTAGTATTCACGCCTCCTTTTTACTGAATAATCTTTATTTTCAGATAAAATCAACTCTATTATATACGGAGGAACGTTATGATTCAACGGGAATCGTTCTTGAAGTTAGAAGGATTTAATGGGATGATTTGCGTATTATTAAATAAGGGCAAAAACAGGAGAGAGGTGTAAACATCATGAGTCTTGTCTTAGTGAAACTTGGAATGTCTGCATTCTTCGGATTGATCATCGGAATTGAGAGGGAGTTGAAGAATAAACCCGTTGGTCTTAAAACGAGCCTTGTTATCTCCATCAGCAGTTGTTTGCTCACGATTGTCAGCATAGAATCTGCTAGACAATTTTCACTTCTGTCTGGTCAAACGGTCATGGACCCAATGCGTTTAGCAGCTCAGATCGTTAGTGGGATTGGTTTTCTTGGAGCAGGTGTTATCTTAAGAAGAAGCAACGATGTGATTTCAGGATTAACAACCGCAGCTATGATATGGGGAGCATCTGGACTAGGAATTGCCGCCGGAGCTGGTTTCTATAAAGAGGCCGCTGCAGGTGCTTTTTTAATTCTTATCAGTGTTGAACTGATTCCTCTTATCATGAAATGGATCGGTCCAAAAGCATTAAGACAGATCGATATTAAGTTAAAATTGGTCGTTAACCCAGACACCATCATGAGTGATGTGATGAAAGAGATCAATGAGCTGAAAGTAAAGATCGTAAATGTTCGAATAAAGGATCTTGAGAATGACTACAAAAAAATGGAGATGGCAGCATCCATCTATGAGAAAAGATACACCACAGATCTATATGATGATGTGAAAAAGATTGAGGGTATTCGGAGTGTTGAGATTGAAACGCTTGGATGATTTAGGGTTTATGATCGATAGCCTGTCGAAGAGGCTCTCATTATAGAGTGGCTGATACATTCATACTATTTAAGTGTTATCTCTTAGATAAGAAAAAGGGTGACGTGATCTGTCACCCTTTTTTTAATATCTTATTAAGTTCTTGTCATGAGCATTGTTTTTATAGTAGTGTACCATCGAACCTACATACTCATCGAACGGCCGACATTCAATTCCTGATCCTTTTAGATCTTTTACGAGTTGAGAAGTATCGTATTTCGCATCATGAGAAAAATAAGAAAGAGTTTCTAAAGGTACACCAAGCCATTTCGAAACAAGTGAAAATGATAGACACTGTTCAGCTATTCTTCTATTCAACGTCCAGCTTGGCTTTTTCCCTAAAAGCTCCTGGCATAAAGAAGTATAGGCAACTTGTATGGAAGGTGAATCTGGACTAAGCAAATGATACGTTTTAGATCTCCCGACCGTCTCGTGCATGAGATACACCGAAGCGTCAATGATGAAATCGACAGGAACGAGATGAATCTTGGATGAAGTTTTTCCGATATAGGGAATGGGGAACTTACCAAGCCGTTTTATGAATTGCATCATAAAATAAGGGCCGTCGAACTTGAGTGTTTCTCCTGTCTTTGAATCACCTACAATAATACCAGGCCGTATGATCGTGATTGGAAGTTCATTCATTCTATCACGGACTTGCACTTCTGCTTCGTGTTTTGTCTGTTCATAATAATTACGAAACCGGCTGGGCATACGAATGTCACTTTCCATGATCAATCCTTTTTCATCTCCAGAAACATAAGCTGTACTGAAATAACAAAAACGCTTTAAGCTCGGACACTTTTCAACAAACGTTAAGACGTTTTTTGTACCGATCACATTACAAAGATATGCAGGTTCATAAGCAACAGTGAGATCATAAAGAGCTGCAAGATGTACACAGTGTGTAACCTGTTTATGAAGATCTTTTATCGTGTGAGAGGCTAGACCTAAATTGTGTTTTGTAATATCTCCTTCGACAAGTTGTATGTGTTTGGGTTGAAATCGCAATTTTCGCTCTGCCAGCTCACGTTCATGTTTTAAGATCAATAAATAAAAGGTAGAAGAAGGATACTTTGTTTGAAGAGCACTTACAAGCTTTGAAGCTATAAATCCTGGGTAACCGGTGATAAAATAAGTATGGTTCATCGATATACACCTCAGCTCATGATAAGATAAGTTTACTCGTAACAGAAAGGACCGTAACACATGAATAAGAATACTGTTATTGTTGCAGGCTCAAGCGGATTAGTAGGAAAAGAAGTGGTAAAGCAATTATTGACGGATCCACAGTGTAAAGACATTATCTTGCTAGTTAGAAAGTCATCGGGTATGAAGCATGAAAAGATTAAAGAAGTGATATTTGATTTTACTGCATCTGAATACAGCCTAGAACATACAGAAGCGGATGTCATGTTCATCTGTATCGGAACGACGATGAACAAAGTAAAATCAAAAAAAGCATTTGAAGAAGTGGATCTACATATTCCAGTCAAATTAGGAAAACTTGCTCACAAGTTAAATATAACCCATGTTTCTGTTATTTCAGCTATGGGTGCTCATGCTAAGTCTACTTTTTTTTACAATCGTGTAAAGGGGAATATGGAGTCCCATTTGATCTCAATGAATTTCCCATCTTTGACGATTGTCAGACCATCTTTATTGATCGGTGATCGTGAAGAGTTCAGGTTCGGAGAAAGATTGGCTGAAAAGGTTTATAAAGCAATTCCTTTCATCTATCCTAGTAAATATGAACCGGTAGAATCGAGCTCAGTTGCTAAAGCGATGATACAAGACGCTTTCAACGCCGAAACTGATTCCGTAAAGATTATTGAGAACAAGAAGATACATGAGATAAGCAGAAACATTTTAAAAAGCTAGTCTGTTTACGTTATAATAACATTGTATGTAAATGAATCGTTTTCAGGAGGAATAAATCATGAATGCTTATGAAGAATATATGAAACAGATGGCTCAGCCGATGAGAGACGAACTAACGCGTGCAGGGTTTGAAGAATTAAAAACACCAGAAGAAGTAAATTATTTTATGCAAGAATCTGAAGGTACAGCACTTGTTGTGATCAACTCAGTTTGTGGTTGTGCTGCTGGTCTTGCTCGTCCGGTCGCAGTAGCCTCTCTTAATCATGCTGTAAAGCCTGACCAGTTTGTGACTGTTTTTGCTGGTCAAGATAAAGAAGCGACAGCTCAGATGAGAGAATTCTTTGGTGAGATCCCACCATCGTCTCCGTCTATGGCTGTACTAAAGGATGGAAAAGTCGTTCACTTTATTCATCGTCATAACATTGAAAATCATGCGCCAGAAGAAATTCTTGAAAATCTTCTTGGGGCATATGATGAGCATTGTTAATCTACTAGTCTAGGATGATTAGGTGTAATAACAAAAGAAAGAGAGAAGCTGATCTGCTTCTCTCTTTCTTTTTTAAAATATGATGACTTAATGAGATGAGGATGAAGACGAAGATGAAGAAGATTCGTCACAGTCATGATGTTCTTCTTCTTTACAATGAAACGCAGTAGCACCGATAATGATCAACAGGATGAATAGAACAACAATGATTAAAAAGCCGCATCCGTGTCCATAGCCACCATAACCTCCACCATGATAATCACCATGATGAATCGGCATGTTCGCTACCGGCTTCATGTTAATGTTCATATTGTCACCATAAGGCATATTCATTTTTTTATTTTCCATTTCAGTCCCTCCAAATATTTAAGTCTAGGTCAACGTCACATTACACCATATGACCGAAACACCTAAACGGACACGGACAAATGCGGAGTTTTTAGTGAAAACGCCTGTACTTTTTTAGGAGAAGAGCCTATTTTTCGACTTTTATCATAAAAAGTCTAGATAAAAGGGCAATAAGTTGATTTTGTCTCCAACAAATGAAAGTTCGAAATTTAGGCGTAAAAAAGAACCGCTCTTAAAAAAAGAACGATTCTTAGATCCATTTCACTTTAGGCTCTGTTTTCTTAGCGATTCTTACAATATTCTGTCTATGTCTATAGATTAAGAACAATGTAAAGCCGATCAGGATATACGTTGTAAGCCAATCACCTGCAATGAAAAAGCTTAGTACGACCGAGCCTACACCAGCCATGATGGATGACAGAGACACGTATTTACTTATGTATAATGTCAAAAAGAAAGTGAACAAGACGAGTACAAACAACAGTGGTTGCGCGAATAGTAGAACGCCGCCAGAAGTAGCAACAGCTTTGCCGCCTTTAAATTTTGCGAACACCGGATAACAATGACCGATTACAGCAGGAACCCCTGCAAGGAGAGGGTGAATATCAACATCGAGTATTATAGGTAAGCTTGCAGCTAGTGTTCCTTTTAACACATCTGCTGCCGATACAATAAAACCGGCTTTTTTACCAAGAGTCCTGAATGTGTTCGTACCTCCTAAGTTACCGCTTCCATGTTCTCTGATATCAATGCCA
This sequence comes from Fictibacillus tiangongensis, assembly GCF_048083785.1. Lineage (GTDB taxonomy): Bacteria > Bacillota > Bacilli > Bacillales > Fictibacillaceae > Fictibacillus. The sequence goes on from NZ_CP182294.1 coordinate 1,918,295, forward strand.
TATCCTATTTTTCCAACTAAGAGTGCAAAGGGGATGGAGCCAAGTAAATAAGAAAGTAAAAGAATAATGATAATTTCTAACATATGAACACCCCTTAAATATGAGACTAGCTATTTTTATTATAGGATATTATGTTTCGTTTTCCCACAATTACTTTAAAAAACGGCATCCCTTTAAGAAAGGGTGCCGCTTTGCTTTTTCTCTTTTCTCTTTATGAATGGCATCCACCAGTTCCAATCTCCAAGAAGTTTCATGAGAGACGGTACGAATATCATCCTAACGATTGTTGCATCTATAAAAATGGCAAGAGCAATAGCGATACCGATCTGTTTGACAGGCATAACGTTTGTAAAAGCAAACGAGCCAGTGATTACGATCATGATCGCTGCAGCTGATGTAATGATCTTAGACGTGGAAGTTAATCCAAGTAGGGTGGCACGATCATTATCACCAGTCTCTTCGTATATCTCTTGAATCCTAGAGATCAAAAACACTTCGTAATCCATACTAAGTCCAAAAACGATTCCAAAAGTAAAGACGGGAATCATCAATCCGATATCAACAGGTTCCATGATGACACCGCTCTGGAAAATCCAAACGAGTATTCCAAAAGTAGCAGACAAGCTCAGCATGTTCATAAAGATCGCTTTTACCGGAATAAATACAGAACGGAATGCGATCATGAGAATGAAGAGCGTTGTGATAAGTACGATAGCTAAGCCATAAGGAGCCTTTTCGATGATCTCATCAAAAATCTCTTGATTAAACTTCGTAACTCCACCGATCGTGATGGACAATCCTTCATGTTCTTTTTCCCATTTTTTGACGAACTGTTTCGCTTTATCACCTGTCACATCTACTGATAAATATGCTTTTATTACAGCAGTATCGTCATTGATAAAAGGTTTTAGAACAGGAGAGAACTGTTGTTTACCCTGGTCGGTCTGTAGAGCTTGAAAGAGTTCTGAAGCGTTTAATTGATTCGTGTAGGTGAAAATAGATTCTGTTTTATTTACTTCTTTTTCGTTTTGAAGATCTTTTGCAAGTTTTTCCAGTGCTAAAAGTGATTCTTCATCTTTTAGAAAAGAATTTTTAGATTGTGCAACTATTGTTACAGGGTATAATTCATCTTCACCGAACGTTTTTTCAAATTTTTCAAAGGCTAACCTTGATTCATAATCCGGTGGTAGTGCATCGGCCTCTGGTATGGACAGCTTCATATCTTTCACAGGTGTAACTGATAATCCTAAAACCAGAGCTGCGATCACAGCCATGATAATAGGTCTTTTCATAACGAACGCTGCAAAACTATGCCAAACTGATTTTGTGTTCTCTTTTGTTTTTAACAATTTCAATGCGTTCACTCTCTGGCCAAGAACAGCTAACAGGGCCGGTAAGAACGTTATCGCATTCAGAACCGAGAGGACTACAACGACCATGCCCCCGATGGCAACGGTCTTAAATATATCAATATCGATCAACAGCATTCCAGATAGTCCTAAGAAGACACATAAACCTGAGAAGGCGATCGAACGACCAGCTGTTTGTACAGAAATGATCGTAGCTTTTTCAACACCACGATGAAGCTCTTCACGAAAGCGGTTGACGAGGAGAAGAGCGAAATCTATTCCTAATGCAAGTCCGATCATAGGAACAACATTGAGTAAAAAGATACTCACATTCGTTGTTTGACCGTAAAAATAGAGAAGACCAAGCGAACTTGCGACTGAGATTAAACCGACAATGATGGGTAAGCCTGCTGCGATCAAACCGCCGAACGCGAACAGAAGGATGATTAATGCAGCAGGTATCCCGATCGCCTCTGCTCTAGCTAGATCGTGTTGACTAGCAGTGTTCATATCTTCAGCAATCACGGGTCCACCTGTTAATGAAACAGAAATGTCATTGTCTTCTGGCATACGATCTCTTATTTGATCAATAGACTTTTTTAGGTCTCCAAAACTTTTATCGAACTGAACAGATGCAAAAGAAACGTTCTCTTTTATAGTTTTTTCAGGAACGTCAAAAGGACTTTGGATGTCAACTACATCGTCGACTCCTTCCATCTTTTTTATCGTTTCTATAACAAATGACTTATATTCAGCGTCTTGTGGAGAATACTCTTTAGAATCAAAGACGAGCATCACAGAGGATTTCGGCTGATCAAACTTATCTTGAAGAATGTTTTCTACTTTTGCGAAAGATCCATCCATTTCAAACCCGCTGCCGCTTAAAATCGAAGGGAGTTTAACAGCAAAAAAGCCTAAGAGAATGGTAGTTAGAACCCAAAATGTTATAATGAGCTTACGGAAACGGTATGTAAATTTTCCTAAGGCTTGAAACGATAGACCACTTTTCATTATTGGAGCCTCCTCATACTTCTATCTTCCCATATTTTAGGTTTGTTCAATGAGATATGCAAATGATACGTAAACCTAGCAGCAGGTTTATAAGAGGCCGATTGCAATAATGGTTCATAATAAAACAGATAGGTGAAAAAAATGATCATTACGACAGCTGGTAAGAATGCAACACGATTAAGAAACAAAGCAAAAGTAGTAGCCGTCTCGATTGACGGTACTTTTGTGGATAGAGAGAGTCATTCTATTTCTTCTATGATTAGTACATATAATGACAATGTTCTTATGATCGGAGTGGACAAAATCTCGTATCATCCTAAAGACGGAGGCACACCGTTCTTTTTTCATCCCAATTCTTCTATGTTTCGTGTAAAACAGATCCTTCGAGGAGAAAAAGATGCTTTTATAGAAGCGACTCAGCTTAAAGAGGGGATGAGGATCTTAGACTGTACGCTAGGCTTAGCCTCTGATGCGATCGTTGCGAGTTTAGTAGCAGGAAGATCAGGAGCTGTAGTCGGAGTAGAGAGCAGCAGAGCGATTTCATTTGTTGTGAAGAGCGGTCTTCAAGTGTGGGATTCTAATTCTCAAAAGATGAATGAAGCGATGAGAAGAATTGAAGTGGTTCATGAAAATCATTATAACTTTCTAAAAAACCAGCACGATAACAGTTTTGATGTGGTCTATTTTGATCCGATGTTCGAATCAACGATCTCATCACCTGGTATTCAAGGATTAAAGAGCAGTGCTGATTATAATGAACTTACTGAAGCGGCCATTCATGAAGCAAAAAGAGTAGCTTCAAAACGAGTTGTGATGAAAGATAATAAAACGAGTACGAAGTTTAATGACTTAGGATTTTCCGTCATAAAACGAAACGCCAGTTTTTTATATGGTGTGATTGAAATCGAATAAATCGGATGAGGTGGAACATGATCGATCTTAGAAGTGATACGCTAACACAACCTACAAAAGAAATGAGAGACGCTATTTACACAGCAACTGTTGGTGATGATGTATATGGAGAAGATCCATCAATAAACAAACTTGAAAAGTTAGCTGCTGAGATAACAGGTAAAGAGGCAGCTCTGTTTGTAACGAGTGGAACACAAGGAAATCAGTTGGCGGTGCTGGCTCAATGTTCACCTGGTGATGAGATCATCGTTGAATCAGAGTCTCATATCTTCTTTTATGAAGGAGCTGCTATCTCTGCATTAGCGGGTGTTCAGCCAAGAGTCATTGAGGGCGTACGAGGAGAGATGGATCCTCTTTTAGTCAAACAAGCGATTCGTACTGAAGATATTCATTTTCCGGATACGACGTTAATCTGTCTTGAAAATACACATAACCGTTCAGGAGGATCAGTCGTTTCATTAAACAACATGAAAAAGATTTACGAAGTGGCAAATGAGGCAGGAATCCCTGTACATATCGATGGTGCGAGGCTTTTTAATGCAGCTGTAGCGACGAACAAGAATGTGAAGGACTTTACCCAATATTGTGATTCGGTACAATTTTGTTTATCAAAAGGCTTAGGCTCACCTGTGGGTTCTATTCTTGCAGGCGACCGGGAATTTATCCGAAAAGCTCGTAAGTGGAGAAAACGTCTGGGTGGAGGAATGAGACAAGCAGGATTCTTAGCGGCTAGTGGTATCATCTCATTAACAAAAATGGTCGACCGATTAGCTGAAGATCATCATAAAGCACGAAGGTTAGCAGATGCCATCGAAGATATGGATGGTTTAGAAGTAGTCAATAGCCCCGATACAAATATTGTAATCATGAATATTGAAAACACAAATCAAAGGAATGAAGAGTTTTTAGAAAGACTAAAGCAAGAGGGAGTTCTTGCCGTATCGTTCGGTGAAGGTCAGATCCGATTAACAACGCATTATGATGTTAGTGAAGAAGATATCGATCATGCAATCTCTGCCTTAAGACGAGTAATAGGATAATAGAATGTATTTCATTAAATGAACATACAAGGAACTACAAATAGAAGGATGAGCCTCTACATGGAGGCTCATCCTTGATTTTTTTAGGCGTTCTATCATGAGTGTCTCTTAAAATTCTGCAGGAACTCTCTTGTTAGAAATCTGTTCAAAGACATAAGCAATATGAATTAATTTTTTTTCGGAGTATGCTTCTCCAGTAAAAATAACACTTAGTGGCATCCCGTCATCATCAAACCCAGAAGGAACTGAAATGGAAGGATATCCTGCTTTTGCAGGAATACCGTACCAGACATCGTTTGGACTGATTAGAGCAGACAAGTTATGTTTTTCAATAGCAAGATCTATTCCTTTTTTCTGTGTCATCTCAAGATCATTCGATCTCGCATTAAGATATTGTGGACTCGTTAAATTTCCGTCAGTCATATTACTTTCTAGCAACAGCTCTTGATTGTGCTTTAAACACTTTTCTTTATTCTGTTCATTAAAGTCGATAACATCCTGTAATGAGGAGATCTTGGTATTTGATGAAACAGTACGTAAATAATGGTTGAGACCAGATTTGAATTCGTGTAAGAGAACCTTATAATCAGATTCAATCTTCTCAAAAGGTGAGATCTGTTCTAAATAAATGATCTCTCCACCTTCATCCTCTATGAGCTTTAAAGCTTCATCGAAAACGGACCTCTGCGTTGGATTTAAATGCTTTGTGCAAAACTCATACGCTACACCAAATCGTTTCCCCTTTAGTGAGGCTTGTTCTAAACCTTCTATATAGCTTGAATGATTTGGAGTGGATAATGTTGCAGGATCTAGCGGATCTTTTCCCTGTATAGCTTCAAGGAGGATCGCAGCATCTTTGACGTTTCGAGCCATAGGACCTGCGGTGTCTTGACTAACTGAAATGGGAATGATGCCAGATCGAGAGACTAAGCCAACAGTAGGTTTGATTCCGACGATATTATTGTTTCCAGCGGGACAAAGAATAGAACCTGAAGTCTCAGTTCCTATGCTAAGAGCAGCAAAATTACTTGCTACAGCTGCGGCAGAACCTGAACTAGATCCACTCACATCTAATACTCCAGGTCCGTATGGATTCAACACCTGACCTCCTCTAGAACTAAAACCGTTTGGCATTTCATATGCCATGAAGTTCGCCCATTCCGTCATATTTGCTTTTCCGATGATGACTGCACCTGCATCTCTCAACTTTTTAACGAGAAAAGCATCACTTTTGGCATAATGGTTTTCTAAAGCCAAAGATCCAGCACTCGTGTGCATCTGATCGGCAGTGTCGATATTATCTTTAAGTATGATGGGAACACCGTGTAAAGGTCCTCGATTTTTTCCGTTCTGTCTTTCAACATCCATGTTTCTTGCAATGAATAAGGCATGGGGGTTTATTTCTAACACAGAGTTGATCATAGGTCCTTGCTTATCATATCTAGAGATCCGATCTAGATAAAACATTACGAGTTCTAGTGATGTCAGATCACCGTTCTCAAAATGATGCTGTATTTTTTCTAATGTGATCTCGTTTAAATCCAACACAATATTTTGTGACATTTTGCCGCTTCCTCTCTTATTTACTCAATACTTATTATATAAAACTGTCACAAAAAAAGGAATTTTCGAAGTATTCATAGAATAAGTAAAAAAAGGCCCGCATCATGCAGACCTTTAAGGTTTTAAGCCGATTCCTGTACTATTCATTTAAGAATACTTTCATTGGAGACCATTCACCGATTATACCCTGACCATGAAGCGAGGTGCTTCCTTCAGGTGATAAGTCTTTCTCTGTCATAAGTCCTAACGCTACTGTAAACTCATTAAACTTGATGGGCACATCTTTTTCTGTTCGAACGATGTTTCCGTTCACTGAAAAAGTCACTTCATCAGCTGATTGGTTATAGGTGATCTCGAATTCGTTCCATTCTCTTTGATTGAATTCTTGCTCCTCTTTAAAGATACAAAAATATCTTGTTTTATCTGTTTCAGGTACTGAGACACCTGGAAATGGGAGTACCGCATAGACACTTGCATACTTATCGTTACCTGCAAAGAAATCAAGTGCTGCTCCAGTAGTGAAGTCTAATAAGTTTACTGAAACAAATCCATCATACAGATCATTCGCATTCGTTCCGATCGGACGTGAACGCATTCTCCATTGAAAAGAAATTGTTCCGTCTTGTGGTACCTTGATCGGTTCATTTGAATAATACATGTGTTTTGCATTATCTAAGAACTGAACAGAAGGGTGGGATTTAGTGAAAGGATTAACTCTAACATACAGCTCGTCATTACGAACGATCACAACTGCTTCAGGCTCTCTAAACTCATGGAAGGATCCATCTGGAAGAGGGAAACCTCCGATCCGCCATGTTTCAGATTCAGTCAGAATAGAATGGAAATTGCCGAGTACGATTTCATTTTGATGTTTTTTCATTAAACACAGCTCCTAGTTAATTGCTTATAAACATATTTAATCAAATTAAGATTGATGAGGCAAATGCTGGCTTTTCTATTAATACCCGTCCACAAAAAAATAGATTTCTAGAATGGACAAGTATATTTCAGAAAAAACTGAATAATAATGGTATTAAGAGCTCGCAAATTAAAGGGAGGGTGTTCTCTATGAAAACGGTATCTCAAATTAATTTACGAAAAGAAAAGGAAAAAACGTTCTCAAGTGATGATAGAATCATGTTGTTTATAACGAAGTTTCATCTGAAATCTAAACGTGATAGATGGTTGACGTTAAGACTCTTATTAAGAAGAGGCTCAGTTGATCTAGTGGAGCAAATCTTAATCAGTTCAGAATATAGAAGAGATTTTCCAGAACTTCTTGAGGATGAAACAGTTCGAGATTTTTATTTAGACTTAAAGAATCCAAAGAAAGAAATATGTCTTACCGTTTAACCTTTTGGGGAACCCAAAAGGTTTTCTTCTTGTCATTTTTGTGTGCAAAGCATTTATCATTTGATATAATACGTACAAGAAGATGAAGGAGAACGATGTAATGAAACGCTATACATTAGAAGAAGCCAACCAATTGCTTCCGGTCCTCTCAAAAGAATTTGATTCTCTACATAATCTCCAAAGAGAGTTTGATTTGTGGTATGAATCTTTTCAGCAGGTCGAGCCTCAGTTGAATGCTGAAGAAAAAGCTGCCTGGGAAAAAAGAATTCAATTTATGGAACTTGAAGCTGAGATGTTTATTTCAAATATCTTGTCTCACGGTGTTTGGTTTGAAGATGCCTTCTCATCGACACTCCATTTTCCAGCTATACTAAATGGAGAAAAAGGTGTATTCAAATGGCATCCAGAAGAACCAGTCATCACGATCTATGAGAGTGTTGAAGAAAAGCTGGATTCACTCCATTTGGTAAATTAAGGATCGCTTGTGGAATTCATGTAAATAACACTTGTATTATTCTCTAAAAAAGCTTATGATATTAATCGTGACGTAATTAGCGCCTATAGTGAAATGGATATCACACGAGATTTCGGCTCTCGTATTCTGGGTTCGAATCCTGGTGGGCGCGCCACTTCCAATTGAATATCTCGAATATCGGTTAGACCGGTACTCACCACGGGGAAGGCTATTGGGACCGGTGGTTTTTTATTTGGCGTCACAAAAATAAACTAACGTTGCAGGTTGGTGATTAATTGTGTCAGAAAAAATGAGAGTACTCTTGTATTACAAGTATGTTCCAATCGATGATCCAGAGAGCTACAAAGACGAGCATCTAAAGTTTTGTAAAGATTTAGGTCTTCTAGGCAGAATAATCGTTGCTCCTGAGGGAATCAATGGAACCGTGTCAGGAACGTATGAACAGACTCAAATCTACATGGATCATTTAAAAGCAGATCCGCGATTTGAAGATATTGTTTTTAAAATAGATGAGGTAGAAGAACATGCATTTAAAAAGATGTTTGTTCGTCATAAAAAAGAGCTCGTAACTTGGCGTTTTGAAGATGATGTAGATCCGAACCAATTGTCAGGTAAACGTTTATCTCCGAAAGAATTTTACGAAGCGTTACAAGATGAAGATGTTATCGTAATCGATGGACGTAACGACTATGAATATGAGATCGGCCATTTTCGCGGTGCTATCCGACCAGATGTAAAAGCATCTAGAGACTTTCCGAAATGGGTACGCGAAAATATCAGCCAGTTTAAAGATAAAAAAGTTTTAACATACTGTACAGGCGGTATACGCTGTGAAAAGTTCTCAGGCTTTCTACTTCAAGAAGGATTTCAAGATGTATCTCAGCTTGAGGGCGGAATCGTAACGTATGGTAAAGACGATGAAGTGCAAGGGAAGCTGTGGGATGGTAAACTTTATGTGTTTGATGAACGTATCTCAGTTCCCGTTAACCGTACAGAGGAAGATGTAGTGATCGCTACATGTTATTATTGCGGAAAAACAGAAGATCGATATGTGAACTGCGCAAACCCAGAATGTAACAAACAACATGTTTGCTGTCCGGAGTGTGAAGTGAAACATAAGCGTTCTTGTTCGAAAGAATGTTTAGATCATCCACGTAACCGTTATGAGACGGAACAAAAAGAACAGCAGACGGTCTAAGCTAAAAAAGCCAGTGTTTATACTGGCTTTTTTTATTTTCCTGTTTTAAAGTAAACGGTATATAGTAGAAACGTTTGAAATCGAATATGGAAAACAAAACGGATGAAGAACCTACATAAAAAAGTGATTAAAGAGGTGATTGAGTTGAATAATAAAGCTAACGATATTTCTGAACAAGTGATAAGTAATTATCAAAAAGATGAAGGTATGATGATCATCATCTATAGTCAATGGTGTGTAAATAATAAGCTCGATCCTAAAGCCGTCTATCTGAAAGCTTATCCAGACCAAAGTAAGAATGAGTATGTGATGCATATGCTAGAGCAAACTGTTTCGATCGACGAAGCAGAGCACATTCCTCATGATACTGTGCTTCAAGTTTTATCGATGTTTGGTAACGATGACCTTGCCTTTGTAGTGTCCAATGAAATCCAGGCGATGAAGGAGACGAAAAAAGGATGAACGACAAGGATCTTGTTATCGCGAGCTATAAAACAGGGCAGTATATTGGAAAAGCAGGCGAAGAACGAAACCAGATGGTTTTGTTTGAAGTGCTTGCAGTAAAAACACACCCTAGGCAAGGTGATCTTCATAATCCTAAACAAGTGGAAGTCCCATTTTTCCAGGAAAGAAGAGCGCTGAGTTACAAAGAGAAAACATGGGTGCCCGTGCATACTGTAAAGAACTATGACGGTGAACTTCCCCCTTACAAGGAATCTCTAAAACAAGCCTTAGATCAATACATAAAGAAGTTAGAAGAGGACGATAGCCCATGGGCAAAACGTTCGTTGGAATGTTTATTTTCATTAGAAAAAGACTATAAACTTGATTAAAAGTGGATAGACAGTGGAATGAGATACTATAGTGATAAAGGTGGCGATAGAAATGGAACTTCAAAAACAGATTATTTCAGAGTTGAAAGCAGAACCAAAGATTGATGCGAAAAAAGAGGTTACAAAGAGAATTCGATTTTTAAAGGACTATGTAAAAAAATCGGGTGCAAAAGGGTATGTTCTCGGCATCAGTGGTGGACAAGACTCGAGTCTTGCCGGAAAGTTAGCCCAGATCGCCATGAATGAGCTGAGTGAAGAAACAGGGATAAAATATATGTTTGTAGCGGTTAGACTTCCTTATGGTGTTCAAAAAGATGAAGAAGATGCACAGCTTGCACTGAAATTTATCGAGCCAGATGTATCCCTGACAGTAGATATCAAACCAGCAGTTGACGCCTCTGTAGGCGCATTTATGAAGGCGACCGAAAAAGAACTTTCTCATTTTCTTAAGGGAAACACGAAGGCTCGTGAAAGAATGAAAGTTCAATATGACATTGCTGGTGCCTATCAATGTTTGGTCATCGGTACAGATCATGCAGCAGAGGCGATAACAGGCTTCTTTACAAAACACGGTGATGGCGCATGTGATATCATTCCGTTGTATGGCTTGAATAAGAGACAAGGAAGAGAGCTGTTAAAAGAACTAGGCGCAGAAGAACGTCTATATCTAAAAGTTCCTACAGCTGACCTTGAAGATGACAAGCCTTTGATCCCTGATGAAACAGCACTCGGCGTTACTTACGAAGAAATTGATGATTATCTCGAGGGCAAAGAAGTGTCTTTGGAATCTAAAGAAAAAATTGAAAAGAGATACATCCAAACCATGCACAAAAGAAATCATCCTGCTTCCATTCACGACACATGGTGGAAGTAAGTAAAGAGCACCTGGGAAACCAGGTGTTTTTGTTTTTGTGCTTTTAGGTTATACTTGTTCTTGGAATAAAGGGGAAGGGGATACATAACTTTGAGTAAAACGGCAAAGATCATCATCTCATTAGGTATCGTATTTTTAGCATATTTTGTTTATGATACCATCAATCGCGAGAACGAAAGAAAAGATCGATTAAATGTTATCGACGAGCATTTTAAGAAACCTTTTAAAATTGAAGAAGAGTTAAAAGAACAATATGATAATGACTTTCTGATCGAAATGGACAAGGAACTATATATCGTGACAGTCGAAGATCATAAAGTCGTAAAAACTGTAAAGCAATAATAAGAAAGAAGCCGCTTATAAGAGAGCGGTTTTTTGTTTGATTTGTTGTTATTTGTTGTTCTCCAGAAAAAAATCGAGCAACCTGTAATATACAAGAACAACTATGAATACATACAAAGTGACTCTTGAAGGCATTCACTTTTTCATTTAAAGTAGATGAAAGCTCAACTGTATACATATTATATTGATGGGGTGGTAAAATCATGGAAAATTCATATGTTTTGTATCATGATCAAATTATTAAAGACGGATCGATACCAGTTGATCCAGAGGACAGAGGCTACCTATTTGGTGATGGAATCTATGAAGTGGTCTTTGTTTATGACAAAAAACCTTTTGCGTTCAAAGAGCATTTCGCGAGGTTTGAACAAAGTGCTAAAAAAATAGAACTAGCAATGCCCTATGATGTTGCTACGTTTAAAAAGCTTACAGATGAACTGATCAGTAAGAACAACATTGAAAATGGAATGATCTATATTCAGATGACGCGTGGAGTAGCACCTAGAAATCATCTTTATGAAAGAAATATGGAAAGCGTTGTAACAGGTTTTGCAAAATCTGTTTCACTTGAAAACATTGCCGAATCTCAAGGTAGCGGTATCAGCACGTATCTAACTGAAGATATCCGCTGGCTACGATGTGATATTAAGAGCTTAAACCTTCTAGGCAATGTGATGGCAAAACGGAAAGCTGCAGATTTCGACTGTCAAGAAGCGATTCAGCACAGAGATGGAACAGTAACAGAAGGATCTTCGTCTAACGTATTTATCGTAAAAGATGGAACATTGAAAACACATCCAAGTACGAACCTAATTTTAAATGGTATCACTAGACAAATCGTGATTAAATTAGCAAAACAAAATGGGATCTCAGTTTTAGAGGAAGCGTTTTCGGTAGATGACCTTTTAAACGCAGACGAAGTTTTCATTACAAGTACAACGATGGAAGTTACACCAGTTATAAAACTAGTAGGCTCAGAGAGTCAAATATACGACATTGGTCCTGTAACTCTAAAACTGCAAGATGACTTTAAGAAACAGATTATAAAGAATACTTCAGTCGTTAACTAGTCTTAATCGTAGGGGAGAACATGAAAAAAATACTCAAGTACTTTATAAATGGACTCTTGACCATTCTTCCGATCGTGTTGGCTGTTTATATAATTTATAAGATTTTTGGGTTCTTAGACAGCATCCTTGGTAACTTATTAAAAGATGTTCTAAAAGAAGATTATATACCCGGCATCGGTCTCATCACAACACTCGTTCTCATCACGGTCCTAGGCTGGTTGTCTACTCAATATGTATCAGGAAAAATATTTAGTCTTATCGATCGGATTCTAGAGAAGACTCCATTTGTAAAGACGATTTATTCTGTAATTAAAGATACGATCCACTCTCTGTTTGGAGAGAAAAGATCTTTCTCGAAGGTTGTCCTGATTGAGTATCCTGAACTGAATTTAAAAAGTATAGGATTTGTTACCACTGAAGATGTAAGTAGTCTAAGTGACGAGTTAAGGGATCACGTTGCTGTATATATCCCTCAAACGTTTCAGATTGCAGGCTTTACTTTTTTAGTACCAAAAGACAAGGTAAAGGTTCTCGATGTAAAACCTGAAGATGCCATGAAGTTTTTATTATCGGGTGGCGTCGCAACAAAATAATAATGTCAATGAACAAACACCCTTTCCAATGGAAAGGGTGTTTTTCGCTTTCCTTTTTTCATACATTGAAAGAAAAGGAGGGTGTTAAGCGTGGCTAATTCAAAACGGTTATTGACAAAATTAACACTCATCCCGTTCGAAATGGTCATAAACGCGATTCCTTTTCTTCAAAGAGAAAAAGTAATCTGGGAACTAAGTAAAGAAGAGAGGATGTTGCTTCAAGATGAATGGAAGAGAATAAAAAGAAGAAACGGAAAGGTTAAGATAAACCTTCAAAGCAATAGCAAAGAGCTCGTTCAAAGAATCAGAGCAGATACTAGACGCTTTAACAAGAATAATGTTACACGTACCGCAGCGTATTTAACGTTCTATAATAAACACCCTGAGATCACCTGGTCATTTTTAGCACATATGGTTTCTAGAAACGCTGGTTATTTTATGAGTGATCTAAAAGGGGAGTTCTTACCACATATTCTTGAAGAGAGTTTTCTAATAAAATTGTACGATATGCTAGAAATAGGGAACAGTATGATCTTCGAGGATGCTTATCCTCAATTATTGTTATACGAAGAGAGTAAAAAAAGAGGGATATCTCTGTTTCATCTTAGTTCTCATTTTAATATTTCTCCTTTTATTGAAGGAGTTTGGGAGGTTTTTATACGACGACAAGATCAGAGCTTTTTATTACCTGTCGCACAAATTATTAATGAACAAAGTCATATTGAAAAAGCACTCGTTCAAACAGAAGAGTATATAGAATTATTAAATTCTTTCACATATCGACTTCAAGAATGGCTGAGACTTTCTCAAATTTTGTTTCCAACATGGCCGTTGAAGCATTCTTTAGGAAGAAACATGAACCATTTTAAAAATCTGGACGAAAGAATTCGATTGGGACAAAACTTATATGCCACATTATTTCAGCCGCAGTTTGTAAAGAAGATACACAGCTTTGCAAATACTTTTCCTCATACTGGATCGCGATGTGATTATGATAATGATAGTTTTACAGCTTTCAATACTTCTCTTGATAAGTTTCCTAAAGAAAAGCTCTCTTTTTTCAAAGTGAAAAATAACACGAGAATATATAGTCCATTTCTTCTAGATGTATGGAAGTACAGCTTCAATGGTCCTTATCTAAGTTCAAATTGGTTTGAAGATGAAGAGTTTGTGCTAGAGAAGATGAAGTTACTGAATAAACCATCTCCTTCCACATGGATGACGTATTGGTCTGGTCTTCACAAAATTGAGTCTGTGTTTCTTTTCAATCGATATTATAAGTTGCTAAAAAAAAAATAGAAACCTTTGATAAAGGCTTCTATTTAAAGAAGGAAAGGATGTTGCCCATTTGCTGTGCAAGGCCCATAACCTGATTAGCTCCGCCCATCATTTTTCCGAAGTTAAGTCCAGATCCTTGATTGTTCGGCATCATGCCCATTGAACTTTGACTGCCCTGTGTTTGCTGCTGATTAAAAGGCATACCTTGCATCATTGGATGCGGCATCCCACCAGGTGGCATCATCGGCATCATATACGGCATGAAAGGCTGTTGAGGGAATCCTTGTGAATATTGCTGCTGTGGCATAGCTGGAGCTTGAGCTGCAGGTGCGTATGGCGGTCTGCCGGGTACCGTTTGGCTATTTGCATATCCCTTTGCAGTAGGTGTAGTAAAAGGGTCGTAACCGCCATATGGGAACATTCTTACAGATTTCTCTTTCAAAAAAAATCACCTCATAATAGTTTCTATATATGTATATTCAACGAACGAAAAAGGGACATAACCCTTTTGTGGAACTGATGAAAACGCCCTGTCCAAATTTAAAACACATCATATTTTAATAATAGAAATGTGTGCTTCGAAAAGGAGGATAAGGGATTTATGTCCGATGATCATACTTCATATGAATGGTTGTTAACAGCGATAGGTGATTCCTTAACTGTTGGAGTAGGGGCACCAGTGTTTGGTAAAGGATATGTTGGACGATACGTAAATTTCACACAGACCACTTTTGATAAGCACATCTTAGTAAGAAACTTTGCAGTAACAGGAACAACATCTGAAGAAATATTAAATTCCCTAAAAGACAAAGAGATCAAACGGTCGATCAAGGATTCTAAGATCATACTAATCACAGCTGGTGGGAACGATCTTATTCAAGCGGCTTTTAAATATATGTTTACGAAAGAAGAAGAATTAATCTACCTGGCGCTTGAAAATTGCAAAAAAAATCTCAACAAAATTTTTAAGAAGATCTATAAATTAAAAAGAAATTCAACGGAGCCGTTCATCATCAGAATATGCACGCTGTATAACCCGTACTTTAAATGGAGTAAAGCCATGCAGTGGGTCAATATGTTTAACGATTTGATTAAAAGCTATGAAATGATGCCATATGTGAAAGTAGCAGATCTATACAGTGTTTTTATGGGTAGAGAGAGTGAGCTCGTATGTTTTGATACGATTCATCCGAACAAAAAAGGCTATCAAGTCATAGCCGTTTCTTTGTTCGATTTAGGTTTCCCTGAAATTGAGTGATAAGATATTTTATATTAAAATTTCACGTACCGTAAGTTAATAGTACTTTTAAAATACAGAATCAGCATCTAAACAAAAAATGAGGAGCTGCCACAATAATGACAGCTCCTCTCCGGAAATTTATTTACATAACAGGAACTTTTTCAAATTCTTTTCTGAGTGATTTTGATCGTTTTGCAGCATGTTCTACCGCTTTTTCAATGGCAACACCACCGCCATTCTTCGCAAGTGCTTCTAGACCTGCAGCTGTCGTACCGTTTGGTGAAGTCACTTTCTTTCTTAGTTCAGCAGGTGAGTCATCAGATTCCATCACCATCTTACTGGCACCGTAAAGAGTTTGTGCAGCGATGTCACGAGCTAGTTCGCGATCGAGTCCGTTTTCTACAGCTACATCTTCCATATGTTCCAGCAGATAATAAAAATAAGCAGGCCCACTACCGGCTATTCCAGTGAAAACATCCATCTGTTTTTCGGAAATAATTTTCACTTTACCGATTGCTTTCGATAATTCTTGAGCTAAATCCAAATCTTCATTTTTCACATACTTACCGGCACTAATACCTGTGATAGATTCACCAATCATACTTGAAGTATTAGGCATCACGCGAACAATAGGCAATGATCTTTCGATGATCTCCTCTATATACGATGTGGAAATTCCGGCAAGAACGGATAAAATGACATGGTGATCTTGAAGAGCGGGTCTGAGTTGTTGAAGTACTTCTTCCGCTTGTTTTGGTTTTACCGCAAGAATAATCACGTCTGTGTTTGTTAATGAGAGTTCTCGAACTGAAGTTGTTGTAATGTTGTATTTGTTAGTTAGTTCTAATCTTCTGTTTTCATTCGTGTGGTTCGCGGCTATGATTCGATCAGGAGAAATTCCAGCTTTGTTGATCAACCCCGAAATCATTGCTTCTGCCATTGAACCTGCACCAATAAACGTAATATTTCTGTATTTTAACATGCAACCCCTCTTTCAATGATTTTACTTATTTATAAAGTACTATGTTAACATCTTCACAAATATATGCAAGTCGTTATGTTCTTTTCTATCTGATTGTAATATGATTTTTACATAAGGAAATAAAAGGGGGAGCTTGGATGAAATTTTACGTCGCTTCAGGATTTCAAAATAAAGAGCTTGTAAAAAGGATAGGGAATGACCTACAAAAGAATTTTAAATGGCAGCTGACTTATGATTGGACGCTAAATGATAGGGCTGAGACGAAAGAAGATTTAGCTGAAATAGGAATTAAAGAATATGAAGCCGTAATGGCAGCGGATATAACGATCGTAGTATTACCTGGTGGAAAAGGGTGTCATACAGAGCTTGGCATTGCTTTGGGAAATAAGAAAACCGTAATCTTGTACGACCCAGAAGGTATGCTGGAAAAATTAACAGAAGCTACTACATTTTATTTTCTGCCAGAGATCATACATTGGAATGGGGTAGTAGAAGAACTGCCCAAATTATGCAGTTCTTCTGTACCTTATTGTGCCTCTTTATAAGATTGATTTTGGAAGGTTGTAACGGTTTTATTTGCAATTCGATCGTACCCTTCTTCGTTTGGATGGATGGAATCAAAAAGCCATTTATCCATATCTTCTGTTTGAAGGGCATCACTCACAGGAACAACCAGGGCAGGTTTGTGTGTAAGTGCTGTTTCGTAAGCGATTAAATTCCAATCATTTAAAAGCTTTTCAGTAGCTGGGTAATATTTTTGTTCAGCATTCACAACGTTGTATAATTCATTCAAAACGATTATTGCATTCGGGTTATGTTTTCTGATGTTTTCAAAAATGTCATTTAAATTCTTCTGATATTCATTTTTAACATCATCATAACTTTGTATAGCTTTTAGAGGGCCTTGTTGTTTTGCTATTTGTACGAGGTCATTACCGCCGATATTGATCGAAATGATATCTGCTTTTTTAACAGATTGTTGAACGGCTGGAATCTCCAATTGATTCAATAATCCTTGACTCGTAAAACCGGAAACACCTTGATTTTCGAGAATGAAAGTTTTACCGGTTAAGTTCTGAAGATTCTCATTAACTTTACTTGCGAAACCGCCTTCTTCAGAGCCTCTACCTTCAGCAACAGAATCGCCGAGTACAAGGTGATTCAATGTGGACTTTGGAGATTTTTTTAGATAATCAAGATAAGTGATCTGCTTAGAATCTGGAGAAGCGTTCTGGTCGATCACAGATTCTTTCTTGATTTGACTTATTTTATATTGCGGATAGTAATACCACCACCCGACCGCACTTATGACAAAAAGCAAAACAAACAAGGAGATGATATATCTTTTTTTCATATATATCCTCCTGTATAAGAAACTTTTTAAAAAAGTATTAGTTATAGATAATATCATAAATATGCCTAGAAAGTGAAAGGTGACAACTTGAATAACACTTCTTTAAAGATACCCGTTTTTTTCCCTTTAATCATAGGGATCATCGCGATATCATTTTCTTCTATTTTTGTTAAGTGGTCAGATGCTCCGGTCTCTGTTCAAGGGATGTATCGATTATTATTTACTTTAATCATGATGTTGCCGTTTGTTTGGAAACAAGCACGATATTTGAAACATATCAATTGGCGAGAAACCTTTTTACTAATTTTATCCGGAGCCTTCCTAGCGCTACATTTTTTATTCTGGATGGGATCATTAAAGTTAACTACCGTAGCAAGTTCAACGATATTACTTTCCCTGCAGCCTGTTTTTGTAATGATTGGAGCATACATAGCCTTTCGTGAAAAAACGTCTAAAGCTGCGATCATTGGGATGATGGTTGCAATCCTCGGCGCAATAATGATTGGGTGGGGAGACATTGGCATCTCAGCAAAACATATTCAAGGAGATCTTTTATCTATTTTAGGCACGATTGTAGTTGCGGCCCATATGTTGATCGGCCAAAAGCTTCTTAAGACATTTCCTGCTACGCTTTATAGTTTTTCGGTATTTTTTGTAGCGGTCATTGTATTTGGAATCTACAATCTTTCATTAGATATACCCATGACTGGTTATCCTGAGAAGGAGTGGGGGATCTTTTTATTGCTTGCCATCATACCAACTGTGTTTGGACATGTATTGTTCAATTGGCTATTAAAATATGTAACAGCTGCTACGATATCAATGGCAATATTAGGTGAACCTGTAGGTGCTACATTGTTAGCATACCTATTTCTTGAAGAATCACTAACTCTTTCCCAATGGAGCGGAGGTGCTATCGTATTAGCGGGACTGTATTATTTCTTGCAAAATACGCGAAAACAAAATAAACGAACACCCCCTGCACCGATCAAGCCGCCAGTCACATCAGGTCCCATTGTAAAAAAAGGGTAAGAGCCTATTTCTATGCTTTTGTATGACATTCTTATATGATGAAACAAACAGATGAAAAAGGAGATTGATTTTATGAGTAACTATGCTAAAGCTACTTTTGCTGGAGGATGCTTTTGGTGTATGGTCACACCATTTGAAGAGTGGCCAGGCATCATTTCTGTAGAATCGGGCTATACAGGTGGTCACAAAGAGAACCCGACATATAAAGAAGTCTGCAGTGAAACAACTGGCCATTTTGAGGCAGTACAAATTACATTTGATCCATCCATCATTTCCTATGAGAAAATCGTCTCTGTTTTTTGGAAGCAAATTGATCCTACTGATGCTGGCGGTCAATTTTACGACCGTGGAGATTCCTACCGCACTGCCATTTTCTTTCATGATGATGAACAAAGAACGATTGCTGAGAAATCAAAAAAGGAACTTGAAGAGAGCGGCCGATTCGACAAACCAATCGCAACTTTAATTTTACCAGCTGATACATTTTACCCTGCTGAAGAATATCATCAAGATTACCACAAAAAGAATCCGTTTCATTATAAGCGTTATCGTCAAGGCTCAGGTCGAGATGTCTTTATCAAATCACATTGGGTAGACAATGAGCAAAAAGAAGAAATACTTAAGACACTAAATCCAATGCAGTATAACGTTACACAGAACGATGGAACTGAACCTCCTTTTCAAAATGAATTTTGGAATCATACAGGAGAAGGTATCTATGTAGATATCGTTTCTGGAGAGCCTCTTTTTAGTTCTTTAGACAAATTTGATAGCAGTTGTGGATGGCCAAGTTTTACAAAGCCAGTTCGTTCATCAACCGTTGAAGAAAAAGAAGACTTGTCTCACGGTATGATCCGAACGGAAGTAAGAAGTAAGGATGCTGATTCTCATTTAGGACATGTATTCACTGATGGTCCTCGAGATCGAGGAGGATTAAGATATTGCATCAATTCTGCAGCACTTCGTTTTATTCCTAAGAACGAACTAAAAGAAAAAGGATATGGAGAATATCTCACTCTGTTCGAACAAAAATAAACCAGCTTATAGCTGGTTTATTTTTGTTCATAAGAGGAATAAGAATGGGACTGAATGTATTTTAATCGCGTAAATAGAATAATAGCTCCAGCTGTTAGACCTGATATTAATCCGATCCAATAACCATAGGCTCCAAGAGTTGAGAAATTAGCTAGATAATATCCTACCGGTAGACCAAGCACCCAATATGAGATAAATGAAAGCATAAAGGTCACATTTACATCTTTATAGCCTCTTAGCGCACCTTGTATCGGAGCTCCTATAGCATCTGCAAGTTGAAAGAACACCGCATACCATAAAAATGAAGTCGTCAGTTGAATAACTTCTTCTTCGTTGGAATACATGCTTGCTACTTGTTCATCGAAAATCATTAAAAGACCTGAAAGAATTAGGGCAAATCCAACGGCCGTTACAATTCCGATATAGCTATATTGTGCTGCATCTTTAAAGCGTTTTGCACCAACTTCAAAACCAACTGCAATCGTAAGTGCAAAAGAGATGCTAAGCGGCAGCATATACAGGAAAGATGCAAAGTTGAGCGCGGCTTGGTGAGCAGCAATGGTTATCGTGTTAAAATCACTCATTAACAAGGTAACTGCCGCAAATATACTTACTTCAAAAAAGATGGCTAGACCAATAGGGACCCCGATCTTCAACTGTTCTTTCCAAGCGGTCAAAGAAGGTTTATAGAAGTTTCTAAACAGTTTATATCCCCTGAATGGATTCACTTTAACGACAATGATAACGGTAATAACTGCGGTTACCCAATACGTTATAGCTGTTGCAACACCTGCACCTATTCCGCCTAATTCTGGAAAACCACCTTTACCAAAAATAAATAGGTAGTTAAAGATCGCATTCACCGGTAGTCCGACAAGAGTAATGAACATTGTAATTCTAGTTTGACCAAGTGCATCTATAAAAGATCGAAGTGCTCCATATAAAAACAACGGCATGATCCCGAAAGAGAGTGCGATTAAATAGCCTCTAGCAACGTGCTCCACTTCTTTCTCAAGAGTCATCGCTCCTAGAATAGGATCTAAAACCATTGAACCTAGTACAACAACGATCAAGGATATTATGACTGATAAATAGACGGCTTGCATAACTGATCGTGGTACATTTTTTGTGTTTTTAGCCCCTACTAACTGCGATACGATGGGTGTTAATGCCATTAGGATACCATTTAGTCCAGTGAAGATAGGAACCCATAAACTCGATCCGATGGCTACACCTGCGAGTTGATCAGCTCCAGATCTACCGCTCATAACGGTATCTAAAAAGTTCATGGCATATAAACCTAACTGAGTGATCAAGACTGGAATCACCAGGATTAAGAAGTTTTTGTATTTATCTCTTAACGAATTTGTCTGTATCATCTGCATACTTCCTTTAGTATTAAACTGTCAATTCGAGACAATGCATTATATCATAAAACATAACTAATATACGTGAAGGAGAAACTATGAGTGTTCAATTTCTTTTTGAAGTTCAATCTGTTCTGCCAGGAGAGCAAAACGAAGAAAAAATTGTACTGGTATCAACAGAGCTTTTATATAAAACGAGTGGGGAAACAATCTATACAGGAGTAATACCAGTCAGAGTTACAGAACATGGGGTTTTTGTATCAGTGCCAGCAGTTACGGCGGCTTTTAATTCAAAATATTTACGAACTGAAACGTTATTTCGGTTAAAAAGATACATTAAACGCATGAGAGATTACTTGGATTTTGATAATAAGGAATAAGTTGACTTTTTGTTTTTGCCCTCATATAATATGAAAAACTATAACTCAGATCATTTATGAAAAAGAGAGTACTCTGTAAGGATGTTCATAGCGAGCAAGGGTCGGTGTAAGCCTTGCACTACTTACAGACGAAGCGCACTTTGGAAATGTTTGCTTGAAACGCAGTAGAGCAGACCGGGACTCCCCGTTAACAAGTCAAGTGGCCTTTTGGCAATAAGAGTGGTACCGCGGTTAATATCCGTCTCTTCTATTAATTTAGAAGAGGCGGATTTTTTTATTTAGGGAGGGAAACGGATGAACGGAAAACATTTATTTGCAGCTTACTTACAAGATCACATCGGTAACGACTTAACAGTGGAACAAATTGAAGCCTCTATTGAAAAGCCTAAACAGATCCAGCATGGTGATCTAGCATTTCCTTGTTTTCAGTTAGCTAAGATCTTTAAGAAATCTCCAAATGAAATCGCAAAAACATTAGCCCAAGGAAACATCTCAGGTGAGTTTGAGAAAATTGAAGCTGTGGGGAGCTATGTAAATGTTTTCTTAAACAAAAAAGCAGAAGCTCTATCGCTGCTGACGCAAATTTTAAAAGAGAAGAACGCTTATGCCAACCATCGTTTCGGTCATGGAAAAACGATTCTTTTAGATCTATCCTCACCAAACATCGCAAAGCCGTTCTCAATGGGACATCTACGCTCAACTGTAATTGGTTCCTCAATAGCTGCAATCAGTGAGAAATGCGGCTACCAGACAGTTAAAATCAATTATATAGGAGATTGGGGAACTCAGTTTGGAAAATTGATCTCAGCTTATTTAAAGTGGGGCGAGGAAAATAAAGTACGAAATAATCCGATTGAAGAATTGACTAAACTTTACGTGCGTTTTCATGAAGAAGCTGAAAAAGACCCTTCGTTAAATGATGAAGGTAGAAAATGGTTTAAAAAATTAGAAGATCATGATCCAAAAGCTAAAGAACTATGGATCTGGTTTAAAGAAGTATCTTTAGAGGCTTTTCAGAACATTTATGAGCTATTGGGTGTCCAATTCGATTCCTATAAAGGTGAAGCCTATTTTAACGATAAGATGGATGCTTCTGTAAAAGCACTGCAAGAAAAGAATTTGTTAGAACTCTCAGACGGTGCTCAGGTTGTAAGGGTAGGTGATGATCTGCCACCATGTTTGATCAAAAAAACAGACGGTGCCACTTTATATGCCACACGTGACATTACCGCTGCTATCTATAGAAAGAACAAATACGACTTTGCCGAAGCGTTCTATGTTGTCGGTCAAGAACAATCTCTACATTTTGAACAAGTGAAACGAGTATTGAGAAAGCTCGGACATGATTGGGCAGGCAACATGCACCATGTTCCATTCGGGCTCATTTTACAGAACGGTAAGAAGATGAGTACTCGAAAAGGAAAAACAGTCCTATTAGAAACTGTTATTTTAGAAGCAGTTAAGTTAGCAGAACAAAATATAAAAAGTAAAAATCCTGAACTCCAAGAAATAGCGACTGTCGCTCGTCAAGTAGGGGTAGGGGCCGTTATCTTCCATGATTTAAAGAATGAGAAGGGAAACGATGTGGAATTCTCGCTTGAGATGATGCTCAAGTTTGAAGGTGACACAGGACCGTATGTGCAGTATACAGCAGCAAGAATTCAAACATTATTGAACAAAGGGAAATTTAATGGAGGTGTTCCACAAGAGTTGTCCATAGGATCTGAAAGCTGGGAAATTCTTTCTGTATTAAATGAGTTTCCGGAAGTTGTTGAACTAGCGTTTCACAGAAAAGAACCTTCTATTATTTCGAAATATGTCTTAAAGCTATCTCATAAGTTCAATCATTATTATGCTCATGTGAAAATCTTAGATAGTAAAGAAACGGCAGAACGACTAGCGCTTTGTGCAGCAGTTCAGATCGTCCTGAAAGAAGGATTACGATTATTAGGCGTGCAAACACCGAATAAAATGTAAAGTTACGCGTTATTCTGAAGAAGAGTTCATTTAGTGGCTAAACATCTAGATTCCGTTATATAATCTTATAACTTCATATAAATTATGGGATCGAGGAACGGACAATGAAATTAAACGAACATACGAAGGGTATATGGTATGCCGCTTTTTCTTATTTAATATGGGGATTTCTTCCGCTATATTGGAAACCGCTTCAATCAGCTGGTTCTGTTGAGATCTTAGCACATCGCATTCTATGGTCATTTCTTTTGATGATCGCTGTTATGTTCTTATTAAAAAAGAAAAAAACACTCCTAAGTGATGTTAAAGTACTGTTTAGTCAAAAAAAGCAGTTTCTGTATGTATTGACTGCTTCGCTATTGATTAGCGGAAACTGGGTCATGTATATATGGGCGGTCAATACAGACCATGTTGTTGAAGCGAGTCTAGGCTACTATATTAATCCACTCGTTAGTGTAATTCTTGGCATGCTTGTATTGAAAGAAAAATTAAACAGCTGGCAGCTTGTATCCTTTATATTAGCTGCTTGCGGTGTCTTTCTACTAACGTGGCAGCATGGAGAATTTCCATGGGTAGCCGTTTCTCTTGCACTTTCGTTCGGTCTGTACGGACTTGTTAAGAAACTAGCTAGTTTTGATTCGTTAACGGGCTTAACATTTGAGACGATGTTTGTCTTTCCATTAGCGTTCTTTTATTTAATCTACCTTCAATGGAACGGAGAAGCTTCCTTTATCACTGGAGGAACTTCTACGACATTGCTCTTATGGGGTGCAGGTCTCGTTACTGCTGTACCATTACTATGCTTTGCGCAAGGTGTAAAGCGGATCTCGATGACGATGATCGGTTTTCTACAATACATTGCCCCGACTATCATGCTCGTATTAGGTGTCTTTTTGTATCATGAGTCATTCAGCAAAATTCATCTAATTTCATTTACCTTGATATGGATTGCGCTCCTTATTTTTACGGTCAGCAGAACAAAATGGGCAAATTATCTCATAAATCGTAAAAAACAAAATTCACTTTCTGCGAAAATATAGTATAATGGCAATGACCATTGTTACAGTTGAAACCTTATCAATGATAAGGTTCTTTTCATTCATTGTTTGAGAGCGCTTTAAATAGGGAAAAATTCAATGGCGAGAAATGATGAATCACCTGTTAACAGCAACAGCACAATACTTACAAAGGGAAGCAGGAGGGAACAAAAGATGAGTCATCAACGTTCCAAATCAGAAAATCCTTGGCAGGGACTAAGTGGACCAAATATGGCCTACATCCTTGAACTATATGATCAATATAGTGTGGATCCGGAATCTGTTGACAGTTCATTCAAAGAGAAATTTGATGCTTGGGGGCCTCCGATTGAGGACTCTGAATCAAATCAACGTACTGCACAGAGTTTTGAAGGATTGGACTTCGAGAAATTAGCAGCTGCACTAAAATTAGCAGAAAACATTCGCACTTACGGTCACTTAGCAGCTAACTTATACCCTGTGGGGGAATTTCCGAAAGATAACCACCATATTGATCCGAAAGAATTTAACTTATCAAAAGAAGATTTGAAAGCGATACCACCTTCCTTTATTTGGAAAGAAGCGCCATCGAGCATTAAAGACGGCTATGAAGCGATCCAAATGCTTCAGGAAGTGTATACGAAAACAATCGCATATGAATTCAGTCATGTACATGAGACTGAAGAACGCCAATGGTTAAACACCATGGTTGAAACAAGCCAACACTATCCTAAATTTTCGGCTGAAGATAAGAAGAACCTTTTAACCCGGCTGAGTGAAGTTGAAGGTTTTGAAAAATTCCTTCATAAAACATTCGTTGGACAAAAGCGTTTCTCTATTGAAGGCGTTGATATGCTGGTACCGATGCTTGATGAAGCAGCTAAAGAAGGATGCCGTGACGGAGCTGAACATGCTCTGATCGGAATGGCACACCGTGGGCGTCTAAACGTACTTGCCCATGTGCTTGGCAAACCTTATGAACTAATTTTCTCAGAGTTTCATCATTCTCCAAACAAGGAGCTAATTCCTTCTGAAGGTTCAAGAGGAATTAACTTTGGTTGGACCGGGGATGTAAAGTACCACTTAGGTGCAAGCCGTTTAGTTGAAACCGATCAATCTCATAAAATTAAAATCTCACTAGCGAATAACCCAAGTCACTTAGAGTATGTAGATCCAGTTGTTGAAGGATATACAAGAGCGGCTCAGGAAACGCGTGACAAAAAAGGGTATCCGGTACAAGATACTTCGAAGGCATTTGCGATCCTTATTCATGGCGATGCTGCTTTTCCTGGTGAAGGAATCGTTGCTGAAACATTGAACTTAAGTCGTCTTAGAGGATACCAAACTGGTGGGACACTTCATATCATCGCGAACAATCTTGTAGGCTTTACAACAGATAGCGGCGATTCTCGTTCAACGAAATATGCGAGTGACCTTGCAAAAGGGTTTGAGATCCCGATCATTCACGTGAATGCAGATGATCCAGAAGCATGTATCGCAGCTGTACATCTTGCTTATGAGTATCGTAAAAAGTTCCAAAAAGACGTTCTGATCGACCTGATCGGATATCGCCGATTCGGTCACAATGAAATGGACGATCCATCTGCAACTCAGCCGAGATTGTATAAACAAGTAAACAGTCATCCGACAGTTCGAGATGTTTATGCAAAACAGCTTGTTAAAGAAGGAGTACTTTCTGAAGAAGAAGTAAAAACCATTGAAGATGATGTATTAAAGAAGCATCAGTCTGAATATGAAAAAGTCCAGGGACGCAAAGAAAAATTCAAGTTGGAAGACACGAGACTTCCTGATCCGTTATCGAAAGCACTTCCTGATATCGATACCACAATTTCAGTTAGTGATCTTCAGGAACTTACTGAGAACATGCTTAAGTTCCCAGAAGACTTTAATGTTTATCCTAAAATCAAGAGAATCCTCGAACGCAGACGCAAGTCTTTCCAAGGGGAAAAGATCGATTGGGGGATGGCTGAATCATTAGCTTTCGCTTCCATTCTTAAGGATGGAACACCGATTCGTATCACTGGGCAAGACTCTGAGCGTGGTACATTCGCGCAAAGACACCTTGTTTTAAACGATAGTGAGAGCGGAAAGAAGTTTTCTCCGTTGCATGCGATGGATGACATTGATGTTTCATTTGCAATCCATAACAGTCCACTCTCAGAATCTTCAGTAGTTGGTTTTGAGTACGGCTATAATGTTTTTGCACCTGAAACTCTTGTTATTTGGGAAGCGCAATACGGTGATTTTGCAAACGTTGCACAAGTTCTGTTCGATCAGTTCTTATCAGCCGGCCGTGCGAAGTGGGGACAAAAATCAGGTATGGTGATGCTTCTTCCTCACGGATATGAAGGTCAAGGACCTGAGCATTCGAGTGCACGTCTTGAGAGATTCTTACAGTTAGGTGCAGAAAATAACTGGACAGTTGCTAACGTAAGTACAGCATCACAGTACTTCCATTTGCTAAGACGTCAAGCGAAGCTCTTATCTATGGATGAAGTTCGTCCGTTGGTTGTTATGACACCGAAGAGCTTGCTGCGTGACACGAAAGTAGCTTCCATGGCTGAAGCCTTTGAAAGTGACCACTTTATGCCATTGTTACAACAGCCTGGCCTAGGCAAAGAAAAAGACAAAGTGAAGAAAATCTTGCTTTGCTCTGGTAAGATTGCGATCGATCTTGAAAAAGCGCTTGAGCAAGATCAGGTAGCAAGAACGGAAATGCATATCGTTCGTGTTGAACAGATCTATCCGTTCCCAGAAGAAGAGATGAATGCTCTGTTAAAAGAGTATCCAAACGTGGAAGACTTGATCTGGGTGCAAGAAGAGCCGAAGAACATGGGATCTTGGTTATACATCGAGCCTAAACTTCGTGCTGTAGCACCAAAAGCACACGTTTCATATATTGGACGTCAAGAACGTTCGAGTACGGCTGGTGGGGAACCAGACATCTATAAAAAAGAACAAGAACAAATCATCCAAACATCATTAGCACTAGACATTCAATCGCGAGAGGGAGGCCGTGAACATGTTTGACGTTAAAGTTCCGGAATTAGCCGAATCAATTTCAGAAGGTACAGTAGCACAATGGCTTAAAAAAGAAGGCGACACAGTTGTTAAAGGTGAAGATTTAGTAGAGCTAGAAACTGATAAAGTTAACATTGAGATCAGTGCAGAGCGAGATGGCGTTCTAAAAAATATCAAGGTTGAACCAGGTGACACTGTAGCCGTTGGAGATATTATCGCTTCAATCGTTGAAGGCGGTGCTTCTGAGTCTGCAGAACCAGCAGCAGAAGAGAAAACGGAAGAAAAAGCAGCTCCAACTCAACAAAAACAAGAGCCAATCGTAGAAAAAGACGCGGCTGAAGAAGAAGTGAAAGCTTCTGACCGTCCGATCGCATCTCCTGCAGCGCGCAAGCTTGCTCGTGAGAAAGGCATCGATCTTTCTGAAGTTAATGCTCGCGATCCTCTAGGACGCGTTCGCACGGAAGATGTGAAACGTCACGCGGAAGGTGCAAGCACGGAGAAAGCTGCTCCGGCATCTAAGCCAGCAGCGTCAGCTTCTAAACCAGCTGCTTCTGTTGAATCGGTAAATCCTGAGAAACCTGTAGAGCGCGTGAAGATGTCCCGCAGACGTCAAACGATCGCTAAACGTTTAGTTGAAGCTCAACAAACTGCAGCGATGCTAACAACGTTTAATGAAGTTGATATGACGGCGATCAACGAAGTTCGTGCTCGTCGTAAGGACAAGTTCTATGAGCAAAACGGAGTAAAACTAGGGTACATGTCATTCTTCACGAAAGCTGTTGTAGGAGCACTGAAAAAGTTCCCTGCAATCAACGCTGAGATTCAAGGCGATGAAATGGTTCTTAAGAAATTCTACGATATCGGTATCGCAGTTGGAGCAGAAGAAGGACTAGTTGTACCAGTTGTTCGCAATGCTGACCGTCTAAGCTTCGCTGGTATCGAAAAAGAGATCGGAAACTTAGCTGAGAAGGCACGTTCTAAAAAGCTATCGTTAGAAGACCTTCAAGGTGGTTCATTTACAATCACAAACGGCGGTATCTTCGGATCCATGCTTTCAACACCTATCTTAAACGCACCTCAAGTTGGTATCCTTGGAATGCACACGATTCAATGGAGACCGGTAGCGATCGATAAAGAGCGCATGGAAAACCGTCCGATGATGTACATCGCGCTTTCTTATGATCACCGTATTGTAGATGGAAAAGAAGCAGTAAGCTTCTTAACAACGATCAAATCACTTCTGGAAGATCCAGAATCACTTCTTTTAGAAGGTTAATGTCTAGGAATATAATGATGATATGGAACACCCCCTGCTCACAGGGGGTGTTTTTTTGGGGTTGATCAGGTAGTTTATAGCGTGTGGGAGGTTAGCGGGTGTTTGAGAATGTGGCGGGGGATTTGTCGAATGGCCTTTATTTTTGATTTTCGACTTAATTAGGGTTGATATCGGCTTAATTGGTGCGCCGCACGACTTAATAAGCGTCTATTTTGACTTAATTTCTTCATTTTAGACTTAATTGTGCACAACTTAATTTTCCGAGCAAAAAACATTCATCAAACCATTGCTGAAAATAAAGGTTTTTTATCAATTTTTCTCGAATGAGATATGTACTAAAAAGCAAGAGGTGATACCTTGATAAAAAAACCACGTACAAAGCCCCTAAAATTATTAAAATTGGACGCCATCTTACAAAGATTAGTACACAATCACCTGAAACACGGTGAATTACAAATTGAATTTGCAAGATATTCAGCAGGTTATAGAGGCGAAGTGGCATTAGATTATTATCTGCACGATTTAGATGAGAATTCATACTTCATTCTTCATGACTTGCGACTACCGAGAGATAAAGATAAGAAGTACTACTTTCAAATTGACTGTCTGATTCTTCATTCTTCGTTTGGCGTTCTGCTCGAAGTTAAAAATCTCTCAGGTGATCTATATTTTGATCATCACTTCGATCAGATGAAAAGAACGAAGAATGGAGTAGATGAAACATTTCCTGATCCAGTAAACCAGGTCCAACAACAAAAAATATGTCTGGAAAGCTGGTTGAAGAGAAATCAGTTTCCTAAATTTCCGCTATATTCCCTCGTTGTTCTAACAAATCCTAAATCTTTTATTACGCTATCACCGCATTATGGCAAAAAAGCGGCCCATATTATTCGGGCTAAAGGTCTAGCTAATAAAGTTCAACAAATTTCAACGTACCATCAAGAAACCCTCTCAAAGAAGGACCTTTCAAAAATAACTTCAAAACTATTAAAGCAACATGAAAGACATAACCCCGACTTTTTAAAAACCTACAGCATCAATCAAACGGATATAATCACCGGAGTCTTTTGTCCAGGCTGCAATCATATTCCTATGCGACGAGAGAGAAGTACTTGGATTTGTACTAAGTGCACTATAAAATCCAAAGATGCTCATATAAGAGCAATCCAAGACTACGCAGTGATCTATGAAGAACCTGTTAAGAATAAAATGTTAAGACGGTTTCTACACATCGATTCATCTACATGTATGAAAAATCTTCTGAAATCCATGAATCTTACCCCGAGCGGTCCTACTAATTCAGCAACGTACCAGCTACCGTTTCCTGAATAACTCAACTAGCACATAATTATATTAATAAAATAAAAATCAACGATTCTACTGCTGTAATTATAACTTGCAAAATACAACTAATAATAGTTGTAAAATGCGACTATCTAAATATCAAAAAACTTGCATATTGCAATTAAATCGCAAAAAAGGCAGCTGCAATCAGCAGCCACCGTAATTTCATCAATATAACACTTAAGGAATCAACAAAATCTTCCCCATACTTTTTCTACTCTCTAAATATTCATGAGCTTTTGCACCATCTCGTAAAGAAAAAGATGTCTCAGTAATTTTCACATGACCATCCTTAATCCACTGAAATAACTCACTTGAACGCTTTACACGTTCTTCGTGTGAGGTTAGGACATTCCACAAGTCTCCACCGGTCAATGTCTTAGAAGTATCCATGAGCATACGAGGATCAATGGACACAGGATCACCACCGGCCATACCAAAGAATACAACTGTGCCGCCAATCCTTGTAACTTCAAAACTATCCATTATCGTTGAACCGACTGACTCGTAAACCACGTCTACACCTTTGCCGGACGTTTCGCTCAACACGTTTTCTTTCCAATTATCATTATATAAGAATACTGAATCGGCACCTGCTTCTAGAGCGAATTGACGCTTTTTCTCTGAAGACGTTAAACCAATAACTTTTCCGCCAAGCAACTTGATGATTTGAATCAATAATTGTCCCACACCGCCGGCAGCAGCATGAACCAATGCCACGGCACCATTTTGAATGGAGAAGCTATCCCGCGTTAGATAATGTGCAGTTAACCCTTGTAACAAAAGTGAAGCTGCTGATTCATAAGAAACCCCATCTGGAATAGGTATTGCTTTTTCATAAGGGACAGCAACGAGTTCCGCGTTAGCAGCGGGTACATCTGCAAATGCGATGCGATCTCCAACTGAAACACCATTAACAGCACTACCAACTTCTTTAACGATTCCTGCTCCTTCATAGCCTAGAATGTAAGGAGGCTGTCCTTCAAGATGATAATTTCCTTTTCTTCTATAAACATCAGCGAAGTTTAAGCCAATGGCTTTCATTTCCACTAAAATGTCCTGATCTCCGATAATTGGGTCTTTGATTTCTCGATATTCTAAAACTTCTGGACCTCCGAAGTTGTTAAAAACCAATGCTTTCATATATGTAAATCTCCATTCTTATAATATGTTCTTTATCATAGTAACCGAAACAATCTATGTAATACTAGGAAAGAAGTCTCTAAGGAATGAATTTGACAGAAAGAGCGGGGCACATTATGATTTAACAAAAGAAATTCTTAAAGGAGAGAGACTTAAATGATTCATTTAGAGTGGGCGAACAGAGAAACAATTCGCGAGATCAAATGTGTACATACGGATGCAAAAAAATATATGGTTAACCGTGCTTTGACTGCTGGAAAAACCTATGAACTAAAGAATGAAACAGAGGAATTTTATTTTGTAGTAGATAACACAGGGAAAATAGGCGGTTACTACAAAGAATATTTCGAAGGTTAAGCCCTAAACAAAGAAAAAGCCTGACTCAGCGAGCCAGGCTTTTTCTTTCTATTAAGAATGAATCTTCTTTTTTTCTTTGTTTAGAAGAGCATCCATGAATTCGTGGAATTCTGGAATGTTCATCTGTTGTGCTGAATCAGATAATGCTACTGCTGGGTCTGGATGCACTTCAGCCATAACTGCATCTGCACCGATCGCCATCGCTGCTTTAGCAGCAGGGAGGAGAAGGTCTTTGCGTCCTGTTGAGTGTGTTACGTCCACGACTACAGGTAGATGCGTTTCTTTTTTAAGAATAGGTACTGCTGAAATATCTAGCGTGTTTCGTGTTGCTCTTTCGTACGTACGAATTCCGCGTTCGCAAAGAATGACTTGGGAGTTACCTTGAGCCAAGATGTACTCAGCTGCGTACATGAATTCTTCAATCGTTGCAGCTAACCCACGCTTTAGCAATACCGGTTTGTTCACAGATCCAGCTGCTTTTAACAGATCAAAGTTCTGCATGTTACGTGCGCCGATCTGAATCACATCAACATAATCTAACGCCATCTCAATATCGTTCGGATTTAGAATTTCACTTACAACAGCAAGCTGATGTTCATCTGCTGCTTTACGAAGAATTTTTAACCCTTCTAGTCCAAGTCCTTGGAAGTCGTAAGGAGACGTACGCGGTTTGAATGCGCCACCTCGGATTAAAGTTAATCCTTTTTCTGCAATGACTTCTGCTACTTGCTTCACTTGTTCGTAGCTTTCTACCGCACAAGGACCCATGATGAAGTGAGGATTGCCATCACCGATCTTTTCACCTTTTACATTTACAATTGTATCTTCAGGTTTCTTTTTACGAGATACGAGTAATGCTTTTCGATTATCGTCTTTTTGAAGCTCTAAGCTTGCTTTGAAGATCTGTTTGAAGATGTGTTGTACCGTAGACGTCTCAAAAGGACCATCGTTATGAGAAGCGATTAGATCAAGCAATTCTCTCTCTCTAACAGGATCAAAGCGTTTAACACCTTGCATTTCTTTAAGCTTTCCAATTTGTTGTGCCACGTTTCCTCGTTCGTTTAGAAGCTCTAAAATCTTTAAAGAAATATCATCCATCTGTTTGCGTAAGTCTACTAATTCGTTTGACATGTGTGGTTCCTCCCCAATATTTATACTCTTGTCATTTAGTTCCTATATCGCGGCCGCTCATAGGCTTATTTATATACATCGCTACATAGACACTTTCGCGCTTTAAAGCGTGTGTCTCATAAAGTATTGTTTGTAACTTTAAAGGGATTTCAAAAGAATGTCAAGTACTTATACGAAAAAAGATTTAAAATAATTTTGAAGCTGATTAAAGTGCTTTTTGACATATAGATGAAGGTAATGTAAATTTTAAGAAAAATGAATGAATTTCCTTTACAACAGCGCTTCAACGTGCTAAAACTGTTTATAACTTTATAAAACAAATCGCAATGATAGAACAGCAGTAGTGGAATGGTTCCCTGTTATTAGAGAGCTGATGGTGGTGCAAATCAGTACACAGCCTTTCACGAATTACAATTCTTGAGCATGCTTTGTAAAAAAAGCCGGAAAAATTTCCGTTAACAGAATGAAGGTGGCAAAGATCTAGTCTTTGCTGTCAGGGTGGTACCGCGATAATTATTCGTCCCTGCTTATTAGCAGGGATTTTTTTGTACTATCAGAACTAAAAATGTAACTGGATCACCGAGGTTTAGAAAAGTTTTCTTTATAAAAACCAGGCAAACAGGAGGAATAGAAAATGAGATATTTAACAGCAGGAGAGTCACATGGCCCTCAACTCACAACAATCATTGAAGGTGTACCAGCAGGTTTGCCTCTAGTAGCAGAAGACATTAACGAGGAACTTGCTAGACGTCAAAAGGGGCATGGACGTGGCCGACGTATGCAGATTGAGAAAGATCAGGTTCAAATCGTAAGTGGTGTACGTCATGGAGTTACACTTGGTTCACCGATCACACTCGTGGTTGAGAACAAAGACTTTACTCATTGGACAAAGATCATGGGAGCAGAACCTCTTGAAGAAGAGAACGCAGAAGTAAAACGAGTGATCTCAAGACCTCGACCTGGTCATGCAGATCTTAATGGTGCTATTAAATACAACCATAGAGATATGAGAAACGTGCTAGAACGTTCTTCAGCCCGTGAAACGACAGTAAGAGTGGCAGCAGGAGCTGTAGCGAAAAAGGTACTAAAAGAGCTTGGAGTTGAAGTTGGAGGCCACGTGTTAGAACTGGGTGGCGTTGTAGCTGAGAATACTTCATATGAATCGTTAGAAGAGCTTCGCGAAAAAACGGAGGTTTCTCCTGTAAGATGTTTTGATAAAAATGTTGAAAAGACGATGATGGAAGCGATCGATAGCGCAAAGAAAAACGGCGACTCAATTGGAGGGGTCGTAGAAGTAATCGTAGAAGGTATGCCAGTAGGCGTGGGTAGCTACACACATTATGATAATAAGTTGGATGCCAAATTAGCTGCAGCAATCATGAGTATCAATGCCTTTAAAGGTGCTGAGATCGGTATTGGATTTGAAGCAGCACGAAAACCTGGAAGTGAAGTACATGATGAGATCGTTTGGGATATCGAACGCGGCTATACGAGAAGAACGAACAACGCAGGAGGCTTTGAGGGAGGAATGACGACCGGCATGCCAGTTGTTGTTCGTGGTGTGATGAAGCCGATTCCTACTTTATACAAACCGCTAAACAGCGTGGATATTGAAACAAAAGAAGTCTTTGCAGCAAGCATTGAGCGGTCTGACAGTTGTGCAGTACCTGCTGCTAGTGTTGTAGCAGAATCAGTTGTGGCATGGGAGCTAGCAAGTGCCCTAGTTAATCAATTTGGACAGGATAACATGGAAGTGATTAAGAAAAACATCGTTCAGCACCAAGAACGTGCAAGGGTGTTTTAAATGAACACGATTCACATCACAACACCTTCAAAAAACTACCCGGTTTTTATAGGTGAAAACGTAATTGATGAGCTTAAATCAGTCTTAGAAAGACTTAGCCCTTCACCTAAGAACCTATTGATCATAACAGATGAAAACGTTGGAGGTCTCTATTTAGAAACCGTACAAAGAGTGATCGGCGATTCTTTCTCTCATGAAACGATTCAGATTCAGGCCGGTGATGATCAAAAGTCTTTTGAGAATTATATGGCTTGCCAAAGCTTTGCTTTAAGTAAAGAACTAGACCGGACATCTGTTGTTATTGCGCTTGGCGGAGGAATGATTGGAGACCTTGCTGGATTTGTTGCGGGTACCTATATGCGAGGAATCCGCTTTATTCAAATTCCGACTACTATTCTCGCACATGATAGTGCAGTAGGAGGGAAAACAGGTATCAACCATTCTGAAGGTAAGAACATGATCGGTGTCTTTCATCAACCAGAAGCGGTGATCTATTCAACAGACTTCTTAACTACTTTACCAGCAAGTGAAAAAAGGTCTGGTTTTGCAGAGGTCATTAAACACGCATTGATCGCTGATGAAAATCTGTATCGTTCGTTACGTGCGAACGTTAAAAACATCGATGATCTAAAGGGTAACTCCCTACAGAAAGCTCTTATTCAAGGCATTAAAATCAAAAATGAGATCGTCACACAAGACGAAAAAGAAAAAGGAATTCGGGCTTATCTGAACTTTGGTCATACACTCGGTCATGCAATAGAGGGGGAGCTTCAATATACAGGCATCACCCATGGTGAAGCAGTTGCTTTAGGAATGCTTTTTGCACTTTCGCTAAACGAGGACACTGAAATTTTAGGACAAGAACTAAAAATGTGGTTAACAACTTTAGGTTATCCGTCATTTCCTAAGCACTTATCTGCTTCCTCACTAGTCAATCGAATGAAAAAAGATAAAAAAGCGGAAAAAGGCATGATTCAAATGGTGCTTCTGAACGGTTTGGGTAAGCCTTATCTATCACCTTTTACTTCAGAAACATTAGAGAGAAAAATATCTTCTTTTATAGAAGAGGCTTAAAAAGGAGTAGAGTAAATGAAGATCGTCTTACTAATAGGGGTTGGATTGATCGGTGGTTCAATCGCTCTTTCTATCAAACAAGAACACGAAGCAACTATCTATGGGTATGACGTTTATGCTCAAAATAGTAGAACTGCAGCAGAAATAGGCGTAATTGATGAAGCAGTTTCAGACTTCACAGAGATTGCTCATTTAGCAGATCTTATCATAATTGCAACACCTGTTGAAGCTACCTTACAGGTGATGGAGAAATTAGCTGCCGTTTCACCAGTCATTAAAGCGTTAGTAATGGATGTTGGAAGCACAAAAAGATCCATTATGAATAAAGCAGAAAAGATGGCCGCTTCTGGAATTCGTTTTATTGGAGGTCATCCTATGGCCGGATCTCATAAAACGGGAGTAGAAAGTGCGAAAGTCCATCTATTAGAAAATGCGTTTTACTTTCTAACACCAAACTCTAAAACTACTGATATGGATATTGATGAAGCTAAGACTTGGCTAAAAGGGACAAGAGCTAAATTTCTCGTTGCCGATCCAGATGAACATGATTTTCTTACAGGCATTGTAAGTCACTTCCCGCATCTTGTCGCTTCAAGCCTTGTGAGGGTCGCACAGCATCATGCGAAGGAAAAACCGTTAATTCAGCAACTTGCAGCAGGAGGATTCAGAGACATTACGCGCATAGCTTCAAGCTCTCCTAAAATGTGGAGCGATATAGTCAGTCAAAACAAGTCACATCTTCTTACTCTCTTACACGAATGGAAAAATGAGATGGATACGGTGATAGAGTTCGTAGAAAAGGGAGATGAAGCGGAACTCTATGAATACTTTGATGGAGCAAAATCATTCCGAGATGCCTTACCAGTTCGGTCAAAAGGTGCGATTCATCCATTCTCGGATCTATATGTGGATATCCTCGACAGAGTAGGTGCTCTGTCTCATATCACCGCTCTTTTGGCACAATCAGAGATCAGCATCATTAACCTCAGTATTTTAGAAGTAAGAGAAGGATTAAATGGGGTACTTCGATTGAATTTTCAAGATGACAATGATCGAGATCAGGCACAGGAAATATTACAAAAAGAGAATTACTTAACACAAATCACTTTATAAGGAGGCACTATTCTATGACAAAGCAATTACAACCTATTCAACAATTAAAAGGATCTATTAAAGTGCCTGGTGATAAATCCATTTCACATCGAGCAGTCATGTTTGGGTCCATCGCTGAGGGTACAACGACAATCGATGGTTTTTTAACAGGCGAAGATTGTTTAAGTACCATTTCATGTTTCAAGAAACTAGGGGTTACGATACAGCAAGAAGGTGAAAAAGTAACAGTAGAAGGAAAAGGAATTGCAGGATTAACACCACCCTCCGAAGATTTGTATGTAGGGAATTCAGGTACTACCATCCGTCTGATGCTAGGAATACTCGCTAATACACCGTTTGAATCGACTTTAACGGGTGATGAGTCAATTGCAAAAAGGCCGATGAATCGTGTGACCAAACCCTTAAAAGAAATGGGAGCTGCGATTGATGGTAATGATTCAGGAAATAAGGTCCCTCTTCATATAAAAGGAGGCGAAACACGAGGTATTCATTACACCTCTCCAATCGCCAGTGCTCAGGTTAAATCGGCTATTATTCTGGCTGGATTAGATGGAGAAGGAACTACATCTGTAGAAGAACCCTTCAAATCAAGAGATCATACAGAACGCATGCTGAAAGCGTTTGGAGTAGAAGTTGAAAGTGATGAGCTAACTGTTTCAGTCGCAGGTGGCCAGAAGTTAAAGGGAACACATATTGAAGTACCAGGTGATATTTCTTCAGCCGCATTCTTCTTAGTAGCAGGTGCCATTGTTCCAAACAGTGAGATCACGTTAAAAAAAGTAGGGTTGAATCCAACACGTACCGGAATATTGGATGCTCTTAAAGATATGGGAGCAGATATAACTTTCCAAAATATCAATGAGACAGCATCTGAACCTTTCGGAGATTTAGTTATTAAAAGCTCTGATTTAAAAGGAACGGTTATTCAAGGAGATCTTATCCCTCGATTGATCGATGAAATTCCAATCATAGCTCTGGCCGCAACTCAAGCAGAAGGAAAAACAATCATAAAAGACGCTCATGAACTTCGAGTGAAAGAAACAGATCGAATCGAAACCGTTGTGAACGAACTTAAAAAGATGGGTGCTGATATTGAAGCTACAGAAGACGGTATGATTATACAAGGTAAATCTTCACTTCGAGGAGCTTCGGTGCAAAGCTACGGAGATCATAGAATTGGAATGATGCTGAGTGTTGCTGCTTGTATCGCAGAAGGTGAAACAACGCTTACAAACAGTGAAGCAATCGCTGTTTCATACCCTTCATTCTTTGAACAACTGAATGTCCTCTCATCGTAAAGAAAAACGTTCCCTGTTATTAAAAGGGAACGTTTTTTTGTATTATTGAACACTTGAAAATGTTCGCAGATCTTCAATGTCTGCCACCTTGAATCCATTCGCTTCCACTCGGTGAACGAGTTCATCGATTTCTTCACGTGATACACTCTCATTGAAAGTGATAACAACTCTGCGAAGAAATTGCTTACCCGCGTCTTGCGTGAAAACACCTTCAATATTGTATTCTTCATGGATTGCTGTGAATAGCTTTCTTAAGGAACCTTTACCTTCAGTAGTAGAAACCGTTAAAGAGTATCCACCCTTCTTGATACCATAAGAATCTTCTAGAATATCCATAACTTTTGAGTGAGTAATGATTCCTAGGAAATTATGATCTTCATCGACAACTGCCATAAACGGCAGGCGTCTGATCGTGAAAAGCACTTTGAAATAAGCTGTATTCTCATGAATAAATGCGTCTTTCTCTTCTACAATTCTACTAACCTGATCTTTAACTGAACCAACATTATCAATAATATAATCAGATGTAGTCTCTTTAAAAAGAAGCCCTACAAATTTTTGTTCAGATTCATCCAAAACGGGTATGCAGCGATACCCTGATTGAATAATAGAATATCGAGCTTCGCTGATTGACATATTTTCTGTTACATACGTTACTTTAGATTTAGTTAGATAGTTGGATTTTACTTTCATAAGACACACCCTTTTCAGAATAATATAAATATTTAAAACTATTTCGACTAAAAAAGCAAATACCCTTTCTTTTTACTCAACTTTATTCCTAATTGCATATTAAGTAATAATACCATATACTATTATTAGAATATTTTATAAATTCATAAAAGGAGGTGTAAGGCATGCTTAAAGGTGTACAAATGTTTGACTGGCTGGTGGTTTTCCGTGCGATTACTTATGTATTTTCAAAAATTGGCGGAGTCTGTCCATTTTCAGTTAAAACACTAAAGTACATCACAAAGTAACCTTACCCTATCCTTTTTAAGTTGTTAGTAACCATGGGCAGGTATGTTGCTCATGGTTTTTTTGTATACAAAAAAGGACAGTGGCATTGGATTAAAAGGAGAAAATAAAAATGATAGTCTGCACTGTTCATCAAGTTAAAAAAATGTATGGCGGAAATGAGATTCTAAAAAATATATCTTTTGAAATTCACGAACAAGATCGCATAGGTATAGTTGGACAGAATGGTTCAGGAAAAACGACATTGTTTAAGCTGTTAAGTGGTGTTGATCATCCGGATTCAGGTTCTATAGCCATCAGAAAGGATGCAGAGATCGGTTATTTAGAACAACTTCCTGAGTATACCGAAAATATGAGAGTATATGATGTGGTTTCATCAGCGTTTCAAGAAATTAATGAAATTGAACTTAAAATTCAGCAGGTTAATGCATTGTTAAGTGATCCAGAACAAACACACCGATTAGACAAAAATCTGAATAAGCTCTATAGATTGCAAGAAGAATTTGAAGAGCTCGGTGGTTATGCGATTGAGTCGAAGATAAATGGCGTTTTGGCTGGTTTAGGTCTAACTCAACTCTCACACCATCTTTTTATGCAACTAAGTGGAGGAGAACAAACGAAGGTCGGTCTAGCTTGTTTGTTATTAAAAGAACCAGAGCTTTTACTCTTAGACGAACCTACCAATCATCTTGACATCGAAACGATGAATTGGCTTGAAATCTATCTTCAAAAATACAAAGGTTCCGTAGTAATTATCAGTCATGATCGCTATTTTTTAGATAAAGTAACCTCAAAGACTATTGATATAGAAGATGGTGAGTGCACCTTATATCATCAAAGTTACTCGGGTTTTCTCAAAGAAAAAGAAAATAACCTTCTTCTAGAATTTGAGAAATATGAAGAACAGCAAAAGAAAGTTAAAAAGATTAAAGAGTCGATCAAACAACTAAGAGACTGGGGCTCTCGATCAGGAAATGAAAAATTCTTCAAAAGAGCGAGGAACATGGAGAAAGCACTTCAACGAATACAGAGCATGAAACGCCCTAAACTGGAACGTAAAAAAGCGGCATTTGAATTCTCAGTCAACAAAAGAAGCGGTCAGGACGTCGCAGTGATTAAAGGGCTAAATAAATCGATTGAAGGTCGTTCCATCCTAAGTAATCTTGCACTACAGATTCGATATGGTGAGAAAGTAGCCCTCGTCGGTAAAAACGGTTCAGGAAAAACGACGCTGCTAGAGACCATACAAACTATAGATCACAGCAACGGCAATATAAAACTTGGATCATCTGTTTCGATTGGTTATCTTTCTCAAAGGGGACTTACTGCTGATTCTACTGGTACAGTACTTGATATTTTCAGAGAAAGAGTACCGATGGAAGAAGGCGAAGCTCGTCATCATCTAGCAAAGTTTTTGTTTTACGGAGCATCTGTTTATAGGAAAGGAAATGAGTTAAGTGGTGGAGAACGAACAAGACTCAGGCTTGCACAGCTTGTTTATGAAGGATCTAACTTCTTAATCTTGGATGAACCAACAAACCATTTAGATATTGATTCACGTGAAGCATTAGAACAAGCACTAGAAGAGTTTAATGGAACGATCCTATCAGTCTCTCATGATCGATATTTTATGAACAAACTTTTTGAACGTACCATTTGGTTAGAAGGTGGATGTCTAGAAAGTTATAATGGGAATTTTGATTATGCACTTGAAAAGCGGTTAAGTATTTAATTTTACGATCTTTGTAAACTTTGTTGCTCTTGGAAGTAGTTGATTTCCGTTCCAGGATGCTCGCTTTCCACGGGGCAGACGGTGAGCCACATTCGTACGTTACCGTATAAGTGTCTCACCTGTCTAGTTGCATCGGCTAGCCCCTCAAGGTCAAAAGTTTAACGGTCTGTGATGAGCAAAGTGCGCCTTCATAGCCCATTCAACTTTTGCTTGTCGGGGCTGAACGAGCCACTTCCACTTTACAAACTGCCCGCCTGTCCCGCAGGAGTCGGCAACCTTCCACTCCAACCAACTTGCATAGAAGTGAAAGAGAAAACTTAAACGCAACATTCCTTTAGAAAATAGCCTTCTTTTATACAGTTATTACTGATTGTTCTTTCGAGGTATAGGGAATAATGGTGTTAAAACGTGTCTAAACAGGAGGTACTTTATGAGTAACTATGAAAATAACATGCCACAGTTTCCAGAACCTATTTGGAGGCATCATTTAAACCTACCTACATACTCTGTGTTAAATGAAGATATTCAAACGGAAGTAGTTGTTGTAGGAGCGGGGATAAGCGGGATAACAACAGCTTATCTTTTAGCAAAAGAAGGCAAAAAGGTTACACTGGTCGAGGCAGGCAAAGTGATTAATGGAACAACTGGTCATACAACGGCAAAGATTACTTCTCAACATGATGTTATCTATGATCACCTTATTTCACACATCGGATTAGAACGGGCACGTCTTTATTATGAATCAAACGAACGAGCAAAACAGTTTATTGAGAATCTTGTTAAACAAAACAATATTCATTGTAACTTAGAAAAACATGATGCCTTTCTGTACGCCAACACCGAGGAAGGAATTAAAAAGCTTAACAAAGAAGCTGATGCTTATCAAAAGTTAGAGATCGAAGGAGAGTTGGTTGAAAAACTTCCATTTAATATACCGCATAAAAAAGCGCTTGTTATGAGGAATCAAGCACATTTTCATCCAGTAAAATATTTAGCCGCTTTATTACAAGAGATGGACTCGCTAGGTGTTGAGGTCTATGAAAACACGACAGCAACCGATATTATAGAAGATAATGATAAAAAAGCTGTAGTGCAAACAAGTCACGGACACAAAATTACTGCTGACTTTGTAGCTTGTTGTACACATTTTCCGTTTTTTGATGGATTGGGTTTTTATTTTACAAGAATGATGGCAGAGCGTTCATATGTACTAGCCGTAAAAACACAAGATACATTTCCGAACGGGATGTATATGGGAGTAGATCAAACCTCATTTTCTTATCGTTCTATCTTACAAGATGGAGAAAAGATCGTGCTATTAAGTGGAGAAAGTCATCAAACAGGACAGGGAATTCCAACTCATCAGCACTATGAGGCTTTATTAAAAGAAGCGAGAAAATCATTGAAATTAGATAAGGTCCTTTATCGCTGGTCGGCTCAGGATTTGATTACACTTGATAAGATACCGTTCATCGGCAAGCTTACGCATAAGCATGATCACATTTTAGTGGCTACAGGTTACAAAAAGTGGGGGATGACGACAGGTACTCTGGCTGCATTGATTATAAGAGATCATATCATGGGTCGAGAGAATGACTATGCTGACCTATACAAGCCACAAAGGTTTCAAGGTGATCCCTCTGATATTAAACAATTTATAAAAGAGAATGCAGATGTCGCAAAACATTTTGTTTCTGGTAAGTTAGACAAACCCTCAAAACACCCAAGAAGTTTAAGTAAAGATGAAGGATGCGCCGTAACGGTTGATGGTGAAAGGTGTGGGGCTTATCGTGACCAAGATGGTGAACTTCATATT
Source organism: Fictibacillus tiangongensis (assembly GCF_048083785.1). GTDB lineage: Bacteria > Bacillota > Bacilli > Bacillales > Fictibacillaceae > Fictibacillus. The sequence goes on from NZ_CP182294.1 coordinate 1,960,677, forward strand.
GTAGACACCACATGTACACATCTCGGCTGTGAAACAGAATGGAACAGCGGTGATCGAACATGGGATTGTCCGTGTCATGGTTCGCGTTTTTCATTTGATGGTTCCGTCGTTGAAGGGCCAGCGAAAAAACCTCTAAAACGTGTAGAACTACAATAAACGAACAAGAATGACTTATTAAAGTGCGTATTTGCTTTAATAAGTCATTTTTTTGATTGAACACTAAATTTGAATAAATACCTTACTTGTTTAATATAGTGCTAACTAAATATAAATGAATTTATTCTTATATTTTCAAAAAAATAACAAGTAAAAATAATGAAAATTTTATGAATTTAGTATAAAATAAAGTGCTTGAAAGCGAGAGGGGGAAATGAAATATGAAGCTTTTAAGAGAGACATTAAAGCACTTTAAGCCTTATTGGAGGGGGCTTCTTCTGGCTTTTATCTGTTCGTTGATCGGTGGCGCTTTTACCGTAATCCCACCCATCCTAGCAGGAAAGCTTGTAGATGAAATCCTGCCGAACGAGATGACGGATATGATCGGTTGGCTAGTTGCTGGAGTTCTTTTCTCATTTTTGTTTAAGGTGGTATTTGAATCAGTACAAGAATTTATACAAATTCAGATCGGTTTAGATGTTATAACAGATATGCAGATGCGTGCATTTGGACGGCTGCATAAAACACCGATGTCCTTTTTTACGACTACACCTCGTGGTGATATGTTGTATCGTCTCACTCACGACGTAGAAGCTGTACAGAACTTAAATAATACGGTCGTGCCTCGATTCGTACAACAAGTAGTTAGTGCGGTCGCTGCTTTTATTGCAGTTTTTGCTCTATACTGGCCAGTTGCGATCGTTATGTTCTGTGTATTTGCTATCTATTTGTACCCATCATTTAAACTTGGAACGACTATGAGAAAAATGAGTGCTGTTCAGAGAGATATGCGCGCGGATATTTATCACCACCTTCAAGAAAGTATCGAATCAACGAGACTAGTTCGTACGTTTCAAACACAAGAAAGAGAAATACATACACAAGATACAAAGCTTACAGATTGGAAGAATTATTCCATACGTGCCGCTTTAATCGGAAAAGTAAACTGGCGTCTTGGTAATCTATTTAATATCGCTACGCCAGGCGTAGTCATGCTTGTTGGAGGAATAGCAGTCTGGAATAATACGATTTCAGTCGGTACACTTGTTGCTTGTTTAGGGTTTATTCCTACGATGTTTTTTCCCATTCGTTCACTAGCTGAGAATGCATTGATCATACAGCAGGCTATTCCTGCTCTTCAGCGAATCTATGAATATTTTGATTTACCAAAAGAACATGAAGATGATCTGCCAAAGATGCAACCTGTTAGAGGGGATATTGATATTGATAATCTCTGGTTTCGTTATCCAGGTAACGAAGAATATGTGTTAAAAGGCGTTTCATTGAATATGAAAGCTGGCCAACACATTGGTATTGTCGGTACTAGCGGCGGCGGAAAATCTACGCTCATCCAATTGCTGCTCGGTCTTTATGAACCTGAGGCAGGCTCTATTGAAATCGACCAACAAAACTTGTTTGAGTATAATAGGAATTCTTTTCGTCAGCAGGTAGGAGTCGTTTCGCAGGAAACGTTTCTTTTAAACAATACACTGCGGATGAACCTATTATATGGAAGAAAAGATGCAACTCAAACCGATTTAGATGCAGCATGTGATGCTTCAGGACTTACAGATTTTGTCGCCGCCTTGCCAGAAGGCTACGAAACAATCGTTGGGGAGCGGGGGCTTAAACTTTCTGGAGGACAAAGACAACGTGTCGCACTTGCAAGAGCAATTCTTCGACACCCTGCGCTGTTAATCTTTGATGAAGCAACTTCTTCACTGGATGGGGAGACAGAAGAACGTGTGCAATCCGCTCTTGAAGAGCTCATACCAGGCAGAACGACAATCACGATTGCTCACCGTCTGATCACGGTTAGGGATGCAGATAAAATCATACTTCTAGACAAAGGTGTTGTAGCAGAATCTGGTACGCACGAAGAGCTTCTTGCAGAGCGGGGGCAATACTACGAACTTTATATGGCGCAGTACAGTGAATTAGAAAAGGAGAGAGCGATATGAGCCAGACAGCATTGAAAAATAAAAATCGAGACGGCAGACGCGTTCTAGCCTTTTTAAAGCCACATAAAAAATGGGTATTAGCAGATGCGTTTGTTATTGCAGTTTCTCAAGTATTTTCTGCACTAATTCCGACGCTCGCACTAGGCTGGCTAGTTGATTCCATTTTACCAGGTGAGTCCAATCAACTTCTATGGGGATTGATGTGGCTATTGATCTTTGCTGCTGTTGCGGACTTAATTCTAATGGTTATTGATGAATATTTTTGTCACCAGGTTGCGAAGACAGTAACGAACTGGCAAAAGTTAAGATTGTTTAAACATCTGCAGAACCTGCCCTTTTCGTTTTATCAAAACAACCAATCTGGTGAAATGATGGCCCGTGTGTCTGATGACCCAGATACACTGCATAATTTCCTGGCTTGGGAAGGTTCGACCTTTATGGCATCCGTTCAAGGTGTTATTTTATACAGCATCGTCCTTCTTTGGATTCATCCATATCTAATGATTACGAGTGTTGTGCTAGGTATTATCTTTTATTTAACATCAAACGCTGTCGGTCAAAGGACACGGCAATCTTCAGCGAATGCGAGAAAAGAAGCTTCTCGTTATCTAGAGAGGCTTCGTGAGTCAGTAACTGGCATCCATCTTTCAAGAGTATTAGGCGTTTCTGATGGTGAGGTAACAAGCGTAGCTGAGATTAGAAAATCGTTCATTAGAGAATCCAGACACGAGTTAAAAGCTAGGATGCAATCGATTGTGGTTATCGGAAGCTACAACGGTCTTGCATTAGCAGTCGTGTATGGACTAAGCGCGTACTTGATCTGGAACGATAAATTAACTGCTGGCCAGATGCTGACTGCAGCTGGGCTCGTGGCGATAGCGGCAAATGAGATGCAACGAATGTTAAGAAACTGGCTTTCTGTAAGAAGAACTGGTCCTGCGTTAGATCGATCTGAACTTTTACTCAGTCAGAAAGTATCGAAAGCTGAAACAGAAAAAGGATTCATTCCTAAAGAAGTTGAAGGAGAGATCGAATTTAGAGATGTTGCATTCGGTTATCCTGAAAAAGAAGATAAAGTATTAAAAGGTTTATCATTTTCAGTAAAGCCTGGAGAAGCAGTAGCACTTGTAGGACCGAGTGGATCTGGAAAATCAACGGTTGTAGATTTATTATTGCGATTGTATGAGCCTGAGAGTGGAGCTATCTTAATAGATGGGGAAAAGTTATCAACGGTTGATGCAGGATGGCTTCGCTCACAAATTGCGATCGTTTCACAAGATGTTCAGCTTCGAAATGGTTCTTTAGCGGATAATTTACGAATAGCCAAACCTGAAGCAACAGATGATGAATTGATTTCTGCTCTTAAAGACAGCGGTCTTGGAGACTTCTTACTTACTCTTCCTGATGGACTGAACACTCTTGTTGGAGAAAGAGGTAGTTTATTGTCTGGAGGACAGAAGCAAAGGTTGTCATTAGCCCGTGCTCTAGTAAAGGATGCCGCCGTTCTTGTTCTTGATGAAGCAAGTTCTGCTTTAGATCCTATAACAGAAGTTCAGGTCAATGAAGCGATCAATAGAAGAAAATCAAAACAAACACTCATTATTATTTCGCATAGACTTTCAACCGTCTTGGCTGCTAATCGAGTGATTGTCATCGAGAACGGAGTAATGATCGAAGACGGTGTTCACGAGGAGTTGCTGCAGTCTGATAATGGTGTATACAGCAGGTTGTTTAAACGAGAAGCGGATATTGGTACACAGGCATTTAGTAGTTAGTTTGGAGAGGCAGTCTAGCTTAAATTGCCTTTTCCTCATAATTCCACTCCAATTTGGGTATATATGAAACTATATATCCAAAGGAGGAAACCATTCATGACAGCAACCTTTAGAGCTATTTTGAACATTGTAGCACTTGCAGCAGTAATCTTTGTAAATTACCTTGCTAATGCACTACCGTTGAATGGAAGGACAACAGGAGAATTATCAGCCAAATATGATGTGTTGATCACTCCAGCAGGTTATGTATTTTCCATATGGGGACTCATATATGTACTGTTAACGATCTGGGTGATCATTCAAGTGCTCCCTAAGAACAGAAATGAACCCGTGTATGAAAGTATCGGTCTATGGTTTGTTTTGAACTGTATCTTAAATTGTACATGGATATTTGTTTGGCACCATGAACTTCTAGGTTTGTCTTGGATTGTTATGATCGGCCTCTTATTGTCACTCATTATGATCTATACGAAGATTCAAAATCAAGATAACAAGTCTTCGTTCATGCGTCTTCCGTTCTCGGTATATCTAGGATGGATCAGTGTGGCGACAATCGTGAATACCGCTGTTGTTTTAAAATATAGCGGCTGGAATGGTTTTGGACTTTCTTCAGTTACTTGGACTGTGATCATGCTACTCGTTGGTACAGGATTAGCGATCTTTTTTACCCTCGTGAACAAAGATGTTATTTATCCACTTGTCTTTGTATGGGCGTATGTCGGAATAGGGGTTAGACATAAAGGAGAGATCGATATTCTTACCTATACGAGTTTTACGTTAGCTATTTTACTTTTGTTATTCATTATTTGGAAACTGGCTACTAGAAGAAACGGAGAAGCAGCAATGAAATAGGATTTAGAGGAGAGTAAAGGATGGTTAAATTATCGATGCCAGTCGGCTTATTGTTGGAATCTGCTACTGCAGTCGGAGTTTCTGGAGACCGGTTGCTAGAAGTGATCAGGACAAGAAATTACGAAGCACTTCGGCATGTGGGTAAAGAAGAGTCAAGCTGGGCTTACTTTTTTGATTTTGCAGAACAGAACTGGGAAACGGTTGTTTCTGCGATTACAATGGGTTACACGTTTAAGTTTATTACGATCCGGGGATTGTTGAACTTAATACAGACCAAATATAAGCTAAAAGAAGACGAAGATTTTTTAATGAATGAATCTGGAATCGACATGAACCTCTCAGATGAGCAACTTGATTTTCTTCGTTCACGAATCCCTTCGCAATGGGTATTCAAAAAGCAAGAACATACAAAGTACGGGGTTCAGGCTTTCTTAAAGCAACCAATTTCAACTAGCGTATAGATAACAAAAAAGCGCTTGAGCGGGAAATATATCCTGCTTAAGCGCTCTTTTTAATCTTGATAGTTATTTCTTGCACTCAACCATGTGTTGATGCCGATCGCTTTACACACAGAGAAGTAATGAAGAAGCATTAAGAGCACGGAACCAGCGTTCATTCCAATGATAATGCCATGCATTCCTAATGTTGGTTGAGATCCTAACATGTACATAAGAACAAATGATAAAGTAGTTGACCAAACTGACTGAACAAATGCTGTTGTAATTAAACCCAAACCGATTAGATATGCTTGAAGAGGTATCAAGAAAAAAGTAAATAAAAAACTCGGCCACAAAAGTTCTAAATACGTGGCTGCGGATTGTGAATGAAAGAACATTAAGGTAAGTTTTTCTGAGAACATTAAGAAGATAGCGACGGCTGGAAACCCATATAATGCAGTTATGCCCATTACACGAATTAATAGGCTTTTTAATTTTTCTACGTCTTTTTTAGCCGTAGCTTCTGAGACTGTAGGAATCAAGACGACCAAAAGAGAATGCGCAATAAATGCTGGGAAGAAACCGATGGATATTGCGACTCCTGCCAATAAACCGAACTCTTCCGTTGCTGCCACTCCAGAAAAGCCTGCAAGGGATAACGCATATTTAATTAAAAATGGCTGTATAGCGTTCGTAACAGCGTGAAACAGTCGCAAGCCCGTAGTTGGAATCGTTACGGCCATAAGACTTCTAGTTACTTCGTTTGAAGTGAGATGTTCATTTTTTTGAGTTTGCATTCTTTTGTATTGAATCAAATAGGCGGTGAATAAATAAACAAAAACAACAAGTTCGCTACCTACAAAAGTTGCTAAAGCTATAAGGATTGCCGTTTCATTATCAAATGAAAACAACTGATAAATACCTGTTAACAGAATGAGCTGTGCTAGTTTTCGAAATAAGTTTGAGAACGCCAGCTTACCCATCTGCTGTTTGCCCATAAAAAACCCTCGAGCGATTGATGTTAAGGAAATTAAAGGGATTAAAATGACCATAAGCCATCGCACTAAAGGATGGTAACTATTAAAAACAGGTATGAAAGGCAAGATTACTAATGCAAGTACTATCATTGCTACTGTCAATAAAATTGTCATTTTTGTAGCATGTTTTAACATGCTATAGTGTTGCTTTTCTTCTTTCTCTGCAACGAACTTTGAGATGGAGATCGGTAATTCCAAACTCGCGATAATGATGATTAAGATGACTGTCGGAAAGATCGACATATAATGACCAAGTCCTAGTTCACCTAATTCTCTGGCTAACACCATGTTCACAATAAATTCTAAACTTTCGCCGACTAATGCAGCAGCAGCAAGCAGCAATACTCCTCTGAAAAATATATTCATACGATGAGTGCATCTCCTTGTACACGTTGTCCTTTTATTCATATGCAAAAAAAATGAAACAAGACCTCGAAGGACTTTAAACATTGAAAGAGAAAGATAAGCTTATAGCAGAACAAGGAGAGATAATTGTGACATTACATACAGAACAAAATGCGATTCAAATTCTATCCATGTCAGAACAAGAAAAAATTATGGATCAGTGGCTATTTGAAAGATTAGAACAATTGTTACCTTTATTAATGAAGAAACATAACGTAGACATGTGGTTGACGATCGGCAAAGAATACAAGGAAGATCCACTAGGAAAGACTTTCTTTCCATCTCTGATCGATAGTTCAAGAAGACTAACCATTTTTGCATTTATTAAGGATATCCATTCTGACGAAATTAAACGGTTTGTTATCTCTTCAAACAAAAACTTCGAACCTTTTTACTCATGTTTTCCGTTGAGAGATAGTGAAGATTCTTTTGCCTGTTTAAAACGGTTGGTTGATAATTACGACCCTGAATCAATAGCAGTTAATACATCATTCCATTATGCTTTTTGTGATGGATTAAGTCACTCAAATTACGGGGAACTAGTGAAAGTCTTAGGGAAGCGGCATGCAGAAAAATTGATGTCATCAGAATCCATTGCAATTGACTGGCTTCAAACAAGGACAGAGTCTGAACTCATTTGGTATAAAACATTAGAAGGCATAACAAAAGAAATTGTGAATCAAACCTTTACGAACGAACGAATCAAACCTCACGTAACCTCAACACAGGATATAGTTGGGTGGATCAGACAACACGTTAGAGACTTAGGATTGAAAACATCCTTCTATCCTACTGTAGATATTCAAAGAAAAGATGGATCTTCAGACAGATTGGAAGATGTTATACTTCCAGGCGATATTCTGCATCTAGACTTTGGCATTGAATATCTAGGTCTTTGCACAGATACACAACAATTAGCTTATGTTCTTAGAGATAACGAAAAAGAACCTCCTGCAGGGCTACTAAACGCATTAAGTAAGGCAAACAAATTTGAAGATTTTTTCTTTGAAGAAAGTAAAGCAGGAATGACGGGTAATGAAGTTTTTTTAAGTGTACTAAAAAAAGCAAAACTAAATCATATCGACGCAATGCTTTATTCACATCCGATCGGCTATCATTGTCATGGAGCAGGACCGATTATCGGACTGTATGATAAACAAGAATTTATTCCTGTTCGGGGAGAGCTAAGGATGGAGAATAACACGTGCTATGCACTAGAATTTAACATTAGACATTTCATCCCTGAATGGAACAAAGCTGTTCCGATCTATCTAGAAGAGACGGTTTGTTTTAAAGAAGGTAAGATGCAATTTTTCACAGGCAGACAAACAGAATTTTATCTAATTAAGCCTAAGTGGTAATAAAATACATTTGAAATATCTATTCACCTCTAGTACAATGAGAAACTGTGTGTTTCAGCTTGTTGTAAGGGAGAGATTAGATTAAATGCTATTGCTTGGACAAGAGCAAGATAAAGAAACAAAACTTGATCGAAACGAACTCGAGTTTCAATTATTGCGTATGCAAAACGATATGAAGCAAATTGCTAAAAGTTATGATGTTATCGGCGTGGATCAAACAAAAGACGATAACCTTGTGATCGTATATAAATCTGAACAACTGGATCAATGTAAAATTATGATCAATGACTGTGAATCAAGGTATGATGGATGGGATTTTGCAATTGATGCAGTTTATGAAGATGAAAACACCCTCCATATTGGTGATATTAAAGGACCTGCTAATAAAGGGTACGGCTCAATCTGTATGCATTATTTGAAAGAGACGGCATCAGATAAGAATATCCCAACGATTAAAGGCGATATTGCGAAAAGAGACTGGGGACATGTAGAGCGACTTATCCATTTTTATGAGAAGCATAATTTTGCTATTGAACTTGATCCCGAAAATAAATGCGGAAAAATTGAATGGAACGATTTTTAATAAAAAGGCGTGTAACGTAGTGAGCACACGTCTTTTTTTTGTGCTTTTTTATCCATAAACATGAGAAAAATAAGAACCTAAGTATTTAAGTCTTGACTTGTTTTGTATCCTGATTTACGATATTAATCGTAATCATTACGATTTAAAAAGGAGTTATTACTACATGCTACATACATTGACAAAAAGAGTACCCGTAACCGTGTTGAGTGGATTTTTAGGAGCAGGTAAAACCACAATAATGAATCATGTCTTATCAAATCGAGATGGTTTAAAGGTTGCTGTAATCGTTAATGACATGAGTGAGATCAATATTGATGCTGCATTAATAAAAAATGAGACGCAGTTATCTAGAACAGAAGAAAAGCTCGTTGAAATGACAAATGGCTGTATTTGCTGCACCCTAAGAGAGGATCTGCTAATTGAAGTGGAAAGAATCGTAAAAAACGGTGATATTGATTATATTCTTATAGAATCAACGGGCATAAGTGAGCCGATTCCAGTTGCACAAACTTTCACTTATCTAGATGAAGAATCAGGTGTTGATCTTGCTTCTTTATGCAAGTTAGATACGATGGTAACAGTAGTTGATGGAAATCGATTCTGGAACGATTTTGCATCTGGAGAAAGCTTATTAGATCGACAAGCAGCATTAGATGACACCGATACGAGAGAAGTAGTAGACCTGATCATTGATCAGATAGAATTTTGTGATGTCTTAGTTTTAAATAAGTGTGATTTATTGGAGAAAGAGGACAGAGAAGAACTCAAAAGAGTATTGAAAAAATTACAACCACAAGCAAAACTGATTGAAACAGAATTCGGCAAGATAGATCCAAAGGATATTCTCTCTACAGGTCTTTTTGATTTTGAGAAGGCAAGCGAATCAGCAGGATGGATGAAAGAGCTTGAAACAGAACATATCCCAGAAACAGATGAATACGGAATCTCTTCTTTTGTATATAGAAAGAAAAGACCTTTTCACCCAGCTAGACTCTTTACTTTTCTAGAGAATTGGCCAGCAGAAATTGTTCGAGCAAAAGGATTTATTTGGGTAGCATCTCGAAACGATTGGGCAATTTTGTTAAGTCAAGCAGGTACGAGTATTATCTTCCAGCCAGCTGGTCAATGGGTGGCAGCACTTCCAAAAGATGAACAAGAAGAAATGGTAGAAGAAGAAAGAAGTCATAATCCAAACTGGGATGAAGAATATGGTGATCGAATTACTGAACTAGTGTTCATAGGAATTGATTACAACAAAGAACAACTATTAGAACAATTAGATCATTGCTTATTAACTGACTCTGAAATGAAAAACGAAGATTGGGCTAAGTTTAACGACCCTTTACCTCCATTCCCTGAAAGTGAATAATTTTTACAAACGAATCCATTTTGGGTTCGTTTTTATTTTGTTAAAACTCTTTAAAGGATTGAGTAAGTGCTAGCATAGCACTCTCCATAACTTTACATATTGACTAGAAGTTTTAGTTTAAAGTTGTTAAAAAAATGGGTAGTAAAAGGGTAGTGGAAGAGAGAAGGAGAGATCGATGATGACCGTCACTCATATAAAATCTAATACAGAAAAAAGCCTTTCTGAACGATTTGAAATAGCTTTTAATCAGATTCACAAATGCTTAATCGACAAAGTAAAAGATACGAAAGATGATCGGTTTAAAAATCTAGTGGAAACAGGAATGAAAAAGCATTCTCTAATTCGATCTTTTTATAATGAGCTCGGTCAGTTTGCGAAACTTAGAAATGCTATTGTACATGAAAAAGTTGATCATGATTTTTACATCGCAGAACCTCACCTAGAGATCGTTGAGAGAATAGAAAAAATTGCTGGTTATTTTATGAAACCTGAAACAGCGCTGAACATTGCCACAAAAAAGGTTCATCATTTTAAAGAAAGTGACCGCTTGGAAGACGTTTTAAGCTGTATTCGAAAAACATCGTATTCACGTTTTCCTATTTATAACAACAAAGGAGAATACCTTTGGCTTTTAACGGCTACATACTTATTGAATTGGTTGACGGACCGGCTTGCTGATCAAGTGATCGATCTTAACAATGCAAGAATATCAGATATTGCAGACAATGAACAAAAACAACTGGTAGCATTTATTTCAAAAACTTCAAGTATTTTTAAAGCAGAGGAAATTTTCGAAAACATTCATAAAGAAGGTAAAAAGCTTGAAGCAATAATCATTACTTTAAATGGAAGTGAGAACGAAAAGCCCTTAGGCATTTTTACTTCCTATGATCTTATTGAGATTGATTTAGATGACTAATCGAGGAGGCACTCGTTAAGAGTGTCTTTTTGTGTATAAACATATTAAAAAAATCGCTTTTGTTTAAGGAAATTATGATTAGGGAAACGGATGTTTGAGATGTCAGAATGTTTTGTATGTTAACTTTCAGGAAAGGGTGTAAATCATTTGAAAGAATCTAAGATAATAATAAACGGAACTGAAAGAAAAGCTGTTCAGGGAGAAACTGTATTAAATTTGTTAGATGGTTCACCAGATCAAGTCCCGCATGTTTGTTACCATCCAAGTCTAGGGCCGATCGAAACATGTGATACTTGTATCGTTAAAGTGAATGGAGAATTTGTAAGAGCATGTTCGACGAAGATTAATAACGGAGATAACATTGATACAAATTCTGATGAGGTAAGAGAAGCTCAAGTGATCGGAATGGATCGAATCCTTTTTAATCATGAGTTATATTGTACGGTTTGTGATTATAACAATGGCGGTTGTGAAGTACATAACACGGTTAAAGAGATGAAGATCAACCATCAGAGCATTCCTTTTGAACATAAGCCATATGAAGTTGATCAAACGAACCCCTTTTATAGGTATGACCCTGATCAATGTATATTGTGTGGACGATGTGTTGAAGCATGCCAAGATGTCCAAGTAACAGAGACGCTCACGATAGATTGGGAACGAGAAAAGCCAAGAGTGATTTGGGACAAAGACGTTCCGATCAATGAATCATCTTGTGTATCGTGTGGTCACTGTTCTACTGTTTGCCCATGTAACGCCATGATGGAAAAAGGTATGGAAGGTGAAACAGGTTATATGACGGGAATCAATCGCGAGACACTTCGTCCGATGATTGAGATCACAAAAGGTGTTGAGACAGGTTATGGGTCTATACTCGCTATTTCAGATATGGAAGCTGCGATGAGAGAACAAAGAATAAAGAAAACAAAAACCGTTTGCACTTACTGCGGCGTAGGATGCAGCTTTGATGTCTGGACAAAAGGCAGAGAAATCTTAAAAGTAGATCCGCAGATTGAAGCACCTGCAAACGGCATCTCAACATGTATTAAAGGTAAGTTCGGTTGGGATTTTGTTAACAGTGAAGAACGATTAACAAAACCTTTAATCCGTGAAGGGGATGTGTTTAGAGAAGCCTCTTGGGAGGAAGCATACAACTTAATCGCTTCTAAATTTACAGAGATAAAAGATAAGGATGGTGCTCAAGCTCTTACGTTTATCAGCTCATCTAAGTGCACGAATGAAGAATCCTATCTGATGCAAAAATTAGCACGTGGTGTTATCGGAACAAATAATATTGATAATTGTTCGCGTTATTGTCAGACTCCAGCTACTATGGGATTATTTCGAACCGTAGGACATGGTGGTGATTCAGGATCTATAAAGGATATTGAAAAATCAGATCTGGTTATTGTAATCGGCTCAAATACATCGGAATCTCATCCCGTCTTAGCAACACGTGTTAAGCGGTCACATAAATTACACAACCAAAAACTAATCGTCGCTGATCTTAGGAAACATGAGATGGCTGAACGTGCCGATCTATTCATTCAGCCACGGGCAGGTTCAGATCTCGTTTGGCTTTCTGCTGTAACGAAGTACATTTTAGATGAAGGATTAGCTGATTATAACTTCTTAAAAAAGCATGTGAACGGCTTAGATGTTTTTACAGAGAACCTTGAAACGTTCACTTTAGAGTATGCAGAAAAAGTGACAGGACTCTCTCACGATACACTTATCCATTTAGCAAAAACCATTTCACAATCCAAAAGTGTATGTGTTCTCTGGGCAATGGGCGTTACACAGCATATGGGAGGAAGTGATACGAGTACGGCTATATCCAATCTACTCTTAGTGACAGGAAACTATGGACGAGAAGGAGTAGGTTCTTACCCGTTACGCGGACATAACAATGTTCAAGGAGCGAGTGACTTTGGTAGTATGCCAGATCGCTTACCTTCGTATGAGAAAGTTGCCGATAGAAAGGTTAGAGAGAAGTATGAAAAAGCGTGGGGTGTAAAAATTCCGGAAGAACCCGGTCTTAACAATCATGAAATGGTTCAAGGTATTCATGATGGTCATGTAAAAGGTATGTATTTAAAAGGCGAAGACATGGGAATCGTTGACTCAAACATAAACCATGTTCACAGAGCTTATGAGAAACTAGACTTTTTTGTTGTTCAAGATCTATTCCTTACACGAACGGCTCAGTTTGCTGATGTTGTCTTACCTGCAAGTCCAAGCCTCGAAAAAGAAGGTACTTTCACAAACACGGAGAGAAGAATCCAAAGACTGTATCAGGTGCTAGAACCACTCGGAGATTCTAAACCAGATTGGGAGATTATCCGTGATATTGCAAATCGGCTTGGAGCTGGATGGGATTACAAACACCCGAGTGACATTATGGAAGAAGCTGCACAACTAGCGCCATTATTTGCGGGAGTATCCTATGAAAGATTAGAAGGATACAAAAGCCTGCAGTGGCCAGTGGCTGAAGACGGAACGGATACTCCAATACTATTTAAAGAAGGATTTCCTTTTGAAGATAAGAAAGCACGACTTTTTCCAGTAAATTGGACAGAGCCTGCAGATTTCGGAGAAGAATACGATATTCACGTAAACAACGGAAGACTTTTAGAACATTTTCATGAAGGTAACATGACGTATCAATCTGAGGGTATTACATCTAAGACACCTAACACTTTTCTTGAAATCTCTCCTGAACTAGCAAAAGAACGAGGAATTAAAGATGGGACAAAAGTAAGATTATCTTCGCCTTATGGAAATGTAAAAGTTCATTGTTTAATAACGGATCGTGTAAAAGGCAAAGAAGTATATCTACCTATGAACGATAGCGGAGAAGCAGCTATTAATCTACTTACGAGCAGTTATTCAGATAAAGATACAGATACACCTGCCTACAAGGAGACAAGTGCCAAACTTGAGATCTTGTTGGAAGAGGGTGTTAATCCGCTGCCTAAAACAAATTTCAGGTATGGAAATCCACAACCTCAAGTAGGAGTTAACGTAAAGAAGAAGTGGGAAAGAAAAGATTATATCTTCCCAGGCGATGCTGTTAAAAAGGAGCGAAATCAACATGGCTAAAGCGATTAAAAACGTTCAAAAACAAACGATAACAGCAGAAGAGAAACGTTCTAATGACCTCCGAGAAGTCGAAAATGCTCTAATTCAGAACAAGACTGCGATTCTACAAACACTTGAGATCATGAACCATATGCAAGAAAAAGGAATTTTACCTCTATTAAATGGGTTGTTCGGGCAAGGTGATAAAGTAATGGATATTGCGGTCAAAGCGATGGACAAGCCTGAGAACACAAATACATTAAAAAATCTTCTATTGCTCTTAGGTACTCTAGGAATGATTAATGTAAAGCAACTTGAACCTTTTCTTTTAAAAATAGATTCAGGCATCGCACGAGTTGGTGAATACAAAGATACGGAAGAGAAGATGAGTTACTTTGATTTAGTTCGTTCACTAAAAGATCCTGAAATTAATAAAGCTGTGACCATACTCATGCAGTTCCTAAAGGGCATGGGCCAAGAAACAGAACATATTGAAAAGACAACAGGGAACTCACCTCAAAAACGTGTAAATCAGGGTAAGGAAAAAACCTTAGAATAAAAGTGTAGAGGAGTTATCCAGATGGCTAAAAAGGTGAAAAACCGCTGGTTGATTGCTGCAGCTGCTGTAGGTATTCACATATCGATCGGATCTGTCTACTCCTGGAGTGTATTCACAAATCCGCTCCGGGAAGAACACGATTGGGGGCTAAGTGAAATCTCTTTAACGTTCAGTATCGCAATCTTGTTTCTAGGTTTATCCGCTGCTTTTATGGGGCATTTTGTTGAACGATATGGACCTCGTAAATCCGGCATCATCGCATCATTTTGTTTTGGTGCAGGATTGCTAGGTTCAGGCTTTGCTGATCAATTAGGTTCTATCTATATGCTTTACTTTTTTTATGGCGCTTTAGGAGGAATCGGACTGGGTATTGGCTATATCACACCTGTCTCTTCACTTGTAAAATGGTTTCCTGATCGAAGGGGCTTAGCCACAGGTCTTGCTATTATGGGGTTTGGTTTTGCGTCCCTTATTGCTAGCCCTGTAATCGCGAGGCTTATAACAGGTATAGGTATTTCAAATACGTTTTACGTATTAAGTGCTGTTTATTTTACCATTATGTTACTTTCTTCTTTATATTTAACACCACCTCCAAAGAATTGGATGCCAGAAGGAATGAAAGAAGAAAGTAAGAGTAAAGATGATCAAACAAATGATCTTGCACAATTAACGGCAAATGAAGCTGTTAAAACAATTCGTTTTTGGGCTTTATGGGCGATGTTATTTATAAATGTTACATGCGGAATCGCCATTATTTCTGTGGCGTCTCCCATGGCACAAGATATTGCAAATCTCAGTGCCGCTGCAGCTGCTACGATGGTTGGGATCATGGGATTGTTTAACGGTTTTGGAAGAATCGGCTGGGCGTCGATTTCAGATTATATCGGTCGTCCAAACGTTTACACTGCGTTTTTCGCGATACAAACAGTAGCATTCGTCCTTTTACCGAATGTTACGAACGCCTTTTTCTTTCAGTTGCTTGTATATTTAATTCTTACTTGTTATGGAGGAGGTTTTGCTTCTATACCAGCATATATTGGTGACCTATTCGGAACGAAGCAACTGGGAGCGATCCACGGGTATATTCTAACCGCATGGGCAGCAGCCGGACTAGTAGGTCCATTAGTTGTTTCTTGAATACGTGAATCCACGAACAGTTATTCTTTAACGCTGTATATCTTTACAGGTGCATTTGTTCTGGCCCTTGCGATCTCCCTTCTTATTCGCATCAATATTCGGAACATCAGAAAAGAAAACAGTCAATCTCATGTTACAAGTTAGACGTAATTAACTAAGATAAAAAAGCTTGGCAAAAAATTGCCAAGCTTTTTCTGTTCCTCATTCAACATCTTTAAATAATAGAAAGTTATTGATATTGCTCTAAAACAGAGAAGAACTTAATCACAAATTCAAAGAAAACTTGTTCGGCAGGTGCTAGTTCACGACTGCGTGGGGTTATGATACCCACTGTACGTTTAACATCTGGTATCTCGATTGGTATTTTTACTGTAAAACGCGGCTTCGTTTCATAAAAGGAACTATCGGGTAAAAGGGTAACACCCATACTAGCTGTAACTAGCCCTTTTATCGCATCAAGATCTTCACCTTCACATGCAATCTTAGGAACGAAGCCTGATTCTTTACAAGCATTTACTACTACATCTCGTAAAATATACCCATCTGGAAATAGCACGAATTCATCATTTCGTAAATCACTTAATAATAAACTTCTTTTTTCTGCTAAATGGTGCTGTTCAGGTAAAAGTGCAGAAATTTTTTCGGTAAAAAGGATATGTCCTTCTAAATCAGGATCATTTGTAGGGACCGGTCCTAAAAAAGCTAGATCAATATCTCCGCTCTTAACGCTTTCTGTAAGAAATCGATAAGAACCTTGTCTTAAGTGAAAGGCAATATTCGGATGTTCACGTTTAAAAGCTGATACAACAGTTGGCAATAGATGTCCTGCAAGACTTGTAGGAAATCCAATCTTGATCGTTCCTCTTTCAGGATCCAAATATTCATCAATCTGCTTTTTTGCATGTTCGATCGCTTTCATCGCTGTTTTTGCGTGTATCAAGAACAGCTTTCCAACAGGAGAAAGCTTAATATTACGACCTTCTCTTTCAAATAACTCTACGCCAAGTTCAGCTTCTAAGTTTGCGACCTGACGACTGACTGCAGATTGTGCAACATGCAAAGCAATTGCTGCTTCCGAAACATGTTCTCGTTCTGCAACTTCAATAAAATACTGTAATTGTCTGAATTCCATGCCTGTCACAACCAATCATTCTCAATTTGAGATCGTTTTAATCTAAATTATATATTGTTTCGATTAATTATAAAACCTAAACTAAATGAAAGAAAGTTTCGAATATTTCAGTTGATAAACTTAAGGGGGAGTTCAAAATGACCTTTAGTCAATTTCCAGAACCACAAGGTTTATATAATCCAAAGAACGAACATGACGCTTGTGGCATTGGTCTATATGCTCATTTGAAAGGGCATGCTACCCATGAGATTGTTGAAAAAGGCCTTCATATGCTATGCCAGCTTGATCACCGGGGAGGACAAGGAAGTGATCCTTTAACGGGAGATGGAGCAGGCTTAATGACAAAGATACCGCATGATTTCTTTAAAAAAGTTACAGATTTTGAACTGCCTGAAAAAGGACGGTACGGGGTAGGAATGATCTTCTTTCCCAATGATACAGCAGCTCAACAGAAATTAGAAAATCAAATTAACCATTTTATTAATCTCGAAGGACAACAACTATTAGGCTGGAGAACGGTACCGGTCAACGCAACAACAATCGGGAAAAAGGCTCAAGAAACTTGCCCATTAATCAAACAAGTTTTTATTGCTTGCAACGATACGATTTCAGAGAACCTAGCTTTTGAAAGAAAACTATTCGTAATCAGAAAGCAAGCAGAGCACTGGGCAAAAGAACAAGGACTTCAAATGTACTTTGCTAGTCTATCATCACAAACGATCGTATACAAAGGTCTGTTAACACCAGAACAGGTGGATGCCTTCTATTATGATCTGCAAGATACTGATTTCGTGTCTCCATTCGCTTTAGTGCATTCCCGTTTTAGCACAAATACGTTTCCAACGTGGGAACGAGCGCATCCAAACCGATACATCATTCATAACGGAGAGATCAATACTTTACAAGGAAACATGAACTGGATGAAGGCACGCGAGAAGCAATTTGTTTCTGAAGCATTCGGAGATGATATTGGGAAGCTGCTTCCTATTCTTGATGCCGACGGCAGTGACTCTTCTATCCTTGATCAAGCCTTTGAATTTTTTGTACTGGCAGGAAGAAAGCCTTCCCATACAGCTATGATGCTTATTCCAGAACCATGGAGTGAGAATCCTCATCTAGAAGAAGAGCGAAAAGCTTTTTACGAGTATCATAGTTGTTTGATGGAGCCATGGGATGGGCCAACTGCTATCTCTTTCACAGACGGAAAACAAATTGGAGCCATACTCGATCGAAACGGCCTCCGTCCGGCGAGATATTATGTAACAAAGGATGATTACATTATCTTCTCTTCTGAGGTAGGAGTTATTGAAGTTGAAGAAGAGGATGTACTATATAAAGAGCGGTTAAGCCCAGGAAGAATGCTTCTGATTGATTTAGAAGAAGGCAGAATCATTACAGACAATGAAATCAAAACAGAAATGGCGAGTAAAGAACCATACGAATTATGGCTGACGAATGGACTGCATCACTTGGATGAAAATGGCGAAGAGCCTGAAATCATTATAGAAAATGTAAGAAGTAAGCAAAGAGCATTCGGCTATACGTATGAAGATATTCATAAATATTTGATTCCTGTCATTACAGAAGGAAAAGATCCAATCGGTTCAATGGGGAACGATACACCTTTAGCGGTTTTATCTGATAATCCGCAATCCCTATTTAATTATTTTAAGCAGCTATTTGCCCAAGTTACCAATCCTCCGATCGACGCTATTCGCGAGAAGATTGTTACTTCTACGATGACGCTGCTCGGAGCTGAAGGAAATCTTCTGCATCCTGGACCACAGAATGCGAAGAGAATTCAATTGAATTCTCCTGTGTTAACATCGAATGAGTTTATTCAAATTACAGATAACATGATTTATGAATTTAAAACGGCTGTTCTGCAGACTTTATTTTCGGAAGATTTAGAACTCGGTTTACAATCTATATTTAAAAATGCGGAAGAAGCGATTCAAGATGGAGCAACGCTATTAGTTTTGTCAGACAGAGAAATGAATAAATCTTCTATTCCTATTCCTGTCTTACTTGCTGTAAGTTCTCTGCATCATCATCTTGTAAAAGAAGGACTCAGGACAAAAGTAAGTTTGATCGTTGAATCAGGTGAAGTTAGAGAAGTTCATCATTTTGCAGCGCTCATTGGATATGGAGCAGATGCTATCTATCCATATTTAACTTATAAGACCTTTGAAGAAGCGATTCAAGATGAACACATCAAACTTTCTTTATCTGAGACCATCAAAACCTATAAACAAGGCATAACAGACGGCATCGTTAAAGTGATGTCAAAAATGGGTATTTCAACGGTTCAGAGCTATCGAGGGGCTCAAATCTTTGAAGCAGTCGGAATTGGAAAAGAAGTGATCGATCGTTATTTCCCAGCTACTTCTTCTCAAATTGATGGAATCACCTTAGCTGAGATCGAAAAAGAGGCTACTCTAAGACATCAACAAGGCTTTAAAGAGACCATCGATGACACTTTGGATTCAGGAAGTGATTTTCAATGGAGAAATACTGGTGAACACCATGCTTTCAATCCAAAAACGATCCATACCCTTCAATGGGCTTGTCGTAAGAATGATTATTCACTGTTTAAAACGTTCTCAAAACTGGCTGATGATGAGAGAACCACTTTTTTAAGAAACTTATTCTCGTTTGCGCCTGAAAAAACGTCTATACCACTCCATGAAGTTGAACCTGTAGAAGAGATTGTGAAGCGCTTCAAAACAGGCGCGATGTCTTTTGGCTCTCTTAGTCAAGAAGCACATGAATCTCTTGCGATCGCGATGAACCGTTTAGGTGGAAAAAGTAACAGTGGTGAAGGCGGAGAAGATCCAGCCCGTTTTATCCCTGATGAACTTGGCAATAACCGCAGAAGCAGTATTAAACAAGTAGCTTCAGGTAGGTTCGGTGTAAAAAGCCACTATCTTGTAAATGCAGATGAACTGCAGATCAAGATGGCACAAGGAGCTAAACCAGGTGAAGGCGGACAGTTGCCTGGCAATAAGGTTTATCCTTGGGTAGCAGATGTTCGTGGGTCTACGCCAGGAGTAGGTCTGATCTCCCCGCCACCACATCATGATATCTATTCGATCGAGGATATGGCCCAACTGATCCATGACCTAAAGAATGCTAATCGCGAAGCAAGAATCAGTGTCAAGCTTGTAGCAAAATCAGGTGTTGGAACGATTGCGGCTGGTGTTGCAAAAGGCGCAGCAGATGTGATTGTAATTAGTGGTTATGATGGAGGAACAGGCGCTTCACCGAAGACAAGTATCAAACATACTGGTCTTCCATGGGAATTAGGGCTTGCTGAAACACACCAAACGTTGATGCTTAATGGACTTCGTGAACGTGTAACACTTGAGACAGACGGAAAGTTGATGACAGGTAAAGATGTTGTGCTTGCTGCATTGTTAGGTGCTGAGGAATATGGATTTGCTACAGCACCACTCGTTGTATTAGGTTGCGTCATGATGCGTGCTTGTCATCTTGATACCTGTCCTGTTGGTGTAGCGACACAGAATCCTGAATTAAGAAAGAAATATATGGGTGATCCAGATCACGTTGTAAACTATATGAGATTTGTGGCTGAAGAAATTCGTGAGATCATGGCTGAACTAGGCTTCCGTACGATGGAGGAAATGGTCGGGCGTACTGACGTATTAACGGTGGGAGATCGTGCGAAAAAACACTGGAAAGCGAAGCATCTCGACTTATCAAAATTGCTATATCAAGCAGAAGGTATTCGTACGAAACAGATCTCTCAAAATCATAAGATCGATCAATCCCTTGATATGAATGAAATACTACCAGAGCTTCAGACAGCTTTAGAAACGAAGAAATCTGTTTCACTCAACTTACCGATCAAGAACACGAATCGTGTAGCAGGTACGATTGCAGGCAGTGAAATAACAAAACGATTTGGGGAAGAAGGTCTTGCAGAAGATACTGTAACACTTAACTTCTCTGGATCTGCTGGTCAAAGTTTTGGAGCATTCGTTCCACGTGGCATGACGCTTTATCTGAACGGAGACAGCAATGACTATTTTGGAAAAGGCTTATCTGGCGGGAAATTAATTGTTGCACCTCCTAAATCAGCAGAATATTTGGCTGATGACAATGTCATCTTAGGAAACGTTGCTTTTTATGGAGCAACAAGTGGCGAAGCATATATTAATGGATTAGCTGGAGAAAGATTTGCAGTTAGAAATAGTGGAGCTAACATCGTTGTCGAAGGTATTGGAGATCATGGCTGTGAATATATGACAGGTGGTCGTGTAGTTGTCTTAGGTGATGTTGGAAAGAACTTTGGAGCAGGTATGAGTGGAGGAATCGCCTACATCTACACACATCAGCCACTTTTACTAAAACAGTTATGCAACAAAGAAGGTATTGAGTTTGAGAGATTAATGGATTCTGAAGAAACAGAAACGGTGAAGCAGATGATCATCAATCATTTTTCATACACTCAAAGTAAAAAAGCCTCTGTTATTTTGCAAAATTGGAAATTAGAACAGTCGCATTTTGTGAAAGTCATCCCACATGACTATAAAGAAATGATTAAGAAAATAGAAGAAGAGAAAAAAGCGGGTTATACAGAAGATGAAGCGATCATGAATGCTTTTGAAGCTGGATCAAGCTCAGCGAAAGCAAGTGGTAGACCTGGACCAACAAAATTAATCTTGAAATAAATTGAGATGAGAGGAGAGATTTAAATGGGCAAACCAACCGGATTTTTGGAATACCCAAGAGAAGAAACGATAGAGAGAAAGCCTCTCCAACGTCTTAAAGATTGGAAAGAATATACCGAAAAACAACCTGAAGATATGTTAAAAAGACAAGGCGCTAGATGTATGGATTGTGGAACACCTTTTTGTCATATTGGTATAGAGATTAATGGGGCTGCGGCTGGCTGTCCCATTAATAATCTCATTCCAGAGTGGAATGACCTTGTTTATAGAGGGAAATGGAAAGAAGCTCTAGATCGTCTATTAAAAACAAATAATTTTCCTGAGTTTACTGGTAGAGTTTGTCCGGCTCCTTGTGAAGGTTCATGTACAGTTGAGCTAGCTGGTCCTGCTGTTACGATAAAGAACATTGAAAAAGCAATCATTGATAAAGGTTTTGAGAACGGTTGGATTCACCCTAGAATTCCAGATAAAAGAACAGGAAAAAAGGTCGCAATCGTTGGATCAGGACCAGCCGGGCTTGCAGCAGCAGATCAGCTGAACCAAGCTGGTCATTCTGTTACAGTTTATGAAAGAGCAGACAAAGCTGGCGGATTGTTAACGTATGGAATTCCTAACATGAAGTTAGACAAGGATGTAGTGGAAAGAAGAATCAAGTTATTAAGGCAAGAGGGCATTGATTTTATCCTTAACACAGAGGTAGGAAAAGATATTACTTCAGATGAACTAAAAAATCAATTTGATTCAATCATTCTGTGTACAGGAGCACAGAAACAAAGAGATTTGACTCTTCCTGGAAGAGAAGCTGAAGGCGTTCATTTTGCTATGAATTATCTAACTCAGGCAACAAAAAGACTATTGAACATTGAAGTTACCGAACCGCTTATTGATGCAGAAGGCAAGAATGTCATCGTAATAGGTGGTGGAGATACGGGTGCCGACTGTGTTGCAACAGCTCTAAGACAAAAGTGTAAGAGTGTCGTTCAATTTGGCAAGCATCCTAAACTTCCTGATGTACGCAGTGATGCAAATATGTGGCCAGAGCAACCTAATATTTTCACAATGGATTATGCCTATGAAGAAGCGACAGCTCAATACGGACATGATCCTAGAGAGTACTCTGTACAAACGAAAAAAATCGTATCAGATCATAATGGTCGATTAAAAGAACTTCATACGATTCAAATGAAACGTACGTCAGACGATGCTGGAAATATGGTTTTTGAAGAAATTCCAGGATCAGAGAAGGTTTGGCCAGCAGATCTTGTTTTTGTTGCGATTGGTTTTGAAGGTACAGAACTTCCAGTCTTAAAAGAATTTGGTGTAGAAGTTAATAATAATAAAGTCAATGCTAAACATGGTGACTATAGAACAAATGTAGATGGAGTGTTTGCAGCAGGTGACTCTAGACGAGGTCAAAGTTTAATCGTCTGGGCAATTCAAGAAGGTCGTGATTGTGCACGTCAAGTCGATCTATCGTTGATGGGGAGTACGGTTTTGCCTTAATACTTTTTTCCATGCTACAATAAACTCCAAAAGCCATAAGCTTTTTATCTATGATAAAATAAGGCTTAGGCAAAACACAATTTTTCATTTATAAGGAGTAGACGCATGGAAAAAGTACTTATTTTTGGACACAAAAATCCAGATACTGACACGATTACATCAGCACTCGTTTATGCTGACTTGAAATCTAAATTAGGACAAAATGTTGAAGCTATTCGCCTAGGTGAAATTAACGGTGAAACACAATATGCATTAGATTATTTCAATGCTGAGCTTCCTCGACTTGTTGAACATGTCTCTGCTGAAGCAAACGCAGTAATCTTAGTTGATCATAATGAACGTCAACAAAGTGCTAATGATATTGAAAAAGTAAGAGTATTAGAAGTTATCGATCATCATCGCATCGCGAACTTTGAGACAAGCGATCCGTTATACTATCGTGCAGAGCCAGTTGGCTGTACAGCTACAATCTTGAACAAGATGTACAAAGAGAAGGGTATTCAAGTAGAGAAAAATATTGCAGGACTTATGCTTTCTGCGATTATTTCTGACTCTTTGTTGTTCAAATCACCTACTTGCACAGAAGAAGATGTTGCTGCAGCACGAGAACTTGCTGAAATTGCAGGAGTAGATGCGGAAAAGTACGGTTTAGAAATGCTAAAAGCAGGAGCAGATATAAGTGATAAGTCTGTGGAAGAGTTAATCTCACTTGATGCAAAAGAATTTAACATCGGTGAAAGCAAAATTGAAGTTGCACAAGTGAATACGGTGGACGCTAGTGATGTAATGAAACATCAAGAAGAATTAGAATCAGCGATTACTAAAGTTATTGCTGACAAAGGTCTAGACCTGTTCATGTTTGTTGTTACAGATATCTTAACAAATGATTCAACAGCTCTAGCTCTTGGTAAGAGTTCACAATCTGTCGAAGAAGCATATAACGTTAAATTAGAAAACAATACAGCCGTTCTTAAAGGTGTTGTTTCTCGTAAAAAACAAATCGTACCTGTGTTAACAGAAGCGATGAGTAAGTAAGATAAGTGCTAAAAGGGTAATGCCATAAGAAGGTATTACCCTTTATTGTGCCATCCAATATTTGTGCTTCTCAAAAACAGTATTGACAATCTAAAAGAGACTGCTATCATTTAAGACAGAAACCAACTACATAAAACTAACCACTAGGGGTGCCTTTATAAGGCTGAGATCAAAGTGAAACTTTGAGACTCTTAGAACCTGATCTGGATTATACCAGCGTAGGGAAGTGGTGTTGCGGAGTATTTATTCCTATGTTGAATTCTCCATATACAACCACTTTCTTAGCTGAGAGTGGTTTTTTTGTTGGATAAAACAAGGAGGATTCATATGAACACATTTACTGATATCTTGCGAGAGAGAGCAGCTTCCATTTGGGAAGCGAACCTTCAGCATCCATTTGTGAAGGGAATTGCAGATGGTGACCTATCTTTAGAACGCTTTAGGTACTATGTTTTACAAGATTCGTATTACCTATCTCATTTTGCAAGAATACAAGCGATGGGTGCGGCAAGAGCTGAAGATTTACATACGACTTCCAGGATGGCCGCACATGCACAAGGTACGAATGATGCGGAGTTAGGACTTCATGAAACATTTATGAAACAGCTTAGTGTTACAGAAGAAGAACTAGCTAACTTTGAACCTGCCCCAACTGCATATCATTATACATCTCACCTATATCGTGTAGCAGAGTCTGGAAGTTTAGGAGAAATCATCGCAGCCATTCTGCCATGTTATTGGATCTATCAAGAGATTGGGGACACGTTCAAAGGGGCTACTCCACAAGAGCCGATCTATCAAGAGTGGATCGCTGCCTATGGAGGAGAATGGTTCTCGGAACTTGTACAAGAACAGATTGATCGATTGAATCAATTGGCTGAAAAAGCAAGTGAACATGAAAAAAACAAAATGATTCAACACTTCTTGATCAGTTGTCAGTATGAGTATTCATTCTGGGAAATGGCTTATACGTTAGAAAAGTGGCCGGTTCCATTCAGCCTGACTACAACACCGATTGGAAGTGAAAGGTAGCATGCAAAAAGGGTTAAAGTTAACCGATATCCTTGTAACGATTGTAATTTCAATCGCATTTGGGATTTTATATAAGGTTTGGGGACCTCTATATTATGCCGTAAAACCTTTTGGCCTTCATATCGATCAGTTGATATATGGGATGTGGTTCATGGCGGCAACAGTTGCGTTCCTCATCATTCGAAAGCCTGGAGTTGCCCTATTGGCTGAAATCGCTGCTTCTTCAGGAGAATTTTTAATGGGTTCTGAATTTGGACTTGAAGTGTTATTATACGGAATCATTCAAGGATTGTTTGCAGAATTTATCCTATTCGCATTTCGTTATAAACGGTTTGATCTTTTCGTCATCTCACTGGCTGCGTTAAGTTCTTGTGCAGGATCGTTAATCATGGACTTTTACAAAGGATATATTGGAGATCTATCAACATGGAACCTTACTTTATTTATCGTGTTTAGAATAATCGGTTCTATATTGTTTACAGGAGTGTTTGCCATTTCTATCGCAAAAGCTTTAGAGGCTACAGGTGTGACAAATTTAGTGCGATCGTCTTCAAAAGAAGATCACGAAGCATTAAATCAATAACTGAGGTGGTAATATGACCAGCATAACATCTGTGAAGAACTTAAGATTAAAGTTTCCTGGCGAATCAGAAATGCTGTTTAAAGATATGAGTTTGTCTATTAACCGTGGTGAAAAAGTGCTACTTCTTGGGACCTCCGGTTGTGGCAAATCCACACTGTTACAAGTTCTTACTGGCCTAATTCCCCAAACGATAGACATACCTATGAAATGTGATGAAATACAGATCCCTGATCGATGGGGGTTTGTATTTCAAGATCCTGATACCCAATTCTGTATGCCATATGTTGATGAAGAGTTAGCATTTGTTCTTGAGAACCTACAGATGCCTCGAGAAGAGATGTCTGGCAAGATTTGTTCTTTATTAAAAGAGGTTGGGCTTGAACTTGATAACATTCATACACCAATTCAGCATCTATCAGGTGGAATGAAACAGCGGTTAGCGATCGCATCTGTATTAGCGCTGAAACCGGATGTCATATTCTTAGATGAACCTACTGCTTTTATAGATGAAAAGGGAACAGAACAAATTTGGGAAACGGTTAAAAGAATATGGAAAGATAAGACGTTAATTATTGTAGAACATAAAATTGAGAAAATCCTGGACTTTGCCGATCGTCTTATTGTATTCACACCTGGTGGAGAAATTCTTGCTGATGGCAACACTTCAATGGTCTTTACACAATATAAGGAAAAGATAAAAGAGTATGGAATCTGGTACCCTGGTGCATGGGATGAATACAAATTTGAACCACTTGCTGAAAATAAGTTTGAATATAAGAACACTTTGAAGTTGCAAGATTTTAAAGGGTATCGAAACAAGGAAATTAAGATAGGGGCTGATGACATGGTGGTTCAATCAGGAGAATGGATCACGATCATGGGTGAAAACGGAGCAGGTAAGAGCTCATTATTGTTAGCTTTTATGCAGCTCATAAAAACATCTGGAAACTATTTTATAAATGATCTCCTTGTTAAAAAAATTAAGGACATCTCTGGACTTGTTTACCTTGTATTTCAGAACCCAGAATATCAGTTTTTAACGCATTCAGTTTACGATGAAATAACCTATGGATTACAAAACCAGCAGAATATAGAATCAGATGCAAAAGAGATACTTTCTTCTCTTAAGTTGACGAGCAAAATGAATCAACATCCTTATCATCTCTCTGTTGGTCAGAAGAGGCGCTTAAGCGTGGCAACCGCTTTTTTGCAAAAGCCAAATGTATTACTTCTTGATGAACCAACTTTTGGTCAAGATTCTATAAACACTTTCAAAATTTTGGAATGGATCGAACAAGAGCGTCAAAAAGGAACGATCATTCTTATGGTCACACATGACCAACATATTACTGAACGTTTTGCAACACGGATATGGGAGGTACAGAACGGTAAAATTGTAGCCGATCATCGACTTAATAAAAGTGGTAATGTACAGAAGGAGATGCTGCATGAATTCATTATTTAGTGGAAAGTACACTTGGTTACACGGCATAAATCCTTCCTTAAAACTATTAACGATAGTAGCTCTGTTCGTATTTGCCATCAACATTCATTATCTTAATTTTATGGTTGGTTTTTCATGTGTGATCTTAGCATTGTTTATATTTGGCACAGGCTACTCTTATAAGCAATTACTCTTGCTATCTCTGCCTTTCTTGCTTGTTTTTCTTTCAACTTCTTCTTCCATGATTCTATTTGGAAAAGGAGAAACAATTCTGTTTAAATGGGCATATGTTCAAATATCAGAAGAGAGTTTAATAAGGGGCATTCACTTAGGATTTAGAGCTTTATCATTCGCAATGCTTGGATTGATATTTGCTTTAACTACTAAACCGGTTAAATTGTTTTACTCGCTCATGCAACAGCTTAAACTGCCTCCCAAGTTTGCTTATAGTTTTATGGCAGCCATCCGATTGATTCCTATCATGATGGAGGAATACCAAATCATTATGAATGCTCAAAAAGTGAGAGGCCTCGAACAAAAGAATAACTTTCTTAAAAGGATGCAGAGAATCGCGATTCCATTATTATCCCAAAGCATACGCAGAGCTTATCGGATAGCCATTTCAATGGAAGCAAAACGATTTCAATCGAACAGAAAGAGGACCTATTATTATGAGATCGGCTTTTCAAGGAATGATCTATATTTCTTATGCTATTTTCTTGTTCTGTTAGGTCTCGCTTATCTTCTTTCTATCCAATACCCTTTCCTGCCAAATACAGACGTAAGATCCTTATCAGATTAAGAGACTGAATAGCATTTCAGTCTCTTTAATTCATTAAAGTGATGGTTTCATTTTGTTTCATGAGGACGGTATAACTGCCTTCTTTTATGTTCACATAGATAGCGTTTGGTACACTAAGTTTCTTACCGTTCTCAAAAAAAACCGTGTATTGTGGTTCTGTTACGAAGGAATCTCCAATACTTATTACTTTTTCCATTCTTTCTTTTCTAACGATGTTACCTCGATACTCACTTATGTTAAATTCCTCACTTAAATACCCTGACCATGCAAAGAACAATAAAAATCCTGCAATAAATGTAAAAACCATTGAAGTTATCTTTTGCATTTTCTCACCTCAGTTTTGTATAGGACGAAAAAAGGGAAAACAATAGAAGGATTTATCTTGAATAGGTCTAATACTATTGAAACAGCTAATTATCCCTTATTTTTTCAATCCACTTGTTATGCCATGAAGTGAGTAATAGCAATGCGATGAATGAACCGAGAAGCGTAAGTGACATGTCCCATTGAGCATCCCACATATCTCCTTGAGCACCAACAAAGTCTTTCGTTTCGCGTTTTGCTATCTTGCCTGCAATCCACTCAATAATTTCATAGAGAGCAGCGATTGCCAACGTGATACTTATTGCAATATATTGAACCCATTTTCCAATATGCAAAGGTGTTTTTATAAGAAGGATCTCGCGTATTACGATCGCCAACAAACCTTTCATAAAGTGACCGAAACGATCATAGTGATTGCGACTCAAATCATAATGGTTCTGCAGCCAATCAAATAGTGGCACGTCATCGTAAGTATAATGTCCACCTATGAACGTCA
Source organism: Fictibacillus tiangongensis (assembly GCF_048083785.1). Classification (GTDB taxonomy): domain Bacteria; phylum Bacillota; class Bacilli; order Bacillales; family Fictibacillaceae; genus Fictibacillus. Next base: position 1,989,354 of record NZ_CP182294.1, read on the forward strand.
TAATCGTCAACATTGCAATGATGCAATATGTAAGAGTAGTGAACCTTAACTTTTTATAGAGGAAGAAAACACAGATAAGAACTATTACAGATGGAGCGACTTCTAATATCCATATTGGATAGTGTGCAGGTTTAATAAGTGACCATAGAAAAAAGAAGAAAACGATGATTAATAAAGAAACATGGATTTTGTTAGCTTTCATGAAGAATCCCTCACAATCTAACATTAGTATTGATATTTAGTTAGAAACGTATTCTCTGTCGGTAAGAACATTTTTTAAAAGGATGTGATACTTCATGACTAAAAAAATCGCAGTTGCTATTCTTCACGGGATCGGTAATCAAAACGAGGATTTTTCAGATTTATTTATTGATATGCTTACCAAAAGATTCTCTCAGCACATAAAACCTTATTATACAACTCCTGAAGATGAACTGATCATCCAACCCATTTATTGGGGAAGTGTCTTTAACGAAAAGGAATCGCACTTGTGGAACAGGCTTAATAAAGAAGACGATCTAGATTTTAAGCAGTTAAGACAGTTTGTCATCCACTTCTTTGGTGATGCCATCGCCTACCAGCCTGTAGTGAATCATAACCCGAACTATATTAAAGTACATGAGGTATATGCAAATGGCCTTCGAAAATTAAGTAAAGCTGCTGGTGAAGATGCACCACTCTTTGTCATTGCACATAGTTTAGGTACCGTGATTTCGAGTAATTACTTTTATGATCTTCAATTTAGTTCTGAAGAAATACCTGAGGATGTCATGCAAAATATGCAAACGACTTCATTAGAAAAAGGGGAGACTCTAACCAGCTTTTATACATTAGGAAGTCCAATGGCTTTATGGAGTCTCAGGTATGCTGATTTTGATAAGCCCATCCAAGTTCCATCGCCACATTTAAAGGTACATCACCCTGAAATTCAAGGGAAATGGGTAAATATGTACGATAAAGATGACGTGTTCGGTTATCCGCTTAAAACGATCAATGATTCTTATGATCGAGCAATTGCCGTTGATAAAGAAATAAACAGCGGCGGATTTATAACCAGTTCTACACCACTTTCACACAATAATTACTTTAAAACGAATGAGGTCATTAATGACATTGGTGATGATTTAGCTGAAATATGGAAACAGTTAAATTTAGCATCTAAGCGAAAATAACGTTTCTTCTCGTCCACGAATACATTACATCATCTTATCAAATGGACGGTTGCCGAATGGATAATCAGCAAAAACAACAAATTGGTGGTGTTATACAGGCGATTGGAACAGTCATATCAGCTGTTGCCAACACACCGATTTCGGTCTTGAGCGATCAGTTTCAGGAAGATCTCGATTTAATAGGAAATGTGCTGCAAGCAACGGGAAATGGTCTAATTGCTGATGGGCAAATTCCGTTTACTCTTCAGAGGATCGGAAATGAAGTCCAAGCCATTGGAAATACAACGGTAATTGCAGGTATGGTCTTACCATTAGAAGATGATACTTCTCAAGTCCTGAATATTAAAGGAAATTTACTTCAAGCATTTGGGGCAGGGATTGTTTTTGGAGTTGAACTAGATAACGAATTAGAAGTTGCGGGGTTCGAACCAAGGGATACCTATCATCTCAAATTTACTCCAATCTGCTGGCAACTCATTACAAGCTCTAGGCGGGAAATTTGAACTTGATCATCCAAACGAAGATAAAAGCTATAGTGAATCTTTAATATTTGCAGGAAGTTGGATCCAAGCAGTCGGTGCTGTAATTTCAGCTTTACCTCGTCAGTAAAGGGGATATACATGTGGAAAATTATCATAGTGCGATAAGTAGTTTTATTTTGGAGAATAATATAGATGCCATTCAAATGGTTCTAACAGAATCATGTCATTCTGTACAGGAAGCTGCTAAAGCGATCAATGTATCTCAGCATGGTTTCGTAAAAAACATTTGTCTTTTAGATAATAAAGAACAGCTCATCTTAGCCATTGTGAAAGGTGAAGATCGGGTGAGCACCACACGTGTGGGAAAAGCTTTGGATATTGAACGCCCTCGTCTCGCAACAGAGGATGAAATATTAGCTCATACCGGATTTCCTGCAGGAGGAGTTCCGTCATTTGGATTCAAAGCCCTTTTTTTAGTTGATCCAAAAGTAACCCATCTTCCATACATATACACGGGAGGCGGCTCGCAGTTTTCACTATTAAAAGTAGAAACAAATAGTATGTTACAAGCAAACAAAGGAAAAGTCATTCGAATTAGAAAATAAAAAATCTTAATCGTTCGCTCAAAAAAACAAACATCCCATTATTAAGGGGATGTTTAAGTGTTTAATAAAGTGAAATATTAATCGTTTTTTGAGAGCAAGTTGTCCATCTGAGCCCGCAAAACCCATTTTAAAAGAGGAGGTACTGCAAAAAAGATAAAAAGAATACGGAAAAGTTGATAACCTGTAATCATCGTAACATCCGCTTTCAGCTCATGTCCGATAATACCCATCTGATCAGCTCCACCAGGTGCCATACTCAGGAAACTAGTGATAAACGAAAAGTTAAATTGATAAATCAATAAAAGACTCAGAAGAAGTGCGAAACTTACCAGCAAAAATCCGCTGATCAACGCTATTGGGATCATACTAGCTTTTTTTCTAAGCTTTTCAGGCTTTAACAATAATCCAATATAGCCTCCGATTAAAAATTGAGAAATATCAAGTATTGAGGCTGGAAGAGGTGGCCCTGTTAAACCAACTATATTTAAAGCAGCAATTCCTAGAATTGGACCGAGTAGAAAAGCTGTAGGAAGGTTTATTTTTTTCCCTAATAAAGCCATACCAACAGAAAATAATCCAAAAAGAATAATCTGCGGGAAAAAGGCAGAAGAGGTTCCTTCTGAAATAACATCAGGAATAACAGCAGGACTTCCTGAGGAAAACATAGGACTGAAAATTAGAAATGGAACAGCGAAAATGATGACAATGAGACGTGTGACTTGAAAGAACGTAACCGTTGTAATATCAATTCCCTTAGTCTCTTCTGCAAATGTAATAATTTGTGAAAGACCACCAGGAATTGAGCTGGTAAGTGCAGTCGGGAAGTTAATGGATGTAAAACGAGATATTACAAACGCCATTCCTGAACAGATTAATAATAATAAGATCGTCATGAATGCCATGGATGGCAAGTGAGTGATCATAAGCTTTAACGTATCTTTAGTAAATGTTAAACCGATTGAATAACCAACTATGATCAAACCCGTATTTCTTAAAAAAACGGGCCAGTATAACTGGGTCCAACTTAGTAGGTTCACAATTAATAAGGCAGTCATAGTTCCTAAAAGCCAAGGAATTGGCCAACTGAATACGTTGAATAACAGACCGCCTACTAAGGCGATACTCAATGTAACTAAAAGTTGAAAACACTTATGTTGATTTATACTTTTATACTTCATTGCAAAACCTTCTTCTTATGTTTGCTTGCGTTAACTAACAAACTTCTTTTTTTCGTCAAATCTATACATATACTTTGCGATCCACTTCTTACAACCCAAATAGGATCTTTGGTAGATGGGACTTTGGATGAACGTATATAGAAATGTGAAAATATAAACTGGCCCTCCTATACTTAGACCAACCAATAAGACAAGGCACTCCATAGATATTCTTACTCTACTAATTGAAAATCCAGTTAAATCTGATATAGATAGCATGAGTCCATCTCTTGGACCCGCTCCTATTCCTGCTGCTGAATACATACCTCCACCAATTCCCATTAACAAAATGCCAAAGAACAAGATTAATATATCAATGTATATGTTTGTTGAGTTAGGAAGTAATTGAAGAAATAAAAAGGAGTCTACAAAAATTCCAACGAATACAGCATTTAAAAAAGTTCCAATGTTAATATACTTTGTATTAAGGATCATCGTACAAGTTATTAATAATAAGCCCACTATAATATTCCAAGTACCGATCGTTAAACCCAACCGCTCATACAAAGCAAGATTTAACACGTCCCATGGACTGATTCCTAAGTATTTCACTTGAATGGCCATGGCGATTCCATAACTAAAGATCAATAGTCCTATAAGAAAGAAGATTAGCTTACTCGCATACTTCACCATAAACTCCTCTTTTCCAAAATAACCCTATAATTATCTTAGACTATAAAGCAATTTGAGAAAAAATGAAAAGAAGTTGCTTACTATTTTTTCATGAATTTTTAAAAAAATAAAGGATATCACATATGAGGTTGTCGAAATAAGAATGTCTAAAAATTGAAAACAGGAGCGTTTAATATGGAATCGATTAAGGATGCAGATGAACAAGTTCTAGATTCATTGACGGAAATGGCTTTAGCATTATGGCCAGATAATGAATTTAAAGAATTGAGAAAAGAATTCAAACAACTTCTAAATTCTGAAAAGGATAAAGTATTTGTATATTTAATGCATGCTAAACCTGTTGCATTTATTCATATTTCCATTAGAAGTGATTACGTTGAAGGTTCACTCAAAAGTCCCACTGGTTTTGTTGAAGGTATTTATGTAGACCCTGAGTATAGAAAGAAAGGCATCTCAAAAAAATTGATCAAAAAAGGAGAAAGCTGGTTAAAGACAAAAGGTTGCAGTCAGATGGGTTCAGATATCGAACAGTCCAATATCAAGAGTTATCACTTTCATAAAAGTGTAGGTTTTAAAGAGGTGAATCGTTTGATCGCATTTATTAAAGACATAGATCAAGCGTAACATCCATTAGTCTAATATGTACTGTTGAATTCTTAAGACACATTTTTGTGTCTTTTTTATATGGAGTAAAACAGAGTATATATCACAATCATAAGGTTAAACCTGTTAATCAGGGATATTTTCAAAAGTGTATTGAGATATCTTCGTTCGTTGATAAAAAACTTCGTGAGGTGACAATAGATTGAAACGAAAAATTTTACTTGCACTAAGTGCTGCATATGTCATATTTATGGCTTACCTTTGTTTTCATTATTACTCAAAAGATGAGACACACAGTTATCAGGTGGCTTTCGGTGGTATATTCTGCGGGCTAATTCCATTAGGTTTGATTCTTTTCACCAAGATAAAATTCAATATGCCTATCATGATTTCATATTTTGCTTTCTTGTTTGCATCGCAATATTTAGGATCTATCTTAGATTTCTACCGTTTTGGATGGTGGGATACTTTCTTACACCTTTTAAGTGGAGCACTATTGGCGTTTGTAGCCATTGCACTTTATGAGAGAATGACGCACCAAGAAGCTAGGAAAGAGATTTCCTATTGGCTAGTGTTTTTATTTGTTCTCGCATTCTCTGTATTTGGTGGGGTTGTTTGGGAGATCTATGAATTCAGCATGGATCAATTTTTTGGAATGACCCTACAGGGCGGCGGAAATTTTGATACGATGGTTGATCTACTTGCCGATACCGCTGGAGCAATCGTAATAGCAGCTATCGCAGCTTTTAGGACGAAAATAAGGTTTAAAATGTTATAAAAAATACCTAACATCATTCCTGACGCATATGTCTATAAATATGCGTTTTTATTATTTTTTGGCCGATAACTAATGATTTTCACTTCTGGCATACTAATAAAAAGGCATCATTGACAAGTTGATTGGAATGTAAGGTGCGAGACTCCTGGGGGATCAGCGGGACAGGTGAGACTCTTATCAGCGCAGAGCGCTAAGAGGCTCACCGCACGCCCCCCGGAAAGCGAGCACCTGAAATGGAAATCAACCACTTTCACTATTTTCAGAGCATGACAAAAAATCAATCAAAAAAGTTTAAACGCCTATTGACCTTCACGCAGCGTTAAGGTGTAGAGTTAAATGTGTCAGGAGGTGATCACATTAGAATACACTATACAAAAGCTTGGCCAACTAGCAGGAGTAAGCACTAGAACATTAAGATATTATGATGAGATAGATATTCTTAAGCCGGCAAGAATAAACTCGTCAGGATATCGAATTTATGGTGAAGCAGAAGTGGATCGGCTACAACAGATCTTGTTTTATAAAGAGCTCGACCTCCCGCTCCATCAAATTAAAGAAATCATTACATCTCAAGCTTTCTCACCAGCTGAAGCACTACGTGAACACCGTGAAAAACTCCTGAACAAACGAGAACAGTTAGACCGTCTGATTTTGAATGTAGAGCAGACGATCGCTGCGAACGAAGGGAGAATAACGATGAAAGATCAAGAGAAGTTTGAAGGATTTAAAAAACAGATGGTTGAAGAAAACGAAAAAAAATTTGGAAAAGAGATTCGTGAAAAATATGGAGATCAAGCTGTCGATCAATCAAATAAAAAAGTCTTGAGTTTGACTCAAAGCGAGCATGATCATGCTACGAAACTTGCAGGGGAGATTCATGCGTTACTTGCTAAAGCTTTTAAAACAGGAGACCCTGCTGGAGACGAAGCGCAAAAGGCAGCTGAGCTTCACAAGGAGTGGCTGATGCTGTACTGGCACGAATATAGCAAAGAAGCACATGCGAATCTTGCACAGATGTATGTGGACGACGAACGTTTCACTGCCTATTATGATAAAGAACAGCCAGGAACTGCCGCATTTTTACGAGATGCTATCCACATTTATACAGATTCTAAATAATTCATATAATACGTCTCATCTCATAGGGAGGAAACCATTTAGGTTTTCTCCTTTTTGTTTTATTCATATCTCCAATTCGTTTAAACTATGAATAGTGAGTAAGAAGGGATGAACAGTTATGACTGAAAAACTATATTATATTTCACCGTATACAACAAATTGGGAAACAACGGTAAAAACAACTTTTGAGAAAAACGGAGAATTTTTTGTGATCTTAGAAAGTACGGCTTTTTATCCAACCGGTGGTGGTCAGCCCTTTGATACTGGTACGATTGGCGGACATGATGTGCTCGATGTTTTTATTGAAAATGACGAAGTGATACATAAAGTGAGAAGTCTGCCTGAAACTTCCTCGGTAGCCTGTGAGTTAGACTGGGATCGAAGGTTAGACCACATGCAGCATCATACTGGACAACATCTGTTATCTGCTGTTTGTTACTCTTTGTATCAAACACGTACCATTAGTTTTCATTTAGGTTCTGAGATTGCAACGATTGATATTGAAATTGACACACTGAGTCAACATCAAATGGATGACATTGAAAAAGCCGTTAATCAGGAGATTTATAAAAACAGAACGGTGCATACATACTTTGTTTCCGATAAAGAACTTCAACAATTGTCATTATTAAAGATGCCGAAAGTTAAGGAGAACATTCGAATTGTTCAAATTGAAGGCATCGAGCATAATGCATGTGGAGGTACCCATGTTCGTTCAACCGCTGAGATCGGAATCATCAAACTTTTGAAAGCTGAAAAACAAAAAGGTGCCACACGATTGTATTTTAAATGTGGTCAACGTGCTTTAGTAGACTACAATGAAGCTTTGAAACTGCTTACTTTGATTTCAGGCAAATTTAATACGGGTCGAGATGAAGTGATGAATCGTCTTGAAAAATGGGAGCACAACCAAAAGGAATTGGATTTGGAGAACAGACGACTAAAAGAGGAGAATAATCATTTTCTAAGTAAAGAAATTATCTCAAAAGCAAAAGCAGGACTGCTCATACATGTTTTTGAAGATAAAAGCTTTAATGACACAAAAGATCTTGCTATAAAAATAGCGAGTGAGGAACCTTTATTGATCTTACTTGCTTCCACATTAGAAAATCGTATCATCATCATGCATGATGGTTCTTCACATGTTTCTTGTGGCTCATTCTTCAAAGAAAACCTTAGCTCGTTTAATGGTAAGGGCGGCGGAAATGATAAATCTGCTCAAGCTGGTTTTGCTTCACAAGAGGATATGATTCGATTCATTGAATTTGCTCATGAGACATTTACAAATATTTAACACTATCCTCGTGTTTAATGATTCTCTTTGAAAGTAGTTGATTCCCGATTCCTTCAACTTGCACAAAAAGAGAAATAAACATCCCAAACCAACAATTTTATAGAATAATTAGAAAAAGAGGAAAAGGCAATCCAGCCAGGTCCTCTTTTTCTGCGATTAAATTAAAAAGATCGCCACAATGGTCGTCACAACTAATCCGATAAAAACAGGTTTTATGTTTCTTCTAGCAAGTTCAAATGGATCAACTCCGCAGATTGCAGCAGCTGGAATTAACGCCCAAGGGACGAGTGTACCTCCGCCAACCCAGATTGCCGAAATCTGACCAAGTGCTGTTAATGTCGCTGCTCCTGCTCCTATTGCAGTGCCAAATATATTTGCGACCGATCCTGCCAGTGAGATCCCTGAAAATCCTGAGCCATCGAGACCGGTAATAGCTCCCACAGTAGTTAATGTTATGGCACCTATTTCTTTACTTAACGGAACCACAGACGCAAGTGCTACACCAAGATCGTTAACGATACCATGAGATGTTTTCGGAAGGAACTCACCTATAATCTTAGCAAATCCTGAATCACCTAGATAAAAAAAGGCAGCAATTGGAATGACTGGACCAAACACTTTAAATCCAAACTGGAAACCATCAATCATATAAGATGTTGTTTTTTCTAATCCTTTACTCTTATGGCTGACCATCGTAATTAAAAGCAGAATTAATACGGATGTACCGCCAATGAGTGCAGTTGCATCTCCGCCTTGAAGATTAAAAATGGACATTGCGGCTACATCCAGAACAAACATAATAGGGATAAAAAGAGCAAAGAACCGTTTTTGCTTACTCGACAACAAACTTACGTCCTGTTCACTTGAAGGTTTTACCGGTACTGCAGTTAACCCCGTATTGTAGTTACAAGACCCATAACAAACACGAGTGGGATACTCGCATGAATTACTTCACTTACCGGTAACCCTGCCGCATCAGAAGTTAGCTTAGGTGCTGCCTGAATGATGAAATCTCCTGATAGAGCTATACCGTGGCCAAACAGGTTCATAGCCATAGCTACACCAAGTGCAGGAAGACCAACGCGAATGGCAACGGGAAGAAGCACAGCACCCATGAGTGCCACTGCGGGTGATGGCCAGAAAAACCAAGAAATTATCATCATTAGAATACCTATCGTCCAATAAGCGAGTCCTGGTGTTCTAATGAGTTTCGAAAATGGTGAGATCATCACATCATTGATGCCTGTTGAGGTCAGAACTCTACTCATGGCAACGATAATAGAGATTACAAGTATTGTAGGAAGAAGCTCAGTGATCGCATAAATAAAACTATTAAAAATACTGCTGACAGAACCTGTTAATGAACCAGTCGCTGTAATAGAGATTAAGAAGATACCGAGAATACTTATTAATGTAGTATCGCGTCTCTTAACCATAAAACCAATAATCAGACCAATAAACACAACATAAATCCAATGCAGCGCTGTTAGTTCAACGCCCATCTGTATTCCTCCCCTTTGAAATGGGTATTTAGCCCTTTCGTGATGTAATACAGGATATGACAAGAAAGAAAAGGGTGTGAGGGGAACTTTTTCCCTAGTAGTTGTTAGTGACACGTAAAGGTAATTAATGTAAAATAATGACGATGATACAGAAGTTAAGAAAGAGGTAACTACATGTTATCTCTTTTCTTTTTGTTACATACATTCAACAAAGGAGAAGATTAGGGGGCCGAATGATGGACCAGTCCAGATTCATTAAAGATCTTAACGAGTTAAGAGAAGGAGGATATGTAAAGAAGAAGGATTATTTAAACGTGCTTGATGGCTATTACAGATATAGAGAAGATGTTAGAAAAAAAGAAAACAAAGAACAAATTTTACATACGGCAGAAGTTACGAGTGATGAACCTAAACAAAATCCACAGCCTATAAAAACAATAACTCCTCCACCAACAAAGCCGAAAGTGGAAATCACACCTGAACAGAGAAGAGAAAGAAATATTACAACCATAATGGCAGCGGGAGTGATTCTGCTTTTGTTAGGAGGACTTACTCTAGCTACGAGCAACTGGGATGTGTTCAGTTCGATTACCAAAACAATGTTAGTTGGAGGAATCGCCTTATTATTTGGTGGTCTTGGCGTACTTTCTGAAAAAATACTTAAGATTAGAAAAACAGCGTTTACGTTCTTTGTTCTGTTTGCTTTGTTTATTCCAATTACCGTACTCTCGGCAGGTTATTTTGAATTGTTTGGGAGTTGGCTCAGTTTTTATGGCGAAGGAAGATATATATTAGGCGTTATGACGACTGTCGTATGTACCCCGATCTATTATTATTTTGGTATGTACTTTAAATCCAAGCTATTCAGCTGGCTTACTTATGTTTCTATCGCAATTGGGTATGCGTATTTAATCCTTTCGTTTGGCTTAACAAAGGAAGCTTTTTATTTTGTTTATGCATCAGGAAATGTAGGATTTATTTCTTTGTATCATTTCAACAAAGGAAAGCAATCTATATTTCTTCAAATCTTGCCTTTGTTTATACAAGTTAATTTGATTCTATCGACGCTGTTCATATTAATCTTGTTTGAGAATCAACTTTACCAAAGCTTCAATATTATCTTAACCGCTGCATTATACCTGTCGATGAGAATGGTCAATCAAAGAAAAGAATATGAACTTTTCTTTATCGGTTTTATCACGTACGGTCTTTATCAATTGATTCAAAACTCTCTGTTAATAGAATATCGTTTGTTCTTGATCGTGCTAATACCCCTCGTATTAGTGGCGGTCGCTAATTTTTCAGATACAGCATTAAAAAAATATTATCAGCTTGCTAATGGCTTAATCTCTATATTTGCTTTCTTATATATTACTGTTGAAGGCGTGTTATTGTCTGTAGGAGAAGGCAGTGTGTGGTTGTTATTGGGTTATCTTGTTTTAGCTTTTAACTTTATATTTTTAAGCTACAATTCTACGTTTTCCTTCTTTAAATATTTGGCGCCGTTTTACCTTTTCTGTACGTTTATGGAAGTGTACCATGTGACCGGTGATCGGTATGAAGATTATTGGACACTTGCAATCGGTATTTCAAGCGCATTAGCTTATTCTATCGGACAGAATCTCAAACCACTAAAGAGAGCAAGTCTATTAGTCGGTGGTGGAGGATTACTTATTAGTTTTCTATTGTCCTTGGAGCTCGCTCATTATGGCCAAGGAAGTATGATTTCCGTCATTTTAATCATACTTTCTGTTCGTCATTTCTTAATTGAGAATGGAAAAGAAAGAGTGTTAGCCACCTGGCTTGTACCGATTTTTACTTTTTTTGCTTTCTGTCTGTTGGGGATGAAGTTCTTGCCATCACCGACATTATCATATTCTTTACTTCTCGGCAGTGTCGTTACTTTAAGTATCTATCTTCGGCAAAGAAAGCAGAAACTGCTTGCAACTTCATTTATTTCCATAACAACCATAACGACGACTGTGAATTTTTTGGTCGTCTTAGTCGAAAGTGATTTTACGTGGCTAAAGATTTCATCGTCTATTTTCCTAATGACAGTGTTATGGTTTTTCACTAAACATTTTAATTGGGCGATTGGGTTCTCTGGTATACAGATTGCCTTATTCTTTGCATTGATTCATTTAGCGGAACTACTTGGATTTACAATAGGTACTGAGGAATCCGTTTATGCGTCCATCATCATTTCCTTTTTGTTATTAATGAGCAGTGAGATATTCCAAAAACTCGATTCAAGCAGTGAATATCCAACGAAAGCTGTATCGCACTTAATCACCTTAATCATAGGTTTTTATGCTTTACTCATAACAACTTCACCCGTTCCGTTCATTTTACTTGCGATCGTGTATGGAATATACGTATACCGTGCTCGGAAAGAATACGAAATCAGGTACAATCTTTATGCTAGTTTGATATTTTTAGCTATTGGTTTTCATTACTTGATTAACGAATGGCTGACAAATGAGGGACCTGTTCTTTATAGCATTCTTCTAGCAGGGTTTTATTTTATTTTAAATAATCAATGGAAAACTCGATTACGATTTTTTCTTGTACCTTTTTCCGTCATTTTCTTAGGAGAGTATATAACGATTAGAGGATCTGATGAGGTCTTTCTTATTATTCATGCAGCTGCACTAATCGGGTTTATAGTGTTCTACCAATCGTTAAAAAGGTACTGGAAATACGCATCAGTAATCATGTTGATCTACTTAATGATCGATTTAGAAGAATGGTTGTTGATAAATCGTATAGCCTCTGAAATGTATTCACTTGCTTGGTTCATCTCTGGCATACTGATATCACTGGCAGGTATGTATTTCTTTAAAAAGCTATACGGCGAATCTGACTATGTTCAATTTGATTTTTTTGCTGCTTTTGGATTGATTTATGTACTTACAGGATTGGTGCGATCGGAGAATATGTTAACAACGATTGGTCTATTCATACTTGCTATTCTTTTTTACGTTCAAGGAAATAGATCCTTGAATGTTTTGATCGGAAAGAGAATACTCCAAACGTGTTCTAGCATACTTGTCCTGTGTTCTTATTATTCACTTCTTGATCAATTTGAGATCCCAGAGATTATTCAGACTGAACTTATTGTACTGCCTTGGATCTTATTAAGCTATGTGATCACAAGAAAAATGTGGGACATTTCGGACCATCTAGCTAATCTGATTCAATATGTGTTACTTGGTGTAATAGGGATAACATTGATGATCGATGCGATAGAGAGCTATCAAGTCATGGATGCGATCATCCTTGGTTCATTATCATTTGCTAGTATCATTTATGGATTTATCTCTAAACAAAAAGGTTATTTCTTTACTGGATTGATCGTACTGCTTCTGAATGTCCTGGTTCAAACTCGCCCATATTGGGGGAACATGCCATGGTGGGTATACTTATTATTAACAGGTATCCTTCTTATAGGTTTTGCTAGTTATAATGAATTCAAGAAACAAAAAGGAATTGATTCTCCACCATTAAAGGATATAATTTTAAATAAATGGAAACATTGGTTTGGAGAGTGGAAATAACTTCTCTTCGAATAAGGGGGATTAATAAAATTGGAACAAGATCAAAACAAACCCAAAATCACAATGGGTATGCTTTTTCAAAACAAAGTAATTCGTACCATTCTTTTTTCTGTACTCTTTCTACAAATTGGGATATGGGTTCGTAACTATTCAATCCTATTGTACGTGATAGAAAAAACGAACGAAAACCCAATAGCGGTATCTTTAATATCTGTAGCAGAATTCGCTCCAATCTTTTTGTTTTCTTTCATTGGAGGAACATTCGCGGATAGATGGAAACCAAAAAAGACGATGATTTGGTGTGATCTATTAAGCGCTGTATCTATCTTTGTAGTATTATTAACACTGCTTTTTGGAAGCTGGAAAGTTATCTTCTTTGCAACACTCGTTTCATCGATTTTGTCTCAATTTTCTCAGCCGTCAGGTATGAAGTTATTTAAGATTCATGTACCTGAGAAGATGGTTCAGTTAGGGATGTCAATGTATCAAACACTTTTCGCTGTATTTATGATTCTAGGACCAATTCTAGGTACTTACGTATACCAGCAATTTGGGATTACTGCTGCGATCGCAATAATGGGAATCGCGTTCGTATTGTCTGCTGTAATTCTACTATTACTTCCTCCTGATGAAGAAGTAGAAGAAACGGAAGAGAAACCATCTATTTGGTTAGAGATGAAAGAAGGTTTCAGCTATGTGCTAAACAGACGTTCTTTAACTTTACTAGGTGCATGTTTCGCCGTAGCCGGATTAGCTCTAGGCTTAACGCAGCCTTTAACCGTTTTCTTAGTTACAGAGCAACTTGGTCTTCCAAAAGAGGAACTTCAATGGCTCATGGCCGCTTTCGGTACTGGAATGATACTAGGTGGAGGTTTGACCATCGGAATCGCGAGCAAAGTAAAGCCACAGTTATTATTGGCTCTAGGAATGGGAGCAAGTGCGATCGGATTTATGATTATGGGATTCTCCGAACATTTCTGGTTAACCTTATCTGCCGAGTTCATAAGTGGTCTATTCATGCCATGCGTTCACATTGGAATTAATACACTTATCCTCCAAAATACAGAGGCTAAATTTATCGGCCGTGTGAACGGCATATTAAATCCATTATTTATGGGTGCGATGGTTCTCACGATGTCTATTACTGGCTGGCTTAAGGAAACATTTTCCCTTGTATTAATGTTTGAAGGGGCAGCACTTCTATTTGCAATCGGTATATTAACGATGCTGCCACTGATTCGCCAAAAGGTTGTTCCAGTTACAGATGTAGAGAAAGCCTAAATGTAAAGATCCTCAAAAGCTATCCTAAGCTTTTGAGGACTTTTTTATGTTTCATGTTAGCTCTAGCTGAATCGCCTGTCGAAAAGTGTCGAGGAATGTAAACTCGCGGATAAACAGCAAAAACTCGTGGATTGATGTAAGAAACTTCTGGATTAATACCGAAAACTTGTGGATTGTGAGTCAAAACTTTTGGATTCACTAATTAAATACTTAATTTACAGCCAGAAACAAACGATCATAAAGTGCTGTTGATGCCATTTCAACCTCAAACCGTTTTTTAAGTCGCGTAAATGGGTAATATAGATATATTTCCATCATTGTTGTAATGAATTTTGAATGTCTAAACATAAGGGGAATCTAACATATGTCTATTTCACCAGATCAGCGAATCACTTTACACGGATTTAATAATCTTACCAAATCACTGAGCTTTAATCTGTATGATGTTTGTTATACAAAAACGAGAGAAGAGCGGGAAGCTTATCTTGAGTATATTGATGAACAATACAACGCGGAAAGGCTAACGAATATTTTGCAAACAGTTTCCGATACGATCGGAGCTCATGTGCTTAATATAGCCAAACAAGATTATGTGCCTCAAGGAGCTAGTGTTACTGTACTTGTCTCGGAAGGACCTATTGTTGAAGTACCAACAGATACATTTGATGAGAATTCCACAGCGATGCCAGAGTCTGTGGTGATGCAACTTGATAAAAGCCATTTAACCGTTCATACATACCCTGAATTTCATCCTGAAGAAGGAATCAGTACGTTTAGAGCTGATATCGATGTTTCTACTTGTGGAGAAATTTCACCGCTTAAAGCACTTAACCATCTGATTAACTCATTTGATATGGATATTGTGACGATGGATTATCGGGTTAGAGGATTTACACGAGATATAAAAGGTCACAAGTTGTTTATTGATCATGAAATCAATTCAATACAAAACTATCTTTCTTCAGATATTAAAAAGGCGTATACAATGATAGATACAAATATTTATCAGGAGAATATTTTTCATACGAAGTGCAAATTAAAGAATTTTGAACTCAATAACTATCTTTTTGGTTATACAAAAGATGAAATAGATAGCGATACTCAAGAACACATTACTGGATTAATCAATGCTGAGATGGATGAGATTTTTTACGGAAGGAACATAAATTCATCACAACGTTAAAAGCAAGTAATGGATCACTAAGATACTTTTAGTGGTCTTTTTTTTTCGTGAACAATATGAACAAAATGCATTTTATGCGGTTAAACTTCCATTTGAAAATGTGAATGGTAGGATAATAAAAAGTAAATGAAAGCGCTACCATAAAAGAGGGGGAATTGAATAATGAAAACGAAGAAATGGAAAAATTGGCTTGTAGCAGGCGTCATACTTTCTTCACTTACAGCTTGTAGTAGCGGAGGCTCAGGTTCAAATGCAGGAGAATCTGATTATCCGAAAAAGCCCATAACTGTAGTTGCTCCATCGGGTGCTGGAGGTGGTTGGGATCTAACCGCACGTTCGCTGACCAAAATTTTAGGTGAAACGAAAACAGTTGACCAAACGATGACGGTTGAAAACAAACCTGGAGGAGGCGGAGCTGTCTATCTTGCAGAATTTGCGACACAGCATAAGAAAGATGATTACAAGCTTTATGTAAACTCTCCGCCGATCTTGATCAATAACTTGAAAAAAGAAGGAAATAGTCCTTACGGCTTTAAGGATACGACACCACTTGCCCAATTAACAAAAGACTTTGGAGCAATCGTTGTAAAAGAAGATTCAAAATACAACAATCTAAAAGAATTGATGGAAGCTGTTAAAAAAGATCCAAAGTCTGTCACAGCAGCTGGAGGATCCGCACCAGGATCCATGGACCATCTCGTAGCTGTTCTACCTGCTTACAAATCTGACATTGATCCTAAAACAGTCAAGTATGTTTCATACGATGGCGGTGGTGAAGCAATTGCAGCCCTATTGGGAGGCAATGCAGATTATATCGCAACTGATGCTTCTGCGGTAGGTGAATATTTAAAAGCGGGAAAAGTAAAAGTTCTTGGTATTTCTTCAACAGAACGATTAAAAGGTGACCTGGCAGATGTTCCGACATTTAAGGAAGCTGGAATCAATGCAGACTTCACGATTTGGAGAGGTGTCTTCGGACCGAAAGAGATGTCTGATAGTGCAGTGGCATATTGGGATAAAACATTGAAGAAATTAAATGAGAGTAAGGAGTGGCAAGACGAGCTAGAGCGGAACGGTTGGGCAGCGGAATTTAAAGATGGTAAAGAATTTGAAACCTTCTTAAAAGATCAAGAAAAACAAGTTGAAGATTTGTTGAAATCATTAGGAATGAGTAAATAGATGTGACATGGAGAAGTATTTCTACTTCTCCTTTTTTCAAATAAGGAGGGAAGTACTTTGCAAACAGGAAAATTTGATCGTTATGCAAGCATCTTATTTGCTTTACTTGGGGCAGCTTTTTTAATAGAAAGCCGCAACATTTCGAAAAGTGCTTATGGAAGTGAAGTCGGACCTAACGTTTTTCCCTTTCTCTTAGGGCTTATTCTTATATTGCTTAGCGTTAAACTCTTTCTTGAATCGTTTAAAAATATACAAAAAGAAAAAAAGACCAAAGAAAGCTTACATATTAAAAGGTTTATCATTATCTTAACTGCAAGTCTTCTGTACGCAGGTTTCATCGAGACACTAGGTTATATATTAAGTACTTTCTTATTTTTGTATGTTTCTTTTCAAGCTATGGAAAGAGGAAGTTGGATAAAGAATGGAATCATTGCTTTGGCATTCTCATTCTTTGTCTATTACTTATTCGTTGTTGTGTTGGAAGGTTCTTTGCCTGGAATGCCAATTTGGTTTAGTTAGGAGGATTTTAGAATGGGAGTTATGGATTTTTTAATGCAAGGATTTCAAACAGCGATACAGCCTCAAAATCTATTCTTTGCTTTTATCGGAGTATTAATTGGAACGGCAGTAGGCGTTTTACCTGGAATTGGACCGATGAGTGGTGTTGCACTCTTAATTCCTGTAACAGCTACATTTACTAGCGGAATGGATCCTTCTGCAGCAGCCACAAGTTCTATCATTCTTTTAGCGGGAGTTTATTATGGAGCCATGTATGGTGGATCTACTACATCCATTCTATTAAACACACCTGGTGAATCTTCATCTGTTGTTACAACGCTAGATGGTTATCAGATGGCTCGGCAAGGCAGAGCAGGAGCTGCCTTATCGATCGCAGCTATCGGTTCTTTCTTTGCCGGAATTGTTTCCATCATTGGATTGGTATTATTAGCAGACCCGCTTTCACAAATGGCATTGAAATTCGGACCTGCAGAGTATTTCTCTTTAATGCTGTTAGGCCTTGCCGCAGTTAGTGGCTTGGCGGGAGGATCAATTACGAAGGCATGGATGATGACCGTAACCGGACTTTTGATCGCCACGATCGGAATCGATGCTGTTTCTGGCGTTGCTCGATTCACCTATGACATTCCTGTTCTATTTGGAGGCCTTGAATTTTTAACGGTTGCAGTTGGTCTGTTTGCATTAGGTGAGGTGTTTAAGACGGTTCTGCATAAGGAAGAAGACGCTGAAAAGGTAGCGAAAGTTGGGAGAGTTATCCCTTCTAGAGCAGATCTTAAAGAAAGTGCCGGACCGATTGCCCGAGGTTCTTTTTTAGGATTCTTTATTGGTGTCCTACCAGGCGCAGGTGCAACACTCGCTTCTTTCTTCTCATATATTGCTGAGAAGAAGATAAGTAAAAATCCTGAAAAGTTTGGTAAAGGAGCGATTGCTGGAGTTGCCGCTCCTGAGTCAGCAAACAACGCAGCTTCAGGAGGAGCAATGATTCCATTATTAACACTCGGAATTCCGGGATCTGGAACGACAGCGATTCTTATGGGAGCTCTTATTATGTATAACGTTCAGCCAGGTCCTTTATTGTTTAGTGATCACCCAGATGTGGCATGGGGGCTAATCGCTTCAATGTTTATCGGAAACTTGATGCTTCTCATACTTAATATGCCGCTTGTTAAGGTTTTTGCAAAAATTATTGAAACACCAGCTAAATACTTGCTGCCTATTATTATTGCTATCTCTGTCTTTGGTGTTTACGCTGTACAAGTAACCACGTTTGATCTGTTCTTATTGATCGGCTTTGGACTTGCTGGATATCTATTAGCACAGAATGATTATCCTATTGCTCCTCTCGTACTCGGCTTAGTATTAGGGCCAATGATTGAAAACAACATGAGACGGGCTTTAACAACATCAAATGGTGATTTTTTGGTATTTGTTCAACAACCTATATCTGCATTTTTCCTGGTTTGCGCGGTTCTATGGATTCTCATACCTTTTGTTCTTCGGTTAAAAGGAAAAAATGTTGTTGTAAACGTTGAAGGATAAAAGAAGACCGGTAGAGAAGACTTTCTATTCTGAGAAAGTCTTTTCTATTTTTACGGAGGGAAACTATGAAACTGCAAACAAAATTAATTCTCATCAGCTGTTCCCTAATCTTTTTAGTTATTGCCATATTAGCGGTTATCTTTCAAAATATGTTCGAAGACACGATGAAGAGTCAAATTGGGGAGAGGGCACTAAGCGTTTCGTATGCGGTAAGTAACAACCCGCTTGTTATTGATGCCTTTGAAAGTGATAATCCCTCTAAATCAATTCAGCCTTATGCAGAAAAGATCAGAAAGAAAACTGGAGCTCATTACATCGTAGTTGGAAACAAAGAAGGTGTTCGGTATTCACACCCCATTAAAGAACGAATTGGAAAGAAAATGGTAGGCGGTGACAACCAAAAAGCCTTATCAGGTGAACCGAGTATAACTGAAGCAACAGGTTCTCTTGGTCCAGCTGTGCGAGGAAAATCACCTATTAGAGATAATGATGGCGAAATCATTGGATTAGTTTCAGTAGGTTTTCTAACCGATCAGATCAAAGAGGACATTTTGCCGTATAAATTAAAGATTATCATTGTTGGCACCATTACTTTGCTGCTAGGAACACTTGGTTCTGTACTGATTGCAAAAGGAGTAAAAAGAGCCACCCATGGATTAGAACCAAAAGAGATCGGATTGTTATACAAAGAAAAAAGCGCGATCTTAGAAGCGATTAGAGAAGGGGTGATCGCTGTTAATCGGGATGGTGAAATAACACTCGCAAATCACACTGCTCTTCAGATGCTTGAAACTGGAAGTGAGAATTTGATCGGCAAAAATGTGTTAAGAGCCATTCCGAATACAAGATTACTTGATGTCATTGCTTCTGGTCAAAATGAATTTGACGAACAGATGAAACTCGGAAACACGAAAGTTATCGCAAATCGCATTCCTATATTAGATAATCATGACCATGTAATAGGGGCTGTCGCAACATTTAGAAACAGAGATGAGCTTTATCGATTAAATGAAGAACTCGCTCAAGTTAAAAGCTATAGTGAGGGCTTAAGAGCTCAAACTCATGAATTCTCAAATAAACTGTATTTAATTTCTGGTCTCATTCAGTTAGGTTCTTATCAAGAGGCACAAGAAATTATTACGAAAGAGTCAAATGTCCATCAATACTTTACACAATTTATCATGGATCATATCTCTGATCCTTATATAGGCGGTTTGTTAATCGGTAAGTTTAATCGTTCAAACGAACTGAGAGTTGCCTTTACCATCGATTCTGCCAGTCAATTAAAAGATATACCTGACTCGATGGACCGACAATTACTTGTTACCATTATTGGAAATCTAGTAGACAATGCAATGGATGCTGTAATGGAGTCTACAACGCATGACCCAATAGTAAAAATCAGTCTTTCTGATTTTGGAGAACAGCTGATCATTGAAGTTGAAGATAATGGAGAAGGAATTCCTGAAAATATCGCTAATATGTTATTTAAAAAGGGATTCTCTACAAAAGGACAAGACCGTGGATACGGTTTATTTCTAATCAAACAAGCTGTCGAAGTATCAAATGGTCAAATCTTTTATGAGAGAACAAAAGCTGATACAACGCTTTTCACTGTTATAATCCCGAAAGAATAGAGGATAGACATCATGAGCTCATGGGAAGTTTTTATCGTTGAAGACGACATTCGAATTGCTGAGATTAACCGGAAATTTGTTGAAAAAGTAGAAGGCTTTTCTGTATGTGGCATTGCATTAAACGGGGAAGAAGCAAAAGAACAGATTTCCATATTAAAACCTGACTTAGTTATCTTAGATATATATTTTCCAGATATGAACGGACTCGACCTGCTAAGGTGGATTCGAAGTGAATTTCGAGGAATGGAAGTTATCATGGTAACAGCTGCAACTGAGGTGAAAACCTTAAAACACGCTCTAGAGGATGGCATTTTTGATTATATCGTAAAGCCCGTAATCTTTCAGCGGTTTAAAGATACTTTATTGCAATTTAACGATTATAAGCGATCTATCACACAACTGTCAGCGGATAAAGAAATCAATCAGAACATGATCGATTCTTTGTTAAAACGCGAAAAGATCGAGATTGAACCATTCTTACTCCCAAAAGGAATAGATCCTATTACACTAGAAAAGATATTGAGTATACTGATGCAGCACAAAAAAGGTTTTACTGCAGAAGACCTCGGACAGCGTACCGGGGTTAGCCGAACAACCGCAAGACGATACCTGGAATATCTCGTTTCAGAACAAAAAGCAAAAGCAGACATCACTTATGGTGGTGTAGGCAGACCAGAAAGAATCTACAAATATGGACTATAGCTGAAAGCAGCCTTGATACCGGGTTGCTTTTCGTTTTGATTCTTATACTACTAAATATTAGTTAAGTTGATGTATAATGTTCTACATAGATTTATAGTTGAAAGAGAGTGAGCAATATGGGACGTAAATGGAATAATATTAAAGAGAAAAAGGCATCAAAAGACGCAAATACTAGCCGAATTTACGCTAAGTTTGGTCGTGAGATCTATGTGGCTGCAAAACAGGGTGAGCCTGATCCGGAATCTAATCAGTCGTTAAAAGTTGTTTTAGAACGAGCAAAAACATATAGCGTACCTAAAAACATTATCGACCGTGCGATTGAAAAAGCAAAAGGCGGTTCAGACGAGAACTACGACGAGCTTCGTTATGAAGGTTTTGGTCCGAACGGATCGATGATTATTGTGGATACATTGACGAATAATGTAAATCGTACAGTAGCGGAAGTTCGTTCTGCTTTTAATAAAAATAATGGGAACATGGGTGTTTCTGGAGCTGTATCCTACATGTTCGATGCAACCGCTGTAATTGGGCTAGAAGGAAAGTCTGCTGATGATGTTTTGGAATTGCTGATGGAAGCAGATCTAGATGTTCGTGATGTGATCGAAGAAGATGAATCTGTTATCGTGTACGCTGAACCTGATCAGTTTCATGCTGTACAAGAAGCGTTTAAAAATGCAGAGATTACAGAGTTTTCTGTTGCAGAACTAACAATGCTTGCACAAAACGATGTGGAACTCACTGAAGAATCACAGGTTCAGTTTGAGAAATTAATCGATGCTTTAGAAGATTTAGAAGACGTGCAGCAAGTGTATCATAACGTAGATCTAAAATAATCCTATTCAAGTGATGGGCCGGTCCTTCTTTATAGGGCTGGCTCTTTTTTATTGTCAGAGTAAAAGAAAAAGCAACCGATTAATTCGATTGCTTTCTCATCCATAACATACAGATTGTAATGATCATAAATCCAAAGAACGCAAGAAGTGGAATCGTAATGAATCCTAGCCAGTTGATATACTGACCTGAACATGGAACACCTGATGTACATACTTCAAAAGCCTTAAGTGCAGGTATTTTTTGAAGAGCATAGTGATAGCCCGAAACGATGATGCCCAGAAAGGATAGAGGAAGGACATAACGTGTGACCTTATGATCTTGTTGATAAAAAGCAACACCTAGCACAATTACTAACGGATACATCAATATCCTTTGATACCAGCAAAAATTACATGGTACAAACTTCATGACTTCACTAAAAAACAGACTTCCCACCAAGGAAACGATCGATGTTATCCAGGCGATCAACAAAGGTTTATTACCCACCTTTACTTACTCTCCTTCGCAGCATCATCAACCATTTTCTTTAAATCTTCTAAAGATGTGCCTTCAAACTTTTTACCATTAACAAACAACGTAGGTGTACTTGTTACACCAAGTTCACTTACAAGTGTTTCATCTGTTTTTAATGCTTTTTCATTGTCCTTGTTCTTCCATGTTTCGGTTACTTTCTTAACATCTACATCTGAAGTCACTTCACCAAGTGTTTCTGTTAAGAATTTCTCGGTAAAGATATCTTGTCGTTCTAGATTCTGATCGTCAGGCTGCTTTTCGTATAGCGTTTTATGAAACTTCCAAAACGTTTCATTTCCTAATTCATTATAAATGGCTTCACCAAAGATAGCAGATCGTTCTGAATCCACATTAATAAACGGATAGTTTAAGAAATAGAATTTCACCTTACCTGTTTGGATCAGTTCTTTGTCAATAAGCGGGAAGAATGACTCATTAAAGTTCTTACATGCAGGACACTTGTAATCTCCAAACTCAATTATATTAACAGCGGCATCTTTCTCACCTAAGAAAGGCTGGTTTTCATAGGAAATATCAGCCGTGGACGTATCATTATTATCAAGTGCACCGCTGAACAGAAAAACAATCAATCCTAGAGTCAAAATACCAATCGTCCAAAAAAGCCAGACAGGAGAAGAGTTGTTCTTTTTCTTTGAGCTGTTTACATAAGCCTTATTCTTTTTTTGTTTACCCATTGTTCACCTCGTAGAATTTTTACTAAATAAAAAGAAGTTACTTTTATCGTAAACAAAATTAAAGGTATTTACAATGAAGAAATCATGAACATTCTATTTTAGACAGAAACACTACCATTAGTAAGCGATTTGTAAGAAAAGAATAGATAATACTTAATTCTTCTTTAAAGAAAAAAATGGTAGGCAAAAGAGAATTTTGGCAGTATAATTTTCTAGAAAATATATTAAAAAAGTTTTCTGGGGGTCAGGGATGAAAAAGGTTGTAACTTTCTTATTGGCTATTACAATTAGCCTCGGCATTTTGCCGTTGTCAGCGTTCGCAATTAATGCAAACGACAAAGAGTATAAAGCGTTCTTACAAGAGATCGGGTGGAATTCCAAGGATTTTGTAGATTATTTGAACAGTAAAGAGTCTGCATTAAGAGATTTTGAATCGGTAGATGAACTGGGTACGCCTCTATCAGAAGAGGGTGTTCAATCCGTTTTAAAAGAGTTTGACATCAGCCGCGATAGACTAAATGAACTTCTTGTGGAATATGGATCTATTGAAGAAGGGGAAGATGTTCTTGATGGAACTTATATCATTTTTGAAGAGGATCTGTTTGAAGAAGTTGATTTTATGATTGGCACACCTATAGACGAACAAAACCTTCAAAAATTATTAAATGATTATGATTTAAAATCCATTGAAGAACTGGATGCTTTATTAAAAGAAAACGATGATTCACTTGAAAACTATGAATATATCGAACACCTGGAATGGTCAGTAGATTATTATATTAATGGAGACGACTGGGAAGGAACTCTTATTAATGATGAAAACCTTCAACAGTTATTAAAAGATTACAACTTAGCTTCCCTTGCGGAACTGGATGCTTTATTAAAAGAAAATGAAGATTCGAGAGAAAACTACGAATACATTGAAGATCTTGAAGGAGCCGTTGATTTTTATATAAATGGCGATGACTATATGGGTGATGATATCGAGGATCTATTTACAGAGATTGATTTAACAGAAACAGAAATAGAAAATCTATTGACTCATATGGAGACTCTGAATTGGGAAGATCCAGTGTTCCTAGATCAGATGATGACTCTTGCTGAAAGAATGATGGCGTTTGAAGATTTTGAAACGGCTGACGAACTTACTTCCGAACAAGTTGCTGAACTTCTTTCCATCTTTTCTGAGATGAAACAACTATTGCAACTTGAGACAAAGTATTATCTGGTTGTTGATGGACAAAAACAACCAGTATCAATGGATGCATTAATGAAGATGGAAACGACAAATGGAAATGATCTTATCATGGAAATATACAATCTGAATGGCAAACTATTAGCAGATATCCGCATAACAGCAGAAATGTTTGGATCTGAACTGATACAAGAAACAGGAAAAGATATCCAAGAAGTTGAAAAGATTGTTTCTGCAGCACCGACAAAATCGAGTCCACCTGTAAAAACAGTGAAAGGCGGACAACTTCCTAAAACCGCTACAAACCATTTAGAGAACTCCTTAATCGGATTAGTTGTGTTAGCGGCAGGCATATACCTATTTAGAAGATTTCGAGTCAAAGGAATCTAATGAGAAGTAGAGACAGCATTCGAAAGATACTTCTGATCTTTTCATTTGTATTAATCTTACTCGGTTTTTGGTTCAGTACAACAAATGCTTATACATTTATAAAAGGGTATTTGCTCTTTCAGACTGGTCAGACAAAGATTGTAAAGAGTGCGGAAAAACCATCAAGACTGCACAAAGAAAACTTAGATCATGAACCCCTTTATTCCATAAGACCAAATAAAGGCGAGAACATCGGGAACTTGCTCATACCAAAATTAAATGCTGCACTCCCTATTTTTCATGGAACAGATGAAGAAGAGTTAGCAAGAGGTGTAGGTCATTTTGAGAAAAGTGTCTTACCAGGAGAACAGGATAATTCGGTTCTTTCAGGACATCGAGATACTGTTTTCCGCAAGTTAGGTGAAGTAGGAAAGGGTGACAAGTTGATCGTAGAAACGGCAGCAGGTACCTTTACTTATAGAATAAGACATGTGCGCATTGTTGATAAAGATGACAGGACGGTCATCGTACCTAAACCGAGAGCCACATTAACTGTATCAACATGTTATCCTTTTGATTTTATAGGTGCATCACCTGAGCGATATATTCTTGTAGCAGACTTGATATCTCAAAAATTAACATAATCTATTAAGACAACATGAACTATTTCTGTTGTCTTTTTTTTGGCCCGATTTTCAACAGGTGTAAACATCTTTTGTTTAAAAGCTAACCAAAACAGGTATGAATACCAATAATGCTTAAGGGTCTAAAGAAATTCCCCCTGATACATACTTAGAATAATCAACTAGAAAGTCGGAGGTAGGAACATGAAGAAAATATCATTGATAATGGCAGCGTGTATCATTATTGTGTTAGGTGTTGCTTTTGCAGTATACTCCTTCAATTCCAAAGAAATGGAAGTTACTGCTCTTGGAGATTCACTCGCATACGGATTAGGTGATACAAAAGATAATGGGTATATAGGAGATGTTGAATATCGGTATGAAGAGGATTTAAACAAACAACTTGTTGTACATGACTTTGGAGTTCCAAATGATACAAGCACAGACTTACGGAAGCGGTTGGAAAATCCTGAGATAGCAAAGACAGCTAAAAGTTCTGATGTAATTTTCATCAATATTGGAACGAATGATTTTCTAAAGAGCACAGATCTTTTAACTAAATTCAACAAAGAAGAGCTTGCAGCAAACGAGGAGATCTATAAGGAGAACCTGAACCAAATCATACAACAGGTACAAAATAAAGAAAATCCGAAGACCATCTATATATTAGGAATCTATAACCCTAAAGCTGAATGGAGTGATATGGCTGTTGTCAACGAAGCTGTATCAAATTGGAATCAATCCACGATTGAAGTGACAAAGAAAAATAAAAATACGGCCTATATACGCACCGATGACCTCTTCATCGACAAGAATAAACGTGACTATTTCTCTGACAAACTTCATCCTAATGAAAAAGGATATGCATTAATCGGAAAAAGAGTTTACGAAACCATCCGGCAGAGTTCGGATTATAAATAATGGATAAACATTGACGCAGAGAGAACAATCTGTTAATCTACAAAACGTTACACTAAATCAATTAAATAAAAGTCCTCACATTAATCTCTGTGAGGTAGAGGTCGCATGAATTATGAGTAGAACTGTTAGAGGCAAGTGGTGCTTTTGACAACAGTTTAAAAGGAATTGATGCCGAAATGGGTTGATATCCACGTAACAACCCATTGGGGCTGCATTGAACAAGTGCAGAACTGTCGCAGAACTTTCTGCGTTGAGCTATTAGAGATTTTTGGAGGATGCTGATTATATTCACGTATGGGCGTTTCCATACGTGTTTTTTTATTGGCTTTTATCAACAGGAGGTACTTACATCATGAAAAATAATAATTGGAGCGTGTGGCTGCTGACTGCATTTGTCGTTGGAAACATGGTAGGCTCGGGAATATTCATGTTGCCGAACACGTTAGCTCAAACAGCTAGTCCACTTGGCGTTACGGCGGCATGGGCAGTTACAGGATTTGGCGTATTGATGATCGCATTAGTTTTTGGGTCACTGGCCATAAGAAAACCAGAATTAACAGCAGGTCCTCAAAGCTATGCTAGAGCTCTGTTTTCCAATCCCAAAGCAGGTAATGTAGCAGGATTTAGCATGGTGTGGGGATACTGGGTAGCGAATTGGATCAGCAACGTTGCAATCATCACAAGTTTCGCTGGGTATTTATCAACATTTTTCCCAATGATGAGAAGTTCAAAGGTTATTGGAACAGTATTCTGTCAAGATATTCAGTTAGGTAAGCTCATTACGTTTGCAGTTTGTACCGTTCTCCTTTGGTTCACACATTTTATTTTAATCAAGAGCATGAACGGAGCAGGTAAACTTAATTTTGTGGCAACTGCTTCAAAGGTAATCGGATTTATGTTATTTATAGTGGCTGCACTCTTCGCAGTAGAGAATACGATTTTTGCCGATGCTTACTTCCCGATTGTAGATGATGCAGGAGTCTCTCAT
Source organism: Fictibacillus tiangongensis (assembly GCF_048083785.1). Classification (GTDB taxonomy): domain Bacteria; phylum Bacillota; class Bacilli; order Bacillales; family Fictibacillaceae; genus Fictibacillus. Next base: position 2,016,494 of record NZ_CP182294.1, read on the forward strand.
GGATTAGGTAGTCAGATCAATATGGCAGCCATTGCTACATTATGGGCTTTTGTTGGAATTGAATCAGCTGTAGTCTTATCCGGGAGAGCTTCTTCACAACGAGATGTAAAAAAAGCAACGATTGTAGGTCTGCTTATAGCATTAAGCATTTATATGATTACGACACTACTTACGATGAATGTTCTTCCACGAGAGGTTCTGATGAGCTCAGACAAACCATTCGTTGATGTATTATCCGTTCTAATCGGGAATACAGGAGCTTCCTTAATGGGATTGTTAGCCGTTATCTCTTTGTTCGGTTCAACGATCGGCTGGATTCTGTTAAGTTCAGAAGTTCCTTATCAAGCAGCTAAATCAGGTGTGTTTCCCGCTATCTTCGCTAAAGTGAATAAGAACGGAAGCCCAGTGAACGCATTAGCTGTAACCAACATCATGTCTCAAATTTTTATCTTCTCTACGATATCAGGTACGATTGGTGAAGCTTATACGTTCTTAACTACTTCAGCAACGCTCGCATATTTAATTCCGTACTTGATTTCTTCCATTTACTTTTTAAAGCTAGTCTATAGTGGAGAAACCTATAATGAGATAAAAGGATCACGCGTAAGAGACGGGGCGATTGCCTTATTAGCATTTATCTATTCGAGCTGGGTAATCATTTCGGGAACATCCGATGCGAAGACCTTCACTTTAGGAATCGGATTATTTTTCTTAGGTTTCCTTGTATATCCTGTCTTCAATAGATTTACGCCTAAAAACAGTAAAAATCGTAAAGTCGCTTAAAGAGGTTTTCTTTTTTAGTCCTTTAACGTATAATGTGTGTTAACTTCATAAAGCTCGTATAATCGCAGGGATATGGCCTGCAAGTTTCTACCAAACCCCCGTTAAGGGTTTGACTACGAGTGACGCAAACTTTCCATGCATCTTTCTATAGATGTATTGGGCTATTTATGTGTTCCGATTTCATTTAACCGGAGAATTGCTTCACTCGTTCAGAGAGAAGGCGTTCTCCGGTTTTTTTGTGTAAATTAAGATAATGGGGTGGAAAAATGAATTTTTTAGAAAAGAAAATTTGTGATGAAGGAATCGTGTTGTCACCGACCGTATTAAAAGTAGACTCGTTTTTGAACCATCAGATCGACCCAGATCTCATGCTGCAACTAGGTACTGAATTTGCCGATCGTTTTAAGAATGAAGGAATTACAAAAATTGTTACGATAGAATCTTCCGGTATTGCACCTGCCGTTTTCGCAGGATTGAGATTACATGTTCCTGTTGTCTTTGCTCGTAAAAAGAAATCATTAACCTTAACTGAGGGGCTTTTAACATCAGGTGTTTATTCTTTCACAAAACAAGAACAAAACGAAATTTCTGTGGCTAAGAAATTCATTCAGCCTGGTGATCGAGTGTTGATAATCGATGATTTTCTCGCTCACGGTGAAGCAGCACTTGGTCTTGCGGACCTCGTTGATCAAGCTCATGCTAAGATCGCTGGAATTGGGATCGTCATCGAAAAGTCGTTTCAGGTCGGTCGTGAAAAACTTGAGGAAAAAGGATATCGTGTTGAATCGATCGCACGAATAAAAGAAATGAACACGAACGGGATATCGTTCATCCAATCTGAGGTGATGTCATCATGAAGAAGGGTAAAGTATTTTCTTTGGGGATTCAACACGTTCTTGCTATGTATGCAGGAGCAGTGATCGTACCTTTAATCGTTGGAAGCGCATTGAAATTATCTCCTGAACAATTAGCTTATTTAGTAGCGATCGACCTTTTAACTTGTGGACTAGCTACACTTATCCAAGTTTGGCAGAATCGCTTTTTCGGAGTGGGTCTTCCCGTTGTTCTTGGCTGTACCTTTACAGCGGTAGGACCGATGATCGCGATAGGTGGACAATATGGAATGAGTGCCATTTACGGTTCCATCATTGCAGCAGGTTTATTCGTTGTTATTTTTGCCGGAGCGTTTGGGAAAATTCTTAAGCTTTTCCCACCCATCGTAACGGGAACTGTTGTAACGATTATAGGAATTACATTAATACCCGTTGCAATCAAAGACATGGCAGGCGGAGCGGGAAGCGAGAACTTTGGTTCAGTACAAAACTTATTACTCTCTTTTGGTGTTTTAGCATTTATCTTACTTTTATATCGATTTTCAAAAGGTTTCATTCGTTCTGTTTCTATCTTGATCGGTCTCATAGCGGGAACTATAGTTTCTGTATTCTTAGGTTTAGTTGACTTCACGCCAGTTATGGAAGCATCATGGGTTCACATGCCAACGCCTTTTTATTTTGGAGTTCCTACCTTTGAGCTAGGTGCAGTTATTACCATGATTTTAGTGGCTATCGTAAGTTTGATTGAGTCAACAGGTGTATTTATGGCGTTAGGAAAGATATGCGACAGAAACTTAACACCAAAAGACTTAACGAAAGGGTATCGCGGAGAAGGTCTTGCCATCATTTTAGGTGGTATCTTTAATGCTTTTCCTTATACGACATATTCACAAAACGTAGGCCTTGTTCAGTTATCTGGAGTAAAAGCAAAACAGGTGATCTATGTCGCAGGGGGGATGTTGATTTTCCTTGGCTTGATTCCGAAAGTGGCTGCTCTTACGACACTTATCCCGACACCAGTCATGGGTGGAGCTATGGTTGCAATGTTTGGTATGGTATTTGCTTCAGGCATCAAAATGCTTAGTGAAGTGAACCTGGCAAAGCAAGAAAACCTTCTGATCATCGCTTGTTCAGTTGGGATGGGGTTAGGTGTAACCGTAGAACCAGAATTGTTCAGCAAACTACCGGAAAGTATACAAATATTAACAGAAAACGGAATCGTGACAGGAAGTTTGATGGCTATTTTGTTGAATCTACTGTTTAACGCTAGAGTAGCAAAAGTTACAGTGCCAAAATTGCAAAAGAACGAAAAAGAAGTAATGAATGTTCAGTAATGAAGGAGTATTTGCTTAGAGTTTCTGCTGTTAAACAGTGGGAACTCTTTTTTTAGATGTTTATATACTCACAATTTTTTTATTAATCTCATATGTTAGTAAGGTAATACAAGCTTAAAATTCAGGAAGTGAACTAGTGGTAAGTAAAAAAAATAAAAAACAAAATAGCGGAAAAGAAGGAAGAGTAAGATTTATTGAACAATTAGATTTAATTTCGGGTTATGTACCCACAGGTGACACTGTACTAACTGGCGGTTATATACCAACCTGTGATTATGAGTTCACGGGTAGTTATGTGTCGACTGGGGATTATGAACTTACTGGCGGTTATATACCAACCTGTGATTATGAATTTACGGGTAGCTATATTCCAACTGGGGATTATCGATCGGCTGACATGACCGATCTAACAGATGATTCAGAAAAGAATCGTATTTTTAACGTTTGTTTCGAGGAGCTTCAGATCGCTCGTATTTTTACTTCAGAAAGTTCTCCTCGAAAACATAGCTCACCGAAAGGGTATCTTAAGCCACCAATTATTTAATCATGAGATTATATGTTGATGTAACTAAAGTAAGCTTCTGGAAGGAGCATAGTTTTGATCACCATCAGTTTATGTATGATTGTAAAAAATGAAGAAAAATTTATTGGCAGGTGTTTATCTTCTATATATGACCTAATGGATGAAATTATAATAGTAGACACAGGGTCAGTGGATCAAACAAAAAAAATAGCAAGACAATTTACTAATAAGATATATGATTATACGTGGATAGATAATTTTAGTTCTGCTCGCAATTACTCATTTGAATTAGCTTCAAAACAATATACAATGTGGTTAGATGCAGACGATGTTTTAGATAAACATAACAGGAAGCTGCTAAGACAACTAAAACTCAACTTAGATCCATCGGTAAATTCCGTTTCAATGAATTATTTAGTAAACCCTGATAAATTTGAAAAGCCATCCTTCATCATTAAGAGAAACAGGCTAGTGAAAACAAATTGTCAGTTTAAATGGACAGGCGCCGTCCATGAATACTTAAAAGTGAACGGTCCAATTTTCCACAGTGATATTTGTATTCATCATCATAAAAACAGAACTGATAATTCTAAACGTAATTTACTGATATATGAAAAACAATTAGAAAAGGGGGTAGTATTTACTCCCAGAGACCTCTTTTATTATGCCAATGAACTTTGTCGTCATAAAGACTATCAAAATGCAATTAAATTCTATGACTTGTTTTTAACACACAAAGAAGGATGGAAGGAAGATAAGATTACATCTTGTGGAAGAATGGCAGATTGTTATCGTTTATTAGACGATGATGAAAAGGAAAAGGAAATGATTTACAAATCGTTTACTTATGATGATCCACGTGCAGACAATTGCTGCAGATTAGGAAGCCATTTTTTAAAGAAAAACCTCTTGAAAGAAGCCGTTCATTGGTACAAATTAGCGACTAAACTAAAATGGAATAAAAATTGTATGGGCTATTATCATGTTCCTTCTTGGACATGGCTTCCTCATTTACAACTCGCTACTTGCTATTATAGAATGGAAAACTTCAAGAAGGCTTTTGCTCATAACAAAATTGCCTTAAGCTATTTAAGTGATGATGTAGACATTCATAATAATCAGAAATTAATCCTAGAGAAATTAAAGAAAACAGACCGTTTTTAAAATGGTCTGTTTTTTAAAAATCTCACTTTCTATTGATCTTTATTATCTGCCCAGCGTAGATTTTATCTGATGTAAAATTATTAATCTTCATAATTTGTTGTAAAGGAATTTCATATCTTCTTGCTATCTGTCCTAAAGTATCTCCAAAATTAACATGGTGAAGGTTATATTTTTTCTCTAGAACATCTGTGTAGTGTATTAACTTCCCTTGACCTGGAGTAGCCAGTTTCGAGTTAATAATACCTCTGGAGATTAAAGTTTGGATCATCTCTTTAGCTCTATAATAATAGGAGTGAGGCTTTACAGCTGCCATTCCATTCTTTCTGATTTCTTCTCTTTGTTTTGAGTTCTTTAGATAGTATTTAACTTTTTTGATCGTTTCACTCGATGTGGAAGAAACAATTAAATCACGGCCAGGTACAAACTTTTCTTTCACCGCTTCAGTATCAGATGTTAACAAACATCCACCAGAACCAAGTATTTCAAACGTTCTTTGAGATAATTGATCCGTACAATTTTGTAGTCCTATTATGATTTTAGACGAGCTATACACTTTGCGAGCTTTCTTATAGTCAAGATAACCATGAATATATTCAGAAGGAATGCTTATACCTAACTGATTACATAATCTTTGCCAATGATTCCCCCAAAAATCGACTCTGATCTTTTCCTCTAAAAGAGGCAAAATTAAATTTTTAAACGATGTTGAACGAAACACATCAGGATTTTGTTCAAGGAATTCAGGATAAGCGTTAGCTACAACTGCAATACTAGCACTGTATTTACTATACGAACCGGCATGATTATGAACGGTTGGATGAAACCCAAAATCGAGATGACCTGATTTTATACCCAATTTTTCATATGTTTCACATAAAGAACGTGTGACGGTGAATACAAAATCAGGCTGCATTGTACATATTAATGGCAAGGAAAAATTTTTAGTGTGCAGCGGGTCTTCAGTGGACCAGTAGACTAATGGAATAATAGCCGATTTTGCCGCATCCCGAATCCAAGGTTGTTTTTCCTTTGAATATTCAGGTGTCCATCCCATTGATAAAATCATATCCGGTTCATATTTTGTAATCAAATCTAATATATTTTCTTTGCTGACAGGACCTGAAATAATAACCGTATGACCGAGCTCCTTTAAACCATAGGGTAAACCGTAAATCCACATAGGATGACTTTCAAGAAAAAGAATTTTCATAGAATCGCCTTTCTGTTTATATCAAGTAGTTATCCATATGTAAAATACGAAAAGCTTGTCACGGCATTAACCTATAAAAATAGTTTTTCAGGAGTTTGTTAATTGGAAAGTAAACCTTAACACAAGAGAAATGAAGGCAAGAGCTAGTTAGAATTTTAAATGCTAATGAAACGCACATTTAACTCAGGAGCTTTTTTTCTGTTAATTTTTCATAGTTAGCCAATTTTAGGTACTTTGGATGATATTAGAAAAAATATTGAAATGGTATTATTGCTTGGGGTCTGACACATCAGTCTCAATTATTGTAAAGGGGTTAGAGGACATGATAATGAATCACAGAAAAGTAGTTTCTCTTTCGTTAGCAATAAGTCTGTTAGGTTCACCATTAACAGGGACGGCCATGGCAAAAAAGCCTGTAGAAAAAAACGCAAAAGTTAACCTGAGAATTATGGAGACTACAGATATCCATACGAATCTTCTTAACTTTGATTATTACAAAAATGCAGTTTCAGAGAGCGTAGGATTGGCAAAAACAGCTACACTTGTTAAGCAAGCTCGTACAGAAAACCGAAACTCAGTCTTAGTCGACAACGGAGACCTTATTCAAGGTACACCACTTGGAACTTACAAAGCGAAAATTGCACCGCTAAAAGATGGAGAAGTTCATCCAGCCATCGCCGCTATGAATCTTATGGATTATGATATGGCAACACTAGGAAACCATGAGTTCAATTACGGACTAGACTTTTTGGCAGAAACGTACGATGATGCTAATTTTCCTTTTGTAAACGCTAACGTATACGTGGATGACCATGATAACTATCCTAAAAATGATGTGAACAAATACACACCCTATAAAATCGTTAAGAAGTTCGTTAGAGATGAGTACGGCAGACCAAGGCTTTTAAAGATCGGTTATATTGGTTTCGTTCCACCACAAATCAACGAATGGGATAAATCACACCTCGACGGGAAAGTAATCACAAAGAATATTATTGAAAGTGCGGAAAAGTTCATCCCGCAGATGAAGAAAAAAGGTGCAGATATCATCATCGCACAAGCTCACTCAGGCTTTAATGGAAGTGAAACGAACACAGAAGATGTAATCTATGCCCTCAGCAAAGTAAAAGGTATTAATGCTCTTACGTTCTCACACACACATAAAATATTCCCGGCTGCTGATGAGAAATCCCTAGATGCATTGTTTAAAGACGCAAAAGGTAATGTTCTTCCTGGCGTTGATAATGCAAAAGGTACAATTAACGGTGTGCCAGCTGTACAAGCAGGCTATGGTGGAGGATCACTCGGTCTGATCGACTTAACACTTCAACAAGATCGTGGAAGATGGAAAGTGGTTTCCTCTCAATCTTCCGTAAGAAGTGCCGCTGCGGTTCAGCCAGACGAAAAAGTGGTTAAGACTGTAAAGAATGTACATGATGCAACGATCAAGTACGTTAACACACCAATCGGTTCAACGACAGACGATATTCATAGCTTCTTTACACTCGTTCAAGATGATCCGTCTGTTCAAGTAGTAACGAACGCTCAGAAATGGTATGTAGAAAAATACATTTCATTGAACAAACCAGAATATAAAGATCTTCCTATCCTTTCAGTTGGAGCTCCTTTTAAGGCAGGTAGAAACGGTGTAACTGAGTTTACGGAGATTCAAAAGGGACCACTAACGATTCGCAGTGCAGGTGACCTCTACCTTTATGACAACACGTTAAAAGCACTTAAAGTAAAAGGTTCAGTTGTAAAAGAATGGCTTGAAATGTCCGCTGGAAAATTTAAGACGATCGATCCAAACAAAACAGAAGCACAGGAACTATTAGATTCAGGCTTTCCTGTTTATAACTTTGATGTAATCGACGGCGTTAATTATCAGGTAGATGTAACAAAAGCTCCTAAATATGACAAAAACGGGACAGTGATCAACACTGACAGCAACCGTATCGTGAATCTAACATACGACGGAAAAGCAGTTGATCCTAACCAAGAGTTCATCGTAGTAACGAACAATTACAGAGCGGGTGGCGGCGGAAACTTCCCTGGAGTTAAAGGCAGCGAATATGTAGTTGATTCTGCTGATGAGAACCGTCAGATCTTAATGGATTACATTACAGAGATGAAAGAGATCACGCCAACTGCTGACAATAATTGGTCGATCGCACCGATTAGTGGTAATCCTAGTGTAACGTTCTTATCATCACCCAACGGGCAAAAATATACGAGTGAGACAGGTAAGATTCAATATACAAATAAAATAGATGCAAACGGATTTGGAATCTATAGTATTGATCTAAAAAAATGATATAGGAGAGAGCCTGAATGGTTCTCTTTTTTCATATGCAAAAGAAGGTGTAGATCTTTTTTAGTAGAAATATAAAAATTGTAGCAATGAGAAATAAAGTTTGATACAATAAAAACGAACAAATGTTCTGTGTTCGAAAAAACTAGACGATGAGGTGCTAAAAATGATTGTAGCAGTTAATCCTTACGTAGTAACTGATGGTAACGGTAAAGAAGCAGTGGAGTTTTATGTTGATGCATTTAATGCAGATCTTATCTCACTCCAAACATTCGGAGAGATGCCTGAGGATCCTAATCATCCACTTCCAGAAGAAGCTAAGGACCGCGTAATGAACGCTCAATTTAAAGTAGGCGATACCGTTATGATGCTTTCTGATAATTTTCCAGGAATGCCTTATACAGTCGGAAATCAAGTAACAATCGCCATTCAAATCGATTCAGTAGATTCATCAAAACAAGTTTTTGAGAAACTCTCTAAAGAGGGGAAAGTTACAATGCCTCTACAAGAAACATTCTGGAGCCCATCTTATGGCCAAGTAACAGATAAATATGGTGTCGAGTGGCAAATTTCTGCTGTTCAGCAAGACTAAAATACAAATATTAAGCAGACCCTTTCTATACGTGGAAAGGGTCTCTTTGTTTAGTTCTCTTTTTTAAAGGTTATTTTAGTAATGTATCATTATAATGAATAAGAAAAGTCAAAATCATTGACTACCTATCATAAACATAATATAGTGATTTCACTAATACATGTTCATAAGTTTAAACACTTAATTTTATATTGTAGGAGGCGTAAAGCTTGAATCAGCCAAACACGATGAAAGAAAGCACAAAGGAATCGATCGATAAACTTGTACATGCTCAGAGAACCTACTTTCGAAGCGGCGTAACTCGATCATATGAATTCCGTATGAAGGCTTTGAACAATCTTTCAAAGCTTGTTCGAAACAACGAAGCGAAGATTCTTCATGCATTAAAGACAGATTTAAATAAATCAGAAGCAGAAGCCTACACAACGGAGATCGGCTTTTTATTAGAAGAGATTCGTCATACTCAAAAACATCTCAAAAAATGGATGGAACCTAAAAAAGTAAAAACAGCAAAAACCCATATTGGCTCAAGGGGTTATACCATCGCTGAACCTTATGGCGTCACATTAATAATTGCGCCATGGAACTATCCGTTTCAACTGCAACTTGCTCCGTTAATCGGTGCTATCGCAGCTGGTAATACGGCTATTTTAAAACCATCTGAACTTACGCCGCAAACGTCAAAACTATTGGATGAACTGATCAAAGAATACTATCATCCTGACTTTATCGCAGTCGTAGAAGGCGGAGTTGAAACCAATCAAATATTGCTCGATCAACCATTAGATTATATATTCTTCACAGGCAGCGTTCCTGTAGGTAAAATCGTAATGGAAGCGGCTAGTAAGAGACTTATTCCTATCACATTAGAACTAGGTGGTAAGAGCCCTTGTATTGTAGATGAAACAGCAGACCTTAAGCTTGCTGCTAAGCGTATAGCTTTTGGAAAGTTTACGAACGCTGGCCAAACGTGTATAGCTCCAGACTATATCTATCTGCACAAAAACATACGTCAACCATTCATTGATACATTTAAAGAAGTAATTAAAGAATTTTACGGCGAGAACCCACTGCAGAATGAAGAATTCGGCAAGATCGTTAATGATCGTCATTTTAATCGTTTAAAAAGTTATTTATCAGAAGGAGAGATACTTTTTGGTGGGCGATACGATGAATCTAGTGAAAAGATCGAACCCACTTTAATAGCTCCAACTGATACTACTTCACCTGTTATGACTGATGAAATCTTTGGACCAATCTTTCCTGTCATGGAATACGAAAGCATTGATGAAGTAATCGAATTTGTTGTTGAACGTCCAAAACCACTTGCACTATATCTGTTTACGATTAAAAAAGAGGTAGAAGAAAAAGTGGTGAATAATATATCGTTTGGTGGTGGATCTATCAATGATACTTTAATGCACATCGCCACACCCTATCTGCCTTTTGGCGGGGTAGGAGAGAGCGGGATAGGTAGTTATCACGGTAAGTCCAGTTTTGTTGCGTTTTCTCATAACAAAAGTGTTCTCAACCAAACGAACAAATTCGACTTTAGTTTTCGATATCCGAATGCCAAACATGGTTTGAAGATCATTAAAAAGTTAATGAAATAGATATTTTTTTGACGCTGTCATTTAAGATTAGCGTCTTTTTGTTGTGAAAAATGCCAAAACTCGACTAGAGAACAAGTGTTTGGTGCAATGAAAGTAAGTGAATAAAGGAGTTGATTGGTATGCGGAAAAAGAAGTGCACCATGAGTATTCCTACGATTATTGAACGATTTCAAAGCGGCATGAGCAGCAATGAGATCGCATTAGAGGCAAATGTTACAGCGAGATATATCAATTCTGTTCTGCAACAAAACAACGTTGCAAGACAACCACACAGCAGCTGGTTAAGACAGTGAATGAAGATTACTTCAAAACATGGTCAGCATCCATGGCGAAAGAGAGGGTTTTAATGAAATTAGTGTTAGTTATATTTTTTGCTATTTTGTTAACATAATATCTATTCTCGGCAGCTATGTATAATATAATTAAACAAGTCTCAAAAGCAAAGATTACTTAAGATAGTGAGACGAAAATAAAAAAATGGATTCGGTCTCGTGCTTGTAACAAGCTCAAATAACAGTGTATTTGCAACTCCTGTCGCAGCTGTAACTGTAGAACTAATAATATATGCAATGTCATAGATTCCGCCTGTTGAAGTTTGTAAACCTGAAGTTACACCGTTTCTCAAGAATTCAATACCCGTAGTAGTAACTGCATCATCAAGTGTTATTAGTATTGGGAAAGTTGTAGTCGTTGTTGTTAACGCTTGGAAAGATGATTCTTTAGCTGCTATTCCAGATCCAAGACCTGCTCTATTCAAATCATCACATGAAAAACAATCATTGTGAAATTGATTTCTTCTTCTCCCCATTTGCAGTCTCCTTCCATATTTACTCTTATTATTAAATGAAAGCTCTAATCGTTTCGATATAGACAATAGCGGAATAAACCCCTATTCCTTTTCATATTTATGGATTCATAGTATAATGCTATAATTCCGACATAACTCATAGGATTTGGAGGTTTTACAGTTATGGAACAAACAGAACCTTATCTTTCTTCAAATAAACAAGCTGCGTTTCAGCCCACTACTGTTGTTACAAATTTACAGCCTATGCAAAGAGCTTACGTATTTTTGGGAGGACTTGCAGCAGTAATCTTGCTTTTCTTAATAGTTAAAGTTGCTAACTGGACTCAAGGCAGCCTTTTTATTATTGGATTAGCACTAGGTGGAGCTTTACTTTATGCACGCTTTGGCTTTACTTCAGCATTTCGCAGATTGGTCTCAGTAGGTAACGTTCAAGGACTTCAAGCACATATGCTTATGCTTGCAGTTGCATCCGTATTATTTGCTATTATTTTTAGTACTGGTTTTAGTTTTACTGGTGTTGAACCTGCAGGAAATGTATCTCCAGTTGGCATTAGTATCTTAGTTGGTGCCTTTCTTTTTGGTATTGGGATGCAGTTCGGAAACGGGTGCGCGTCAGGAACACTTTACTCTTTAGGTGGCGGATCCTCGTCAATGATTTTAACACTTATCTCATTTATTGGAGGATCTGTTCTTGGCGCTTACCATTTCGCATTTTGGATGGGACTACCGTCTCTTCCGCCACTTTCTTTAAATCAGATTCCAGGTCTTGGCTTTTTCGGCGCTTTAGTTATTCAATTAGGATTATTTGCACTAATTTACTGGATAACCGTTCAAATAGCTAAAAAGAAAAAGCCACCTATGATGAAGCCACTTCCTACTACAGTAGGATGGAAAAAAGTATTTCGTGGTTCTTGGCCATTATTCACCGCAGCAGTTGTTCTTGCCTTATTAAATGCCTTAACGTTAGCTGTTAAAGGTAGTCCATGGGGTATTACATCAGCGTTTGCATTATGGGGCGGTAAAGCTATGATGGCAACAGGTGTAGATGTATCCACTTGGGGTTATTTTGACGGAAAGAATGGCGAAGCTCTTACAAAAAGTGTTCTTACAGATGCAACAAGCGTAATGAACTTTGGTATTATTCTAGGCGCATTTCTTTCAGCTTCTTTTCAAGGAACGTTTAAACCCGGAAAGATCAAACCCGGTATTGCTGGCGCATCCATAATTGGTGGATTATTGATGGGATATGGAGCTCGCTTAGCATTCGGCTGCAACATAGGTGCTTACTTTAGCGGAATAGCATCATTTAGTCTTCACGGCTGGGTATGGGCAGTTATGGCTATGTTAGGTACGTATTTAGCCTTGTTTGTTCGACCCATGTTCGGATTAAAGAATCCTAAATCTACTGATTCAATTTGTTAACAGAAAAAAGCTAAAGGATGAAAAACATCCATTAGCTTTTTTAAAATCTTATTTTTTCTTCAATGATGCCAGATAGTCTATACCAACTAACAATGCATTAGGCAACTCGTCGCTGTATTGCATTAACTGTTTTTTTCGAGATAGATCGAACAATTTGTAATCAATTATCGCAACTTCTCTTTTCATTTCATCTTGAACTAAGGTTTGAGTATCTAGTGGCCTATCGAAATAATAAAATTTTTTGTTCTTATAAGTGATTTCTTTTGTACTACCCAGCTCGAATTTTTTAATATCTGTCAGTGATCCTGCTTTACTTCCATTCTCAAATATAGTCCATTCGTTTTTCACCCAGTGAAAATGTTCTTTGATTAAATACTCATTATCATTTTGTAATACTTTAATATTAACTTCCCAACCAGTTAGAAAAACTTCAGTAATGACGTTTAAGACACTTGGATAGTATCTTTGTATTTCTGCTTCTAACGTTCCATGTTCATCAATGATATTGAAAGTGCTTTTTAAACCTTTTAATAAAGGAAAAGTATACATATATTTCTGCATGATGACTCCCTAGTTTATATGGTTACTAAATAAACAAAACGCATACTATAACAATTTTTAGGTCTTTTTTCCTTTAATTACACTTTTTAACTCTTTATTATATAGGACTTTAAATCACCCGCTTCCCCGCTTTCTTCAACATAAATTCTGTTTATTAATACCTATAAGAAATTAAACAAAAAGTCGCATTTACAAAATTCAAAATCAAAAATAGACTGAGAGCGTTACGAGTTCAATATGTTGTCCAAAAAATAGAAAGAAGGAGCGATGATCTTGAAAAAACAGATTTGTATTGTCGGAAGCGGTACGTCTGGTCTACAGCTCGCTTATGCGCTTAGAGAGGAATTTCAAGTAACGGTTATTCACTCTACTTCTTCAGAAAAGATACGTTCTGGACGAGTTATGTCAACTCAAGTTCATTTCGGACCCACTTCATCTCGTGAAACAAGGTTTAACATGCCAAAATGGGAGGATACCGAACCGTTAAAATGTGTCCGAGTAACGATTGGAAACCAAAAGCTTTTTACCGGTATGCTGCAAGAAGATGCGTTATCTGTAGATCAACGACTGTATTATGCAACTTGTATGGAAGATTTAGCTTCAAAAGGTGTTACGTTTCAAGAACAAAAAGTAGACAATGAAAATGTTGAATCCCTTGTCGATCACTATGACTTGGTTGTTGATTGCACAGGGAAATCCGGCCCGCTATTCTCCTTTCCTGCTATAGAAGAACTTTCACCGTTTGATGTACCTCAACGTAAATGTATAGTAGGTTACTTTACAGGTGTTACACAACACAAGCCTTTAGGGATTAATGTCACGGTCCTCCCTGAAATTGGTGAAATGTTTGAAATTCCTGCAATAACTGAAAAAGGTTCAGTTACCATACTATTTATCATGGCGGCCCCTCATAAAGAACTAGACACGTTTATGACAATTAAAGACTCCACAGCTTTCACGAAACAAATGAAAAAGGCAGTTGAAGAGTTTTTCCCAGATATTCATGAACGATTGAATACGAAAGAATTCTCATTAATTGATGACCGTGCTTTTCTACAGGTCGCCATCAAACCAGTAATTCGCCATCCTTACATGTCATTTAATGATAAGCTCGTCATTGGTTGTGGTGACAGCGTCTTTCTCAATGATCCCATCACTGGGCAAGGTTCGAATCTGTCCTCATACTGTGCAGAGCAATTGTACGAAACACTTGTTGATTTTAAACATGAGAAATGGGACGAAAAACTTGGGTTATCTTACTGGAATCGAATAAAAACGTATGTAGCTGAAGTTACCCAATGGACAAATGCGATGACTCAACCATTGCCGCAGCATGTTATTAATACTTTATTAGAAGGTGTAAGAAATCAAGAACAAGCAGATGCTGTAGCCGAGTGGTTTGCTTTTCCTCCATCTGCTCATAAAGTGTTTTTTCAAACATCTAAAACTTAAAACACCTTTCTTTTTATAAATCCGAATGATGAAAGCACCTGAAACTTCATTCAGGTGCTTTATTTTAACTTAACACATTAAAATATCGCGCTTCTGGATGAGCAAAAACAATAGCTGATACGGATGCTTCAGGCTCCATCATGCATCCATCGGTCAGTTGAATACCAATATCTTCTGGCTGTATCAGTTTAAATAACTTTTGTTGATCTTCTAATTCTGGACAAGCGGGATAGCCGAATGAAAACCTTTGTCCCTGATAACGAGCGGAAAATCGTTCTCTCATTGTAAAATCTACCGAGTCAGGAAAACCCCAGCGATCTCGCATCTGCTGGTGAAGAAGTTCAGCGAAACCTTCTGCCGTTTCTAAAGCTAAAGCTTGAAGTGCATGACTTTCAAGAAATCGTCCTTCTTTCTTATATTCTGCAGCTAGTTCGCGAATACCTGTCCCTGCTGTAACAGAAAAGAATCCAACATAGTCCATCTCCCCGCTTTCTTTTGAGCGTAAATAATCTGCAATACAAAGATAAGGCTCTTTGTTTTGTCTTGGGAAGTCAAACGTTTCAATTACTGTCCTTTGATCAATCGGATCATAGATCAGAATTCGTTCTCCATCACTTTGTGCAGGGAAGAATTGATATAGAGCGGAAGGTTGAATCAAATTCTTTTCTTTCGCCTCTTTTAACAGATGATCAATCAATGATTTAATTTCAAGAGTTCGCTCGTCCTTTTCTTGAAGCAATCTAGTGATTTTGCCTTTTATGCCAAGATGATGTCCGAGCAGCATCTGTAGATTGATATAAGGCTGGATATGTGAGAGTGAGTAGTTTTTCAAAATATGTCTTTCTGTATCGTTTGGAACAAAAACGGGAGCAGATTGTGAAACCTTTGACCGGACTCTAACAGCAGTTGCAACTCCTGCAGAGCTTTCGTTTGTTTCTGAATGCAGTGCTATTGTCTTTTTTCTCTGTGCAAATTCTACAGAAAGTCGATCAAACTCTTCTGGGGTTTGAATTTGATTTGCAATTGAGAGACCTTCCATCGCATCTTTTGCATAAAGAACCATTCCTTCGTATTCCTTCGATATCTTCGTATCTGTGAACTTTCTTGATAATGCAGCACCGCCAACCAAAATGGGTGTTGAAATGTTCGCTTCTTTCATATCGTTTGCCGTTAACACCATCTGTTGAGCAGATTTTACGAGCAATCCAGAAAGTCCGATAATATTTGGTTGTTCTTTTTTGATCGCTTCAATTAAGGTTTGAGACGTTACCTTAATCCCTAGGTCTACCACGTTAAATCCATTATTGCTTAGAATGATATCTACCAGGTTCTTACCGATGTCATGAACATCACCCTTAACTGTAGCAAGTAACACCTTTCCTTTTGAAGCAGATTCATCATTCGTTTCCATGTAAGGTTCTAGATAAGCAACAGATGCTTTCATGACTTCCGCACTTTGAAGGACTTCTGCAACGATTAACTGGTTCTCATTAAAAAGTCTGCCCACTTCTTTCATGCCATCCATTAATGGTCCATTAATGATAGTTAGAGGTGAAGGGTACTGTTTTAAAGCTATCTCTAGATCTGGAATCAACCCTTCTTTTGTACCTTCTAAAATGTAATATTGAAGTCGCTCTTCTAAACTCATATCAAGCAGCTTTGATTTTGTTTCTTTCTTCTTACCTCTATAAAAATCTGTAAAAGTAGATAATGCTTCCTCTGTTGTTCGAAATAATAGATTTTCTGCCATCTCAATTTCTTTCGGTGAAATAGAAGCGAAACGTTCTAGCTTTTCAGTATTTACGATCGCGTAATCAAGTCCCGCTTGTGTGCAATGGTAGAGATACACTGCATTTAATACTTCGCGACCGACCGGTGGCAATCCGAATGATACGTTACTGACTCCTAAAATGGTTAAGCATTGTGGAAAGTGTTCCTTGATCAGGCGAATGCCTTCAACTGTTGCATTCGCTGAGCCAATGTACTGTTCATCACCTGTTCCCACTGGAAAAACGAGCGGATCGAAAATGATGTCTGTCGGCGAGACTCTATATTTTTTTACTAATAGGTCATACGATCTTCTTGCGATTTCTAATTTCCGCTCAGCCGAAACGCCCATTCCAATCTCATCGATCGTTCCAACCACTACCGCTGCTCCGTATTTATGAAGAAGGGGGATCACCTTTTCAAACCGTTCTTCGCCATCTTCTAAGTTAATGGAATTGATGATGGCTTTACCTTGTGAGTACTTTAATGCTAGCTCAATAACATCCTCATCTGTAGAATCGATGACAAATGGAATTTTCACTTTCTTAACCGCTTCTTTCATGAACTCTTCCATATCGCTTAATTCATCCCGGTCAGGATCAGCTAAACAAACGTCGAGAACATGTGCACCGCCTTTTACTTGAGCTCTTGCAATCTCAGCCGCTTCTTCAAATTTCCCCTCAGCAATTAACCGTTTGAATTTTCGTGATCCGATTACATTTGTTCTTTCTCCTACCATAATTGGTCTTAACGTTGGATCATCATAGATAAAGGGTTCGATTCCAGAGACCATATGAGTTTCGTATACTTGCAGGTGACGTGGTGGATAGTTCTTCATAACCTTTGATAGTGCTTCTATATGAGCGGGTGTCGTACCGCAGCAACCACCAACAATGTTTAGCCACCCTTTTTCTGCAAACCCAGATAGTTTAGCAGCCAATGATTCTGGTGTTTCATGATAATTTCCTTCTTCATCAGGAAGCCCTGCGTTTGGATAACAGCTTACTGCTGTTGTAGACAAATTCGACAGGGAACGTATGTGATCTTGCATAAATTCAGGACCTGTCGCACAGTTTAATCCTACTGCAATCGGGTTCATATGTTTCAACGAGATATAAAATGCCTCAATCGACTGACCTGCGAGTGTGGTTCCCATCGGTTCAATCGTTCCTGAAACCATGAGTGGGATTCTTTTTCCCGTTTGTTCAATAGCTTGCTCGATTCCTAAAAAACCAGCTTTTACATTAAGCATATCTTGGCTTGTCTCTAAGAGGAGAAGATCCGCACCTCCGTCAATCAACCCTCGTGCTTGTTCGGCATAAGCATCTCTTAACGCATCAAACGTCGTTCCGCCCGTAACACTGAGGGTTTTTGTAGTCGGTCCGAGTGAGCCCGCAACAAAACGAGGCCACTGTTCTGTTGAAACAGCATCAGCGGCTTTTCTTGCAATTTCTGCTCCAAGCTTATTGATCTCATATGCTCTATGACCTAAGTCGTATTCATCCAGTACAAGATTCGTACCTCCGAATGTATTCGTTTCAACGATATCAGCGCCCGCCTCAAGATATTTATAATGAATGTTTTCTATAACATGTGGTGCCGTTATGTTTAAATATTCATTACAACCGTCATACGCTTCACCGCCAAAATCTTCTGGTGTGAGTTCCGCTTCTTGAAGCATCGTTCCCATCGCACCATCCATGATTAAAATCTTTGATTTCAGCTGTTTTTCTATTGATGACTTAGGCATTCTGTGACCTCCTGGCTAAAAGTGATGGAGAGTTAGCTCGTGCATATTGTGCTAATTCAACGGTTAGTTCGTAACGCATGAATGGTGTGATCAGGTATATTCCGTTAAACAGTTCCATAGCCGTGTCTAATAATGACTTGGCGATCAATAAGCCTTCTTTACATGCCTGTGTTGGATCATCTTTATACTTGCCCATGCGATCACGCACAGAATCAGACAGTTTGATGCCAGGAACTTCATGGTGAAGAAACTCTGCGTTTCGGGAAGAAGTTAACGGCATGATCCCAATATAGATCGGTTTATCAATATGTTTTGTAGCCTCATACGTTTCAAGAAGTCTTTGCTCTGAAAATACAGGCTGACTGATAAAATAATCTGCGCCGTATGCGATTTTCTTCTCTAACCGCTCAACGGCTTTATCGATGGATCGGATGTTAGGGTTAAAAGCCGCCCCGACCGTAAAGGATGTTTTTTCTCCAAGCTCTTTACCTGAAAGTGATAACCCTTCATTAAACTGTTTGATGAGCTTGATAAGTTCAAATGACGTGACATCATAAACAGATGAAGCACCTGGGAAATCTCCTACGCTTGCGGGATCTCCAGTTACAGCTAATATTTCATGAATGCCATGCGTATGAAGCCCCATCAAGTGAGACTGAAGGCCGATTAAGTTTCTGTCACGGCACGTAATATGAACGAGCGGACGAAGGTTAAGTTGGGACTGCACGATTGATCCTAATGCAGAGTTGCAAACACGTGGTGAAGCAAGTGAATTATCAGCGAGGGTAAGTGCGTCGATCCCCGCTTCTTTTAAAGCCTTTGCTCCTTCCATAAAACGCGATGTATCTAATTTACGTGGTGGATCTAATTCAACAATAATCGATTGCTTCTTCTTTACTTCTTCACATAGTGGTACGTATTTAGGTTTTGATGCTGACTGAATGACGAGCTTTCGCTTTCTTTGTTTCACTTCTTTTTCTGTTACAGGCTCTAAGTTTTGAAGTTCATTTGAGAAGGCACGAATATGGGCGGGCGTCGTACCACAACATCCGCCTAATAGACGAACTCCTTGCTGCCTGAACAAAT
This sequence comes from Fictibacillus tiangongensis, assembly GCF_048083785.1. Classification (GTDB taxonomy): domain Bacteria; phylum Bacillota; class Bacilli; order Bacillales; family Fictibacillaceae; genus Fictibacillus. The sequence goes on from NZ_CP182294.1 coordinate 2,035,703, forward strand.
GGGCACATTCTTTAAAATAATCCGCGTCCCCTTCATACTTAAAACGGCCATCTGTATAGGAAGGCAGTGAAGCATTAGGAAACGCTGAAAGAAAAGCCCGTTTTGGTAATGGAACTTCTTCAAGCGTCATCAGCATGTGATACGGCCCAAGACGGCAGTTTAATCCCACAATATCAGCACCAATGTTCTCTAAAGAGGTCAAAGCTTCTGAAATGGGGGTTCGGTCCTGCATAAAGCCGACTTCCTGCAATGACACTTGAGCAATGATCGGAAGTGATGTTTCTTTTCTAGCAATCTCTAAAACGGTTTCTAGTTCTTCTAGGTCATAATAGGTTTCTAATTGGATTCCATCTACATTTTCCATCAATAAACAATACAGCTGCTCACGAAAACTGCGCTTGATCTCATCCAGAGAAATGCTATTTGGTTTAATGCCGCGTATACCACCGATCGTACCTACTACATATTTGTTATGAGCGGCTTTTCTGGCGATTTGAACAGCCGCTTTGTTGATCTCTTTTACGTGATCTTGAAGTCCATAGCGTTCGAGCTTCGAATAGTTCGCCGCATACGTATTGGTTTGAATGATATCAGCACCTGCATCTAAATAAGCGCGATGGATGTTATAGATCTGCTCTTCTTGAGAAAGATTTAACTCTTCATAACAAAAATCAGATCCATACGAATACAGAAGTGTTCCCATCGCACCATCACCGATCAGTATCTTGTTTTGTTCTAAGTCTGTGATTAAACTCATGATAGCCTCCTATATAAAAATAAAAAGCCTTCTATAAAAGAAGACTTTTTTTAGCGTCGGGGTCTTCTTATCTTTACAAGTTCAACAAGTGAACTCGCAGGAATTAGCACCTTTTCAGCTTGCAGCTGCTGGTTGCTGAGGTTTCATAGGGCCGCTCCCTCTACCTCTCTTGATAAGGATTTATTCATTTATTGGTTCATTTACTAACTTGCGATCTATTTTCTTTAATAATTCCTGTTTATACGAGCGTTGTTTTTCTACGTCATATAAAAACGACTGATCTGTTAGCTTTGTTAATAAGTCTTTTCGATATTTTTCCGGATATTCCTTCTTAATGATGGATCTGCATTGGAATAAAAAATCTAAATACGTTTCATAGTCTTCACTGTATTTTTGCTGAAGCTCTTTTTTTATCGATTTAGATAGACTTGGACTAGCTCCAGAGGTGGAAACAGAGAGTATGAGCTTACCTCTTTTTACAACACTAGGTACAATAAAATTGCCAAGGTGCGGTTCATCAACGACATTCACAAGCTGTTTTGGACTTGCTTGTTCTGCAATCCAAGAGTTACTCTCTGTACAATTGGTCGCTGCAACGATTAGAAATGCTTCGACCAAATCTTCAGGTAACACTTTTCTTTCAATCCAAGTCAGCTTTTGTTCAGCATGCCATTCCTGAATCTCCTTAACAACGACTGGACTGATTACAGTTATTTTTGCTTCTTCATGTATTAGATCTTTAATTTTTCTAAAGGCTACCAAACCACCGCCTACTACTACAACCGTTCTACCAGTCAAATTTATGTGAATAGGATACATAGCATTCCTCTCTTCTTAAGAAAATGAATACTTCTTTGTTTCAAGTGTTTCATGTATACGTGTGAGAAGGACGTCTTTAAGAATAGGATGGTAGCCAAGCGTGTCACAAAGAGTTACGTTTTGTGTAGTTTGCTGCTGATAGCGAGTTATCGTATGTTTCATTCCGTTTATTAAGAGTCCTGAAAATAGAAGATAAGGCACAACGATAACTTGCTCATATGATTCGCTGCTGCTCCAGAGTGCTTCCTCAAAGCTAGGTTCTGAACCAGTTAGAAAACAAGCTTGTATGCTAGGGATTCCGTAATGATTTTGAACGTTAGATGCTATTGCTTCTAAGTCCCGTTTTACATCCTGATTGGTGCTGCCTCTGCCTACAAGCAGAATATGTGTATTTCTTCTTAAACTAACTGCGCTTTTGGTAATCTTCTCCCACAACAAATGCGAAATGGCATCATGGACACCGAAGGCACGCCCGTAATTTACATCAACTCCTGGAAATTTATTTTGCAAGTGCTGAAGTTCTTTTGGTATATCTATTTTTATATGGTTTGCACTTAATAAGAACACAGGAATCACAGAGATATTCGTTGCTCCTTTTTGTATACACCTTTCAAATCCTTGAGGGATAGAGGGTTCGGCAAGCTCTAGAAAACAAATCTCTTTAATGGGCAGATCCACTTGTGCCATACAAAGTTTAACAAATTCTTCTGCTTCTATTCGTCCTTTTGCTAGTCTTGTACCGTGACAGATAAAGAGCAATGCCTTCATTTACAAAGCCTCTCTTACGGCAGCAAGCTTACTCGGTTCTTCATGCAGATGTTCAAACCATTTCAGTTCACTGCGAAGACGAACGACTTCACCGACAATGATCATGCTCGGATTCTCAATTTGTTCTTTAACCACGATTTCCTCAATCGTATCCAGTGTACCTGTAACGGTTCGTTGATTCTCTAAGGAACCCCATTGGACGAGAGCAACAGGTGTGTCTTTGCTTTTTCCATTCTTGGTTAGCTGTTTGCAAATATAACCTAGGTTCCCCACTCCCATATAGATTGCTAACGTATCAATACCGTTTGCTAGACTTTCCCACTTCAGTTCATCTTTTTCACCTTTTTTGCGATGACCTGTGACAACCGCATAGCTTGAAGCAATGTTTCGATGCGTAACAGGAATGCCCGCATAAGCTGGTGCAGCAATCCCTGAAGTTATCCCAGGAATCACCTCAAAGGGAATGCGACTTCTTGCAAGTGTTTCTGCTTCTTCTCCTCCTCTTCCAAACACGAAGGGATCACCGCCTTTAAGGCGAGTTACTACTTTCCCTTTTTGAGCGTGTTTAACTAAGAAACTGTTGATCGTTTCTTGCTTCATGAAATGATAGTTTGGGAGTTTACCGCAATAGATTAAGTCACAGTCAGGTTTTGCATAAGAGAGCAGTTCTTTGTTCGCTAATCGATCATATAAAATGACATCCGCTTCTTGTATACAGCGCAGACCTTTTACAGTTATCAGCCCTGGATCACCAGGACCAGCTCCGACTAGATACACTTTTCCCATCATCATCACTCCTCAAGAATTTAATATCGTTTCACGTTCATACAGCACGAAGCCGTTCCCCGTACGAATTCGTTTCTTTTCATAAAGAGAGATCTCATCAACTTCAGGCTGTTTCAAAAAGTACTTCTCGAGCTCGATGTCAACCAACTGAAAAGCCTGTTCATCTGTTGAAGCGGCTATTACAACAGGAATAACCTCTGATTTCGAAATCACTTCAAACCGGTATAAATACATAGCGAGACCTCCATTTTATGAGACTTTTTCTTCTAATTCTTCTGCTATTCGGTCCAACTCTATTTGAAGATTTTCCAACCCGACACGGTCTATATATTCAAAGAAGCTTTCTGATGGAAGTTTCGTTTCTTTGAATGTGGTAAGAAACCGTAATAATACTTCGTCTAGTGAATCCGCATGAAACTTTCCTTTTAGCTTTTCATTAAATTTTCCGCCATCATCTAGTGTGCCTCCTACATATATCTCAAAAGCTTGAACCATCTTCTTCTCTTTCGTTTTTAACAATACACCTTGAAGACCAATATCTGCGATTTGACGCTGTCCGCATGAGTTAGGACAGCCCACCATATGAATGCGAACAGGAACATCTAGTGTTATTTTTTGATCGAGATTCTCTGCGATTTTACGCATCCTTTCTTTCGTTTCAACGAGTGCCAAGTTGCAATACTCGATACCGGTACAAGAAACAGAATGACCAATGAAAGATAGAGGCTGAGTTGTAATGCGTTTGAAGATGCTCTCTTTTAATAGCAACTCGACGTTTTCATGTTTCACATTAGGAATAATTAAGTTTTGAGAATTTACCGTTCGGATTTCACCGTTTCCGTATTTCTTCGCAATTTCAGCAAGCTCTAAAACTTCGTCAGCATGAAGTCTACCAACAGGGACGTTAAAGCCGATATAACTTAAGCCTTCTTGCTTTTGAGGATGAACACCATAGAAGTAACCGCCGTTCCATGTTTTAAGAGCATCTTTTCCTTTAGAATGAAGCGCTCCGGTATATTCTAGAAGCTTTTCTTTAAATTTTTCTGGTCCCCAATCTGCCATCAAAAACTTAAGGCGTGCAAGGTGACGCTTTTCCCGATATCCGTAGTCACGGAAAATGGTAGTAATCGCGATAGAAACGTCTTTAACCTGGTCTGGTTCAATGAACACATCGAGTGGCTGTGCTAAGAAAGGACGAGAAGAAAGACCTCCGCCAATCTTGATATGAAACCCTGGAACTTCCTTTTCTTCAATTACTTTATATGCGGGAGTAAAGGCCACACAGTTGATCTCAGCATGTGCACTGTTGTTTACATTTGAGCTGATCGACATTTTGTATTTTCTTGGCAAGTTCGAGAAATCTTCATTATGCTGAAAGAACTCATATACTTCTTTTACAATTTCAGTGGTATCAAAAAGTTCATGTGGATCGATGCCTGCTATCGGATTGCCCATGATGTTTCGTGTAATGTCTCCGCATGCACCAGCGCTCGATAACCCGACTGATTCTAAACGATGAAAGATATCCGGGATCTGTTCAATCGTCAGCCAGTGAAATTGAATAGCTTGACGTGTTGTGATATCGAATACGTTTCTTCCGTAATCTTTACAAATATGAGCCAATGCTTTTACTTGTTCATAACTTAAAATACCTGATGGAACATTGACCCTCATCATAAAATAACCGTCTTCTTTTGGCCGCTGCAGATAAAGGCCCGCCCACTTGAAACTATCCCATTCTTCTTTTGGAATAGAAGAAAAGCCGTTTTCTGCGTAATGAGGGATATCTTCAAATATTTTCAAGCCGTCTTTCACAAGCTTTTTTTGTTCTGTTTTATTGATCTTCGGATTTTCTGCCCACGTCTTTTCATATGCCATTCTCTCAATCTCCTTTTTATTTAGTTAAATCAGCTTCCTTTTTTTTAAATAATTTAAGATGCTCTCCACACTCTCGGAAACGTTTTGTTCGTTTGTATGTATGGTAAGAGCAGGTGAAACCGGTTCTTCATAAGGTGAATCAATCCCAGTAAAGTCAGAAATCTCACCTTTTCGCGCTTTGCTGTATAAACCTTTTGGATCTCTTTTTTCACATTCGTCAATCGGACATGAAACGAAAATTTCTATGAATTCTTCTTCTGAAATGATTTTCTTCGCCATATCCCGATCTTGTATAAACGGTGAGATAAAAGCTGTAAGTACGACCGTTCCGTTCTCTACAAATAGCTTTGACACTTCAGAAATACGTCGTATGTTTTCACTTCGATCTTTATCTGAGAAAGAAAGATCACGGTTTAATCCATTTCGAATATTATCTCCATCTAACACAAAGTTTCTTATTTCTTGATCAAAAAGCACTTGCGCTAATGCATTGGCAACCGTTGATTTTCCTGATCCTGAAAGTCCTGTAAACCAAAGTACAAAACTAGAATGATTGTTTAGTTTTCGCCTAGCTTCTTTTGTAATCGAACTATCGTGCCAAATTATATTGTGTTGATTGCTCATTTAAATCTCCTATTCTATAATTTTTATCATTTCGATTTAGTCCATTTATTAATACCTCTACTACTTCTCTTCGGCTGAACGTACTTGGTGGAAGTTCTCCATTTCGAAGAAGTTCTCTTACCTTTGTTCCGGATAAGATGACATGTTCTTCCGTTGGGTGTGGACATGTTTTCGAAGAAGCCATTCCTTCACATTTGTTGCAATAAAAGCTATGTTCAAAAAACAAGGTTTGGATACCGATCTCCTCTTCAGTAAACTGTGAAAAGATCTCTTGTGCTTCATACGTCCCGTAATAATTTCCTACTCCAGCATGGTCACGACCTACGATAAAGTGAGAGCAGCCGTAATTTTTTCTGACGATCGCATGAAAGATGGCTTCACGAGGACCTGCATAGCGCATCGCTGCAGGAAATACAGCAAGAAATACGCGTTTTTTAGGATAATAGTTTTTTAGTAGAACATGATAGCTTTCCATTCGAACATCAGCTGGTATATCATCAGACTTTGTTTCACCAACGAGTGGATTTAAGAAGAGACCGTCTACAATTTCAAGTGCAGCTTTTTGAATATATTCATGCGCACGGTGAACGGGATTTCTCGTTTGAAAACCTACAACGGTACTCCAACCTAATTCCTTAAACTGTTTTCTTGTTTCACTAGGATCGAGATGATACTCTTTAAACGATTTTTTCTCAATTCGTTTAACAAGTGTTATCTCGCCGCCTACATAAACAGAACGTCGTTCGAACAGCTTCTTAACTCCAGGATGATTTTGATCGGATGTCTTATAAACACACTCCGCTTCAATTTGTTTTATAGGAGTGTAAACATCACCTACCTTAATAATTCCGTAGGTTACACCATCGTATGTTAAACGAACTTCTTCACCTCTATTAAGTGTTGATGCTGTATCAGAATCTACCGGTAACGTGATAGGTAAGCTCCAAACCGTTCCATCACTAAGCCTTATATCGTGGACAACAGATTGATAATCTTTTTGGTTCAAAAATCCTGTTAATGGACTGTATGCTCCAATCGCAATCAATTCAAGGTCGCTAAGTGCTGTTACATCAAGAATGATTTCTTTTTGAATGTGCTGATAGGGTGTATCAGGCTTGAGTCGATTGATCAGTTGCCCTCCATGTGGTTGAATCGTACTCATAGTGTTTCTCTCCTCCTATTAATTCTCTATTTATTCTCATGAAGCCCGCATTCTAGTTTTCCAGTTCCAGACCATCGTCCGGAACGAAGATCATCTGCGTTAATAGCTGCCTGTGTACATGGAGCGCAGCCTATACTTGGATAACCATTGTCATGTAGTTTGTTATACGGCAAGTCATGCTTATGGGCTTGCCGCCAAATATCTTTCCACGTCCAATGAATGAGCGGACAAACTTTTATACTTTTGAACCGTTCATCTCTGTTTACGAATTCGGTATTGCTCCTAGCCGCTGATTGCTCCTTACGAAGACCAGAGAGCCAAGCTTTTACCCCTTTTAACTCTTCTTCTAAAGGAATTACCTTTCTGATCGTGCAGCATAGATTGGAGTCCACGTTCCAAAGAGCATCACTGTGTTTTTCTGCTTGCTCTTCTAGAGTGAGAGCTGGCGCTTTTAGCTTGATTCGAAGTGAAGGATACCTTTTCTTTGCAGCTTCAATTACGTCATAGGTTTCTTGAAAATGCAGGTTTGTATCGAGAAATACGATCTGTGCATCTGGCTTCACTTGGGAAACGAGATCGACAAGAACACTGCCTTCTATACCAAAACTGCATGCATAGACTAAATCTTCACCATATGTTCCATAAGCCCACTCCAACACATCTAGAGCACCTTTTGTCGGATTTTCGTGATTAAAATCTGGTAATTTCTCATTCCAAGTTGCATACGTTAGCAATTCGCTACCTCCTTTTAACATAAAAAAGCGGCTTTAACGTTTTTAGAGCTTAGCCCTATCGTTAAAACCGCCTCTAGTTTTCTAGTCAGCGAACTATTTAATTCTTACCTTCTCGTTCTTTTCAAGCTGAATCACTTTTCCATCTTGAACGATTAAAGTGATTGAACCAAATTTAATACTGCTCAGCATCTTTTCAAGCTGAGGAAGAAAATCACTTGCACTCTTTTCGTTTGCCACTCCACTGCCTCCCTTTACAACATTCATTATCTTTTAAAGGCTCTTTCCTAAAAATTGTTGTTTTCTAAGTCTTACTTATTTCTTCTTTGGCTTTTGATTGGAGTGAAAGATGCGAGACTCCTGTGGGACAGGCGGGCAGGTGAGACACTTATACGAACGTACGAATGTGGCTCACCGCCTGCCCCACGGAAAGCGAGTATCTGCAACGGAAATCAACTCTTTCAAAAAGCTACAATGAATATGAAAACGACAATAAAAAAAACCTTCCCATTTCGGAAAGATAGTGGAGGTAAACATATTACCTTATCTTCCAAAATGTAAATACATTCTGCTGGAGTTAGCACCTTACGATCGCAGGTTGCCGGGTTTCATCGGGCCAGTTCCCTTCACCACTCTGGATAAGAGTTTAAATTTTATAAAATCATAACATATCTGAAGTGGATATCAAGACCTATTTTTTCATTTTTCTATTTTTACAAAAAATTTCAACAAACAGTTGACTTTTTATGTTTTAGGATCATATAGTATTAACTAAAATTTAATCCGTATCGCTGATCGGTAAACCGAAGGCTCTTAACATCACTTGTTAAGGGCCTTTTTATTTTGAGGAGGAAGAATATGAAAAAGTTAATCGTACTGGCTTTAATTGGTCTTGTTGCACAGTTGATCGATGGTTCACTAGGGATGGCTTATGGTGTTACATCAACATCACTTCTTTTAGTAGCGGGGATAGCTCCTGCAGCTGCATCTGCATCCGTACATCTTGCTGAAGTCGTCACCACTGCGGCATCCGGCGCTTCACACATAAAATTCGGAAATGTGGACCGGCAAGTCGTTCTTCGCTTAATTTTGCCGGGTTCTATCGGAGCATTTGTAGGTGCTTGTTTTTTAAGCAATCTGCCTGGAGATGTAATAAAGCCGTATATCTCAATCTTTCTAATTATCCTTGGAATTTATATCTTATATCGTTTTTTGTTTAAACTTGGAGAAAAGAAAGCAACAGCGAATGGCAAACCCTTTACGAAAAAACAACTTATTCCACTTGGATTATTAGCAGGATTTTTAGATGCTACAGGAGGTGGTGGCTGGGGTCCAGTCACCACTCCGGTCCTAATGGCAAAACAAGATATGAAAACTAGAAAAGTGATCGGTTCTGTAGACACGAGTGAGTTCGCTGTAGCAGTATCTGCTTCTATCGGATTTTTCATCGCTCTTGGATGGGAACAAGTTGAATGGTTATGGGTAGGAGCGTTAATGTTAGGAGGAGTGGTTGCGGCTCCGATTGCTGCATGGCTAGTTCGTCTCATTCCATCTCACATATTAGGGGTATTGGTAGGAGGACTGATTATTATTACCAACACAAGAACTCTTCTTCATACTCTTGGTGTATCAAATAACATGTTGTTCTCAATCTACTTTGTACTTGTTGCTTTTTGGGCTGTCGGTATTATCTATGCGGTAAAAAGTATTCCAGAAAATAAAAATCCGAAATTTTTAAAAAATTCTGTTGACTATTGATAATGACCTATGTATTATAAATCTTAATTCAATATTCAAATCTTCTTATCCAGAGAGGCTGAGGGACTGACCCTATGATGCCCGGCAACCAGCGGAAACGCATGGTGCTAATTTCAGCAGAACAATTTATGTTCTGAAAGATGAGACTTCGATCGGGTGAAATCATCGGGACCTCTTCTTTTGGAAGAGGTCTTTTTTTCTGGGATAAGTTGAAACTGAATGCGATTGGATATAAAAAATAACGTTGAGGAGAGATTCGAAAATGACTGATCAAAAAGCTGAAAGACAATATGGATTTGAAACGATTTCTTTACATGAAGGTCAAAAAGTAGATCCTACAACAGGAGCTCGAGCAGTACCCATCTACCAGACCACTTCATATCAATTCAATTCAACAGAGCACGCAGCGAACTTGTTTGCCCTAAAAGAGTTCGGAAATATATATACGCGTTTGATGAATCCAACACAAGATGCGTTTGAACAGACCATCGCAAAACTTGAAGGCGGTGTTGGTGCTCTTGCTCTTGCATCCGGCCAGGCTGCCATTACAAATGCTATATTCAATATTGCTGGTTCTGGTGATGAAATCGTCGCTTCTACCTCTCTATATGGTGGAACGTATAACCTGTTCTCAGTCACTCTCCCCAAGCTAGGCATCCAGACACAATTCGCTGAGATTGATAATCTTCAATCTTTTCAAGATGCTATTACAGAAAAAACAAAAGCCGTATACATTGAGACCATCGGCAATCCAAAAATAGATGTTGCAGATATTCAAGCGATCGCTGACATCGCACATGACGCAGGAGTTCCTCTTATTGTAGATAATACGTTGGCTACACCTTACCTTTGTCGCCCGATCGACCATGGAGCGGATATCGTTGTTCATTCTGCAACAAAGTTCATTGGAGGACATGGTACTTCAGTCGGTGGAGTTATCGTAGATTCTGGAAAATTTGATTGGAGCAATGGGAAATTCCCAGGCTTGACTGAGCCAGATCCAAGCTATAAAGGAATTGTGTATACCGATGCATTTGGTCCACTTGCTTATATATTAAAAGCACGTGTTCAACTGCTTCGAGATCTAGGTTCGTCTATCGCACCATTCAACTCCTTTCTATTTATTCAAGGATTGGAAACACTTGCTCTGCGTATAGAACGTCATGTTGAAAATACATTAAAAGTAGCGAAGTTCTTAGAGAGTCATCCATCGGTAGATTGGGTAAATTACGCAGGACTTCCAAGCAGCCCTTACTATGAACTTGCCCAAAAATACCTCCCTAAAGGCGCGGGTGCGATTTTAACATTCGGGGTTAAAGGCGGTGTTGAAGAAGGTAAAAAGTTGATCGAAAATGTTAGCATCTTCTCTCACTTGGCAAACGTGGGAGATTCAAAATCATTGATCATACATCCAGCCAGCACCACTCATCAACAACTATCTGAAGAAGAACAAAGAAAATCAGGCGTAAGTCCAGAACTAATCCGACTTTCAATCGGCATTGAAACAGTAGATGATTTAATCTATGATTTAGATCATGCTCTAAAAGCGATCTCACTTTCTCCAAGTGGGTTGTAAATTTCAACGCTTAAGCTGTTCAAAGGAATCCTTTGAGCGGCTTTTTTGTTACCAAGACTGTTGTCTGTCAGCGACCACCTTAAACAAAAAAAATCTTTAAAAGCAACCTTGCATACACATACAGCTTTGTCATAAATCAGTTTCTCGTTACAAATACTATAGGTAACAAATTTTAGAATGAGGGTTCATTATGTCTAGCATTGTAAGAGTGATTGTTTCCGTGCTTGTATTTCAATTTCTGTTTATTGGACCTCAAGTAGATGCTGGTATTGTAAATCGTTTCGAAGTTGAAAAGTATGGAGATGTGATCTGGGAAGTTCCTTCAAAAAAGAAACAAGTTGCGATTACGTTTGACGATGGACCAGACCCCGTATATACCTCTCAGATCTTAGATGTTCTTAAAAAGGAAGGTGTGCATGCAACATTCTTTCTTATTGGAAAGCGGGTTGAAAAGTACCCAGAAATCGTGAAAAGAGAGCTAAAAGAAGGACATGAAATCGGTAACCATACGTATAATCACCCTAGCTTCCACACGATTTCAAGGCATAAAGTTGTGGTTGAAACAAGAAAGACTGAGCACCTTCTAGATCCTGCTCATCATTCAGATTATATAAAATTGTTTCGTCCTCCAGGCGGGACCGTTACAGAGAACAGTTTAAAAGTCTTAAAAAAAGAGGGATATAAGGTTATCTTATGGTCTTGGCATCAAGATCCCCGAGATTGGACAAATCCAGGATCTCAAAGGATCGCCAGACACATCCTAACGAATTTAAAAAATGGAGATATTATTCTTTTGCATGATTCTGGAGGTAATCGCAGTCAAACTGTTGCTGCATTAAAGATTATCCTTCCTAAGCTTAAAGAAATGGGTTATGAGATTGTAACCGTTGATGAACTATTAAAAATGCACCCGCGATACAATGAGTTTCACGAAACTGAAATGAAGAAAGAAGAAGCCCCCTTATTAATAGAATAAAGAGTGAAAAGAACAATTTGGATTATAAGATTGTTCTTTTCTTTTTTTGTTAACTTCCCTACTCCTCCCTTTTATTCCGGGAATCATGCTAATTTTTCGTTTTTTAATAAAAAAATAAAAGCGCTTGCATTTTGTAATTACTGTACTATAATACTTGTATACAAGTATACTCGTTCTACAAAAGGAGGTTGTTATGTTGAACGATTTTAATGATTTTCTTTATCCTGAGAAGTGGCTTTCTAAAGCTTCGACTGGGGAACGTGTCGCATGTGAACTGAGAATGAGGATTATCTCGGGACTCATTGAAAGCGGTACCACCCTATCCGAAAATAAATTAGCAGCTGAATATCATGTAAGCCGCTCTCCTATACGAGAAGCACTAAAAGTTCTATCAAATGAGAACTTAATTCGTTTAGAGCGCATGGGTGCAGTTGTGGTCGGCTTAACGGAAAAAGAAATAGAAGAAATATATGATGTTCGCCTGCTTATTGAGACGTTTGTGTTTGAACGCCTCGTAAAAAACGATACCACTTCAGTAGTTAGAGAACTTACAAAAATCTTAGAAATGATGCAGATCGCAATAAAGTACAAAGATGCTGACGAATTTGCTCTTCAAGATGTCTTGTTTCATGAAACAATCATTCGTTCAATTGATCATTCTTACATCACGATGATTTGGAACAATACAAAACCTGTTATGGAAAGCTTCATCTTATTATCAATGCGCATGCATTTTAACGAAAAATACGATGACCTTTCTCGAATTATGAAGAACCATGAACTCTACATTGATGCGATCTCGTCTAAAAATAGAGAGATCATGATTCAATCGCTTCATCAAAATTTTGATGATGTTCAAGGAAAAGTAGATGACTTATGGATGTCACAACAAATGCTATCGAAAGCACGGGAGCAAGAAAAGGAGTAGATCAATGACGGATATCGACGGTACACAACATAGAAAAAGCTATATGGTAGGAGTCGACATCGGAACTACGAGTACAAAAGCTGTGTTGTTTAATGAAAGCGGAGACATTCTCTCACAAGAAAACATTGGGTACCCGCTTCATACACCTGATATTTCTACAGCGGTACAAGACCCAGAAGAAATTTTACAGACGGTTTTGCAAACCCTTACAAATGTAATAAAAAAATCTTCAATATCATCTAACGCTATCTCTTTCATTTCTTTTAGTTCTGCAATGCATAGTGTGATTGTAATGGATGAAGATGATCAGCCTTTAACACCTTGTATCACTTGGGCGGATAACCGGAGTGAAGAATGGGCTAGAAAAATAAAAATGCAATATAACGGACATGAGATCTATAAGCGAACAGGAACTCCTATTCATCCGATGAGTCCATTAAGTAAAATCGCCTGGATCGTAAATGATCAGCCTGAAATCGCAGCAAGAGCTAAAAAGTATATAGGAATAAAAGAGTTCATATTCCACCGCTTATTTAACGAATATGTGGTAGATCATTCTCTAGCATCAGCTATGGGGATGATGAATCTGAATAATTTGGATTGGGATGAAGAAGCATTAGGGGTCTCAGGGATTAATCGTGACCAACTATCTACCCTAGTTCCAACGACAACGATCTTTAATCATTGTCAATTGGACATAGCGAAACAGATAGGAATCGATCCGAAAACCCCATTTATTATTGGAGCAAGCGATGGTGTGCTATCAAACCTAGGTGTAGATGCGATTGGTAAAGGTGAAATAGCCGTAACCATTGGTACGAGCGGAGCTATTCGTACAATTATAGATAAGCCGCAAACGGATGAAAAAGGAAGAATTTTTTGCTACGCATTAACAGAGAATCATTGGGTTATCGGTGGACCTGTAAACAACGGCGGTGTTGTTCTGCGCTGGATCCGGGATGAATTTGCGGCATCTGAACTTGAAACCGCAAAGCGATTAGGAATCGATCCATATGAGATACTCACAAAGATAGCAGAACGTGTTCGGCCAGGAGCAGATGGTTTATTGTTTCATCCCTACCTTGCTGGTGAACGTGCTCCACTTTGGAATTCAGATGTTCGAGGGTCTTTCTTCGGTCTAACGTTGTCTCATAAAAAAGAACATATGATCAGAGCCGCACTTGAAGGTGTGATCTATAACCTTTATACCGTGTATCTAGCATTGGTCGAATGTATGGATGAACCTGTAAGCAGAATTCAAGCAACTGGTGGTTTTGCTCGATCAGAAACGTGGCGTCAGATGATGTCAGACATTTTTGATACAGAGTTAGCCGTTCCAGAAGTTTACGAAAGTTCTTGCTTAGGAGCATGTATTCTAGGGTTGTATGCAACAGGAAGAATACAAACGTTTGAAGCAGCTTCAGACATGATTGGAAGTACTTATACCCACACTCCTAATCAAGAAGCCGTGAAAGAGTATAGAGAATTGTTACCGATTTTTATCAGTCTATCTAGAAAACTAGAAGAAGATTATTCACGGATTGCATCGTATCAAAGAAGTTTAATTCATAGAGAAAATTAATATCAGGGGGATCTATCATGCCATTATTTATCGTAGCTTGTGGAATATTAGCATTGTTATTATTGATCATGTATTTCAAATTAAACACATTTATTTCTTTAATTATCGTTTCATTCGGTGTTGCTTTAGCACTAGGTATGCCACTTGGAGAGATCGTTAAATCGATTGAAGCAGGTTTAGGTGGAACACTCGGTCATTTGGCGTTAATCTTCGGTCTAGGTGCCATGTTAGGTAAACTGATCGCTGATGCCGGCGGTGCACAGCGAATAGCTATTACACTTATAGAAAAATTTGGTGAAAAGAAAATTCAATGGGCGATTGTTGTTGCTTCCTTCATTATTGGTATCGCTTTATTTTTTGAAGTAGGTCTAGTTTTATTAATTCCAATCGTGTTTGCCATTTCAAAACAATTACGCGTTTCTATTCTTTATCTAGGTATTCCAATGGTAGCAGCTCTTTCAGTAACACACGGGTTCTTACCTCCTCACCCAGGTCCAACGGTAATCGCAGGAGAATTTGGTGCTAATATTGGTGAAGTATTGCTTTACGGTTTTATCATTGCGATTCCAACTGTTATTCTGGCTGGCCCCGTGTTTACGAAATTAGCAAAAAAGATTGTTCCTGACTCATTCAATAAAACAGGAAATATTGCTTCATTAGGCGAACAAAAAGTATTCAAACTAGAAGATACACCTTCTTTTGGTATCTCAGTGTTTACAGCTATGCTTCCGGTCATTTTAATGTCGATTGCAACGGTGATCACACTTTTTCAAAACACGATGGGTATTGCGGACTCGAAGACATTTGAAGTGATCCGCTTTGTTGGTGACGCTTCAACTTCCATGTTGATCTCTTTACTCGTAGCGGTTTATACGATGGGATTAGCAAGAAATATACCTATTAAAACGGTTATGGATTCATGTACAACAGCTATCACTCATATCGGAATGATGCTTCTAATCATCGGTGGAGGCGGAGCCTTCAAACAAGTATTGATTAACGGCGGTGTTGGTGATTATGTCGCTGAATTGTTTAAGGATACTACATTCTCTCCAATCTTACTGGCATGGATTATCGCAGCCATTCTTCGTATCTCGTTAGGATCTGCAACGGTAGCTGCCTTAACAACAGCGGGTTTAGTTATTCCTTTACTCGGCCAGACAGATGTTAATCTTGCGTTAGTCGTACTTGCTACAGGTGCTGGTAGTTTAATAGCATCACACGTGAACGATGCTGGTTTCTGGATGTTCAAAGAATATTTTGGCTTGAGTATGAAAGAAACATTTGCAACCTGGACATTATTAGAAACTATTATTTCAGTTGCCGGACTAGGTTTTATCTTACTTTTGAGTTTGTTTGTATAATAAATAGAGAATCCCTATCGACTTAGCCTCGATAGGAATTTTTTTATAAAGTCCTATTTGTACAGCAATTACGGTTACACTAGCTGAATATTGAATTTCTCTAAAAGATCTTTAAACGCCGGCCGTTCATTCCCGTCTCTTCCTTTAACATGTGATGCAGTTACAAGTGAGTTTAACACGGCTTCTTCTGTTGCTTCTCCAACTGCTCTAAACGCTAGATCTAAATCTTCTTCATATATTGTCGGAATGCTAGTGATATCCTTTGGTTTAAAATGAGGAATCTTTGTTGCAGTTGAAAAACCGATGATCACTTCCCCACTTCCGTGAGTAATAAATGAACCCGTTCTCGATACTTGGGAACGTTGATTTTTTAAGATTACTGTTCACCATTCGTCAGTTTAAGAACTTTTAAACCTGTACCCATATCGGAAGCGTAGACATAGTTACCAGCTACATCAACACCCCAAATGTTTGATTTTTCTGGGATATATTTCCCTAGTTCTACAGGATTGCTTGGATCTGTAATATCAACTGAACGTACCCCTCCTCCATAATGTGAAAGGTATAGCGTATTGCCATGTACTTTCGGATCGTGAACAGTGTTTGCAAAAGTCACTCCATATTGAACATCGTCAACAAGCTCTGTCTTAAATTCACTTAATAGCTTAGGATTCGTCTTGTCCTTAATATCAAAAATACGTGTATAGCCGTAAGATTGTTCATAGCCTGGTTTTGTAGGGTTATACACTTCACGCGTTTCGATTAATACATTTCCGCCTTTAGCAAGAGCTGCAGAGTGAGCTGATCCTTGCTGTGTTGCACTAAATGTTGTTCTTCCCAAATAGGTTGGATTCTTCGGATTCTTCAAATCTAATACAATTGTCCCCAAGTCCCAAAATGACAGGTAAGCAGTTTTACCGTTTACATCAGCCATCGTACTGTGGTTAAATACAGCACGCTGCTTTCCATTTGAATCTGTCCAGTTATAGCCGTCAAAGTCTTCTGGTACTTCTGGTAATTCACGAGGATCGAACTGATAAATCGTTTGTGGTGATGCTGGGTTACTCACATCAACAATTTGGAAGTCCTTTTCTTCTCCATGTGTATAATAATCAGCGTATGGATTTGCTGTCAAAACATAAGGTTTGCCACCCTGCGCCGTCAAATACAGTTCATGTGTTCCAGTAACACGCTTATCAAGCTCCCAGAATCCAAGCTTCTTTGGCTGATAAGGATTCGTTACATCATATAAAAGAAATCCTCCAACAGAGTTTTCTGCTTTACGATCAAGCTGCTGAACGGAAACAACAGCTAAGTCGCCTTTGAAGTGTTTTGTGCTAACACGTTTCACGATTACTTTTTCTTGCCAAGTTCCTGGGATATCATCTGCAAACAATGCTACTTCTTTAGGATTTGATGGATCTTTAACATCCCAAACACGAACTCCGCCTTCACCACCGCTCTTCGTGTGTGTTCCAGTGTACGCGAAACCTTTATGTACATAAACGTCAGCAGTGTTATTTTGTTTGCCGTTTTTTTCTTTGATTTGTACAGCTGCTACCTCTTTCCAGTTAAAACTTTGAGATCCTTCAATCGTTGATTCAATGGCTTCATAACCAGGGCCTGTTCCCTTTTCAATTATATCCGATCCTAATTCATCGTGAGCTAAAACAAATGAACCAATACTTCCAATACTTAAAGCCGTTGCAAGACTAAGACTTAATACAAATTTTCTGTTCATATGTACCTCCCAGTGATTTTAGTTCGCTACTGAATTAAATTATTACAAAATTCAGCAAATCAACCTAGAGTCAAAGGAAGTATTATACAATTAATGTTTTTTTAGAATTTGTAAGCAGAAAGTTGCAGCCCAGCGTTTCTAAGGATGCTTAAAGAACTAGATTATTTAAAAAATAATAGTTGCTAGGTATATAGCAATACACCAAATAATGATAGCTGATACTTTATTAATAATATTTAAAATGGTTCCCCCAGAGTCTATTCTTCCAATGGTTCTTCCTGCTAATGCCAAT
The DNA here is from genome assembly GCF_048083785.1 of Fictibacillus tiangongensis. Classification (GTDB taxonomy): domain Bacteria; phylum Bacillota; class Bacilli; order Bacillales; family Fictibacillaceae; genus Fictibacillus. Next base: position 2,053,445 of record NZ_CP182294.1, read on the forward strand.
CCTATAAACCAGAGCCATGATACCCCGACACATGTTAGTGTGAACACTAGCCTTTCAGATCCTGAATAGGCGAGTGAACTCGTACCTATCACACCAATGGTATCTAAAATAGCGTGCGGATTCAAAAGGGATACAGTTGCGGCGAAAATGATTTGCTGTTTAGGATGCATGCTAGATTGTGAGGTTTCCGGGTTAGTTTTGCTAGACCAAATCGACCACCCCATATACAATAAAAAGAAAATACCAACAATCATTAATAACAATTTAAGCGTGCCAAAAGCAGTAATAATAGCCGATATCCCTGTTACAGCTAACACTATTAATATGGTGTCACAAACACCTGCAGTTACAACAGCGGGAAGACTTCTCCAGAACGATGGTTGTTGAGCACCTTGGTTAAAAATAAAAACATTTTGTACGCCTAATGGCAAAATCAGACCAAAAGCTAGAAGAACGCCATGAATAAACGCATGAGCCAAATGCAAGACAACTCCTTTTGAAGTGGAGGTAGCTAGATGTATACGAGTGAAATACGAAAGAAAAATCATGACCGTAAAAATGTAAATACCACATTAAGTCATTCACTTTACTCAGAAATTAAAGCTTTAGCAAAAAAACTGAATAAGCCAGCAAATGAACTTATCGAAGAAGGAATAGTTCACGTGTTGAATCAGTACAAGAAAACCAAATCGTGAAGTTTGAAGCGCACAGATAAATTCTGTGCGTTTTTTTATTCGTTAACAGATAAGTCTAGATAACCATAAATCTTTATGACCAATTTCTAAAGCAGTCTTAAATTCAGTTTATTTGGATAAAAAGAATAATAAATGATAAATAATGCTGGTTATTGGAAGTGATGTCTTTGAACACTTATATTGATGTTGTGATACGTACTATTGTTGCTTTTATCGCCTTATATGTTGCAGCCCGGATACTAGGCAAACATACTGTTTCCAGAATGACAATCTTTGATTTCATCGCAGTTGTAACACTTGGTTCTGTTACAGCAAACCTCTCATTTGCGCTTGAAATCAAAGCTCGCTATATCTTTCTTGGACTAGTTCTTTTTGTGGTCTTGATCTATCTTTCTGCTTATCTTTCATTAAAAAGCAAAAGAGCTAGAAAATTTGTAGCTGGTGATCCAACGGTTGTAATAGAAAATGGCAAGATACTAGAACACAACATGAAGAAAATGCGCTACACACTCGATTATTTGAATCAACAGCTTAGGCAAAAAGATATCTTTTCTGTTGACGAAGTGGATTATGCTCTCGTTGAAAATAACGGACTGCTATCAGTAAAGAAAAAAGAGCAGCACCTTAACGTTACGCGTAAAGACTTACATATGTACAAGCCTGAAGTAAAACTGCCGATTGAGTTGATTATGGATGGCGAGATCTTACAGGACAATCTAAAAGAAAACAACATCTCTAATGAGTGGCTGCAAACAGAACTCATTAAGCGCAACCTCTCAGCGGACAATGTCGTTTATGCCTTATTGACCAGCAGCAATAAACTTTATATAGACACACATGATGATCAGCTTAAGTCGCCTTTGGATGTGGAATAATATGATTATTTAAAATACTATTTAGCGAGCATCTAATACACGAGCTAAACCTCTTAACTTTTTAATCGTAATCCAATTTCGAGTAACTTGCACACCTAACTTAAAAAACTGAACCGCTAGTTTTGAATGTCGTATACTTTGCCTTTCGTATAAATTAAAAATCTAGAAGTAAACAAAAAAGGGACTTAATACTAAAGTCTCTTTTTTGTTTACATAATATTATTATGGTACTCTACTCCCAATTTTCGTTTATAAACTTGTCTCTACCAGATGTTTCACGCTCTTCTTTATAAGCTTTTGGATTTTTTTTATAAAAATCTTGATGATATTCTTCCGCTTCATAAAACACGCTTGCTGGTAGGATTTCTGTTACGATCGGATTTTTAAACTTACCACCTTCTTCTACTTCTCTTAAAGATTGTTCAGCAAGTTCTTTTTGTTCCTCAGTATGATAAAAAATTGCCGTTCTATATTGACTTCCACGATCGATAAACTGGCCGCCATCATCCGTTGGATCAATTTGTGGCCAATACAGATCCAACAATTTTTGATATGGAAATACCTCTGGATCGAATGTGATTTGAACGGCTTCACGATGCCCAGTCTTCCCTGTTTTAATTTGTTCATAGGATGGGTTTTCAAGTTCCCCACCCGTGTACCCAGATACAATACCATGAATGCCAGGAAGTTCATCGAACGGTTTTACCATACACCAGAAACAACCTCCTGCAAATGTTGCGAGCTCTTTATTACTCACCCTTATTCCTCCTAAAAACATAAACTCATTGCTTAACAAGATTTTATCGTGTTAAACAAAAAAAGAACAGTGATTGTACTTCATTATTCATAGGATAACCTATGTGTTTCATACATTATAAACACTATGGATAAAGTGCGGTGAAGAATTTGAAATTTATAAAGAAGATAGAGTCAGAAATTTATAAACGATGTAATTCACTTCTTTCCCAACAAGAAGTGGATGGTACTTGGCGTTATTGTTTTGAGAATTCTGTGATCACAGATGCCTATATGCTTATCTTATTACGTACCATTGACTATAAAAAGGAAAGTCTTATTAAAAGAATTGCGGAACGAATTCTTTCTAAACAGTCTCAAGATGGCTTATGGCGTATATATCCTGATGAGGAACCTGCTAATTTGTCTGCAACCATCCAAGCTTATACAGCTCTTTTGTATGCTCAGTCATTCTCCAATACAGAGGAACAACTTCAAAACGCCAAACACTTCATCATTGACAATGGAGGCTTAAAGAATGCCGATCTTTTAACAAAAGTCTTTTTCGCCATGAACGGATTATATCGCTGGCCAGAGCTGCCGATCGACCCTGCCATTCTCTTTTCACTTCCCCAGACATCTCCCATTAGTCCTTATGATATCAGCAGCTATGCAAGAGCACACTTTGCACCTGTTATGTTAATGATTGAATCGAAGAAAAAACTTACTTCCAGATTCACGCCAGATCTATCTGAACTAGTAGGAAAAACAGAACAAGAATCTAACATTGACGATTGGATCAATCTGTTTTCCACGTTGAACATTAGAGATTCATACTATAGTACAAAGAAAGGCAACCTGCTTTCTTATATTCAAAATCATATTGAACCGGATGGAACTCTTCTCAGTTATGGATTAACAACGATATTTATGGTGTATGGTCTACTTTCTAACGGAGTTGATCGAACATCATCTATTATTCAGAATGCTCTAAGTGGCTTGATGAAAATGTTTTGTGAAATAAATGGAACCCTGCATCTTCAGAACTCACCTTCCACTACTTGGGATACCTCTCTCATGCTCTATACTTTGTTAGAAGCGGGTGTTCCTCCTACTCATGCAAACTTATTAAAAGGAGCTGGATTCCTTCTGTCTCAGCAACAATCTAAGTATGGTGACTGGACGGTTCATAATCCAGATGCACTTCCTGGTGGCTGGGGTTTTTCACTAGGTAATACACAGCATCCTGATTTAGACGATACGCAAGCAGCACTCCGTACCTTTGCAAGATATTGTCGCACATCTTCTTCCTATTACTCTAGTTATGAGAAAGGATTGTCATGGCTTTTGTCCATGCAGAACGATGATGGCGGGTGGGCAGCATTTGAGAAGAACACAAATCGTTATTTGATTGGCAGTCTCCCGATTAAGCATGCGAAAGATGCACTGATTGACCCGTCCACACCAGATCTAACAGGCAGGACATTAGAGTTTTTAGGAAGTTACCATGGATTGAATCAGAATCACCGCTCTATCAAAAAAGGAGTGAGCTGGCTTTTATCCAATCAAGAATCAAATGGCTCCTGGTACGGACGATGGGGAGTTTGTTATATTTATGGAACGTGGGCTGCCGTCACAGGCTTACGATCATGCGGAGTTCATACGAATGAAAAAGCACTTCAAAAAGCAAAGAAATGGCTGTTTTCGATTCAAAATGAAGACGGAGGTTGGGGCGAGTCTTGTGAAAGTGATTCATTAAGAAAGTATGTCAGTTTAAATAAAAGTACACCTTCTCAAACGGCTTGGGCACTTAATGCGCTAACGTCTTTAAACGACAAGCCAAACTCAAAAATGGAGGAGGCTGTCTCATGGCTGCTTTCTAAACAAGAAGCCAGCTATCCAACAGGAGCCGGCTTACCTGGTGCATTCTATATTCGTTATCATAGTTATGAGCACATTTGGCCACTACTTGCACTAACCCACTATTATAAAAAATACTATTGAGATGAATCTTCTGTATGTTGATTGATATCCTTATCCTTCTTCCGTAAAATGCCAAGACCTAATACAACAAGTAAGATCAAATATAAGGTAAACCACCATAGTGTCCAATTTCGTCCTACAAAATCTGTGAAATCCATAGGATTCGTGTGAATATGGTTACTCATAGCCCACAATAACAATCCAGCAGGCAGTAAAAATGGATGATAATTTGGGAATTTTGATAGATGCTGTAATCCTTTTAACGCTGTAAAGAGACAGATCACGATCTTAACAAGAATTCCAAATATCCATACTACTCCTATAATAACTTCTACCCTTTCAAAAATATTGATGATTGAAATATCTCGCATCAATTCATACGTAGGATAACTTTGACGTTTGACCATGTACGCTCCTTCTACACCTACAGCAATAAATACAGTTGAAAAGAGAGCACTTCCACCAACCAAGATTCCAGCTAAATAATTTTTCGAGAGTTTATCTTTGTTTTTCACATACGTCAGAACACTTCCTATCAGAATGATCTCAATAAAAGGAAATCCCGTCGTCGTATATGCACCTTGAGATATTTTTAAGAAGCCTTGTTCAAAATAAGGCTGCAGATGTGAAAATCTAAACTGATTAGTAGTAAGTGCTAATGAACAAATGAAAAAGAGAATCATAAAAGGGGTTAAAAATTCATTAACTCGCCCAATATTATTCAATCCATAAAAGCAAGAATATACAGCAAGTAAGATGATCATAATCTGAAAAGTCCATGGACTTGACTCTGGAATGACGTTCGAAATCATAAAGTTACTAAGATTTCGAACGACATAGGAAGCTAAATGAAAAGCATAAAAGATGATAAGGATATTTAATATCGTTCCCACCACCTTACCCCCAGCTACTTCGGTAATTCGAAAGATAGAGCGAAAATGGTATCGTTTCAGGAGCAAGATCCATGCAACATTTAAGCACAAACCGATTATTACCGCGAAAAGCATAGAAATCCATGCATCCTGCGCGGAGAAAAATGCAGTTAAGTTAGGTGCCATTAATAATGAACTTCCCATTATAAAACTGATTACGATCAAAACAAGCTGCCATCGATTTATAGTATGGTTCATGTTTATCCTCCAAACATCAGTTTATATAGTGGTGAAAATAAAGCATCGATCCAATCTGAAAAAGGAAGCCATTTTCTATTAGAGAGAAAGCTAGCCAGGTTTATCATCGAGAAGATCCAAAAAGTCGTAAGTGTAATTCGATAAGATTTACTTTTGCTCATGGATTGTTTCCACCCTTGCCCCTATAGATTCAAGTTTTATAGACACATTTGCTTCGAATTCAACATTAGAAAACTCTTCATTCCACTTTTCTTTGTACGACTTCCACACTTTTGGATTTTTGTTGTAAAGTAACTTCCCAAATCCAAAAACATCCGTTTTTTTATCCTGCGCTTTTTCCACAGTACTTTTTATATGTCTTGCTAATTCTTGGTTTACTCGTTTCTCCATCTGTAAAAGAGTGTTAGGGTCTCCAACATCGACTGCGCATGTTACTTCTTGTAAGATGGCTTTCCCTTTAACATTTACAACATATTTCAATTTACCGTTTTCATAATGTACCTTCGTTTTTGAGTCAATGTCTTTTACCATAAAACCAACATTACCTTTTTGACTATCACATTTGTGGCTTAAAATGAAGATATCCTTCACTTTCTGATTGATAATGGACCAGCCTCTCGTTTGATCGTTATTCAACCAAGCCACCATCTTATCTTTGTTAAACACAGCCAATCCCGATATTCGATAAGTCTTATCATTTGCATTAATATTTTCTAAATTCGAGGTATCACCTTGACTGTCACTAATCTTTACAATTTCTACCCCTTGAATGACCGGATCTCTAAATTCTCCGTATCGCCACCGAACAACGTCCTTTTCCTTAATACCTTCAGAAATTCCAGTTGAAGTGGCAGCTAATATTACCCTATTTCTTAATGACTCTCCAGGGTTTTTAAAGATCGGAGTATACATCGAAAGAATATCTTTAGCAGTTGAATTCTTAGCGACAAACATAATGATATTGTCACGGATTTCATGGTTTCGTTCCATAAAATCAAAGATTGAAGCAATTCCTTTTCTTCTTGCATATTTTTCACCTATAACAAAACTTGTAATATGTGAAAAAAGTAATTTTCGAGGGAGTATATTTCTTCCTTTTTCAACGGCATCATAAAGGGTTTCACCTTCAACTGTATACGTATAGACGGATCCTCCTGATCCACCCGAAGGTGCACCACCTTGTCCTCCTGCTGTGCCTCCAGGATTCACCACTTGAAAATGTACAATCGTTTTATTTTTTTTGTAATCCACGCCTATCGAGGAAACGATTAGTAGTTCATTGAGCTCTACTCGGCCAGCACACCCAGATAAAATTATTGTGAAAGAGAAAATGACAGCAACTAAGTTCAATCTTGTCATGATTTTTTTACCCATTTTCTATGCAGCTTGGTTTGTGTCCACCATAAGGGCATGCGTAATAAGCTGTCTTTTTGTTTTCCACTTTGAAAAGGGGCTAATGGTGAAAAATATGGTCTTCCCATCGATGTTAATGAACATAGGTGGATCAATAGGCCGATCATGAAAAAAATCATTCCAAAGATGCCTGTTGTGGCCGCTAGAATCATCAAGCCGAATCGCAGCAACCGTGCAGCACCACTAAAACCATAATACGGTGAAACGAAACTGGAAATGGCTGTTAATGAAACCACAATTACGATCGCAGGTGAAACGAGGCCTGCTGCAACAGCTGATTCTCCGATTACGATGGCTCCTACAATGGAAACAGCGGAACCAATGGGACGCGGCATACGAATACCCGCTTCACGAAGAATTTCGAAGATGGTTTCCATAACAAGCGCTTCAACAAAAGCTGGAAAAGGTACACCTTCCCTTTGAGCCGCCAAACTGACTAGAAGGTTAGTGGGAATCAACTCTTGATGAAACGTAGTAACGGCAATATACGCAGCCGGTAGAGCAAGTGAGATCATGAACGCTATAACACGGATCACACGAATAAAGCTCGAAAGATCGAAGTGATGATAATAATCTTCTGCTGCTTGAAAGAACGAGATAAATGTAGTCGGCGTGATCAGAACGAATGGTGTCCCTTCGAACATAATCACAACGTTACCTTCAGATAAGGCAGCCGCTGCTACATCAGGTCGTTCAGTAGATTGAAAAGTAGGAAACGGAGAGTATCCGTTCTCATCGATCAACTCTTCAAGCATCCCACTTTCAAAGATTTTGTCCGTATTCAAGTTCGATACCCTGCTTATTACTTCTTGTAAGACTTCTTGATCAACTTGGCTTTCTAGATAGGAGACTAATATCGTTGTTTTTGTAATCTTTCCTACTTCAAAAGGCATAAAACGCAAAGTAGGATTTGAGATTCTGCGTCTTAGCAAGGTTGTATTCGTCTGAAGAGTTTCAATAAATCCTTCACGTGGTCCTCTTACCATCGTTTGTGCCTCAGGTTCTTCTACACCACGTGTCTCCCAAGTTTCAAGAGGAATGGAATACGCCTCATTCATTCCATCAACGAAGATAATGACGTTCCCTTTTAATACGGGAGTAATAATTAAATCGAAGTGAGGACAAGGACTTATCATTGCGGAAACTTCTGTTTGATGGATAAGTTCATTAGGCTTTAACGGATTATGATCTTTTTGTGACCGTTTTATCGGTTCAATGATAGATAGTTCTAACTGTTGTTTATTGATCAAGCCTTCAATGTAACAAATTACGAATGGAACAGGCATCTCTAAGAACTCAACAATTTTCACATCGATGCTCTTTCCAAGAATTTTCTTTATCTCAGTTAAATTCGTATTTAGATCAGAGGATACATGAAGATGATCATAATTTTCAGTTGATGATGTTGAATTGTGACGTTTTCTTTTGAAAAATTGCTGGCTCATCTCTTTTCCCCTTTCTAAATAATTGATGTTCTCAGCTTTTGTAACTCTCTCCTGTTTTATGCAAACACAAAAAGCACCTCAATGATTAAACAGGCGTTTTAAGTCTGGATTTTAACAGAGGCATGAAACTCTTTATCGTTCATATATTTGGTAATACCACAATCAGTTATTGGTATTACCAGCAGAAAAGAGGTGTAACCCGCTATGAAAACAAGATCTTCAGATATTGTAGGACGGCAGATTGTCCAGTCCATAATAGAAGGAAAAATAGGCGTTCATGAATCAATACCGTCTGAACGAGAATTGTCTTCCCGATTTAATTTAGGAAGACCAACAATTAGAGAGGCATTGCAGCGATTGGAACGAGATGGCTGGATCACTATACACAAAGGTGTCCCAGCCACAGTAAATAATTATTGGAAACAAGGAAACTTAATGACAATCGTTGATTTGCTGCAACTTGAAGATGAGATTCCCGATGCTTTCATTGAACATATGCTCGAACTTAGAATTTCCTTAACTCCAGCTTATATAAAAGATGCAGTTGAGCATAACCGGCTAAAATTAATCGCTTTGTTCTCATCATTGGATGAATTAAGTGATAAACCTCATTCTTATGCCATTTTTGATTGGAAGTTGCAGCAAGATATAGCTCAGTTGTCTCCAAACCCCATATATCGCCTGATCTTAAATAGCTTTAATGACCTTTATCATAGGATGGCACTACAATACTTTGAAAACTCTTCACACCGATCAATTTCTAAACAATATTACTTTGCTCTTTTGGAATCAATATGGAATGGAGACATTGAAGGAACTGAAAAGATAGCGCGATCGATGATGAAAACCAGTTTACAGCTTTGGAGGAAACAGATGAACGGAGGAGAAGTACATGAAGAGTAAAGGAGTTTATGGCGATTTTTTCTTGCATATTGATATCTTAATAATGATGTTTATTTTTATAGGGATGAATAGCTATTTATTTACAACGAACATTACAACTAATGTTTTATTGTTCTTTCCTCTAGGTATTTTAATTTACATGTTCAGCGAGTACCTCACACATCGTTATTTCTTTCATATTAAAGCACCTAAAAATACATTCTTGTTCAAACTGATAAAAAGATTGCATTATGATCATCACAAAAAGCCAAATGAATTAAAATTATTGTTTTTGCCCATTTGGTATAGCGCTCCTAGCCTCTTTCTTTTATCCACTCTTCTTTTTCTCATCACACGGTCTATCCCATACACCTTGTCTTTTGCAAGCGGCCTTTTGTTTATGTTTTTTATCTATGAATGGAAACATTATGTGGCACACCGTCCGATAAAGCCTAAAACCAGATTTGGAAGATGGATTAAAAAAACACATATCTTACATCATTATAAAAACGAGAACTATTGGTATGGTGTATCAACTCCTTTTATCGATGTCATATTTGGAACGTTAAAAGATGAGAAAGATGTAGAATTGAGTGCAACTGCAAAAGATTTAGAAGAGAGATAGTCATGATGAATAGAAAAAGTCCAATTGAGCTTTTGCTACAATTGGACTTTAACGTTTTAAGCATTCAGCTGTATCTCTTTTAATTTTTGACGCTGCTCATCTGGCCACCATGCTCCGCAATCATCCGAGACCACACATACTGAACATTTTTCAAGATCATATACCTTCATACCACTGATTGGTGGTGAATAGAGGTGAAGTGTGACGAGATCGCTTTTCTTTTGCGCTTTCATCTTATGAATTCCTTTTTTAGGTGCGTAAAAAATTTGGTCTTTATGATGAGTCTTTGTAAATAATTCAGAAGGCAGCCCATTTTCTCTAATCTCATATACAGTATTTTCAGAGCAACCACTAAGCACTTTAATCCAGCCTTGAGAAGATCCATGATCATGTGGAGCACACTCTAACTGAGACCAATTCATTACCAAAAGTTCTACATCTTCATTTTGATATAAAAGTTTTCTATAATATGGTTTATTCTTTGATGTTTTCAGTTCTGTTTCTATATCCTTAAGATCAATATCTAATGCCAAAAGGGCTGTCTTGAGATCTTGTTTTGAAGGATTGCTATTGATTGAATCTAGATTATTCAATGATTTAAGTATCGTCTTCAACACGTTACCTCCTTCTATTAATGTTAAATGAGAAGAGTGAAGCGCTACTTTCATTGTATGAACACGTACTCGTCACTTATGTAAAAAAAGACATTTATCCAAATAAAAAAACCATCTAGCATTAGCTAAACGGTTGAAGTAGCTCAGTTTTTAAAACAATGGATTTTGTCTTACATCTACCCAATATATTGACTGTTCAAGTTCTCCAGCCATTTGCAGCAACAAACTCTCCTGACCTCTAGCTGCTATGAACTGCACGCCGATCGGTAGTCCCTCTTCTGTAAGATGAAGTGGAACACTCATAGCGGGTTGTCCAGTTAGATTTGCCAACTGAGTGAAAGGAGTGCGAGCAAGATTTTTTCGAGCGATCTGATCGACGATTCCAGCCTTCTTTAATAATCCACCAAGCCCGATCTGACCGACAGTTCGTATAAGAAATTGTTCTGAAGTGGTTGGCTGAAGCTCTCCAATCTTAGCTGGAGGAGAGGCGGTGGTTGGCGTAATATAAAGATCGTAAGTTTCATGAAAGGTCTCCATCTGGAGAGCGGCTTTATCCCATTCTCTCATACTGAGTACAAATTCTTCAGCTGAAGTTGCTTTTCCGAGCAAACCAAGCAGCCACGTAGAAGGTTCTACATCTTTGTAGGTCGCTTTCCGACCTAGAATACTTTCCAGTGACGTTATAGTGGCAGCAGTTTCTCCAAAGTACATCATGAGATAACTCTTCACTAACTTTTGTCCGTCAACAGGTGCATCGATTTCTTCCACGTCGTGCCCCATGGACTGTAATAATTTTGCAGACTTTATAACAGCATTTCTACATTCAGGATGAACTTCAGTTCCGATCGGAGATGAGACAGAATAAGCAATTCTTAACGTTCGATTTAGTGGTGTGTTAGCTGCGTTAAGGAAACTGCCTTCAAATTTTGGCGTATGAAAAGCACCTGCTTTCTCATGGCCATGCAATTGATCGAGCATGGCTGCACTATCTCTAACGGTTCGTGTTAGGACGTGTTCAGCTGATGCACCTTGCCAGGAACGACCTAAGTTAGGACCGACCGGCGTTCTTCCTCTAGTTGGTTTTAATCCAAACAAGCCACAATAGGATGCAGGAATACGGATAGAACCTCCACCGTCATTCGCACCTGCAAAAGGTACCATACCAGAAGCGACTGCGGCAGCTGAACCCCCGCTTGATCCTCCTGGCGTGTGGTTTAAATTCCACGGATTGCGTGTTGGTCCATATTGAACAGGTTCTGTATAAGCGACTAATGCAAACTCCGGTACGTTTGTTTGTCCGAGAATTAAAACACCTGCTTTTCTTAACCTTCGTACATATTCAGAATCCGTTTTTGCTCGATAAGAAAGAAAAGCTTTAGAGCCTGCAGTAATGGGCTCACCTTCCACCTCTTGAGAAATATTCTTCAACAGAGTTGGTACACCAGCAAAGAATCCTTTTTGTTCATTTACGGTCATCACTCGCGCCTTTTCATACATCATGTTAATAACAGCGTTAATTTTTGGATTTAATGTATCGATTCTTTTTATGGACTCTTCAACTAATTCAATGGGCTGAACTTCTTTTTTTCTGACCAACTCAGCAAGTCCTAACCCATCATAGTCTTTGTAGTTGAATCCTTTCATCTACTTCACTCCTAAAACTTGGATGAGAATGTTTTACAATCATTGTTTAATAGATTTGTGCACCTCAAGGAAATGAAGTTGTGTCATGATTTTCGTTCATTACCCCTTTTAAAATTGCCGGTTACTTTAGCCATAATTAATTGTTCTGCCATTTCACTTTCAGCCGTTCTTATTCGATTTATAAACTTTTCAGCTTCTTTTCCTTTAAGAATTTTTACTTGTTTTCCGTAATAATATAAAAATACGTTATGATCTTTTGCTTCTCGGTAACTAAAAGGTTTTTCTTCCAACCGGTTTCTTTTATCAATATGGTCCATTGTCTCGTCACCTGCTTACGTTCTACTTTTTACATTACTTTCTTTTGTGTAATACTTGTATTTTTCCACATACATGTTCATTTGTCCTTCAAAGCGTAAATATGTTTATAAGTTGTATGATATTAGACCATATAAAAAGACATTTCTTAAAGATTATAGAAATGTCTTTTTTTATATTCTATTTACTTGGATTCATTATTTAGTGGCGTATCCCTCTTTAACCTTTCTACAATTCTTCTTTTTTGATAAAGCATTGTTCCTGTTTCTGCAAGATCATTGATCATGGATCGATTTGCGAAAGCTCCAAAGATAATCCCTGCAATAGGTACCATCTGAAAAAGCTTTTTCCAGCCAAATGACTCTGTAAATGTTAAAGTGACTTCGCGCCAACCTTGAATTTGAGAAATAACTTCTCTCGATTGCATCTCGTCCTCACTAATTGCCGCAAGGTCATTAAGAATCGCTTCTTTCCCTACATAATCAGACGTAGAGAACTGAAGGCATTTTAGGATATAGACTCGTTCTTCTTTATCGTTTGGATCATACCCGTGTATGATCGCGATTTCTTGTAAGGTCTTTAAAGAGATTGCTAATATAGCAGGTATATCAATGGCTAATGTGAATATACCTCCAATTCCAGTACTGGCTCCTTGAAGGGTTGCTGCACTTTTTCGTTTGTTTGCTAACTCTAAAGAGACGTTCTTCATTTCTTCTACTGGTATTGTTTTAAAGTCTGCTAACTCTTCTATCGTTCTACCTGTTTGCTTTTCGAAGAACTGAAAAACAGATTTCTCTTTAGATAGATATTGACCCCCGTTTTGTATGTAACCACCAATTTCATCGAGAAGTGTCCCAATTTTATTTTGAATAAACTTTGGTGTTACTTTATCTAGCAACTTAAACGGCAGCCGAGTGATTCGCTCCCAGAACCACAAGCCTTTTTGATCTTTCTCCCATTTCTCGATCTGTTGAAGTTCTTTTAATAAATACTCTTTTGATTCCATCGTCCTTCATCCCATCTATATTTTCATAACTATTGTACGCTTTGTGCTGATTTTAGTTTCAATACGTGAAAAACCGCCTAGAATTAGATTCTAGACGGTACTTCTTAACCAACAAAAATATTATTGTAGAGTTTTTAAGGATTCGCGAATAAAAGCTGGAATGTCATCTGGTTGACGACTCGTTACTAGATTACCTCCACACACGACTACTTCTTCATCCTTTACAGTTGCTCCGGCATTCTTCAGATCAACATGGATGGACTTATACCCTGTAATGTGTCTACCATTTAATACTTCTGCGGAAATCAAGAGTTGCGGTCCATGACAGATTGCAAATACAGGCTTTCCTTCGTCAGCAAAATGCTTCGTGAACTGAACGAATTGATCATCGCCTCTTAAGATATCAGGTGAGAATCCACCAGGAATGAAAAGCGCATCATAATCTTCAGGTGACACTTCCGAAATGGCAGCATTGGTAGTTACTTGTGCTTCTTTTTGCTTGCCTTCAAGTGTTGCACCTTTTTCTGAGCCGATAACGGTTACCTCATGGCCAGCTTCACGAAACGCTTTTGCTGGTTCCGTATATTCTACATCTTCAAACATGTTTGCGAGTACTGTTGCAATTTTAGCCATTATTTAACCACTCCTCAATTTAATGTGTACATTTGTTGTATTACCATTGAGGAAGTATATTAAACCCCTTTTTAAGTTCTTGCTTTAAAACAAGGACACGATATATAGATGAATCATCAATACAGCGGCTATTAAACCAAGTAACGAGGCTATATTTGTTTCCGTTTTTGAACCTGTTTTCGTGAAGAATGGAAAACGAAATCGAATGAGCAGCGGATACAGAAGCTGAATACCTCTCGATGTTGCAGCATCCAAAACGAGATGTGAAAGTACCCCGACTACCAAGCCGATGCTTAAAGATTCTTCAAATCGCCAGTCTATCCATTGCGGCAATAAAAATAATAATAAGATCATAATCCAGCTATGAGTGATCGTACGATGACCAAATGTCTTAGAAATCGTTTTTGAAAGAAAAACCGTTTTCTTACCTAAATATGATCCTGGATGGCAAAGGTCAGGAAGCAAACTGCCTAGAACAGCCGCACCGAAAAAAGTCAGCTCATGCTGCAGAGTCTCCGGAGGCAAATCTGTAAATGCTTTATAAGCAGCCCCAGCTACAACCCCTCCAAGTAAATGTGTGTTGCTCTTCATGTTATGTATCTCTCATTTCTCTGGTTGTGTACAATTCCAATTAATCTTCCTTCTCTTTACAAACAAATAATAGCTCTAATCGTTTTTATCTTTTATTTCTTCATTGAAATAGGTGATTGGAGTGAAAGGTGCGAGACTCCTGGGGGATCAGCGGGACAGGTGAGACACCTAAGGACACAAAGTGTCGAGGTGGCTCACCGCACGCCTCCCGGAAAGCGAGCATCCTGGAACGGAAATCAACCACTTTCAAACTTCCAAGTTGTCAAACAAAAAAAGAAGAAAAGAGCAGCAAGAGCTACTCTTTTGATTGTTCAGTTGAAACCAATGATTTAATTCGAGTAATCGGACCCGTTTCACCTGTATCCACAACGAACGATCCATTGTTATATCGATCAGCTGGCTTATAGTTCGCTGGTGAAATCCTCTCAACTTTACCTGAACTTGTTTCTAAAACAAACTGTGTGTCATCTGCAGTTATTAACTTCATTCCCACAATACGATGAGGATTTGATTTTAATTCTCTTACCATCACTAGACCACGTTTCGCACGTGATGTTCTTTCAAATTCTGAAATCTTCATCTTTTTAAGTGCACCACGCTGTGTGGCAATAACAACTTGTGCTTTTTCTGGATCTTCTGGCAGCGCAAATCCGCTAACCACATGGTCACCAGTTTTTAAGTTAATTCCTTTAACTCCTGAAGCTCTCTGTCCAACGATGGAGATTTCTTCTTCAGCAAACCATAGTCCCAATCCAAAATGTGTGGCAATGAAAACATCTTGATCTCCGTTAGTTAATGAAACGTCTACGACTTCATCATCTGCTTTCAACTTAACAGCCATTAATGGACGGTTATATCGTGTTGCTTTATAAAATTTGAGTTCTGTTTTCTTAGCCATACCTTGCTTAGTAAAGAAGATAAGGTATTGATTTTCTGCAAACTCTTTTATTGGGTATGCTTTGATCAGTCTTTCATCTTTATCAAGTCCAACAAGACTTGCTAAGTGCTGCCCCATGTCTTTCCAACGAATCTCAGGCATCTCGTATACAGGAAGGTAAACGTAGTTTCCTTTGTTCGTGAACATGAGAAGCGTTTCTGTTGTGTTGAGCTGAGACGCCATGAGAAGAGAATCTGTATCCTTCATGCCTGGCGGTTCTCCGTTCGAAGCACTGTATGAACGAACGCTAGAGCGTTTTACATATCCATCTTCTGTAACAGTCACCATAACATCTTCGGACGGAATCATGACTTCCATGTCGATCTTGATTTCTTCGATTTCCGCTTCAATAATTGTACGGCGTGGATCAGCGTATTTCTTCTGAACCTCAGTCATCTCTTTTTTAATAACGTTAAACAGCTTCTTCTCACTATCTAATAAAGAGCGAAGATACGTAATTTTTTTCGCTAATTCCTCAGCTTCCGATTGTAGCGTCGTAATATCTGTATTCGTTAAACGGTAAAGCTGTAACGTAACAATTGCTTCAGCTTGCGGTTCTGTAAACTGGAACTTTTCGATGATGTTGTCTTTTGCATTTCGTTTGTCTTTAGAAGCACGGATCGTTTCAATCACTTCGTCTAAGATGGAAATAGCTTTGATCAAACCTTCTACGATATGTGAACGCTCTTCTGCTTTTCTTAGATCATATCGCGTTCTTCGAGTAACAACTTCTTTTTGATGCTGAATATAAGAATGAAGAATCGCCTTCAAACCCATCAGCTTCGGTGTCTTGTTATGAATCGCTACCATGTTGTAGTTATAAGAGACTTGAAGATCGGTATTTTTAAAGAAATAATTTAGAATCCCTTCTGCATTACCGTCCTTACGAAGCTCGATCACGATTCGTAGACCAGTGCGATCCGTCTCATCGCGAATCTCAGCGATACCATCTACTTTTTTATCTAAACGCAACTCATCCATGCGCTTAACGAGATTCGCTTTGTTCACTTCAAAAGGAACTTCAGTAATGACGATCTGCTGACGACCGCCTTTTAAGCTTTCGATCTCTGTTTTTGCACGAATGATAAAGCGGCCTTTTCCAGTTTCAAACGCCTTCTTAATGCCATCAAGACCTTGAACGATTCCGCCTGTTGGGAAATCTGGCCCATTGATCACTGTCATTAATTCCTCAAGAGAAACGTCGGGGTTATCGATCTGCATCGTAACCGCATCGATTACTTCACCTAAGTGATGTGGCGGAATATCTGTCGCATAACCTGCCGAGATCCCTGTTGATCCATTGACTAACAGGTTTGGATAACGGCTGGGTAATACGACTGGCTCTTCCGTTGTATCATCAAAGTTTGGTGCGAATTCTACTGTTTCTTTATCAATGTCACGGAGCAGTTCAGAAGCGATTGCAGATAGTCTAGCTTCTGTATAACGCATCGCTGCTGCAGGGTCTCCATCAATACTACCGTTGTTACCATGCATCTGAATCAGAACATTTCTTACTTTCCAGTCCTGACTCATACGAACCATCGCTTCATAAACGGAAGAATCACCATGTGGGTGATAGTTACCGATTACGTTACCGACCGTTTTTGCTGATTTTCTATAAGGTTTCTCGTTCGTGTTTCCTTCTGCGAACATCGCATATAAAATACGGCGCTGAACGGGCTTCAGGCCGTCTCTTGCATCAGGTAATGCACGCTCCTGAATGATGTATTTACTGTATCTTCCGAAGCGGTCGCCGATTACGTCTTCTAACGGCAGCTCTCTAAATTTCTCAAGCAGTGACAATCTTTAAACCTCCTCAGAATGCTGACAAGTTCTCGTTATCTAGTATGTTAGTTTCTTCGTTTATGCCAAACGCAACGTGTTCTTCGATCCACTTTCGTCGTGGTTCTACTTTATCTCCCATAAGGACAGATACGCGTTTTTCAGCACGGGCAGCGTCATCAATTCTTACTCGGATCAATGTACGTGTATCAGGATCCATCGTTGTTTCCCATAATTGGTCAGCATTCATCTCACCTAGACCCTTATAGCGCTGTATGATATAGCCTTTTCCGATCTTCTTCTGTGCTTCTCTAAGCTCGTCTTCATCCCAAGCATATTCGATGACTTCTTTCTTACCAGTCCCTTTACTTACTTTATAAAGCGGAGGAAGAGCGATGAATACTTTTCCTTCTTCAATAAGTGGTTTCATATAGCGATAGAAGAAAGTTAGTAATAGTACCTGGATATGTGCCCCATCCGTATCTGCATCAGTCATGATTACGATCTTATCGTAGTTCACATCTTTTAATGTAAAATCAGACCCCACTCCAGCTCCAATCGCATGGATGATCGTATTGATTTCTTCGTTCTTGAATATGTCAGCAAGCTTAGCTTTTTCTGTGTTGATAACTTTTCCTCTAAGCGGAAGGATCGCCTGAAATTTACGGTCTCTTCCTTGCTTAGCAGATCCGCCTGCAGAATCACCCTCAACAAGATAAAGTTCATTTCGTTCAGGATTCTTTGATGTAGCTGGAGTTAATTTACCGCTTAACATCGAATCCTTACGTTTGTTCTTTTTACCATTTCGAGCATCTTCACGTGCTTTTCGTGCTGCTTCACGTGCTTGTGCGGCTTTAATACTTTTACGGATGAGCATTTCACTAATTGCAGGATTTTCCTCTAGGAAATACGCCAGTTTAACCGCTACTACAGCATCTACAGCAGAACGTGCTTCACTTGTGCCTAGTTTACTCTTCGTTTGCCCTTCAAATTGCAGAAATTCTTCTGGAATTCGAACAGAAACAACAGCTGTTAAACCTTCACGAATATCAGATCCGTCTAAGTTTTTATCCTTCTCTTTTAACATGTTCGTTTTTCGAGCGTATTCGTTAATGCTTCGAGTGATCGCCGTTTTCGCACCCGATTCATGCGTTCCGCCGTCTTTCGTTCGAACGTTGTTTACGAATGATAATACGTTTTCTGCATAACCATCGTTATACTGAAACGCAAAATCCACTTCGATCTCATTTTGTATGCCCTCGAAACTCACAACTGTGTGAAGAGAGTCTTTATCTTCATTCAAGTATTTTACAAAAGCCTCAAGACCTGTATCAAACTGAAACTCGTCTTTTTCACCGTTACGCCCATCTTCAAGTACAATCTTAATCCCTTTTAACAGGAATGCTGCTTCACGTAAACGTTCGCTTAATGTTTCATAGTTATAGTTGATCGTAGAAAACATGGTCGGGTCTGGTTTAAAATGGACGGTCGTTCCAGACTTACGTGTATTTCCGATCACTTCTAAGGTTGTTACCGGTTTACCGCCATTCTCAAAACGCTGACGATAGGTCTTGCCGTCACGGTGAATCGTTACTTCCAACCATTCAGATAAGGCATTTACTACTGATGCACCTACACCATGCAGACCGCCAGATGTTTTGTATCCACCTTGTCCAAACTTTCCGCCAGCGTGAAGAACTGTAAATATAATTTCAGGAGTTGGTTTTCCAAGTTTGTGCATACCTGTAGGCATTCCGCGGCCATCATCAGATACCGACACACTATTGTCTTTGTGAATTTTCACATGTATGTAATCACCGAATCCGCCTAAAGCTTCATCAACAGCGTTATCTACAATTTCATATACGAGGTGATGCAAGCCTCTAGCATCCGTGCTTCCAATATACATGCCTGGACGCTTTCGAACGGCTTCTAAACCTTCGAGCACCTGTATGGCATCATCGTTATACTCCATTAATGACTTATTACTAGCCAAGTTGTGTTGCTCCTTTCGCGTTGCTGCAGTACTACTATAATAGCAGAACGTTTGTTTCTATACTACTGTTGTCTGTATATTCTCCTCTTATTTCTCGGTATATCGACTGAAAACCTTTAGTGTCGAAAAGAATATTTTCTGATAAAAAAGTAACATGACTAGATAGCATGGGAAAACCACCCGTATGATTGCGGGTGGTTCATTACTACCGTATCATAGCATGTTCCACTTTAATGCACTTATCCATAATATAAGGAATCGTCGCACTTTGCAAAATCTCTTCTGCTTCTGCACTGTAAAGTCCTAGCTGTGCCCAAAAGAAACCAGCTTTAATTTTCGCTGCAGAACGAGCAACTTCCGGTAAATACTCACTGCGTCTAAATACATTGACAATATCAACATGGCCATCAATTTCTTCGAGCGTTGCAAATGCTTTTTGCCCTAAAACCTCTTTGACATTAGGATTTACGGGAATAATCTCGTAACCTGCATTCTGCATGTATTCTGAAACCATATAAGATGTGCGAAAAGGTTGATCAGATAGACCGACTACAGCAATGCGTTTTCTTAATTTTAACAAGTTCTGGATATCTTGTATCGTTGCAGCTCCCATCACTATTTCCTCCTAGTGTCTTTTTATATAGTTTTAGACAAAATAAGTACAAATGAAACATTTTCATAAAGAAAACTTAAATGATGACAAGCTTTTTCGGGATAGCGTTCGTTGGACTTATACGTTCATCAAAAATTTGTTGTAACCATAATTGTCGTCCTGAAAACAGGTTATACTTTCAGATTATGTAAAAAAAACCGGCATTCTCGATAAATAAATTCGAGTCCGCCGGTAGGGTGTAATTAGTTCTCTAAGCGGTAAATATCACTGTATTTCTTTTCGAAATAAGCGATCAGATGATCTGGATTAAGTCCCTCACCTGTTACGTCTTTTAAGATTTCGATTGGTTTCTTCATCTTGCCATATTGATGAACGTTCTTCGTTAACCATTCTTTGACCGGCAGGAGGTTGCCAGACTCCATAAGTGCGTCAAAGTCAGGAATATCCTTCAGCATTGCTTGTTTAAGCTGCGCTGCATAAATATATCCAAGAGCATAGGATGGGAAGTAACCAAAGCTTCCGCCTGACCAATGAACATCTTGAAGGACACCTTCTGCATCGTTCTTCGGCGTTACACCAATATACTCTTGCATTTTCTCATTCCAGATACGCGGAAGGTCTTTTACTTCGATCTCATCGTTAAACAAACCTTTTTCAATTTCATAACGAACGATAACATGAAGTGGGTATGTCATCTCATCAGCTTCGATACGAATGAGTGAAGGCTCAACCACATTAATAGAACGATAAAATTCTTCTAGCTCTACACCGTTAAACTGTGAACCTGAAACAGTCTTAAGCATGTTGTACTGATTCTTCCAGAAACCAAAGTGACGACCTACAAAGTTCTCCCAGAACAGAGATTGAGACTCGTGAATGCCCATAGATGTACCTGTAGCTAGAGGTGTCCCAACTAACTCATCTGAAATATTTTGCTCATAAAGTGCATGACCGCCTTCATGGATCGTTCCGAATACTGCCGTACGGAAATCATTCTCGTCATACTTTGTCGTTACACGAACATCTCCAGGATTCAATCCGATTGCAAACGGATGAACCGTTTCATCCAAACGACCAGAATCAAAATCATAACCCATGTCTTTTAATACATGCAAACTGAACTCCTTTTGTTTTTCTTTCGGAAAATGTTCAAATAAAAACTTTGTATCAGGTTGCCCTGCTTCTGTTACTTTCTGAAGCAATGGTACGATTCGTTCACGAAGTTTTGAGAACGTTTCATCTAAAATATCAACCGTAACCCCTGGCTCATACATATCTAGGAGAGTATTGTACTTATTCCCTTCATATCCCCAATAGCCAATGAATTTCTTATTGAAATCAACAAGCTTTTCTAAATACGGCTGGAATAAGGAGAAATCATTCGCGTTTTTCGCTTCTTCCCAAACTGTTTCAGCTTTGGATTGAAGAATAACGTACTCTTTAAATTCTGTTGGAGGAATCTTAGCGTTACGCTCGTAATCTTTCTTTACTTCTTGGAGCGTCTTTTTCGTAACATCAGACAAAGAGTCCTGTACATCTGGCTTAGAAAGGTCTTCGATATAACTCTTCATTACTTCAGAAGTAGACATTGCAAATACATCAGATGATAACGTTCCGATCACTTCAGAACGTTGTTCGACACCTTTTTTAGGTGCGCCTGTGCGAAGGTCCCAATACATGAGTCCGATTGCTTCATTGATGTGGACCATTTTTTTCACATAATCTAAGAATTCTTTTTCAACAGTAACTTTTGTTTGTGTCATTACTATTCCATCCCTTCACGGTTTCATTAAAAACATACCGTTATAAGAATTCGTGACGCAATAAAAAAGTCCTGCTGGTCGATTTTATTTTTTTCTAAAATTCTTCCTTAAATAGTTCTGCATACGCAGCGAAGGACGGATCAATATTGTTTACGTGACCGATCGATTGATGAAGGACACTTTGAATTTCGGCTTTATGATGATCTCCCAGGTGAGGTTGTAGGTTCTGTAATGCTTTTTGAATGCTATCTAAATGGTTAAATTGAGAGTACATAGAAATAACCTGCCTTTAATTTAATGGATAGGCATAGTATGTACGTGTTTATAAGGTCTTTAAACTTTGTTTCAGTATTTGGTGGTGAAGGCTTTATAAAGGTTGCTCAATGTAGCAGTTAATAAGTGTAGATTTATTAAATTTTGGCGTATAATTGTTATTTTCCTATGGTTTTTTGTAGAAAAAATATAAAAAGAATACGGTACGTGAAATTATTACAGTTTATTGCTTATTAGGTTGTATGCTTCACATTAAAAAAGGCTGACTCATTCAAAAAAGTCAGCCTTCCTTATCGTTTGGGACGGATGAATCCAAAAGTTTTCTCCTTGAATCCACAAATTTAATAGCTCAATCCACGAGTTTTGCTTCTCAATCCACAAATTTGGGGCTTTTATCCGCGAGTCTACAATCTTCGACACTCACCGCGCTACCCACACTACATATTCAAAACGGAATCAGCTCTGGTGCTGTCTAAGCGGACGTTTTCCAAAGTATTGATAATAGTCGGTCTTCAGATCACCGTTGTAAAGCTTACGTTTTTTTGTTGCTGAACGGCCATAATATTCTTCAAATTTTTCATTTGAAGTAATGACATACACACTCCATGTATCATACGGTTTCATCGCCATACCTAGATCACGATACATCTGTGCTACTTCTTCTCTCTCACCTAGACGCTCTCCGTAAGGCGGGTTTGTTACAAGACATCCGTAATCTTTTCTAGTCGTAAAATCACGGACTTGCATCTGTTTAAATGTGATAAAGTCTTCGAATCCAGCTTCGTTTGCATTGTTCTTAGAAAGTTCGATCATCTTATGATCAATATCAGATCCTTGAATCTCAAGAGGCAGATCGTATTTCGCAACATCTTGAGCTTCTCCAACTGCCTCATACCAGACCTTTTTATCGATCCAGTTCCATTTTTCTGAAGCAAATTCACGATTTAGTCCTGGTGCGATATTTTGTCCAATCATCGCAGCTTCAATCGGCAATGTTCCAGATCCGCAGAAAGGATCTGCGAAAGGCTTATCAGGTGTCCAATTCGTTAGCATGATGAGAGCTGCAGCCATCGTTTCTTTAATCGGCGCACCTGAATGCAACTCACGGTATCCACGCTTATGTAGACCTGTACCGCTCGTATCCAGCGTTAATGTCGCAATATCTTTATGAATCGCAACCTCAATACGATACAAAGCACCGTCCTCTGGAAACCACGTCTTACGGTTATACGCTGTTTTTAAGTTATCAACTACTGCTTTTTTAACGATTGCTTGACAGTCAGATACAGAAAACAGTTTGGATTTAACAGATCGGCCGATTACCGGGAATTCCCCATCTTCAGGGATAAAATCAGCCCATGGAAGTGCCTTCGTTTGCTCGAAAAGTTCATCAAACGTCTCCACTTTAAACTCACCGACCACTAGTTTTACGCGATCTGCCGTTCTTAGCCATAAGTTAGCTTTTACTAACGTCTTCTCATCACCATCAAAATAAACTTTACCGTTTTCAACTTTTACATTTTCAAACCCTAGAGCGCGAACTTCATTGGCTACGAGAGCTTCTAATCCCATAGCGGCTGTTGCTAGCAGTCGTAATTGTGTCATAATATAAAACTCCTTAATGATCATCGATTCTTATGTTAATAAGTATACCCTTATTTAGCTGTACTTTTTATGTAAATAGAAAAAGCCCCGGTAAACGGGGCCCTCATTCAGCTTTAATTTAGGTACCAATAACGTTCTGTAAGCCATGTTCTGTTCCTTAGTACTGCAAACGGCTGGTAGCCTCGTACACCGGTGGTAATCATCTATCTACAAAAAGCCTTGGCTTCTTGTTCTCCCAATCGTTCAATTCCGAAATGGGAAACTCCCCTACCATAATTTGGGTTTCTCGCTCGTGGGGTTTACCGCGTTCCACTCCCTCTGTTTCCATCGGGACTACGTCACTGTGGCACTTTCAAGGTATTAACACCATATCCAATGGACTTAGGTGCGTTCCCTGCCGTTAACCCAGTAAGCTCAAAAGAGCAAACCAAGCTACCCTGGCTTATTTTTTGGCCAGGCACGATCATTACGGTCATCTCAGATCCGTGCGAGCATGGACTTTCCTCTAAACCTGAAAAATCAGATCCAGCGATTACCCGAACGCTATTGATTTAATTTTTAAAAGCAAGATTCATTATAGCATGCTGAATGTAATAAAACAAATGGATAATTACTGGAATCAATCGTACAGTTTACTGCCAAAAACATGTTTTTCCAAGTTAGACAAACGCTGAAGAATATCGGAGTTCGTCGTGCTTGAAGTTACTGCAGACATTCTGCGTGTTTGCTGATGATCAGTAGAATTTTGAGCTTCTTTACGCAGTCGATTGTTTTCTTGAACAACTGCATCATACTCTTTTTGAAAATTTTCATAATCCTTAATAATAAGATCTAAGAATTTGTCTACTTCGTCTTGATCATAGCCACGAAAGCCTTGTTTAAAGTCTTTTTCCAAAATTTCTTTCGCCGTTAAATGAAAACGCTGTTCACTCATGTGAATCACCTCACACAAAGATTCTAAAATTATTTTTTCACTACCTGACCTAAATGTCAATTTTTTTCGACTTTAGATTCATTTATTCATTACGATTGTATTGTTCCTCTTGTACAAGAACATCCAAGTCATAAGGAGTAATATAGAATATTTCGTACGAATTGTCCATTTCCTGCTTTTGTTTGGCTGCATCTAAATAATACTTCGGTGAACCATCTTTTTCTTCGTCGTAAAGCAGCAAGACAGCATCGCTTTTTTGTACTAGAAACTGATTCTTAACTCGAAGCTGTCTTGGCGACTCATAAGGCTTACGGCTTACCGAATCTACAAAATCGGCACCAGCTAATATTTCATGATATTTTTCCTGAACATTTTCTTTCCAACGAGTTTCTTGCTCTAAGAACGGGGTAAGAACAGCTAGCTTCAAATCAGAAAATTCTTCTTGAAGTTCAAATACCACTTCTGCAGCCCACATTTCTACACCGGGTTGCCCACTGATGATTACCCACTCTAAACCTTCATCCAGAAGTGAGACCAACTTTTGAGCAATTGCTTTCTTAATGTAGTATACCCCTTCGTGTTTATCACTAAAAATACCGAGTTCATGAGCTTTGTAGCCACTGACAAGCAGTGTTTGAAGCATGTTTAGAAAACCTCCTATTAATGAAAAACACCCGGCTCTGTCTATAGCCGGGGCTTCATTAAAAGTTTTGTGTTGTGTGACTAATTTGATTGCCAATCATTACTGTTAACCCGACGATCACAAAAAATAGAACAACAATCCACTGCTTCACTTACCATCTCTCCATAGCTTAAAATATATATTTCCCTATTCAACATTTCGGATATTGCGCGAAAACAATCGAACGCTCTAGAACTTTGACGAAAACTCAGTAGAAATATGAATTTTTATGGCGTTTTTTGCGCTTACCCGGGCAATAAAAAAAGGGGGAATTTATTTTCTTAAGAACATTTTTATGTCCTCTTATATTCTACAAAAAACAAAGCTAATTGAGAAGAGATATTTTGCAGGAATTCATAAATTTGACGAATTTTTACGAATATTGGATGACTCGCTGTTCTAATCGTTCGATTCTTCTCGCGAAAGATTGTTTTTCCTGTTCTTCTTTTCTTTTTGTTAACCGTTTTTTCCCCTTCCACCTGGAATAACCCATTACTGCAAAGTGAAGAGCTTTTTCATAATCTTTTTGAATATGCTCATAATACTTAGAAAGTTCTATAGCCGGTTCTTCATCAAAGTCATTCTCATCAAGTAACTCTAGCCAATATCGAACAGAAACCTCTAATCCATCAGACTTTTTGTACAGTGCGGCTAAAGATTTTTTTGATTGGGATGTTAGTGAAGTTCCTGTTTGCAGCACTTCCTGGTAAAGAGACATCGCATGTTCTTTTTGGTTTAGGGCTTCAAACCATCTTGCTGATTCATATGTCTCTCTTTCAGTTCTAAAACCGTTACCTGTTACAATTCCAGACAAGTGTGTATAAAGAGTAATAAGCGAAAGAACATCCCACTCATTGTGTTGAAAAACACCTTCTAATAAAGATGGATCACCTTCATTGCAATATTGAAAATAAAGCATTGGCGCAAGATAACCAGGTGTATCATGTATTCGATTCACACCTAGCATCTCTTTTTCAACAACAGAGAGCTTTACAGCTGGCAATGTATCTTTCCATAGCCTCCTCGCTCCATGCAGCAGATCAAAGTGACCAAACTCTGGCAATGAAGGGACGAAATCACGAATTAAAGTGTGGCGCGTCTTCACTTGTGGCCAATCAAACGATTTCCCATTGTAGGTGACTAAGTTCCGAAGTTCCTTCACATGATTTAAAAAATAGTGGTAAAGAGCCACTTCAGATCCCGGACCCGGCAAAAAGAATTGGTGGACTAAGACATGATCTCCTTTAATCTGACTCATTCCAAGCATAAAGATGGTATTTCCTGCTCCGCCACTTAAACCTGTTGTCTCTGTATCAAAGAACAAAAGATCAGAAGCGTCAAGATCCTTAGCGTGAAGTGGATGATCAGCATTAACATCTTGCCAATTCGATACGGCATTTATAACATCGGAAAACCGATAACGGCCCCATT
This sequence comes from Fictibacillus tiangongensis, assembly GCF_048083785.1. GTDB lineage: Bacteria > Bacillota > Bacilli > Bacillales > Fictibacillaceae > Fictibacillus. Next base: position 2,080,047 of record NZ_CP182294.1, read on the forward strand.
GTGTATCTAGAGAGTATTTTACTTTTCGAACGATACAATAATCATCTTCGAAAAAATAAGCTGAAGCTCCAAACTTCTCCCAATAGTCCGCATGTTGAATTCTTTCACCAGTGGAATCTTCTAAATTCCGCTTACTTTCAACAGGATGCCCAACGACTGGGTTAACCATATGCTTTTTTAGTCGATTCAGCTTGTTTTTAATCGACATATTCTGTTGCTCCTTTGATTTGAGAGATCAATTTTATGGCAAGATTCTTGCTGTTATTTCCTTCTTCTAACGTTCCCGTACATGATGGACAGCCGCTTTCGCAAGGACAGTTTTGAATCATAGCTAATGCCTGATCCAGAACCGTTTCCCAAGAACCATACACCTTTTCACTAAGCCCTATTCCACCTGGATATCTGTCATAAATAAATATGGTAGGCTGTTGGTTATGAACCGCTTTAACCTGAGGGACAACGTGAAGATCGTTTGCATCACACATCACGAAGAGAGGAGCAACATGGCGCAAAACGTGTGCGATCCCAAGTAGCCCAGCCTCAAGCTTCTCTTCACTTAACTCGTTATTTTCAAACGTTAGCCAAGTTGCAGACGTATGCAACTCTTCTTCCGGAAGATGAATCGGTCCTGAACCAATATTGTCATGTGTTTCGAATTTAATTTTTTTAAAGATGGTTGCCTTTGCGACTACCATAACATCACCATATGCTTTAGCATTTTGTTCATGTGACGTTTCTTGATCTACTTCAAGTACGTTCAAAGAAACAGCGAGGTTTGCGTCTGTAAAGTAATCAACATCCACTTCACGAACATAAGCTTTCTTTTCTTCGTAATCGAGCTTCTCAACCTGATATTGTGTACCTTGATGAAGATAGATCGCTTCTTCGTGAAGAAGTGTCATCGAACTAAAGCGATCCATCTCACCGATCACTTTTACATCAGCCACATTACTTTGATCGATGATCACAACGTTTTCCTGTGAAGCAGAACGCAGCGAGATGTTATGCGCAGGAAAAGAATCGTTCATCCAATAAAAGTGCTTCCCTCTCTTGTGAAGCACTTGTTCATCTACTAAAAATTCTAAAACATCCTCGATCTCTTGATCACCAAACTTCTCCTTCTCTTGAAATGGCAATTCATACGATGCGCATTTCAAATGATCTACTAAAATAATCAGATTATCAGGATTCATCCGAGCAGATTCTGGTGATCGTTCGAAAAAGTAATCGGGATTCTGAATCACGTATTGATCAAGTGGAGAAGAGGAAGCCACCATGATCACCACACTCTCATCTTGTCGACGCCCCGCTCGACCAGCCTGCTGCCATGCACTTGCGATCGAGCCTGGGTACCCTGTGAGAATACAAGCATGAAGCTGTCCAATATCTACTCCTAATTCTAACGCGTTTGTTGAAACAACTCCCATGATATCTCCATTACGAAGTCCTTTTTCGATAGCCCGCCGCTGTTTAGGAAGATATCCGCCTCTATACCCTTGAATGGACTTCGTACCAAACTCCTTTTTTACAAGTTCTTGCAAATACGTAAGCAATATTTCCACTCGTACACGACTGCGAGCGAATACGATCGTTTGAATATGATTTTCCAAAAATAGCTTTGCTAGGTTTCTGGCTTCAAGCGTAGCGCTTCGCCTAACGTTCAACGGTTTATTTACAACTGGAGGATTATAGAATAGAAAATGCTTTCGACCCGCTGGTGCTCCATTGTTATTAATAAGCGTCATCGGATTTCCAGTGAGTTGCTCAGCCAGCTCTTTTGGATTCGCAATGGTTGCAGATGTACAGATAAAAATGGGATCACTGCCATAAAAATTGCAGATCCTCTTTAAACGGCGGATGACATTAGCCACATGGCTGCCGAATACACCTCGGTATGTATGGAGCTCATCTACCACCACATATTTCAGATTTTCGAACAGCGATACCCATTTTGTATGATGTGGAAGAACCGCAGCATGAAGCATATCGGGATTTGTCATAACGATGTTTCCCGCTTTTCTAACGACCTGTCGGATATTTGCTGGCGTATCCCCATCATACGTATAGCTTTTTATATCTAATCCCATCTCATCGATCAGTTCGTTCATCTCTGACTTTTGATCTTGAGCGAGGGCTTTAGTTGGAAATAAATACAGAGCTCTTGCCTCAGGATTATTAGCGACCTCTTGCAGTACGGGAAGGTTGTAACAAAGCGTTTTTCCTGAAGCTGTAGGTGTAACAGCTACGAAGCTTTCTTTGCGTAAAGCTGCTTCGTATGCAGATAACTGGTGAATATATAAGGAAGAAATCCCTCTTTTTAAAAGAGCGGATTGAATAGTGTGATGCAAAGAGTCAGGAAGTGGCACAGAAACCGCTTCTCGTGGCTCAATTGTTTTCCAATGAACAATTTGGTTGGCTAGCTCTGGCTCTCGTAAAACGTCCATAACTTGTTGAATAGATTTTTTTCGAAACATAAATACCACCTCGTTACTATTTTAACGAATATTTGTTCGTAAAGAAACAAGGACTTAAACGGAAATGTTTAAGTCCTGAATGAGATTTTTCAACAAAATCATACAACATTAAGTCTTATTTGTTAATTTTTGATAATTATCCTGCTTTTCTTGAAGGATAAATGAAAATGACGAAGAATTTAATGATTTAATATTTAATTCATTCAAATATTTACCTATCTTTTATTCTAATAACGGAAGGAGTAAACGATGTTTCCCTTAAACCACTCGATAAACTTACTTTGTATTAATGTGTTATAATTAATATATTAAAATAACTTGGGGTAGTAGACTTTTCTTAGTCACCCTCCGTTAAAGGAAGGGAGTGCAAGAAAATGAAAAAGATCAGTGTATTTATGGATGATTATCGTAATCCCCCTGAAGGATATGTCTTCGTTGAAACGATAGATGAATGTATGAATCTTTTGAGGAAACATGACATTGAACATCTATCTTTAGATCACGATTTATTGAGCAGAACAAGAAATGGATTAATGCTCGTAAAAATGATGATCAATGAAAAGTTATTTGCCAATCGAATAACCATCCACTCTGCGAATTCTGTTGGTGGCAAGAACATGTACAACTGTCTGAAACAAGCTCAAAAAGACTTAATCATGCCTCACACTATCATTGTTTCCTTACGTCCACTTCCACTTAAATATATCCCGCCACGTGTGCTTCAGCATTATAGTGATATTAAATAATAGATCCCCTTCATAGTGAAAGTAACTAAAAACAGATTAGGAGGAAGCAGCTTTACAGATCACTTGGCAAACTAGCTGTTTCCTCTATTTCTACAGACCATGCGATAATAGTTGTACTATCTCTTACATGATTTCTTTTAATTTCATCCAAAAGAAACTTAACGCCTTCATCCAATCCCATTCCGCTCATTACTTTTTGAACCTCTGTGGCCTCTTCAAATGAAACACCTGGACATTCAGTCAGTCCATCAGTTGTCATGAAAATTTGGTTGAGTCCTTTTCTCATTTCTTTCTTCCCCGTACTATAACAAGGTACTGGAAGTTCAAATGTATTTACTTCACCAACCCATTCATAAAAACTTCGCTGAACAAGCTGTCTCTCGCCTAATGCTATCAGTTCTGGATGAAATAGATGAAGAATACAATCCCCTACCGAAAACCACCATAAATATTTTTCTTTTCGAACCACGATTAAACAAGCTGTTTCACCCGTTGTCTTTCGGCAGGATTCCATAAAAACAGGATCTTGAAAGATATCCAATATAAGATGATCTAATTTCTTTAGTGCTATCCTTGCTGATTCTGAGAGTACACGCTTGATCTCATACTCATTCTTTATAAATTGATTGATAACAAGTTCAACACTCTGTGCTGTCTTATGCCCATCAAGAACCATTGTGAATTCCCAATTCTCAGCTTCATTTACCCATACTAAACATCCATCTTCGTTTTTATAAGAACCACTTTCAGAATTACCCCCAAATCTACCTACTGTAATACTTTGTACGGTTGTTACATCTATTTCATCAACGAATGTTTGATCACTTCCAACCCAGGTCAAATTAGAATTTTTCATATGCGTTCTCCTCCAAATGATTTCTAACTCGTTCGCAAACTTTGATAATATCTTTATTCATTCCAAGTGGAGCTTCTGCCCAACTATAGACTTCATTCGGTCCCCAATATTCCTCTGGTGTATTTGGAAAACGCGGGACGATGTGCATATGTAAATGAGCAACAGAATTACCTGAGACGAGTGCATAAATGTGCTCTGCATTTTCAGTTTCTTTCACCGCACGGCTTACTCGAGCCATAATCTGACCGAATGCATGTGCTTCTTTAATAGTAAGATCCCCGAGACTTGGTGCGTGACGCTTTAGATCAATCATAATATGACCAAGGTAAGAAGGGCGCTCACCTTTATCAATATGGCCAACATAAACAAATTCATCTTCATATATTTTCACACCTGCTGTGTCAATTGTGCCTCTATGTTTGTCACAAATAAAACAATTCTCACTCACTTTTCATCTCTCCCCTTTTCTAAACAAAAAAGCCCTCGTCTCTAAAGAGACGAAAGGCTATTCCTAACGTGGTACCACTCTTCTTCGTTCACAAGTAAATTCTTGCAAACCTCAGAACCTTTATACGGTGGTTAACCGTACAGACTTCATTTTTGTCTGTCCACTCCAAGGTAAGTTCAGGATATTTGTTGACTGCATCTCACCAATTCTGCAGCTCTCTAAACAACACTATAAACCCCTACTACTCCTAATCATCATGTTTAAATTATGGAAAACTTTTACTAATGATAAGATGATTAGAATTTTCTGTCAAGTTGATTTTTTCGACTCACATATTCCTTATGTATTGATGAAAATAATAGGTGTAAGGATTCTGCTTGTCCTTGATCCCTTTGACTCTAGAAATCTCTTTCCAATCTCTTTCATTAATTTCAGGAAAGTAAGTATCCCCTTCAAATGCATGGTGTATTTTTGTTAAATATAATTTAGTTGTCATAGGCATAAACTGCATATAGATCTCTTCTCCACCGAAAATAAAGACTTCTTCATCGCCTCTGCATGTTTGTAGCACCTCATCTATAGAATGCACAATTAAACAGTTTTCGGGTGAGTAATCTCTTTTTCTCGTAAGCACAACGTTCTTCCTTCCAGGCAGTGCTTTACCAATTGATTCGAAATTCTTTCTGCCTAAAACAATGGTTTTTCCCATCGTAATCTTTTGTACATACTGCCAATCTCTCGGTAACCTCCAAGGCAGATCATTGTCTTTACCTATCACTCTATTTTCATCCATAGCAGCTATCATTGAAAAGTTCATAGCGAATCTTACCTTTCTGTTGTGGTGAGCTCCAAACTAAGCATCTTTTCTATTGGTATTTCTGTCTCAATATAGCTTCTGACCATTTTCCAACATCCTTTTTCCCATCTAAAAGTCTGAAAGAACAAACTAGCCGTTTTTATAGGATTATCCTCGATAATTAGCGATGCCCAAATAATTGTCAGCATCTCATCTTCTTTTAAAGATACGATTACATCATCTTTTAGTATCCACTCAGCGTTCTTTCCTCTTAATTCATTAAATGCATGATTCCATCCATCAATAGATTCTTCATAGCCAAAATCATATACCTCATTGCCCCTTATTTCACGAGCTGTATATTCAGGCGAAACAACCTTCTCAATACCTTTTATTGAAAAATGTCTCCAACTATCTAAGTATTCTTTATAGAATTCATCAAAAGATTCTTTCATCTTCCCTCCTAATAAGTAGTTTCTTATATTTACTATGCCTATCACTCTCACCTAAATATTGAAATCCATTATCAACATAAAACTGATTCAAATTACGATTATTTGCTTCACAATCTAGCTTGATATAATCTTTATCTTGCTTCTCATTTGCGTACATTTCAATCCAATTCAAGATTTCTTTTCCTATACCTTTGTTCATACATGACGGAGACACTGCTAATCGATGTAAATATAGACAATTTTCCACCTCATCTTTCCCAAAGATATGCACGTCCCATTCTGTTTGCTGTGGTGATAAAGTAAAGGTAGCAACCAACTGCTCATTTTTCATCACTGTATATGTCTCATTTCTTTTGATAGCACTTTTGATTTCTAGATCTTCACCACCCTGGAGCAAATATCGTCATTGATCAATATTTCCGTCTTTCATCCATTGCGCACATTCTTTTAATAGACTAGTAACCATTTGAAGGTCATCAAGAGAAGCTTTTTTAATATATAATGATCTTAAAGAGTTCATATATCTTTACCTCCACTTCATTCTAGATAATCTTCTGTATTCACTAAATGAATCCTTCTAAAATTCTCCATAAACAACGAAAAACAGCAGCTCTAAAGCTACTGTTCTTCCCTTCTTATTTACGGTTACATCATATACTCACATATAATCCTGCGCTATTTCTTCTCTCTTACTCCTCCCAACTCACTTCCTAACTCCACAAGGGACTGATTGATACGCCATACATAATAAAGGTGATGTATGAGATCACGCTGAGATTGTTTTCGGTTAGGAGCAAGACGTTCAAATTTCTCCCGTTCTTCTTCTAACGATTGTAGAACGTACTCCCCTTCATTCTCAGTAAGAAGGGCAGATAAGGAATCGATGTTGTTCTTTAGTTTTGTCTCAACCTGAATAAATCCATCAAGAAGTTCTTCCGGATAATCGAATCCTTTTCTGTAAGCAGAAGCGACCAGATGTTTTGCATAATAGTTGATGGCAGCTAACCTCGTCATCCAACTGACCATATCAGCGTAGATCGGTGATCCCGGGCGTTGAAGAAAGGATTGCGCCTCATCCCTTATCGTCTGAAGTTTCGTATCTAGCTTAAACGCACTTTCTGACAGATCCTTAACGTTTACGTCTTCTCTAAACCCTCTCACATACTCGGCGACAAAAGGAGCGAGTTCTTCTAAAAATTCGTTAATCGATTCAGCTACCTTCACTTTTGTTTTCTTTGGAAAGATCAGATATGAAACAGCTAAAGCAATCGCTGCCCCTGCGATCGTATCCAGTACTCTAGCTCCAATTAGTGAGAAAGTAATCCCACCTAATAGGAGGTCGTACATAAACGCAATAAGCATAGTAATAAACACACTCATTAACGTGTAGGAAACGGTCATTAAATAAAACGCTAAAAAAACAACTAAAAAGAGAAAGATCACTTCCAAAACGGTGTGTCCAGAAAGAAATTTAGCAAGAACAAAACCGATGACAGCTCCAATGATCGTGCCTAAAGAACGCTGATACCCTTTCGTATAAATCCGTCCGATGGACTCCGTTCCAAGTAGAACGACAAAGGCGGTAAGAAGAACCCAATAGGGCTGTGCAGGTGAGATTGCTAGACCAACTATAATAGATAGAATTCCTGCAACAAGTGCTTGATACGCTTTTTTAGTTGAGGGCTTTAGCGCATTGTCTTCTGATTTTGCATCTTCTTCGCCAACTTTATCAACGGTTTCTTCCTCTTTTTTATACTCAGACTGAGAGTAAAGAGATTGTTGTATCGTAACAGCACCTTCTATCACGTGATTAGCGATTGATTCAATTCGGCGGATAAGATAGATCCATCCCCGTGGAGGCTCTTCTCGTTCAAAAAGCTTCATGATTAACATTCGAAGCTGCTGAACCGATTTTTCAGCAGGGAGAATATTTTGTTCTTTCACATGTGCAGCGAGTACTTCAGCATCACGAACAGCAACCGTCACAGCAATGAGTGATTGTTTGATCTCTTCAACATGAAGAGCATCTGCTGTTTTTAATCCGCGAACCGAGTCAACTAACGTTTCAATCAGCATACCTGTATCAAACACGTATAGTCGAAGTTGGTTCGGCAAAAGACCTGGCCATATTTTCTTCACATCATTCTCGTTGATATAGCCTGAAACTATAAGAGCATAATCTCTTAGTTTGGCAACGTTCTTCTCTAATTCTTTCTTACGCTGGGCATTGGATTCCTTATCTTGCATGGCTTCGATCAAGAGGTTAAGCGTCAGGTTGCTCTGGATATGAAAAGAATGAATGCTTCTTTTTAAATTCTTCGCTGTATCTTGAAATAAGAAGAAATTGAGAATAAAGGCGTAAGTTACACCTAGCCAGATTCCAACATAAAACCATGGTAACTGGTCACTGGATAATTTCAAAACAGAAGAAAAATACACCGTCATAAAGAAGATCATGAACAAGGAAAAATAGCGTGTACCAAATCTTGAGAAATAAAAACTGCTAAACACACTTAACACTAAAACAACATCTATGTAATAAGCATTATTGGCAACGAGGGAACCAACTGTGATGCCTATCATAGCAGATACTCCGAGCCATAACGTGGTTACTCTCATCTCTTGCTTTGTGTCATCCATTACGACCATGATGCCCATCAACCCAAGCATACCGGAAACTATAGCTGGTGTGATGCCTCCTGAGTGACCAGAGTATCGCATGATTAGAAGGGTAGTGAACACAGCAAGTATTAAACTAGCAGTTGCTCTTCCTGCTTTTTGCAAACGCACATATCCAGGGTCAGCTGCTACTATTTTCGCTAACCAATGGTGCTTGTTATATAATCGTTGCACGATTCCCCTCCTTTTCTAAAACTATAATGGAAAATGATATCATGTGAGTGGTTTCTTAACCAAGTGAACTGCTTTTGTAAACCCTATACCGGATAGTTATAGCATTCCCTTATTCATCACTTTTTTTAACTCACTAAACATACTTTTTCTAATACACTCCTTATAAGTGTTTTTCTGACTGGGCTCGGCTACATAAAAGGTTTTAACCGACTATTCATTTCCTGCATACATTTATATAACTACAAATATGTCTTTGTTGGGAGTGGAAATAATGGGATCTACAGAGTTAACAGGAAGAATAATCTTTAAAGGTGACCCTGGCTATGATGAAGCCGTTAGAAACTGGAACCCTTATGTCAACACATATCCTCTTGTATTCGTATTCGCACAAGATGCATGTGACGTTAGTAATGCAATTAAATGGGCTCGAGAGAACGATGTACCATTAAGGATCAGAAGCGGCCGTCATGCTCTAGACAAAGAGTTCAATGTTGTAAAGGGTGGCATCGTTATCGACACAGGTGATATGAATAAAGTGCACTTAGATAAGAAAAGGGGAATCGCTACTGTTCAACCTGGAATTCGCGTAGGACCTCTTGTAAAAGGTCTCGCTCGAGAAGGCTTTATGGCTGTCTTTGGCGATAGTCCGACTGTTGGAATCGGAGGCATTACAACTGGTGGGGGGTTCGGATTACTCTCACGTACAATTGGAGTAATATCAGATAACCTTCTTGCATTAGAGACCGTAGATGCAAAAGGCCGGATTCTTAATGCCAGTCCAACCTGCAACGAAGACTTGTTTTGGGCCTCTAGAGGAGGCGGTGGCGGTACATTCGGTTACAATACCGAATATACGTTTAAAGTGCACCGTGCACCTGAAACAGCAACGGTTTTTAACATTATTTGGCCATGGGAACAACTCGAAACAGTATTTGAGGCATGGCAGAATTTAATGCCGTTTGTAGATTCACGATTAGGCAGTTATATAGAAATCTACAGCAAAGTAAATGGATTATGTCAGGTAACCGGTCTTTTCTTAGGTTCAAGACCTGAATTAATTCAAATCATCCAACCTTTACTTAATGCTGGGACACCTTCTGAAGTAGTCATTGAAACGCTCTTTTACCCAGACTGTATTGATTTCCTTGATCCACCTGAGCCACCTTATGCTGATCAAAACTTTAAATTCTCATCTTCTTGGGCGACTAATCTTTGGCCAAAAGAACCGATTAAGGTAATGAAACAATTTTTAGAAGAAGCACCTGGAACAGAATCCAACTTTTATTTTACCAACTGGGGCGGTGCGATCAGCAGAGTGCCAAAAGACAAGACTGCTTTCTATTGGCGTGATCCGTTGTTTTACACAGAATGGAACGCAACGTGGGTTGATAAATCTGAAGAAGCGAGTAGTCTTGCATCAGTCGAGTCTGTGCGTCAGCAGTTAAAACCTTATACGGTAGGTTCTTATGTAAACGTCCCAGATGAAAACATTCAAAACTTCGGGAAAGCTTATTGGGCAACAAATTTTGCAAGGCTGCAAAGAGTAAAAACAAAATATGATCCTGAGAATGTATTTAACCATCCTCAGAGTGTTCCCCCACTTTATTAAGAATTAATATTTGCAATAGTTATCCGGTATTTCGATGATCGGGTAACTATTGCTTTTTTTAGGGTTGATGTTGGTAGCTTTGTTGCATTTGGAAGTTGTTGATTTCTGTTACAACATTTTACAAATTATATTAATATTTAAAAAACATATAAATAATGTGAGGTGTCTTATGTATACTCCAACAGAAAGAGATGCTTATTTTCAGCGTACGATTGATATGTTAAATGTGCTGCCTATGGTTGAAGGTGTTGTTCAGTTAGGTTCTGGTGTAACGGGATACAAAGATGAATTCTCGGATATTGATTTAATGATAGCTACGTCAACTGATGATGAAGTCATTGGAGCGAAAAACACTATTCAACAATTTTACAAGGATTTGAATCCCGTTATCATCAAAGAGAAGCAGTTTTCAAAAAATATTTATCTATTGATTGTTATTCTAGAAAACTCGTTGGAATTCAATGTTTCAATTCTTTCAAGGAATTCATTAAGTGTAAGATCTCCGTTGTGGAGGATAGTTTTGGACAAAACAGGCTTAGTCTCTGAGAAGATGGGAAAAGAGAATCGCTCTTTCTCAAACAAACCCGTAAAGTATGCTACTTTCGAAGATCCTGTTTTCGAATTTGTTTATTGTTTCATAAGATTAGATAAAGAATTGAAACGCCATAATTTCGTATATGCACTAAAGATGCTAGAGTCGATGAGAGACTATACGTTAATCGTTCAGACATTAAACGAGGACAAAAAATTTCATCAGTTTAAAGCTTACGACTCGTTAAATAGTGACTTTCTAGAGAAATACCTTTCAACTTATCCAAAAGATATAACGTGTGATAGTTTAGTTGAATCCGCTTCTTTATTAAAAGAATTGTTTATACATACCGTAATGCAGAGTTCAATGTATACACTAGATCATTCTTTACTTGAGTTGATAAAACCAAAGAATAACGTATAAACTTTCAAAAGCACTGCATGCAGTGCTTTTGAAAGTACTAGTAAAGCTTGTTCTTATAGCCTTCAATTAGGTCGTTTGCGATTCTTTCTTCAGTCATTTCAGGTAGGTTCACATGAGCGGCTAGAATCTTTGCCGCGTTCGGAAGAGATTCTTTCATTTCCCAACGTTCAGGTTCCCAAAGTCCGGATCGTTTAAATGCTTTCCCACAGTGCATAAAGCATTGTTCAACATTAACTAGAATTCCTAGAAGTGGCGCTTTTCCTCCTACTTCCATTTTTTTGAGTACTTCTTCATCTTTTATAATCGCAGCTTTACCGTTAATCCGTAGCGTCTCACCCATTCCTGGTATTAGAAATAGTAAACCTACTTTCGGATTTGAGAGAATATTAAACATTGAATCTACACGCTTATTTCCTGGTCGGTCGGGAATCACGAGATGGTGATCATCTATCACATGTACAAATCCTGCAGCATCACCCCGAGGTGAACTATCACAGTTCCCTTCATGATCTGAAGTAGCTAAAAATAAAAATGGTGAATGAGCGATAAAGTCTTTACAATGTTCATCTATTTTAGAGATAACTTTATTCTGCCCCTTAAGACTTGGAGTTCCGAGCATAAGCCTCAGCTCTTCTTGGCTGTTCACATAATCTAAAGTTTTCACTATCGTTTCATCCCCCTTACTTTCTAAGAGCATCCGCTGCTAGATGTGCATCTGCTTTCTTGACGTAAATGTCATATTGCGTGTTATCAATTACTGGCCGTTCTCTAACACCAAATGCCTGCCCTGGAATTCTCACTTTATATGCCACACCATCAGCTTTAAGTTTGGCTATGACATTAAAATAGTTTTCCTGACCAAATGCAGTATAAATGAGATTCATGTTACGGTAACGATACTTATGAACAAAAGAACCAATAATGATTCCGCCAATCACGATTACAAGAAAAACCCATCCAAATACCGGCATGCTTCACAACACCTCTTTAAAATTTGAAATTGTTATGCAGCGTGAATGACAAAACTTGTTGCAATTTATCGTTTTCTCTACTCTCCTCATTAATTTAAGGAATTTAATTCTTCTAAATTCAATAATAAGTTTATGGAAAAATTTAGTCAACGAGTGAAAATACCCCCATAAATGAATGATTCTCTCTTAATAGTGTATAGAGTACATAAAAAAGTAATGACAGAAGTACGAACACTGTTAGGAGGCCAAACATGGAGCCGTATGTAAAGGATGCTCTACTGGAATGGAAAGATGAGATTGAGCAACAAAAGAATGAAATAGATGAAGAATACGAAAAAGTGAAAACAGAACTTCAACTTTATTCTTATAAATTCGGAATCACGAAACAAGTCATTCAATCAACCATCAACGAAGAAATGATCAAGAACATCAAGAAAACCTATCAACAGCCTTTTGAGGAAAAGTACAATGATTTGAAGCAACAGCTGAAAAAGCTTGAAGAAAAACGCAGCGTTTTCAACATGTTTGTAGAAAAGATCGAGATTGCTTCTGTTAAAGAATCCAATTCATAAAAAATCGAAGCTTGGATTTGATTCCAAGCTTCATTTTCTTTTCTTCTTGCTGGTTTCAATCTCAAAGCGTTTATCAAAGTGTGTCGAAAATCGGATAAATAATTTTATATACGGTATTAAATGGATTTACCTCGTATTTATTGTAATTTACTTCGTAATTATTTGTTATTACCTCGTAATTAATGATAGATGTACATACGGATCGAACAAAGATTAATTTTGTTCAATTGTGGTGGACATTATTTGTTTATTTTCCTGTATTCAACTATGTTTATTTTACAACTTGAGCTACTACCTCTTTTTTTACAGCTTTTTCTGTTACCTTGTCTCTTAAAAAGAGTCCAGAATACATGAAAAACGCACCGATCATGATCACGACTCCCATATACACACTCATCATTACTGGTACTAAAAAAGCCCCTAAGATAATCGTCGAACGTGCTAACATATCTGCTCCACTGAATGAAACATTTGCAAATGCTGAGTATGATCCTCTCTTATCGCTAGGAATCATATTTGCTTTTTCAGCTTCTTTAATTGGAGAGTAGATTAACTCACCCATTGTAGCGATCACGTTAAATAGAAGTAATACAAACCAAGCGTTTGCTGAGGTAACGGTCACGTAACCAATTCCGTATAACAACAACCCAATCAATAAAGCATTTTTCTTAGAAAAACGATCCATTATGCGGTTGATTAAGAATGTGAAACAAACAACCATCAACATGTTTTGGATGTTTAACATGCTGAGCATCCGAACGCCAGTGATCTCAAAATTACCAATGTGGAAAGATTCAAAGGTTTCAGCCAAACGAATTCCAATATAACTGTTCAGTGTAAATTCTGCGGAAAAGATGAAGGTTCCACCAATAACCACTTTCACAAATGCAGAATCTTTTAAAGCCACTTTATAGTTTTGAAACAAGTCGAGAAAAACATTTTCATGCGTTTTCTTCAAAAAGCCAGTAAACTCATCTCGTAACCAAATTCCATAAGCAATGGGAATGCTGATTGAAGTAACGGTTAACAACACGAAAAGTTCAATCTGGTGACTTACATAAAGCAAACCACCCAAAGCAGCACCGATTGCCATAGAAAGATTGATCATCCAATAATCCAGCGTATATACTTCTTTTCTGTTTTCAGTTGTCGTTGAATCCATAATGATCGCATGCATGGCAGGTCTGCCTAGGCTGCTTGTAACAGTGAACCCTATATAAGCGAATGCAAAGAGCAAGATCCAGTTTTGTTCAGGCAGCAAGCTAACGGTCATGAGTAAAAACATGACTGCGTTTAAGCAAGATGTTGTCATCAACACTTTCTTCCTGGGAAAACGATCCGAAATGTAACCACCGATTAAATTGACTACGAATCCGATGACTACTGTTAAAATTAAAAATGTTCCTGCCCAAACTTTGCCCTTTTCAGTTGCAAAGAATAAGGCCATAAATGGCATGACGGCCGAAGAAACGGCTCGATTAAAGAACGATGTAATCAACCGTACTTTAATATTTTGGGGGTATTCTCTCCATCCCATGTTGTCCCCTCCTTCTCTGTATTGTAATATTAAACTAGACTACAAACGATAAAAATAGACAATTAAATAAAACATGTCTACTTTTAAAACGGGAGGAGAACATGGATAACAAACTTCTCATTCTTTGGAGATACTTTCCATCAGGTCATATACGAACAGAAGAGATTGCCGAAGCACTTCAGATCAGCCAGAAACAAACTACACGATACTTAAAAAAATGGAACGATGAAGGATGGTTAACTTTTATCCCAGGTCGTGGAAGAGGAAATATTTCACGTCTTCACTGGCTAAAGAATATCGAAGAAAACTTTGAAGATGAAGTTCTTTTAAAGCTGGATCATGAACCGGTTGAGATCAGCAGTAAATATTTGATGTATGATTGGTCGACGGACACGAAAATAAGATTGATGAACAAATTTCATACGCAATTTGGTTTTGTACAGAAAGCAAAAGACAAACTCGTCGTTCCAAAGCGCTTTCCGTTTAGAACCCTGCACCCCTTAGATGCCGCAGATGCTCATAGCGCAAATATGGTCTCGAATGTATTTAACCGACTCGTATCGTTAACCGATCAAGGAGAAATCCTGCCTGAACTTGCTCACAGCTGGGATGTTTCGCCTACGAAACTACGACTTTATTTAAGAAAAGACGTTTGCTTTCACGACGGATCTGTATTAACAGCAACAGATGTAATCAACTGTTTAGAAAAGCTTCGATTTCATGAACAAAACAGTGATCTATGGACACCGATTGATGAAATTGTTTCTAAAGTTCCACTCGTTGTCGATATTTTATACCCAAGAGGCTGCAGCTATATTCTTCCGTTGTTAAGCATGATGACATCGAGTATTTATAAAGAGAGCAAAGGGAGAATATATGGGACTGGAGGGTTCTTGGTCGAAGAAGACACGGATCAAAAAACAACACTTGTTGCTTTTAAAGAACATTTCCAAGAGCGGCCCTTACTTGATGCGGTTGAGTTCGTAAAAGTTCCGAAAGACTTTCCAATCGTTTATCACTCCTCAATGGAACCAGATCATCATGAAACCTTTCAAGTAGAGAGTGATTCAGGCTTTGGTGTACTTATGATGAATGCGTATCGTAAAGAATCGCAAATAGCTAATCTGGAAGTACGGCAATACATCCATCAAATACTAGCTATGAATCGCCATAGAATACCAGAATATGAGTCAAGAGCCATCCCTAATGACAACAGCTGCATGATCGGAAATCGCCTACCCTATTCAATACCGAGCACTGCCCTGCCAGAATTTGCAGAACCTCTTATCATCAGGATAGCTGAGCATACAGAAGAAGTTTCCAGATGGCTGCTCGACACGTTTGCTCAATATAACATCCCAGTTAAAGTGATAAAAGTGTCTTTTGAAGACGCTATTTTTAATAAACAGCTTACAGATCAGACAGACATGTTTATACATGGTGAAATTTTCGAGTTGAATCAAGATCTATCTTTCTATTTTTTCTTAACAAACGGGTTTGCCCCACTGCCTTTAATACTAGGAAAAAATAGAAAATGGCAAAAACGCATCTCTCAATATGTTCACACGCCATTTGAAGAATGGACGAATCTGAATGTTGAAGTCGAAAAGGAACTTATTGATGAAGCCATTATGATTCCACTGTATTATCAAAAAAGGTATATTCCATTTTCTACTGAATTAATGAACGTGAACATTAAGCATTTCGGATATGTTGATTTTTCTAAACTTTGGTTACGCCCTACAATTGATTAATAAAAGAAAAAAGGATCTGACAATTCAGATCCTTTGCTTCACTGGAACTTATGGTTTAGCGTTAATGGTCCATGACAATCCGAACATTAAGCCAATAAATATAGGAATAAAAAGATTTATGCCTATTCCCCACCATGCGAACTGTTTGGATCGATTCTTCGTAAACAACCCGACTACTCCTAAGAAAACACCAAGAAAGGGTAAGGGGAACAGAAATAAATCAGGAATATCCATCGTTTCTATTAATAGCCCAATGTTTAATACAGCTAGAGCAATTAATCCAATGATAAAAGAAATAAATCCTGTTAACGTCTGCAGCTTTCTTTTTCTTTTCTTTTTTATTTCCAATTCCATAATTTAACCTCCCCTACTTTTACCGCACGAACATTTTTCAACTGTTCTAATTTCCTTAACTCTGGAACAGGTCCTGTCACAACGGCTCCATAAACCTGAATGCCGTTGTCTTCCACATATTTACGCCTTTCATTTATTTCAAGAGATTTTATCTTTGATACAATCTCAGCAGTTTGTTCATTCTTTTCTAATAACTTTAATATATCGAGAAATACTTCCTCGTTCGTTTGATCTCCGTCAAAAGGTGACCAAGTTGTAGTATCAACCTGTGCAGGATAGCCGATTGGAGTGATCGGAATACCTTCTATGTCCAGTTGCTTTGCTTCTAATCCTGTATCCACAGCTAACCAACGAATATCTATAACTTTCGGTAACACTTTTTCAATTTCATTAGGTTTCATTAATTGTGAAAATGAAAGATAAGCTTCTGCTACTGTACCGTCAGGAAGATTATTCAGCACATCTTCTGCTTCAGTTGTATTAAATGGAATCATTACATCGGGATGATACATCTTCTGACCATCCTTCACCACATCAATTCCATAAGCCATCGGAGGTAGCTGTTCTAAGAAAGATATTTTTTCAGGGAATTTTGGCTTATCTAATCCGAAATATACATCCACCTTCTCTGCTAGATAATCTTCACTACCAATACGCTTAAACGTATCAAAGGTCACATTCATAGAAAACAATCCGATTTCACTCTCAATCTCCATCTCTTCTAGACTGACATTAGGTTGAGTTACATAAATCGTCTTTCCTACTACATCAATCATCGCGTTAGCTTTACCACCAATACCGTAATACAAATAAGTGATTAAAGTCATGAGGGGTAGAATAAGCAGTAAGATCGCTAGACTTATCATGACAGTAGCATTTCGAGCTGTATTCGACCCCACTCGAATGATTTCTCTTTGTTCTTCTTCAGAAAGAGAAGGTGAGGTATGAATATCATTTTTCGTTTTCATCATGTAAGCTTTATATAGATTTTCGTCATTATTTTGATCCTGTTTATGCTCGTCGCTCATCTAGGTTCATCCTTTCCTTAACGCGTTCTACTAGTTTTTTTCGACCTCTTGAAATATGACTTTTTAATGTGTTCAGCTTTATATTTAAAATCTCAGCTGCTTCTTGATAACTGAGTTCATTCAAATCGCATAACAGAACAGCCTGTTTTTCGATCTCTTTTAAACACTTTAAATCCTCCATTAATAATAAAAATGATTCCTTTTCTAACATCTTACTTTCCGGTGTATTTTCTCTCTTATCTACATTTTCTTTAATCTCATCAGTAAGAATCGTTTTTTTATTCTTTCTTTGATGATCTATAAATGCATGGTACGCAACTTTAAACAACCAAGCTTTAATGTTGTTGATCTCATAGTCTGCCAAAGTTAGATATGCTCGGTAAAATGCTTCTTGCACCAAATCTTCAGCAATATGGTGATCCTTCGAAAGAGAATACAAATAGCGGTAAAGATCATTCATATAGTGTTCATAAACATCCTCTAGTTGCACAACCGCTCCCCCTTTCATATCAACCACGTTTTAACCATAGAAAAAGTTGCAATATTTTACAATTATTTTTTTCAAAAAAAAATACTCAGATCGACTTCTGAGCATTCACTAATTCCATCTGTTCAATTATTTGGTCACACTCTTTCCTTGTCCTCGGATGCAGAATGACTCGATCAGTTAGAAGATTGGCGATCAAACGATCCGATATGGTTGGTCCTGATTGTTTCCTTCCCCATCTTCTTGAGAAAGATTTGTAATCACAGATCATTTCAAGTACATACTTTCGGGGAATCGGCACCGCTTCTTTTTTAAGCTGATCGACCACCCAATAATTCCAATGATGTTTATTGTGATGTTGATGATGAAGCCAGGCATATTGCCATTCCTCTTCACTCGGCTTCTCATCTGAATAAAACTTCTTAGCATATGTAAAAAACTCAGCTGGATGAAACTTAGATAGATCATGTGTAAACGCTTGAACATAAAGTCCTGACTTCCAGCATTCTATAAAAACATTCAATTTATGTTCAAAGATATAAAGTAGATACTTTCCGTATGCTGGCATAATTCTTCACCCACTAATTAAATATATTACTTCCATAAAACAGAATCAGCGTAAAAATGATTACTTCAATGATTAATCGTCCAGTTCGTTTCAATGGTGTTCCTTTGTACTTCATTCGTTCAAACAGATATTGTATGAAAACAATAGCAAGTGCAGTATAAAAGCTATCTAAAATTGTTAATTTCATATTTAATTTTCAAAAATATTCGCTACGAATACAAATACAAAAACCGTAAGAAACGTATATCGGCTTCCTATAACGATGTTTTTATCTCCAAGAATCTTGTCAATAAGATCAGCAAGTACTCGACACAAAGTCCCACTTCCTAAAATGAGTAAGATAAAGTAAAGGGGCTCATCCCAAATACGTTCAAAATCCACAAATTGAATAATCGTTAAGATCACAATAAGTCCACAAAGCTCTCAGATGTTGTTCTTAGACCGTTTAAAGAAAAAACTCTTTAGCCTATTCATAAGCTGTCCTCCATATAAACTATGATTCATATTTCATTCCTTAAAAAACTTATTTTTCCTTCCTATATCTTCAAACTTATAAAGCACTTTTAATTCAATCATCAACATAAGATATATAAACGAATTAAACAGGAGGCTCACTATGAAAGCTGTATTATGTCTGAAGTATGGTACGCCACAAGTACTTAGCCTACAACAAGTTTCAAAACCATCTCCCAAAGAAAACGAGATACTCATTAAAATCCATGCTACTACAGTAACAACTGGGGACGTTAGAGTTCGTGGCTTTAAGAGTCCTCTTTTGTATTGGCTGCCGATGCGATTATTTCTTGGTATAAGAAAACCGAGAAAACCGATTTTAGGTGTTGAATTAGCAGGTGTTGTAGAAGAAATCGGAAAGAAAGTTACACGTTTTAATAAAGGGGATGCGGTCTATGCAATGACAGGGATGCGATTTGGCGCACATGCAGAATACACATGTCTACATGAAGACGGGATAGTCACATATAAGCCACAGAATGTAACTTTTGAAGAAGCCGCTTCCATTCCCTTTGGAGGAACATCAGCTCTACATTTTTTGAGAAAAGGTAAGATTCATAAGGGACAAAATGTACTGATCTATGGAGCCTCTGGAGCTGTGGGAACAGCTGCTGTCCAACTTGCCAAGTATTTTGATACGGAAGTAACGGCCGTATGCGGTCCAACCAATCTAGAACTGATCAAATCATTAGGAGCTGATCATGTCGTAGATTATACAAAAGAGGATTTTACAAATACGGTTAAAAAATACGATATCATTTTTGATGCTGTAGGCAAGATATCAATGTCTAAGTGTCAAAATGCATTAAAAGCAAACGGTAAATTCGTAACAGTTGATGGACAGGGTATGGCTAAAGAGCGTACAGAGGATCTAGAATTCTTAAAAGAACGAATTGAATCAGGTCAAATGAAACCCGTCATAGATCGTTATTATTTACTAGACCAAATTTCAGAAGCTCATGAATATGTTGAAACTGGCCGTAAGAAAGGTAACGTCGTTATCAGAGTGGATTGAAACCAAAAACGCACTTCTTAATCTATAGGAGTGCGTCTTTCTGTATGTATTTACTCATTAAACTTTTGAAGACTTGAATGGTATTTAAAAAGCTTTCCTGCACATGACCATCTTCAATTGTCCAACAAGTTGCTAACACAGCATGTGAATATGCCCGTAATAAAACTCGTTCTTTATTCAAGTTTAATAGATCCACGAAAATATCCACTCGTTTTTCTGTTATCTCTTCAACTTGATATTTTGGTAATTTATTCAGCAAATATTGAACCACCTCATATTCACGGTCTCCGATCAAACCCTTTGGATCGATTACAGTCCAAGAATCTCCATTTGCTAGTATATTGTAGTGGTGAAGATCGCCATGAAGTAAATATGGCTTTTCTATAGAAGTGTTTAATTTTTCAGTAATGAATAAAGCCTCTTCTATGGTTGCTTTTGAAATAGGTTGATAATTGTTGTAATTTTGATAGATTCGTTTCAAACTATTTTCACGATCAAGAACAGTCAAAAGATTAGAATCAACTGGGGCAGGAATCATTAACTTCTTCATCACATTGGCTGCAATCAAAGTAGCCTCATCATCATCTTCTATTTCTGCTAAAGTTTGTCCTGGCTGTATTCGTTCAAAAATCATAGTGCCTCGTTCCCTCTCGAACGCTAACACTTTAACTGTACTTTCACCTGATAAAAGCTGAAGTGCAAGTAGCTCGGCTTCGAATTCTTTCTGATCAACCACCACTTTCAAAACCACTTCACTTCCATCACTCCTTTTAGCCGGAGCAACAAAATTGTATGAAAGGTCAAAGGGGTGTTTTATGTTTAAATCATACTGCTTTTCGCAGTCAGCCACTAATTCATCAAAATTATTAAGCCATGCACTAGCTGCGTCTCCATGAACACCTTGTATTTGTTTAATAAATGTAATTCATCACATCACTCCTATGTCATCTGTTCTTTTCTTTGTTTGGTGTATTCGTGGTACAACAACTTCATAGATTCTACTATTCTTTCGTCAGATAAGGTGTTTGTATAACGACTCGGTATATCATTGGCTCCTAGAACATAGAGCACGGGATGTTGATGAAATTCTCCTAAGATCCCTATATCCACCACTAAGTTCTCTAACCTCCGCTCATGTGATTCAACATATGGTTTGGTATTCCGTCAAGGTGATCTTGAGGGCGAACTAGACCATTCATTACTGGTAACCACAATTGGGATTCAGCATGATACCCTTTATATATCGCTTTCAATATATGAAGCACTTCACCGATTTCTCCGCTATTTTCAAGATCGCGGGGATTTGGAGTGAGATTCATGTGATTGTACTCTCTCCTTAGCTCTGTATTTACCTTCTCCCACCCTCCACAAAACTTCACAACGCTATCAGCAGCTTTACTATCGTGACATGCGATCATCACTTCAACGAGATTTCCTAAAGATAAAGACATTCTCCCTTGAAAATGTGGGAATAATACGGCGCTTTTCTCCTCTTTATCCAGTTGAAAATCCTTAATTAAGTCGTTCCAATGAAACAATCCCTTTTCGACCCATCTTGTTACGCAATATCCAATAACTATTTTTGAGGCTGAAGCTAGGGGAACGATCAAGTTAGAATTAAATGAACATACAACTTCTTGCTGTTTAGTTGAATAGATGATTATGCCTACTTGATCGGATTCAACGGTCTTTAATGATCTTACTACTTTTTGCATGCAGCTTACTCCTTTACACTTTAAAAATGTAACTTTTATCCAACTACACAATAACACATTTAAATACTAAATTTTAAAAAAAGATTCGATAAAAGCGTATAATTTTCAGTAGAATAATCGTTGTACATAGTGAACAGGAAAATGAAGGGAGTTTTGAAAATTGGATCATCTAACAACGCATACGCTTCAGGGGCAAGCAAACGACTTACGACAAAAGTTTGAAGAAGAAATCCGCGATTTTAGTGATGGATTATGGAACTATTGCAGATACCTTACGGGTTCACCTTGGGATGGTGAGGATTTGTATCAAGAAACGATGCTTAAAGTACTAGGTGGACTTTATACAAGATGGCATCCTACCAACCTAAAATCATATATATTTCGCATTGCAACAAATACATGGATTGACCAGTGCAGAAAAGAAAAACGAACACTTGGAGTTCTATCGGAAGAAAATGAAGCATTTGAAGAATTCTCGGATAATCTGGAGCTAGAAGAAGCTCTTCTACAGTTAAATGACCTTTTCACCCCACGACAAACAGCCGTGTTTCTTCTTCTTGAAATTTTCCGTTTTCATGCAGATGAAGTAGCTAGTATCGTAAGAACTACACCCGGTGCTGTATATGCCTCGGTACGAAGAATAAAACATAAATTACAAACCACTAAACATCAAACTATTAAACCGAAGCATGGTGTTTCCCATCAAAAATCAAAGGTTATCAAAGCTTATTTAAATGCATTTAATCATGGTGATCTTGACGGAATGCTTTCGCTAATCAGTGACCAAGCACATTATGAAGCGTCATTAGGATTTTTAGAAGTTAATAAAAACGAAATCAAAAACGGCTCACTTGCATATGGGTTACCAGGACATCATGCTATTGAATGTGAGCTATGGGGTAAACATGTCATTGTCGTATTAGCTGAGTCTGATCAAGATCTTTGTGTGCACGATATTCAATACCAAGAAGTCGAAAATAACAAAATCGTTTACCACAGAAGCTTCTTCTTTAGAAAAGAGTTCATTGTTGCTGCGTCAAAAGAATTGGGATACAAGCCACAATTAAACAAGCCTCCTCTTAACTGGGAAGATAAATAAGAAGTATAATAAAAAACTCCCCTTCTTGTTAATAAAACGATCAGAAGAGGAGTTTTCTTTATACTATTTATCTAGTAACGCAGCCACTTCCAGATTTCACTTGGTGTTGCATTTTTTCCATAAAGTAAAATCCCTGTTTTAAATACCTTTCCTGCTAATTTCATCAACAGCCAAATACTAGCTAACAAGATAACTAATGCAATAATGATCTCAACCCACGGCCATTCGTCCAATAAGGAAAGGCGAAGGATAAGGATGCTTGGAGATGTAAGTGGGAAATATGTGGCAACTTGGGCGATGATACCGCTCGGGTTTGCCAAGATAGGACCGATAAATATGAGTGGAAGAAACGGCAGCATCATGACGATTCCTTGAAAATTGCTTGTAGCTGTCATGTCTTCAACCGTTGCACCAATACCAACGAAAATAGCAGCAAACATCAAGTAACCTGCAATAGAGATCGCTAGCAATAGCAATAGTTCAGGTACAAAGAGATATTCTACGATTGGTAGCTCATATCTCCATGCTGCAATCGGAACAACGAGTAATAACCAAGTTCCTACTTGAACAAGCCCTAATATGAAATAACCGATAATCTTCCCTTGCATTAAGTCTCCTGGTGTTACGGAAGATAATACGATCTCTGCAACTTTTTCCTTCTTTTCTTGAGAGGCACTCTGGAAGATCATCATACCTGTCATAACGATTGAAAAAAGGACGATACCAGCAAATGCGCCTGGGATTATGCGTTCCATTGAGCTGTCATCAGCACTCTTTTTATCTGAAGGATTCAGAGAGCCTGAACCAGTTTGTGTTGAAGCTTCTTCTGACTTAATCTCTATCCCTTTTGTTATAGATTGAACGACGTCTGGAGAAAGGTTTAGCTGATCATATTTCACCTGACGCAGTGGCGTTTGTAGAAATTGGACCTCACTTGAAAAGGTGTCAGGCATCTCATTACTTGTGAAAACTTTCACTTCTCCTGTTTTTACCGCATTATCTGTCAATGCCACATAAGCTTGGTTTTCGGATGATTCTATCTTTTTAAGAATCTTTTTTGAATCATCTGTCACTTCTTCCATCTTCCAAGATAAATCTTGGGATTTGACCAACCCATTAACTTCATCAAAAAGGTTCAGTTCATCTTTCACATAAACTGTTACGGTCTCTGAATCAGGTTCTCCTTCCAGCTTTTCAAGGAGTGTCGGAAAACTAGCGAACACGATAAATAGAAGCGGTGTCAAGAGAAGTGATATGATAAAAGATTTATTTTTCATGTTCCGCTTAAGTTCCCACTTTGCAACTTTCCAGCTGTTACGCATACTTCACACCTTCTTTCACAATCATGTTTTTATCAGAAGCGATATCAATAAAAATCTCATGCAAAGATACACGATCGATTATTAATTCATATACATTCAATTCTATTGGCAACTCTCTAAGCCAGGTTGGAATGTGAACATCTTGCTCTAAATAAAGAATCGTTCGATCCTCTTTACTCTCAATGCGATGAACAGATGGGATATTACGCAACAGTTCTTCAGGGTTGTCACCAATAATCGTACATTTGAAGTTTGCGTATTCCCTCTTTACATCTTCCATTGCACCATAGATCACTTTTTTGCCTCGATGGATCATAAATAATCGATCACATAATTCTTCCACCATGTTCATCTGATGAGATGAAAGGAGAATTGCTGTTCCATTGGCTGCAAGTTCTTTAATTTCTTCTTTAAATACCTCTTGGCTTACAGGATCAAGACCTGAAAATGGTTCATCTAGAATTAGCAGTTCTGGTTCGTGGATAATCGCCGCGATCAATTGAACTTTTTGCCCCATCCCTTTGGACAGCTCTTCAACCTTTGTGTTCTCTTTACCGGCAAGTCCGAATTTCTCTAAATACTCCAGAGCACGTTTCTTCGCCTTCTTTTGTGGATAGTCTTTAAGTTCAGCAAAATAAAGCAAGATATCCATCACGTTTACGTTTTTATACAAACCTCTCTCCTCAGGTAGATAGCCAATTTTATGACGAGGAATCTCTGTATTCCCATGAAAATGAATGGATCCTTCGTCTGGATACATAATGCCCATAATGTTACGGATTGTTGTAGATTTCCCAGCACCATTCGGTCCAAGAATCCCCATGATCTCACCACGATGTACTTCAAAAGAGATATTCGAAATTATCCTCTTATCTTTAAACGATTTTCCTAATCGCTCTACTTTCAAAATGCGTTCATTCATCGTCTCTTACCTCCCCATTAGCATGTACGTAATAATTTCTTCTACTTCTAAAATCTCTGATTGCATAATTTTTATTTCATTTTTCTTCAAGAATGTGTCTGTTTGTTTCACATCGTTAGAAATGAGCAGACGATCGTTCAAACGGTCGATCTCACCAGGAATTTTTTCAATGCCTAACCCATCTTCAAACCAATAACGCTTGTATCGGTAAACTAGTTCTTCTTTTTCGTATTTACCTAAAACTTTGCCATCGTTCATGATCACGATATAATCTGCTAATTTCTTAATATCTTCTACTTGGTGGGTGGCGATAACGATCGCTCTCTCGTCTCTCTCCATCCAATCTACAAGAATGTTCATTAACTTTTGTTTTGAAGGAATATCCATATTGGCAGTAGGTTCGTCTAAGATTAAAAGTTTCGTGTTCTTAGAGAGAGCTAAAACGATGTTAAGTTTTTGCTGCATACCTTTAGACATTTTTCCAAAGCGTTTATTGAGATCAATTTCAAACGTCCTTACAAGACTCATAAACATTTCTTCATCCCAGTTTGAATACCAAGGTGCCATCAAATCTCTTAGTTGTCTTCCAGTTAATAAGTCACAACCTAGAACAGATTGTGGTTGATAGGCAACCTCCTGTTTCCACTGATCACTGGACTTTACACTAGCTCCAAAATGCAACAATTGACCGTTGTCCGGTTTCACAAGATTCATCATCATTTTGATGAGTGTGCTTTTCCCTGCACCATTGTTTCCAATGAGTGCTGTAATTGTACCGAGTTCTATATCTAGATCTACTGGGCCAACTGTGAAATCATCTACTGTTTTCTCAACTCTTTCAATTTGTGTACAAAGCTTCATTCACTTCCACCTCGATCGTTATCTTTAAGTCTTGCTAGTACTTCTTCAAACACAGATCGAATTTCATCCACTGAGTAATTGTGTCGAAGAGCGGTCTCTACACCTTTTTCAATCGCTTCAGATACAGATGATATTGCTAACTTCTCCATCTTTTTTACCTCCACTTCAGCAACGAAAGTTCCCTTCCCTTGCGTTGTTTTGATAAAGCCACCGTACTCTAAATCTTGATAAGCCCGCCGAGTAGTTATAACACTGATCTCTAAATCTTTTGAAAGTGCTCGAATGGAAGGAAGAGGTGAACCTGCTGGTAACTTACCACTAACAATGAGTGCTTTAATTTGTCCTTCTATCTGATGGTAGATGGGAACCCTTGAATCTCTGGAAAGCTTTATAGGAAGTTCCATATAGATGCTTCCTCCCTTCTTTACTGAAAATAATCCAATTTATTCATGTGATTCTTCATATATCTCATCCAAAATGCAACACTCGCACAGGCTGCAAAAATGGAAACAACAGATGTAACAATCGGCCATTTACTAGCGATTACAATAGTAAGTCCAACCAATCCATGACTCGAGAGATAAGGAACAGCGAATAATAATAATGTGAAACTTCCCAATAAAACAACTGCATAGAAGACCATCTTTACATTCGTGACTTTATCTCCGGAATCACTAGCCGGATAAACACTTCCATAACAAATTCCAAAGCTAAGCCAGATGAGAGAAAACGCTATATACTCCATCGGTGCCAAAGTTTGGCGCAATTCAGGAGCAAGGCTATACATGACTATTAAAACCAATAAATGAAACGGAACTGAGTAGATAAAATAAATAAGAAAGCGGCTTTTTACCACAATCTCTTTAGGGATTGGAAGCTGGTTAAGAAAAACGGTAAACGGCTGCGCCCATAAATTATCAGAAAGTTTTTGGTATTGATACTCTTTCGGTTTAGCCCACATAACTGCAACCCCAAATGTAAGCAAAAAGAAGATATCATACAGCATAAAGTGTTCTTCTATGTAAGAAGAAATTGAAACCGTTAAAAAAAATGAATAGGCTACTAATAGGAACAGTAAAGTTAAGATACTTTTCTTTGAATGAGTTAATTCGAATTTCGAGAGCCAAAATGCCTGTTGCCAATGGTTCATAATCATCATCCACCTTCTAGTGACTGTTATAGTGTTTATATCTATATACACACTATATAACAATGCTGATGATTTATCCACCCTAATTTCAAAAAATATACATATAGCATCTTATTATTGTTGTTAAACATTGTAAATAATTCTATAGAAGCGTTGTTCCTAGTGAATAATCCTTCTATAATAAAATGAAATATATAACTTACAGAAAACGTACAATGAAAAGGAGAAAATATGAATAAACCTATTAACACGAATCCTCTCGTACGTACAGAAATGCTTATTAGGAAGCCGGTTAACATCGTTTTTGAAGCTTTTATTGAGCCTGACATCACTACAAAATTCTGGTTCACTAAAAGCAGTGGGAGACTATCAGAAGGGAAAAAAGTATTGTGGGAATGGGAAATGTACGGAGTTTCTGACGAGATTTTAGTTAAAGAATTAGAAATAAATAAACGCATCTTGATTCAATCCTCCAATGGAACAACAGTGGAGTGGACATTTACTTCTCGCAACAATAATGAAACTATGGTTAACATCACAAATGCTGGGTTTACAGGAAATGCTGATCAGGTACTAAACCACGCTATAGATGCAATGGGCGGATATACAATGGTATTGTGCGGGCTAAAAGCGTATTTGGAACACGGTATCCTATTAAACCTTGTGGCAGACAAAGCACCAGATTTTCACGTATAAGCATCAAAAAAGGACCTGCGTGGTCCTTTTTTATAAGTTAAATGTATGTTTAATTTGAGCAGCTACTTCATCTGGATTTAGATTTTCATTGTTGATTCGAAGATAATTTTCTCTTTTTATCTCT
The DNA here is from genome assembly GCF_048083785.1 of Fictibacillus tiangongensis. GTDB lineage: Bacteria > Bacillota > Bacilli > Bacillales > Fictibacillaceae > Fictibacillus. Next base: position 2,107,927 of record NZ_CP182294.1, read on the forward strand.
CCCTCATTAGAGTTCATGCGGTACATTTCCATCGATGTCTTTACGTCATTTTCCGACCACTTAATATTTCTTTTAGAAGGTTTATGGTCCAGCCTATGGGGAGTAATGTTTCTCTGTAGCCTTGTCTCTAATTCAGATTCAAGTTCTACAAAATAGATCTCTGCTCCCTCCTTTTCAAATACCTGACAAATACTTTCAACAAACTCCCAATCTTCCTTATAATTGAACGCCCAAACATATGTAAAAATCATTCCATATTGATCGCTCTTCGCAAATGCCTGAAAGATCTCTGAACGAAATAAGTGTACCAGTCTACGCCCATCCTCAGAACCATATTCAAAAAAAGGCGTAACAAGATCGATCGTCATGTGGTTATGGAAGAGCTTTAACTTTGTGACCTTCTCTAACTCATGTCCTACAGTCATCTTCCCAACCGCTTGCGGACCAAATAATAATACAAGTTTCATTGCTTCACCTCTAACGATTAAAAATTGTTTATCCTATGCTACTATAAAAAGGAAAATAATTCTATATACTGTGGGGAGAAAATATGAACGTGGTAAATGAAATACATGTTGTGGTAAAAGGATTAATTCTGTACCAAAATCAATATTTAATAGTAAAACGTTCAGATGAAGAAGAAATTGAGGCCGGTACTTGGGAATGCCCTGGTGGAAAGATAGAGTTTGAAGAGGAGATCGAGCAGGCATTAATTCGTGAAATAAATGAAGAGACACGACTTGACGTTTCAGTGGATCACATTCTTTATGCAGCGACTTTTTATACTAAACCCTCTCGAAAAGTAGTATTACTAACCTATTTATGTCAAGCTGACACTTACGAAGTTCAGCTATCAGAAGAACATTCTGCCTATATGTGGGTAACACAAGAAGAATTAAAATTACATCTTCCACAAAACATCATTGAAAACTTATACAAAACAAAAGAGTGGTCTATAAGATAAAATTGAAAAAGGAAGACCACATAAAAAACATGGTCTTCCTTTAATTAAGGCTGCAGATATTCTATGACAACTTGCTTAAACTTCTCTGATTCCTCGTAATGAGGAGTGTGACCACTTTCTTCAAAGATAAAGATTTCTCCGTTAATAGCATCTCGCTCGAACACCTCAAAATGTTTTTCACACGTACATGCATCATATTTTCCAACAAGTAATAACATTGGATTCTTAACATATTTAATGTCATCTAGCAAGGAATCAAAAATCTTGCTTTCTTCTCTTAACAAATTGTAATGGTGCTCTGAACGGTCATAGAATTCGTCCCATTCTTCCTCAGAATAAAAGGAGTAATAATCAGTTGGATTATCATGATTATGGCGGTAGATCTCCATACGCTTCTCACCTAACTCATCACTCAACTTCATATATTCTTCTGTTAGTTCGCGTATCGGATGATTCCCCTCAGCTAGCAACAGTCCTTTCTCGTATAGTTCATGTTTGCCGTACTTTTTTAATAAATGCGCAGTCTTTTTAATAAGACTTCGAGATGTCAGTTCAAAATCAAAAGTTGGTCCCTCGAAAATCACTTTTTCGATAGAATCAGGATGCTGTCTAACATAAGCTAGTGCTAAAAAGCCGCCAAATGAATGACCGATGAGTGACCACTTTTGTATATGTAAATATTCTCTAAGAGCTTCACAGTCATCAATCAAATCTTGAAATGCGAAGGGTTCATCTTTCTCGATGTTTTCCGAACGACAAACTCCTCTTTGGTCTAATAAAACAAGATTGAAGTGCTTCCCTAATCTATCAGTTTGATGGAAGGAAAAATCGTGACACCCTTCCCCAGGACCACCATGAAGATAAAGGATGGCTGGTTTATCAACATCACCGTACCGTTCTACATATAATTTTTTGCCTCTAATTTCAATTTCTTGACCGTTAAGTTGCTGAATCATCTTTCTATCACCTTTCATAAATAAGGATGTTAGTCTTTAAACGACAGTCCTCTTTCTTGAAGTGCAGTTAGGAGCTGTCCCATCGCTTTCGGACCTATTCCGTGTAATTTCTTAAGATCTGATTCCCTCCAATCTGTTAGTTGCTCGATTGAAGATATGCCTGCGGATGTCAAAGCTCTTTCAGCGGGTTTTCCTAATCTAGTGGGGAGACTTGTATTTTGCATACTTTCACCTCTTTGACGAGAATTAATTTTAGTAATCAGATGATCGTTTTTATGAATTTTATAGCTACCTCTTGAAGCAAGATAAATAGTAACCAACCGCTGATACCTAAACCTAAACAGGTGATTAATGAGAAGGAGTGCTTTAAAGAAATATAAACAATCACTAATAAAACGGAAGTCGCCGGAAATCCCCATAAAACGCCAAGAGCAAATTTGCTTAACGTTTTGGCTGGCTCTCCTTGTACATAAAGCCAGATAATGCTTAATAAACTGACAAGTGGAAGAGCAGCCACGATTCCGCCAAAGCTAGGAAACCTCCTAGCAATTTCGGTAACTGCTGCAATAACTCCTGCAGAGATTAGTATTTTCATAATTACATACATGATTTCGACCGCTCACTTAGCAATTTAAAGGCATTCTTGATTAACTCTTTTTCTACTTCATCCATTTGACTGAAAATATGATTCAACTTTTCTTCATCTAGACTCGTATTCTCGTGAAGTACCGTTTTTCCAATATCCGTTAACTGAAGAATAACTTTTCGTTCATCTTCCTGATCACGTTTCTTTTCTATGTAATTCTTATGAATCATCCGCTTCACATGCTCAGAAGCCGTATTGTGAGAGATATCGAGATAAGTCGCAATATCATTCACAAATACCTTCTCATTTTTATCAATTAACTGCAGAATTCGTACCATCTGATGAGTTATCTTCTCACCATGCGTGTAGTGCAAATGAAAGTAGATGTCTGTCCAATATTGATTTAACTTTGACGAACAAAGCATGAAAACACCTCTCTTTTTATCGTTAATTAAGATTATATCTTATTATACGATATAAAAGAAAGGTCTATATTACTCCGTTGAAAGATAGCACACCAAAAATAAAGGTAGTAAAGAACAAGCCTATACCGCTGAATGCAGCAGTACGCCAGAATCCTTTCATACTAACTAAAGCCGTAAACAACACTAATACAACCCCAATTAGTAGAATGATAAACCCAGCTATGGTTTTCAATAATGAATTGCAAAATAAGTAAAGTGGATAAAAGTATAAATATTGATGCGATATCCATATGTTTTCTCATTAAAAGGTCGCCTTTCTTTTATTTTCACTAAACCAATGTCAGTTTTCATAAAGAAATAGTTCCCCATATAAATAATAAAAGATCATTCAAATACATGAATGATCTAATTCTAGTATTATCTACTATTAATTTACTGAGTTTAATACTAATTGAAATTCTTGTTCCTCTTTGTTCTCATATCCTCTAAAGATAATCACTTCAATATCTGAATGGTTAAAAACATATGTATGTTCTTCATTGATGTGTCCCTCAGGAAAAGGAACCGAAATATAATCATATTGAACTTCTTGTTCATCAACTACTAGTTGTTTTCTGCCGTAAATCATTAATTTTTTATTTCCACCTTTAAGTAATACTATTGATCCGTTAGGTAAAAGGTTTTGTAGTTTCATTAACTTATCTCCTTTGCTATTAAATCTATCTAGGCTATGCCACTAAATTCATAAATTACGAAATTATATGTGAAGGTAAAATTGAGGTTTAATATCAAATCTTTTTTGCATTAAATTTTGAAGTCTTTAGCTTTGACAACTTCACTAAGTGTAAATTAGACTTCATAAACAAGTATCTATGGAAAAACTTCACTGAAATATCTGTAAAAAATATCAAAAGCCCTGAGTACATAATTACCATATAAGTATGAAGCAAAACAGATGATTGGTTCAGTAGAATATGAACAATTATATATCCAGCTGGCACTGACCAATTTAGTACTTTCTTCCTGATCAAACTGTTTTTATTCTTTTTAACATCCATTTGAATAGTGGAGAACTTTTTATTTTTTTGATAAATGAAAACGAGAATTAATAAAACATATGAAACAAATGAAATTACGTAATATAAAGGAGTATTAATATTTAATAACCAATAACTCATTTTTTGGGTTAGAACGAAATAGCAAAACGATCCTACAGCACCTAAAAATCCTAGATATAGCAAACTCTCAAATTCAGTTTCAGATGTTTTTTTGATTAATAACCGTATTGCCCAAACATTAATAAGGAGAATTAAGGGAAGGGTTACAAATAACACCTCCTCAATATACGGGAAAAGTAAGGGCATAATAATAACTAAATCAAGCCCAATAAACGTGAATGCCCCTATTATTTGTTTTATTTGAAATGATGCAAAGAATGTTAAATGTTCTTTGAATGCATCAGGTAAATTTCTAAATTTAATGTTTTCATCAAGTTTCAACCCCAAAACCACCTAATAATTTATTTGAACCAACCAGCAATTGTTTTGACGCCTTTTTGGACTCCATCTTTTATTTTATCAGAAGCACTTTTTTTATCTTTTCCTGTTTTTATTCCTTCAAACGCAAAAGTTATAGCCGATGAAATTATTAGACCAGCAGCTGCAGCCACAAGTACCGTTCCACCAGAAGCAACCACTGCAGAAACAAAAACTGCTCCTGTGCCCAGTGATACTGCACCAAGACCTACATCTACACCAGCATCGCCTACAATTTTAGATGTTGATTCTTCGTTCTTTATATTTTGATATGCATTTTCAGTAGTAGTTATACCGACTCCTAACCATGAAAGTCCACCCTTCATAGTGCTTTTTACTATAGATCCTGGCTTAACATGTTTAGCTATCTCAGGTGTATTTCCTCTTTTTATTTGTGAATCAATCCAATTTTTATGATATTTTTTACCTTTAATATTCTCTACTTTTCCATTTTTTACATGAAAATTATCATTATATTTTGAAATCCTGAACCCTTTTACTTGAGTATTATAAGCAGACTTCGCAAACGCTGCTCCTTCTGTTAGAGTTCCAAACGCATTACCTGCGGAATTTACAGGAGCTGATAAATCAAGAACTGCCCTTGGGTCATCACCAGGTAGTTCCTTTTCCCACCACTCTAATTCTTTCTCTTTTACTGGATTTTTAAGCTTTGACTCTTTAGATTCTGAATTTCCATTCCTTACTTCAGATTTACTCTGGTTCCACAATTGACCTGGTTTATAACTAGCTAGACTTAGTTCACCGCTTTGAAACATTGATTGAATTTGTTCAATAAATTGGTTCATTTTAAGTATCTGTTGTTCAATAGAACTAAGAGCATTAGTTTGCATTAAGTCAAACTCTACTAATTTCTCTATTGTTTGAATAGATGATCTGTTAGCCTCTTCTACTTGATTCACAAACTCTAATTCATTTAGCCTAGGAAGAAAGACGATATCACTTACATTTTGCATGCTTTGATTGGCATCTTGAGTTAATTCAATTGTATTTTCTTTCACTTTTCGCAAACCGTTTGTTAACTCATTTTCTAAAAAACTTTGCCTGATAAATGCATTGGGTGAAGCATCTAGAGATTTTAACGCACTTTCAATATTCTTTAATGTGTTTCCGTAGTTCGTTAAACATGAAATACAAAAGGTAAGAAATGGCTCATGACAATCTTGAAAGAAGGCTCTTATTGAGGTACCTCCTTTTCCTTTTAGAGAATCTTCTAAAGAAACAAGTTCATTAATTGAAGATTGAATTTGTCTTAACTGATCTGTAAAACTAGATAAGATTAGATTTAACTCATGTACCCCATTGTAAAGGGAGTCAGCATCAAGCGTTTTCATTAATTTCCATTTCCTCCTTACCTTTGTATCATAGTTGTTACTAGTCCCTCATCGGTCTCTTGCATCATTTTTACAGACTTATGAGTACCTTCTATATTTTTTGCTGTTAATTGTTGATAAGTCACTAAAGTTTGTTGAAGAATTTGATTTAAGCTATTTAATTTGTCTATTGATTCTAAAATATTACCTTCTCCTAAAGATTTAGGTATATTTGGCTTTAATGATTGAACAGCAGATTGGATTTTGGACAAAGACTCTTCAACATCACTATACTTAATTCTGATTTCACCCAAGTTAATCACTCCTTAAGAAAACGTTAACTTTTTAAACTAGCTTGTTTAGCAGCAGAAATAGAGTCCTGAATAGATTTAATCTCAGATTGAATATCCATAATCTTATTACTAATCACACTAAAAACAGATTCAAATTGATTATTTTCTATATCTTCGTACTCTATCAACATCCTATTTTCTCGAGTATCCTGAAATTGATTTGCTAGCATCCCAGTCCAAGTTACACAAGATAATTCAGGATTTAAACATAAGTATCTGTCATTTTGAAATGCTTGTTGATGTTGTTGCATTTCACTTTGACATCTAATCAAGCGTTCCAACTGTTCCTCTTTAATCCTTAACAAACTATATAGGGATGATAAATAAGCATCCATGAAATTTCACCGCCTTACATTAAATATTCATATAGGCACTATATCACAATTAATTGGATATTTTTTCTACTTTTACAAATACCCTTCAAAATTAGGACTTTAAACCTTATTTCAATATTTTTCTAGTAGTAAGAACGTTTTAATTTCAAGTGTGATTATGAATACACTTAAACTTGTTCAACTTTTCTTAAGTATTTTGTAAAGTAAATACCCAACACTAAAAGAATTACCGATCCTCCCCAGCTCCATATCCCAAGGAAATCAAACAAAACAGATCGATGTTAAAGCTGATCTCAAACCTGAAATCCCCTGATTTCGCCTTTGACGTATGACATATGTAATAGAGAATATCAATGTTACGAGGACCAGAATTGATAAAATAGATTCCATCTTTACTTCCCTCCCACTTTTTGTACTTAATATTACGATTTAAAAAGCTAATTTTTTTCATTTTTTTCCAATTGTCACGAGTGTCTACAAATTGACATATCGAGAAAAACCGATTAGAGTGTTTTTCATGAACAATCCTATCGATGTATTTAAGGCGCTTTCAAACGACATTCGCCTCGATATTCTGAAATGGCTCAAAGATCCTCAGCAACACTTTGATAAACCTACTGCTCATCTATCTAAAACGATTAATGAGAAAGGCGGTATCTGTGTGGGAGATATACAGGAAAAAGCGAATCTTTCGCAATCTACTGTATCCCAATATTTATCGATGATGCAGAAAGCAGGTTTGCTTGAATCAGAGCGTCATGGCAAATGGACGTACTATCGTAGAAATGAAAAAAACATACAAGAGTTAGCTACCTATCTGAAAGAAGAATTATAGGTTCTTCTTTTTTTGTTTTTATATCGATAATTTTAAATATGTGAATATGAAGGAGTTTTGTTTATGAAGATATGGACTTATTTATTAGCACTACTTGCCGGAGTATCCCTTAGTGTTGAAGGAGCGATCTATGGAGAACTTGGCAAAACGATCGGAAAATTAGAAAGCAGCTTTTACAACTTTTTTGTTGGTGCCATTATTCTAGGAATCGTCGTTCTGTTCTTAGGTAAAGGCTCACTGGCTTATACGTTTCAAGCTCCTAAATGGGAACTTTCTGGTGGTGTCCTAGGTACCATCTATCTGACAATCCTAATCATAGCTATACCGATTGTTGGCGTAGGAATTGCTATGATTTCCGTCATCATCGGTCAAATGGCTATGAGCATACTCATTGAGCACAAAGGCTGGCTTGGAAGTTCAAAAGCTCGCGTTAACAAAGAAAAACTCATTGCAGTAACGCTCATGACAATCTCACTGCTGCTCATTTTTTAGGAAGGAAGGGATAACAACATGCACATATTAATTCTTCTTGGTTCAGTCATAGGCGGTATATTGCTTAGTGCTCAATCTTCTATTAATGGAGCGTTCAGCAGAAAATCCGGTACGTACGAAGCTGCGTTTTTAACCTTTTTTTCAGGTGCACTCCTATTAGCCATTCTTATTCTTTTCTTTGGTGAAGGTAACATCTTAAAGGTCTTTGAAGCGCCTAAGTGGCAGCTTGCAGCCGTTTGGTTCGGAGTTGGTTACTTATTTTTAACAGTAGTTTCTGTACCACGCATTGGAGTCATCGCTACTAACATTGCAACCGTCATCGGACAGCTTACTGCTGGGATGGTTATCGACCATTTTGGATTATTTGGAGGACTATCCGTTCCCTTCACTTGGGAACGCATGCTCGCCATCCTTTTGATGTTAATTGCACTTCGTTTTATATATATCGGTAATAAAAAACAAAGGAATGAAACGGAGCGATTATAAGCTACGTAAGCGTTTGTATCACATTTCTATCACATAAACCTCACAGAACGTTCACAAAAGCTTTGTGTAAAGTGTCTTAAGGTGTTCTATTATTTGAACTGGGAATTCATTTAATGCTTTAATAGAAGTGGATTTAAGGTTACACTATATGGATAATATAGAGAGAGAATTATTGTGAAGATGGTGTCTTATAGTATGGAAAAAACGTTGAAAGTAGAAAAACAAAAACGGTCAGCGATTCTGTCACAAACTGTGAAAACGGGAATTATTAAGTCTAACCTCGTTCCTATGTTTGCCGGACTTACGCTGGCATTATATACGTACGATATCGATCCTGGCACAAAGTTACTTGATGTTGTATTCGCATTGATCGGAACAATTTTAGTAATAGGTGCTGCTGGTACGTTAAATAATGTATATGACCGCGATATTGATGCGATCATGGAAAGAACGAAAAGCCGTCCTACGGTTACAGGTGAGATCGATACGAAATTTGCTATTACACTCGCTGGCATTATGGCTATACTTGGTATTATCGCTCTTGCCTTCACAACACCGCTTGCGGCACTATTAGGTTTCTTAGGTCTTTTCTTTTATGTCGTTCCTTATACGATGTGGACGAAACGAAGAACGATCTATAACACGGAAGTAGGCAGTATTTCAGGTGCGATGCCTCCCCTTATTGGTTGGGCAGCAATGACTGGAACTCTTGCACACCCTGCGATTGCAGCACTGTTCATCATCCAGGTCATTTGGCAGATGCCTCACTTCTATGCCATCGCCATTCGCCGACATGATGAATATAAGGCGGCTCGAATACCAATGCTTCCGGTTGTAAAAGGGGTTAAAAGAACGTATACACAAACCAACATCTATCTTGTGTTACTGAGTTTAACGAGCTTCTTGTTCCTACCATTAAGCCTAGGCTTAACGTTAGTGGCACTTCTTATGAATGTTGGATGGCTCGTGTTGAGCATATATGGCTATAAGAAAAACAAGGATTCTGAGAAATGGGCAAAGCTTCTCTTCATCTATTCTCTAATCCATATGACAATTCTGTTTTCAACAGTGATCGTCTACTCGTTAGTTGGTATTTTTATATTAAATTAGACAAATGGTTCGGTATTATTCCGAACCTTTTTCATTTGTAGCACAATATTTCATTTTCTAATTATTTTCCATTACAATAATGAAATAGAAATCTGACTTGAAAAGAAGGGATTTACATGATTCATTTAAAATCAGCTCGAGAAATTGATCTAATGCACAATGCTGGAAAGTTGCTAGCATCCGTTCACAAAGAAATCGCTAAACGAATCAGACCAGGTATCACAACGATGGAAATTGATCAATTCGTTGAAACGTTCTTAGCTGAACATGGAGCAACACCTGAACAAAAAGGATTTCACGGTTATCAATACGCAACATGTGCCTCCATAAATGACGAGATCTGTCATGGGTTTCCGCGTAAACAGCCTTTAAAAAAGGGTGATATCGTATCCATTGATATGGTCGTCAATCTAAAAGGCGGATTAGCCGATTCTGCTTGGACCTATGCTGTTGGTGATATCTCGGCAGACAAGCAACGTTTGCTTGACGTAACCAAAAACTCTTTATATAAAGGCATCTAGCAGGCAGTCGTTGGCAATCGTCTAGGTGATATTGGACATGCCATCCAAAGTTATGCTGAAGCAGAAGGTTATTCTGTAGTACGTGATTTTACAGCTCATGGCATCGGCCCTACCCTTCACGAAGACCCTATGATTCCCCATTACGGCGAACCAGGAAAAGGTTTGAAACTGAAAGAAGGTATGGTTATTACAATTGAACCGATGATTAATGAAGGTGCTTGGCAAAGTAAGATGGACAACAATGGCTGGACAGCTAGAACCATTGACGGTAAGCTATCAGCTCAATATGAACATACACTTGCAATTACTAAGGATGGTCCAATTATATTGACAGAGCAGTAAGTGCTTGGCTACGGCCGTGAGAGTCGAACGGTGTCGAGGATTGTAGACTCGCGGATAAACAGTGCAAACTTGTGGATTCGGGATCAAAACTCGTGGATTCATCATCCAATACAATCATAAAAGCCTGCTCCAACTATTGGAGCAGGCTTTTTCACTACTGTTATTTAATGCGCTGTGTCCATTCGATCTACGTGCGCTAGATGTTTGTAGTTCCAACCGATGAATATGATTGATAAAAACACGAAAGCTGCAGCTACATAAAACGGTAGATGTGGATTAAAGATCTCAGCAAGTTTTGCCGCCATATAAGGAGATATTGCTGCTCCTAAAAATCGAAGAAAACTATACGCTGCTGATGCAGTTGACCGTTCAACAGGTGCTGCCTCCATCACAGCTGTTGTTATCAAGGTATTTGTATTGCCTAATATCGCTCCAGCAAAAACGATCGCTGAAATAATCACCCATTGAGTTGAAGTAAATAAACCCATGATCACAAGATCAGCTACAAACAAGAAAAGCATAATCGCCATTGATTTTACCGTTCCTAACGTTCTTTCAAGCTTTGGTGCCATAAATACAGAAGTAATCGCTAGCAGTGTTCCCCAGCCTAAGAACACATAACCTAATCCCTTCGGGTGTAAGCCAAGAACAAATGGTGCGTAAGCCATGATCGTAAAAAAACCAATGTTGTAAAGTGCCGCAACGATTCCGAGTACTAAGAGTGAACGATGTTTCATCGCTTTAAACGGAGCGGATAGTGGTGTTTTTTTCTTTTTCACAGCTAACTTCTCATTCGGTTTAGGCATCAAAATCAATAGAATCATGAATGCAAGAATCATGAGAATTGAAACTCCTAAAAACGGAGACCTCCATGAAATACTACCTAACGTCCCACCAAGTAAGGGTCCGATTGAGATTCCTAAACCTACGGCTGCTTCATATAAAATAATCGCCTTAGCTGTTCCACTGCTTGAAAGAGAAACGATCGCTGCTAGCGCCGTTGCTACAAATAGTGCATTTCCTAGTCCCCAACCTGCGCGAAGTCCCACTAATGTCCAGATGTTATCAGCAAAACCTCCTAGCGCAGATACTGTCGCTATAATAAATACCCCAGTCAATAATGTACCTTTATTTCCAAGTCTAGAAGAAACTGTACTTGTTATAAGCATGGCAAAAGCCATTACTGCATTATAACTCGTATATAGTAACGTCACTTCACTATGGGAAGCTTGAAGATTTTCAGCGATTGAAGGTAAAACAGGATTGACTAATCCCATTCCCATGAAAGCTGTTATACAAGCGAAAAAAACAGCCCATACGGAGATCGGCTGATGAAATAAACTTTGATTATCAAGTGAAACTCCTGAAACCTTGGCTCCGCCAACACTTTGTGTGTTTGTTGACATTCTCACATCTCCTTTTCAATTTTACTATGACTGAAAATTATTGTACAATACAACTATATAATTGTATAGTACAACTACTTTGCTGTCAAATCATGATTCTGTTGTTGAAATGTATATGAATCGGTTATCATGTTGATAGAGTTTTGTATATAAAGGTGGCAATTACGATGAAAAATCCCATACTTGAAAAGATCGAGCTTGAGATGGCTGTCCTTGTAAGGCGCGTCACTTCGATCACATCCAAAAACAAAATCGGAAATCTAGACAGATCAGCCTACCTTCTCTTACACCAATTGTCTGTTCACGGGCCACTTGGTGTGAAGACGCTCGCTGAAAACTTGCAGCTAGATACATCTACAGTTAGTCGACAAGCTGCATCACTTGAGAAAAAAGGTTATGTGTACAAAGTTCCAGATCATGTGGACCGCCGAGCTTACTTTCTACAGTTAACAGAATCAGGGACAGAAGATTTTAATGACTACAAAAAAGTTCGGCTTGAACGTTTTGAAGTGCTTACAGATGATTGGACGGAAGAAGAACGAGAGCAGTTTGGCCATCTGTTGAAAAAATTTAATAAAGCCATATTAGAAAAATAAACCCCGCTAAATTTGGTTAGCGGGGTTTTCCTTATGCTATTTACCTTTTTTCATAGAGATATATTTCTTAACCACTTCGAATACATAATCTTGATTTGCAGCTGCTGTCGTAGGATCATATTGACCGCCATTTGTCTTATTGTTTGAAAGCACGCGGATGCCGAGGAATGGAACATCATACGCTTTGGAAATTTGTGCAGCTGATGCACCTTCCATCTCTTCCACAGAAGTTCCAAAGTTCTCATGGAACCATTTGATACGATCAACTTCATTGTTCCAAACGTCTGCAGAACCGATCGTACCCTCTACAACTTTTCCTTTTGAATACTTATTCTTTACAGCATGAGCGGCTTTTAAAAGCTTTGCATCGCCTTCAAAATAGCGTGCTTTTTCTGCATTCGGATCTTCACCGGCACTTCCTTCTGATGCCATGAGGTCCATTGGAATCCATGATGTAGGGTGAATTCCTTCATTTGATTCTTTGTGAGGCGTCTTTAAAGATCCAAGATTAACCGTTCTTTTTCCTAAAACGATGTCAAAAACGTTTAAGCTCGGATCATGTCCTCCAGATGTACCTTGATTAATGATGGCTGCAGGTTTATATTTTTCGATTGCAATAGCTGTTGCGGCTGCGGTATTTTCCATACCCTTACCTGTCTTTGTAACGATAACTGGATAATTATTTAGTGTCCCTTTATAAAAAACAAAGTTCCCAGACTTTTCTTCTTTTACATTCTTTAGGCGTTTTGCAAAATTCTCAGCCTCAATAGGCATCGGTCCTTGAATGATAATTGGTCGTTTTGCTTTTTCTTTTCCTGATGCTGTTTGGTTGAAATTAAATCCAGCTAACGCGGATAAGAATAAAACAGCTGCGATTGCTAATAATCCGTATTTTTTCATTGAATATTACCCTCCAGATGTCACGGATTACTCCAATATACTCAATAAAAATAGCCTAGAGAATGTAGATATGTTCTACCTCTAGACCACCAGAGTCAAAGTATCTTTAAACAATGTAATATTGCTAAATTAATGGCTGATGTACTTATTCTAAAAAAAGTCTAACTACTCAACCTGATACTTCAACTCGTAGTCCAGTTCTTTCATTGGGAACCGGGTAGAAACACTCAGACCATATTACCGAGCATATACGAGTAATTCGTTTTTATGTATGTTACTTTGATAATATAACAATAAAAGTTTTTATTTTCAACATAAAACTTAACATTAAATTATATTTTTTGTTTAATGTTCGGATTTGAAAGATATGTCGTCACCTTTTAGTAAAGAATAGATGAATAGATCATCAAATTTGCCACATGTGTATTCATAATGTCTTAACAATCCTTCTTTAAGAAAACCAACCCTCTCTACTAGACTCTGTGATGAAATATTATCGGGCTCTATTAGCGCTTCGATTCGTTCCAATTTCATTTGTTCAAATCCATATATTACAACTGCTTCTAACGCTTCTCGAGCAACACCTTTTCCCCAATATTCTTTATTCAATTCAAATCCTACTTCTGTGCGAAAGTGCTTAGCATTTCTATTCAGAAATCCACAACTTCCGATTACTCTATCGGTATTCTTTAATGTGATTCCCCATCGAATCCCTGTTTGTTCTTTTAAGATAGAATGATACCACTCTATTTCTTCATAGACCGCTTCAACCGTTTGATAAGGTTCGAGGCCCATATGTTTTACAACTTCAGAGTCCGATAAATAAGAAAACATATCCCTCGCATCTTCATGAGTTACCTTTCTTAAGAACAAACGGTTCGTTTCAATTATAGGATGGTCACTCATCTCATTCATTTCCTTTCTTTAACGAATTGTCACAGAAATCAATTTATTTAGTTCCCCATACAAACTGTTCTTCATTTCTTCCAACTCATCTTGAGAAGGTCTTATATTGTCTGAGAACATCTCCTCCCTATCTACCCACCATACAGGACCTTTAACGGGTGAGTCATTTTCTCTTCGTGGAAACAAATGCCAGTGAAGATGAGAATCACCATTTCCTAATAATTCATAGTTTAATTTTTCAGCGTTAAATGCGTTATAAACCGCTTCAGCTACTATACTCATCTCATGTAAGAAGGTCTTCTTCACTTCTGATTCTAAAAAATGCAGTTCTGTCTTATGTTGTTTTGAAAGAAATAGCGTATATCCTCTAAAATATTGATGATCTCCAATCACGACGAAACCTGTCTCTAACTCTGCTACAAAATATGGATTTGTTCCATTTTGAATCATCTCAATCCGTTCACAAATTAAACAACCTGTCCGAGTCATTCTTTTTACCTCCTTTAATTTTCATAGTTTATCATAATTTTCCTTTAGGCTGTTTATACTGTTTAATCTTGTATGTAGTTCCCATAGTGCTGTTTTGTTGCTATCCCATTTTAAAGCCGAGACGGCTTCTTCATAGCTAGCCCATTTGTAAGCAGTGTGCTCTTTCGATAGATTCAATTTCTGATCATAGACTTCTAAACCAAATGCGTACTCCGGTATAACGAACATTTTTTCTCCCCAAAGAAAATGACCTACTACATGTACGACTGGTAAAGAAGTTATCGAATCTAATCGGATTAACCGGCAATCTTCACCTAGACCTGTTTCTTCAAAGACTTCTCTCCTGGCTGACTGTTCTGGGGTCTCACCCATTTCCCCGCCACCCGCAACAGCTTGCCAGTAACCCATATCTGAACGCTTAAAAATGCAATATTCGATACCATGTTCTTTCAAAACAAAGGGAATAACCAAAACCTGGTAAGGAGCTCTCATTCCCATCAACACACCTCCTTCATGTTCTATTTTTGTAACACTTACAAGCGGTATTTCTTTGTAAACTAGGCTATTATAATAATACACTTATTTTTGTTGGGGGCTTTACTTTGGAAATGAATCTTTTACAAGAAGCAGCAGAGTTCATCACTTCCTGCTATCAGGAATTAAATAAAACACAGAGTGAGATTGATGATCGAATTTCCGAAATCACAAAAGAAATTCAAATAGATGGTACATATAAACACTTATCTTTTGAGATCGATTATGGTGCGAAAGTAGCGTGGCGCAACAGCAATCGGTGTATTGGGAGATTATTTTGGGACCAGATGCATACGTTCGACCGGCGACATGTTGAAACAGAAGAAGAAATCTTTATGGCAATCATAGATCACATGAAATATGCGACTAACCATGGACGAATTCGTCCAACGATAACCATCTTACCTCCGCAAACAAAGAAACACCATGTGCGCATATGGAATCATCAATTGATTCGATATGCGGGCTATCAAATGGAGAATGGTATGATTGGAGATCCCTCTTCCATTGAATTTACAGAAAAATGCATAGAGCTTGGTTGGGAACCCAAATACGGAAATTTTGATATCTTGCCTATTGTAATTCAAGTAAACGATAATCTTCCTAAGTTATTTGAACTTCCAAAATCTTCAACTTTAGAAGTAGAGATTCGTCACCCTGAGTTTGATTGGTTTCAAGATCTAGATCTAAAATGGTATGGTGTACCTTTTATATCTGACATGGCTTTAGAGATTGGCGGACTTCGCTACACGGCAGCTCCATTTAATGGCTGGTATATGGGTACTGAAATCGGTGCTCGAAATCTAGCTGATGAAGAGCGATACAACATGCTTCCAAAGATTGCATCGTGCATGGGTCTAGATACAAAAAGCTCAATTTCTCTTTGGAAAGATAAAGCACTTGTTGAGCTAAACATCGCTGTATTGCATTCATTCCGAGAAGATGGTGTTAGTATCGTAGATCATCATACGGCAGCTCAACAGTTCAAAAAATTTGAAGAGAAAGAATCAGAGAGTGGCAGGAATGTTACAGGTAACTGGGCTTGGCTAATACCTCCTATGAGCCCTGCAACGACACATATTTTTCATAAGACTTACAAAAATGATATTGTAAAACCCAATTACTTTTACCAAGCTAAACCATATTCTAATAAATAATCGCAGTTCCATTTAACGTTCAGAACGAGTCTTCTGGGCGTTTTTTCATACATTCTCTTCTTCCCAATATAATAGCTTTAGGAGTTTGGTTCTCCGAGAGGAGCTGTTAGGATGTCGATTAAACCGCAGCAATTACTGCAAGGCGACACCATTGGAATTGTTACATTGGGTAGCCCGCTTGATGCGAACATAATTAATCAAGGAATCGCGATGTTGAAAGACATGGGTTTCCAAGTAATCGTAGGCGATTATGTATACGCAACAAATGGTTTTTTGTCAGGAACCCCAGAGCAACGGGCATCAGATTTGATGAAGATGTTTCAAAACGATCAGGTTAAGTTGATCCTTCCAACACGAGGTGGTGTGGGAGTAGCAAGTATCCTTCCCTATCTCGATTACAATATAATCAGAACCAACCCAAAGATCATCTCAGGGTACAGTGATATTACCATCTTAAACAATGTGCTATATCAACTAGCTGATCTGGTTACGTTTCAAAGTTTGATGCTTTTAGATTTCCGATCAAGTACTCCCACTTATAATTTTAGCCAATTCTTCAATAGTATCACTCGAACAACTGCGCCATGGCAGATTATGAATCCACCGAATATTCCCCTCATAAGTAAAGTTGCAGGTAACGTAACAGGAGTAATTGTAGGTGGTAACCTTACATCCTTTGTTGATTGTTTAGGAACACCTTATGAGATTGACACGAAAGGTAAAATTTTATTTCTTGAAGAAACGCATGAACCGGTAAATACTGTCTATAGATATTTAAACCACTTAAAGATTGCTGGGAAATTTGATGATTGTATCGGAATCATCATCGGAGAATGTACAAAATGTGAAGCTGCCTATGGGAAAACATTTGAAAATGTAATCGATGAATTTCTTGTTCCAATCGGCAAACCACTCATGACGAATTTAACAAGTGCACACGGCTATTATAAAGCGGCGATCCCGCTAGGTGTAAATGTGAATATGAATACGATCAATCGGAGTTTGACTGTTATGGAGCCTACGGTTATTACTTAAATGGTGATACTATAACCTCATATCGATAAAAATTCCATAGTCTATCTATTAAAGTAAGGCTTATAAATTCCCTATA
Source organism: Fictibacillus tiangongensis (assembly GCF_048083785.1). GTDB lineage: Bacteria > Bacillota > Bacilli > Bacillales > Fictibacillaceae > Fictibacillus. Next base: position 2,125,297 of record NZ_CP182294.1, read on the forward strand.
TATGGTATTATTAATTGAATTCATTTTATGGGGGATTTCAGTAGATGGAAAAAGCATATCAATTCATTTTGTTACTTTTCGTTTCATTATTACTAGTAAGCTGTTCGACTAAAACTGTAAAAAGTGATAAAGATTCTCTTCCAGACCAAATTTCATATGATTTCTCACAAGATAATCAAACCTTTCAGATCATTCCTCTTTATGAAGAAGTACTAGATTACACTAACTTTATAAAGAAATCTCCTTCAATGAACAACAAACAAGAATACAACAAAAAAGTTGTTATTCCGTTCCAAAACAAGGCATCCAAAGAAAATGTAGACATTCAAAGTGATTATTTTAATTATTTCTCACCAACAAATAATACTAAGAAACTTGCAGAAGATACTATGAAACTCCTTCAGCAACAAAAACAAATAAACGCTATTATTAAGGATGCACTCATCAAATCTTCTGAACAATTACCTGGTACAGATAAAACTATTTTTATCATGCCGAATAATCCTGAAAGCAATTTAGCGATACAGGAGATGAAAGGTGTAACCGGATGGGCGCTAAGTCAAAATGTAATTCTGCTACAAATTTCACCTTCTTATACAGAAGAATCTTTAAAATATCTCATTGCCCATGAATATCAACATACAATTTTTTTAGAAAGTGCATCTGATTTAAATGTAACTCTCATTGAAAAATTCATATTTGAAGGTAAAGCAGATAACTTTGCTTCTATCATCTATCCTGATCATACAACACCATGGACAAAGCCATTATCTGAGGTAGATCTTAACCATGTAATGGGACAGTTACATGTAAATAAGGATTCATTAGATCCATCTTTATATAATGAATTTTTTGATGGGAATGCTGGGAAAAACATTCCTAAATGGTCAAATTATAAGGTAGGTTTTCAAATGACTAAAAGTTATTTAGAAAACCATCCCCATCTTTCCATTGAAGAGTGGACCAAACTTGATGCTGAACAAATTGTTCAAGGGAGTAAATATCACCATATACTTAAATAACATTTTCAAATAGCTCAATCTCAAAAAACACAAGGCTACTTCCCAATTAAAGTGCCTTATTTTTTTTGAGATTAATAAAGTTATCAAGTACAACAAGCTACAGCATTTTTTCAATTGTTACAGAACAGACCCGATTTCTCTAAGTTCATCTTGTTATAAGAACGATTAAGAACATTATTTGCAATACCGTTACCGTGATAATATTTCTCCAAGTACATAGCTTTCACGATTTGTTTCACTTCTGATACTGACCGTCCGTGCTTCGTTAAATTTTTTATGAATAAATGCAAAGGCACATCTACATCATCATCATGTATGGGTGGCTGAAGATAAAGAAGATCCTCAACTTTGTAAAATCCATTTCTCATAAAAAAATTCGTTCGTTTTACGCAGTCTTTCTTTTCTTTTTCGCTATGAACCATCTCTGGCGTTTCAGTCTCCAGTACGATGGCATCTAGTGATTTATATCCTGCAGCCATACTATCTTGTTGAAGAACTTCTTCAATTCTTTGAAGAGATTGTGCTCCTAAACCTTTGCTTCTCACTTTAGGATTCGTAACAAGGTATACAATAAATCCTGTGTTCACATCTGCTAAATAATGAGCCGTAACCAAACTGACTAACTCATCACCCTGAAATCCAACTAGAAAATGATACTGATTTGGCAAATGTGTTTCAGCATTTTTCAAACTTTGAAGAAATACTGATTCCGGTTCCCGTACCTCAATTGGAAAAGAATGCTCATACAAAGTAAGAGCTTCTTGCAATTTTTCTTGATTTGAATACGTTACTTCTTTCCATATGATTTCCATTTGGATTGACCACCTTTTTCCTACATGTTTCAATAGTTTCTCATTCTTTGTTCAATGAGATTCTCACAAATTTACGTTTACCGACTTGAATGACCATTCCCTCAGATAAGAGAAGGCGAGAACCTGTATCTTCCACTTTTTCATTATCTACTTTAACACCACGGTTGCTGATCATCTTGCGTGCCTCACTTTTTGATGAAAGCAACTTTAAGTCAACAATTAGATCAATGATGGAGATCTCTTTAGGACCATTCCATTGGAAGACTGGAATATCCGTTGGCAAAGCGCCTTGTTGAAAAACGGAAACAAAATGCTTTTCTGACTCTTCCGCTGCTTCTTGGCCATGGTACATGCGGACAATCGTTCGAGCAAGAAGCATCTTTGCATCACGAGGGTGTAACTTTCCATTCTCAACTTCTGCTTTGAGAGCATTTATTTCTTCTGTATTTAAATCTGTTACCAGTTCAAAGTATTTATTCATGAGTGAATCAGGAATGGACATTGACTTTCCGTACATGTCCTGCGGAGCTTCATCAATCCCGATGTAGTTTTTCTTCGATTTCGACATTTTATCAACGCCATCAAGTCCTTCTAGAAGCGGCATGAGCATCGCAACCTGCTTTTCTTTTCCAAACTTCTCTTGGTAGTGTCTTCCCATTAAAATGTTAAAGTGCTGATCCGTTCCACCTAATTCAATATCACATTCCAACATAACAGAATCGTAACCTTGCATGAGCGGGTAGAAGAATTCATGCAGCGAAATTGGCTTTCCTGTTGAGATTCGCTCATCAAAATCGTCTCGTTCCAATAATCTTGCCACCGTAATTTTACCTGCAAGATTGATCACATCTTCAAAATTCAAACTAGAAAGCCACTTAGAATTATAGTGCAGCTCTACTTTTTCCATATCTATAATTTTACCAAACTGTTCGAAGTACGTTTTTGCGTTGTGCTCTACTTCTTCTGTTGTCAATTGTTTTCTAGCAACAGACTTTCCTGTAGGGTCACCGATCTTTCCTGTAAAATCTCCAATAATTAATTGAATGATATGACCGTTCTGTTGAAACTGCCTTAGTTTGTTCAGTACAACCGTGTGACCAAGATGTACATCTGGAGCTGAAGGATCGAGTCCGAGCTTTATTTTTAATGGACGATTCTCTAGAATAGACTTCGCTACTTTGATCTCTAGCTCTTCTGTAGGAATAATATCTTGAACGCCTTGTTTATAGATTTCCATCTGCCTCTTCACTTCAATTTGTTGCTTCTCATTGAGCTGTTTTATAACTTGATTCATGCTATTGTCCTCCTTTTAAGAATTCAAAATGTATTATTTATAAAATATAAAAAAGACCACATCCCTATAATGAAGGGACGTGGTCTAACTTTTACACGCGGTACCACCCTAATTGAAGAAAACATTCTTCCACTCAAATGTAAATAACGGTATTCCCGTTCTTCTTCTGTTTAGTTACAAACATTACAAAGAAAGCTCTTGGAAATGTAATTCACATGATCTTTGTGCTGATTCACACCACCACCAGCTCTCTATAAACAGGGAGATCATTGCTACTGCTTTTCCTGTCATCGCATTTTTATATGAAATTAAAAATTATTCTCTCGTATAACTCTTCTCAGCAAGCTTGATATTACTTTCTGCTCTTCAATGGACAAAGAAGAGACCACTTCCACTTCACCTTCATGGAACCTTGGATATAGTTCTTCCATCACTATTCTGCCTTTATCAGTCAAAACAACACATGTGATGCGTCGATCTCGATTGTCCACCTTACGATAACACAACTCTTTTCGTTCTAATGTATTCGTGATATTGCTTATGGTCGCTTTTGAAACACCTGCAGAAAGTGCTAATTTTTTTGTTTCAACAGAATCCCATATCCATAAATCATATAGAATAGAAAAAGACGTCCAGGACAACCCATGCTTCGCTAATACTTCACGTTCCATCTTATTGCGTAGTCCTTGAGCTGCTCGATACAGATTTGTCACTACCGTAATAGAGTGCAGATTGAGTGATTCAATCGGTGCTTTCGTCAATTGATTTATAGTGTCCTTCTCTTCCGGCAATAACTCACCGTACTCATCAAAAGAATAGATATGATCCACTCCTTATCAATTTTCATAATCGTTAGCATTGAAACGATATTAACAGATTAACAAATACAATGCAAGGCCTTGTTGATTGAATAACTATTATTTTTTTACAAATGGCTCTCCATACTTTTTGCTAATGACGCCATTTCTTGTCCTCTGAAATTTGAAGGAACTTGATCTACAGACAATTGAAAACCAGCGTGATAATAAAGTTGAATCCCATATTTTGTACAAAGGTTTAATAGTGTATCTCCAACCTTCGTTCCAATAAATGAAGGATCTGCAACAAGAATTTCTACATCTTCTTTTAGTGAAAGATTACCGTGAACTTGTGCTTCAATATAATGATTTAAATTTCGATAGACTTGTTTATTTGCGGGATCTTGAAAAGACTTTTCTATATTATGAACAAGGTGCTGGACCAAAGAACTCACCATAAGATTTGGTTCTCCTAACGCATAATCTCTCGTAAAGATTTCTTCAAACATTGCGGCTATTATCATATCGAACTCTCCATAAGTTCCCTTTTCTTTTGGATTTTGATGAGAGTCCAAGTAAGTATAAGTAGCTCTTTTTGAAACTTCAGGTTTGAGTAAGAAGAAACATGAGCCAAAACGCGGCGCTGGTCCATCTGGATGATTCATGATGTTTAACGCACCATACTTTGCTCGTTCCTTAAGAGTCGCACCCTTTGTCTGGTAAGCTCCTCCAAATAATTGTTCTTCCCACTGATCACGCAATCCCCCGGGATATGCAGAAACACTGCCGTTTGAGAGCAGCGTTTCAAACTGACTTTTATAGATTCCTTCTTGATATAAGGCTTCTGTGATACTTATCATAGTTGAGCTTGGTCGATCTGGGTGAAAGTGAAGGGCGATGCGAGCGTGCTCTTTAAGTTTACTTACGGCCTGATGAAAAACATCATCTGTAATGTTAGACATTCTTAATAGGTGTTGAATCGTCGCTTGAGCATCATCTTTTTGTTGTGCTGCATAACGCTCAACATAATTTATGGCAAGTTGTTGGGCTTGAGTTAATTTCATACAATGCTCTCCTTGTGCGCAAGAAATACTTTTATTCGAGCACTATTGAGTTGGACTCCACTCTCATGAATAGTGGTTTAGCTTTATTGAATTATTTTATAAAGGAGAGGATGATTATGAGTTATAAAAAAAAGAAAAGAATCACAGGATCAAGGAGCTTTAATACTCCGAGTACATTTCCTCTCATCTTACTTTTAGTGATTCTGCTAACCTCTGCTTTTAGTTTATTTTTATCTTCGACAATGTTTCATGATCACCTTGTTTTGTCGGAGCTTTTCCTGTTTTTGTCCATGTCACTGCTATCACTTTTGATGGGCATAATCGCGAGTTATTCAAGAATGAACAATCTATTAGAACGTATTCTTATTCCGCTTGTAATCTTTGGCTCAATTGCAGTATCGATTGCTTTTGCACACACTATGTTTCAGTTATACGAAGACATCGATGACTATGAAGCTAGAAACTTCAACGTGGTAGAAGGCATCCCTTCATCCTTAACGTATGACGGATCTAAGAATGGTGTCGAATATGTTTCTTCTATAACCATTCATCATAAGAAAGTTAAAGTTTCTCATTTGAATATTACGGCTATATATTACAAAGAACACTTTAAAGAAAAATCTATTGAAATAAATTATCTAACTCATAGTAAGTTCGCGGTAACTATTGAAAAAGGCGATTAAGCATTTCATTTTGCATGCAACGAAAAAAACACAGCTCTCTTGATAGAGACGCTGTGTTTTCTTCATACCTACTCAATTTGCCTTCTTTTGAACATGAGGCTTTTCTTCTTTTTTCCATTTGAAAATTTCATTTAATACACCATAAATTTTCTTTGACTCTTTTGTAAGCAGCGGACCAAGTATCGCTAATATCAGAACATATAGTGCTGAGAATGGTTTTAGTACAGATGCCAAACCACCTGCCATACCAATGTTTGCTACGATGATTGAGAACTCTCCTCTTGAAACGATCGTTAGTCCGATGTTAGAAGAAGCTTTATGAGACAGTCCAGCCTTTCTCCCAGCGATCATACCTGCTACAAAGTTACCGATGATCGTGATGAGAACAGCTCCAAGCGCCAGCCATACCGCTCCACCTAGCGTAAACGGATCTATACTTAATCCGAAGCTGAAAAAGAAGATCGCACCAAAGAAATCTCGGAACGGTATGACCATCTTCTCAATGCGTTCACTATGTTCTGTTTCAGAAAACACTAGCCCTAATAATAAAGCACCAATCGCTTCTGCTACATGGATTGTTTCTGAAAATCCTGCGATAAAGAACAACGAGGCGAAAATCACGATAATGAAAATTTCGTTCGATGTGATATTAAGGAGTCTGTTTAAATGCTTCGTACACGTTCTCGCAATAACAAAGAACAAAATCATATATCCAAATGCAATAAATATCGATTTACTCACGCCTAGAACAGAAGTTGCATCTCCTAACACTAATCCAGAAATGATAGATAGATAAACGGCCAAGAATATATCTTCGAACATGATGATTCCGAGGATCAGTTCTGTTTCAGGATTCGCAGTACGCCGTAGATCAACGATGATCTTTGCGACGATCGCACTAGAGGAAATGGTGATAATTCCAGCTATGATCAGAACCTCTAATAGAGGAAAACCCATGATATAGGCATAAACCAATCCTAATGTGAAGTTTATGAGGATATAGATACTTCCCCCAACAGCGATATTTTTTCCAGAGCGAACTAACTTACCTACCGAAAACTCTAAACCGAGATAGAAAAGCAGGAACAAGACACCTATCCTACCAAAAAAGGTAATGATCTCGTTGCTGTTAATAAACGTAAAATCCAAAACGCCGATAACAGGGGCATGCGGACCTACAATCATACCGAATATGATGAGAAACGGAATGATGGAGAAGTTTAATTTATTTGCGAGTAATGCAGCAAGCGCGATGATGATTAGAGCTGTACCAACTTCTAGTACAAGGTGATTTGTCATTCACTGCTCACCTCAGCTGAAAACATCTCCTTAATGATTCGTTTAACACCAGGTCTTTCGCCTGAAATAACCAGCATATCTCCAGAATCAATCATCGTTTCTGGACCAGGGTTCAATACTTTCTCATTTCCTTTAATGATCGCGATAACAGACACTTCGTATTTTTGACGAATATCTAGCTCTCCGATTGTTTTTCCAACTGCAAACGCATTAGAATCAACTCGATACCACTCAATCATAAGTTCATCGAATGCCATTTCAATCGTTTCAAGTGCTTTTGGCCGATAGATCATTCCGCCGATAATAGCAGCAAACTGTCTAGCCTCGGTATCACTTAACGTAACCGAAGATAAACTTTCTTCATAATCATGTTTGTCAAAATGATAGATTTCTCTTCTTCCATCATCATGAACAATGACGACGACTTTATCTCTATTCGCGATCTCCACTTCAAACTTTCTGCCGATACCAGGTAATTCTGTTTCTTTAACGATCATAACAATCTCCCTTTTGTTTGTATTTTAAGCACGACAAATAAACGTTCGGAAACATGTATTTTTTCGAAACGTGCTACCAATAAAATGGTTCTGCTGAACAAACCTTACGTCGAAGGCTTTTTAAAAGGTTTTGGGATTGTTATGATCGTCAGAGGTAATTCGATTGAAATTGATAGGGGGTAAGTCGTACAATCTTGTTGTTCACTTGGCTGTATGATGGGAATACATAATCATCATGTAATTCTTCTAAAGGTATTTGGTTATCCGTATATACAGCTTTTACGGATTTTTTTAACTTCTTACTTTTGGTTGGATATTCGCCAATGATTGTTGATTCGTCGATCGACGCTGAGGATAGTTCATAAACGTCATTTTGAGGCGGCGAAAAAAGGTTTTCCATATTATAGTTAGGAAAAAGTGATGTAAACGCAAATACATACAATAAAGCCAATAAAGATACTTTCCGCAATTTCTTACTCCCCCCTTTCTTTTTTACTACTAAAAGTATAACACGAAACAACGCGTTTCTGAAGTAAAGTGAAAAAGCCACCTATATGAAAGGCGGCTTTTCTCACTATCAATTTCGTTCTATTTCGTTGTATTTAAACGGCTGTGACGGTAACCATAACTAAAATAAAGAACAAGTCCGATCACAAGCCAAACAACGAAGCCTTTCCAAGTGAATGCTGAGAGTTGAAGCATAAGATAAACACAGAAAATAATCGCTAAGGCTGGAATCAATGGAACCCACGGGGTCTTAAAGCCTCGTTCGATGTCAGGTCGTGTTTTTCTAAGAACGGCAACGCCTAACGAAACAGTAGCAAAAGCAAACAAAGTACCAATACTCGTAAGTTCTGCTAGTTTATCTAACGGGACGAAACCTGCAAATAATGCAACAAGAAATCCAGTTGTCCACGTACTTGGAAGAGGTACTTTCGTTCTTGGATGTACCGCAGACAGCTTACTTGGAAGAAGCCCATCACGGCTCATAGCATAAAACAATCTTGTCTGACCGAACATCATGACAATTAACACCGTTGTAATCCCAACAATAGCACCCAATGAGATAAAACCTGCTGCCCAATCTTGACCGATGAATTGCAGAGCAAAAGCTACAGGATCTTTTACATTAAGCATGTTATAAGGAACAATTCCAGTAAGAATGAGTGAAACTACTATATAGATGACTGTACAGATTGCCAATGCAGAGATGATACCAATCGGTAAATTTCGTTGAGGGTTCTTCACTTCCTCTGCAGCTGTAGATACTGCATCAAAACCAAAATATGCAAAGACAACTACTGCAGCTCCTGTCACTACACCCGAGATTCCAAATGGAACAAACGGCTCCCAGTTAGCAGGTTCTACATACCAAACGCCTACAGCGATAAATAAGAGAATTACAGCTACTTTCACGATAACCATAATTGAATTGAATTTTGCTGATTCTTTTACACCTCTTGATAGAAGAAGTGTGACGAGCAAAATAATCATAACTGCAGGTAAATCAATATAAGTTCCTTTTGAAGGATCAAAAGCACTGGTTACAGCTGTTGGAAGTTGTATACCGAATCCAGTTAAAAGGCTTTGAAAATACCCTGACCACCCACTCGCTACCGCTGATGATGCGAGCCCATATTCCAATACGAGATCCCAGCCTAGTATCCAAGCAAAAATTTCTCCGAATGCTACATAACTGTAAGTGTAAGCACTACCCGATTGCGGAATCATAGATGCGAATTCAGAATAACAAAGTGCGGCAAAAACGCAAGCCAACCCTGCAATAATAAAAGATAGAATTAGAGCTGGACCCGCATATTTTGCAGCTGCGACCCCAGTCAATACGAATACCCCCGTTCCTATGATGGCCCCTACTCCTAACATCGTTAGGTCGACTGCACCAAGAACACGATTTAAAGATTGATCACTGCTTTGATTAGTAGTTAATAATTTTTTTCTAAATAAGTTCATAAGGCCTCCAAGTAAATGTCGATAAAAGTCGAATAACGCTTTTGTAATTTTACAAGCATTTAATATTTTTGTAAACATTAAAATTTTCGAACATTTCTATTAATTTGAAATGAGGATCTTCTTCTTCGTTCCATCCTTTATTCATTGCCATTTTTTTGCTTTGACAACCATTCCTTTTACTCGCTAAAATGTCTTTTATGTGGCAACTCAGATTACTAACATCAAGAAGAAGGTGACTTAATGTGAAAAAAATACGAATTAGTCTTGCGTGGCAGATTTTAATAGGACTAGCATTCGGTATTCTAATCGGTGCACTGTTTTATGGAAATGAAACGGTTCAAGGATATTTACAACCGATCGGTGATATCTTTATTCGATTGATTAAAATGATCGTTGTACCTATTGTTGTTTCAAGTCTTATCGTTGGTGTAGCGAGTGTCGGTGACATCAAACAACTAGGACGTCTCGGTGGAAAAACGATTTTATATTTTGAAATTATAACAACTTTGGCAATCGTAATTGGTCTATTTATCGCTAACATATTCCAACCTGGAGCAGGAGTGGATATGAAATCGCTATCTAAAGGCGATATTTCGAGCTACGTGGAAACAACGGAATCTGTTGAAAGTCATGGCTTTGCAGATACTTTCTTAAACATCGTTCCGACGAATCTGTTCGAATCTTTAGCTGAAGGAGATATGTTGGCAATCATCTTCTTCTCGGTACTATTCGGACTTGGGATTGCAGCGATTGGTGAAAAAGGTAAGCCGGTTTTAGCCTTTTTCCAAGGAACAGCTGACGCCATGTTCTACATCACGAATCAAATCATGAAGCTTGCTCCGTTCGGTGTATTCGCATTAATCGGTGTTACTGTTTCTAAGTTTGGTATTGAATCACTTGTACCTTTAAGTAAACTGGTTCTAGTCGTCTATGGGGCAATGTTCTTCTTTGTCATCGTCGTTTTAGGTGGCGTTGCAGCGATGGTCAAGGTAAATATCTTTACGTTGATCAAAATATTGAAAGACGAACTGATCTTAGCCTACTCAACAGCTAGTTCAGAAACAGTATTGCCAAAAATCATGGAAAAGATGGAGAAGTTCGGGTGTCCAAAAGCCATTACTTCTTTCGTCATTCCTACTGGTTACTCTTTCAACCTAGACGGATCCACTCTCTATCAAGCCATTGCAGCACTATTTATCGCGCAAATGTACGGGATTGAAATAACGATTGCAGAACAGATCTCGCTATTACTCGTATTGATGGTAACGTCAAAAGGGATCGCTGGCGTTCCAGGTGTTTCATTCGTCGTTCTTTTAGCAACACTTGGAACAGTTGGAATTCCATTAGAAGGTCTTGCGTTTATTGCGGGTATTGATCGAATCCTCGATATGGCGCGGACAGCTGTAAACGTAGTAGGAAACTCGTTAGCTGCTGTTGTGATGTCCAAATGGGAAGGTAAATTCAATCCTATTAAAGCACAAGAATATCAACAAGAAGTCAGCTAATTTCAATCAATAACCAATTAATGAAAAACCGTGTGAGTCTTATACTGCTCACACGGTTTTTATTATGTAAAAGTAAAAAAGAACCCAGTTTGGGTTCCCTCCTCATATTAAGTCCTTATACGATTAACAGCAATGAGCATTATAAATGAGATACCGATAACACTACATACCCACATCCAAGCAAGCTCCATATTTCCTGATTCTATCGCAATATAGATAGCAGTGGATATTGTCTGCGTTTTTCCAGGTATGTTACCAGCAAACATAAGTGTTGCTCCAAACTCACCTAATGCGCGAGCAAAACTTAGAATAGCACCAGATGTGATGGCCCTAACAGAAAGTGGTACAGAAATTTTCCGCATTACATCCCACTCGTTTGCCCCATCAACGCGCGCTGCGTTCTCGATGTCTGCGTCGATCGATTCAAACCCCGCTTTTGCGGATTGATACATGAGTGGAAATGCGACAACCGCAGACGCAATAACGGCTGCCCACCATGTAAACATGATTGGTTGGTTAAAGAGCCACTCTACTAGCTGTCCCCCTGGACCATTTCGACCGAATAGAACGATCAACAAGAAACCTACAACCGTCGGGGGTAGTACGAGCGGAAGTAAGAAAATTGTTTCAACGAAAGTCTTGCTTTTGAACTTTTTATGAGCCATGATCCTCCCAAAGAAAATCCCTGCTAGAATCACGATTAATGAAGCTGTCACCGCTATGCCGAGTGATAATTTAACAGGTGTCCAAAAATCAATTGCCATTTCCTTTTCCACCCGCTTAATAAAATGTTGTGTAAGCTGAATTTGTCCGTCTTCATCATATCATATAGCGCTTTGTTAGGTTTGGTTGAAGTCGGAATTGTCGAACGGCCTTTATTTTTGAATCTAGACTTAATTCATGTCTAGTTCGACTTAATTAATGTCCAGTACGACCTAATTTTCTTGCGTAAGACTTAATTTTTCAATTTTAGACTTAATTACTAAAAAGAGACCCCCTGAACTTTCTATAAAACCCTCTGTTCATAAGAAAAGCTGCCTAGATGAGCTAATCACCTCATCTAGGCAGCGTAATTATATTTACTCTTTTACAGCTAACACTGAACCTTTGTATTCTTTATCGATAAAGTCAGTAATTTCTTTTGAATGAAGTACTTCTAATAGCGTTTTAATCGACTTTTTATCTTTGTCGCCTTCACGAACCGTAATGATATTTGCAAATGGAGAATCAGATCCTTCGAGTGCGATAGAATCTTTCTTCGGGTTCAAATCTGCATCGATCGCATAGTTAGTGTTAATGACGATCGCATCGCCCTCATCGTTCTCATACGCCTTTGTTAAAAGACCAGGATCGATGTCTGCTACAAACTCTAAGTTTTTTGGATTATCTACAATATCGCTTATTTGCGCTTCATACCCTTTACCTTCTTTTAGTTTAATTAGTCCTTCTGCCTCAAAGATTGAAAGGATTCGGCCGTGTTCAGCAATAGAGTTGCTCAGGATTACTTTCCCACCATTTGGAATGTCTTTTAAAGACTTGTGTCTCTTTGAATAAACACCCATCGGCTCTAAGTGAACAGCTCCAGCGTTTTCAAACTTATACTTCGGGTTATCTTTCACTTGTTGAGTCAGATATGGAATGTGCTGAAAATAGTTGGCATCTATTTCTTTTTCATAAAGTGACTTGTTCGGTAAGATATAGTCTTGGAATTTTACAATTTCTAATTTTATGCCCTTTTCCTCTAAAAGAGGCTTTGCTTCTTCTAATATTTCAGCATGCGGTACGTTTGATGCTCCAACCACAAGCTTTTCTGTTTTTTCTCCACCACTTGTAGATGAGCCACAAGCTGCTAATACGAATACTGCCAAACTTGCGAATAATACTTGGATGATTCTTTTCATGTTCTGATCCCCTATCCATTAGTTTCTATATATTCTTTGATAAAAGCTCTTGTAAGAGGTGGTACAAAAAAGCCTCCTGTCCCATAAAAGAGACAGAAGGCTTCTCGAAAAAAAGTTTCCGATCATCCTCTCATCTCTCAGTGTTACCACTGTTAGATTTAGCACCGTTTTCACATAGACAATAAGTATCAATGTAAATGGTTGCCGGGTTTCATAGGGCTAATTCCCTCCACCTGCTCTTAATAAGAGTATTCCTATCAAATTACTTTGTATTATTACAGGTATTCAAAGGAAAGTCAAACACTTTTTTTCAAATTATTCTGAACAGATACTTTATCGTTTTTTAACAACCATTCAGAAGTAGAACTTATGAGTTGATCAAAATGCTTAATTGAAGAATACGTATGATTTGCGCCTTCTATTAACACCATAGATTTTGTACCTCCCTTAACCTTGTTTGCTTCCTTATAATAGTCAGAACAGTAATCTGAAGAAATAACTGGGTCACCCTTTCCATGGATGAATAATACGCTCCCCTTAAACTTTTTAATAGCTTCTAGAGGGGAAAAAGCCTGAAGCGATAGTAAAAATTCCTCCGTTATGGCATATCCTAAATGATCAATTACAGGATGCTCACCATTGTAGCCAACGATTTCTTTGATATCAGCAAAAGGATTCCCTACAGCGGACCAAGTGATCACATTACTAATTCTTTCATCATCCGCTGCCGTGCAAACCGCAACAGCCCCACCTAAACTATGTCCGATTAGTGTTATGGCATGCTCATTAATACATGTCAGTTCGCTTCCAAATGAAATTGCTTTCTTCGTCTGATCAATAAAACAAGCAAATTCATTTTCACCATATTCCCCTTCACTCTCACCACACCCCGCATAATCAAATCGCAATACAGCAAACCCAAGTTTAACGAGTGCTTGAGCCGTTTTAACAAATAAACGATCAACTCCAATTCGCGTACTTGTAAAACCGTGGCAAATAATAATCAACGGAAACTTCTTTTCACCTTCTCCATTCCCATGAGGTAAATGTAAAGTGTGAGCCAGCTTGCTTCCCTTCCACCAAATACAATCCGATGTCACCACATCACCCACTCCTTTTCTCTCTAATAATTCGGTTAAACCCAATACATAAACCCGATTAATAAACACAAAAAACCGTGTTCATTTAGAGAACACGGCTTTATACATAGAATCCGTTCGTTCTCTCATCTCTCAGCAATTATTGCTGTTAGATTTAGCACCGTTTCGGCCAAAACAAATTTCATCCGATGGTTGCCGGGCTTCATAGGGCTAATTCCCTCCGCCTGCTCTTAATAAGAGTTTTGTTATTAATTTAATGATAATCATAGGCTACTTGTTAATGGTTGTCAATGTTATATACCATAACGGCACATTCCACCCTACAGAATATATTTAAGCACCTAGGAAATGCTAAACAAATGTAGTAGTTCACGACGTAATAACGAACGGGTGATATCAATGATATTTTTTAAGAAGAAAAAGAAAAAACAACAAGAATCTAATAGCGTTTCTACAAAAGGTTCATTGACATTCCCAGAGCTTATGAAAAAGTTAACGGCTTCCGCTGACTTTTCTACCGTTAAGCAATCATCACTCAGCACATTTTACATCTCTTATTATAAAACTCTTGTAAATCCCGAATTTGTTCATCGTGATTTATTACCATATATAACAGAAATCCCTCTAAAAAACTTAGACGATATCCAGAAGCATCTACCGTTAGATGGAATGGTCAAAACGGATGATGTTCATGATATCGCGAACAAAGTAACAGAAGGCTTCATTCTCATTCAAATGAACAAAGACGACCCTGAAGGTTTGCTCGTTCCGAGTCTATCGACTGAAAACAGACAGATCTCCATCCCTGAAACTGAGTTTAGTGTAGTCGGCCCAAAGGAAGCTTTCGTTGAATCATTAGATACCAACCTAAATTTAATCCGCAAACGACTTCCCATTCCAGAATTTACAGTGAAAGAAGTTAGGGTTGGAAAACTTTCAAAAACGAGAGTAGCAATTATCTACATCGACGGAATCGCTGATGAAGAAAATGTGAACACCGCTATTCAGCGTGTTAACGATATCGAATACGACCATGTCGTGGACAGTTCATATATCAATCAAATGATTTCAGACAATGAGAACTCTCCTTTTCCACAGCTCATCGATACAGAACGACCAGATCGAGTGGCGAGTGTTCTATCTGAAGGAAAAATAGCGATTATGGCTGACGGATCACCACATGCATTGACTGGCCCGACTACGATCGTAGAGTTCTTTTCGGCATTTGAAGATTATTTTCTCAATTGGACGCTCGCTTCTGTTATTCGATTGATCAGATTGATGGGTGTTATGTTCTCTGTGTTATCTTCGCCGCTTTATGTAGCTGTTTTAACGTTTCATTATGAGATGATTCCAGAAAACCTTCTAGCTACACTTGTGGCTTCACGTAACGATATCCCGTTCCCGCCTATATTAGAAGCTATCGTACTAGAGCTTTCAATCGAGTTGCTTCGTGAAGCTGGTGCGAGACTACCATCTAAGGTCGGTCAAACGATTGGTATCGTTGGAGGTATTGTAATCGGAACGGCAGCGGTGCAAGCTGGTTTAACGAGTAACGTTCTGTTGATCATAGTAGCTCTAGCCGCACTCGCTTCTTTTACAACACCTGTGTATCAGATGAGTAACACGATTCGTTTGCTTCGCTTTCCCTTTTTATTATTTGCACAGTTCTTAGGTGTACTTGGTGTTGCGATCTGCTTTGCATTTATAGTTTCCCATCTATTAAAACTTACTTCTCTCGGAAGACCATACATCGCACCCCTGTACCCGCTTCGTGTAAATGATTTAAAAGATGCACTCATCCGTATGCCGTTCAGTGTACAGAATAACCGGCCATCTTCAGTTCGACCACAAGATAAAGCTAAAATGAATAAAAAACGCTCAAAGGAAAAACATGACATAGAAGACTAAAAAGCGAGGGGTATGTATGTCTCAGATCAGTGAAAACAAGCAGATATCACCTTATATGGCTTTTTATATGGTTACAACCATGCAGATTGGAGTAGGAATACTGGGGTTCGAGCGTTATATCGCAAAGACAGCAGGACATGATGCATGGATTTCTGTAATCATCGGAGGTCTATCGTTTAACGTGTTGATCTGGATGATTTATCGTATTCTTTCAAGAGAGAATGCTGATATTATCGGCGTACATCGAAACTTGTTCGGCAGATGGATCGGCGGTACCCTAAGCTTTTTATTGTTGATCTATTTTAGTTCTACAATTCTAACCGTACTCAGAACATATATCGAAGTAATTCAGATCTGGGTGTTTCCTGAGCTGGGTACACCAATCATTGCCCTGATCTTATTAGGATTAGCCTATTCATATGTCATTGGAGGAATCAGGGTTGTAGCAGGGCTTTCCGTATTAGGTTTTTTCATAACACTACCTTTATTTTTATTAAAATATTACGCACTGAAAAACGCACATTATACGAATCTTTTACCCATTCTTGATCATTCGTTTAGTGATCTGATGGCTGCAACAAAAGGAGTTACTCTTGATTATTTAGGATTTGAACTTATTTTGTTGTACTTGCCCTTTCTAAAACAGCCAGAAAAGTCTCAAAAGTGGGCTCATTTTGGAAACTTATTTACGATGTTTACTTACCTAATCACGGTGTTTGTTTCATTTGTTTATTTTAATCAAGAGCAACTACAACATACGATTTGGGCGACACTAACACTTTGGAAAATTGTTGACCTGCCTTTCGCACAACGATTTGAGTATGCAGGTATCGCACTCTGGCTATTCGTTGTTCTGCCAAACCTTTGTATTGGTTTATGGGCAGTCAGCCGTGGTATTCACCGTTTGTATAAGGTTAAGCAAAAAAGTGCACTACGGACAATGCTTTTCGTTATTTTCATATGTAGCATTTTAATTATTGATCGGCAGCAGGTTGATTTACTGAATACGAAAGTTTCTCAGATTGGTTTTTATATTCTATATGCCTATATTCCATTTCTCTTTGTTATCCAACTAATGTTAGGAAAAGGAAGGAAAACAAAAAATGGTTAAAAAACATCTTCTTATCGTTTTCACTTTATTTCTATTAACAGGCTGTTTTCCGGGCAAAAAGATCCTCGAAGACGTTCAGCTCGTTTCTGCAGTTGGTTATGATTATAGGTCGAACAACCAAGTAGAGTTGAACGGGATGGTAGCCATTCCCCAGCGAGGTGAAGATGTTCCTCCGATCTCGCAAGTATTCACCGCTACTACCAATACGAGCAAGATGGCAAGAGCATTGGAACAAGCAGAATCACCTAAACCTTTTGAAATCGGAAGGTTAGAAATTGCTCTTTATAATGATCGGTTAGCTGAAAAAGGAATTTATGATCTCGTCGACACGCTTCAGCGTGACCCTTCCTTAGGCAGGGATCTATATATGGCAATCGTTAATGGAAGTACGAAAACATTATTAAAGCAGCAGTATCCTCTTAGTGAAACGCCATCTAAGTACCTGCTTCAGCTTCTTAATCAAAATATGAACGCAAACATACCAAAGTCAAACATACATGATTTTTTGTATAGATATTACGGAAAAGGGATGGATCCAAACTTGCCACTCTTAGAGAAGCAAGGAGATCGAATTAGAGTAGTAGGAACAGCTCTTTTAAAAGACGATAAAATGGTTGGACAGCTGAAACTTGAAGATTCCTTTCTTTTAAAGCTTCTCATGGAACCTTTCGAAAAAGGCATATATGAAGTGAAATTTAAAAATAATCAATTTTTCACGATTCAGAATCTAAAGTCTAAAGTAGAATATGAATTCAAAGACGTAAAACGATCGCCATCAGTAGACATTTTTGTTCATGTAAGAGGACGCGTAAGTGAAGCACCCAAAATCCGCGTTAGTGATCCATCGCTTATCGAGCAGCTTGAGCGCGCCACAGAAAAAGCAATGAATAAACGGACCAATAAGATCGTTCAGAAGTTACAAAAAGCAAAGGTAGATACGATTGGATTAGGCGATCTGGCTAGAAGCAGAACACGGGGATTTGATTTTAAACGCTGGGACGATCAGTATCCAGATATTCCAATCAACGTTAAAGTGAATGTGGAAATTACGCAGGCAGGGATTACGGAGTAGCGTGGTATCTAGAGACGTTTATGGCGATAGTGAAGTGATGGGCGACGAATGCAGTTTTGTCGAAAATTAGATAAAAAATTTTATCCGTGAAATTTCCTAGCTTATACGTGAATATATTGCCGTTTACCGTGAAATTATTTGGAATTACCGTGGATATATGGTTTAACAATTTCTCATGTTTGTTTCGAGCGCACACTCATACTCAATTTCCATCTCAAATGGACATCACTCAAATAGAAAGAAGCTTTCCCTCACCATTCTCCTCCGATTGAGTAAAAGCTTCTTTTATGATTAAATTTCAGCTGCCAGAACCATCCGCACTAGTACCTGCTGATGATGAGTTGCGTTTTTCAATCGCATTTACACCCATAACTACAGCAATCAGCTCTTCTGTTAATAAATGATTCGAGTTATGTTTTAACTCATAAGCAGAAGCTTGGAAAAATCCATTCACATTTTTAAACGTCGCCACTTCCGCCTTATTTTCATCGAAAATGATATACTCTTTTGAAAAAGCAGGAGCTTCAATTTCATAATTTTGTTCATTCGTCATATAACGGTAGTTTCTAGAAAAAAACGCAAATGAGGATTTCACCACACCGAATTCCTTGCCATCAGGTTGTTTAACGACCCACTTTCCTGATGAGAAAAAGGTATCTTTAAAATATACACAATTCTCCATGATACCAAGATTTGAACTTATTTCTGTTGTTCCTCTAACTGTTGAAGTCGTTTTTCAATTTTCTTTCGCTTTTCTATTTCTTGAAACACAATTATGATTGCTGTCGCAGCCATACAAAACGTAACCCACTCCAAGGTGTTCACCCCTTAATCTTCTGTAGTTCAGTAAATCGTGTTTCAAAAGCTCTTCTTACAAAATCTGTTTTGTCGGCATAAATCTTGATAATTTCTTTGATCTCTTCTGGTCGGTAAAACTCGTTTCGGTTGTTAGCAAGTGAAGGATAGCCTGACCCTCGGTGAAGATAATCTGATGAAGCAACAGAGTACCACCTTCCTTCATCAATTGTTTCACCGCCTATCCTCATTTCAACCAGTCTAGATCCATCCAAAACAACTTCTGCGCCTGAAATGTGCAGTCTCCCTACATACTTCCCTCTGAAACCCGGTCCTTTTCCATCTTGTAAGCAATGTTGGACATCAAGAGATTGTTGAACGGCTTCCATAATATATTTACCTTGAATCTCGAAGGAAGTTGGATTCAATGGAGATGGGCAGATCTCTATCAATTTTTTATGAGAAAGATAAGAAAAGATTCCAGCGTTAACAATCCCACTATTTATCAAGCCTATATCGGTATTGAGCAAATCCTTTAAACCATCTGCGATAAGATTTGTGATCGGATTTTCACCGATTACATCGTGCCATATCGGTTCATCAATTCTATACAAAGGTTTCCCTAAAATCTCAATGGCGGTTTCTTTATTTCGTTTAAGAATGGATAAGATCTCTTCGTCTGGTTTCGAATCTTTTGTACAATAAACCGCAGATTGTAAAAGGGTTTTATGTGTACCGTTTATTTCAAGTTCTAATACCCCAATATGTTCGCCGAAGTTCCCGGCACTTACGATAAATGTATCATTAACTACTTGTGCTTCTTTATATAGAACGTGATCATGTGAAGAAACGATTACGTCGATGCCAGATATCTCTTTAGCTAATTCTGTATCCGCTAGCGTTCCAACATGGTTCAGAAGGATGCACAGAACGTATTTACCACGAGCGCGTTCCAATTCTTCAGCAATTGCGATAATGTAGTTTTCACCATGAAATCCTAATCCCTCATTAAAAGCTCCTAAGTCAGGTGAAGCACCAGTTACGAAAATACGAAGTCCATTTTTCGTGAGGAGCACACTCGAATGAACGCCAGAAATCGTCTTCTTATCTTTCTTAAAAAGGTTGTTGCTGATAAATGGAACTGAACTTTGAGTGGCCATATGTTCTAACGTCTCTGCTCCATTAAACATCTCATTGTTGCCGACCGTTAATAAATCATAACCAGCGGCACCGAGAAGCTCAACCGCAGCCAACCCTCTTGTTCCTTGTAGTTCAATGCTTTTGAAATCAGCAAAATCACCTGCATCCACCAGTAAAGTGTTTTCGTCTTTATGCTGATTTATCAAGGTTACAGCTTTCGCAAAGTTATCAAAATGACTGTGAAGATCGTTTGTATGTATGATTTTTATCTTCATAAATCCCCCAAAATTATATAAGTTTACCTTTACAAATAATGGTATCATAAAACAAAAAGTAAATGTTCAAAAAATACGGAGGAACGGAATGTCATATCTTGATAACGAATTACGTATTAGACCCATCATAGAAGGAGACCTTCCCAGGCTTTGGGAACTCATTTATAAAGAGAAGGAACCAGAATGGAAACAATGGGATGCTCCATATTTTGAGCACAAACAAATTCCTTTTGATGAATTTATGTGGAACAAAGATCACTATGTGAATCATGATCAACGGTGGGCAATAGAAGTCGCTGGTGAGTTGGTCGGAACCGTTAGCTATTATTGGGAGCACGAGCCTTCTCGCTGGTTAGAGATGGGAATTGGAATCTACAATCCCAAGTATTGGAGCGGTGGATATGGAACTAGAGCTTTTATTCTGTGGATCAATCACTTGTTCAACACGCTTTCGCTCGTCCGTGTTGGGTATACAACATGGTCAGGGAATGAACGGATGATTAAAGTTGGTGAAAAACTCGGTATGAAAATGGAAGGCAGAATGAGAAAATGCCGCTATTACAACGGAGAGTATTATGATTCCATCAGGATGGGCATTCTTCGAGAAGAGTGGGAATCATCCACAATAGGAGGATAAGAGCATGGAGATTCTATTAGCACTATCAGGTTATTTCATTTTATTCTTCGTGATATATCTAGCGGTGAGAACTGGAATTAATGACTCTAAAAACCTTACACATATAAAAAATGAACTATCTACAATAAAGAACGAGTTAGAACTGTTACGTAAACAATCAGTAAAGCATGAGGAGGAATGATCATTTGGCAAGACGGATCACCATAACAACAGAATACATCTACAAAACTCCATTCGGTCATTTAAGAAAAGACAGCTTCGAGCTGCAAAATAAAGAGGAAACTTTTGACTACTATGTTCATGAATATCCTGATTGGGTGAATGCAGTCGTTCTAACAAAGGATAAACAGATTTTACTTGTTGAACAATACCGTCATCCTGGCAACGGCTTCTTTTTAGAAGTTCCGGCTGGAAAAGTTGAAGAAGGTGAATCCTATGAGGAGGGGATCATAAGAGAGGTTCAAGAGGAAACAGGCTACACTTCTCTTAAAAAACCGATCTTACTTGGAGAATTTATGGTAAACCCTGCTACCCAAACCAACAAGGTTATAACGTTTTTAATCTTGGATGCATTCCAGTCATCGTCTCAAAACTTAGATGATAACGAAGACGTAACGGTCAAGATTTTCCCTTTTGATGCTATGGAGGAACTCATAGAAGATAAAGTAATTACACAATTGTTTACGGTAAGTGCTTACTTTTTAGCTAAGAATTATCTATCCAAAATAAAGAAAACTAGCTTAGTTGAGTAGAATACCTCTAAGCTAGTTCTCCCCTCTTTACTTCAGTTTCATTTTAACCGCACGTGTAGCTACAAAACTTTTAATATAGGTATCAATCGGTCTTCTTCCACCAAAATCATCTTCATATAATCCTGTGATCACAAAACCTGCATCAATCTGTCCTTGTATTTGGTCCTCTAACGTATGTCCGAATTCTATCGTTTCATCAGCCTTAAGATACTCAGACTTCTCTTCTTCAGTCATAGAATCGAGAGTGGAATAAGGAATGCTGTTACTTACCACTAAATTTCCCTTTTGATCTTCTTCATCATCAAAAATAAACAGCAATGGATTCGTAAAACCAGAGATAAGTACGCCTCTATCTTTTAAAACACGGGATGCTTCTTTCCATACGGGAGAAATATCCTCCACAAACACATTCGCCACAGGATGAACGATCAAGTCGAACTCCCCATCATCAAACATGGAGAGATCACACATATCTCCTTGTATTACTCTTAAACTCAAATTGTTTGCTTCTGCTACCAATTGATCATTTTCTAACTGTTTCTTAGATATATCGATAACAGTAACATCTGCCCCAGCAGCAGCTAACACAGGACCTTGTTGACCTCCTCCAGAAGCAAGACAAAGAATCTTCACCCCGTTTAACAACTCTGGAAACCAACCTCTAGGAACTGGTTTTTCTGTTGTAACGGTAATACGCCAATCTCCTAATTTACTTTTTTCGATTACATCATTCGAGACAGCCTTCGTATAGATCACACCATCTTCAACCTTTTTATCCCAAGCCTTACTATTGTGTTTAAGCGTATTCATCTCTAAAACTCCTAGTCATAATTTAGTCTTATTTACATTCGTTAACAAGTTAGGTAACCCCTTCGTCATAGATAAAAGAACAGCAAAAAAGAGCCTTAAGTAAGGCTCTATTGAACAGTAACGCTAAATCTTTTCATGTAAAACGGTATGTTCTATTTCAGAAAAATCAGCTAAAGTAGGTTCATTCGCATCAAGTTTTAGAGTTCTGGCTGTAGTAGCGTGTACTTTCTTTAATAAATCAGGGTTGTTCATCAATCGCTGACCATAAGAAGGAATCATCTCTTTAATCTTTGGTTCCCATTTTCCGATCTCTTGTGGGAAGCATTTGTTCAACACTTCAAGCATAACGTGTACAGCAGTGGACGCACCAGGTGATGCACCAAGTAAGGCAGCGATCGAACCATCAGAGGAAGTAATCACTTCTGTACCGAACTGAAGCGTTCCTTTTCCGCCTGTTTCTGTGTCCTTGATAACCTGAACACGTTGCCCAGCTACAACAAGATCCCAATCTTCACTCTTGGCAGTCGGGATAAACTCTCGTAGTTCTTCCATTCGCTGTTCTTTTGACAACAACACTTGTTGAATCAAGTATTTCGTTAGTGACATTTCTTTAGCACCTGCAGCTAACATTGTTAAAACGTTATTAGGTTTTACAGAAGTCACGAGATCAAGCATAGACCCTGTTTTTAAGAACTTTGGCGAGAATCCAGCGAATGGTCCAAACAATAACGATTTCTTATTGTCAATATACCGTGTATCCAGATGAGGAACAGACATAGGTGGTGCCCCGACTTTAGCTTTTCCATATACTTTAGCGTGCTGCTGCTCAATCACTTCTGGATTCTTACATACCATGAAGATTCCGCTTACTGGAAATCCACCAATATGCTTTCCTTCAGGAATACCGGATTTTTGGAGAAGATGAAGACTTCCCCCTCCACCACCGATAAAAACAAACTTCGCTTTGTGTCTCTCAATAGAACCTGAGTTTAGATTTTTGACTTTCAGTTCCCAAGAGCCATCACTTGTACGCTTCAGGTTTTCTACGCTATGTTTGTATTTAACATCAACGTTCTTATTCTGCAGATGACTAAATAACATGCGAGTGAGTGAACCAAAATTCACATCTGTTCCTGAATCGATCTTAGTAGCTGCGATACTTTCGTCTAACGAACGTCCTTCCATAATTAAAGGAATCCATTCCATCAATTTCTCTGGAGAATCTGAGAATTCCATCCCTTTAAATAGAGGATTCTGTGTTAGCGCTTCCATACGTTTCTTTAAAAACTGAACGTTGTTTTCTCCTTGAACCATACTCATGTGCGGCAATGGCATGATAAAATCTTCTGGATTACGAATTAATTTTTGATCAACAAGGTAAGACCAGAACTGCATGGAGACTTGAAACTGTTCATTGATTTCAATGGCTTTTGAAATATCGATCGATCCATCTGGTTTTTCCGATGTGTAATTTAATTCACAAAGTGCAGCATGCCCTGTTCCGGCATTGTTCCACTCGTTTGAACTTTCCTCTCCCGCTTTATCAAGTTTCTCAAATACTTTAATTTTCATTTCTGGAGCTATTTCTTTTAAGATCGTTCCTAATGTAGCACTCATGATTCCAGCGCCGATTAAAAGGACGTCTGTGTTCGTTTCTCTGTTGCTCATCATTATCAACCTTTTCACCTAAAATTTACAGAAAAAAGCCGTCGTCTCACATATAAGAAGAGACAACTTAGTTACAGCCTTTCCTGTTTCCATGAAAACCATATCAACTAGTATTGCTAATATTTAAGTCTTTAATATCTTTATTATATGATAATTATAAATTATTTGAAAGCCGATAAATAGTGATAATTATATGAATAGTGTGCCCAGACTCTCTAACCATCAGTATTCACAAAGGATTTTAGTAAAGTTTCTAACATAAGATCACTTACTAATATATGTAACTTTTACTGTTTTCGCATATCAAAAACGCCTGAAATTCATCATCAGGCGCTCACATTAAAAATTATTTACGTTAAGATCAGATTACTATTCTTTAAACCTTTTTCACTATCCTTTTCTATACTTCGATTTGTTCGATTTATTAGTACATTTCTATAATGAGCTGCTCGATGGAGTTTTGCTTTAAGGGCACGAGAGGTACTTTCAATAGGTAGATCCATTCCGTTTATGAATAGCACTCTAACTTTTTTTCGGTCAATGGATTCAATATCATCGATGTGTGGCTGTGAGAGCCAAATACAGGAGTCTTTTCGTGGTGATTTCGTGGGAAAGAAGAATATATCAAGTTTCGTGTCAATCATGATAGGAGGAAAACACATCCTTCCTAATATAATCTGTGCTGCATCTTTCTTGCCATCATATGTACTTCCATAATAAGGACAAGAATCTTTGATGATACGAAAAGGTTTTTTCTCTACAAGGAAGACGGCATCTTCTTCATAAATTTCTGCGCAAACCCTTCCCCATTGATTAATAAATGGATGAATAGCAATGGTCCTATTCGTAATCAAATACTTTTCCACTTTCTCGTGCACAATTCTACGCTTCATTCAATACCTCCTCATTATTTAAATCCCCATCGAAATGAAATACAGTACAAATGTCCCTAGCATCTATACGGTATAGTAATATTTTACCACTTAAATATAAAACCATCTATAGATTTAGCGGAATTTGTCAAAAAATTTAGTTTTCAAAATCAAATACGTCTTAAGACTTAATCCATTTACATCTGTAGCAACTGTCACGTCATTTCACAAAAGTTTAAACTAACTCTATTGAATACATTGAAATGGAGTTTCAAACATGACTGACAGTCTTTCAAAAAAACAATTTACTCTTGAAATTACTTTGCACATTATATTAACAACATTAACATTAGTCATACTCTTTAAATTCCTGCCAACCACTACACCATTCTTCCAATGGATCGGATTAGTAATTGTATTGTCCATTGTCATAATCGACTGTGTTTTCTTAATTACAATGAGAATGCAATTCTTAATAATCACTAGACGATTACTCATCTACCTATTTGTCATAAGCATGTTAATAATTGCAACCTTCTATCTTACTAAGTTATTGGTACTAACAAATATGTTTGGTTTTGAGAAATTGCTGCAACTTCATGAATCTACTGCGATATGGATTTATTTTGCAATCTGTTTTGCACAACCGATCATACTTCCGTTTCCTGAAATGATAACCGTTGCTGGTGCTAGTAGTGTTTTCGGATCTTTAACCGCAATATATGTAGGGTTTATTGGAACACTTTCAGGAATAGTGGTCATGTACTTTGTTGCACGAATAGGTGGCCGAAGAATTGTCTCCCGAATCGTTAAAGAGGAACAACTCACGAAATATCAAAATTATGTTCAAAAAAACGAAATGCTCTTTCTAGTCATCATGTTTATCATTCCTGTTCTTCCTGATGAAATTATTTGTATAGGAGCGGGTTTAAGTGGAGTCAGGTTCAAGAGATTCTTACCTATTGCTACAATCTCTAAACTGTTCACAACTACGACTTTTGCTTATTCTGCAATTCTAGTAAAAGAATTCTCTTTAACAAATACCGAACTAATGGTGTATTCTTCAATTTTTGCAGGAGTTGCGTTTCTATTCATGGCGTTTGTTAAAAAAAAGAGAACTTCGCAAAAGGAAGCTCCCTACTAAAGATTGATATTATTAAATCTTAAATTACTTACCTTCTGCTTCAATTGATAAATCGAATTAAGTCAATACAGGAAAGATCAAAAGTGATAAACCTTCTAATCGTTCCTTCTTGTACCTCTGCCTCATAAGAAAATGTAGCACAATTATTGTTTGAATCTATACGTTCTAAAGTAAATAGTGTTGGTGATGTTAAGCTGTCTAAAATTAACGGTTTGCCTCCTATTAATATTAAGAACTGAGCTTCACCAAACGGTGGTATCGGATCCGGAGTAATTGAAGTAAGTGAAATTGGAATGAGTAACTCTTCCCCTTCTATCACATTTACAGCCACTGAAAATGATTCAAACCCCGTTGCGAAAACACGAAGTTCATATGATCCTGAAGGAATGCCTGTTAGTGAAAACACCCCAGCATCATTAGAGGTTACTTCCCTAACCAAAAATCCTCTTAGATCAACCAACTGTATGACCGCCCCACTAATTGGCCTACCCGTTCGACGATCGGATACTTGACCCGTAATATCTCCATCGGCTCCAGGACTTAAAGCAAAGTCAACACCTGTTCGACTTTCCCCCTCTGCAAGGGAAATAGTGAGGGTTTCTTCCTGAAACCCTTGGGCATCCACCGTTATTAAATATCTTCCTGAACCAAGATTACTAATGGAATATGTTCCGTCATTACCCGTTCTCGCACTTCCTGCAAAAGCTCCATTTTCATCAAATACATTTATTTCAGCATCTGGTAATGGTCCATTTCCTAAAATGATGACTGTACCCGATATGGAAGAAGCTTGACGTTGACCTGGTAATGCAAAGTTCTGCTCTAGAGTTGTATTCACAGGCAGTACTGTTAGTCTGCTATCTGTGCCATAACCTATTGCAGAAGCTCGTAACGTATAAGATCCATTACTTAATCCAGGTATCGTGTAAAAACCGTCGATGTTTGTTAAGGCTACCGCTACTGGGCGTCCATTGACTGCTAAAGCATTAACTTCAGCATTTAGTAAACTCGCTTCAACTGGACCGCTTATTTGATCAAAGGTTTCTACAATCGCCCCTACAATCGGAAGTCCTGTATCTGCATCAGTAACAAAGCCGGTAAACAAACTTGGGACTGCAACTAAATTAAAGTTAACAACGCTTTGAACATTGGGAACAGCCGTAAAATCCAGTAAGTTGCTTCTATAATCAGCATTGATGGCAGCAAGGCTAAAATCACCTGGTAGAAGACCTTCTATTAAATAATTTCCATCATTGTCTGTCTGCACCTCTGCAATCACAACACCGTTATTGTCCGCTAAACGAAGGAGGGTATTAACGAGAGGCTGTGAACCGTCAGCATTTCGAACCGTCCCTCTAACAGTTGAAGTAACGATTGCCAATTGAAAATCTGCGAATGTCGTTTCTCCTGGAACAACAGTGATTTGAGCTGAGTCATTTCCAAAGCCTTGTTTAGTAGAAATAATCGTGTAGTTTCCGTTTCTCACTTGGCTAAAACGATATCTACCTTGTTCGTCAGTAAGCGTTGAGGCAACGACTGGGCCAGACGGACTCATTAAACGAAGTTCAACATTAGCTCGAGCAATAAATGAACCTGACCCTTCATTTGTAACGAAACCTTCCACACTGCCCGGTTCAAAAGCTAATGGTAAATTCGTAATCGCAGTCTCATCGGCTACAATAAAAACACTTAGTGAGCGCTGTTCAAAACCGCGTGCACTCACGATCATTGTATAAATTCCAGGCAGTAAGTCCAAGACTCTATAAGCACCATCTGACTGAGTTAAAACAGTAGTAACAACTGCTCGAGTGGCATCCAGAATCTGCACCACTGCCCCAGCAATTGGAACACCATTCGAATCGGAGATTGTTCCTAATAGATTACCTGTTTCTAAGGTAAGAGCAAGAATAATCTCTGTTGTGACACCGTTTTCAATAATTCCGCCTAGGGATAGATTGCCATAGCCCGCTTTAACAGTGGAAATAACTATTGCACCCTCTTCAAGCTTCTGCTGAATAAATACACCGTTTTGGTCAGTTATACCAGAAGTAATTGGTATACCTGTTTCGTTAAAGATGTTCGTTACAACTCCTGATATCGGATTGTTTGTTGCAGCATCAATGACCTTAATTGTAAGCGTACCTCCAAGAGCAATAAGTTGGAGATCAAGAGAAACCTCTTCTCCGTGGTTAACTGTTACAGCAAAAGTATCAGCATTATAACCTTCAGTTGTTACAGTCACAAGATAATTTCCTTCAGGGACTTCTGGAAAAACATAGGTTCCGTTTGATTGAGCTAGAACGGTAGTTATTAAACTGTTATTGAGATTAAAAAGATTAATTTGAATACTTTGTTGAGTGATGAGATTTCCATCCGCATCTGTAACCGTTCCAAAAATACTGCCAAATAGGCTAGTTAATAGGAGATTAGTAGTTGTTATTATGTTACTGTTCACAACTGCTCCAATCGACGATACAGCATACCCTGAGAGATTTGCAGTCACTTGGTAAGAGTTTGGCTTCAGACTTCTAAATGTAAAGCTACCATCCTGTTCAGTAACGGTAGATGCGATAATAATATTGTTTAACAGAACGTTCATTACAACACCTGGTAAAGCAACTCCGTTTTCTTCAGTAACGATTCCTGTTATAGCTCCGGGTTCAGGGATCAGATTAATTGAAACATTTACTGTCTCCCCTGGTGTAATCGTTATCCCTTCTGTTTCACTTTGGAAATCAAGTGCCACAATTGTTAACGCATATGTTCCAACGGGTAGATTTCCAATAAAGAACGTCCCATCATCATTTGAGACAGCAGATCCGATAACCGTCCCATTTACATCGATAACCTTTATACTTGCGCCACTTATTACATTATTCGGACCATTAACTATTCCTGTTAGTACACCTGGGTTAGACAATAAGAAGCCATCAACTGTTGTTGTTGCATTCGCTTGAATCGTCGCTCCAGCCGAAAACGTATTATAGTTTGGTGTTGTCATGGATACGGTATATTGTCCTGGAGAAAGTCCGTTAATCACATACACACCTGCATTATTTGTCACAGCTCTGCCAGCAGGCTGAACACTCGTTCCAAAAAATAACTGAACGATCGCTCCAGCGTTCAATATACCTGTTTCTTGATCAATTATTGTTCCCGTTAGAATTCCTGGAAGTGCGGTGAGCTCAATGTCAACAGTTTGTGTTTGACCTGGTTCCACAGAAAAGCCAACTGTATTTGTTTCATAATCTGGATTTGACGTTCCTAACGAATAGATGCCTGATGTAAAGTTCTCGATTAAATACATTCCTTGATCATCCGTTTGAACTTCTGCTAGTTCTGCACCCGTTTCATCAATTAATCTAATGACCGTATTGATGAGTGGAATGACAACGTCTTGAGCCGATATAGTAGTTGTCAAACTCTCATTTTGAATGATCCTTGCAGAAATCGTGCCACGAACATTCGAGAGACTCGGTGTAAGAGCAAAGTTCTGGAATGTGGTTACGCCATTTTCAATAAGAACAGAGCCTGTCGCGGTTCCAAAGTTCTCTTTTGTAATGGTTAAAGTGAAGGTTCCTGCTGATATCAATCCAGAGTTATAATTACCATTACTATCTGTTAAAACCGTATTGATTACGGGACCGAATGGTGAAATGGCCCTAATCTCAATTGAAGCTCCAATTAATGGTTCCCCTGTTGCTGAATTTGTAACGTTACCTGAGAGGACGCCACCTTCTGGAATAAGAATAATGTCTACGACAGTTTCTTGGTCAGGTAAAACAACACCACTGCCAATTCCTGTACCCGTTCCATTTCCTTTGGCAGTCACGGTATACTGGCCTTCAACCAGATTATCAACCTCATAAGATCCGTTTCCATTCGTAATAACCGTTGAAATTGGTGTGTTTTTTCGGTCTAATATCTGAACTGTGGTATTGCTAAGCGGTGTACCATTTGGATTTTTTATTGTTCCAATGATTGTGCCAGGATCCGGCTGTAGGTTAAGGGTTACAGTTGAAAGAGACAAAGAGTTGATAATTACACCTACGGATGCTGCACCATACCCATTTGCTATCGCACGAATGTTTAGTGGACCAGTTTGAAGGTTAACCAGTCTGAAAATACCGTTCTGGTCTGTTGTAATCGTTGCAACAAGAATGCCACTTACATCAGATACCTCAACAAAACCACCTGATATTGGTAATCCTGTTACAACATCTAGAACAATTCCCTCCAATGCACCACGATCTTCTGTAAGCGGGACTAAAAGAATTGTTGTCTCCCCGTTCACTACGATTGCACCTACTGTTGCTGTTTGATATCCGTCTGCTATAACGTTCACTTGATACGTTCCTGCTGATAGGTTCTGGAACGCAAAGTTTCCATCTGAGAGACCGATCAGCGTTTGCAGCAATACACCACCATCATTGAGAAGTCGAATAGAGATCGTTCTATCTGAAATTGGATTTCCCGATTGATCTGTAACAGTTCCAGCAATCGAACCTCCTACTTCTGACAATTCAAAAGATACCGCAGAAGTTTGATTCGGTAGTACAATAACACCGATTTGATCCTGTACATAATAAGGTGAACTTGCAATAACGGTATACGTTCCAGGTGACAGAAGGATGGATGTAAAGCTACCCGCAGTGTCTGAATTAGTTGATATAATTGGAATTCCTTCCGGGGTAAGAATAGAAATGAGGATACCTGGTAATCCTTCTCCCGTTTCTGCACTTACAACTGTCCCAAAGATCAATCCTCCTAACTGGGTTAAAATCACGTCTAGACCCGTTAGCTGCTCTCCAGGCTGCAACGAAACTCCGGCAGTCGATGATGAATAATTTTCGACTCCAGCAATTACTGTATAAGACCCTTCTGGCAAGTTTCCGACGACATAGTTTCCTTCAAAATCTGTGATTCCGTTTCCGATTTCACTATCATTTTCATCAACCACTCTTACACTAGCATTTGATAAAGGTATTCCATTACCATCAGTTACGGTTCCTGATATCGATGCTGGATCAGGCACTAAAGCAATCTGTACATTAGTTGTAGCATTCGAAGTTACGATTACACCTGTAGAGCGAATACTATAGTTTAGCTGAAAGGCGTTTAACGTATATGATCTTGGTGCCACACCTTCTATTAAGAAATCTCCTCCTGCACCTGTCGTTCTTCTTGCAATTGGTGTTACACCACTTGGTGCATACACTTCAACTTGAGCACCCACCAGTGGAGCAAGAGTTTGTTCATCGAGAATCACACCTGAAATTTGACCCGGTTCTGGAACTAAGCTGATATTGGCTGTTACCGTCTCACCTGGTCCGGCATTGATTGAAACTTGCCGTCTCTGGTAATCAGGAATAATAGCCGTAACAAGATATTGTCCTTCGGTAAAACCTAGTATTCTATAAAATCCGTTAGAGTCGGTGTTAACAACTCGAACAGTAAAACCGTACACATCTAAAAGCCTTACTGAAACATTAACTAACGGGTCACCAGACTCTGAAGTGATCGTCCCTTCCACTGTAGCTGGGAACGGTTCAAGTGCAAAATCAACGACTCTCGTATCGTTTGGAGGTACAAAAACGGAAGCACTCGATGAACCGTAGCCATCGTCAGTAAATGCAACTATTGTATAAGGACCAGAATACACACCTTGCGTTACATAATTGCCTTGCTGATCCGTTACAGTGCTCGCAATTACGGGGCCTGTTGGTGATAAATAACGGACTTGAACCATGACTTGAGAAATCGGAAGCCCTGTTACGGCGTCTGTGATGGTTCCTGAAACAGTTCCAGGTTCTGGAGTTAAAATAAAGCTTAAGGAAGTTGTTTCATCTGGTAAAACGGTAAATGTTGCACTCTGACTGGAATAACCGTCAGCACTAACGATCGCACGATACGTGTCCGGCGACAGATTGGCAAATATGAATTGACCGAAACTATCCGAGACTCCTTTTCGTTCTAGTGGCTTTCCTGAAGATGAAACGATAATGATTGCATTAGATAATGGATCTCCCGTTAACTGGTTTGTGACATACCCTGTAACCGCTCCTGGATTTTGAGTTAATGATACCGCAATGTTAAACCCAGTGACAGGCACAGTAACCGTAATAATCTCATTTCCATAGTTCACTGCGTTAACATTTAACAGATAAATTCCCGGTGCAATCGAGTCGAACGTGAAAGTGCCATCAATACCTGGATACTGCTTTGCCACATACATGCCCGTATTATTTGTTAAAGTAACAGAAACGGCAGTACCACTGATCGGATTTCCAGTTGTAGAATCTGATATGGTTCCTGTTAGCGTTGTAAGAATTTGCGATAACGGTATTGTAATACTGCTTACCGCACTGCTGTTAACAATAACAGCTGTCATATTTGGAGAATAACCGTCTAATTCAGCACTCACAAAATATGTGCCAATTGACAGTTCCGGAATTTGAAATGTACCGTCAGTGTGTGCAATTAAAGCTTGCAGAAATTCTCCGTTAGCACCGAATATTTTTAATTGAATATTGTCTCCGGAAAGGGGATTTCCATCTCCTTCTGTGACTTGCCCTGATATACTACCTACTGTACTCGTTAATAGAATATCAGCTCCGGCAGTCTCATCACTTTGTACAATCACACCTGTAATTTCTGTAGAGTAGTTTTGTGCAGATGAAGTAACAGCATAGGAACCTGGAACAAAATTCCGAAGCAAAAAGTTGCCGAATTGATCAGTTGTTGAGAAGCGAACCAAAATTCCAAGACTATCACGAACAAGTATGGCTGCACCTGGAATTGGTGCACCTGTTATAAAATCTGAAACCGTTCCAGAGATAGAACCACGAATCGTCACTAACTCAAAATTAAGTTCAGTGATGTCCTGACCTGGGTCGACCGCAACGTTTCCAGTCGCGTTTGCATAGCCCCCTGCTCGAATTACGACTGCATAAGAACCAGCAGGAATATTGCTGAGCGTGTAATTTCCATCAGCATCTGTTGTTCCATTTCCGATAGGTGTTTCGTTTACATCGAGAAGAGATACGGTACCGTTAGCTACCGGCGCACCAAGATCAGAAATCAAGGTACCTGAGACAGTCCCAGGATTCGGTTGTATCGATAGAGAGATGTTCGTTGTTTGACCAGAAACAACAAAGGCTCCCGTACTTCCAACAGAGTAATTCACTGCCACAGCTTTTACGATATAGTTACCAGGAGCCAAACTCTGAAACAAAAAGTTTCCTTCAGGAGTGGCTGCAACTGTGTTTACGAACTGGTTATCCATTGTGTACAGCTGAAGCACAAGTCCGTCAGCGGCAGGAGCTACCGTTCCTGTAATGGTCCCAGGATTCGGTTGGAGGTCAAAGTTAACAAACTTAGTTAATCCAGCGGGAACAACAACACCTAAGATCTTGGTTTCATATCCTTGTGCAACTGAAGTAAGTGAATAAACTCCTCCAGGCAACCCAAGCGAAATGAACGTTCCATCCGCACTCGTAATGGCTGAATCGACAAATGCTCCTAGTGTGTTGCTGATATTAATGGTTGCACCAACAACTGGCTGACCTGAAAAAGAATCTATTAATCTGCCTGTAACAAAACCAGGAGACGGAACAATGCTAATCGTGATAGCAGAAACGTTTCCAGGCGTTAACGTTACTGAGGCAGACGAAGTTTGGAAATTTTCTGCCGCAACTATGACTGTATATGTGCTCGGCATTAAATCTTCAACAATGAACACACCATCATTGTCTGAAAAAGTTGTATTTATGATAAGACCGTTAGAATCAAGTAGTTGCACGACTACCGATGCACCTGCAAGAGGATCTCCGGTCTCACTGTTAATAATTGTTCCTGAGATAGAAGAAGGGTTTGGCATTAATGAGAAATTAACAACGGAAGTCACACCAGCTGTAATTACTGCTCCACTTAAATTTGTTTGATAATCAACAACATTTGCTGTAACAACATAGCTTCCAGGGAGCAATTCACCAATTACATAATTTCCATTTGTATCTGTTACAGCTCTAGAGATAAGTACATCAGAATCTGCATTTTTAACAAGTATGACAGCACCCGGAAGAATGTTTCCTTCGTTATCCAGTACACTACCTGAAAGTAAACCAAAAATAGGCTGAAGTTCTGTGCTGATCGTTGTTGTTTCATTATCTCGAATAACAGCACCAAGCGTAACCGGTGAAAACCCGTCTGCCCCAACAATAACGGTATATCGATCTGGTGCTAACCCACTTATCGTATAATTTCCATTGCTGTCAGTAATGGTCTTTGCTACCACGATGTTATTTAGTACGACATCCACTGAAGCACCACTAATTAAATTTCCTCCTGAAAAAACATCGCCTGTAAGAACACCTGCAAGTCTTCTAAGTGTGACATCTAGCGTTGTAGTTTGATCGGACTGAACATACGTACCGATCGTTTTTGTACCGTGACCATCAGAAGAAAAGGTGATTACATACGTACCAGGAGCTAAAGAATCAACTGAGAATTGTCCGTTTACATCAGTTGTTACAGAGGCATCCGTAATCCCAGAGCTGTTTACAACTTTTAGACTTGCTCCTGGAAGTGGAGCACCGCTATCTTCATCAATTACTGTTCCGATGACTGACCCTGGATTTGCTAATAGATTCACATCTACTACCACAGTTTGACCGGCACTCACCGAGAAACCGACAACAAATGTTTGAAAAGCAGGTGCACTCACACGTAATCTGTAAGAACCTGGTGAGAGACGATTTATTGTGTACTGTCCTGACCCATCCGTCGTTGCGGTTGCCACCGCTATCCCCGTACCGCTCAGAGTTTCAACTATTGCACCAGCTATAGGTCCTCCACTTCCTGTTATCGTTCCACTTACCGTTCCTGGATTCGGCTGCAGTACAAAGTTTGCTATCGTAGTCTGATTGGTTGGCACATTTTGCCCAATTGTTGCAGATTGAAAATTATTTGCAGAAACCGTGAGCGTATAATGCCCAGGGATTACAGCTCCAAAAGTATAAGCTCCTGTTGGAGAAGTGGTTACACTTGCAATAACTGTACCAAGATTATCTGATAACAAAACGGTCGCTCCACTAACAGCAGAACCTGCATTTGAGGTAACCGTTCCTTGAAGAATTCCTGGAATCGCAACAATGACAGGATTGATGACCGTTATCGTGCCAGATTGAATAACCACCGATTGCACAAATGTCGTGTAATTGACTTTTGAAAATTCAATCGTATAAGTACCTGGTGCTATATTCGTAAGACTATACTTACCGAATGCATCCGTCTGCGTAACGGCAATCTGTGTTTGACCCGATAAAAGTCTTACAGTTGCAGCATTTACCGGCTGAGCGTTTGAACTATCAAGTAACGTACCTGCAGCTCCTCCGGTTGCTAGAACATTCACAGAAATAGAAGCAGAAGCTGGTGGCAGATCTCCTCCAGTAAAGCTATCAATACCTGTAGCACGAACAGTATTTAATGCTTTCGTTCCCGCTGTATAAAAGATTCCATTCTCTGCAAACTGAAGAGTTGCACTTGCACCAGGAGCAATATTACCCACTGACCACGTAAGTGTTTTCGTTGAAGAGTTGTATGCCGTTGTCCCTTGCGAAACACTTAGGACCGAAAAGAGTGAAACTACATCTAATGAAACAATATCTGTTACATTAATGATATTTGCAGCACTTTTTCCTGTATTCGTTAAAGTAATTCTTCCCGTCCACTCCCCAACCTGGCCGGCTAAAGGTGATTGTGGTCCTGAAAGCAGTACTTTTGAAACCTGCAGGTTAGCTCGGACATTACCGGAATTTATTGTAACTGGATTGGAAAGTGCATTTTGAAACTGAAATTCCTCTGATTCACGTAAAGAGTCTTTATTGTAGTTGTTGTTATTTGAAGCAGTAAAAGCGACCATCCGTACAGAACTTTGAGCAGTAATACCGAGCAAGGAGAAAAATGTAGAAGCTGGAACTAGAAAATCGATAAAATAGTTTTGTGTATTATCCAATGTAGAGTCAGCCTGAACAACACGAGCGACGTCAAAATTAATAATAGAACGAGAATAGTTTGGATTCCCTTTACCATCCGTACCTTCTGCAGGATCGCTCCATGAGTTCACTTGTTTAATTGTGTTCTGCACCAAGTTCACTCTTTTGTTTAAACCATTGACTGCAAGCAGCCAGTCATAAGTCCCCGATACACCGGTAGTATTTAACAAAACACCCCACGCAAAATTTGCAAAAGCTGTTTTGGCACTATTTCTTGGATCTGATCGTACACGCATTCTAAAGTACACATTGATTTCATCATAAGCGAAGTAAAAGGAAGGAAAACTGTCACTCCCTACGATATCTGTTCCTGCAGGAGAGATATCACGTATCACATCTACATATGGAACACCACCTACCGTAATCGCTGTAAACTGACTATTTGTGGGAAAAGACATCCCAACACCTCCGGCAAAAAAATAACATCGATTTAATATACGCGGAGAAACCTTGTACCGATTACGATTTTCTTCAAAAGCGTTTCATCACACAAAAAAGAAGCCATTCTAAAGAAACAGCTTCACTGTAAAGATTGGGCTCATATCTCATTATTTAACTAATTTAAACATCAACACATCATCAACATATTCATCGTTGCCTAACTTAAATTCTCTTATTTTTCGGCCTTCCTCTACGAATCCTAGTTTTCTATATAATTCTATTGCTCTAGTATTAGTAGAGAACGTTCCTAACGTAACTTTTTCAATGACGGGATGTTTTTCAGCCCAAGTTAATAACTTCTGAATCATTAATTTTCCAATCCCATTATTTCTGCATTCTTTTTTTAACATAATGGCAAATGATCCAATATGGTGCATTCTCATTCTTTCTTGTGAACGAAAAACGATCCATCCCACCACGTTGTTTTTATATTCCGCTACAAACATGGTCTCTCGTTCATGCTTTAGAATGTTGCGTATCCATTTTTGATGGTCTTCGATTGTCTTATTAAATTCATTTGGTAGTGCAATAAAATAATCGTGTTCAGAAATCACTTCACGATGAATTTGAAGAATGGCTTCAGCATCCTCAACACAAACGGTACGAATTCTTGCCTTGTTTTCTTGTTTGATCAACATTAGTGGCTTACCTCTTTTTCTAAAATAATTATGTGTGGATGACATGATTCTCTTTGATGATAGAACGAACAATATGAATAGAGTCCCATTCACCACGAGAGAATATGATGATGGGGAATTTCTTCGGAAAAAGTTTCTGACAGATAGCTTCAGGGGTGTCGCCTTGGTTTTGCAGGGTCAATACTTCTTGCTGAATTCCTAGTAAATAGTTTAGTTTTCGTTGGAGAGCCTTTCTTCCATCTCGAACAAATCCTGCGTGATTGCAAAACACTTCCTGAAAGTCATACGTTAAAACTCGTTTTAAAGATTGAATAATCGCAGGGATGCTC
The DNA here is from genome assembly GCF_048083785.1 of Fictibacillus tiangongensis. GTDB lineage: Bacteria > Bacillota > Bacilli > Bacillales > Fictibacillaceae > Fictibacillus. The sequence goes on from NZ_CP182294.1 coordinate 2,162,892, forward strand.
TCTTCCTCTAAAATTACTTTCGTCCTTTCCATTACGTACAGGTCACCGGTGAACAGCTGACCTGTTTCTCGATTTAGAAATGCATGGTGATCGACTGCATGACCTGGCGTCGGGATGGAATCCCAACGGGCATTTCTAGATTGTAGTTCCTCTTTCATTTTTTGTGCGTGAAACGGTTTTCTTCTTCCCCAAAAAAATTGTCGATACAATGGATAATGCGCTCGTTTTGCGCAATGATCCATTGTTTTTTCATCTAAATAAATGGGGACTTTCTTTGTTTTTTCGATATAACTAGCACAGCCTGTATGATCTTCATGAAAATGTGTAATGAATACTTGGTCAAAATCAGCTGAATCAATAAAAGGTTTGAAATGCTTATATAATGACTGCGCACCGGTATCAATCAATACACCGTCTACGAGATAACTATAAACATTCAGGGATACACCTTGAAAAGTAATCTTCCCATTTAAGTATGTTACATTATGTTTTTCTCCAAAGTGAGATGTTTTCTTCAATAACACTCTTTCTCAACTCCCGCTTCTCTTTCTCTACTATTTGACTCTATAAACTTTATTCCCTATACCGGACTATACTCCTTCTACCCTCATAATCACATTTTCAGTAAGCGAAACAATAAGATATCCCCAACAGTGTCAGATTATTGGGAAAATTGATGAGAATCTTGTCACTTTATGCTACCCTCTTGCATAGGATTTTCCCAAGTTTTATTTTTCCATTTTATGTTAGATTTATATTACAAGTCTTATAGAAAGGAGTTTTCCATGAACGTCGGAACTAGAGAGCCCATCACACAGTCACTCGAGCGATGGCATATAGCCATCCGGACAAATCACATACAGCAATCAGAGAGCATACATAACGAGATTAAGAGTGAAATCACACAGATCAAAGACCCCTCTACACAATTGTATTATCAATTATTAAACAGCCGATATTTAATTCTGAAGAAAGAGCTTGCTTCTGCTCACGCTATACTAGATACCTTAAATGATGTTCATCTGAATCGAACTGATATTTTTGGGTACTATATGAACTTAATTACCGGAATGCTATTAACAGCCGAAGGAAATTATGAAGTAGCAGAATTACGTTTTATCCGGGCGTTTAACTTATTAAACGTATTGAACAGCATAACGGATGACATTGTGCGTGCAGATTTCTATCATAAAGCTGCCGTTCTGTACTATCACATCCGTCAGCCGCTCACAGCACTTGATTATGCTAACGAAGCTTTGAAGACATTATCTGAAGCGGAAGATTATGAACTGCTTCAATCCGGTTGTGAAAATATATTGGGTCTCGCTTCTCTGTCATTGAAACAATACGGAAAAGCGGAAGAACATTTTCTGTGTGCCCTTGATCTCGCAAAACGAATTGATCAGTCCTATACCTCTCTAATCAAATACAACATCGGTTATCTGTATGCTGAACAAAACATGTCCGAACTGGCAGTACGCTATTTGTTAGAGGTATTTGAAGAAGAAGAAGCCTTTTATAAGACCCACTTCTTATTGTCTCGAGAATTCTATCGATTGAATAATGTAGAAAAAGCAATACCTTTTTATGAAAAAGGAATCGAGCTCGCGAATGAAGAATACCTTCATCACTTCAAAATACTGAACGCCTTAAATCAGGCAACAGATATTAACGAGCTTGAACGTATTGTTAAAGAAGGAAACGACTATTTTAAACAACACGAACTCTTTGGTTTCGTAGAAGATTATGCTGGAGAACTTGCACAGGTCTTCTTCACCAAAGAGAACCACAATAAAGCCAGTTATTATTTTAAAGAGTCTTACGAAGCAAAACGCGCTTTACAAAAAAAGGAGGCACTAAAATGAAAAAATTCGCTGCAGGTATCATCATCACTTCACTAGCACTAACGGCTGTATTTGTTGGACTTTCCACAAAATCAGTTGAACAAGCTGAGCATGGCAGAACGTTCTCTCTTTCTCAAAAATTATAAGACAATGTATTAACACAAAAAAACGATCAGAAATTTTTCTGATCGTTTTTTGTGCTTTTACTTATAAATGACTTTATGCTTCTCCAATATTCATCGCTAGCAGCAAAAAGAAAAGAATACAAATGTGATGCTGTTTAACGTTAAAAGTTTACTGCATAACCATCACTTAGAAGGCAGTTTAATCGTAAATGTTGTTCCTTTTTCCAACTCGCTCTTAATCGTAATTTTTCCACCCACCTGTTTTACAATTTGGTGGCATACGGTCAATCCTAGTCCTGTTCCTTTTTCTTTCGTAGAATAATAAGGACTGCCTAATTTTTTTAATTGTTCCTTAGACATGCCTACACCGTTATCCTTAATCTCAATGCAAACATATCCGTTCGTATCATGAAATGCTATGATTCTAATTTCTCCTTCTGACTTAATTGCTTCGATAGCGTTCTTGATTATGTTGATCAATACTTGCTGAATTTCCAGTTTTAGTCCTTCAATTTTCAATGAAGATTCCACGTGCTGTGATATATGTATAGAGTTTAAAATAGCATAAGAGTGCATCACATCTATTGATTGTTGGATAGTAGATGTTAGATCGATAATTTCATATTGATCCGTTTGTGGTTTAGCTAAAGCTAAATATTGATTAATGATTTCCTGCGCCCGATCCAGTTCTTCAATCGAAATACTTATGTACATCTGCTGTTCTTTCGTTAATTCTTCTTTCTGCATCAGCTGCATAAATCCTCGTACCGAAGTCATGGGATTTCGAATCTCATGTGCTACTGATGCAGCAAGCTGACTGACAACATTCATTTTTTCCGTTCGAAGAAGCTCTTGTCTCATTTCAATCTGCTCTTTCATATTTTCAATCAAGTGCACGACTGCGATTAACGTTGCCAATACGATAAGAGAGGAACTTAATTCAAAAAACAGTTCTTGCTCGTCCCCTTTTATTAAAAGTGAGATTCCTCTTGTAATTGGAATCAATGAATAGAATAAGCTAATGACAGTAACTTTACCTTTAATGCCGTAACGATGAAAGAGTTTTGTGATGGGTAATAACAATAAGCATAGGATTGTATAATTCCCTAGCAAAACAACTAAATTCTGATCTGTAAAGTACCCCAATATTAGAAGTGCTACTAAGCTTGAAAATCCTACCCTTTTTCCACCGTATAAGAAAGACAAAATAATAGCGATCGATTTAAAGTCGTACTTATAGATTTCTGAATAAACGACTGGCTGGCTCATAGTGAATACTAAAATGATCAGCATGACCAGAAAGAATCTCGAAGTAGTTCGTTTTCGTTCTTTATCTCTTTCATTAAAGAATACTTGATAAATAAGGATGGTAAAAAGTATAAAGACCACGTGTAAACACATGCTTTGTATAGACTCTAACATTCTGTTCCCTACTTCCTAGATTAACCTGTCTTACATGATTTTCGACAACTTTTATGCATCTCCTTGTTAAATAGATGAATTTTCCAGGTAATAGTATCTATTACTTTCAATTCAAAAAAGCACTTCTCCCGCTAGGAAGAAATGCTTTTTTGAAAAAATAATTACCATTAAAATGTTCTACTGTAGAATTGCCCCTTAAAACGTATTGCGTCCTCCGCTCGAATTCGTTGACTTTCACTTAATTCAGCTAGTTCAAACCATCTGAGTGCAGAGTGTTCGGAGCTAAGAACGATCTTGTCAACATTTGAAATACTACATAGGAATATCGCTGCTTGTGTGTTAATTTTACTATGATAATAAATTCCGGTTAATACTGGATCAATTACATCAATTCCAAGCTCTTCTCTACATTCGCGAAACAATGCTTGATGAATCGTTTCACCCGAATCGACAGCACCACCAGGTAAACTCCATCCTTTGTTTCCGTAAGTTCGTTTTAACAAAAGCACCTTATTCTCTGCATTAAATATCATGGCATGAGAACCAAATCGAAACGTATCATGAATTCCCAAGGAGATCCCTCTTCTACTTACAATGTATAGCGAGTTATATTCTACTTAACAACCTTGATATCCTTCCTTAGCTAATGAGTTTAAGTCCAACTGCGGCACTGAGTACCATTGCCATAAAAAGAATTCTTAGTCCATTTTTTGATTCTCCGTAAAATAAGATACCAACTAGTCCAGAACCTACTGTACCGATTCCGGTCCAGATTGCATACGCTGTCCCCATAGGCAAAGATTGCATAGCGAGACTCAACAAAAGAAAACTGCTGCTGAATCCTATAACTAGGACGAGGAATGAAATACCATTCCTTTTCTTTGCAACAAGATTCATACCTGTAACACCCACTACTTCAAAAAGTCCTGCAAACACCAGAAAGATCCAGCCCATTATTGAACCCCTCCTTCTGATTTTGGTTTTGCTGTTACTAATTTAAGTCCCATTACTCCAGCAAGAAGAACGAGAATGAGTATGATTTTCAGCATTTTAAACGGTTCACCGAATACAAGCATCTCCATCAAAACCGTTCCACTTGCTCCTAATCCAGTGAATACAGCGTATACTGTACCTACAGGGAGATGTTTGGTTGCTAAGATGAGTAGCGTAAAGGAAAAAATAATAGCGATCGTTGTTCCCATCCACGTCAAGAAATCATCAGAATGCTTTAAGCCGATCACCCAACACACTTCAAACACTGAACCTAAAAGGACATAACCCCATGAACGATTCATTGCAATTCACCACTTTCAATACTAATACCCCGCCAGAAAACAAGCCACGACTGTGTAGACCTTTTTTGTAGACGTTCTGGAATTCCATAGATCAACTCCACAAGAAGTCCATCTAACATGGTTAAAAATGCAAGAGCCGCTGTTTCTGGTGAAATATCCGCTCTCAACAGATCGGCATTCTGTTCAAACAGTGCTGTAAACAAACTCTCCAAACGATCGACAAATTTGTTGCTTCCCATTTTTATAACTTCTTCATGCTTCACTGGTGGATAAAAAGACGTTCGCATAAAGAATTTCATATTATTGTTTTTCTCAAATCGCTCTAAATACTCCGTTAAGAATTTGGACAAAACTTCTCTTAATTGAAGAGATCCCTGATCTTCAATAAATTGTTTAACAAAATCAATTTCACAGTCAGTTGCTTCATGAAACGTTTGTATATAGAGATCATCCTTACTCTTAAAGTGAGTGTAGATTGATTGTTTTTTAATTCCTACTTCATTTGCGATTACAGACAAAGAAGCACCCTCAAACCCTAGTTGGGCAAACTGGATGAGTGCTGTTTCTTTCAATTGATCATATGTCATCATTAAGCCACCTTCCGAACGGTCGTAAGGTAATCTTATCACACTATTTTTTGAAGTCAACATATCGTAATGACTTAAACTTGTATTAATCCATCCAAAATGTGGTATCATTGTTTTTGGTAAAATAATGAAACAGGAAGAAGTGCGGTACATGGAGACTCCAAATAGTAAATCATTTATAGATAAATTAGATTATGGGATTCTTTTTATACTCTTCTTATTGTCAATAATTAGCTTGATGTTCATATACAGTGGCCAACAATCAGGTCAATACAACGATAATTTTGTTCCTAAACAAATATTCTGGTACACCTTAAGTACAATTTTAATGCTAGCCATAGCGCGCTTAGATTTTGAGCAGCTTAAAAGAATGTCATGGTATTTTTATGGCATCGTTTTATTTTTTATTGTGATGTTAATTTTCGCACCAGAAAGTATTGCAAAACCGATCAACGGCTCAAAAGCGTGGTATCAATTGCCTTTCCTTGGCTCTTTTCAGCCATCAGAATTCATGAAGATCGCTTTGATCTTAGTTCTGAGTAATATTGTTGAATCACACAACTACCAATATATTCAGCGAACGATACGATCAGATTTATATCTAATCTACAAAATGGGACTAGCTAGCTTAGCGCCTGTTATCTTTGTCGCCATCCAGCCAGATTCAGGAATGATCATGCTCTACCTTTCCATCATTCTGTCCATCATATTCATATCTGGTGTAAGCTGGAAGATCATTTTGGCGGTTATCTCATTACCATCTATCGTCTTGACAGCATTAATCGTCATCTATTTTAAATTTAATGACTTTTTTCAGACGAAACTACTCGCCTTACTTCTTCCTCACCAACGAAGTAGGATTAACGGCTGGTTAAATCCGTTTGAATACACAGATCAAGGTTATCAGACGAAACAAGCCATTACTGCAATCGGTTCAGGTTGGTATTCTGGCAAGGGATGGATGGAAGGGATCATGTATGTACCAGAGGCCCACACTGATTTTATCTTTTCCATTATTGGTGAAGACACAGGTTTTCTCGGTACATCCATCGTAGTGAGTCTGTTCTTCTTATTAATCTATAAAATCGTGATACTAGGTGTGAAATCAAACTACTCATTCGGCGGATATATGTGTTCAGGGATAATCGGACTTCTCTCGTTCCAGATCTTTCAAAATGTGGGCATGAATATTGGATTGTTGCCAGTAACAGGGGTTACGCTTCCGTTCTTAAGCTATGGAGGAAGCTCTCTTTTATCCAATATGATGTTAATGGGGATCGTCCTAGGAGTTAGTGTGCAGACGAATCGTTATATGTTTGAAATAGATCAGTAAAAACATAACGCCGACCAGAATCAATCTGGTCGGCGTTGGTTTTGGTTTATTCATCATAATATCTATTCGTTACCTATAAACCAAGTAGCGAATAAAAGTTTCAAATGGTCCATTCAGCTTAAATGTTTCCAATACTGAAGCCATGATTATACCAGTTACCCATATCAAAAAAGCAATTCCAGTCACACTAATGATACTCAACTCTCCTCCTAATCCAAAAGCTACAGGTGAAAGTAAAATCACTAATATCATTTCGTTCAAGATATAAAATGTTAGGGAGCGTTTTCCTAGGGCAATGAGTGATCTTGCAATAGGACCTGGCCGTTTGATGAGACACCCAATCAGTCCAAAAAAGGCTGCATATCCAATACCACCAGCAATACCTGTAAGAATTTGAACTCCGTAAATGTTTCCTGCTGTAAATAAACTAGGTTCCCATACTTCACCTAATAACACTAAAGGAATCGATCCTACTAAAGAAATGGTAATGCCTGCAGTTGCAAGGTTTCTTAATTCAAGCATGTATTTATGTGACTCTGTTAGAAGTTTCTTTCTTCCCATCCATATTCCTAATAGTACAGAAGGAAGGATTGGAAATAGGAAATGTATAAAGACTGGAATAGTCGGAAAGTAGATCATGGTTTCCATAAACAACTGACTATACGACTGATCTGAAGAAAATTCAGTGCCAAATCCGTAACCACCTATTTCCTTTAGGAAAAAGCCCCAAATGACTGGTATAAAAAGCATATAGACTATGATCAAAGAAACGGTAACCTTTTTTAAGACCTTGTTATTATACAAAAGTAGTTTACTAACGAGTAGGCCAGCAATTCCATAAGCCATCAAAATATCTTGACCACCTACAACTACAGCTAATACGATTCCGAACAAAATCAAATAAAACGAGCGTCTATTAATCGACTTCCTTGCTACGTTTGGCGAATTCCCCTTCGATAATTGACTTTCGAACATCATGGCCATCCCGTAACCAAATAACACGGCAAATAGTGGCCGTGCACGATTATCAATAAAAAGCTCACCCATTGAATTAAAAATTTTCTCAAGAGGACTAAGACTTTCCGGACGACTCATGACTCCTGGATTCAATTCATATAAAAATAAAGGTGCATGAGCCAACACGATTAATAAAAGCATAATTCCTCTTGCTACATCCAAGGAGACTGCTCTCTTTTTTTCCGTTTTAGGTTGGGTATGTGGATTCATTTTTACCTAATCCTACTTTCTAATGTTTATTCCACCTTATATCTTTCTTTAACGATTCCCGCTCCAATTCCTCCACCAACCATGAATAGTAAAGGCCCAAAGTTCCATAGAAATTTTCCTCCAGGCAATGAAAGATCGGTATTTGCAAATTTATTAAGTCCTAGGAAGCCTATTTTTATGATTAGCAAGGTCACCCCGAGCAAGAACACAACATCAAACAAAAACTTTAATTTAGGATGAGCAAGTTGTTTGCTATCTTTTATTACTTTTTCTTTTAAATCTTCATCTGTTCTAAGCAATTCGTCAATCGAAACTTCAAAAAGATCACTAAGCTTAATGATTACTTCGATGCTCGGATAATTCTGTCCGTTCTCCCACTTTGAAACAGATTGTCTGCTAACAAAAAGTTTTTCAGCCAATTCTTCCTGAGACCAACCTTTCGTCTTTCTCACGCTTTTTAATTTCTCACCAAAAACCATCTATTGTAGCCACCTTTTTATATGTATAAGCTCATTATTGTGAATGAAAGGTCAAAAAGTAAAGATAACTTTAGTTGCAAAGAGCCGCAACCCCTAGTTGCATAGTGGGATCTCCCCCGTTTAGGATCAAAATGAGGTGATTATCGTTTTCTTAACCCATACCACAAGGGGTATAATAGCACTTAATTCTATAAGTTTTGGAAATAATTCTAGGAAATTTAGATATATTCCCGCGACTCCTAGCCATAATTCAGCGAGTTTTTATGATATATCGGCGAGTCGACATTTTCTGACAACATTATAATTCTAAAATACCCTCACACCCTTATGCAAAAAAAAATAAAAAGCACTTCCCCATATAGAAGAAGTGCTCCCTAATCTATTCACTTGTTTGAAGAATCTCAGTAATTTTAACTGATTCTTTCACTTTAGGACTGCCTGCGTTATCGGCAAATCCGAAAATACTAAACAATACAATCGTCATACCAAGTAAGAATTTCTTGTTTATTTTCATTATTTCACCGAGTCCAGTTCAATTGTAGCTTTAAATAGATCTCCGTCAACGTCGATGTCCATAGTGCCTTCATGAAGATCTACGATAGATTTCGCGATTGCGAGACCGAGGCCAGAACCATCAGTATGACGTGATGTGTCTCCCCGTTTAAACCTTTCAAATAGTTCTTCAAAGTTTCCACCTAATTCATACTTCGAGACATTTTTAAAAGAAACGATTACCTTTTGATTTTCTTCTGTAACCGACACATATACTCTAGTATTCTCCATAGAATACTTTAATGCATTGCCGATCAAGTTATCAAAGACGCGCCACATCTTTTGTCCGTCCACATAAGCAAGGATAGGAGCATTTGGCGTTGCTAGCCTGAAAGTTAGTGACGATTCTTTAATGGTTTCGCTGTATTCAGCCATGGCTTGTTGGAGCAACTGGACGATATCGACATCATGTTTAATCAGCTCCAGATTCCCGCTTGCCATCTTAGATACTTCAAACAGATCGTCAATCAGAACCTTTAGACGCTTCGACTTGCGATCTATAATTTCTAAATAAGCATTCTGATCCTCTTTTGTTACTTCTTGTGACTTTAAGAGTTCCGTATACGTAATGATCGATGTCAAAGGAGTTCGTAAATCATGACTGACATTGGTGATCAGCTCCGTTTTAAGCCTCTCACTTTTTGCTTCAGCACGCTTGGATGTTTTAACACCATGTTTTAATACGTTCAGATTTCCCGCTAACATGGCTAGTGCCGATTTTCCCTTATAAGGAAGGTCTTGTTCCATCTGTCCCGAAGCAAGTTCATTCGTATGCTGAACAATTCTATTAAAGTACCCTATTCTTTTAAAAAGGTAGATTAATACCGGTACAGTAAAGAATAAAAACAGAATGAAATAAACGACGAAAGCCATGGGATGAAAGAATACGACTGCAGCACCGAAACCTGATAAGAAAATAACGATAAGAAGCAGTATGATTTGTATCCCGACACTTCTATTATAGAATGCATCAGAAACTAACCAGTAAAACCATTGGGCTGACTTAGAGATAAACGCATCTCGATATAACTGTTTGTTTCTAACATCACGGTAAATCCAAGTCGTTTGGATAAGAGTTATACTCACCATAAGCGTTGTGATCAGAAATTCGAATAGACCGTCACTATACGTGAATGAAAATACCAAGTTATCGTAGTTTTGTGCGTTCATAACAATTGCCATGATTGCAAAAAACAAACTGATCAATAAGAATCCCAACCGAATATCAATAGGTACTCTACGATAAATCTTTACTTTGTCTGAAGAAGAGATCATCTGTAGTGGATGAAGTCTTCTTCCCCATAAAAACACAAGGAATAGAATCACAATACTGCAAATCGAAATAATGTAAAACACCGTTTGTCTTTTTTCAAAATCGTCTACTTGTTTTTGTAACCAACTTCCTTGTTCAGGAAGAGTAATTATGCCTTGAAGTGTTTTTGCTTTTTGAGGAAAATATTCGTAATGATATTCTATGAAAGTATCTGGCCCACTAATACGTAAGTTGCCGTTTTCAGATGACGATGAATACTCTCTACTGAACAAATTTGTTTTTCTCTTAAGATCTTCAGGGCTTTCTGCTGAAGAAAGATTAGTATATACCTCTTTTGAGTTCATATCTATCAGGTAGTAGTTGAAACCCAAAAGGTTAGGATCATAATCAGAAATATAACTTTGTCTTTCTTTAACAAGTGTCTCTACTTCTTTTTCTTTTTCCTTCACGATCTTAGCTTTGATATGTTCATCACTTTTAAAATTCTCCATGATATCTTTAACTTTTGCATCTCGTTGTTCTTCATAAAGCTTAACCACTTCGTCGTTCTTAGCTGCCCTCGCTTCATCAATCTGGTATTCATATTGGCTTTTGATGTCTGCTATCTGCTCTGACAAACTTCCATAGCGCGTACGATGTTCTTCAATCTCTTCTTTTGAAACTTTAATATTGTTTTTAAGCTCATCTTTAGAAAAATAGTTAATTTCAGAAGTATTGATATAGTTGATAAATCCCTCAAACTCTGAATTAAACTCCTCTGTATGAAAATAATCCTTTTTAAAATACCAATGACCATTTTCTAAGATCGAAACCATTCCACTTAACCCAAAGGTCAACAGCATAATCCAAACAACCCACTTGCTTCTATTTTTCCATTTTGTATCCAATTCCCCATACCACCTTTAAATATCTAGGATTTTTCGGATCGATCTCAATCTTTTCTCTAATCTTCCGGATATGAACGGCTACAGTGTTTTCAGCATTGTAACTTGGTTCTTTCCAAACCCGCTCGTATATGTCATTGATGGAAAAAACTCTTCCAGGGTATGACATGAGCAACTCCACGATCTTGTATTCGATAGGTGTTAATTTTACTGAATCCCCGTTAATGGCGACTTCCTTTGCTTCCTTATCAAGTGTCAGACCGTTCAGATCTATTAGATTTGTCTTCCCCTCATATGTACCGAGAGTCACGTAACGCCTTAGCTGTGATTTAACACGAGCGATCAGCTCTAAAGGATTGAACGGCTTTGTCACATAATCATCCGCACCGATCTGCAGTCCTAGAACTTTGTCTGTATCTTCACTCTTCGCGCTTAAGATAATAATCGGTATGTTTCTTTGTTCTCGAATTTTAAATGTGGTCGAGATGCCATCTAACTTTGGCATCATAATGTCCATTACAATAAGATGTATTGGGTGTTCATCTAATTTCTCTATCGCTTCAATGCCATCTCCAGCTTGAACAACTGTGATTCCTTCATTTTTCAGGTATATCTCAATTGCATCGCGAATCTCTTTTTCATCATCTACAACCAGCACGTTAAAATCATTCATATTCTCACACTCCCTTCTGCATTATAGCATGGCATATATTTGAAATTATCTTTATTCTACACAGCAATCCTTTACTTTTAGTTAGCAAAAATCTTAAGACTTTCTTAAGTTTCGCAAACAATTTATAGCTTAAAATATAGGCAAACAAAAAAGTGCATTTCTATTTAAAGAAATGCACTCTCTTTTAAAACTGTATTAGTTTTGAGATTCACTATATCTTTTAAAATTATCCATGAACGCTTGCCATCCCGCTTCTTGCATTTCAACTGGATTCGACGCTTCTGCTTCAAACGTTTCTACAATTCTCGTTTCACTTTCTAATCCAACAAAAGTAATCGTAACTTTTCTTCCATCATCTAACGTATAAGCGATGTATTCATTTGTTTTAACCTCATCATATGTTCCGCTAAAATCAAATCCAAAGCTGCCATCTTTCGCTTCCATCCTTGTAAGAAACCGTCCGCTATCTCTTAAATCATTCTCTGCTTTAGGAGCATGCCACTCATCAGAAGCAAAGCTCCAGCCTGTAATATGCTTTGGTTCCGTCCAATATTGCCAAACTTCTTCAATCGGTTTGTTTACGGTTGTTTCCACAGTGATGATTACTTTATTACTTGTTTCCATAAAATAAACCACCTTTCCGTTGATCATCATTTAATTACTTTTTGCACAGCTTTAATTCAACAAAAAAGATGCATTTTCCTGCTACGTAAAATGCATCAATGCAAAAATACTTCTTTATTCAATGGCGTTCATAGCTTCTTGATACTTTGCATTTGCTAGGTTATTAATCTGTAAAAGATAATCATCTAACTTGATTTCACTATTTATTAAAGATTCAAGAAGACGATGAATATTTGCGTTTGGATACTCAGAAATACTTCCCCCTGTTAAAGCTTGCTACCGTGACTATTCGTTTCAAATATCATTCTTAGCTAAACGTCATCCATTTTGGAAAAATATTTACTTCTTTTGGATGTTTCGTTCTGGTTTACGAAGGTTAGAGATATAATTCAGAACGATTTCTTCAAATATAAAAAGCATGACTTTTACATCATGCTTACGGTCGTTACTCACGCCAGAATTTCGTGTATTCTGCTTTGTCCTTTATATTAAATTCAATTATATTCTCAAGCAGCTCATAATTAACTTCATCTTTCCATTTTATACGGAACAAGCCTTTTGTTGAGCTATAACCAGCTTCTTCAATCCTTTCGGCAAACCGTACCATTGCAATTTCTTCAGGAGCAATGCTCATGTGTTGCTTAGCCATTGAAATACCGATGATAAATGTGCCATGATCAGTATACATCGGTGTATTCCACTTGAATTGCGGTTCAAGATTAGGATATTTTTGTGCGATCCATTCCAAAACTTCCTCCATTCGATGTCTGTGATCGGGGTTATCAATGCTAGCTAGGTATTGCGAAAAGATTTCCATATTGTATCTCCTTATCATTGATAAAATTTACAGAGTCTCATTAATTATCAGTTTATATGAAGATTCCATTCTAGTAAAACGCTCTTTTGGTATCTATTGCACTTAAGTGAACATGATGTTTCTCTCTATCGACTTTTATTTTCAATCGTTAGTATCACTAATGTTAGATACTTTTAAGAAGAACAAGAATTGCACCCTAGTCCTTTCACACGATCCTTTACTCTAGCGGTATATTCTTCCCCACATTTTTTACATTTCCACCAAACATTATTGTAGGACGTAACAGCGACATCTTTAGGTGTTTTATGTACCCCAAACAATGTACCATTGCGATCGGGATGCCATTCTGCTGCAATCTTAGGATACATACTAAAAAGAGATTGTTCAAACTTAATACATTCAGGACAACGAGACTTGTTCTTAATCCTTTTTCGAATTCTTTCCCGCCATACATGTCCTTTTTCACACACCCATGCCACTTCTTCATTAGAGTTGTATACCACATCATGTGGACTTTTATCATTATTAACAGTAGACCACTCAGTTACTAACTCAGGATGAACTGCAGCCAAACAGTTCTTTTCGTATGCTTTTTTGTCTGAGCAATATACACATACACTTTTAGGGTTATGTATACGATCTTTTACCATTTCTTCCCACTCATGTCCTCTTTTACACTTCCACCATCTTCTCGGCCAATCTTCCTTACTGTTTACATCGGAAGGGGCAAGATTTTTGTTACGCGAGGGATGCCATTGCAGACATAGCTCAGGATCTGCCTCAGATAACGTTTCACTTTTTACCTCTTCAAACTGATACGATCGTTTTAACGCTCTTTCTTCTCTTACACAATCCGAACATTCAAGGTTCTTCTTATAGCGCTCCCGAATAGTCGCTCCCCATTCATGCCCTTTTGAACAGACCCACCATATGTATTCATAACTGCCAAAACTAGTCTGGTACGATTCAATACCCTGATTTTTTGTAGGATGCCATTGTGTTAATAGCTTATCCGGTAATAACAATTGCTTCAAACTCTTCAACCCTTTCTCTGTAATTACAAATCAAGTAATAAAAAAGGACTATACAAATCACCCTTATATGGTTAATTATACCTATAATTTTAGATTGTGAACTTGGGAAAATTATAGTCAAAAAGGCCTTGTAAAGATAGGTGTCACTTGTTGTTTTTCCCAACCTAGAAAGAATTTTTCACTTGGCAGCGTTTTGAGATATTCACCTATACATGAAAAATTTCCCTTCATATATTAGAATGCTAATAAATTCGAAAGGAATATTCTGATGACAAACAAAGGACATTGCATATGTGCGTGTTTAAAAGAGATTCCTAGTGGACGAAACATAATTGTTGTTACAGTTCGAGGAGGTCTTTTAAATTTAACTTTTATAGAAGTTATTGATCATTGCGTTAAAGGAATTGATCCGTTAGGAAGACCCATAATAATAGATTGTGATTGTATAGCAGGTATTGATCTTAGACCAAGTGCAGGCGGGAACTTAACTCTTCAATCTGAAGCAGTTATTGTTTGTAATGGTTTTATTAATGGGACGGTAACGTGCAATGGCATCCCAGTAGCCGGAGCTCCAGTTACTTTTACCGATGATGTCGCTGCTGGCTTAACATATACCCCAAATCCAGCTATTACAGACTCATCTGGAAGAATCCTTGTAGAAGTTAATATTCCAGAAGGTACACCTGAAATTCTCGCCAATATTATTGGTACAACTGTTATAAATGGTGAGACCGTTTCAGCTGTCGATACTTGCATGGTCATGTGTCCTTCTTCACAATGTTCGATCGAATTAACTTCATCTGGTGAAAGCATTGATTGTACTGGAAACGTCTTTGCAGTAGTTACATGTGGTGGTGTACCTGTCGAAGGTGTAACGGTTGACTTTAGTAGTGATAATTTGAACTTTACTCTCAACCCAACATCTGACGTTACTGATTCACAAGGTGATGTGGCAGCCGGCTTAAATATCGCACCTAATACTCCTACCCAAGATGCAAATATTACAGCTTCAGCAACTATAGGCACTCAAACATTAAGTACAACATTATTAGTTAGCGGCCAATGTGCGAATACTTGTTCTCTAACTTTATCAGCTGCATCTGAGATTGATTGTTCTGGTGTACTATCTGGTAGAATAGTATGCGGCGGTCAGCCTCAGTCTGGTGTAACTGTCACCTTTACGCAATTCCCTGAAGCTGTTGCCACAATTCCAGCGGCAACTACAGACGCTAACGGCAATTTCACGACCAACATTACCGTTCCAGCTGGTACTGCTTTAACATCAACTGTAGTCAGCGGGACAGCAATTGTTGGTGGCCAAACCGTTTCATCATCAATTGACATAGACTTCAGCTGCCGGGCAACAACTTGTCCATGTAAATTCAGACTTGGTGTACGAGGATCTAGCGCTCCGGCTACTGCAAATGTAGTGAATCAAGGCGTTCCTTCTACAGTATCCGGTAACATAAATGTAACAGCGAACCAATGTTATGGCAGAGGTGAGAGATGTGATCCGACGGTTGACAACTTTAGTATCTCATTCTCAGGCGCAACGTTTACCTTCAATTTAGCTCAGGGCAGAAGAATTCGTTTCTCTTGTATCGGTGAAAGAGGTGCTACATTGGAAGGAACAGCTATTGCTACAGGTTCGTCTACCATTCAAGGTCTCTTTGACGTGTTCATTGGTTTTACTCGCTCTGGCAGCACAGCAACGTGGAATATTCTTGCCACCAATCAAGCAGGTGATTCCTTCAGTACTACCTTCACATCCGGTATTTCATCAGAAACAGAGATTGAAGATTGTGATGATTAAATTCACTCTTTAATGAAGTCGAAAGCTCTTCTTCATTAGTGAAGAAGAGCTTTCTTAATTTTAGACAGTCTTATTATCAGAGTTTATTAACGCTAACTCTTCCAGAAAAGAAGGTTGCGCCCCCACCCATGTCGGCTATGCGATCTGGGGTTAGAGAATTGACTAGATGTTTCGTATCATCATCTGCTCCCCAAAGACCTTGAGTGACGGCTACCCCACGTAGAACATTCTCACCAACGCTCGCTTTTAGTACACATTCTCCTTGCTCATTCCACACCCGTACCTTTTCACCATCTTCCACTCCGGCTAGATCAGCGTCAAACTGATTCAAAACAATTACCGGTTCTTTTTCAAGTTCAACATGTTTGTTTTGATTCGCAAACGTTGAGTTTAGAAAGTTATGGTTCGGTCCTGCGATAAATCTAAGAGGATGGTCAGAATCTTTAATCAAAGGGATGTATGTCGGCAGTGCTGGATAGCCATCCTGCTTCATCTTCTCAGAATACAATTCTATTTTTCCGCTCGGTGTTGGGAGCATAGTTGGAAATTCCACCTCAGCCTTTACATATTGTTTTTTACTCAATACGTCAAAATTAATCTCATGAATATATGGATTTGTTGGAGTTTCTAGTGCCTGATCAATTAATTCTGCTTCTGTATCATCAAATGCCGTCTCTGAAAAATTCATACCTTTAGCAAGTAATCGAAACACCTCTACATTAGACTTCGATTCTCCGTAAGATTCGATCACGGGCTGTTGAAGCTGAATGTAATGATGCCAGTACGACGTATAAAAATCTGTGTTCTCAAAAGAAGACTTAGCTGGTAATACAATGTCTGCATACAATGCCGTCTCTGTTAAGAACAAATCATGTACGACTGAAAAGAGGTCTTCTCGCTCCAAGCCTTTACGAACCTTATTCCCTGCAGGTGCTACAACAGCTGGATTCGTCCCATATACAAAAAGAGATTTGATGGGAGGATCTAAAGTAAGCAACGCTTCTCCAAGTAGATTCATGTTTATCACACGTGTATTCTTATTTTGCTGCAGATCAGGCCGTTGTAGGTTAGCAGTATTAAACGCAAGATAAGCGGAATTCCCTTTGATCGCTCCTCCACCTTTTACAGCCCATTGTCCGGTTAATGCTGGCAAACAAGAAACCGTTCTCACAAACATACCACCATTATCGTGATGCTGTGGACCGTTCCCAATCCGGATAAACGCAGGAGACGTTTGGCCATACATCCGAGCAAGCTTCAGTATATCCTCTACCGGAATATCAGTAATGCTTGAAACCGTAATAGGGTCATATTGTTCAACATGTTCACGGAGCTGTTCAAATCCAACGGTGTACTGTTCCAAAAATGAATGATCCACCATGTTTTCAGCAAATAGAATATGCATCAATCCTAAAGCAAGAGCCGTATCTGTTCCGGGTAAGATAGGAATGAACCAGTCTGCAAACTTAGCAGTCTGATTTTTATGTACGTCAATAACGACGATCTTCGCTCCATTTTGTTTACGTGCTTGTTGTGCAAGTGATACTTGATGCATATTTGTACTAACTGCATTAATCCCCCAGAATATAAACAGTTTGGAATGAATTGTATCTTCAGGATCGATTCCGAAACTCGAGCCCATCGTATATTTGTAGCCCACTGCACCCGCAGAGTTACAGATGCTTCGATCCAGCTTGGAAGCTCCTAGTCTATGAAAAAAACGGCGGTCCATTCCTTCAGCAGCAAGATTACCCATATTTCCATAAAAGCTATAAGGTAGAATGCTCTCGGCGCCGTCGTTTTGAAGCAAATCCTTCCAATTCGCAGTGATGGTCTTAATTGCTTCATCCCAGCTTATTTGTTCAAAATGCCCTTCACCTTTCGCACCAACACGCTTCATCGGATATTTTAAACGCTTTTCATCATATAGGCGTTCAGTCATGTTTCGAACTTTATTACAAATAAAGCCCTTCGTGACCGGATGATCCGGATCACCTTCCACTTTTACAATTTTTCCGTTTTCTTTTTTGATAATTAATCCACATTGATCGGGACAGTCTAAAGAACAAACCGATGGAAAAACACCGTTGGGGCTATCTACAAAACTAGTCATATGTGTTCTCCTTTCCAAGATGTCACATTCATTTTATTTCTTCATTCAACATTTACTTTTTCAATCTGAAATTTCCCAATCATGGTTCCAAACATTTGCAACATGTAATCTGTCATTTGTAGTAAATTCTTGAGGTTTCCAACTAGTCATTATTGAACTCCTTTTAAACGGTATTTACCTTTTTGATGCTTTTATAATAAAAGTAGCTGGAACAAGGTTTGCTTTTTGAGTGGAATACCATCTCGCGGGATTTTCCGATTGTTCATCTGGTAAGCAAACTTCATCTATTACTTTTTCTATCATAAAACCTGCATCGATTAAAGCATTTATGTAAGTGCTTAATTTTCTGTGATGAATAACGGCTAAATTCTGCCAACCTTCATTATATTCTGGGCCTTCATTCACATAAGATTTGTTAAAAATGAACTTAGACTGTTCTTGTTCATATTTCAACCGATCATGAAGAGGATGTTCCCAGCTAAAAATAAAAATGCCGTCTGGTTTAAGATAACTATATATATTTGAGAACGTAAGATTTAAATTTGTTGTCCACCCCAATGCATAGATTGAATAAACAATATCAAAATAACCGCTTGGTAATCCAGGGTTCTCTTCCATAGGTGATTCAACTAATGTAACCTCTACTTGTTGATTGTGTAAAACGTTTCTCGCCGTCTCAATCTGCTTCGTGCAGAGATCTAATCCCCATAATTCTTTAGCACCTTCTCTACCCATATACTGCAATGAATGACCACTACCACACCCGATATCTAATACTGTATTACCTCTTATTGAACCAAATAACTTTAGTTGCTCTTCATTAAAAGCAAAAGGTCCGTATTCAGGAAGTGCCGTTCTACCAAAAAAGCGTTCGGCTGAGACCTCCCATCTTTGTTTATTCATTTTTAAAATTTCAGTTGCTTCCATAAGTTCCACGTCCTTATGACCATATTCTTCACAGTTATCAGACAGTAAATAATTTTGAGTAAGAGCCATATTTCCATATTCAATCACGTTAATCCTTCTTGACTCTTAAGAATCAATGTGAATATAAGAAATTATTAAGTGTAACTTTCTTTAACTTTCATTGATGAATTTAACATATAATGGAATTAAGATTAAGGAATAAAACGTATATTTGACAGGAGTTTTTATATGCATTCAATAAATAGAGGAGCGATATGGAGCTATGCAATCCTATCACTAATAACCATTGCTTTTACGTTTATAGAATTAAATCAACCGTATGAGACACCGGAAGATGCGCAATCTCGATTTGAATTACATGTTCAACCCATTTTCACTTTCCTAATGAGTAGTGCATCTTTTTTAGCTTTCAAATTACACAAAAGATTACAGGTATTCGCTGGACCTATTTTCATTCTATTGGGGGGCTTTTGGTACCTGTGGATTTTCATGTCTTTTACAATTGGATGGGTAAGAATGCAGGGATTTCTCGGACTTGGATTTGGATTAATGATTTGTTTAATACTTACTATATATCATTTGTATACCAATTTAAAAAATCAGAATAAACCTTCTATGTAATTAAAGTAAAAAGCAACAAAAAAGTCAGCAGATTAATTTCTGCTGACTCCATTTTGTTTATCTTATAAAGATGTTTCAGTTTTCTTTGATTTAGCCGGTGCAAACCACCCGATTACCGCAATACCGACTAACACACCATAGAAAATGATCGTCCAAACCGTACTATGTGGAAAATCGTGATTTAATACTCCAATATCATTATGAGCAAGTGTAATGACCGCAAGCTTCACACCTACCCAAGCAACGATGGCATAAGCAGTTGTTTCTAAAGCAGGTCGTTGATCTAACAACTGAACAAACCAAGTTGCTGCAAACTTGATCAAGATCAGACCCGCAACCCCTCCAAGAACAACTACGATAAATTGTCCACCGTCCATTCCTCCAAAATCACCAAGTGGTGAATCTGGAAGACCTAGAGCAAGAGCAACGGCAGCTAAAATCGAATCGATCGCAAACGCTAAGTCAGCGATAGCAATCTTACCAACTGTCGGCCAAAATCCTTTTCCTTTTGCTTCTTCTTCGACTTCTTCTTGAATCTTCTCATTTTCTTTACCGAATTTTGCTTGAATCACATGTTTCAATCCAAGGTATAACAGATACGCTGCTCCGATCGCCTGAATCTGCCAAACATTCGCAATAAAAGAAATGGCAAAAAGTGCACCGAAGCGGAAAACGAATGCCATTATAATTCCATAGCTGATCGCTCGTTTCTTCTGATCTTCAGGTAAATGTTTTGCGATAACCGCTAGTACTAGGGCATTGTCAGCGGATAACAAACCTTCAAGACCAATTAGAATTAATAATGCCCACCCGTACTCTAACCAAATTGAATCCATCCATGAATCTCCTTTCAAATCTCATAAAAATAATATGTAATATCCATAGAATGACCATTTTAGCCGCAAGATACTCTTCGAAAAAGTTACTTGCACTATGATGAACGACTCTATACTTACAAGATTATATATTATTTTTTAGATTTTTACCTTATTTAATATCATTTAAAACTTAACAAAGTTAGATATTTAAAGGGTTTATAAACTCTTTCTAAGTAAAGGTTCAAATCAATTTTAATGGGGTATTACACTAGAAAATACATTAAAGGAGAGGTCTGCCTTGAACAAAAAACAGCTAATGATCTACTCTTCTGCATTAACTTTCGTACTTGCACTTTCAGGTTGCGGCAACAAAGAAGAAGTTAAGAATCCTCCAAAAGATGCACCGAAAGAGAACAATTCCAATCAAGCGAATAGAGATTCCCCTTACAATTTCACTTCTTTTGATCTTGATGTAACATACAAAGACAATAAAACGTTTGATGTTGATTATGAAAACGAAAAAGATGGAATGGAAGCGAAGTTAACAGATGGAGTAAAGGATGAAAACCTCTCTGGAGATGATGCAATGGAACGTCTAAAACCAATATTTTCAGATTTGAAAATTACTTCGGAGTCAAAAGATGGAGAAGTTACTAAGCAGATTATTGATAAATTCAACTTAAAAGAAGACTTTACAGCATTTGATTTAGAAGTTCAATTTGAGGACGGTAGTGAAAAGGAATATAAAATAAAACCTTAATTTGAAAAGAAACGAGGCTCCATTGTTTGGAGACCTCGTTTCTTATTGTTTAAGGCTGATTAGTCATTATCATTTTGATCAACGACAGCCTCACCTGTCACTGCATCTACGTTAACATCGATATCTTTTTTGTCTTTTTGAATTTCAAATTCATACACATAATCATCATCTAGACTCATTTCTTTCACTGTTCCTGAAACCTTTTTTAGGGCGATAGACTGAGCTTGTTCAGCCGTGATCTTAATCTTTGAAGGGTCTACCTGATCATCACGTTCTGAACTTTCTTTTTCGTCAACACCATTATCATTGTCACCGTCATCGTCGTTGTCATTATCATCTTGATCTTTCATACCTTCTTCCACTTTGGAAACCTTACCAGTTTCTGCAACGATATCAAGATCATATTCTTTATCTCCGTTAAGAACCTCAATTTCATATTTGTCCTTTAGACCATCGCGATCTAGTTCCATCTCAGTAACAGTTCCGCCTTTTGTTTTTTCCAATGCAATGTCTTTTGCTTGTTTTTCTGAAATCACATTCTTAGCTGCAAACGCGCTAGGTGTGTTTTCTATATAAGTATATGTTCCTACTCCAATACCACCGACTAATACTGTACCTGCAATAATTTTTGTTAGTTTTTTCATTTGTTGTTTCCTCCTTGTTTTTAACTATATCCTTATAATAGACAGGTAAAATGAGAACAAAGGGAAGAGAAGATTAGAAAACGATGAGAAGCTTTGGTGATTTTTCTCAAAAAAATAAGAACGCTCTAAATGAGAGCATTCTTAGTCACTATCTTTTGTCTCCATCGTTACGGAGTTTACTTCGCCAGAAAACGCATTTATGATCACTTGTGCTTCTTTCGTTTTCGTTTCAATCTCAACTTCATAAACGATTACACCGTCTTCATCATCTAACTCAATATCCGTAACGCTACCTTTTACTTCATTTAGTGCGATTTGTCTCGCTTCTTCTTGTGTTATTTTTGTGTTTGGCTGAGCCGGTTCATCTTCATCTACAGAATCAACCTCGTTTTTACTCTTAATGTCCCCATTGGTCCCGTTAATTTCTAAACGATATGTTTTACCTTCACTACTGACAAGAACAAAATAGACTTTGCTTTCTTCATTAAATTCGGCAGATCTTACATTTCCGTATTCGGCAGCTATTTTTTCTGCTACATCTTCTGTAATACGTTCCTCCTGAACTTCTTCATTTTCTGTTCGATTCATGTCGAGAATTTCTCCAGAAACCGCATCAGACCAGATTATATAAACACCTTGTTCACTTTTCAACACTGTTTTATATTGACCTGTATCATCTCTATTCGTTAATTCTGTAGATAAAATCTCTCCAGGATATTTTGCACTTACCATTTTGTTGATTTTCTCTTTATCTAATCTACTGCCCTGATTCCCGTTCACCCACTCTCTTGTTCCGAAGACAAGAAGGAGAATAACGATTACTATTACAGAAATCACAGCTATTTTTTTGTTCATACGTATTCCCCCTTCACATGAATTTTCGCATGTCAGAATGAAAGCTCTATAAGAATCAGATGAGAAAATGATGAGAATTAATTCTGATTTAAAGGAATCTCCATTGTAACGGTTGTTCCTTTACTTTCTTCACTCTCCAGATGAAGCTTTCCTTGGTGAGCAGAAACAATTTGTTTAGCGATGGATAAGCCTAACCCAGCTCCCCCTGTTTCACGGCTTCTAGCTTGGTCCACACGAAAGAATCGATCATATACTTTATCTAGACTTTCCTTTGGAATGCCGATTCCATAGTCTGTTACGGAGAACCTCACAGAGTTATCTTTTTTGGTTAACTCCACTTTAATACCTCCCGAACTATACTTAATGGCGTTATCTAAAAGGATGATTAGAACTTGCTTAACTTTTAACGAATCACACTTAACATGAATTTCGTCTAAGTTGGAATGAACTTGAATGTCACGGTCGTACGCCTTGGTCATATTCTTTGCTGCATTTTTAGCCATTTCAACCAAATCGGATTGTTCAAGTTGCAGATCCACTTGCGATTCATCCCTTGCTAGAATAAGCATTTGTTGGGTTAACTCTTTCATCCGAATGGATTCAGAGTGGATTGCTTCTACAGCTTCTTCTAAAATTTCTGGTCGATTTCCACCCCATCGCTTAAGCATTTTTGCATAGCTTTCAATAACAGTCAGCGGTGTTCTCAGTTCATGGGAAGCATCTGAAACGAACTGTTCTTGCTTTTTGTAGTTGTTTTCGAGAAGATCCATCATATGATTAAAAGTTCTTGCCATCTTATTCAGTTCATCATTCGATTTCTTATTGATCGTGATTCGCTTATACGTCCCGAGTCTCTGGTTTTCTTCCATCGTTCGGGTTAAATTGCTGATCGGTACTAAGATCAACCTGCTTAAGAACCGACCTCCTATATACGAAGGAATCAGAATAAGTAAGGTTGCTATAATTAAGACGATTCTTAAAATCTGCAACGTGTTTGGAATAGAAGCTTCTTTCTCGATCAACTGTAAAGCTACAACCTCCCCATCCGTCCAAATGACCGGGTGTTGAGAAACCGTGTAAACCATTCCATCTAACGTCTTAACCTCACTGTATTGATTGGTTCTAAAAATCGGTTTGATTTCCTGAAGCATATCATCATCTGTAATTCTCGAAGAAGTAGCAACTACACGATTGTTACTAGTGATGATACGAATCATTGAATCTGCTGGAAGGTAGGCACGCAAAAGCTGTGTCATATTCATTTTTGTCTCAGTAGATGTTTTTACGGCTTCGGTCAAACTTTCCATCCTTGTCTCTGTACCTTCAAGAGCATTATCATGTAGATTCTTTTGAAACAGAAGATAAATGCCACTATTCGTGACGAGTAAAATGATTAAAAGCCATACCGTTGAAAACAAAGTTATCCGATTTTTTATGTTCATGATTTACTCCTTCATCGTGTAGCCTACTCCACGAATCGTATGAATATAGGGGTGCGAAAAAGTGGAGTCTATCTTTTTACGCAGATAACGTATGTAGACATCTACAACATTGGTATCGCCATAATAATCGTAACCCCATACATTTGATAGTATTTGATCACGGTTCAATACCTGGTTTTTGTTTCGCATCATGAAAACAAGAAGATCAAATTCCCTCGGTGTTAACTCAATTAAGGTAGAGTCACGTTTAACTTCTCTTGTTTTTAAATCAACGGTTAGTTCTCCGAGCTCAAATTTTTCTCTTTCTTGGTCTTCGTTGTAGTGTTGATTCATGCGAAGAAATGCCCGGATCCTAGCCAACAATTCTTCAATTTCAAACGGTTTAGTCACATAATCGTTTGCGCCAAGATCAAGCCCGCTCACTTTATCTGGCAAGGCATCTCTGGCCGTTAATAAAATGATTGGAATATGACTGCTTGTCGCTCTAATTCGTCTTAACACCTCTAGCCCGCTTAATTCAGGCAGCATTACATCGAGCAGGATGAGGTCCCAGTTGTCTGATTTGAATTTTTCTAATCCTTCCATGCCAGTCATAGCTGTTTCCGTTTCATATCCTTCATGTTCAAGTTCTAGTTGGATAATTCTAGCTATCTTTTTCTCATCTTCAACAATTAGAATTTTTTCACCGCTCATCGTTGTTCCTCCTAAAATGAAGCTTGTTAGCATTATTATATAGGAAGTATGTAGCAAGTCCACGAATGATCCTTTTTTTAAGTACCTTAATAAAAAGACGAGTTCCAATTAAAAAAGAGACCAGATGAATAAATTTATCTGATCCCTTTCATAAACTTCTCTATAGACTTATTTACTAAGTTCACAAAAAAATTGTGCAATTTCTTTAACGCGATCCATTGTAATTCCTTGCGCTTGCTCAATAGATAATGGATGATCTGTAGGCTCAAGCTCAATAAAAGGTCGCAAATTATGTGAGCGGGTATGTACATTGGTTTTTAAATTTACCGTTTCAGGATACATGGGAAGGTGTGTAGATAACCACCCAAACATCCCATGCAATTGTTCACTATTTTGGTCATCCCATTGCTCTAAAGTTAGTTCGAAGTTTTCTTTACTAAGTGATACCCATACACCCCATACAAAGAGTTCATTAGATCCAATAATGGGAATTTCAATACAACCTCTTATGAAGAAATGTTCACCGTCCATTACACAAAAATCATCAGTAAGTTCAAAATGCTTTTTTCTCTCTTTTCTTGTAGCCTCTTCATAATATACAGGTGCATCAATTCCATAATTTAAAGGAAGTTCATCATGATATTTGCCACAACATGTGCATTGGTATCCGCTAACTAAATCTGTCATCAGTATGCTCCTTAATTAAAATAACTTAAGATCTTACTTTTTAAGAACAACTGGAGACTCCCATCCATCATATTCGCCATTATGTTTTTGAGATATTTCGATAATAAGATTTGTAACACAGTCGATCAAGTCGTAATCTACACCGTCCTCTCGAGAGATTGTAATGGTAAATGTTCCTTCTTCATTCTTTTCATCTTCGAAATCCTCTGTTTTAAATCCTTCTTTAATAATGTCTTCTTCAAATGCTTTTAAATCTTTTAAGGTTTGAAACTCTATCCAATGCTGAATCTCTCTGAGTTGTTCTAGATCGTCATTCTCTTTTTCAAGCAATTCCACTAAATCACGGTTACTCATCTGTTGAAGATGATATTCATTTGGATATAGGAATTCGTAATAAAATGACCACGGGTCCTCTTCTTCTATACTTGAGATTTCCGTTTCGTATTTATTATTATCAAAAATAGCGAGTGCCTGTTTATCTATAATTTTGGCCTGTTTTTCTTTTTTAGCATAATAGAAGAATTCTCGTGTTCCATTCGTAGTTAATCGTCCAACTTGAATGATATCTTCATCATATAATTTTTCCATCAGATCGTACTCAAGCTCCCCAAGTAATTCATCCTCAATTTCTTCAGGGAAACCTAGCTCAGTAGGCGACTTAACAGTAAGTTTGACTGAAAACAACCAATTGTATTTTTTGATATTAATTTCTTCAGTTACATCCAAATCAACAACAAATGAAGCAAGATTTCCATCCAATTCTTCGATATAAAAATTCCAGTTATCAGACATGTAATGACTCCTCCTTTTCTTAAGTATACGGAGAGGCGATTATTCTATCTATAGTTATATTATCCTGATGAAGTGTGGTATTTACTAATCTATTATATTCCTGAATAACTCGTTAATTGCTTATAAATAATCCAAACTATTAAAGATAAGTAGGAGTTCTACGATACACATGATTCATGAAAGAGCTGAACCAAAATTCTAAACCATTCTTTCACGTAGATTTATTATAGGTTTGATCTATCCTGTGAGGATAGATCAACTAGTATTAACTGTTCATTCTTTCTCTAGCACTTTGAGTGTTTTTCGTTACGTAGGCTAACGAATAGGCTTTTCCAAGTCCTATTCTTGGCATATTGTTATAAATGGCTTCTGCACTCCGCTTTTCAATTTTGTAGCTTTCATGAAAGATACCAACACTTCCATCGTCACCTATATTCTTGTTGAATGCTTTCCATGCTTTTAAGTGAGTTCTACCGTGTGCATAAGCTTCGAGCTGATCAAAGCTTTTCCAATATTGAATAAGTGTTACTCTCCTCCAACTAAAATGAAATTCTGTATGTAAAAAACCGATCTCTTGGTTTTGATAAAGTTCTCTTATCATAGGACCCATCGCTTTAAATACAGGTATCCATTTAGAAAATGATAGCAGCTTATTCACTCGCATCCCAATCACAAAAACTACAAAGTCACCTTCCACCGCTGCCACATGTCTTCCTTTATAAATACTCTTCAAGTTTTCCTCTCCTTTATCGGTTGAAAATTTTGTAGATCCTTCTCTAAATTAACATTAATTGGTATTCGGTGGTAAAATAATTGTACAGAGACTAACAAAACGATTCATTTACGAGAGGATGGTTCAGTGAACAACTTGCAACGGTGTATAACAGGGGAAACGATTGGTACTAGATTTTTAAAAGGAGAATTTCAAGCGATCTATAATCAAACTGCGAGTAATTTTAAAGAAATGATTACGATCGAACATTTTATGGAGTTATCTTCCTCCTTTAATTTTGGCGTTCAGAATTATTTTTTGGTATCGGAAACACGGCTTACAGATTATTTAAGACACTATTTATGGCTAGATAACGAAAAAATTAAAGCGATCAGTGTCATTTTCGATCCTGATGATGTTATTCATAGCCTCTTACTTGCGCCATATGAAACCTATCCTGAAACAGACAATCAGCTTTCAAAGAATACTTACATGATGCCAATTCAAGATGAATGGTTTGTATTTTGGGGAGGTGCCAATCAATTCATCAATTATCACTATGAGATCGAAGAGCAGCGATACGCTTACGATCTTGTAATTATAAAAAATGGACAATCCTTTAGAAATACTCCAACATCAAATGATGATTTTTATGCATTTAATAAAGAAGTAGTAGCTCCATGTGATGGGAGAGTCGTACAAGTTGTAAACTCTATCGTGGATAACGAACTGGGGTCAACGAATGTTTCTAATCCAGAAGGTAACTATGTAATCATTCAACATGCAAACAACGAGTATAGCCTCATTGCTCACTTCAAGCAAAATTCAATTGTTGTAAAGGAAGGCCAAATGATCAAACAAAGTCAGTTAGTAGGATACTGTGGAAATTCAGGAAATTCATCTGAGCCACATATTCATTTTCAAGTTATGAATTCGCCCAACCACCACAACGCAAAATCTATTCGTATTCGTTTTCATGGTGATTATGAACCGATACAAGGAGATGTTGTAACTTCTTTATAAGATATTTAATTTTGTTTAAGGTTTTTTATTATTTCTACCCTATTCTAGTAAAGTGGATGGATATCTTAATCCTCCACTTTTTTGCATATTAAAATCCACCTTTTCTTCTCTCTGCCCCCTCTCTTTAAACAAATTCTGTTAAAATCAAACAATATTGAACATCCAAGAGATATTATGGTAATATTTATAAAAATAAACAAGTTGGTATAAGTATACATAATTTGGAATTTAATATCGGGGTGACATGATGTCAGTTGTACTAAATAAGTTTTATGACAACAAGAAAGGATATTTTCACATCCCTGTTGTATGGCGAGAAGAATTTCAGTTTCAAGTTGGAGAAAAAGTAGGCGTTGATGTTAAAGATGGAATAATCATCATTGATAAGAGGCACGAAAGACAATTTACTCCTATTATAGGTGTAAAAGGAAGACTAACTATTCCAATTGAAATCAGACAAGAATTGAAAAGCCATATCTATCAATTAATCGCGATCCAAGAAACCGAACAATTTATTTTAACTCCTGCTTAAAAAAAATATTTAAACAGAAAAAAGGCTTCTCCGTTTGAAGTCTTTTTGTATACACAATTTCAACACAACCAGAAAAGTATACACATTTATTGTTTTCATATATCCCTTGTTTGACCTTTCTCCCCTAATCTTTTAAAATCCATTGGAAATCAGAAAATAAATTTGCTTATTTTTCGCATTCTATTGGTATAGTAAGAGTGGGAGTTGAAAGAATGTTTAACTTAGAGTTGTTTAACAAATTACCTGTAAAAATTCTAATCGTAGCTTTATTAATTGTAGTCACCGCATATTTTATTAGAAAATCTGTTCAGCTTTTCTTTGATAAAACAAGTTTTCTAGATGAAAATCGTGAAGAGACGTTGATGCATTTTACTGATCAAGTTCTCAAGGTTCTTGGATTGGTGTTCTTCTTCATTTATGTATTAAGCCATTTCTTCAATCTAACGAGACTTGTTACAGGTTCAGTTGTTGTAGCCGGTGCGCTCGCATTAATCTTCCAACATATCATTCGAGATTATATTATGGGCCTAGCCTACTTGTTTGAACGGCAGATCAATCTTGGTGATTATGTAATTATCAACGGTAACAAACAGGGAAAGATTGAGGAAATAAGTGTGCGTCACTTGAAGATTCGTCAATACGACGGTTATCTATACACTGTTTCTTATGGTAGTATCAACGAGCTTCAAAACGGAAACCGTGGGATGCGGCGAGTGAACGAAAGTCTTATCCTTAACTACAGACAAAATCCCGACGAGGCGTTTCAAGTTATAGAGGAAGTGGCGAGAACGTGCAACGAGAAATATAGTGAGTACCTCTTAACAGATCTGGACGGTAAGCCTGTGGAAAGTTTTAAATTTAATCAAATTACCGAATTAAACGTCGATTACAAAGGACACCGGTATTCTCTCTCAGGGATCGTAAAAGAAGCTCATTTTGTGGATGCAAGTAAACGAGTAAGATATGAACTAGCGCGCGCAGCGTACGTAAATAAGTTGTTGATGGCCGAAAACGGTGACATTGACAGGAATAAACGTAACGACTCTCCAGCATCTTATTAAGAAGTATGATGCAGGCTATAATGAACGATGATTACAGCCTGCCCTTCATACCTTTTAAATATCTATATCCTCTTCATTAAGAATGGCAAGTACCTGGTGATCTTCCCAACTGCCATTGATCTTCACATTTTTCTTTGAGATTCCTTCTTTATGAAATCCAGCTTTCATTAATAATTTGATGGATCCGATATTATGTGGCATTACTTCTGCTTCTATTCGATGAAGTTTAAGCTCATTGAAACCAAACTCTATAATAAGGGGAAGAGCTTCAGTCATATAACCTTTACCGTTATGAACTTTATCCAGAGAATACCCTACCATCCCTTTTTGTGCAGATCCCCTCTCAATCTTGAACAGACCGATCTGTCCGATTAATTCATGTGTACCATGAAGATAAATACCAAAAGAGTATCCTAACCCTTTTTCTTTTCGCTCTTCTATCTCTTTCAATCTTTTTATTTGACCATCTAAAGAATAAAAATCCGAATCTCTCTCAGGTGCATATTGCTGAAAAAACACTTTGTTTCTTGTTTCA
The DNA here is from genome assembly GCF_048083785.1 of Fictibacillus tiangongensis. GTDB lineage: Bacteria > Bacillota > Bacilli > Bacillales > Fictibacillaceae > Fictibacillus. Next base: position 2,193,089 of record NZ_CP182294.1, read on the forward strand.
ATATCAAATAATGCTTGCAGATCACTTCTCTCTAGAAGTTTAATATAAATATTCTTCATCGTTACTTGTCCTCCACACTCGGTAAATTCCTTATTAGAAATTCAACTTAATACGTTTAAAACCTTTCTAGACAGAGTTGAATATCAATTGTTTAACTTGTGTACAAAATATGTAGAAGTTTAATTAAAGGAATGGTATATTATTAACAGAAGATTCTATGGGAGAGAAAATGATGAACACAAAATTAAATACGTGGATTCAAAAACACAATTTAGATTTACAATGGTTGCAAGAAGCCAGTAGGTTTCCTTCCTACCAAGTTCAGAAACTGCTAGACGATCCTTCCTATAAACCTGATGGCACAACAATGAGAATTGTATTAAGTATCGTAAAAAAGAAAGAAGACACAGCGAAATTAAGTGATTTTTGGGATGTTTAAAAATAGGACTTTACCTTATAATTTTAAAAAATAGTGACTTGTCTAGATCATTTTACCCTCTAACTGCATCTACTAAAGTATGAAATGTAGGAGGTGCTATCTTGGGTAAAGACAAGCATTGTAAGAAAAAGAAGAAAAAAGTAATCTGTTGTGATCCTGTATATATCATTGAGGATAAATACACAGAGAAAGAAGTCACATTCGTTCATCCTATCATTCGTGTAAAGCGTGAACACATTAAATATGTTCGCCGTGACGTGTATGAGGAGAAAGTAATCAAAGAAGTGATTGATCCTGGTTCTCCAACTAAATGTGATTGCAATAAAAAGCACAAGAAATCTAAGAAAAAAAGCAAAAAGAAGTAATTTTAAAGGATAATTACTCTTTTATATCCCCCCCGACCATCGTGATCGGGGGGTTTGCTATTTTTTTTAGGAGTTGATATGTGTATTTACGGTACGTGTTTTATATATTTTTTACACGTTCACCGATAAATTAGTGATTTCCCCCTGTAAAGTTATGTTTACCACCTATGTTTAATAGATTTCCACCGATTAATGAAGCTGCACCACCTAAGATTTGAAACTGACTACCGCTAATCGCTCATTTTACTTAAAATAAGCATGAATATGGCTAACAGTATGATTAAACTGTCTTACCAAATTCCTTTTTACAAAACTTATCTGATGAACCGCATGATTTATCCATTTGATATACTGTTTACATACATAAACGCTCATTTTTATAAAACTAATCCAGGAGTTAAGAAAACAAATGAAAGATCATTACGAGGTGTTAATTAGTGATGGAAATGCCGAGTTAGATCAGCGGCTTTCTGATGAATTGGACAAAGTGAACCATGCAGCGACGACCGGCACTCCTGCTGCTCGAGAATTGACTGTGCAAATTTTAGATAAACATGGTGAACTCGCAGCCGGTATGAGTGGTTGGACCTGGGGCGTAGCTGCTGGTATTGCAATGACATGGGTTCGTGAAGATGTTAGAAAAGACGGACTAGGTTCTCAACTACTCAAAGATTTTGAAGAAGAAGCTATAACACGAGGTTGCACACACGTCTTCACTACGTCTTTCACTTTTCAAGCGCCAGGCTTCTATGAACGAAACGGCTATAAAGAATTGTTTCGATGGGAAGGATTACCTACTCCTGATGCTGCTGACATTCATTTTCGAAAAGAGCTAGTCTCGCTAGCAAAATAGATGATACAAAAAAGGGTGTACACTAATAAAGCAATGTACACTCTTTCCATCTATATAAATCTAATAATTCTCTATCTTAAATAATCTTCTAAAGCTTGCTGAAGTGTAGCTTTTGTCTGAGCTTTGCTCTCAAAAGATAATCCGATATTTGTTATCTTACGTACAACTTCTGGACGCAGACCAGTAATCACACACTCACAACCCATCATGTTCGCACCTTCCATAACTTTCATGATCCTTTCAATCGCATCCGTTTCCATTTGGGCAATACCAGATAAATCGATGATTAACGTTCCAATGCGAAGTCTGCTGATTTCCAAAAGAACTTTCTCTTCAATCGTATCTGTTCGATAAGTATCAATATTTCCGATTAATGGAAGCACACAAACCTTAGATGTAATCGGAATAATTGGAACAGAAAGATTTTCAACAAGTGTTTTATGACACTCGATCAACTTATCTTTGTACTCTGAATAACTTAAGAATAGCTCATTTAAAAATTTATCAATACGATCATTTATTTGTCTTTCCGTATTGAAAAAACTTTCAGCCTCTATGTCAATTTGATTCAATTTATTAAATTCCTGCAAGTATTTCCAGACCGTTCTTCGAATGGCGTGAACCCATTCTAGTTTAAATGCAAGCGTGAGGCTATGAGAAGCCCACGATACACCTTCATATTTTGCAAATTCTTCTAATTCATGGTCTTTACCTTGGATGGTGTACATCACAAGTTTATGAGCATTTGACAATAAATCGATATTACCTACCAACAATATTTCTTCGATTTTCCCACGAACATTTCGGGCTTCAGCTAATAAAGATTCTTGGAACTCTTCTCTGTTATTAGTAAAGTATTCTATATAATCCTTTTCCAAGACTAAACCCATCGTGTTCACTCCCCTTTGAAATTTTTACCTACTTTTGTACTATTGTACCACTTTTAAAAAAGATGGAAGAAAAAATTTTGTATTTAAAACTGTTTTATGACTTAAATATGTACTTTGGTTAAAAAAAAAGAAAAAACCGCAGCAAATTACTCTACGATTTTTTTCAAGAAGAAATACTTCTTTACCAAAGTAAATCCTTCTCATATCCTAACTCAATAAGCAATGGTCCAGCTGTCTCTTTAAAAGCTGTGGTAATCTCATCGTCAAACTCTTCTTTCCAGTTGCCGATTGTACCTTTTCTGAAAGTAGCTGAGCCTTTAGTCGAAATGTTTTCTTTCGCACGTTCGATTACATTTTGATCGAGGTTTTCTGATTCCTCTTCTGTAATAAACTTTACGATCTTCTGAACCGATTGGTCTAAAGATTCTTCACTTCTTAATAAATCTTCAAATTTAACCGAAAGCACGTTAGGTGCCTTTAACCACCCTTTGAATTCCGAAAACCAATCATGAATATCTTGATGACCTAATTCAGGAATCCCTCTTATGATTGATAACATTCGTTCTTTTTTAGACAGTTGCTTTTTTTGATAATATTGATGAAGTGGTGCATCTACTTTCTCAATATAGTAGTTATACGAAACTACCACATCACGCAAATCCCGGTAGAGGAAGATTTGCTTCATATCGAGATCTTGAAGAAGCTTCTCCCATGATGTGGAATAATAAATATGTCCAGACAAAAATTCGCTCTCTTTTAGCTTCTCTAACTCGCGCTGATGTTCTGCTAACTGTGTTGAGACACCTTCATAAAGATGCAGATTTTGATCAAATGTGATGGAATGAATTCCTGTTAATATTTGAAACATTAAATGTGTTCCGCTCTTCGGAAACGAATTAAAGAAAAAAGGACTTATTGCTTTACTCATTTTTATTGATCACCTTTTCTATTTACATGACATACCTTTCATATCTTATTCTTCCGCTCCCAATCCGCTTGTACAACCGCCTGTACATACTTCTTTTCTAATTAAACAAAAGAATGTAGAGATACATACACTTTTACCATTTAACGCACGAAACTTATAATGCAAGACCTTAACCCCTAATTGTTAGCAAGATGAAACCATGAAAAAGGCAGGGATACGCTCCCTGCCTTTTTTCTGTGCTCATTTTACTGAGAATCTCTAATTATCCATTTCGGCACTACTTTTATATAGATCAATTCACCGATCAATTCAACGATCGTCTGTGTTACGATTACCGCTGCAGCTAATGTTCGCCAAGACTCTGGTAATGCAAGGGCTAGCGGGAGAATGACTAGTGAATTTCTTGTTCCCATACTAAAAATCAATGCTCTTCCTGCACCTTTATCTAAAGAAAATGCCCGTGCGATCAAGCGAGAAACAATTGGCATGATGATGAAGAATAAGACGTAGATCGGAACAACTTTAATGATGCTATCAAAATCACTGTAGACTTTTCCAATTTGCGAAGCGACGACTATGATCAATACAAAAGCCATGAACGGAACAGGTAACCAAGCTGTAAGTTCTAATGTTTTATCACCTAGCGTTTGCTTTTTCGCCCACCATTGTGTAAGGACTGCTAATAATAATGGGATTACAATGAGTAAGAAAAAGGCTTCTAAAAAAGGCTGAATCTGCACGACGGATATCATCTCTTCCCCAATGAATAACCACAAATATAGAGGAAGCAAGACCATTTGAACTACAAATAGAAGTGGCGTTGCCGCAAGCATCAATTTTTCGTTTCCTCTTCCTAATTGAGTAAAGACGATTACATAATCAATACACGGAGTTAGGAGAACTAAGCAAATTCCTAAAAGAATGGGTGGAGATTGTGGAAACAAGGAAGTAAGGATCCACACAACGATGGGAACACATACAAAATTTCCGATTAATAAAGCGAGCATGAATCTAATGTTTGAAGCAGCTTCTCTAAGATTTAAAAAAGGAATTTGTGCAAACATCCCATAAAGAAGGACAGCAATTAGAGGAGAAATCGTCCATTGTAGTTCAGTTCCAAAACGTTCAAAACTAAGACCGATGAAAGCACCTAGCATTAAAGAAATGACATAAATCCATATTTGTTTATTTTCAAGACCTTCCCTCGTGACCATCTCTATTCTCCTTCTATAAAACTTCTTCACTTAATTATGTATGCGTAAGACCACATTTCAATTTATTAATATACCATTCTCGCTATCAATAAAAAAGAACCGCCTGGTTTCAGACGGTCCACTGTTGTCTATTAAATGTGTTAAGCACGTTCTAATACTTTAGCCAGCATATGGTGAATAACTTCGTGATCGCGTGAATCGTACAATCGATATTCTTCACCAGGAAGCGTATACCACTCTGCCGCTCCCGCATATGTGATGGCAAGCTTCAAAATACCTTCTTTATTACAACTTGTTTTAAGCTCGAGCTCCCCGCTGATCACGCCGACCTCTGTAGTCATTACCCCATGAGTTGCCGTAAAGACCGTTGATTTTTCTTCCATTGGAACAGCTCCCTTCTTATTAACAAGTTCATACATTGTTTATACTCTAATTCTATTAATACGTGCAAGTGTTAAGCATGCTTTGAAGTTGTGTTTTTTCCGCTGATTGAAGATTTAAGCCCCAGGTGTACTTTGTTTGAATCCACCATTTTGCATAACCACATCCAGCGGCAGTTCGAGTAGGTTTCCATGTTGATGGATCTTGGTCCCCTTTTGAACGATTTGAACTTGCTGTTACGGCAATAAGCTGAGGTCCCGTAAGATCGTTGGCAAAATCCTCACGTTTGTCTGTTGTCCAGCTGCTGGCACCAGAACGCCAGGCTTCAGCTAATGGCACGACATGATCAATATCAAGGTCAGATGGGTTTGTAATTGTGACACCGTCATAGTAGCTGTACCAGCTGCCTGAAGTTACAGGACAGTTCCCGCTAAATGAGTCTGCATCACGCTTAAGAACAACTTGACGTGTATCACATCCTCCACCTTGACTCGACCAGTGTGGAAAAAGATCGCGAGAATAGCCTGTCATTGAACCTTCTGTCTTAACCACTAAGGCGTTCAACTGAGATTGTGCAGCAGATTTAGTAGGTGTTCCTGGCGGTAGCGCCCATGCCTTTTGGTTATCATCAGATGAAATGACGACAAAAGACATCACTAGAGTAAAAACAAATGAACACAACATCGATTTCTTCAACATGCTTAATCCTCCAATATGTAGTTTTTTAAATCGTTATAATTTTATAACATGTATTTACGATTGGCATTACAAATTTTGCAATTAAACATAATCTAGACCATTGATATAGGTGGATAGTCTATTTTTTTAAGGCTAAAATTCTTCTTGAAAACCATCATAGTAAAATATAATTATTTGTTTATGTGACTCCCCTATTGCATCGCAGGTTGTTTTTCTCCTGAGAGAGGAGCAGGATCCATGCTTTGATCGTTTGGCGATAGATCGATGCCATAATCTTTTGCAAACACCATGTGTGTTTCTTTTAAAACATTCTGGTGGTTTAGATCCAAGTTAAAAACACGAGCTCCCCGAAGTCGATTCTTTTCCTCACCGGGAAGTCCGTACGCTCCGAATCCAGCACTTCCACCATATCCGAGCATAATGCCATAATAGTTCCCCGCGTATGTGTTAATGTGGTCATGTCCACAAAAGACGCCTTTTACATCCCCTCGATGCTGCATAGCTGAGAATAAGCCAGAATTGATTGGACCCGGACATTCATCTTCGTTTCTCTCACCTGTAATCTGATGTTTGTTTTTAGCACGTGCATGATCAGCTTCTGTTCGGCCATCTACACTCGAATACCACATATAACGGTGCTCCCATAACGGGATATGTATGAACATAAGAGAAGGCACCTTAAATCCAAAACGATTTTCAATCTTTTGAGACGTTTCATTGTACCAGCTGACTTGATCAAAACGAACCCAGTCCCACGTTGGATACCCCTCGAAATTTTGACCCGCAATCTCTGTTGGTGCGTACCTTCCACTATCCATCAACCAGAAATTAAAAGCGGGCTTCTTCCCTTTCGTGTCCCAAACAAGAAGGTTCATGTTGCCTGTCCCTGTGATGTGTTTCGCTCCCTTATCGTTCACATTGTGTTTGTAAGATTGGTAGAAAGCTAGCATCTTACTCTCATCCACACCGCTTTTTGGTGTAGAATCTTCATCATGATTTCCAAAAGTAACAGCCCACTTTATGCCTCTCTTTTCCATCGGACCCGCAACATTGTTCATCGCCTGTTTCATTTCGAGTTCCGAATCACAACCACCCGTTATTACGTCTCCGTTCAGTACCACAAAGTCAGGTTTCTCAGCGTCTAGCACTTTTTCCATTAATTCAATCGTACGACGGTCAATGCGCTCATCGTCTTGCGTATCATTAAACTGCACGACCTTAAACGAGCCATCCGAATGAAACTTTAACACTTTCTCTTCGTTGTGATCTGCATAGGCTTTTTCAGTGAATATGTTGGATGTATTACCGAGTGAACCAAGTGTTAATGCTAACGTGCTCGCTCCTCCAATCTTAATAAAATCACGACGATTGACTTGTTTAGAACTCATTTTGCTACCCCTCCGTCATTATGTATGTTGAATTGTTACAAGATTAAGAGTAACAAGGCTATTTTTAGAAAGTATTTGATTGATGTAAATGTTGTGTGAGAGTAGTTGTTGAGAGATTTTACAAATCTATGCCCCCACAAAATTGAAAAAATAGATATATAATAGGCTTAACCATAAAATGTGTTTCATTTGGAGGTTTGTATGTTTAAATCAAATAAAAATATTCTGAACTCTGTGGGCAATGTGTATGCCGTCAAGTTACCTGATGGCCGCTATGGAGCAATCAGAATTATTGATAAACAAAATCGATCTACAACTCTCGTAACCACTCCCTATATTAGTGATAGACTTCCTAACATTGGTGATGAAAAATTAAAACAAACGCTAGTCCAAAATCGATTTTTCTTTGATGGGCAAAAGGCGGGATCGATTGTTGATGGTAAACCACCTAAAGAGTTAATTTTTATTGGTAATATTCAGATGAAAGAAGACCGCCGCTTTCCCGGTTATAGTGGCGATTGGGATAAAGACACAGGATTAGAAGCTTATTATGAATGGCGTTGGGAACATGATCGAGAAAATTTTGAAATAGAAATTCGGGAAGATGAGGAAAGAATGGCTAGAGAATCACTTGCTGAAGTTCAAGCACCTAAGAAAATGATGAGTGAAGAAATGTTTTGGTCTATCATCTCTTTAGTAGATGGTGAGGATACAGAAGCTGCTATTCAGAAGTTAGCAGGACTAGGTGTACGGAATATAAAGCAGTTTGAAGAAACCTTGTCTTATAAACTCTTTCAATTAGATACAGAAAAACACGCACGAAACATTGGAGATTATTCCTATAAGGATGATAATAAGCATTTTTCCGTTGATTTATTTTTATATTTCCGATGCGCTGTCATTACCAAAGGTAGAGACTTTTATGAATTGGTATTGAAGAACCCTATTCATATGCCTGAAAACGATACATGTGAACCCATACTGGATCTAGCTTCAGAAGCATATGAACTTCGAACCGATAAAGAGTTCGATTATGAAACTGGTTGTGATTATGAAACTTTCTCTAATCGCAAAGGTTGGGAATAGCGTGACCAAGTAATTTAGCTAAGGGGTATATTCCACGCAGAATTTGTCGAGATTTAGCAACTCGTCGATAAACGATTGAAATTTGTGGAATTATTATTCAAACTCGTGGAATAAATGATGAAATTTATGGAATCATGCGATTAATTTAATGAATAAAGTGGCTGAATACCCTATAAGGTATGAAGTATTAATAGGTACAAGCCACTAAAATGGAGAACCATTACACATTTTCTTCAAGTTACAACTCACTGTTCTCTTCAAAACGCAAAAAGTAATTTCGAACAACTCTTTTCCCTCAAAATTAACCCTTCACCATCACGTTTTGATCACTTTGATTTACTCCCAGCCTGTGTTTACCATCAAACACAGGCTGTTTCTATTTCCAGCACCCAATCCTGTAACGGTGGACAAACAGTATCCATATTTTATTATGAGGAATTTGAGCAGAGACTCTCTACTCGTTCTAGATCTGACAAAAAACAAGGAGGTGTTTGTATTGGACAATAAACACCAATGGAATTTGGATGGATTAAGTACTGGAGACTTTCAAGTTAGTGGCGGTCAGCCACATCATCCCCAAGAACAGCAAGCACAAGACCCTCGCCTTATCATTCCAGGCTGTGTAATCGGAATCTGTTTTAACTTTTGTGGTGGTTGCGCAGGTTGTGGCGGCTGCGGTGGATGCGGCGGTTGTGCTGGTCGTTGTGGAGGCTGTGGCGGTTGTGGCGGCTGCGCTGGACGTTGTGGCGGTTGCGGCGGTTGCGCTGGACGCTGCGGTGGATGCGGCGGACGTTGCGGAGGCAGATAATCAGATATATACCGAAGAAGAAATTCAGGGGGCTTTGCTCATGTTTTGAGCATCAGTCCTCTATTTTAATTTCTAACGCCACTACAAGTATGATTTCGTCTCCCTCAAGTATATAATTCCTACAAATGTTTTTTTAAAAATGACACACAAAAATATATTCACGGTAATCTAAAATAATTTCACGGTAAACTGCAATATATTCACGGTAATTAGTTATTTATTCACGGTAATTTGTTTTATATTCACAATACTCAGTTACGTAATAATAATGTGACATAACGGACAAGCATAATCCATAGGTATAGATGATGAGCATTAGGTTAGGAGGGGTATTATGTCAGGCGTTACTCTCTCAATGTGTTTGAAGATCAACAGAGACACGTTCGTCTATCCACAAAATAATGGCGGTGTTTATCTCCGTAATAACGTGACTTCTATACAAATGGACGGAAATACGATTGAGCAATGGCTGCAAAAATTAATTCCTATGTTAGATGGTAACCGGTCCATGGAGCAAATTACGGACGGGCTGCCTGATCCATATAAAGAGCAAGTCTTTAAGATCGCTGAAGTGTTATACAAAAATGGTTTTGTACGCGATACAAGTCAGGACCTTTCACATCAGCTGTCCCCTGCTCTTTTAGAAAAATATGCATCTCAGATTGAATTTATTGATCACCTTAGCCACTCTGGCGCGCATCGATTTCAAATTTATCGTGAATCGAAAGTCGCTGTTATAGGCTGTGGTCCACTTCTCACTTCACTTACAGCTTCACTTTTACAATCAGGACTTCCTGCTTTCACAATAATTCACAAGTCGTTGAACCAAAATGAAACCAAAAAACTGCAAGAACAAATAAAGACTGCAAAAAAGGAAGAGCCCGAATCTTCCATCATGCTCTTACCATTTAATGAAAATAACTTTACAGAAGATCTTAAAAACGTTGAATATGTTCTTTATGCAAACGGAGATGAGAACATAGATAAACTCCTTATGGTCCAAAACATATGCAGTGAACAATCGAAATCATTTCTACCTGTTACATTACAAAACAATCAAGCTTTTGTAGGTCCATTTGTGTTATCAGAATCCGCCGCATGCTGGAAAACAGCTTCTTTACGTTTAGGCAAGAAAAGCAACGAGGGAAACAAATCCATACCATCACGAACAGCTACAAGTTTGCTTGCTAACGTCGCTGTTTTTATGTTGTTCAAAAAGATAACAGGCGTACAGGATAATCCCGAGAACTCCATCTATCAATTGAAGATGGAGACTTTAGAAGGAAGCTGGCATTCGGTTTCTCCCCACCCTCTAATAAACAATAAAATGAAGGTTGAACAGATCAATGATCCTCTCTTGTTTTTAAAAGATTCACCCAACCGAGAAGTTGATCTGCACTCGTTGTTTTATCAAATTACTTCAAGGGAAACCGGACTATTCCGTTTGTTCGAAGAAGTAGATTTAAGCCAGCTTCCACTTTCACAATGCCAAGTAATAGTAGCAGACCCTTTTGGTGAGTATGAGCCAGAAGTTATCACAGCATCAGGCAGAACACATGAAGATGCCCGACTAGAAGCAGGGTTGTCTGGAATTGAAACTTATATGAAGAAGTTATTTCAAAATTCACCGGATGTGATGAGTGTTGGTACCGGCCGGTCTGCAGCTGAAGGAATGTGTAGAGCATTGCAAAACAATCTGCAAGAAATCTTCATGAAGTCTCATAACAAATTGCAAGTTTCTGCAGAAATAGATCTAAGTTCTATTCCAGACTCATACTCCACTTTTCTAATTAAAGCACTATCAACTCTTGGTGATGAGATCAAACTCTTTTTAGGAAAGAAAGTTTATGGTTTTCCTGTGGTATGGGTTCAGCAAGATGATAAATGTTTCGGCTCCATAGGTCTAGATGAGAACCGTGCATTACAAAACGCACTTCAAGGAGCTCTTATGTACCGGCAAAATAAAGAAAAAGCATTCAGCAAGAAATGCATAATATCGTCTACCGCCATTCCAACAAGTCGACTTCAAACGATTAGCCTCTTAGAAACAAAAGAAGTACCACTAACAGAAACTTTAAAATCATCCCTACAAACATTAAAGAACAATAACTGCAACGTTAAGTTTTACACACTACATGCAGAGACCATTCTGAACGAAAATACTTCTGGTCTGTTTGGAATCACACTCTCTTCGGAGGTTCAATCATGACTCAAAAAATCATTTTGATCGGAAATGGTAGTCTAGCAAATGAAGTCTACCATCAACTATATGAGACCTGTCACATCTCTCGTTATAAAACGGTGGAAGATGCAAAAATTAATAATGAATCGCTAGCAATTGTTCTTCATGACAGCTGGAATCCGGCTCAGCATGTGAAGGCAGAAAAACGGTTTCGAAACAGCAACATTCCGTGGCTGCGTGGTTTCGTGTTTTTCGGTGAAACTCAATTTGGACCTTTCATAAATCCAGATCAACCAGGCTGCTCACAATGTGCGGATCTTCGCTTTTTCATGACCGGCCAAGACCGCAGAGAACATTTTCATATGAAAGACTATCAATGTTCAAAAGAAGAATTACTACCCGATGTTTGGGCTACTAATCTAGCACTCAATCAGACAGCTGCCCTCATTTGTGATGAGGTGAAGCGTTTCATGCATGATGAAATCCCTCATACCCAGGGACACGTATACTTGATGAACCTACAAACGTTCAAACTTACGAAGCATTTCTTTTTACCAGATCCGTATTGTGAAACATGTGGTGACTTACCACTAGATACCGATGATCATGCTAAGGTTTCTCTTCAATCTAGTGCTAAAATCTCACGAGACGTCTATCGTTGTCGTTCGATAAATGAGCTACAAAACGTATTAAGTCGAGATTATTTAGATAATCGTACTGGCCTTCTCAATTTCAAACGATATGACTTGATCTCACCTTTCGCAGACACTGTTGTTAACCTGCCTTTGCTCTCTGGTAACGAACTGAATGCCGGACGGACACATTCGTATCTGCATAGTGAACAAGCGGGTATTTTAGAAGGACTTGAGCGGTATTGTGGTTATGCACCACGAGGAAAACGAACAATCGTTTATGAACCATACAACAAAGTGAAAAATGTAGCAATGAATCCTCAATCGATCGGAACTCATGCACAGAAACAATACAGCCAGCACCATTTTCCTTTTCAGCCGTTTGATCCAGATCGTTCGATCCACTGGGTATGGGGCTATTCATTATCTGATGATCGACCTACATTAGTACCTGAAACGTTCGCCTATTACAGCATGGGTGGCGGAGAGGGATTTGTTTATGAAACTTCAAATGGCTGTGCAGTTGGTGGTAGCTTAGAAGAGGCCATTCTTTATGGAATCTTCGAGATCGTGGAGCGTGACGCATTTCTTATGACGTGGTACGGCGAACTGCCTATTCCGCGTCTTGACATGAAGTCAATTGACGACTCAGAGCTTCAGCTCATGGTTCAGCGTATCCTCCATGTAACAGGGTTTGAGATTCAACTATTTAATGCCACTACTGAAAACGGGATTCCAAGCATTTGGGCGATGGCAAAGAATACGAAGAACGATGGCTTGAATCTGCTTTGCGCAGCAGGTGCCCATCTTGATCCACTGAGAGCAGCCAAAGGTGCCATTCAAGAACTTTCCGGTATGCTTCTTAATATGGAACAAAGCTTTTTGAAGGATCGGAAGAAGTACAAAAAGATGTATAAAGACTCTAGTCTTGTTCGTCATATGGAAGATCACTCGATGGTTTACGGCTTAAAAGAAGCAGAAAAAAGGTTGTACTTTTTACTAGATAAGCGGATGGTGCGTGACTTTGAAGAAGAGTTCAAACCGGTTCGACAAACTGACGATCTTTTAGAAGACCTAATTGGTGTTCTGAAAATCTTCAAGAAACTAAATCTTGAAGTAATCGTTGTGGATCAAACGGGACCAGAATTAAAACGGAACGGTCTACATTGTGTAAAAGTGATCATTCCTGGCATGCTGCCAATGACGTTCGGACATCATCTCACTCGATTACAAGGATTAGACCGCGTACTCACGGTACCAATGAAACTCGGATATGTGAAACAACCGTTATCACCGGACGAACTGAATCCACATCCTCACCCGTTTCCGTAAAACTGTAAAAAGAAAGGGGCATTGTACATGAACCTCGATGAGTATTTATACAAACTACATTACGAGACCGCCAAGATTACGCCGCCTGATTGGGAGGTGAACTGGGAAGATGCCCCACTTCCCTATAAACTATACCAAGGATTGCCTTTTGTTGAATTGAGTTCAGTTTTCCCCGACTCACTCGAACATACGGAAAAACCAACATTAAACCACATTAGTCATTTTCTTATGTATACGTTTGGACTCACTGAAGTTAGCCAATCGTTCCCATTTGTTGACCGATTAGATACATGGACAACGTGCCGTCGATTTGTTCCTTCTGGCGGTGCTTTATACCCGAGCGAACTTTATATTTATTTAAAGATTGATGATCTTGCTCATGGTATATATCATTATGACGTGGCGCATCACCGATTGGTTTGCTTAAGAAAAGGGAATTTTGATGACTATTTAAAACAGGCACTTGGTAACCGCTGTGACATCCATACTTCCTTTGCTTCTGTTCTTATCTCCACTTTTTTTTGGAAAAACTTTTTCAAATACAACAACTTTTCGTATCGGCTGCAAGGCTTAGATGCTGGATTTGTACTGGGACAACTGCTCGAAGTTGGGAGAAGAATGGGGTTTGAAACAGCAGTCTATTATCAGTTTCTTGATAAGGCAGTCAATCATCTAATTGGAATAGATGAAAAAGAAGAAAGTGTATATGCCGTGATTCCACTATCTGTTGATAAAAAAACAATCTGGTTCCATGTTGAAGAGAAAGAATCTGTGACATCAGAAAAATTATGTGATGAACTACAACCGCTTCACCACCAACACTATATGCGGTCCAAGAAAATTATAGAGTACCCCTTGATACTAAAGATGAATAGAGCGTGTATGATGGATACGTTCACATCACCACGCAAAATGGTCGATCAACCAAAAGAAGAGTTTAAGGGATCTATAATTAAATTGCCTGCAGTGAATCAATTGTCTTATGATTTCCATTCAACATGTCTGCGCCGTTATTCACCTGGGATGGATTTTGTCCTGAAGCCCCTTAACCTTCACACGTTATCTTCCCTTTTACATGAAACGGTCTCGAAAAGTTCTTACCGAAATGATTTGGATCAAGGTTATCAGCAGACTCCTTACCGTGTTGATCTTAACATCAGTACGTATAATGTGGACGGCTTACCAAACGGTATGTATGCTTATGACGCACATAAGCAAACACTGCAAAGAATTACTGCCGGTGACTTTCGCAACGCACTGCAAGATGGACTGTTATCCGATTTTGTAAACATGGCACAAATTCCGCTTTCTTTTAATATTGCTGGCAACAAGGGTCATTACAAAAATAATTTTGGGTATAGAGGGCATCGCATTCAACATATGGAGGCTGGTCTTCTGTCACATCAATTAATACTGGCCGCTTCTGCACTCCATCTCGCAGGTCACCCTGTACTTGGTTTTAATGCAGCTTGGTATGATGAAGTTCACCAACTTCATCACATAGGCACGACCAGTCTGCTTCAGATTCCAGTCGGTCACTACAAGCCACATCCGAGGCTACAAGGAACTTTGCATATGTAATATGGGCAATTGTATATAAAACCAAAAGCTTTTGTTCATGAAATATATATACTTAAGAGTAAAAATAAAAAAGAGGCTGTTTAGCAGCTTCTTTTAATCTTATCTTTATATACTTTTCATTAAAGATTAATAACCCCAAGTACCCCAGCCACCTGGAGTGCCTTGACCTCCCCCAGATGGAAAAGATTGACCTTGACCATAACCCTGACCGCCCATGCCGCCTGGCAGACCACCTTGGTGTCCGAATTGAGGAGGAATAGGACCGGTATAAGGTGTCCATCCAACTACATCCTGTATCGGGACAGTTGCAGTGATATCTCCTGATGGAGTATAAATGATAAAACCTATTGTTCCAGTGTTTTGTGAATAGTTCAAAGAATAACTTGTTATTTTAATAATAGCTTCACCATAACCAGCTATATTAGTCGTCCCATATTTGTTTGTATTATAAATATCTTTTACTTCTTGAGCACTCAATCTTGAGTTGTGAAACAAAAAAAGCAATCCTTTCAAAAAAGTATTTTCGTTAAAGTATATGAAGATCTATTCATTAATGTATAGGCTAAAGTACATGAAATCAAAACAAGCAGTCTACATTAAATCAATAAGATGAAAAAAGGTTATTTTTTTAATTTCCTTCATTCATTTTCCCTCTTAAATAATCGGCGTTTTTAGGTTCTCGTCCATACTTATATTTGATATGAACATATATATATACGGAATAAAATTTATAAAAGGATGGGTTTTTTTGTTTCAAAATAAAAGAGCATATTTAGTACCAGGTTCAACAATCGAACAATTTGTAGGTCAATATATTACGACTGCTATTACAGGCTATGGGCAGGTTGTGGCACAAGTTGTTAAATACGATAAAGCGAACAAAATGGCAACACTTAACGTATTTACACCAAGTGGAGTAAGAGCGTTGCAAGTCCACGAAACAGATATGTACGGAATTGCTCCATATCAAGGACCTATCCCTCCTGTATTCGGATCTGGCATGGGACAAATGGGCCAAGGTGGCCAGATGGGTCAGATGGGTCAAGGTGGTCAAATGGGCCAGATGGGCCAGATGGGTCAGATGGGTCAGATGGGTCAAGGCGGACAAATGGGTCAGATGGGTCAAGGCGGACAACAAGGATTACCATGGTGGGTTCAACAATATTTAGGCGGATGGGGACCTCGAACTTAATAAGCAGATTAGCGTTTAGTGCATCCGAATGCATCGAACATATATTACAGCTGAATACAAAAAAACGCGAGATTTAAACTTCACCTCGCGTTTTTTTTGTTTAGTTTACTTCGATTTATTTTTCGATTTACTACCTATATGAGAACGATATTCATTTCCTTTGTTATTATCGCCACTCATTAACTCATTGCTGAATTCTTGATCATGTTGTGCTTTAGGGGAGCCTTGATTTTTACTTCCTTCACTACCATTGCGATTTGTCATTATGTTTCCTCCTAAGGTAAAAAAACTCTGTTTTAGTATGTCTAATTTGCCGACTTTTAATCAAATCATAGCTCTTAAACAAATCGGATATTGTAAAGGTATTTTATTTTCATAATGACAAGTTTTGAATACATTAAGACTGTGCCATGTCCTGGCTTCCATTATTTCATCTTTTCATCATGGTAGTAGTATGACTCAATCAATTATTACTAACATTCTTGTATCGATTATAAAAAATGTATGAAGCAATGGTTGAAATTAATACGGTTGCGACAACCACAACTAGCATCCCCGTAAATTTATAAATGCCTGGCAAAAAGGATATCGCGACTAGCAAAATTCCTGCCACTACAAAGAGCTTCCCGCTAAGCTGATGCGTTTTTCTCCACGTCTTTTCGTTCGCAAGCGTCCACGGTGTGCGTACCCCGATAAAGTAGTTGTGTTTGATTCTCGGCAAGTAGTTTCCAAGTACGATAAAAAGTAACCCGATACCTAAATTTACGACTAGTGAAATGTCTATATTAACACCTAAACCATAGCTAATGGTCACGGATTGTAGAAGTAAGAAGAACACGTTCATAATTGTAATAAAAATCGTATAACTGCCAGAAAATTTCTTATAGTTCTCTTTCTTCGGATCAATTCTTGGCATGAAGATAAACAACACCATCAAAACAATCATTAGCAGTGGCGGAAAGAAAGCTGCATATTGTTTATCCCAATACCCATCTACTTCACCGTTGATGTTCCAATGCATCGGCATTTGATCAGGCAGGTAAGGATAAGCGAATACACCGATCAGTACACTAAGTGCAATAAGAAGGTAACTCCATCCATACTTTTTCATTATTTTTCCTCCTTCGTTGTAAATGTGAAATACCAGCTCATTAGTTCATGAAAGACCGTTGTGTTCAAAGAATAATAGATATGCTGTCCTCTTCTCTCATCATCGATTAGCGAAGCATGCTTTAAAATTTTCAGATGATGAGACACACTCGGTTTTTGCATGTCAAAATGTGAAGCGATCTCTCCTGCTGTTAGTTCATCTTCTTTTAACAGCGTTAAGATTTGTCTTCGAGTCGGATCAGATAATGCTTTAAACGCTTCATTAAGAGACATTTTGTCACCTCAGGATATTTTCCAATATTAGATGTTTAGATAAGTGTCTAACTATCTAATTACATAATATGTTTATTTTCCATTTGTGTCAATCATTTCAGTAAAATTGAATCAATAAAAATAAGCACATTCATTAGTTAAATAAATGTGCTTACTTCAAGGAATATTCTTTTGATTTAACGATGAGATGGCCACGAGCCCTGCATTTTTCTTAGCAGCATGATTTGACCAGTATGATAGGCATCATGAAGAAAGATATCAATGAGATCACTTTCTAATCCGCTCTCTTTTATTTCTTCAAAACTCATCTCACTTAGTAATCCTTTGAGTTTGTTGTGTACGTTTTCTGCGCGATCGATGGTAAGATACCAATCATCATCGTCATCTGTTTGTTTGATGATAAAGAAGGTATCGTTTCCATCAATTCGCGTCCACTCTTGTCCTTCCAACGTGGCAACAAGTCGTTCTTTGTAATAAATGAGATGATTGACGTTCTCCCAGATGGATTTCGTTGCTTCGCCCGGCGGTCTAAAGCTTGCTTCCTTAGCCGTTAATCCTTCTATAGCAGGTTTGAGCGGTGCGTACCAGCTCTCTTTATCAAACGTGGAGTCTAACACATTTAGTAAGAATTCGGCTCGGCTCATGTTACTAACCCTCCTAATGGTTTGTCGGATTCTTTATCATCGGCTCTATGAGATCTGTATCTGGCGGCGCGTAACCTAATTGTCTGCCGATCTTCACAATCTGTCCTTTGTGATGAAATTCATGAGTCATCGTGTGAGTAAATAACCACAGTGCCGTAAAGTCTGCTTGACTTCCATTTCTAAACGTCACCTCTACCGTGTGATTCCAATTGTCTTCAAATGTATCGAGAAATTCATAGACCAACTCATCTGTTTTTCTGAAAATCTCACGCATCTCTAGAACGTTATGTATAGACTCGGACGCAATATCGGGAAGTGACTTTCCAAGAGCACGATTACCGAGCCATCCTTGATAACACCCTGCTACATGGGCATGTAGACTCAGAATAGATTCACCGCTATACCCTTCAAGTTTCTTTTCATAATCAGCTGGATTTAATGTCTCGCAATATTGAAAAAGAGTCTCTCTCGTTAGACGTACCCAATCATACTGAGTTCTGAACAAATTCATACTCTCATCTCCTTTTTGAACTCACGAATACTTCCCCATCTTTAAGTAGATTTCCTTCTTGTATGCTTTAAAAATATTTACCATGAACCTATTCAAAAAAGATGCATCCCTTGTGCTTGGAATGCATCTTCGATAAAGAAATAATTATAACGTTTGTAAAAACCGGTCAATTCGGCGCATTGCCTCTTCAAGCTTCTGAACAGAGGTCGCGTACGAGCAACGAACATGCCCCTCTCCACTCTCACCAAAAACACTACCCGGTACAACCGCAACCTGCTCTTTCATGAGAAGCTGTTCTGCAAACTCTTCAGATGACAATCCTGTCTTTTCAATTGAAGGAAATACATAAAATGCACCACCAGGAACATGGCATGATAAACCCATCTCCTCTAAAGCATGAATGACCAGACTCCGGCGCTGCCTGTAGCTTTCTTTCATTTTCACTACATCCTTTTGTCCGTTAACGAGCGCTTCAAGTGCAGCATGCTGAGCCATTGTAGGAGCGCACATCATCGTATACTGATGTATTTTTAGCATGGCTTGCAAAATATCTTTAGGTCCACAGGCAAAACCTAATCGCCAACCAGTCATGGCAAATGCTTTTGAAAATCCAGAAATCAAGATCGTGCGGTCACGCATATTCTTCACTGCAGGAAAACTCGTATACGGTTCATCGTATGTTAGTTCAGCATAAATTTCATCTGAAATTACAAGCAAGTCATGCTTCTCCACGACCTCCGCTATACGTTCTAAATCCCCTTTTGACAAAACAGTGCCTGTTGGATTATTCGGACTGCATAACATAATCACTTTCGTTTTGTCCGTGATTGCCGCTTCTATTTGTTCAGGCTGAAGTTTGAAATCATCCTCGCTATACGTGTTTACCGGAACAGGAACTCCGCCAGCCAGTGTTACAGTTGGTGCGTAGGAAACAAAGCTTGGCTCAACAACAATAACTTCTTCCCCAGGATTAAGAACCGCCCGCAAAGCGATATCAATCGCTTGTGAAGCACCAACTGTAACCACCATTTCATCTTCAGCACTATACGTAACACCAAAACGTCGTTTCATATAGCGAGAGATCTCTTTTCGGAGCTCAAATAATCCAGCATTGGCTGTATAAGCCGTATAGCCTTGTTCCAATGAATGATAACTCGCTTCGATCACATTCCAAGGTGTAACGAAATCCGGCTCCCCGACTCCTAGAGAAATGACGTTTTCCATTGAAGAAGCGAGGTCAAAGAAACGCCGGATACCAGAAGGCTGAATGGATTGCACGGTATTAGATAAATATTTTGAAGTGGGTTCAGTAATCATGGCGACACCACAATTCGTTTATCTTCATCATTATCACTAAACACAAGGCCGTCATGCTTGTATTTTTTTAAAATGAAATGAGTTGTTGTTGAGATGACTGAATCGATAGTCGAGAGCTTCTCCGATACAAAACGTCCAACTTCTGCCATCGTTTTACCTTCGATTGAAACTGACAAATCGTAAACGCCAGACATGAGATAGACTGCTTTAACTTCTGGGAACCGGTAGATGCGCTCTGCCACCTTATCAAAGCCAACACCTCGTTTTGGTGTGACCTTTACATCGATCATAGCTGTTACAGCTCCATCTTCCGTTCCTTTTGTCCAGTCAATTATGGCTGAATAGCCAAGAATCACTTTTTCATTTTCAAGCTTTTCTAGTATTTGTTTAGTTTCATCCTCTGTTATTCCCATTAACTTTGCGATCGTACCTGTTTCAAGACGTCCGTTTTTTTCTATGAGTTGCAATAATTCGCGTTCTGTAGAATTCAAATCAATCACTCGCTTTTAGTAGATTATGCTGACCATTATAACAAACCTTATCATTTAATCCACTCGGTACTTACATAATAATTTGAAATATGTTAGATAATTTATTTACGTTAGAAATGCTTCGTAAGACAAAGTGCAGTTCTGCTGCTCGACGAAATACACCTAATTATTGGTTTTTATTAAAAAACACCACTAGAATCATCTAGAAATTAATTGAAATTTATTGCTTCTTTCGCAGCTTGCCTTGCACTATCCATTGCTGCATCTGCAAGTCTTCCTCTTCTTCCTACCCAATCACCAGCAACAAAAAGGCCACTTATTTCCGGAACAACTGGTCCAGGAGCTACTCCAACTCCGTGGTTCATAACGGAACGAGAATCATAAGCAATAAGTTGATTTGGTACAAATCGTACAGCTACCACTTCATTTTCCCAACCTGGCTGCAAAAGATTTAAAAGTTCCCGTAGTCGTCTTTCGTCCATCTCCACTTCAGAAAGGTTGTTGTTGCCGTTGTATTTCATCACATGAAGAACGTGTGAATCATCATCACTGAGACGCACAGAAATGGAATGATTAGAATAGTACAATGGTTCGTCGAGACTTAATGCAAAGACACACGTTGGATCAGGTACTTTCCTCAGAGCTACATCCAGACATGATCCATAGAGAGGATGGGACATTCCTTTCCATTTACCAATCGACATATGCTCATATCCTTGTACAAGCTCACATAACTCTGTAGGACCTATCGCTGTAATGACAGATTTTGATTGTATAAATCTTCCGTTTGAAAGGATTACAGCTTTTACAGCATCTTCCTTCAAAAGAATTTGTTCTGCCTTGATGTCAGATGAAATGGTTGCTCCAAAATGTTCAGCCTTTTTCCGTAAATTATCAACAACCTTCTGCCACCCTCCCTCAACATATCTAACACCATTTGCAGCAAGTTTGCCTTGCTCGATCACAAAACCACTGCTTATTTCGCCTATGTCCATACAATAAGACCATTGCCTGCACATCGCATAAAACAAATCACGAACTCTTTCATGACCAATGTTTTTCTCCGCCCATTCTTTAATACTTATTGAATAGAGTAAATCCGTTTTAACGTCACTAAGAGTTCCCATGACTTTCCTCCATTCTTCGCTCTCCTCTAGAGAAAAATCTTTTGTTATTTGGATAATTTGATTTCCATATATCCCACTCATCTCTTTTTTGGAAGCATACCCTCCTCTTGGCACACATTCCAAATCACGAAGAATTTCAAGAGCCGCCCCACCTTCATACATAGCATGCGGGCCTAAGTTGAAATAGGCTCCATTTACTTTGGTCGTTCTAGCTAATCCACCTAGTTGTCGTTCTTTTTCAATGACTAAGACAGACTTCCCCGCTTTTGATAAATACACAGCAGCAGTTAATCCTGTTAGTCCTCCTCCAATTACTACAGTATCGTAGAATTTTTTCACAACATATCCTCCTACATTTTTAACACTAAAAGATTGAGGTTAGCATTTGTCTTTGATGACATATAGCTTGAGTTATGATAAAATGTAACCTATTAGTTACATTTAAAATACGTTACCTAATGGTTACCTGTCAATTAATATTAAAGGATAAATTTTCAAAATTTAGTATGGAGGGATATCTGATTGAACAATGACATCTTTAAGTCACTTGCTGATCCAAGCCGCAGAATGTTACTGGATTTATTACATGAATCCGATGGAAGGACATTGAGTGACTTATGTACTCACTTAGACATGTCGAGGGTAGGTGTTATGAAACACCTAAAGATACTTGAAGAATCTAACTTAATCACAACACAGAAAGTTGGCAGAGAACGTTTACATTTTCTGAATGCAGTTCCACTGCGACATGTTTATGAAAGATGGGTGAGCAAATATACGGAGCCGTGGACAATCGGTCTAACTCAACTAAAATCAGATTTGGAGAGGAGTATAGAGATGCAAACAAAAATACGAACAATAAATCGTATAGCTATTAAATCAACTCCAGAAGAAATTTGGCATGCATTGACAGAACCTTCAATGACATCAAAATACTGGTATAACGGCTCTATTCGAGCTGACTGGAAAGAGGGAGCTCCTTATACTATTTATAATCAGCAAGGAAACGTACAAGCAAAAGGAGAGATCTTAATCTTAGACCCTCCTCATAAACTTGTTATGTCTTGGAAATTAATGTCATTGAATGAAACAAAAGAAGAACCGCCTTCCCGCCTCACATGGGAGATCAATTCCCATCATGATATAAAAGGCGTAACGTTAGTAACCGTAATCCATGACCAATATGACCAATCACCGAAAACTGCACAAACTCTGGAACATGGGTTACCCATCGTTCTTTCGGGGATGAAGACATTACTGGAAACAGGTTTGCCTTTAGAATAGATAAATTGCTCAAGAATGGATAATTGAAGTATTAAGAAATTTTCAATTAAAAGTATTATCACGCTGCGGTAAACATTCACGAAACTATGACTAATTTAGAAATGATTGATTAAACATCTAATAAGTAACAAGATAATAGAAAGTCGGATATTAATAAAAATGCTGAAATAAGCCTCCTAAAACGAAAAAATATTCTAGGAGGCGAAAATTATTTTAATTAAAAGGTATCAATCCGTTTTTAATTGCAAATGATTCCGAATGAAAATGAAAGGAAGATTATTAATATGAAGTAGAATTTTTTCACTTGAGTTTTTTTCCATATATATATGTTTGTTAAAACCATTATTGAGAAGTAAACTACACTTGCAGCTATAGTAATAAATAGCACGGGAGTTAATAAGCCTTCATCTAATGTAGGATCTAAAGTCCACCCAAGCGATTCTGCAATATACAGATAATGTAACACAAACAAAACGAACAAATAATGAAAAAAATATCCAAAAATGATGTTGAAAACTACCGTTAAAAAAAATAATAAAATGGAGATCCCCTACTTTAAATGTAATGACAAATGAACTTATTTGTAGTTACAGCCTTCATTTATGATGTCTGGCAAAAAAATTCTCCTCCATATATTTATACATTGCATTTATCTTTAAATATATACATCAAACAAGATTAAACTTTGAGAGTCCCTCTTCCTACAAAAGCCTGTGAATTCTTATTAACTATATACTACATAAGTTTGATTCATTTAATGTTCGTTGTTGTTATATTAGGAATCATAGATTTGTTATTTGAAAGAAAATACTTAATAGAAAGAGGTTGAATTTTAATGAAATGGTTGATCAGCATTTTTCGTTCATCTGCTTTTAGAAAAATTGTGCCTGTGCTTTTTCTTTCTAGTGCATCTCTTGTAGGTTTAATTACTCATGTTGATGCTAAAGTAACAAGACCCAATGAACAAGGAACTGCGAATCATCATGTTTTTTCCAAACTTGAGGAAAAATTTGATGCTAAACTCGGAATCTATGCTTTGGATACTGGTACAAAACAGACAGTAAACTATCAATCAGATGAACGTTTTGCTTATACCTCTACTCATAAGGCTCTGGCTGTAGGAGCACTTTTACAACAAATTTCAATAAAAGACCTTAATCAAACAATTACCTATACACGTGACGATCTTGTTACTTATAGTCCGATTACAGAAAAGCATGTTGATACGGGGATGACTCTTAGTGAGCTAGCGGATGCTTCTCTTCGATACAGTGACAATACTGCTGGAAACCTTATTCTTAAACAACTGGGAGGACCGGATGGATTTAAAGAATCACTGGAGGAAATTGGTGATTACGTTACCACCCCTGTACGCTTTGAGCCAGATTTAAATGAAGTAAATCCAGGTGAAATTCATGATACAAGCACACCAAGAGCACTTGCTACCAGTCTTCAAGCCTTTACACTAGGAGAGATACTCCCGAATGAAAAACGCGAACTATTAATAGATTGGATGAAGAGAAATACTACTGGAGATACCTTAATTCGTGCAGGGGTGCCTAAAGATTGGGAAGTAGCTGATAAGACTGGGGCAGGATCATATGGTACGCGGAATGACATTGCGATCATTTGGCCGCCAAAAAGAGACCCTATTGTTCTTGCAGTACTTTCTAGTCGTGATCAAAAAGATGCTGATTATAACGACAAGCTTATTGCTGAAGCAACTAAAGAAGTAATAAAAATTCTTAAAGGAAGTAGATAGCGCTAAAAAAAATGCAGGATAACTTTTATCTTGCATTTTTCTTTGCTCTTTTAAACTGTGTTGTACTTTTAGAAGTCTCGAATGAATAAGGTCCTTATGATAAACTCGATTTCCAATCAATCGTTTAACAGGTTTCCAGAAACTATTATTTATCATATTCCCGCCTTCCAAGTCTTATTAACTACAGAAGCATTATTAGGGGCATCTTACCCTTCTAGAATGTACCCGATGGTTGATAAGAAATGACTAACTTTGTTCATTAAGCGACAGTTTTCTTAAAGATACTCTTTTATTCCGTTTTCAAATGCACGCGTATCGTTATTTATTAAACCATGCAACGCTTCTTGTAAAGCAAATGTGCTCTTATAAAATGTAACACGCTTCGCTATTTCTGAACTATTTGGATAAAGATCAATACACTTGTTATAGAAATCCTCACCGTAACTGGACAGTATTCCTGCAAAATCATAGGCAGGATCACCAATACGAGTACCTCCAAAGTCTATAATCCCTGTAATATCACATGTTTTGCAGTTCCATAAGATATTCGAAGCTCCAAAATCTCCATGTATGAGGGTTGTTTTTAAATGTTCTTCATTATTAAGGAATCTCTTAAATGAATCAATTATATCCTTTTGAGCTTTCTCATCGATAAATTTAAAAAGCTTGTCCTGTATATTATAAAATAGTTCTTTCATTTCTTCATAAGGGTTACTATCTTTTAATTTTAGATCCTTAACGAAATTCTCTTTCGATATGGAATGAATTTCTATTAAAAAGGTTACGAGTTGTATTGCGAGTTTTGTTGAATCCGCCTTATTAACTTTAATTAAATCTTCAATCCAAAAAGGATTACCTTCAATTCGTTTATAACCAGCAAATACTTTACCAGGTTCTAATCGTTCAAATGACTTATACGTTGGACATGGAATTGGGATGGATGTTGTCCCCCTGATATGTTCTAAGATTTTAGTTTCTTCTATTAAACTTACAATTCCATTTGTGTACTTGGGAAATCTGAATACAAGAGTGTTGTTTATTATTAAAACGTCGTTATTTTGACCAACATCATTGTGATAAACATCCTCAATCATAAGTTCAGGATAGACTTCTTTTATACGTTCAATATAATCATTCATTGGTATACTCCTGTTCAGCTACAGTCATAATTCCTTAAAGGCTTAATATATGTGCCAGTGTTTTCACTTTTTAAAACCCCAAGAGAAAATCTGTTTTTTTTACTGGATAGAGAATTATTTTTCTGTTTCTTTTTCCAATACATTTTCAATATAATCTTTACCCCAGTCATACATGGAATCCAGAATAGGCATCAGACTTCTTCCATACTCAGTGAGCGAATATTCAACTTTTGGCGGAACGACAGGATAGACTTGACGATGAACGATCAAATGGTCTTCAAGTTCACGCAATTGATTAACAAGCATTCTTTGAGTGATTCCAGGCATGAGGGCCTTTAGTTCGCCAAAACGTTTGGTTCCTTCTTTTCCCAGATGCCACAACACCAACATTTTCCATTTTCCGCCAATAATAGAAAGAGTCAATTCTTTTTCACAATTAAACGTTTTTCCCCCAAGATTCGGCATTTATTTCACCTCCAATTCTTCTTATTATGTCCCATAGTATACTTATTGTTACTATATGATAAAAAAGTGCATACTTTTAATTTTTTGTAACTTACTCAGTATGCTGTGTATCTTACTTTTAGTAAATAGCTATTAATTGGATACAATAACACAGTGCAAAAGAAAGCTATATAGCACAATTATAATATCTTTCTAAGGAGCGAGTAATAAATGAAATTGCAATTAGCATTGGATCTTGTAGATATTCCAGGAGCCATTGAATTAGTGAAAGAAGTAGAAAATCATATAGATGTTGTAGAAATTGGCACTCCGGTTGTGATCAACGAAGGCCTAAAAGCAGTAAAGGAAATGAAAGCTGCCTTCCCTAACTTAACCGTTTTAGCTGATCTTAAAATCATGGATGCGGCTGGATATGAAGTTAGCCAAGCAGCTGCAGCAGGAGCTGACATCATTACTATTCTTGGTACAGCTGAAGACGAGTCCATCAAAGGTGCTGTAGAAGAAGCAAAAAAACAAGGTAAACAAATCCTTGCTGATATGATTGCAGTTAAAGATATTGAAGGTCGTGCACAAAAACTGGATGAACTTGGAGTAGATTATATCTGCGTTCACACAGGTTATGACCTCCAAGCTGTAGGGAAAAATTCTTTCGAAGACCTTGCAACCATTAAAAACGTTGTAAAAAATGCGAAAACGGCTATTGCAGGCGGAATCAAATTAGAAACACTTCCAGATGTGATTAAAGTAAAACCTGATCTTATTATCGTAGGTGGTGGTATTACAAGCAACGACGATAAAAAAGCAGTTGCAGCTAAAATGCAAGAATTGATTAAACAAGGTTAATCTCACCTATGAAAACTACTCAATATTTAGCTGAAATCGTTCAAGAATTAAGGCGGACAGTCGACTTAATCTCTGATGAAGAAGCAGAGAAGTTGGTCAATAAGATTTTGGAATCTAAAAAAATCTTTGTTGCAGGTGCGGGCAGATCAGGATTTATGGGCAAATCTTTCGTGATGAGAATGATGCACATGGGAATCGATGCTTATGTAGTAGGTGAAACTGTAACAGCAAATTTAGAAATAAACGATTTGTTGATCATCGGTTCAGGTTCAGGTGAAACGAAAACCTTGGTTTCAATCGCTGAAAAAGCAAAAAGTTTAGGTGGGACGGTTGCAGCTGTAACGATTTCCCCTTACTCCACGATTGGAAAATTAGCTGATATTATCATAAAATTGCCTGGATCACCGAAAGATCAATCTGAAAGTGATTATAAGACCATACAACCAATGGGGTCACTTTTTGAGCAAACGATGTTATTATTTTATGATGCATTGATCTTGCGTTTCATGGAAAAAAAGGGTTTAGACTCTACTAAAATGTACGGCAAACACGCCAATCTCGAATAAAATACATTAAAAAATTTGGAAACATTGTAAAGACCGCATTTATTTCTTTTATAAATCGCGGTCTTTACTGCATATTACAAATAATATAATCCATACAAGGAAGAAAAGTACCTCTGATTCAGTCCATTCTATGGCGGATTGAAATCAATATTGGGTGTGCCACAGACAATAATTTAGTTATCACTCAAAAAAATTATGAGCCCTACTTGGGTTACCAATATTACTGGTAGCCATGTCTATATTAGTATCTGTTATACTTAAATTAGGATAACCATTTACATTAATATTATTGTGAAATGTTCCTGAGAAGCATTTAGGAAACTAGTGAGAGCTCTCAACTCGAGCATTTAAAATGTCTTCTGTTGTTATTTCAAGTAATTTCTCCAGGAATCTTATTGTTCCTATTATATTTTCATCCGTTTTAACGTTTTTCATTTTCTTATCAGCTATCAAATCATTAAGAACTTTTCTGAAAGCATTGCTTTTTATTAGCCACTCCCCAATCAGTTCCATTGTTGCAGATCTTTCAAGTTCATTTTTCACAGCAAATAAACTTTCTCTTTTTGTTTCGATTATAGTAATCGCATTTAAATCTGAATTCATACGCATCTTAAAATATCTCTTTTCACTGTTATAATAATTTTCATTTCTTAACCGAAAATACTCTACACCAATAGTGATTTCAAAAAATGAAGGTGTCTCTGTAACATATTGAATGTCTTTCACTTCAACATTTTGAAATAGATCTAGATACGTTTCTATACCATACTGAGTATTTATCATTTTTGCATCCAATACATTCATGAATTCCACATCCTTTCTACCATCATAATTATTGTTTCCATTACATTTTCACTATAATGAGCTATTTTTCTTCACCTATATTTATTGACTCTCTATTAAATGTGAAAGTACTTCTGTTAGTTTTTTTCGACAACATGTCCACCAAATTCGTTTCTTAATGCAGCTACCACTTTACCGGTGAAAGTATCGCTGTCTAGTGAACGGTAACGCATCAAAAGAGACATTGCGATAACAGGAGTGGCTGCTTGTAAATCTAAAGCTGTTTCAACTGTCCATTTTCCTTCACCAGAAGAATGCATGATTCCTTTAATTTCATCTAACTTTGCATCTTTTGAAAATGCACGTTCAGTCAACTCCATAAGCCATGAACGAATAACTGAGCCGTTATTCCACACTCTAGCCACTTTTTCGTAGTCGAAATCGAAATTGCTTTTTTCTAATACCTCAAATCCTTCACCAATGGCTGCCATCATACCGTATTCAATTCCATTGTGAACCATTTTTAAGAAATGACCGCTCCCTGCTTTACCAGCATAGATAAATCCGTTTTCGACAGCTGTATCCTTAAAAATAGGTTCCACGATATTCCAGGCTTCAGGGTCTCCACCAATCATATAACATGCACCATTACGAGCACCTTCCATTCCACCAGAAGTACCGGCATCCATAAAGTGAATTCCTACTTCCTTTAGCTGGTTATATCGGCGAATGGATTCCTTATAGTGAGAATTTCCAGCTTCTATTACGATATCTCCAGTGCTTAATAATGGTGTAATTTCATCAATTACTGAATCTACCACAGCATGCGGAACCATAATCCATACAACTCTTGGTTTTTCTAATGATTCAACAAGTTCTTTCAAATACGAAGTACCTTGAGCACCGTATTTCTTGATTTCTTCAACGGCACTTCCATTTAAATCGAAAGCTACTACTTCGTGCTTGTTATCAATTAAATTTTGACCTAAGTTTAATCCCATTTTTCCTAGACCAATTAATCCAACTTTCATGTTCATTTCCTCCTTAAAAAACTATAGATTCTTCATCTTTTATTACTACATCTTTTATTACTACCACCATTTATATCCTTCCTCTCCCAATAATTGATGGGAAGCATCTGGTCCCATTGATCCAGATGGATAAAATTGAAGGGGAATAGTATTTTCATCAAAAGTCTCTAAGATAGGTTGTACCCATTTCCAAGACAACTCCACTTCTTTCCAATGTGCAAAGAATGTTGAGTCGCCTCGCATTGCATCGAAAATTAAAAGCTCATACGCTTCTGGAACATCTGCTTGCTTAGCAGAAAAATTAACATTGACTGGCTCGATTTTTCCATTGTTTAGTGGGTTTTTACTATTTAATTGTAATGAAACACTTTCGTTTGGATTGATTTCAATCAATAAAAGATTTGGCGCAGTTTCTTCTTCTTGAGTCCCATACAAATCCTTTAACGTATTTTTGAATTCAATCACAATTCGGGTGGATTTTTCTGTCATTCTTTTTCCTGTACGGATATAGAAAGGAACCCCTCTCCAAAAATCATCGTCTACAAATAGACGGACAGCCACAAATGTGTTATTTAGAGAAGAAGGAGTAACTTCAGGTTCTCCTGTATACCCAACAACTGGTTTACCTTGGATTTCACCAGGACCATATTGACCTCTAATCACATGATTCACCACATCCTCTTTCATTAATGGACGAAGTGATTCTATTACTTTTCTCTTTTCATTGCGGATCTCTTCTGAACTAATTTGTTTTGGCAGCTGCATTGCTGTCATCATCAACATTTGCAACATATGATTCTGAAACATGTCGCGAATAGCCCCAGCTTGATCATAATAACCAGCTCTCTCTTCAACCCCAACAGTTTCACTTGCAGTAATTTGCACATTTGCAATGTATTGGTTGTTCCATACTGCTTGAAGCACTGGATTCGCAAATCCTAATGCTTCCAGGTTTTGAACCATCGGCTTTCCAAGATAGTGGTCGATGCGAAAAATTTCTTCTTCATCAAAAGCATTACTTAGATTATCGTTTAATTCTTGAGCTGATTTTAAGTTATGCCCAAACGGTTTTTCGATAATTAGACGCTTCCAACCTTTAGTAGAACCCAGACCACTCTCTTTAATGTTGAAAGCAATTACATTAAAAAACTCTGGGGCAACTGATAGGTAGAACATACGATTTTCAGGGATGTTCAATTCTTCTTCCCGTTGTTTTACGAGTTCAAGTAATCCTTTATATCCTTCAGCTTTGACAGCATCTACATGTCTATATCGAAAGGCACGGATAAACACCTCAAAGTTTGAATCGTCATCTAGAGATCGTCTAGAAAATGTTTCTAAGGAATCTTTCACATGGTTTTGGAAATCAGTATCTGATAAATCTCCTCTGCCAACCCCAATAATTGAGATAGGCAGAGGTAATTTTTGATCCAAAAATAAATTATAAAGAGCCGGGAAAATTTTTCTTTTTGCTAAGTCCCCTGTCGCCCCAAATAAGACAAATGTCATTGCCTCCATTTTACATACCTCCAAAATTAAAAATTTCACTTATGACTGTCAAAAAAAACAACTATAACTCTTGATAGCCAATCTCTGGCTTAGCCATATTTTTATTTGAACCAGCTTGGACTGTAATAATGATGTCTTTAAAATACGAATGACCACATTTTGGACAATAACCACTATTCGATGTGAAGGTTAAGCATCTTGTACAAACTTTGTGATGCTTTACATGTAACCCGGACATACTGTTCATCCTTTCAATGTAATAAACTGAATGCGGAAGATCAGATGACTGATCAATAACCACAGTATTTGTGAATCAAAGTTGCAACTGGATGTAAGTATATTACCTACCTTTTTTAAATGGAAGTACGCACTTTTTTTTTAAATAGTGATAAAAAAATAACTTAATAACAAAATGTATACTGTAGGATAAAATCATCTATTAATTTTTAAAAAACATTAAAAAGCCAGGGTGAGCATCCTCTCCCTGGCCACAAAAGTAGATGTGTTATCAATTTGTAGAGAACAGTTTTAAAAGAATGTAATCAAAATAATTTACTCATTCACTCTATATTAATAAGAGATTATTACAAACAACATGAATATTAAAAACTGGGCAAAGATCAAACAACTTATACAGAAAACATATTATGTAAGCGATTTGGCTTATAGTATACTTTTTAACACTATGTAAAATAAAAGTGCGTACTTTTAATGTTCAATCATACGTTGTATACTTGCATTTGTTCAGCGAGAGGACATGATATGTCTTATTGATCGCAGGCATAAATCAATCACTGTACAACATTAAAAATTTATAGGAGTGAATATAGATGGAATTACAATTAGCATTAGATTTAGTAAATATCCCAGAAGCAATTGAGTTAGTTAAAGAAGTGGAGGACCACATTGATATCGTTGAAATCGGTACTCCGGTTGTAATCAATGAAGGTCTTCATGCTGTAAAAGCAGTTAAAAAAGCATTCCCTAACTTAAAGGTATTAGCAGACCTAAAAATCATGGATGCAGCTGGTTATGAAGTAATGAAAGCTTCTGAAGCAGGTGCAGATATCGTTACAATTCTTGGAACTGCTGAAGATATGTCAATCAAAGGTGCTGTTGAAGAAGCGAAGAAACAAGGAAAAAAAATCCTTGTTGATATGATTGCTGTAAAAGACCTTGCTGGACGTGCAAAAGAAGTGGACGCATTAGGCGTTGATTATATTTGTGTTCATACTGGCTACGATCTTCAAGCAGTTGGAAAGAACTCTTTTGAAGATTTACAAACCATCAAAGGTGTTGTAAAAAATGCTAAAACTGCAATCGCAGGTGGTATTAAGTTAGACACACTTCCAGAAGTCATCAAAGTACAACCAGACCTTGTCATTGTAGGTGGCGGGATTACTGGACAGACTGATAAAAAAGCTGTTGCTGCCAAGATGCAACAAATGATTAATCAAGGGTAATTCGAATCTTGAAGGTAGATCTCGATTTATCATTCGCTATGTGAATGATGCACACGGGGCTGATTTCAGGGAGAAAACAGGTTTGGAAATCAATAAAATGTAAGGTAGACACACCAACTTAGAATAAATATATTATTCCTCGAGTTCTAAACAGGAAAGACCACAAGCTGTTTCCATGCAAGATTGTGGTCTTTTCGTTAGAATGAACTACTTCAATCTGTAATAATTTTAGGAGTGATAAAATGATTTCTTTAAATGGAAAAACTGCAATAGTTACTGGTGCAGGAAGAGGCATTGGACGTGCTACTGCTATCGCATTAGCAAAAGAAGGCGTTCATTTAGGCCTAATCGGCTTAAATATGTCTAATCTAGAAATGGTAACTGCTGAACTAGCACAATTTAAAGTAAAGGTTTCTGCAGCAACAGCAGATGTGACCGATCTTGAATCTGTTACCCATGCTGTTGAACATATCAAATCAGACCTAGGTCCAATTGATATCTTAATCAACAATGCTGGTGTTGCAAAATTTGGTGGGTTCCTTGATCTAACACCAGAAGAATGGGAAAAAATCATCCAAGTCAATTTAATGGGTGTGTATAATGTAACAAGAGCTGTATTACCAGGAATGATCGAAAGAACATCAGGAGATATCATCAATATCTCTTCATCTGCTGGCCAAAAAGGTGCTCCTGTTACAAGTGCATACAGTGCTTCTAAATTCGCTGTTTTAGGGCTAACAGAATCACTTATGCTAGAAGTAAGAAAACATAATGTTCGTGTTACTGCTTTAACACCAAGTACAGTCGTTACAGATTTAGCCATTGATACAAATCTAGTAAAAGGCAATGAAGAAAACGTGATGCACCCAGAAGACCTTGCAGAATTAGTCGTGGCTAGTTTGAAATTTAATCCAAGAGTATTCATTAAAACAGCTGGATTATGGTCTACAAATCCATCATAAAACGAAGCAGATCCATTGGATCTGCTTCTTCAGTTCATACAGAATACTCTTATATGTATCACTGATATAAGGACATTACTTTCTCTAAATCAACAATTAACTGGTTAACTTCATTCTGTGCTAAGCGTACAAGCATTTGATCGTATAAAGTAATAATTTGCCCTTCTTCTTCATGCTGATGTTTTATTAAATAATGATATATATTATTTAACTGACCTTCATTAAGGACTGACTCTGTTTCGAAATTCTTAACTTTCTGTAAGGAAAATTCATTGATAGTCGAATCAAATTCACCTGCAATAATGTTCCCTTCTACAAACATCCTCACACTCCTTAAAGTTTTAGAATATGAAGGCTTTTCAAGTGTTTTATTACGCTTTAGCATCAAAGATTATTAAATAATATCCAACGGCATTTTTCTGGTAGGTTTTGGAAACACTTGATCAATTCTACTGAGATCTTCTTCAGTAAGCTCAATTGTTGCTGCTTCAGCATTTGCTATTACATGTTCTTCTTGAACCGCTTTTGGAATAGCGATGACGTTATTCGAACGGATAGTCCATGCAAGAGCGATTTGTAATGGTTGGACATTGTATTTATTTGCAATATCAAGAATAGTTGGATCGTTTAAAAGTTGTCTTCTTAAAGAGCCTCCTTGAGCAAGAGGACTGTATGCCATGATTGGCATGTTATGTTCACGCTGCCATGGTAAGAGATCGAAGTCAATTCCTCTTGAACCTAAATGGTATAGCACCTGGTTTGTCATACAATTATTCCCATTCTTAGTATTCCATAGCTCTTCCATGTCAACCGTGTCAAAGTTAGAGACGCCCCATCTTACAATTTTCCCTTCTTCGCGTAGTTTTTCCATTCCTTCAATTGTTTCCTCTAAAGGAACACGTCCTCTCCAGTGGAGAAGATATAAGTCCAAGTGGTCTGTTCCGAGTCGTTTTAAGCTGTTTTCACATGCTTTTGAAATGTTATCTAAACCTGCATGATGGGGATACACTTTTGAGACTAAAAAGACTTCATTTCTGCATCCTTTAATGGCTTCACCAACTAAGCGTTCAGAGTCGCCATTTCCGTACATTTCAGCAGTGTCAATAAGTTTCATACCCAATTCTAAGCCGAGCTGTAAAGCTTTTATTTCTTTGTCTCTCACATCGGGATTTTCCCCCATGTACCATGTTCCTTGTCCTAAACTAGGTAAAGAAGTGCCATCAGGCAGGGTTACCACGTGTTTG
Source organism: Fictibacillus tiangongensis (assembly GCF_048083785.1). Taxonomy (GTDB): domain Bacteria; phylum Bacillota; class Bacilli; order Bacillales; family Fictibacillaceae; genus Fictibacillus. Next base: position 2,227,583 of record NZ_CP182294.1, read on the forward strand.
GCGAATGCATTTTTAATTTCCACTCTTTTCTTATCATCCATTTAGGCTTGTCCCTTTCTATTATGTATTTAGGTATCTTACTGGAACCCGTCGCTGCAAGAGTCAATTTCATAGCACTCTACGGTACCACAAACTGGAATATCCATCCCGAATGGTTTAAGAGCAGGTAATTTACACACTTTCAATTCTCTTGTATCAAACATGCCAACTAATATAACCAAATATTACGATTTATTGTTAGAAGGGTTGGCTTTCGGTAATATAAGCGACCTATCTATACCAGAAGTTTCACAAACATAGGATGCTTCCATAATAGCGGATGGATCTGCTGCTAAAACAACACTTTTTAATCTAGAAAAAACAAACCTGTTCGTAATACAATAAATAACTTTCTGTCTTCCCCTAAAAAACCGCCTTCACCATATAAAAACGTGATGCTGATATTTAAATGATCGATAATACTTTCTCCAACTTCATCCGGTTTTTCTGAAATGATCATGACAGATTTTCCACTATTTAATCCATCTAAAACATAATTAATCATTTTCGTCACTATATAAAAAACAGCCAGAGAAAGCATGGCCTGTTCCAATGAATAGACAAGCGCTGCAATCGTAAATATGAAGGAATTCACGATTAATAAAAATGAGGCAATCGGTAATCGATAGTGTTGGTTAAACCAGATCGCCAGCATTTCAGTGCCATCTATTGCACCGCCAAACTTTAAAACGATTCCTATCCCAACTCCTAAGATTACCCCACCGTATATAACAATTAATACTTCAGATTGAGTTATAGGAGGAATTGATTTAAATAGTACTAAACCAACGGTAGTAATCATATTTGCATATAGAGTTCTAATGACAAAGGTTTTACCTACTTCTTTAGCTGTGAAAATTAAGATCGGTATATTTAAGCCCAAGAATACAACATATATTGGGATTCCCCATAAAGCATTGGCCATAATCGATAAAGCAGTTACACCTCCATCTACTAGTCCGTTGGGTGCTAACATCGTTTCTAATCCAAAAGCTACGATTGATGCTCCCAAGGTTAAAAAAACATACTCCAAAATTTTTTTCATCATCTCACCTTTTAACCTCCCTTCAGAATGAATGAATTAACTTTTTACAGAGAGGACAGTTTTCCCAAATAAATATTATTGATTAACAAACTTCCTTAAAAAATCCCTTTCTTCTTTTAATCAATTATGAGTAAGGTCTAGACTTTTAGAGAGTCTTTACCTTTTCTTTTTTTTCTGACTTCCCGCAGACAAAGCAAAAATTTCTTCATAGATGGATTTACTAGTTTTTAATATCTGTAAGCGGTTGGATCTGAAGATCATAATCGACATTCACCTTCATCTGCTCCCATCTGTTTGACCATTCTTTATCATCAAGAGGTTTTGAGAAAGGTCTAACGGTATACCTTCTGAATTGCAAAGGGTCAACATTATTCTCTTGGAGCGTTTTTATGAACTGTGTAGTCTGTTTTTCCATATACGATTCAATTTGTGATTCGAATTTTGAAAGCTCATCCGTAGTAAGCATATTATGTTTTCGTGCAATTTCGTCAAGTCGTCCGTTTAATTGGACGTTGAGATTCAATTCAGAATATGAATTATCTATATTCAATTGACTATTGGCTTTCACATGGCCAAGAACAATGGATAAATCACGGATCGCAAAATACTTTAAAAAGTGGTCATTGCCGATAAGCTGGTATATTTGCTCTTCCATTTTGTTCGTGGTTTCGATCAATTTGTCATTTTTAAATATGCCGGTGCCTATATATTGGAAATTTTCATCACTCGCTTCAAATACAGGCACTACGGGAGAATGCGGTGGTGAATGAAGTGCTTTCATGAATTGATGCAAATTTATAATTGTCAACTTCCCCTGATTATCGTAATGTTTGAACATCCGGTAGAGATAATAATCTAAGTCTTGTTGCATTTTCAGCTGATTATTGATGTATTCATCGAAATTCCCTCTGACAACGGCTAGATATAAACGTTTAGAAATATCAGGATCAGTCAAAATCGTATCAATCAATGGACTGATTCCTTCTTTTGCAATTTCTTCACTAATCAACAGCATCCGGAGTTGGCCAACTTTCAATTCTCTATAATACTTTAAATTGAAACCCTTCATACCTTCTTTTAACAAGTCGACTTGAACAGTCAAAAGGCGTTTATGTTCTTTTACAAGAGGAGGTATCAAAGTGCTCATTCGGTAATTCTCCTCCTCCCCTTTTTGAATCGACCAAAAAGTCACAGGTGCAATTTCTTCAATCAAATTTTTTTCTGCAATAGGCGAACAGCCAGATAAAGCAATTATATTAACAAAAATGAAGAAAAGAGTTTTGATATGTTTATGTTTCATACTAGGAACGGCCCTTTCGCTTTAAAGAAATGAAAAGAAGAAATGGTACGAATAAGTATGTCAGTGCTCCTGCCCATATCTCTAGCTCTAACAAAATATTTTGATCAGTTGCCTTTTTCCACAACAATTCATTACCCATCATTATACAAATGAGAAATATAGCACAACATAGTGCAAACCCTAATCGAGTCGTTTGATCTTTTGATTTCTTCAAAGTAATACGAGTTGCACCATAAAAAAATAACAGGAAGATTGTTATGGCGAATACAAAATGAAATAAATATACAGAGATTAAAATTATATCGATTCGCTCAAACACTGGAGACTGCAAGTAACGTATCATTTCCATCATCGGTAATTTGTTTTCTTCAAGATAATGTGATCCGAAAAAAAACAAAGATGCAATAAAAATAAACAGATATTCAAAAATGGTAAATGCATTTCCGATTGTCATGTATTTGAGGATTTTCTCTTTCTTATTGAACCAAGGCGCAAGAAAAATCAAATATTCCGGTCCAGAAAAGGCTGACCAGATGAATAGCACACCTTCCCATGATTTCATCGTCCATTCATATGGTATTAACGGAAATAAATCATGTATAGTAGCAGAGGGATGAAAAGGGAGTTTTAATAATAACAATAGCATCCAAGCTGTACATAAAAAGGCAATGACGATGAAACGAATCGTATTGACCATCCCTAATGAAGCAAGATACCAGCAAATTAGCAAAATGAACAGAAGCATCCAGTTCGTATTCACTGAAGGGAAGATAAAATGTTGTGCTACTTCTATATATCCGAGTATAATTACAATCACTTTTAATAATACGAAACCGATTCCGACGAAAGCTAGTAACCGTACCATACGTTCACCGAAAAGTTCTACAAAACCTTCGTATCCTTTAGATGCATACATGGAATTAAACCATTTGGATAACATGAATATACTGATTTGTGAAAATAATCCTACAATGATAATCATCCATATCATATAAGGATGTATAAGAAAAACGGGCATGATGATCGCAAAATATAACATCTGTATCCTATTGACCATTAAAGTCATATAAATCCCCTGATACGAAGAGGTTTTCTCGAACAATGAAAATTCAGTCAAGGAATCATCTCCTTCGGCTATAACGCCATTTCTGTAGAGGATGAAGTGCATCTGGCCTTGTTTTCATCCAATGCAATGGTCCACGGATAAACAGATCAATCCAATCTTTCCCATAAAAAGGTGAAACAGGAGTAAAATATGGTTGTTTCAAAGAAGTAAGTGCATTCAAATGGACTAAAAGTAAAATGATGCCCATAAAGATTCCCATTACACCAAGATAAGAAGCAAGGATCAATAGCGTAAACTGTATCAATGTGGTCGCTTTGGTCATCAAGTAATTCGGCACAAGAAACGAAGCAATCGCTGAAATACCAACCAAAACAATCAGCACTTGACTAGCAAATCCTGCTTCTACTGCAGCTTGTCCAACCACAATACCACCGATGACGCCTAACGTTTGTCCAGATTTCGTAGGCATTCTTAGACTTGCTTCTTTAATAACTTCTAGTGTTATTAACATAATGAATGATTCCCAAAACGGAGTTAATGGCAATTGACTTCTCGTTTCCACAAGGACGAATAGTATTTGCAAGGGAATCATCTGATAATGATGTGTCGTTAAAGCAACATATAGTGGAATCATCAGCAAGGAGAGCATGAAACTTAAATATCTTATGATCCGTAAAAAGCTTGCAACGATCCAGCGATTAATATAATCCTCGGGTGATTGGAATAAATGGAAAAAGTTAATTGGAGCATTAAGGGCAAACGGTGTATTATCCACTAGAATGGTAAGTTTGCCTACACCAAGTGCGTATGCACACACATCAGGACGGTCAGTATGTTGAAATTGTGGAAATACACTATGATTATGATCTTCCATAAACGCTGCTAATTGGGAGGAGTCAAGAATCTGATCAAAGTCGATACTTTTGATTTTTTCCCTAGCAATTGAGATGAAATCAGGATTCGTTAAACCCTCTATATACATTAAAACAACCTTTGTTTCAGTTAGTGATCCTACTGTAAATTTCTCTGATTTTAAGGCTGTTAGTGGTAGCCTTCTACGGATCAATGTAATATTTTGTTCTATGTTTTCACAGAAACTGTCTTTGGCCCCATAAAGAATTGTTTCTGTTTCAGAGGTTTCTATCCCACGTCCCGTTGGATCTTTAAGATCAATGGAACACCATTTATCTTCAATGGTATCAAAAACAAGGATCGCTCCCAGCATCAATTTCTTTTCAGCCTCTTCCAACGTTGTAATTTCTGTAATTTTAGAGACAGAAATGCAAGCTGAAATGTTCTCATTATTGCAGAGTCGTAAAGGTTCAATTACAGCTTCATTTAACCTTGCTTTATCAATCAATGTTCCTATAAATATCAATACATATATCTTATTGTTTTGGGTTTGATATTCGATTACTTCAGCGTCTTCCATGTTGTCTATACGTTTGCGGAGAACCTCTATTGCGATAGGACTATTAGTTGTTATCTTTTTTGCGCTATTTTTATTTTGGCTTCCTATCCAAGTATTCTTCCTTTTCCAAAACATCAACATCAATCTCCCAATAAGATAATAGATATACACCTTTGGTATTATGTTCAGATTCAGATAATTTACTCCATCAGAAGTTATGTTCACAATACTATTTGATATATCTTCGTACAAAAAAAAGCCTTGATCAGAATTCTTGTGAAAATCACTGTTCAAGGCCTTTTATTCTTGTTTTGATATTGGTATTGTTGCTACTATTGAAAAACACAGTAATATAAAAACCAAGGTTAAAACTGGCTTAACCATGGTAATTTATGATTGTTTTACATCATTCACGGTATATAAAGGATCTAAATTCACCAAATCGAGTCCGAAAATACGTACTTGTTTTGATGTTTATTGAATAATGAAAGAGCTGCCTGTTAATGATTCAGGTGTTTTCCCTAGAGCAAGCTGGCTTAGTCTGGAGTATCCGGTATGTTTAAACTCAGTGAATACTTTTCTTACTTCATCAATATCCTTATCACTAGTTAATCGCTGGATTTCTTTTTTATATAGACGAATAACAGATCCGCTAACAAATTGAGGTTGGGCATTTTCCGGATCCTCATTCATAATTAAACATCCCATGTACTGGTACTTCAACTGCATGGTACGGGTTAATTGAATGACATGGATCAGCTTTTCAAAAAGCTCAGGATAGGATTGTTCAAATTTATTTAGTGCAGATTGAGCTGACTTTAGTTCGTTTTGGCTGCATAATGTAATCATGCATATACCTCCTCTTTTACATCCCACGGTTTATCCAGAGAGATAACAGCTGCTAATTCTTTACTCTTTAATCGTCTCAGCTTTCGGACTTCTGCCCTTTCTTTTGCTGTTTCATATAAGAATATCTCTTCCTCTGTTTCAGGAATAACTTGTGGAACATCTACGGGCTTTTTATCTTCACCTAAAGCAACGAAAGTTAAGAAGGCAGTCGCAGCAATTCTTCTCTCGCCTGTTATCATGTCTTCTGCAATCACTTTACAAAAAATCTCCATAGAGCTTTTGCCGGTGTATGAGACAAAGGATTCTATGCAGACAGAGTCTGTTTGATGGATAGGATGTAAAAAGTCGATTGAATCGGTTGAAGCTGTTACACATTCTTTTACTCTGGCATGTCTGCGTGCGGATAATGTTGCATTATTATCCAGCTTTCTCATCAAAACACCGCCGAATAACGTATTATAATTATTTAGATCCAGGGACATAACCTGATCAGTATTAATAATGCGGCTTTCTCGCGCTCTCTTTTTGTTCAAATCAATCATTCCTTCCAGAATGTAAGTTTCCATCTACAGGCCAAGTGTACGCCTGAAATAGCATGAAGTAAAATGGTTATTTTTCATTTACAACATAGACATCATCTATGTAAATGCTTACATGTATGCCCTAACGGCATAAAAAAAGACAATTCATGTGGAATCGTCTTTAGCATTATTCTTTATAGTTGTTCTTTGGCATAACGCAGCCACTCTTTTGCGGCAAAGGATAGATATTGATCCTTTCTCCAAATAAGAGCGAGTTCCCAACTAATTGAGGGATTTACGACATTCATTGTTTTTACTTTTGTGGTAAGGTGCTCGCAAATACTTTCAGGTAATAAAGAAACACCGAGTTTACAAGCGACCATCTCTTCAATAAATGTCCATTGTGAGCTTTCGGAGATCACATGAGGATGGAATCCTGCATGATTACAAGAAGTGATGATGCGGTCATGCAATACAAAATCCTTATTGAATAGTATAAAAGATTCACTGCTGAGATTCGAAAGATCAACTACTTCACATTGGGCAAGTGGATGATCAGGGTGAATAATGAGTTTCAGATCTTCCTTCATAAATGAAAAGTACTGAAAGATATCATTGTTTGTAGGCAATACAACAACTCCAATATCTAAGAGATGACTAGCTACCTCTTCTTCAATTTTCTTCGATCCATCCTCCATCAATTCAAATGTAATGGCTGGATACTTCTCATGAAAACTTCCCACCAGTTTCGGAAAGAGACGAGAATTAAAAATAGGAGGTAATCCAATTCGGACATGTCCTTTTTGAAGTCCCAACAAATTATCCATTTCAGATTCTAAATTGTTAAAAGCTTTATCGACGAGTTTAGCCTGTTCATAGATTACTCTCCCAGCATCGGTTAATATGAGCTTCTTTCTGCTGGAACGGTCAAATAGAACCAACCCTAATTCATCTTCTAAATTTTTAATCATTTTACTTATGGTTGGCTGAGTGATGAACAATTCTTCAGCTGCACGGGTAAAACTGTTGTATTTTGCAACCTCAATGAAATATTGTAATTGTTTAATATCCATTACGACACCTGCATTCATATTGAAAAATGTGTTGAGTTTAGTATGTAGCTTATCAAAATAAATTACCAAACACTACATTTAAAACTGCAAAAAAAGCCACTTATCAGGAAGTTCTTACAAATTTTTAGTACAGACAAACGTATGTATAGGTAACACCAAAATCCTCTTACGTTTTAAATATTTTCTAACAACCTTTCTGTTTTTATTATGTTCAGTAGAAAGTTTAATCAAAGTAAAAGCAAGTGCTCCTCTCATATTTTAGCCATGCACAAGAAAAACTGCGTTTCATATAAAGATAATATCGGCTCAGTTCGTATGAAGGAGATGTGATGAAATTGATGCTGCCTATGGAAAAATATTTCGGTAAGTTCGAACTCGTTCATTCATTTTATGGCGCTATGCCTACTGGCGTTACTGTGTCAGAAACCGGACGGATTTTCGTTTGCTTTCCTAAATGGGGAGATGACGTGAAATTTACGGTGGCGGAAATTAAGGGAAATCAATTGCATCCCTATCCAAATATAGAAACAAATTTGACCAACCCTGGTAACGTTGCGATGTCATTTATTAGTGTCCAAAGTGTAGTGGCGGATGGAAGGGGAACACTTTGGGTATTGGATACAGCTGCACCCAATTTATCTGAACCAATTATAGGGGGAGCAAAACTGGTCGCTATTGATTTACAAACAAATACAATCAGAACTGTATATACTTTTTCAGAAGAAGTCGTCCTGCCAAGCACATATTTGAATGATGTTCGCTTTGATTTCCGCGTAGGAAGAGCCGGTTATGCCTATATCACAGATTCATCATCTAAAGGTCCAGGAGCAATCATTGTTGTGGATTTAGAAACCGGAAACGCATTCAGACGGCTAAGTGGAGCCATTCCTACATCACCCGACCCCTACTTCTTGCCAAAAGTAGAAGGTAAAATACTAATGAACCGCAATAAGGACGGCTCCATTTCTCCCTTCCGACTGGCGTCTGATGGTATCGCGATATCTGTTGACGGTAAAACTTTGTTTTTTTGTCCATTAACGAGCCGTCATCTGTTCTCCATTTCAACAGAAGCTCTAAGAGACAGAACGATACATGAGAGGAATCTACTTTCCCTCGTAGAGTTTTGGGGAGAAAAAGGTGCATCTGACGGAATGATCACCGGAGCAAAAGGTAACGTGTATGCAGGGGATTATGAAAATAACAGCATACGAAAGATTATGCCAAACGGAAACATGGAAACCATTGCACATGACCCAAGGCTTTTATGGCCGGATACGTTTTCGATTGGCCCAGATCAGTACTTATATATGATTGTGAACCAATTACACCGACAGGCCAGGTTTCATTATGGAAGGGACTTAAGAGAGAAACCGTATAGTTTGCTTCGCATGCACATAGATGAATTGCCTGCACCGACATTCTGAAAATAACTTAGGAACAGTTTATTGCATAAACTGTTCCTTTACATGATCTATAGTGTTCGCACCCTCGATTGTAAATACATAAATTGTTATTCTTTATGTACTTTAACATAAACTGATTCAAATAATTTATCATCAATGTATGCATTCAACTTCCACATCCCAGGTTTCGGCAACGACATACTTGATGACGTAACATCATCTGCACCATTATGTGGTGTTCCACTTAAACTAGTTTCGAATAAATGTAATCGCTTAGAAGAATTTTCTAAAACGGCTTCGACCTTTAGCATCTTATATGCCACATCTGGACCCCAAACATGCCACATATATTTATTTACTTTATTAGGAGTAAATTGATCAACTTCAGAATTTTCGTAGATAAAGCCAAGTTTATCTTTTTCACCAATCATCTTATAACTCCCTGATTCAAATGAAGAACTTTCTTCCCATCTGTCTTGATTACATGCAGCAAGTATGAAAATAAATGTTCATACAAGATTCCCTATCTTCTTTAAAAATAGTTCAATAAAAGTACATTTCGCCTTCTTTAACAAATGCAACCGATTGATGAAGAAATAAACAAATAAAATAGTGAGGCAGCTACTAATTAGTTTTCTTTTTTAGCTTCTTTCCAATATAAACTTACGTATAAAAAAGAAAATCCGAAAAATAAAGCTTGAATCATATTAGTAGCCAAGTTAATGATGAAGTTAAATCTTAAGCCGAATATTATATGTACTACACAATATAAACCAGTTAAAAAAATAAGACTTCTTAAAAGTATTTTTATTTGATTCAACCCCCTTTGTTTAAAAAATGTTAAAAAAAATAACCCGGTAGTTGAATAAGAACCTACTATACATCCCTTAACTTACTTCAATACATACACCCATCATTGATTATGTACTACTAATGTTTCAAATTCATATTATCTTGTAGCATTTTATCAGCTAGTCTGATGTTTTCCTTTAAAAATGCTTGTAAGTTTGTGTGTGCTAAAATTTCATCAGTAGTCATCCAAATAACTTCGTCTACCTCTTCTCTGCTTTTTGCATAAGGTTCACCCAATTTATGGTGACAAAGAAAAACAATATCAATGACATTTATCCCTGATTCAGTAACAAAGGAAGAACTATTTACATATCTTAGATCTGCAACTTCGCTACCTACTTCTTCAAGAATTTCTCGTTTTAAAGTCCTTTCAAGAATATCAGAAGAAACACCTTCAATTTCACACTTTCCACCAACTAGTGAAAGTGATCCACCAGCGTACTCCTTTTCATTTCTAAGGATTAACAGCCATTTACCGTTTCGGTGGATAGCACCTTCTACATTTACAACGAACATAAAGAAATCTCCTTTGACTATAATATCTACTCCCCCATTTCTATTTAAAGAAATGAACACAAACAGCTGAATAAGAGATACTTAAATCCTAATTGCTGTTTTATACTTAGAAATCATATTATTTATGGTGATCGCTAAGTCTAAATTGATTGATCTTTAAAAGAAAAAGTGTAGAGATTATTGACGTGGTAAATCCAATAAATCTAATAAGATCAAGCGTTTGTGATCTTTCTTCACCCTGAAACTCAAATTCTATATCATGTCCAATTGCGAGGATCTCTATTAATTTTTCTATTTCCATTTTTTCTTCCTTTCGTAACCACATGCACAATAATACTAACTTAATTCTCCAATAAACCAAACTTCCCCTTCATGATAGTAGTCCTCGTCAGAAATGGTTTCCTTAAATCCCTTTACTTCTAGGTTAGAAGGAGCTTTCAGATGCCATTCTTTTATAAGATCTCTGTCCTTATCTAAAGGGATCCATTTGTGTTCTTCTTCAGAGTTCCTTTCAAAATATCCTTCAAACCAACTTTCATCAGGTAGTATCGTAATTTGAGAGTCAAACAAACTAGGAAGAGATATGACGGTATAAATTCTATAATTTGTGTGATCATCTTTCTTAGTACTTATTAAATGAACGACTTGGTCAATCAATGTTTGCATTATCCCTCTTCTAAAACTGTTTGGAGTCTTCTTAGAATCTACGTATTCTTGATTAAAAGGTAAATGTTCATGCCAGTAACCTAGACTGCTTTCATTCAGATCCGGCATTGTTTCCATATTATTTTCTAATTCTTTAATTAAAGTCGTGTACCTTCTGTTTAATCCCCTAAGTTTCTTTTTCGATCCATTATCAAATCTCCAATTATTCACCATAACCACCCTTTTATTAACATAAATTTACGATACCATAAATTCCATAATCTGGACAAATTGTAGAATGGGAGATTTAGATTCATAAAAAAAACGCAACGATTTTCGTTGCGAAGTCATTAAACTATCAAACTCACAGAAAATCCCTCTTATATTGAACCACTAAATATATACCACTTGCTAAAATGGCTAACGCATATTTGTATAAGAAGAATATGTTCACCATATACTCTGTAGGAAAAACAATGTCACATAGAATGATCGTCATCAGCATAAAGTAGCTGCTCTTCAAATGAATATTTTTTGTACGTTCATCTTCATTACCCATCTTTTTATAGAACACATAAGCTAATACGATACTAGCCATTAACAATAAAAAACCAATGCCTAAAAGAATGTTCCAATTATTAGTGGACTGCTCCGCCCATGACTTCAAAGGGTAAAAAGCTGCACCAGGAATATCTGAGATCGACTTAATTTCCATTTTCATCATTTCCTTTCATATAAGTAAAAACATCGTTTACATCAACTTTAAAGAATTCGGCAATTCGAAAAGCTAACAACAGTGTGGGTACATAATTTCCCTTTTCCATTACAAAAATGGTTTGTTTGGAGACCCCGACTTTTTCTGCTAATTCTTGCTGCGACAATCTGGCAAGTACGCGATATTCATAAACCTTATTTGAAATGGAATCACCAAAGTCTTTCTTCATGACATCACCTCTTCTGATTTATTATAAACTAATTTCTTACAAAAAGTAAAGTAAACTTATACTTTATTATAAAATGCTTATAATTTAACTTGAATTACTTTTATAAAAGCTGGGTAACAAATTGTTTATCCAAAACTAGAGGCATGAGCTGAAGCAGCTCGTTGAATAATAATGTGAATTCACACCTATATACTAATTGCCCGAGTTGACGTCTAAATAAAAAAATAACCACCCTGTGTCCATCCAGACAATAGGGTAGGTTACTTTAATCAAAATTGATATGAGCGATCGTTCTTCGTGAAAAGTTATATTGAGCTCGGTTTTTAATAATTATGTTTGGAACAACACTCCATTTAGCGCATCAACATACCTCTTCGCTGATCGTTGAACGGACTCTGCAGCATCTTCTTTGATCACTCGGTTAAAAGCATCATAGATACGATTAAAGTTTAGTTCTTCCATACGCTGAGCGATCCTCTCAACCGTAGCACCTGGTAAAGGAATAAAGTTAGGATAACTATACATAAAACTGACCCAATCCTGGTCCGCTACAATACGGACAATATCACCACAAAGAAGAACACCTTGTTGCTGGTTCCCTTCTTTCCATTCAAGGATGGTGCCTCCCTTAAAATGACCACCGATTCTCTGAAGGACGATGCCTTCACTAAGTTCAAGCGTGTCACCCGACCAGAACACGATTCTTTCACTCATTCTTGTTATCCACTTCTTATCATCTTCGTGAATATAAAGTGCAGCATCAAATGTTTCAGCCCATTCCACTTGAGTGGAATAATAATGAGGATGTGATAGTGCGATCGCATCAATTCCACCGAGCTGCTGAATGGTTTCAATCGTACCTTCATCTATGTAAGTCACACAGTCCCATAACACATTATATCCCTTACCCTTCACGAGGTATGCCGTCTGGCCGATTCCAAAGCTCGGGCTCGTCTGAACACGATATAGATTCTCTTCTTCAACACTAACTTCTGTTTTATAGTTGCCGCTTTCCACCATCGCTTCTAATGTTGTCCACGATTGCCCTTTTGAGCTCACATATTGTCTTTCTTCCTTACAGATGGAACATGACTTTGGTTCATGTAAAGTTGCTTCATATTGAACCCCGCACGTCTTACAAATATAGTTATGCACGGTATTTCCCCTCCTATCTCTCTCAGATTATAATCACTGAAGGAAATAATTAGAAATTTCCTGCTTATAATTAGTATCACAAGAAGAAAAAACCTTACGAAAACATGATCTCGTAAGGTTGAAAATCCATAATCATTGCATATGGTAGTACAAAAAAAATTTACATTAGTTCCTTATTCTTCTGATAAGACCGCTTTAAAGAAATATATGTAGATAAAAACTTTACTATACTAACACTTACTAACAACCCTGATATTTCTAGCCATTTGTTCAAACTCGTAGGTACACCAATAATTATTAGATAGATTGTTAAAAAGATAACAATAAAACCAACCGTTTTCTTGATTGTTGCTTTTAACTCTTTTTTATAGGCTCTCTCTGTTGAAATATCTGTGTATTCAATGCCAGATAAGATATATCTGCCTGACACATAAAAAAGGAAGATACCCATAGCTACAAGTAAGATTGTTTGTGCATCCAGATGTAAAGTCTTGTTGCCAATAAGCATGACAAAAAGGGAAAGAAAAAGAAGGATTGCACCCTCAGAGAAAAAATATAACATCTTTCTTTCTTTGTATTCATCATCCGGTAGTAAAAAGGACATCCAAGATTTCATTCCCCATCGACCTCCCAAAATAATTCATCCAACGTTTTCTGCAGTTCTTTAGCTATAGCAATACACAACTGAAGACTAGGATTAAATTCGCCTTTTTCTATAAGACCGATCGTTTGTCTAGTCACACCAACTTTTTTCGCTAATTGTTCCTGAGTAATGGAGGCATTCATTCTAGTCATTTTAACGTTATTCTTCATTTCCCACCTCAGCTGGATGTTAGATATAGTTTACATATGCAATTTATATATTACATAAACCTTAAAATTATGTCAATTTTTACATTTTAAACCTTTAACAAAAAAATCCTCACCTTATCAGTGAGGATGACAAAACGTAAGACAAACCCCATTTTAATTAAGATTGAAATGGGGTTGTCTAAAATTCTATAGGGAAATTACTGTATCTAATTAATACATTTAAACAGTGGTTAATCGTATATTACATTCTTACCTTGTTCAGTTAAAGTCTTCAAGTGTGTAAGCATTTGATTGATTTCTTGCTCTGAATGCCTTTCCCATGATTTTAATTCAGCGATGATTCTCAAAGGGGCTTTGGATCTATAGGATCTTGTTGGGTTTCCGGGGAATCTTTTATCGGTCAAGTTCGGGTCGTTTTCAAATTCACCTAGAGGCTCTACAATATAGATTCTCTCTTTCGATTTTGATTGTGCCAATTCAGCACCCCATTTGGCAGCATCTAATGTAGCCGTGAAATAGATATAGTTAGATTTTTTGTCTTGATAATTTGATAGGTATAGCGGTTCTAATTGATCACCAATTTTCAATTCAGCTTTTGTACCATGAAAGAAAGGACCTTTATCTAAGACTTCTTTTTTATCATTCATCCATAGACACCTCTAACTTTTTTTGATTTGTTTACAACAGTATATGAGTAAAATCCAAGAAAGAGTAGTCTATTATTTATCTAGCATTCGGAGTATAATTAAAGTAGAAAGAGTGCTATTGCTTAATTTAAGACGCAGACGTAGTATTACCGTTCTTAGTAAATTCACGATTTTACAGAAGATACTAAAAAATACATATAATAAAAAACATAGGAAGCAAATAAACTTCCTATGTTTTCTTTCCTATTATTTATCTGTTTGTTTTTGCTTCTTTTTTAAAAACTCCATACGTAGTTTTTCAAGATGCTTCTTTTTATCAAATCTGGCAGGCGTCTGTTTCTCATGAAACTTTGTCACGGCTACCTGAGCTTTGTCATCCAATTGATATTTCCCCAAAATGTTCACCTACTTTTTCTTCTTCAATCATCTTATATACTATACCTTAGTTTGCTAAAAGAAACCTTATAATTATTTGTTGAACAAATCAACTGTGTTATCTTGCCTCACTTGAATATGATATTCTACCCTATTTATTTATTGTTTTTCAAGTAGTGCACGGGACGAATTTCTATGCGCCAGCCAAACTCTTCCCCCTTGCTCACTTGAGTTGTTGGATGTAAAGAAGCAAGTTGGATTGCCTCATCCATGTTTTCCGCTTCAAACATGAAAATACTGCCTATCATTTCTTTAGTTTCTGTAAATGGCCCATCTGTTACGATTACCCTGTCATCCTCACGGTGCAAGCTTTTGGACTCTGTGTCGAGACCAGCATCAAGCAGAACCTCACCGCTATCATAAAATTTCTCAATGTGTGGCTGACATTCGCTCATAATGGCTTCAATCTCCGCCCTTGGACGTGAATCCATTTTTTCAGGGTTGTAATAGCCCATACATAAAAATATCATGATCATCTCTCCTGATTACTCAAATTTTTATCCACTCATACAACGATCAACAATCTATATAATCGACAGGATTTTAATATTTTTCTGTATAACCTTTAATCTTCAGTAGAAATCTCTGTTTCTGTACGGGTTGTACTAACAAAGCAACACGCTGAAATTCTGCATGTCATAGAAATAGCACTAAACTTATTTACTTAAAAGCACATCTCGAATCTCCGTTATATCCGTTACAATTGCAAATGGCTTATGGGAAGTTGGCGGTAATACATTATTAATATTTACCCATATGGCTTTCATACCAATTTCAATTGGAGCGATTACGTCATGTGTCCATGAATCCCCAATAAATAAAGTTTCACTTGGTTTTCTATCAAAATATTCTAGCGCTTTCCAATAGATTTTTGGGTTGGGTTTTCTATAACCTAATTGCTCTGCATGAAAAACGTTACCTTCCGGAAACATTTCTCCTAATCCCATTTTATTCAACTTTTGGCGTGGTTCGTAAAGACCATTCGTGACAATTCCCAGCTCAAATGCACTAACCAAATCTTTAACTAAACTTGTTAATTGTTCGTTAACTGTTATTAAATTTATCCCCGTCTTGTAAAAAAGAGTGTCCAATTCATCTAATGCTTCTATATCCAGTGATAAGTTAAACTGCTTCAGAGCATATTCCCATCTTGCTTGCTTAAATTCTGATGGGCTGTACGCACTCGATTTCAATTTTTCTATCAAAAATCTTGGTGGATGATTAAAGGTATCTAAGAATTTTGATGAATTTAACTGACATGTAAGTGGATGTTTTGCTACGCAATGAGTTAAACCATCATTAAACCACAAAGAGTTTTTTAACAAAGTGTCATCTAGATCAAATAACAACAAACTGATTTTTTTCATCTTTACCTCTTTCCTATGTGATGAAAGTACGAAAAGTATTCAAACCGAATTAGCAAAAAAAGCATGTATTAACAATTTATCTCACATTACATACCTATAATAATCCTGTGAATGGACTACTTTGAACCCTACTGCTTGATATAAGCCAAGGGCATTGTCATTTTTGGTTTCTACCTCTAAGTGCACCGAATACCCTGCTGAAATCTGCTCGTTTATAACCTTACGTAACACTTTCCTGCCAATACCTTGCCCTTGATGCTCCGGCAAAATGGAAAACCCATAAATCCATGCCTCTCCATCCTTTCGTGAAACACGTATTTTTCCTACTGTACTTTTGTTCACATCAATCATTAACATATCGGTGTTTCTTTCTTTTTTAAATGAGTGGTCCATTAAAGTTGCATCTTCTCGGGTCATTCCGAATGCTTCTATCGATATACGAATAGACATGTCTAAATCTTCTTCTTTTGCTTGTCGAAGTGTAATTCCTTCTACAGCTTGTATGGATTTCTCTTCCCACACCATTTGATTTTCTGAAAATGCATATTCAGCACCTATTTTAAGCAAAAACTCTTTTGCTGCCCTTGAACCAGCTGGGGCATTTAACAAGATTTTTTTATATCCGCATTGTTTAGCTGATTCCATACCTGTTTCAAACAAATTCTGAAAATGTCTCTTGCGTCGATCACTTGGTTTCACCATGCCGCAAACTTCGACTGTAGAACCAAAAGGATACAAGCCAAGAAATCCAATGAGTTCGTCGTTTTTATAGTGAAGATAATCTAGTTGATTAGATTCACGATTCTCCAGCATATCCCAGTTAAGTTTTAGCTGTATACGATCATGAACCTCACACTCTTTTTGTAAATTTTTTATATCTTGAAGTTGTTGTTGAGTTAACATAGTGGTCTCCTTTATTGCGAGTTAAGTACAAGCCTTTATACATTCAATAAAAAAGAGCACATTCCTTTTCTAAAAGAAATGTACTCATCCATGAAATTAAATATATCTATACTAGAACTACTCAATTATCTCTTGGGCTACAAAATGGTTTGGGGGCGTGTTGTGTTTAGTTCTAAATAAATTAAAACATTTTTTCGTTATAAAGACTGATAGAATGTACCTTTTCTTTTAGTAAGTTATCAATTATTTGGTTTAATACATGTGGTTCTCGTAAATCCTCTTTTTTAAATTTTGCAAGCTCATTCACCTTAATCCACTTACTTTCAGTAATCCCCTCTTCTTCAAGGTTTATGTGACCATCAATGACTTCACCAATAAAATGAAATAGGATTACTTGATTGTTCGTACTACTAATAAAATTGTAGACACCAGTGGTACCTACCAGTTCTATGTCCAAACCTGTTTCCTCTTTCACTTCCCTCTTGGCCGCAAAAAGAATGTCCTCACCATACTCAATATGTCCACCAGGAAAAGTCCATTTATTTAAAGCGTTTGGTTTATTCTCTTTTATAATTAAAAATTTATCATCATTTATAATCGATGCCGTTACAACTAAAACTATGCCATCTTGTGACATTCATTTCGCCTCAGTTCTTAAAAAGATGTAATAATCTACAACACCGTATAATTCAATAAAAAAGGCACTTCTCCTTCTTAAAGAAATGCAAAGTTTTGTTGAATAAACATTTGTTATGACAGTTTCTGCCCTTCCTTATTATAAAAGATTGGGAGTGCGTCCAGTTCTGTTTTTGACGGTTTATAAATGAACCATATTTTTCTCTTATTATCTTCTGTTGAAAAAAGTTGAGCGTTACGTTTCCCTAACATTGCTTTATCTGCGTCTAAAGGAGCTAGACCAAATAATGTTCGATTTTTACCGTCAGCTACTGATTGTAATCCTTCGAGAGAATTTAATACCATTCCTTCTAGTTCCCAACCTGTTCTGACTTTATTAAACTCAGCAAGGACAAGTGAATCTTTTGGTTTTTTATCCTCTGTCAAAAATAAGATATATCCATATTTATCTTTTAAATAAACTTCTTCATGTACAATTTCCTGAATACTATAGGTATTTTTGTCAGAATGATATAATACTTCTTCAGGACTTGTACTAAACGCTAATTTATTGTTATATTCAATTCCCCAAAAAATCAAAACAACCAACATTACAATAGCCACTAAAACCCCAAAACCCATTTTAATTTTCATCACCCCTATTTTAAACAACCCTAATTTTATTAACCGTAACCCTGCCCCTTTTGTTCTTTAATACAATAAAAAATGCAGTCCTTTTTTAAAGAAATGCATTTTTTTAGAAATGAAGTATATTTCTTTTTGGATTTTGCCTTTTAATCAAAGAGCATTCAACATACGGTAAGGTTTTAAGTCTTTTGAGATACAATGGACTTCACTATCTGTCATGTAATAACGGTGACAGCTTAATAAAGTTTGTCTGAGCTCTTCTGTAACTCTTATTTGATCATAAGCACAAATAGTCGTCAGTCCGAATTCAATCACCGTTTTATCGACTTCCTTCTCATATTCACCCACGTAATAAGCCAATTGCTCCTTATCAGCCCATTCAACATGCGCCCAGGTTCGGATAGAAATGTTCTTTTCCAGAAACGGTTCAACGTACTTTTTGAAATATGAGATGACAGTTTCAGTATTAAAATCACCTTTGAAACAATAAAAATCAAAGTTATTTACACGGTGAATTTTATGTAGATCGTCTTTACTTACTTCCATTTTTATTGCTTCTTCAATCAGTGGATAAAGTCGATCGTTCTCTATAACGATAACATGATCTCCCTGTTCAATTCCTGCTAGGACATAAGAGACAGTGTTGTTTATGTAAGATTCAATATTCTGGTACTCGTAGAAGATATGACCACCGTTGGATTGCTGAAGTTCTTTAGTTTGTTGAGTAATTTTATCCTTCATGACTTGTCCCCTTCCTTCATCTGTAATAGGAATACAATGATAATATTTAATAATTTATTTCCATACATTTTAATATCTATTTCATTATACTTCATAAATTGCATATGGTAGTGTTTTTTCAAAATCTCCGTGCTTATTCAATAATCCAAATCATTTGTAAATAAATTCCATGAAATAGGGCGGTAATCCTTCTTGTATAAACGCTACGATTGTTTAATAGTGGTTAAAGATGCTTTTAATAAAGCGGAAAATCATTCTTGGAATAAAAGTTAAGATGTTCCATAGCAATTCAAATAATAATTCACTTCTAATTTCCCTGGATATACCTCTAATAGATCTCCTGTATCTGCTTTTGTTCATCTAAATACTTTCTCCTGATCTATATGTAATTTTCTTCCTTTAATTCACTCGTGCTGATTCAACAATCCTGTTACTTTCTTCAATTAGTTCAATAAAAAAGTGCAAATCTCCTTCTTAGAGAAATGCACCCATTTTGTAGGATATTTTTCAACTTAAAAAATAGTTTCATCCCTTCATGACTCGCCAAAAACAGTTGTTAGTTGGACAAGTTATAAGCATGAGTAGTTCTGCAAATGCAACATCTTTGTCAAGATCATTCAATATACCCACTGTAAACTGTATAATAGTTCAATCGATGACTCTTTGCCTTGAAACATTTCGAAGATTTTTTCTAATTCTGCTGCAGCGAAGGAAACTAGTTCACTAAATAAATCTACTTTAGTTTTATAGTGTCGGTACATTAACCCGATGCTAATTTCCTGCACCTTCGGAAATATCCTGAACACTGGTAGCTGAAAATACTATTAAAAATTATAAAGTGACTATAATCGGACCATTTTTTGTAAGGATAATCGTATGTTCTACTTGTGCTACATAGCTTTCTTCAGTAGCATAGGTCCAACCGTCTTCTTTTTGGAAAACTTCTTCTTCCAAGGTTGATATAAATGGTTCGAATGCGATAACCATCCCATCCTTCAATAATTCATGATCCCATGGATCGTTATAATTTAAAATATGGTCTGGTTCTTCATGTATTCTACGTCCCACACCATGTCCTGTAAGGTTTTTGATAACCGTGAATCCATGCTGTTTCGCTGTTTCATATACTGCTTTTCCGATTCTGCTTTTTTTGGAACCCGGTTTAGCTTTCTTAAGACCTGCATCAAATGCCATTTTCGCAACGTCGCATAATCTAGTTAATACTTCATCGCCTTGTCCTACTACAAATGAGATTCCAGTATCAGCGAAATAACCGTTCTTTGAAGCAGAAACATCGATATTTACAAGATCCCCTTCTTGAATAACCCGATGACCTGGAATACCATGAGCGACTTCATCATTAAGACTGATACACGTAAACCCAGGAAAGTCATATTCACCCTTAGGAGCTGAAACTGCACCTGCTTTTTCTAATAACTCTCCGGCTATATCATCAAGTTCTTTCGTCGTTATGCCTGGAATTGTTCTTTGTACTAATTCATCTCTAACTGAGGCAATAATTCTGCCAATATCCTTCAACCCATTAAAATCTTCTTCTGTTTTTGCAATCATTTTTTTCCTACCTCATTATTTTTTATCATCATTCACTATATATTATTTATATTACCTCTACTTTCTCAAAAAATAATACGCATGTAAATTAATTGTTGCTGCCTAGTAGCAAGTTGACGATAGTCTAATTAGACTTTATTATAATAAACAAGTCTAATTAGACTATTTAAGTAAAGGAATGAAGCTGAAATGATTAAATCTTTTTTAATGTTAGGGCAATCCAATATGGCAGGTCGAGGCTTCTTGCATGAGGTAGAACCTATCTATAATGAAAAAATAAAAGTGCTGCGCAACGGACAGTGGCAAATGATGACAGAACCCATCAATTATGATCGTCCTGTTGCTGGTGTAAGTCTGGCTGCTTCCTTTGCAGAGGCGTTTGCAAAAGCCAACCAGAATGAAAAAATTGGTTTGATACCTTGTGCGGAAGGTGGCAGTTCCTTGGACGATTGGCATCCACAAGGTACTCTTTTTCAACATGCCTTGTCTGAAGCTCGATTTGCTCTCGAAAACAGTCAAATTTGTGGCATACTTTGGCATCAAGGTGAAAGTGATAGCCATAATTCTCTACATGAAACGTATTACGAAAAGCTATCTCTGATCATTGAAACTTTACGTAAAGAATTAAAACTTCATCATGTCCCAGTAATGATTGGTGAGCTTGGCGATTTCTTAGGAAAAACAGGTTTTGGAAAGTACTCATCAGAGTTTCAAGAGATCAACAAACAGTTACGGCGATTTGCTTATGAGCAGCAAAATTGTTATTTTGTATCCGCAGAAGGCTTAACTTCTAATCCGGATGGTATTCATTTCAACGCTGTTTCACAACGAAAATTCGGCTTTCGTTATTTTGAAGCATTTTCGAGAAAGTGTCATATCTTAGAGCCCCTTTCGGATGAGGATCAATCATTAAAAATAAACAATAACTATTCAAAAACGGAACAGATCTATATTCACAGTATGGATTTAGCTCTAGGTAAAATCACATATGCTGAATTTGAAGCAAAAATGGCGGAGGTAATGCCTTCTTGATTCCCTTACTAATCCTTGGCTTACTAATACAAAACTCTGGCGCTCATGGATACGAACTATTAAGTTTAATGGAAAAACGGCATTATCAATATATCGTTAACTTTACGAAAGGATCATTTTATTATAATTTGCAACAGCTTGAAGAAAAAGGTTTGATTGAACAAACACACGAAATACGTCCGAACAACAGTCGTGAAATTCACACCTTTAAAATCACGTCTTCAGGCTTAGAAGAGTTTGATAAGTTAATGACCAAATATGGAACGAAATCTGAATATGTAAAATTACCAATCTATGGGACGTTATTATTTGCAGATGTATTCGATAACAATAAATTACTGGAATGTATCCAATCCCAGATCGAACAAACTGAAGCCAGAATTTCTCTTCTAGATGAGTACTTATCTAACCATCAGGAATTACCTGGAAAGATTGACTATTTTCGCCGTATGAACGAAAATTCTCGTTCTCACCATTTAGTAAATTTAAAATGGTTTAAAGAATTGAAGGCAGACATAGAGGAAGCTACAATATAAATTAAAACAAATCACCCATCAATATTCATTAAAAAATGATGGGTGATTTTTAATAGTTTAGTTATGAGTTGTAGTTCCAGTCAAACATTCTAATATTTTCAGGTCTAGTGCATCCACTCTACCAATTTGTTCTTCCATATCCCAAAGCATGATCCTTGTAGTTTCATCATTCTCTACAAACGCTTGCAATTGTGCGACCTCAGAAAAATATACGGGATTTCGTTTAAGAGATCCATTTTCTACATGTTTTGAAGTAACTAAACCTACTAAACTTAGTGCTGTCACACTTTGTCCTGTTTCCTCCAATAGCTCTCTAATCGCACATTCTTTTGGTGTTTCACCCGCTTCTCTCTTTCCTGCTGGCAGCTCCCACTGTCGCCGTAGAGAGTTAAAGCCCATAAGGAATTTGCCCTCACATTTTATTACAGAAAAGGAGCCAGAAAGTGGATCGAAATCCTCAAGCTTTTCTTCCTTCACGTAAATAAAATCCACAAACTCATATTCGTTAGGATTCCTAAACTCGTAAACTACTTTCACTTTTACAACTCACAAAGGTAATCTATTAATTCTTTAGAACTTATATACTTTGCATCCATTGATAATGCACGATTAAAAAGATCAAAAGCTTTAGGATCGTTCTCTTTTAACCTTTGAAAAGATACTTTAGGACCTAAAAACCATTCACCTTTCAATTCAAAATAGATTTCCAAACTGTCTTTTAGCATCCAATGAAATCGATAGTTTCCTTCTAAATCGTTCTTCGCCGATCTGACCTGCATCTTTTTAAGCCAACTTTTCAGGAAGTCTTTTTCATCATCAGTTAATTGTTTCGGACCTTGCTCAAAAGTGTTATGTATACCAGCTAAGAACTCTTCTGCTAAGCCTTTCTTGTTGATCCAAATTTCTCCCTTATGCACACGCAGAAATGGTTCAGACTGCTTCATCTTGTCTGTCGGATAGATCCAGGCATCGAGCTGCTTTTCATCGATAAACTCAACCTCGTTCGTATCCTCTACTACGGAATCTGAAAAGCAGATAAGATCCACATCGCTTTCTTCTGTATGATCTCCTCGACTATAGGATCCGTACAAAATGATGGTGTGGCAATCATATTTTTTCAAAAAATAAGCTTCAATCTCTTTTAACTCGGTATGTGTATTCATAAATGACATCCTCTTTTTATGTAATGATTAACGTTTTAAGTTTGTATGTACCTGAAACCATGCTCGAAGGTTTGCTGCACAAGCGGCACGGTCCGCTGGGTCGCTAAGACTGCCATGAGTAAGATAAAGATTATCGTTAAAATACCGAGGATACACATGCAGGTGATAATGCCAAACATCCTGACTTCCACCTGGTTCGTTATGCTGCCTTGTGGAGATTCCATCACACTTGTAGCAATCCTTTAATGCGTAAGACACTTGCTGAGCCACTTTATGAATGTGAGCGGCGATGTCGAGTGGCAGATAAAAGATATTTTCATAATGCCGGTTAGGAATGATAATCACATGACCTTTGTTGTTCGGCCACCATAACGTTGCGATGAGCGCCGTTACATACTCATCGTGATAAACAATATCTTGTTGCTTGCTCTGGACCAGTTTATTGTCGGGGTCCTCAACCCTTTGAACGACTAAACAAAAGGGACATATATAGTTCGGTGGCATATGTGTGTACATAACTACTCTCCTAGAAAGATACTAATTTCGCTTTCCACTCACAAATTTTTGTCTCCTTCACTTCTTAGATTCATTTAGCTTCTTATTGAATACTTTTATGTGAGCCATCGCAATTCGGCATACGTTTTGATAAACCGCACGTACAATCATTTAACCCTTTTCCATCAAGAATTTGGTCCATATATTTTTCAATGCGAGCCTCGCGAGTTTTAGACTGTTTGGCTTCTGCAAAATACCGGATATACGCTTTTTGTCTTCCAGGCGTTAAAGCTTCGAAAGCATCTTTTAGATCAGAGATCTCGTCCATTTTATCCTGAAATTCAACGGGTATTGAGTAATCGTCTGTTTTCTTCAATTGCACCGTTACTCCTGATTTTTCTACTTCAATCGCTTCATGAATATATGCCTTAAGTGTGCTTTCCATATCTAATATGTCTTGAACATTCGTAAATCGAATTTGACGCGCTGATTGAACATTCTCAGTTTGTTGGATCAAGATCTTCTTTTCGTCTTTCAGCAGAACTCCTTTATGAAACAGTAAAGCACAATATTCTTTGAATCCATGTATTAGTACGATATTCTTTCCGTTTAACGTATAACACGGATGCATCCACTTAAAGTCTTCAGAGAGGCCACAGTCTAATACGATTCTTCGCAACTGCTCAAACTCTTCCCTCCACGATTTTGCATCTTTCAAAAACTCATCTACTTTCGGATTTAACATATCTACTTCCATCGTTTAGCCCCCCTCAACGTTCTACAATTCATCAACTTCTATCATTTCTATGTAAATACAATTTTTCCTTTTGTAAAAACTAACTTCATGAACTATTTTCTCATGTTGACGTGAGATTAAAAACTAAATACGATAAAACATATTTCATATGGAGGTTTTTTGTTTGAACAACTTATGTTTAGAGCTGGGCAAGTAAACCTTCTTTTCTAGGAAGAAGGGGCCAATAATAGAAAATAAGGGTTTATTAGAATGATGAGGAGGCTATGAATGAATTTGAAAATTCGAGTCGAACGCACGGAAGATTATAAGAAGACGGAAGAACTCGTTAGAAGTGCATTTGAATCAGAGGAATTTAGTGATAAGAAAGAACATCTACTAGTAAACCGGATTAGGAAAACAGAAGCATTTGTACCTGAACTTTCTTTAATCGCTGAGAACAGCCACCAAGAGATCATTGGCCATATTCTATTTTCAAAAGTTAAAATTGTTAACGAGACGAAAGCTGTTGAATCACTGGCACTCGCACCGGTTTCAGTTATTCCAGAGTATCAAAATAAAGGGGTTGGGAGTCTACTCATTAATTTTGCGCTATCAGCTGCTAAGGAGTTAGGCTATCAATCCGTCATCGTGTTAGGACATCCAGATTATTATCCGAAGTTTGGATTCAAGAGGGCTAGCACATGGGGAATTCAAGCTCCCTTTGATGTACCAGATGAAGTCTTTATGGCTCTTGAGTTAACGGAGAATTCTTTAGCTGATGTTACTGGTGTTGTTCAATATTCTGAATCATTTTCGTGATGTTTTTTTAAAACGTAAAAGAAAACGGCCTTCTAATCAGAGGGCCTTTATTGTAGAATCGCACAGTCTAAAATCTCTTGATAAACGGCGTTCCATTTAGAATAGTAAGATGTAATCCTGTTAGAATTTATAAACGTACGTTGAGAAGCTTCAAAAGCCCCATCAAAGTGTAGCATTTTTTTACATGCATTTTGTAAAAAATTTGATAACCAATTTTGGGATAGTTACTACTTTCCGTCCAGTGTGGATTCTCACTGTGATCCACGATAATATAACCAACTATCTTACACTCACCTTCAACATAACCCTCTTCAAGTGCTTCTCTTTTGAAACACTCTTCAGCGGTTTCACCTGGCTCAATATGACCTCCGGGAAAGTCCCATCCCCTATGTTTCAAGTTTACCAATAATAACTTATCTTCTTTGAAACAAAATCCGTGAACACTTGTAATTAAGTGATATGGAGGAAGTATCCTCGACCTTTTCCAAGTTAATTTAACTAATGATTCTCCCCAATTTACATAGGTAGTACTCAACATGTAACCCCCAGAATTAAAATCACTTACGATTTCCGTTTATGCTTTTCCTCAATGATCTTCTTGTTTAAGATCCTGACCTCCCCAACCATCAGCAATCTCATATCCTCAACAATATACTTTGCCAGCTCTTCATCCGAAATATCATCTCCATGCAGATCTAGACGGAATTCTTGACCCTGCAATCCCCCGCCATTCGAAAAGTCGATTTCAAAGTCGAATTGTACACGTTTATCCATTTTAGAACACCTCACCATGGTTTATATAATGATTTATTTAAACAGCGATAAAAGTAGAACTGTAATCATCCCCAAACCCATCGTTCCAAGAAAAAAGTAGCCGAGAATGCGGATTGTTATAGGAAGGCCTTGAAAATTCACTTTGGAAAGATTTTTAGTTGGATAGCCTTCAATCTTCCCATAATGATCCATGGCATCGTTAAATGGAGCATCAGTTTTAATCTGATCGTTTAATTGTTCTAACCGTTTATCTATACGTTGTTTCACGTTCTGAAGGTCTTCTTCCATTGCTCGCACCCCACTTATCAAAACAAGCATCTAGCATTAATTTCGATAAGCAACAAACTATTCCTTCTCCAATCATTTTTACTAGATTCACCAATTGTCCAATCAAATAAGACAAGCTTGGCATAAGATATAGAGAATAGGGATTATTGAGATTCTTATTCTTTTCTCAACATGAGATAGATGGGGGTGTCTTCTTTGAGTAGTTTTATTAGCATTTTAGATGGCTTATTGGCTTGCAAGAAAGCACGAAAGAGCAAGAAAAACAAAAAGAGAATCGGTTAAGACAAAAGCTGCCTTTCGGGGCGGCTTTTCATATTTACATACGCGTTTAACTGCTATAACAAAAGGGGAAAGATAAGATTATCACAATTTTAGGGGGCACGATTTTATGAAGGAACAAATCAAGAAAGTTCTAAGCAATCCTAAAGTACAAAAAGGAATTAAAGACAAAGTCGTTCCTTTAGTAAAAAAAGAAATGGAAAAAAGAAAGAAGAAATAATAACGAAAATAAGCTATACAAGTAACCCATCTGAACAAACCGATGATGGGTTACTTTTTCGTTTAACATCTATATGACTTTAATAAAGAACACATGACTTGCTGATCCGCGTTTCCAATTGCCGTGCGTACTCACCGCATAGGTTCCACTTTGTTGAGGGGCTACAAAGGTTCCATCCTCCAAATCTACACTTTTGGAATCTAACTGACTCTTAGACCAAACCATTACTTCTTTAGACACTTTAACAGGCTTGCGATTATAGGAGATCTCAATTTTCTCTCCTGGCGCAACGATAACCGGCTCAATATCGTTCATCATAAACGGTTCAACCATATCTTTGCACCCGCCATTTAAAAATCCGTCCCAACAATAACTGCCTTGCTTAACGGGAATCGTGATGTTTGTTTCTGTTTTAGCACTTGCTGATGGTGGTTTAGCGTTCAGGATGTAATACGTAAAGAAGCCTGAAATCAGTAAAAATGCAAGAACAAGACCTAATCGACCTTTTTTAGCCACATTTACTCCCCCTATTCCCTTCTAAATATTAAGTCGTTTATAGCATGTACTAGGTTTCATTCATACAACACCAAAATCCCTTTTAACCATTCAAAACATAAACTCAAACCTACCTATTGTATTTGTGATTAGTTACTTAGTAATTTACCGAAAAACATAACAACAATAACAATTGTCATCGTTAAAAGTGTGGCCACAATCGTAATGAAACTTCTTAACATGGATTTCCAACCTTGAACACCAGAAAGCCCTATAACACCTAACACTAAAGTCATGAAAGTAAAGCATAAAATTATACTCAGTTTATGTATCCCTGTTGCACTTGTTATCAAGTTATTATGAGGAAGTATAAATGACAAAATCACACACATCAGCGATAAAAAGAAAGACACTTTGTTTAACTTAGCCATGTTAATAAAACACCTCAATTTGCAGATCATGTCGAAAGGTTATTTTAAATATTCCTTTACAAGAATATTCCTTATGAGTTATATTGATTATGAAAGGAGGAACAGTTTATGGGCGAGAAACTAACAACATTGCATGCACTTGCCGAGCCCAATCGCTTTCACATTGTTGAGCTTTTGAGAGTTGGTCCTCTCACTGTAGGAGAAATTGCCGACAGCCTTAAGCTGCGCCAACCACAGGTATCGAAGCATCTACGTGTACTTAGTGATTCTGGGCTTGTTGAGGTTCAACCTATTGCGAATCGTCGGATCTATAAGCTGCAGTCACAACCTTTCTTGGAACTGGAAGAATGGCTTGATACCTTTCGAAACATTTGGGAAGATCGGTTCGACCGCTTAGATGATTATTTAAAAGACATGAAATAAACGATATTCGGTACTACATAAATGAAGGAGGAATTAATAATGACTGTTGAAAACAAAACGAATCAAATAACTTCTAAAATAGAAGGAAATGTTTTGGTGTTAGAACGTACCTTTAATGCACCTCGAGAACTTGTGTTTAAAGCTTTTTCTGAAGAAGAACATTTGAAGCGCTGGTGGGCTCCAGCTGGCTGGACCATGTCGATCAAACAGTTCGAATTCCGTCCTGAAGGTGTTTGGCATTATTGCATGAAATGCACAGATGAGAGTCAAGAATACTTCGGACACGAATCTTGGGGCAGAGCGGTATTTCATGAAATTGTTGCACCAGAAAAAATCAAAAGCGTAGACGCGTTTTCAGATGCGGAAGGCAATGTTTCAGAAGAAATGCCACAAACAGAAGTTACATTAACCTTTGTTTCAGAAGGCAACCAAACAAAACTGATCAACCGTGCAGAATATGCTTCTGCGGATGATGTGAAGACAGTTCTAGACATGGGTATGCTAGAAGGTGTGACGATGACCTGGAACCAGCTGGAAGAATTATTAGCAGAAATGAAATAATTATAAGTATTGAAGCGAAGAAAGCTATATGCTTTTTTCGCTTTTTCATTTACTTTAAACCCTAAACAACTCAAACTCACTTAAAAATTCATAAATCTCATTACGAGCATCCTCTACATCTCCATAATAGCCGTCAACCGCTAAATCCCATGAAGTTGTTACATTAATTATTTATACTTCCAAATCCTCACAGCTTTCTGGGATGTGACCAACAAGACGATACATATAGGTACATATTTGTGTTACATCACTTGTTTGAATTAGTTCGTCATGAAGTAGACTCAGAATTCCTTGGATCGGAAGCGCCTGATCATACTTTCCTTTTACATCGGTTAACTTTGAACATACCGAAGCTATTGTTGAGTTAGAAGATAACGAGATTTCAAGAATTTCGTATGGAGGTTGATCCAACTTCTCTATTAATTGATCGGCCCATTCGATGACATGCTTCATCTTAAAAAAGCCTATAAAAAGACCTAAACGATAGATTTCAGCTTGAACTTTAATTTCCATAAAAAACTCCTAGATCACTTAATATTTTTCCTTGATCTCTTTCAACAGCTCTATGATTTCTTCATTTTGTTTATTGTTCTTTCTAAGTTGTATATCAATGCCCAGTAAAGTAAAAAACACGGTAACAATGATTGCAATTCCCGCAATATACATTTTAGTTCACCTAGTCTTCCATAAATTTTAACATTTGTTGAATTGCACCAAGGTGATAGGCAGAGTGCGCCAACGAACCTACTAATTCATTTGCCAAGTCTTCAGTCCATTGTATATGATCAATCTTTTCTAATAGACGGTGGTATTCATTCCTCAATCCTTCCTGAATGGAAAGCCACTCATCATCGCTAACTGTTTGAATTTCCCAGCTTTTATTCCAATCCATTGTAGGAAATGTTCCTTCATACAACCATTCATTGGTTCCCCACATATGATATCGGACATGATCGGTATGAGCAGCGAGTGTTGTTCCATTGATTTGTTTTGATGCATCAGCAACAGTTAAAGTAGACAAAGCTCCAAAAATACCTGAGTCTGGTTTTGTATTCGTAAAATAGCTTACAGTCACTGGCTTTGGTGGTCCTTCAAATGCTTCTTGTAAGATTCTTTTCAATCCCGCTTCTAACGGATGATTCACACAAACCACTCCTCACGTCATCTACTAACTCTTTCCATAAAAAAGTGCACTTCTCCTTCTAGAAGAAATGCACTTTCTTTGTTACGCGTTGGATTTCTCTTTTGTACTGTGATTGCCATCTGCCATATCGATTACAAACGTATTGCCTTTCGCGTTCTCGATCGTCTTCATCAAGCGAAGTTTTGCTAGCTCTGGGTTGTTCTCCAGCATTTTAGCCGTATTTGCTAAACTTCTTAACGTTGCTGCTTCTCCTCTTGCTCTTTCCAGTGAAGACTGCGCTTCTTTTTTCGCTCTAATTACTTCAAGGAATGCTTTTTTTAGTTCAGCAGATAACATAATATCTTTTATGTCTACTGAGAGGATGGATAATCCAGCAAACGTATTATCAACAAGAAGTTGTTGCAGCGAATCATTCACTTCATTCCGCTTGCCTAACAGATCATCTAATTCAAGCGAAGATATTACATCACGCAGTTTAAGCTGAACGTTCATATAGATGTGTTCTTCATAATCTTCATATTCAGAGATCAGAATTTGTGGATCTGTAATTTGATATTTTACGGCAACACTAATCTTTACACTAAGTTGATCAGCCGTTAATAACTCTTGACCGTTCAGCTGCATAATCGTCGGTCTCATGTCAAAAACCGTGATTTCTGTAGAGGCTGGAGAATACTTATGCTTGCCTGGGCCTACAATCTCCTGAAAAGCCCCATATTTAAACTTCACACCACGTTCATACTCGTACACCGTTACCGAAGCAAAAAATTTCTTGATGATCGATAGAATAGCAAACACAACAATAAACACGAACCCAATGACTACAAGATATTCTAAAAATGATTCCATCCTAATTCCCCTTACTTTAATACGTATAAAACCACCCAACAGACAAGGAGAAAACAATGGAGGTCTTACCTGCAAAATTGTTCAATCCTAAAAGCCATTGAGTGGCTTCATCTAGGGCTTCGAACCCAAAACTGGTTCCACAGCGGTATACCAGTTGCCAAAAGTTGAGAAAGCCGATCAGCAACACCGTTTAAAGATTTTAAACGAAGGCTTTGCATTTCTCCAAGAACTAAATTATATCAAGATATTTAGGAAAAAAGTACATCATTTAGAAAAAATTGTTCTTTAAAATCAACATGTAAAAGCTTAAAGTTAAAATATGGAATTTTGGTTAGAGGAGGAAAAGAAATGGACAACTGGGTGTTTGTGTTTATGGCAAATATTTTCGGAGGGATTATCGTATTTTTTGCTCTCATGTTTTTGTTAAGTTTAGGAGGAGGATCAATGGATACCGCCTTCTTCATAGGAATTTTTCTATTTGTTCAACTCAGTTTTATTACAACGATTCTATTTCAAGTGCTGCACAGAGTTAAGAAGTTGGAGAAGCAACAGATGGATCAGAGTGAGCAACAAAAAAGCTGATTATACATGAATAATCAGCTTAAGTAATCTTCTCGAAGTATTCCATACACCGCACAGTCCTTATACTGATTATTCGCATTACGAATCATGTGACGAATTACGCCTTCTTGTTTCATTCCTACTTTGGCTATAATCCTACCTGAAGCAGGATTATCAGTGTTATGTGCAGCAGAGATCTTATGGATGTTCATCTGTCGGAAGCCAAACTCTACTACAGCTTGCAGTGCTTCGGTCCCGTACCCATGGTTCCACCACTTGAAACCAAGCGAATAGCTTACTTCACAATTATCTATCGAGCTATCAAAATCATATAGATCGATTTCGCCAATCAGTTCACCTGTATCTTTCAACTCGATGCCCCAATAACAAAAGTCCTTATTTTTATACTGACTGACGATCTCTTTCACACGCTCTTCTGTTTGAGCAATACTCGTGTGAGCAGCATTCACCCGATTGTCTGCGACCCGTTCGTCTGAAAGCCAATGGTCATATACGCTTTGAGTGTCGGATTGTTTTAAAGGACGAAGAAGTAATCGGTCTGTTTCTATTACGGGTGTTCCTGAGTAGTTAATCATTTATACACCTCTATTCAATCCATACTCCAGCTTTCATCTTCTGAAACCAATCCTGCATCCAATCACCAGGCATGGATACTGTGTTCAAATCTAAAACTTTTAATTGTTTAAATGTATACGCATTTGCTAAGTATAAATCCCACTGACACTCAATATCTCTGGCTATAAAAAAGGTAAGATCCCCTTTTTCATCAAGATCTTCTTCTTCCCATGCCATCGTTAAATTATCGCACCATTTAGCAAGTTCGTAATGAGAATACTCACTCTTATTCTCACAAAAATCATTTAACAGCTGTTTCAAATTTTCATACGAATAATCGAGATTAATTATAGTCTCATTCCAGTTCCAGTTCATACAAAATCCACCTCGATCTCAGCTCCGATGTTTGACGCGAATGTGAGGATGTCTTTCTCTAAATACAAAGCTGGAGCTTGCCCATTTACCATTGCGATTACAATATAGATTATACTCGTTAAGCCAAACTCCGCTTGTAATTCATTAATAATCGAGCATTTATCTCTCAACTGATTCATAACTTGCTGAAGCTGCTCATTTACATCGAGCGAGTTTTGGTAGTCCGTCCCATAATCCCAGCTTGTTTCTTTCCTGCGAAGCGAAGAGTTGGCTAAAATTGAATCTCCTTTTTTATAGCTTTCTGTTGGGGTGATTTCCAGTCTTCTCGTCACTTCATTTATCGGAAAGTCATCGCCAAAAAGGGAGAAGTACACTTTCACTTGTGTCTCGTACATAGCATCTCCTCGCAATACGTTTCTTGTTTCTATTTAAAGCGGTGGATTCTTTACACCTAGATGGATCCAGTCTTCTTTCGGTGGTCCATAAACCCCAAAAGGTTTAATTCCCGCTTGACGCATTAGGATTGTTACTTGTCCACGATGGTGAACAATGTGCTTGATGAGTCCCATCAAAATTTGAGCGTTTGATTCTTCTCTACCGAAGGCTGTTTGCACTTCTTTCAAGCTTTCGTCTGTCCATTGCTCTTCAATGGCTCTCGTTGCAGCAGAACTTAGATCTTTAAAGGTGTCAGCAATCTCTTTAGCCGATGTTGGAACCTCTTCAGTATTTTTTACTTCATCAACTTTCAAACCAAAATGAGCTAAGTACTCTGGAATATTAGTGGTTAGATGCCAAGCGATTCTTCCTAACGTACGTCCTTCTGGGTAAACTGGTTGTTCCAACGATTCATCGGTTAATCCATCTAACACCTTTTGCGTTAGCGTTGCTTCGCGATTCCATTCTCGAATAAAGTCCGCAATGGTTATGTACATATTTAAAACCTCCATTATCAGTATTTTATAAACCTTAACCTGGAGAGAAAAAAGATTTATCCTAAATCATCCAACAAAACCACTTCACCCGTTTCAGCGTTCACTCCATGATGACAGTCCAATTTCCCGCAAAGAATATACTGTTTCTGTTCATCGTCATACACATAAAAAGGCTGGAGCTCAAACAAACCTTTCAATTTCTCATACGCTTCGTCTTGTGTGACCGTTACATTGCCGGGTGCTTCTAAGGAATCGTACATCTCTAACATGAACTGGTTGTCGATGTAGTTCACAACGTCCATCGAATGTGGATCAAGGAATACTGACAGTTTTCTTTCAAAGACTCGTGTTTCATGTTGATTTGTTTTGAGTGTCGCAACTAGAAACTTTTTGTCTCGATGTAGAGTTGTCACACACCATATCCCAGAGTCTTCCGGGTATGCATGCCGCAACAAGCGTTCTACTGCTTCCACACACTTCTTTTCATCTTCCTCCGTAATAGGTAAGGTGGCTGGAGAAGGCGTGCAGGAAAAGGCTTCATCTGCCGTAATCTCTTCTTGCAAATCGATCTCTTTACGCTCAAAAGCTCCAGAGATCGGTCCATCCCACTCCAAAATGTGATTCACTTTTTTAGAAGTCCCGCCATCTTGAAGCATTTCAAAAGGTTTGGTCATCTGATCTTTGTTTCTTATGTAGATCTCTTCTACCGCATACACGGCAAATAGCTTCTTTTGTTCAAACGACGGATATTCTATTCTTTTCACTTGTTCCTTAGCGATGTGTTTCGCTTTCTCTAAGTAAAGAGTATAGGATTCGCATTTTACCGTATCACCCATTGGAAACTCACCATGAACGGAAAAGAAGATTAGCTGTCGTTTATCATTCCATTTCACTTCAATCATTCCAGACGGCGAGATAGGAGTATTGTCTATAAATGAACGAAATTCTATTTCATTTTCTGTTTCGTTATGTAGTTGGAACTGCTCGTTATATGTTAATCCGGTTTCTTGTTCGATCCACTTAATGACTTCCTCAGTTCCACCATTAAATGTGATTCCATCTTGTGCATAAGTCTCACCCATAACAAAGATTGCATTCTTCAATTTTCCGGTGTTCACGTTATATTCAATGACCGCTGTACCTTCAGGGTTCGAACCATCTTCATCGGACACCGTTCCATTCGGAAACCACTCCAAACAAAGTGTGTAACTCGTTTCGTTTAAGTGGTTCACGTCCCGCCATAGACTATGATGATGTAAATAGTAGTTTCCTAGTCCGAACGTTGTTTGAGCTTGATCTACGAATGTTTGTATTCTGCTATCCACTACTCCCGCTCCTTTTGTGACTGTTCCCCAAGTTCTCCCATGACTAAGAATAAGATCCAGACTCCGAGAACGACCACAACTCCGTAACCTACATAATACAAGACCGTATTGATAAACCAGATTAATCCACCAAATGGACCGAAACGTTCTACATCCACGAAACTTAGTGACATAAACCCAAGTCCCACTAGAAATCCAAAAAGCAGGTGCTGCAGTCTGTTCATCAAAATCTCCTCCTCATTCACCTTATTTCTTTTCTAAATAGATGTACTCATCCACTGTGTTCATGGCAGAAGAGGCTTTCAAGATCTTCATGCCCTTCAATCGGCTGCCACACTGAAAATGAACGGTGTCATCTGCACCGATCTGAATTCTGTGCGTTGCGCTCTCAACCCAGTCGATCTGCATCTTCACGATATACTCGCCAGGTGCTACGTCCAGTTGTTTCGTTTCTCCGTCCTTGATCTGCTCTGTCTTGCTCTCATTCAGGTAAATATCAAACTTTCTCATCTTGTTCATGAACTGACTGTCTCTCTTAAACACTAATTTCGCCATTTTCGTCCCATCCTTTTCTATGAATCTTACAAGTTATTACATTCTTTTATTATATACTTCATATAGCTGAGTGCATCATTTCTTCTTTTACTCGTTGAGCCATAATGCGAGAACTTATTTTCATTTCGGATGCGCAGTGCTTCTCGGATGATTTGATGATACGCTTTAGGAACATTTACTAATGCATATTCACCAGCTCCCTCTTTTGATGTTATGTCTTCTTCCCTTATCGAATAATATAGACGCGTCACCCCAAGTACTCCCCACTCGATCATGTTTGCACTCATGTATAATCCTATATACTGAAGAGACGGAAAACGCTCACAATTTCTCACCCAGTTCAGCCAATAACCGTTAATGTTCTCGACCAAGTTTGATTTCAATTCTGTCCAATCTACAGATAAATTGTACGTTTCAATCGGCAGTCCTTTAACGACGATGCCATATTTCTGAAGTTGATACGCGTCAATCCAATTACGGTGAAAAGGCAGATAACTTTGAAGCTTGCCTTCATTAAAATATGGACAAGAAGAATTACCTTTATTCTCACTCTCTAGATCCTCACGCGTAAGATACATTCCATCTAAGCTCGGCTTCGGGTACTCTTTTCTCATCTCATGGTGAATTTCTTTTAATTTCTCAACATTTGATTCTGTTAGCTTTTCTTTTGTAACTCCGTAAAAGTCGATGTCACTTAATCCTTCTTGGTAAGCTCCAATGGAAACAGACCCGAATAGATAAAATGACTCCAACTTGTTTGGCAGCTTCTTCTCAATTTTTTCAAAGTAAGAATTCAATACTTTCTTTACTTCTTCAGGTATACGTATTGGTTCATTTCTTGTTTGCGTTTGGGTCATACCGTTAGCCTCTTTTCATGAACACATTGTATTCCTATATTTTAGCATATTTATCCAATCCCCTCAGTATGAATTGACATGCAACCAAAAGGTGTTATATTCTAAACGTACAACCAAATGGTTACATATTCAGACTAGGAGATGAATGCTTGTGTCAACACTACCAGATATTAAACAAACCGCAACCTTTAACGCACCGATTCAAAAAGTGTGGGATGCTGTATCGACATCAAAAGGCATGTCAGCATGGTTCATGCCAAATGACTTTAAAGCAGAAGAAGGACATGAGTTTCACATCCAGTCCCCTTTTGGTCCTTCGCCGTGTAAAGTGCTCGTGATCGATGAACCGCATAAGCTATCCTTTGCATGGGACACGGACGGCTGGGTCGTTACTTTTCTATTAGAAGAAAAAGGAGATCAGACAGAGTTCACTTTAATCCATAGCGGATGGAAAGAAGAAGACGCTCTCGTTGGAAAAGCGAATCAAAAAGCACAAGATGTTCGTGACCGCATGAACGGCGGATGGGTTGGTATTGTGAATGAAAGACTGAAAAAGGTCGTTGAGAGCTAAGTGGCAGCACCAGCAGAAAAACACGATGTCTTTAAAGCGATTGCCGATCCTACGAGACGTGAAGTTTTAAGGTTACTTTCTGAAAATGAGCGGCCGATTTCAGAGATAGCGTATCACTTTGAGATGAGTCGAACCGCTGTAACGAAGCATCTGCAAATCTTAGCGGAGGCTGAGCTCATATCCGGCAGAAAAGAAGGACGGGAAAAGATTTATCAGCTACACCCTGAGCCTTTAACAGAAGTGAAACAGTGGTTAGCTTATTATGAGAAGTTTTGGGGTAATAAGTTGGCTATGTTGAAGCATTTTGTTGAGGGTGATAAAAAATAAAAAAGCTTAAGGATATTTCTCCTTAAGCTTTTTCACTTTAGCGCGGCAGCGAAAAGAAATCTTTGCTCTCACTATAGTTCCCTGCAAACCTTCCGAGCGGCTGCAATTTCTCTAGATCCACTTTATAATTACCAAGGTAATAATCATCATTGATATGATAGCGGACCATCCTGCCAATCACCAAATGATCGCTGCCGAGCTGAATGATCTGCTCCAACTGACATTCCATCTGGATGGGTGCTTCTTTAACGCGCTTTGGTTTTACAATCGTACTGTCTAATGTTGTGAGCCCAGCCGCTTCAAATTCATCCACTTCACTCGGAAGGTTCTCAGACGTTTTCTGCATTTCATTCCCCAAGGTTGACGTGACCACATTTATCACGAACTCTTTTTGATTCCGTATGTTTACGAGTGTATCTTTCTCCGTTCCTTCTCTTTCTCCCACCCCAGGTCCTATCGATATACAAAGCATAGGAGGGTTTCGGGATGCTACGTTAAAAAAACTGAACGGCGCCAGATTGACCACTCCCTCTGTTGAAATGGTCGATACCCAGGCGATCGGTCTTGGCACGACTGAGCCAATCAATAGTTTGTATACATCCTTTTCTGTCAGCTCTTTCGGATCAAATTGCACGTTCACTCACCCTCGCTTCTCTCTTTTATTGACGTTCAACAAAACTAGCAGAATTGCAAAAACGACACATAACAATCCTGTGATAAAAAACCATCCTGATGTGTAGCTGCCATTCAGATCTACCATAAAACCGAAGACAGGCGGTGCTGCGATAACCCCAAGTGACCCAATCGTAATGCTCAACCCACTCGATATACCAGCCTGTTCAGGTGGAACAAGTTCACTCGCTAAGTTCATCCAGATTCCATTAAAACCTGATACCGCGAACCCAAAAACTGCAATGATCGGAACAAGAAAACCAAACGGCGTATGTTCAGGCAACAATGCCAATGTACTGCTCGACAGTGAAGAAATGATGACGATCACGATGATAATAATTACACGTTCTCCGTTAAAAACTCGGTCGCTGATCACACCCCAAGCGACTCTTCCAAACGATCCGCATGCTTCTGAAATGACGAGTAACAGCCCCGACAGAAACAGAGAGATTCCCATCTTCTCATAAGCAAAGAGTACGAGATACGTGTTCAGGCACATCTGCGCGCCGTTCAGTCCGAGTGCACTTAGACTTACAAGTAAGAGCGGTTTGTTCTGAATCATTTTCCACATGGCTTTATAAAAAACAGACAACCTCTGATCACTTTTCCCTTGTGGTGCGTACTCTGAATCGCGGTACTGAAAAAAGGACAGGACCCCAATCAGAATCAAAAGTAATGCTGCGCCGATTACAGCTGTCCGCCAGCCATAAGATGCTGCAATTGGAAGTAAGATCACGGCGGATAAAGCAGATCCGAGTGTGACGCCCATCTGTTTGATGCCCATGGCTGTGCCGCGCTGTGTTTGTGTGAACCAATAGATGATGCCTCTGTTCGAGACCGGGTGCATCGCTCCGTATCCCACACCGCCGATGACCACGAATATGAGCATTGACCAAAAATGTGTAAAAAAGGTCGAGAACATGAACCCGAGCCCTAAACACATGGACAAAGCAAGAAGTAGCCTCCTCGATCCGAGCCGGTCCACTAAGAAACCTGCAGGGATGGAAGCCAGTGCCTGTCCTAAAAAGAGACCCGCCGGAAGCATGCCGATTTGAGCTTTTGAGAGCGAAAGATCTGCTCCAATCAAAACTCCAAGCGGGACAAGTCCGCGTCCTACGAAGGCAACCAATATTTGAACAATCAAGAGCCAGATCAGCATCTGCCAATGTGGCTCAAGACGACTACGCTTAACGCTCAAACTCAAATTTGCCATGTCAGCTTCAACTCTTTTTTATTGATTGTATTATGCTTCAAGCTCCAACACTGCAATTTCGTCCTTTTTCAATGATTGATCAGCAGAGACTGTAACGAGCATCGATCCAACGATACAAACAACAAAGTTTATCGTAAGCCCGATCACTCCGCCGTGTATACCGAACACCGTCTTATAGCCGGTTAACGTTAACAATCCGGCAACAACAGCACCGATAAGCATTCCCCAGAATACTGGTTTAGCAGCGAGACGTTTCCAGTATAGTCCTAGAACAAACGCCGGGAATACTTGTACTAAGAGCTCAAATTTCAGGACGAAAATTTGGTAAAGTGTACCTGGTGGGTTCCATGCAATAATTAAAAGGAAGAAGATTGCAATGATTCCGCCGATTTTGCCAACCATAACTTTCTTGTATTCAGTAGCTCCAGGATTAACAAATTTACCATATACATCGTTTGATAACATCGATGAAAAACTAAGCAAAACAGAGTCTGCCGTAGAGATGATCGCCGCAACGATTCCACCAAAGAAGATGATCATCATCCAATAATAAAACCCGTTGATCGCCGCGATCTTATTTGCCATCAAACCAACTAATTGTTCTGACCCCGCTGTATCCAATCCTGGGAAAAGCATGATTCCGATGATCCCGACAACAAATACAAGGCCTGTTGTGATCGGCGGCATCCACGCCATACGAGCGAAAGACTTTTTTAACGTTCTTTCACTTTCAGCAGAATAGATACGCTGAACAGCATGCGGGTAAATGGATGCCCCGAGTCCTACAAGCACGAGCATACTAAACCAGTTCACTGATACTTCCATCTCAGGAACACCAAGTTTTGCAGGTTCATTGTCTGCGATGAACCGAGTCACTTCAGCAAAGTTCCCTCCAACCAAGTAAAGGGCACCCGCCAAGAATACGAAGATACCTATCATCAGGACAATCCCTTGCATAACATCCGTGAACGCAACTGCCTTCATACCCCCCATCCACTCATAGGCAAGCATAACGAGAACGAAAACAACAACAGCAATTTCATAAGGAATCGTTCCGCCTGTCATACCCGCAACCGCTTGTCCGATCGCGACTAGCTGCTCCAACAGATAGTTTCCTAGACCCCAAAGCATCAAGAAGATAGAAAGCAGTGTAACAGCCTTCGATTTAAAACGGAACTCCAGCCAATCAGTAGGGGTTACAAAGTTTCGGCGTTTCGACACCACGTAAAGTCTCGGCGCGAACAACAGATAGATTCCAATGATAATAGTCATGAACGAGATCGACTGCAGCCACGAGAATCCTGTACGGTAACCAGTAGGCGCATAACCTACAATCGTGTTTCCGCTATACTGTGTGGCGTAGAGTGTGAAGAATAACGCGATGAATCCGAGATTTTTTCCAGCTAAATAGTAGCCTGATAGACTATGATGAAGATTCGTATCTCCTTTACCAGAATAATACCCAATTACGAGCATCACAATCGCGAAGACACTCAGGATAATAATGCCGTCCATACCGGCGAAAACTAAATTATCCATGCTTCACATCCTCCTTTCTCTTAGCGTTTTCCTCTTCCTCCTCAACGATATTCCATTGAGAGATACAGAGCCAGCTTAGGTAAGCTCCCAAGATAAGTGTGAAAAAGGTAGAAATAAATGCCCAGAGTGGAAATCCAAAGACAAAAGGTTCAACCGCTCCCTTCGGAAAATACCAGGGAACGATTAAAACAACATTGATAAACAACAAAATCCAGATCCATTTTTTACGGATCGGTTCTTTCACTGACTTGGTTTTCATATCATATCCTCCTTAAAAGAAAATAAGTTCTATGGAGCTGATAATCTATGATGCAGTACAGCCTTAGATGAAAGCCTTTTCATTTCTGTCTATTGTGTAATAGATGCGGTGTTTTTCTTCAAAACTCGTAATCTTATCCTTAAATTCCAGTGTTGAACCGATCTCATCAAGACCCTTTTGAAGCAACCTTTTCCGATAAGGAGTAACCTCGAAATACGCTTCAAAACCAAGTGAATCTATCACTCTTTCACTCACTAGATCAAAGGATAACTGGTATCCTCGCTTTTCATACGTCCGCTCGAACAACATATCCACATCATCTTCAGATAGAACAATGGGCAGAATCCCATTCTTAAAGCAGTTGTTATAAAAGATGTCTGCAAATGATGGGGCGATGATCACCCGAAAACCATAGTCAGATAGAGCCCATGGTGCATGTTCACGGGACGAGCCGCACCCGAAGTTCTTTCTTGCGAGCAGAACAGACGACCCTTGATAACGGTCTTGATTTAAAATAAAATCTTGTCGTTCTTTTCCATTTTCAAACCGCCAGTCATAGAACAGAAACTGCCCGTAGCCTGTTCGCTCTGTCCTTTTTAGAAACTGCTTCGGAATGATGGCATCCGTATCGACGTTATCCACATCGAGCGGTACAGCAGTTCCGGTAAATGAAGTAAAAGGTTCCATTATGAGCCCACCTCCTCACGTTCTTTTGTCACCCAGTTTCTCACATCTACAAAATGTCCTTTAATCGCTGCAGCTGCTGCCATCTCTGGACTCACCAGATGTGTGCGAGCTCCTTTTCCTTGTCGGCCTTCAAAATTTCGGTTTGAAGTTGAAGCACATCGCTCCCCTTCGAGCACGATATCCTCGTTCATCCCAAGGCACATGCTGCAGCCGGATTCACGCCAGTCAAAACCAGCTTTTATAAAAACTTGATCCAGACCTTCTTCCTCAGCCTGTCGTTTTACCGTTTGAGAGCCTGGAACGACGAGTGCATGTACGGAATCCGCCACTTTGTAACCGCTTACGATTTTAGCCGCTTTACGAAGGTCTTCAATTCGGCTGTTCGTACACGACCCGATGAACACTTTATCGAGTTTTATTGAGTCAAACGGCGTTCCTGATTGAAGTCCCATATATTGAAGCGCTTTTTCTGCGGCTTTTCTTTGGTTGATCGGTAAATTTTCTGGTGATGGAACGACATCTGTGATACCAGCACCTTGACCAGGATTCGTTCCCCACGTTACTTGCGGCACCACTTCACTGGCATCAAATTCAACGGTTTGGTCAAAAACGGCATCATCATCTGTATACAATACCCGCCATTCAGATAGAGCCTCTTCCCATTGTTCTCCTTTTGGTGCATATGCTTTTTCTTTTAAATAGTGAAACGTAACTTCATCAGGCTGGATCAACCCGGCGCGTGCACCCATCTCGATCGACATGTTGCAGACCGTCATTCTCTCTTCCATCGTTAAGTTTTGAATGACTTCCCCTTTGTACTCGATCACGTGACCGGTCGCAAAGTCGTGACCATATTTACCGATGATTGAAAGAATTAAATCTTTTGCTGATGTTCCCTTTGGCAGCTCACCCGTAATGTTGATCGCGAGTGTCTTTGCCTTATCCTGCTTAAGAGTCTGTGTCGCTAAAACGTGCTCCACTTCACTCGTTCCGATTCCGAACGCCAATGCTCCAAACGCGCCATGTGTTGACGTATGGCTGTCACCGCATACGATCGTCTGACCAGGCTGTGTTAGCCCAAGTTCAGGTGCAATCACATGGACGATTCCTTGATTTTCGCTCTGTAGGTCAAACAGCTGGATTCCAAACTCCCGGCAGTTTTCTTCTAAAGTCTTCACCTGCTTCTTCGCCACTTCATCCCGGAACGGAAGTGAACGGTCTGTTGTCGGAATGCTGTGATCCATCGTCGCCAGTGTTCGATCTGGACGACTGACAACACGGTTGTTCATCCGCAGTCCTTCAAATGCCTGTGGTGACGTTACTTCATGAATGAGGTGAAGATCAATATACAGAATAGATGGCTGATCTTCTCCTTGGTAGACCACATGCCTGTCGTAAACTTTATCGTAAAGTGTCTTCCCCACGTTCTTCTCACCCCCGATTTAGATAACGCTCGTTTCTTTTAACCTCTCGACTTCCTCTTCACTGTATCCAAGCCAGTTCCTATACACTTCATCGTTATGCTTGCCCATCACCTCTGGACCAACGTGATTCACTTTCCCTGGTGTACGGCTAAGTTTCGGCACGATCCCCGGCATCGGAAATTCACCAAGTTCTGGATGCTCCACGTTCACGATCATCTCGCGTTCTTGATAATGAGGATCTTCTAAGATCTCTTTTGCTGTATAGATGAGTCCAGAAGGTACACCTTTTTCATCTAAAATCTCTAGTGCATCTTTCGCATCGAGCGATTTCGTCCAATCCTCAATCAGCATATCGAGCACTTTCATGTTCTCGCCTCTTGCGTGATGAGTGGAGAATCTCGGGTCATCTGCAAGATACGGTTGCTCCATCGCTTCACATAATCGCCGGAACACACCATCAGCATTTGCACCGATCACGATATAGGTCTTGTCTTTCGTAAAATAGATGTTAGATGGCGCTACACCTGGGAGAATGTTGCCCATTCTTTCTCTGATATAGCCTGCAAACAGATAGTCAGGGATGAGACTTTCCATGACCGAGAAGACCGATTCATAGAGAGCCGTATCTACGACTTGCCCCACTCCTGAACGCTCTCTTTCATGCAATGCAACTAGACAACCCACCGTTGAAAAGAGTGCTGCGAGCGTATCACCGATTGACACTCCGATTCGTGATGGCGGCCGGTCTGGGAATCCTGTAACATTTCGGAGACCTCCCATCGCTTCCCCAACACTTCCGAAACCAGCCCGATGTTTATAAGGTCCCGTCTGTCCGTATCCGGACGTCCGGACCATGATCAACTTCGGATTGATCTCAGATAACTCTTCATAGGAAAGATTCCATTTCTCCATCGTTCCCGGACGAAAGTTCTCGATGATCACGTCCGCGTCTTTCACCATCTCTTTTAAAATGTTCTGACCTTCTTCTACTCTCAAGTTCAGCGTGACAGACTTTTTGTTGCGTGACTGAATCGGCCACCATAGCCCGACACCATCTTTAGACTGTCCCCAGTTTCTCATCGGGTCTGATTTCCCTGGAGGCTCGACCTTGATTACTTCTGCCCCAAAGTCCGCTAACAGCCTTCCGGAAAAAGGACCTGCCAAAAGGGTTCCCAGCTCAATAACACGAATATCACCTAAAGGAAGTTGATCGGACATGTTATCCCTCCGTTTGTCTTATTTTTAGAAGAATCATAATTTTCTTAATCTTTATACCAAATTAACGCTTTGTATACAAAAGGTCAATGGGTAATATTAATTTAATTTTAAAAATGTTCTATAAACGTTGATTTAACGACCTTTACATTATTTATTTTCAGAAAATTATTGCAACTTAAATTCAGTTTGTATACAATACGATTAAGGAGTGGTTATTTATGGATGCCTATAAATATATAAAAGAAGCCATCATACACGGAAAATACGAGCCTGGGATGAGGCTTGGAGAGGAGTCTCTTGCTAAAGAGTTAAGTCTGAGCAGAACTCCGATCAGAGAGGCGATCAAACAGCTTGAATCAGAAGGTCTTGTGATACCTTTAAAGCGCGGTGTGAGTGTGCGTAACTTTACACGCGAAGATATTCAGCAAATCTATGACCTTCGTACACTATTAGAAGGTTACGCAGCGAGCCAGGCTGCCCTTCATCGTTCGGATGAGGATAGTGAAAAAATGAAAGAAGCGAATGCTCGTTACGAAGAAGCAATCGAACGCTATAAGGAAGCAGACTTGAATTCTATTAAAGAAATCGTGAACTTCAATCAGCAGTTTCATGAAGCTATTATTTCAGCGTGTAAGAACCCGCATATCTACTTTCATCTATCAAAAGTAGTCGTCGTCCCTCTCGTCTTTCGTTCGTTCTATTGGTACGACGAGTTTGAACTAAAACGTTCACTCGAAGTTCATAAAACGATACTTTCATCGATTCAGAATCAGGACTCAGAACGCGCACGTGTTGCGATGACAGAGCACATCTATCAAGGCCGTGATCAAGTACTTGCCCATTTAGAAGAAATCAAGAAAATCCATGTCTTGAAGGAGGATACTCATGATTGAAATCTGTGAAGTCGGACCACGAGACGGGCTGCAGAACGAACCAAAGCTC
This sequence comes from Fictibacillus tiangongensis, assembly GCF_048083785.1. Classification (GTDB taxonomy): domain Bacteria; phylum Bacillota; class Bacilli; order Bacillales; family Fictibacillaceae; genus Fictibacillus. The sequence goes on from NZ_CP182294.1 coordinate 2,272,421, forward strand.
GTCTCCACTGAAACAAAGGTTGAACTCATCAACAAGCTCATTGACTCTGGAATACGAATCATTGAAGCCGTATCATTCGTGAACAAAAAAGTCGTTCCACAGATGGCGGATGCAGAAGAAGTGATGCGTCTTGTTCCAAAACGAGATGACGTCCGATATGCAGGACTTGTACTAAGCCGCTCAGGACTGGAACGTGCACTACTTACAGACGTTGACTTCCTTCACGTTGTCACAACGACTAGTGACTCTTTTAATCTACGAAATGCAAAACGAACGGTGGATCAGGCGGTTGAGGAACTTACGAAGGTTATTGAGGAAGGTGCAGCTTCAAAAGGTGTTGCCGGAGTTCTTGGAACAGCATTCGGCTGTCCGTTTGAAGGAGAAGTACCACTCTCTAAAGTGTTGAAAGTGGCAGAATCATTTTTAAAAGCAGGATGCATAGAAATCACTCTTGCAGACACGACCGGAATTGCCAATCCACTTCAAGTACAAACAGTTGTTTCAGCTTTTCAGAAACAATTCGGTAAAGAGCTCACACTCGGACTTCACTTCCACAACACACGTGGTCTTGGATTAGCTAACATCCTTGCAGGCTACCAAGCTGGTGTCACCCGTTTTGATTCCTCGATTGGAGGATTAGGTGGGTGCCCATTTGCACCTAAAGCCGTAGGCAATGTTTGTACGGAAGATATGGTGAATATGTTTAAAGGGATGAATGTGGAGACAGGAGCAGATCTTAAGAGTTTGTTAGAAGCAGCTAAGTGGCTGGAGAGAAATATGGAACGAGTATTAGATGGGATGTTGATGAAGGCAGGGAGTATATAATTTTAAATTAAAGTAATAGAAAAAACCTGTTCTAATTTAGGACAGGCTCTATTTTTCATTTAAAATATCTACTACTTTTCTAAATAACCGATTTGGGTTGTTCATAAATTCTTCTCTATCTATCGATTCAAACTGTACACTGCCTAAACGTTTTACCTGTATTTCATATTTACCTACAGAAACCAATATCTCACCTGATTGTATTTGAACAATTTCTGATGCCTGATCAACATGTGTATGGTTTAAGTTAATCTTAGGACTATTTGTTAATCTACGCATTGTTTTCCAAACCGCTAACTCATCTTTACTTTTCATATAAAGTTCAGGTAATTCTGTAGCTTCTCTTAAAGCATTCAATGTAGTTAGCATGTATGAAGAAATACCATAACCAACTGGTTTAATTACTTTCTTCAACTCTTCCCAAACGGTCACTGTAAATGTAACAAGTTGTACATTGCTATTCGGGGAACTGAACTTGATATCGTCTATCTTACCGTAATACTTAACTCCATTATTTTTCGAAACTTTACTGGATAGGTAAAGAGCAATATGCTTTGCCTCTTGCCATCCTTTTTTCAAGTCCTTCACTGCTATCTTAAACGCTTTTTGTTGGATGCAATCTGCAAAAACTTCCTCATCACTTATTAAACCAACCAGAACAGTTTCATCTAATGAAGACTGCCAGCGTTCTGATGTGCCTCTTGGTAGTATGCCTTCTTCTAGTATCTCTTCTGGACTTTTTTCAATGAGGTGTTCCACAAATTGTTCAACTAATCTCGTTGCATTTGGTAAGAAAGGTAATCCACCGATATTTACGGTCTCAATGCTTTTATAAAATGCATGTTGTTCATACAACTCTTCTTCAAACCACGGAAATAAAACATATGCTCCAAAAGCTGTTCGTTCATATGGCCCTTCATGTTGAACAACTAATGCATCACGGTATCGATGCATCGTGTTAATATCATCCTCCATCGGCCCAGGGCTCTTATATCGTTTTCCGTAATAACTATCTTCCACCGCAAAATCAATACGATATTTGGCATCGAAGATATAGTTGTAGCTGTAGTCCTTACCTTTCTTCTGTATGCTCAGCATCGTATCTGGTTTCTGTGTGATAGTAGGGAGATGCCTTTCTTCCTTTTGATATTGAAGAATAATCTTCTCTCCTGTATATGGATGCTGATAAACGCGTTTAGCAGAATTACTACCGTCAAGGTTCACAAACAGACCTTCTCGATTCACCTTGACCACGTCCTGAGATAAGAGTACATATTTCTTATCCAATAGAGCACCAAGCTTAAGATATGTCCAATACTCATAAAGCTGAGCTACATCTTTAACCGACATTTTATAGATATGACCATGCAGTTCTAATCCACGGGAAAGTAAAACATAGATTTGAAAAGCATCCCTATACCCTGGTGCCATCTGTATGACTAAACTCATTACGGAACGATCCAACTTACTAATGGTCTTCCAAAATGGATTTTTAACTCTTTGTTGCAGTAGCTTTTGCATATCATTGATAGCTTTAACCACTTCTTGATCTGGTTCTGTTTTGTATCTGCCACTTGGAGCTTCTACCTTTTTATGCAAATTCTTAAGCTTATCTTCAATTCGAATCATCAACCACTTAATAAGACGGTTTTCCATCGTATCAAATGAGTGTTCTTTTTTAACCTGCCAGCCTTCAATGGGCATAAGTTGTTTGTTCTCTAACTGAATTCCATTTGGAACCTCTTGAAACAATGAAGCTTTTTTTCTAAGCTGATTTCGACCATAAGAGTCCATCTTCTTTAGTTGATCCCCTCTCACCTTTTGATGAGTGGTTATTAACTGATGATGCGGTTGTTGCTCAATTCTTTTGATCGCTTGTAGAAATGACCTGAAATGATGTTGAATCAATCGATAAAATTCAGCAGCACTTGCTTCCCCTTCTACCTTGGTTTTCGCACCAAGATACGTTTTTCGTAAAAAGTGGAATGCTAGATTATAGATTTCTTCATTCACTTCATCTAGTAGTTTCCGATAATCTTCTTTATAATCAAGCTTTGATGGAAAAATTTCAAAAGTTACGGTCAACATCGTATTTCCTTGCATACGAATTTCAAATGTTGATAAACCAACTTCATTTTGAAATTGCAGACTACCCATTAAAACTTGTTTTGGACTTACGGGCACACTGCTTACAGCGTTTCTTAAAAGATGATGTTCGTGATAGAACTCTAACTCTGAATCTATTTTTGATGTAATGATAATTTGGTAGTTTCCATTTTCGAAAAAGATAGGTCTAAAAGTTGAACCAGCTGCTAACACTTGTTGGTCTACATCAAAAACTTTAACAGACTGAAGCGACTTTCCCTCAACCTTAAATTCCATCGTTTCATTCTGCAGTTTCTTCTTATATTGAGACAACCCTTCAAACCGCTGATGATAAGGTTTTCCTTTCATAAAAAGAGTGAATTCATCCGTTTCAATTAATACGAGTTCAACATCCTCACGAACCAATCCAGAAGGAAGTGAAGCCATCATTCTCGTACCTCCTAATCATATGTACGATCTTTTGTGCAGACTTAGGATATATCGCTTTATCGAATTCAGGTAGCACATCGGTATCATAGACCTGATTCGTGCAAATTTCATAAAGCCCCTTAAGTATATCCCATACACGCTCATCACTCCCTGAAATACGCGGAAGTATCTTCTGAAGAATCGATTGATCCATAGCTGCTTCAAATGTCTGTAAGTTATCTTTCTCGCTATAAATCACATAAAAACAAATTTCATCTCGTACTCTATATCCGACCTGTGCACTAATACCTTCTAGTTGCAGGTTAATATCGACTAAAACTTCTGTTACCTTTTTAATTATCGACATGTTATCTTTATATGCATCTTTTAAATGCAAGAAGTCTCCCGCTAAAGACTGATTTTCTATAGACAAAGGTTTCTGATCTTCAAAATCCTCTAAGAAAGCAAAGTAGTCCAATTGAACTCTATTAAACTCAATCGTATTCGCACGGTCCAACACCTTTTTACTAAAAGGATGTGTCGTCTCGTCCATGTTAACCGTCCCAATAATATAAACATTTGAAGGGAGAATAATGTCTCTGCCATCCACCTTAAAAGGTAATACCGGTGTAGTTATTATCTCTCCATTTTCCCGTCGCCGACTTTCCATAACACTTAAAAGATCACTGAAGTAGTATTCCACTCTCGCTAGATTCATTTCATCAAGTAAAACAAAGAACGGTTTTTCCGGATCATCCATTGCCCTTTCCAGAACAGAGGTTAATGGACCTTTCTTAAAGTCACCCTTAATATCTACATAACCTAATAGATCAGAACCATCACCCCAGTCAGGACGAACTGGAATTAAGGTGAACTGACCATTTTTTTCATTTGCACCCAAGCTTTCAGCAAACCACTGAACCATTTTTGTTTTACCTGTACCTGATATTCCGGATAGTATGACAAAAGGTTTTGTTTTTAATGAAAGAAAAAGATTGATGACTTCTTCTTTTTTATAGTAGAAGCCTTTGCTTTGTATATAGGAATGAATATGATCGGTAATCTCTTTCTCATTTGCATTTGGGATAACAATCATTTCTTCTTCTCGTCTTTCTTTTTTATGATCTATAAACCTCTCATAATAAGAAATCATTTTTTCTAAATCATTTACAAGTTGATTTTCAGAAGGTATGTCATCTAAAGAATATTTTATGTAAGCTGCAGTACTTTCAACATATCCTCTTGCTTTTGCACCTTCCCCAAGAAAATAATCATTACTTTTTATAACTCCATCCATTTCAATGTTTTTTCTTATTTCCTCATTCAGTTGTAACATTTCATTTCTGGATGTTTCAGTAATGCCTTGTGCAAATGTTAGGTAAAGTTCTTTCATATTTTCACTAAATAAATACACAATATAGTATCCACGTTGAGTAGATAAAGTAACATTCTTATTTAGGATAGCTAACCAAGGAACTGTTGCCCAATTCCCTTGTCCTACAGATCCTTTTACTGAATATGTATTCGAATCTATGAAAGGTAAACGACTAATTGCATCAGGCAGCTCATTCCGAACTAATTTTCCCAAGGGATGATTAGTTAGCGGCTCCGTTCTAGCAGTTAAATAACCCTGCATTGTTCTAATTAGTAAGGGACGAATGCTTTCTTCCATAATCGGGGTCAACTCCTCATCAAGTAAATCAACTTCTTGCATCCAAGAAAGCATGTATCTTGTCCGTGCATCTGCAACAGAATCACGCATTAAATTATCACCTGCAGAATTCTTTACAATTAACATTCCAAGTTCTTTTATGGCTTGAAACTTATATATCTTTTCTAAATCAGAGGATCTTGAAAGAAGTTCATAGACAATAGAGAAATACGTATGTTTTAACATTTGTTTTTTAAGAATAACTGATCGTATTTTACTTGATCTGATTTCTTCAATTAAACCCACATTTATAAAATATTGACTATCAATGAAACCCAATAATTTCAATCCTTGTCGGGCACGAGATTTTAATCTATAAACATTGTCTTCTGGATAGCGTTGTTTGAGAGATTTAAGATCTAGTCCCCTTTCAATAACTTCTTCTAATAATTCTAGGACTTGTTTTAAGTTTATTTCTGGTAATTGATCTGTAAAGAATTGATTTAGCATTATTGCATTCTTTCCATTTTTTTGTGTTACTGATACAAAAGGAAGTTGAGAAAACAAAGCCATAACAAATGAGGTACGACCCGTTGCTTTAACAAAATCTGTAGAATCAGCTTTTCTAATACTTGAGAATTCATTCCATGCATCATACAAAAATTGAAATGATATTAACTCCCAAGAACTATCTTTTTCACCTACTTCAAACTTTCTTTTGGACGTATCCGTTTCAACATATAACCCTGTATCATTTAACCTAATAGAATTTGTTTGCATCGAACTTAAAGTCTGGATATGTTTTAAATGCCCTAAATAGTTAATAATTAATTTTTCAAGCATGTTATCAACTGCCCTCTAGTATTTTTAAATAGACTTGTTTCTTAAATCATATCAATTATGGTCTATCACTTAAATAGATAAAAACACTTGAAAAAATCAAGTGTTCTCCATTAATTCACATCGGATATAGAATGTGTATTTTTGCCTCTATTTTCTATAAATACTCTTTTGATAAAATATTAATCAATTTTCTTGCTGCTTACTTATCAAGTTGGATAGACTGACTCGTTACTCCTTTTACCTTTCTTTCTTCAGATCCATAGGTATTTAATTGAAAATATTTATTGTTGTTTTTATCTTTAAAAACCGAATATGTAGCTTGAACCTCTTGGTGCACACTGTTTCTATTTTTATCGAGTTTCTTTAATGGTTCTTCTTTTACTAATGCCATTCCCATCATCCTTAGTCTAGTTTATTTAACTTCTTTTAGTGTGCTTTTTATTTCATCTTTAGTTTTCGTAAAGTATTTAGTAAACTCTGATTCTCCTGAATAAGAAATACAAAGGTAGTTCTGTGCTCTTGTCATAGCGATATAAAGCAATGACACTTCTTTTTCTTTACTATCTTCTAAAGGGAAAGGCATGCTGTCGGTATTCACTACGAATACGGATTGAAAGTCTAACCCTTTACTACTTTCAATTGTACTAATCTTTACTGATTCTTCTTCTTTTACAAAGTTCCGCTTGGAACCTTCATGTTCGGTTAACCAGTAGTAAGGGATATTATGCTTTTTAAATGTGCGAATGATTGTATCGGTTACAGCGAGCTTATTCGTCTTTCTAACTCGATAAAGAATCAACATTTCTGAATATGGTACTTTACGAATTTCATGAAGCTTCTTTATGGTTCGTGCTACTTTTTCCATTTCTTCAGTGAAATTGGTAGCTTCCAACAAAAATGGTTCTGGTCCCTTACGTTTCGTTCCTTGTGGATGAATAATTTCAATACCTTCAGTCTGACCTTGGATCACTTTTGTATTTAACTGAGAATGTTCGCGGTAAAAACCCCAGGCAAACTTTACAATCTGAGCTGAATTTCTATAGTTGATATTCAAAATTTTAGATCTACCTTGAAAATTCAATCCTGTATCTTGGACATAGCTTGTTTTTCTTTTATAAATGTTTTGTGCTCGATCTTCTACTATTAACAAAGACTGTGTATCCGGATTTAATAAACGGCTTACTAGCCCTAGCCATTCTGGTTCAAAGTCTTGTCCTTCATCTATTAACACCGCATCATATTTGGGTAGAATAGCTTCGTTATGGTCAATTTTTTCGAGTATGGTCGGAATTTGATATTCTTTAATCTTTAAATCTTGCTTCAACCATTGATGAAAGTTACGAATCATAATATTGTCACTGACTTTCTTTTCTTCTGGCTTCTTTACAAAATCAAAAAGATCCTCAGGCTCATATAGTTTTGCATGAACCATTTGGCGGATGCTTTGAGCGAGTGAAATGTTATAGCACAGAATCAATACTTTCCAGTCAGGGTGTTCTTTTACAATCATTTTCGCTCTTGAAGCTAAGATTAAGGTCTTCCCACTACCTGCTACCCCTCGAATGAGTCGGTTCTTATCTCCTAATTGTTTTGCAAGATTCTCCTGATGCAGATCCATGACTTTAATATCTTTTAAAGACAACAAGAGTTGATCTTGATAAGGAACAGCTTGTTTAAATTCCGCACTAATTCGCACTTCAGGGAACAAATGATAACGAATGGCTGCAATCTCTTCATTTGTTAATGGTTCTTTTAGCCGGTAAGGCACGATAAACATATCTAGGATTTTCTCCATTAATAACTCTTCTGAGAAGTGTTCATTTTCTGGATCAATTTCATCTCTTGCTAACGTTAAGCTTGGTTCAAGTATGGAATATAAGTTATCTCTCACCATATCTTTTTGATAGAGACGGGTGAAAACAACGCCATAACCAAAAGGAAACTTGAGCTGAAATTGATACTTTCCTTCTGTTTGAATGAGGCTTTTATCTTTTTTCAATACATTACTTATATGAAAGGCGTATTCTCTAGCTTGTTTTAAAGGGTTTTTTACAGTTGCTTGCGAACCATTCGCAGCTGAAATGACCCAGTCATCAGAATTAAGTTGATATAAAGTGTTCCTTGTATAATCCTTCACTTCTAACACAATTAACCCTAGATCAGGTCCTAAGATTACAAAGTCTGGACGTCTGCCTTGGATTTCCGGCTCATAGTACACGATATAATCATCAGGTAAGTAGTTTTTAAGTGTATGGAATAATAGTCTTTCGCCGGCTGTGGCAGAAGATCGTATTGTAAGTGGAACCATGTATGCCATGACATTCACCTATCTCATTTTTATTCAAAAATATTTTTACAATATTAGACATCTTTCTATCATTCTCTTAAAAAAACTAGTAAAAATCAACTATTGTTTGTAAACTTTACCAAATTTTATTATGCTATATCTATACATATCTCGTAAAAACGGAGTGACGATTGTGATTAAATACCTAAAATCTTTATTTAAGAATGGCACTACAACACCTAGGACTGAATCTCTTCATCTCTATCAACAAAATCAATCTGAGTTACAGAAAATAATAAATACCCCTTTTCCAGGAGGTCAGGCGACAGGTTATGTTTTCTTCGTACAAGATCAACAAACTGGTCATTTCCAGATTGGAAAAACCACACAAATAGATAAACGAATGAATGGGTTCTTTGTTAACTTATCTTTCAAAAATGAGCTAATTTATCTTGTAAAGTCGGGCAACCATCATCAAACAGAAGCTGCCTTTCATGATTACTTCACTAACAAACGTGTACAAGGTGAATGGTATACCCTTAGTTCAGAGGATCTTACATGGTTAAGAACCGGAAATTATTCAAGATACATTGAAGATACAATTAACGATAGAGGAATTATTAAAGAAGCAATTGACTCACGTAGAGTTCCCCTTACACCTAAACAAGAAGAATACGCGAAATCTCTTATACATAAGTTAGAGCATTATGAAATGGCTTCTGATGAGATAGAATTATCTAAGAAAGACCTGGATCGTCTCATTATGTACTTTAAGTTTAAAAATAAAGGAACACTTGTGAATATGGTTAAGGAAGGGATTTTGAAGGAGAAAAGCTCCTTAAGGATGTAGAAATTATCAATAAAGGTGTCTGAATATCTATGACTATGTTCAAACAATAAACCTAATAATAAAAAGGCTAGAGTCCGGTAGTACAATACCTGCTCTAGCCTTTATAAGTTTATATTTTATGCTTCTTAAATATTTGCAAGTATTTTATTCGCAACCCGTATCATCTGTTCTTTATCAAAGATCTCATCAAATTCAAGTCGCTTTACACCGTATTGCATGTATAAGCCCTTTTCTAGCATCCCGTCATTAAACCATTTAATGTCCCTAATAGTTTGATATCGGAATTTTTGTTGGAAGCTAAATGACTTATTTACAAACCATACACGTTTGTTGGTAGCGATTAAGTAGCCTTTAATTTCTTTTTTACTGCTTTTATCAAACTCACAAAATAAGAATGTTAACCCTCTTTCGTCAGGCTCAAACACATTTCGGATAAGAGATTGAAAGAATGCCTTATTATTTCTTACTTCGTTAAATTCGTAAGTCGTGTAAGAGTCAATTACTATTGACTTTAATAGATTTTCAACCTCTTGTTTTTCTTTTGCTTTTTGAGCTTCTAGTTGTTGCTGGCGTTCTTCAGCTGCATGTTTTCTTTTCATACGCTTTTGTTCTTTCACAGCTTCTTTACTACTTCGATAAGTTTGAACCTTTTCTTTTACTAGTACATTATCTTGATTCTTAGTTAAAAGCTTTACGAATAAATCTTCTGTTTTATAACATATTCTTTGATAAATCCCCATCTTACTCTCTCCTTAAGCTACCATTTTACGAGCCACATAGAATCGTCTTCCTAACCAAGCAGCTATTCCTAAACCAAAAATCATTGCGTTAGCTTCATCATCTTCCTGGGCAGCTTGTTTTCCTAATCCGTAATGATACTCATACACTGTTTCAGCTTTCATGTATTTTTGAGGGACTTCATATTTTTCTTCATTGTTACCCATCTCATAAGCTACTTCTGCAATTTTTTCAATTTCATTATTTGATTTGAATCCTTCTTTATACCAACTGATATATTTTTCTTTCTTAAGAGCAGGCTTTTTATAGGAAATCATGGTAAAGGCGGCGTTATAACCCATTTTTAAATACTTTTCTTTTAATTCATTCTGACCTTTCTCGTATCCAGAAAGGTATGCGTTTTTTAAAGTTTGACTTACATTCTTAGGCGTATTCTTAATATCCTTTGTTCCATCTTCAAGACCTTTTTCTTTTAAACTAGCAATGTGTGCTTCTTCTTTTTCTTTTATAGCTCGATTAAAACCATTTTCGTAATCTTGTTTTAAAAGTGTGTTACCCTGATACTCTGCAGGTACGACTAGCTTATCTTGCTTCTTACCTGCTTCATATCCTTCTTTTTCAACAGCTTTTTTCTGCTCTTCAAACTTTTTAATTCCTTCTGTATACCCTTTAGCATAACCAGTGTCATAACCAGATTGGTAAGCTGCTGAACCAGTAGAAGAATCATTTTCTTCTGCACCTTTTGTTCCATCGTTCAATCCTTTTTGATAGCCAGCTTTTTCACCCTTTGACGAGTCTTGCTGTTCAATCTGTTTTGGACTGCCGTTAATTTTCGCAGTATCATATCCATTTGGAACTTCACACGGAATACCATCATCTACAGCATTACCGAAGCCATCTAATCTCTCCGGATCATTTGTAGCTGAATAGCCTTTTGCATTCCAGTAAGCTACAACTTCATCATAGTTGGAAAAATCCGAGCAGTCTTTATCACTGCGAGTAGCAGGAGCCGGTTTTGGTGCCGGCGTAGGTGCTGGAGTTGATCCACCGCTTGAACCTCCACCATTATGATAGTGATACCCTGTACATAATCCTTTTGCCTGAGACTTCGCTGAACAGTTATGTCCTCCACTACCATCAGTTCTACCTGAGTGAGCATACCCTTGGTGAGGTAGAACTAATATCACAAAAGCCATTATAAAAATTACATATTTCCCCATGTTCCCTATCTCCCTTTGTTACTTTTTCATTTATTTCCAGATTTAATAGTAATGTCTAATTAATATTATTTCAATAAAATTTTCACTTGAAATGTGTTTTCCTTCTAAATAACCCCCTAAAACAAAAATAAATACTCGAATAAAATAAAGTTTTTCTATTAAAAAAGAAACACTAGTTTTTTATTCCAGTGTTTCTAATTTATTTTGATTACTTATACTATTATTTTTAACAGTACACTTAGTTTAAGCGATCCAACCACTTACTAATATGTAAATTTAGTAACTCACCCTGCTCAATCTGCAAATTATGCCCTGCAACATCCAACACCGAAAACGTCGCTCTAGGATACTTATCAAGTATGTCATAAACATCCCTATAACCCGTAACATGATCCTGCCTACCTGTTATAAATACACTTGGTTTCTCAAACACTTCTTGGTCGATTTTAAATGTATACCCATAAGCTCCTGAGATTTTCTCTAAGAACGCTGGATCTGCGATTTTCAATCCAACGACCACTTCCTCCCTGTACCTTTTCCACGTGTATTCATTTAACTTCACATGTATGCCTTTGAAATCTTCTCTTTCTTCTTCTGTTAATGTAGCTAAGAATTCGTGATCAACTTCGATGTTTGTTTGTTCAGGCAATGTTCGGTCACTGTGATCCGGCAAGATCATTGGACAGATGAATGCTGCACCCAATACACGCTGTGGAATCTTCGCAATGATGCCTCTTATGATATAACCACCGTACGATTGACCAGCCAGTAAGAAAGATTGGTCTGGTATTAGCGTTTCTATGAACTGAATAACCTTTTCCAACATCTCATCCGAGTTTTGAATGGTTTCATAGTCTTTCGTCTGCCCCATTCCTGGCAGGTCGAGATAGATGCGTCTATATCCATCCCTCTCTTGAAAGATCGGTTCCATACAGCCTTTCATCAGGCGGTGATCTGGTGAGAACCCATGGATCATCACGATCGGTGTTCCAATTCCGTATTCTTCATAATAGATGTTTGCTTTCTGTACTTGGCAATACGACATGTTTCAACACTCTTTCTCTATAAAGGGGGTTCTCTGTCATTGAAGAAATTCCTTCTATTTCAGATATAAACGAATATCATAACGGTGTTGTGTTAAAATGGAAAAAGAAAAACGGGAGGGCTATCTCTGAAGAACTATTTGATTCGATTGTTATTTGGGATATAGACTGGCTTCGTTACGTATGGAATTCTAGAATTGTTTGATTTATATAACGGTGAAAGTTCAAACCTAATCATCATTCTCTTAGGAATAGCTGGTGGATGGTTTGGGTGGTATGTGTATCGTTATTGGACCTCTAAGAAACATCAAGTGTAAGTAAGAATCGAAGGAGCGTTTTGTTTGAAAGCTTATTTTATCCGGTTAGCGTTTAGCATCATGTCGATGGTCATCATTTATGGGATATTCTTTTTAGTAGGATGGCACACAAAGGACTTTGCACCTTTCATCATCCTGCCGCTTGGTTTAGCAGGTGGTTATGGTGCGCTGTATGTGTATAAAATGATTCAAGAAGCAAAAGCGAAGGAACAGTTATAAAGAAAAAGGACAGGTCGGAAGTCATCGTAACTTCTAACCTGTCCTTTTCTATTAAGAAACGGAATCGCATTTCGTTTCACGGTTTTTTGCAAGTGAGCAAGCCGCACACTTGCCATGCTTGCTTTTTTTGATGTGACGAAAAATGCCCAGCTAAGTTGCTAAAGAGTTTTATTTACTTTTGACAGCTCGGACAATAAAACGACTTATGCGAAGAATGGTCCACTCTCTCAATCGTCCCTCCACATCTCGGGCACTTCTCTCCTTCACGTTCATACACATACGTATTTTCGTTATAACTACCTGTCTTCTTGTCATCTTCATACATCGGAAAATCCATATATCCCCCAAATTGAACGGCTCTTGATAGCACTGGTTTAATGCTGTCATACAACCTGTTTTTCTCTTCATCAGTGAGATCAATCACTTTTCGTAACGGGTGTAACCTTGCTTGATAACAGATTTCATCAGAATAGCAGTTTCCGATTCCAGCGATAAAAGATTGGTCGACTAACAATGGTTTGAGTGCACCCTTTTTCCGTTTTAATCTATCTAAGAACTCTTCCCGCTGCAATTCAAATGGTTCTGGACCAAGATCGCTGAGCTTTTCATCCAGTTCCGATTGACTCAGTAGATGTAAATATCCGAGTCGAAGACCAATAAAATTCAGTTGCAGCTCTCCGAAAGAAAGAATGATTTGTTTCGTTCGATCCGGACTGTTTTTTGAAGTTCCGAGAAATATCAGTCCTCCAAGCATCAAGTGAAGCAACAGATATTTTCCCGAACTCAGCTCAAAAATCAGGTGCTTCGCTCTTCTTTTGACGAAGGTGATATTAGATCCTTTTACCGCGTCGTTAAAGGTTTGAACCCCTGTGTTAATGGACTTCTCTCTGTTAATCTCTACATTCGTAATCGGCTTATGTAAGATATTATGATTTAGAAACTCACGATACGTTTCCATTTCTGGTAATTCAGGCAATGGTTCCAACTCCTTCAATTCTGGTCTCTCTTGTTAGTATTGAGTGGGTTGGATAATTTATGTAAATAAAAGCAGCTTATCAAAATGACTAACGTGTTCTCTTTTGGAGTACTTAGAGAATTGAATATAAAATAGCAAACAAAAAAGTAACGCAAATCGTAGTTATTGATTGCAATTGGACAGAACTTTATTCCGTAATCGCAACCGATTGTTGAGTAGTCTTATATTGATTTATAGAAACCTGCACCAGTATCATCAAAACCTCTTCCTCTATAAAAATGGTGTGAATCAACACGACGTTTTCCAGTGTTAACTGCAAGTTTTATAATTCCCTGCTTTTTAGCCCATTGTTCCGCATGGTCTACTAATAGTTTTCCTATTTTTTGTTTCGGAATTATCGAAATGTAGATAGCGGTATGTTTCCAACAAACATCATCGTAACAACTGAAGTTCATTGCCGTTATGTATTTCGTTGTGATATCGCCTGCGATTCTAAAGTGTCGTTTGACATCTTACTGGAAGGCTTTAGAAATAAAGTGGGAAAAGATTTATAACAAATTTGAATTCACTAGGAGCACAACCAAGAACAGAAAGTAGACATTCTTAAATGATTGCTTGATGATCAAGAAAAGAAAGTCGATATCAAGAGTATGGTTTTCGGTAAACTAGTTCTTATTTAAAATCAAAGGGACCAACTTATCATTTTTGATAGGGGATGAGAGTACAATTAAAGTTGTTGAATCCCCGTATACCCCCATTTGATTTGTAGCCATTTCCAGCGTTTGTAGATTTTCCGTCACTACTTTTACTAGAAAATTATATTGTCCACTAATCCTGTGTAACTCCACTACTTCATCTGCTTGTTTACAATGTTCCACAAAACTTTCACATCCCTTTGTATGAAATAGGACGTAAGCTGAAATCTGTTTATTGATTTTCTCTGGGGAAACAACAGCTCGATAAGAGTCAATTATCCCCTTCTCTTCCATTCTTCGAACTCTTTCTGTAACAGCAGGCTGCGATAAAGCTACTGCTTTTCCTAATTCCGTCATAGAAATTCTAGCTTCCTCCTGAAGAAGTAACACTATTTTCTTATCTATTTCATCCATATTAAGACAACCCCTTTTATTTTAATGTAAAAATCATAAAATAAATTATTTATCTAAGTGAATTTAATGAATTGCCTTTATTCATCTATATATTTAGATTATCTTATTAAATAAAATTAGTCATGTAGTTAATACTTTTTTGAGGAGTGAGCAGATTTGAGGAACGAGTTATTAAATCCCATCAAAATTGGTCATTGGAACCTTCGGAACAAAATAGTAATGGCTCCTATGACAAGAAGCTTTGCTGATAATAAGACAGGGACTGTTGGAGAAGATATCGTAGCTTACTATAGAAGACGGGCTAAAGATGGTATAGGACTCATTATTACGGAAGGAATTAATCCCAGTCCTAGAGGAAAAGGAACCTTTGGTGTTCCAGGTCTGTATTCAGATAACCAAGTAAAAACTTGGAGAAAAGTAACTGACGCTGTTCACGCAGAAGGAGGAACCATCCTTGCTCAACTGTGGCACAGTGGAAGATTGACGCACCATGATCTTATAGGAGGTTATCCTCCACAAGCACCATCGCCAGTAAGAGCAGAAGGACATGTCCATCGTTTACGTAAACCTTATGAGGAACCTGAGGAAATGTCATTATATGATATTAACGAAGTAATCGATCTGTATGCTTCAGCTGCAAGAAATGCCATTTCTGCTGGGTTTGATGGAGTTGAAATCCATGGAGCACATGGCTATTTAATCGATCAGTTCAATTGTGAGGTAACAAATAAACGCAAGGACAACTATGGGGGTAATCTATCAAACCGATTATTGTTCATGAAGGAAGTTTTGACAGCTGTATGTAAAGCGATCGGTCCTGAAAAAACGATTATTCGCTTTTCTGAGATAAAAGATGATATACCGAGTTACAGATGGGAGAATCCTTTGGAAGAAATAAAGGCTTTTCTATCTGTATTCAAGGAAGTTGGTATTCAAATTCTACACCCTTCTACAAATGATTTTTCTGAAACAATCTTGAATCGCAGGACATTACATCAAATTATTCGAGAATACTGGGATGGACCAATTATTGGAGTAGGTAATTTAGATCATGATATCGCTTCTCATGCGATAATGAAAGGTACCATTAATTTAGCAGCCTTTGGACGCCCTTTGCTTGCTAATCCAGATTTCGTTTATAGAATTAAGGAGGGCATACCTCTTATACCGTATAAACCAGAATTACATTTACACTCTTTGCTTTAACAAATTCAACAGTTTGCTAGAATGGATTTTAAACTAATATATTTAGTCCTTACAAATAAAAGATTGGATTCTCAAAAGCTAAACCAGAATAAGCCCCCACTAAGAATAGTAGACTTAAAATTAATTTTAAATTGGTGTTACATCTTAAATTTACAACAATATCCTTATTTAAATGAGGGCTTGTTTACTTCGTTTTAAAATTTAAGATGTTGTAATTTTGATCACCCATAACTTATTAGGTAAAAAACATACACATAAAATAAATTAAAGAGGAAAGAGGAAACCCTTTTTAAATTCTATTTTAAAAAGGCGATTACCATTGCTCTAGCACTTTAAATTGGTTACTGCAGTTTGTATATAAAAGTAAGGGAGGAAATGATCAAGGATGGATATTTATTTACTGCTTGTCACCTTTGCAGCTATCGTCATTGTTATCGTAACCGTATCCTTGCTGAAATGGCATGCTTTTATCAGTTTAACAGTAGCCAGTTTATTTTTGGCTCTAATGGCGGGACTGTCCTTAGAGAAAATTGTGATCGCTTACGAAACTGGTATAGGAGAAGTTTTAGGACATCTGGTTGGGATTTTGGCATTGGGTACAATTTTAGGAAAAATGCTTTCCGAATCGGGAGCAGGATTACAGATCGGCAATTTTTTTGTACGGATTTTTGGTGAAAAACGTCTGCCGTGGGCTATGATGCTTTCAGGTTTTATAATTGGGATTCCAATCTTTTTTGAAGTCGGTATTTTAATTTTATTGCCTTTAGTCATTTCGTTACACAAAACTACAAAGCAAAATATTTTACTGATCGCTCTACCGGTCATTGCAAGTCTATCGATTGTGGACGGTCTTGTTCCACCGCGTCCTGGTGCACTAGCTGCTATCATCATATATGATGCCAATCTTGGCAAGGTTCTTCTTTACTCTCTTGTAATCGCATTTTTTGCTGCAGTTATTGCAGGGCCATTATTTGCAAAATGGGTGCACAAACGCGTTGTTCCTGAAAAAGAACCGGAATTAATCCGCATCGATACGGCTGTAAAAGAATTGCCAAGCCCCGCCATGTCTTTCTTTATTATTTTACTGCCAGTCATTCTAATGATTCTCGCCTCATTAGCACCATATGTTCAGCTTTCGGAAGGCTCGATGAAATTCTTTGCGCTTATAGGAAATCCGGTAATTGCATTATTAATTGCTGTATTTGCAGCATACTATTTTCTTGGATTTCGTAAAGGGATGGATAGAGATCTTATTAAAAAATTCACAGAAAAAAGCTTGCTGCCTGTAGGTTCAATCGTATTAATTATCGGTGCAGGTGGTGGATTCAAACAGATACTGATGGATAGCGGTGTCGGTGAGACAATGAGCAGCATGTCTGAAAATTTATCCCTGTCTCCGCTCATGATGGCCTTTGTCATTGCATGCTTAATTCGAATTGCGACAGGCTCAGCAACGGTCGCATTGACAACAGCTGCCGGTATTGTTTCTCCAATCATTGAGAACATGTCTGGTGTCAATTTGGAGTTGCTAGTTATTGCAACAGCTGCAGGATCAATGATGTTTTCACATGTAAACGATCCAGGCTTTTGGATGGTAAAAGAATATCTTGGATTAACCGTTACAAAAACCTTCAAAACGTTGACGGTGCTGGAAACCATCCTTTCCTTAACCGCATTTGCAGGTGTTTTGCTGCTTAATGTATTTTTATAAAAGATTGTTTCCTAAGCTTTGTTGCAAATAAAAAGTATTTCCATAAATTGAACAGCACCTATCGAAGGGAAGTGACCGAGTATGGTCACTTTTTGGGTAAAATGGTCGTGCTTTGGCACGAATTGCCGCAATTGGCCATTGAACACCAGCGGCGGCTCCGCTCCATCCATCGGGGACCTAACGATGTGGCTCGTTGTAATTCATTGTTAGTTTTTATTGATTCCAAAGTAGTATTATCTTCCGATTGGCAGCCACAAAGAATAATAGACAATAAAACAGACATTAGCCTCCAATCCTATTTCTTTAATATTAAAATTAGACGAAGTCTTAAAGTTTCCCTTTATTATAAAATTGGTAAGCCTTTTAACAAGTGATTTTCTTACCAAAAAGCAGCGTGACATAAATTATTGTCTTTCTGTACTCAAAAAGTGACCCTTTACAAAATGACCAATTTCGTACTGTGATCTCCTATGTCCAATCATTTCGGTGACTACGAATAAAATCAATGTCCTCTAGATAATGGTCCAGATGCCCTTCGTCTATCATTTTTTGAAAAGCTAAGTCACCTTCACTCGCTTTTCTTTCAATGGTTCTGCATAACCCTTTTAACCTGAGCAGCACCATCTCCAAGAAATCTGGATTGACTTCCTCACCATACCCCTCAAAAAACAATCGAACTCTCTCTTTCATTCCTTTTGCATGCTGGTTACGATTGTAATTTATGGTTGCACCTGTTTCATCTAAATAAAATCTGCTTAAAGGCACGCACGTGTAAAGCGTATATGCGATGTCCCAGAGTCTCGGCCCAGGAGCTGCTACATCAAAATCAATAATTCCAACGGGGCGGTCGTGATCAAAGATAATGTTATAAATGGCAAAATCATTATGGCAAAGCACCTCAAAAGGCTCAGGAGTGTGATCGATCGGTTGCCAACCTTTTTCTATAGGGAAATCTGTTACAGCATCGTGATAGCGTCGAAGCATTTTGGCTATCTCCATTAGTACATCATCTGACCACATGTACTTTTTTAACGGGTAATGACCAGCTTCCCCTTCTATAAAAGATAAGATCTCTCTATCCTTTTCATCAACACCTAAAAACTTTGGCGCATAAGTGTAGCCTTTGTTTTCTAGATGCTTTAATAGCTTGTGTACCTTGGTGCTACTTGGCTTTAACTCTCGTCGAACCGTATCTCCTAGACGATGTACGGTTGAGACATTTCCTCCAGTTAGTATTTCATCGTTTTCACTGTTTGGCACCTGGTTTCTACCTCCTTGAAAACTCTCTACTACTGTTATTTATAGAATTAAGTCCTGTTTATATACTATTCCATGCTCTAAATAGACTTTTAACAGGGCTAATGCTTCTCCCCATCCAACAGCACATCCGATGCAGGCACTTAAGTCTTTTTCTGAATGCGTATAACCAATTTCATTAATTTCTACTAACGTACCGTCTTTATAAGGTTCAAGTTTAAAGGTTACTGTTGAACTTTGTTCTCCTGGTGACCACTGAAACACAAATTTTTGATTTGGAATTGCTTCAAGTATTTCTCCGCCATCTTCAATTATTACGTTTTCACGACCAAAGTTTAGCCATCTCATTCGAATTTCACCAGTTCCGTCTGGATTGATCTCTAAAGACGTTTCATCTGTAAACCAAGCATTCCAACCTTGAGCTGTTGATATTGTATAATACACTTCTTCTAATGGTACTTTTATATAGATTTTATGATTTATTTCTGGCATTTTCTCTACCCTCCGTACTCTTGAACATCTTTGGAATTATTCTGAAGTTCTCTTAGGCTCCAAACAATCTCTCCGCTCTCGTCCCATGTACTATGATGTCGTTCAAATCCAAGCTTTTCTAGCACCCGAAAGGATGCAGCATTCCAAGCGCGGACTGTCGACCAAAGCTTGTGTCGTCCGGTTGCAACTGCAGCATCTAAGACCACGGTTGCTGCCTCAGTCGCATAACCATTACCGTGTACTTTTTGGAACAACTCGTATGCAATCTCCGGTTCTTCAAGTGTAGAACGACCAGTAATTAATCCGCAGTACCCAATATAATCGGCTTCATCTCGACGACGAATAGTTAGCAAGGCAATTCCGCTTTCATATGCTCGATTGCGTAAAGTAGTGACATTCTCACGAGCAGTAACTATAGTCGGCATACCTTTGCCCCGTTCTGCAACAAGTTCTCTATACCATGATGCATCTGATTCCTTCCATAGACTAAGGGACAATCGATCCGTTTCCATCTCAAACGTCATAGGTTTAAATTTAGCTGTCATCTTATGTGCAACCTCCTAGACTAATAGTTTTATATTAATGAACGAACTCATTAACCTTGAAAATCTGCACTTTACACAACTGCCATCGTTAATCAGTTAACTTCAACTACAAACGTGTAAGATATTTCACCATTGGACCATTTGGCAAATACCTCATAGATGTATCGACCTTTACTTGCCGGAGCGGATAAACGATTGTTGTCTAATATGACTTCTTTACCGCTACCATCTCTGTTCCACGGAAAAACAGATAGTTTTGGTTTATCTTTTATTTCGATTGCAATATCAGCGCCTGGTTTTACTTCTATAGCTTCAAGCCCCTCACCAATTTGATAAGGTGATGCTGCATCCGTTGTCACAGCTTCCGTTTCTAAACCCTTTTTTCTTTCCCATCTATAATTTCCTGGTTTCATTTCAAATCTGACACCTTCGATTTTAATGAATCCTGAAACCGTTGGAGGGAAGTCATTTTCCTTCTCTTCTGTTTTCTGACCATTTCCATCAAAAGGAGTTGTACACCCCGTTATGCAAAATAAAAAAAGAACAATTACGAAATACAGTTGTTTTGATTTCAAAACATAACCCCTATCAGCAATGACATTTATTCACATCCACTCATGCTCAATATTCTAAAAATTGATCAATACCATAAATGGACGTAAGTATGTAGATCATGGTTAGAACTTGTAAGATTAACTTTGAACTTACAAAAAACTTGTAAGTGAAATAAGTCACGGTAGCGGATAGAAAGGGACTAAAAGCAAAAACAGAAGTATACAGGAAAGCTCCATATTCCATTTGATCCACAAAATACATGTTGCTAGAAATCCAAACAAAGAACATCCACCAACTAACTAAGGAAAACATGATAAAGATTAAGTACTTCATTGTGTTTCACCATTCTCTTGTTCTATGATTTTGCTTGAAACGTTTCAAAATACTTGAGTAAACCATGTTCGGTCCCTTCTTAATTTTTAAAATGAACACACTTTATTGATATAAGAACTACACCCGATTATTAAATATAATCATTCTGCTAAAAGGTCGGTAATGTAGTCTACTAACTCTTCTTTAACTTCTTCTAGCGTTTCATCTAGTAGTTCCCCAACAATTTTACTGCCTGGAATCTTTTTTGAAATAGGCATTCCTAAGAATGATCGATAGCAATCCCATATTTTAATTGTATGTAGATCTATTAGTTCTACTTTTTCTTCTGATATACCAATCGAAATGGTGGAAATGTATTGAGGAGTAAATGGATGGTTACCTTCTCTGTGAAATTCACCATCAAAAGATAAATTCTTCTTATTAAAAAGAGGTTTGTATTTTAATAACAAATATTCAATATCGTCTGCTAAAGCTGCTTCAATATCTTTAATTCTTTGCATTAGTTCGTGTGAAAACTCTCTTTGATGATATCTCATTTTTATAATCACTTCATTTCTCAAATGTCTTTTCAGTAAACAATCTGTTGCGTTTTTTAATTCAGTAAAAAAGAGCATTAATCCTTTAAAGATTAGTGCTCCATAATGCGTATTAAATGTATCTCCCAAAAAAGAACAGTACTCTACTCTTCAATTTGAAAGTTGCATTGCCTTTTCATGGGTTTCTAAAATTAGCTTAAGCTCTGCCAGATCGCTTATCGTATAGTCGGCTGCCTCCGCTTCTTTCCAATGAGGGCTCGTTTTCCAGACGGCAATCATACCAGTATTTCTAGCAGCTTCCACGTCATTTTTGGGGTGATCGCCAACAAACATGCACTCTTCCATCTTAACGTTTAATCTTTCTGCCGCTCTCTGAAAAACTAGTGGATCAGGCTTTCTCAATCCTTCCATCTCTGATACAAGGATGGTGTCGAAATACTCTTTTATCTCTAGTGCTTGAATCGTGTCATACTGAAACACACCGTAACCGTTCGTGACCAAGCCGAGGCGATATCCTTTTTTCTTCAGCTCCTCTAGCATGCTAATAAGATTTGGAAACGGTGTGCAATGGTGCTTAAATTGCGTTAAATAATCATCGAGTAATTCTCCAGGAGGAATTCTTCTAACAGCCAGCTCCTCGGCTAGCCTTTGATACACTTTGTCCTTCCACACGTATCCGTTTTCTTCTAACTCGATAAATCGTTTCGCATACAATTTTTTAGGTATATGGGACAGTACGGATGAAAGCCGAGTATGTTGGTCCTCTACGAACTTCTTAACCGAGGTGTCGCGATCCAATAGGGTTCCGTCCAAATCAAACAGTACAGCTTTTATCAAACTAACTCTCTCCTATCCTTGCATTCTGTATATGAAGGTATGTACCCGTAATCATGACTTTGCACGCACTAAAAAGCATAGTTTAAGAAATAATTGAACTAATTCCTAGACAGAACTCCTATTTTGTTAAGCCTCTGATCTAGCTCATACTTCTGACGCAGGTGATGACGAAAATGCATACCGACAAGAGATAACCACTCTTTTGCATTCAGCCACCCAAAACCACCATGCTTCATTTTATAATTTGGGTTAATTTCTTCTACTTTTATTTCCAACTCTTTCATTCTATTGATTAGTTGATCAAGTTCTAGCACAATCTCTTCTTTACTTTTGGTGTTGTCCGGTGGAGCATCTAGTTCTTCAGGCAATTTGATTTTAATGGGAGGGAACCCACCAATATTAAAAAGGTACTCTCCGAATTCGGATTTTCCCTGATGTTGCTCTTCAACAGCTTTCTCACAATCTTCAACACTATCTAGATATTCATGAGCAACAACAATCAAATGGTCATACATTTGACCGATCGACCAAACCCCTCGTTCAGGAATAAAGCCGAGCTGTTCGTTTGAATAGTTTTGTAAAAAGCTTTTGTAGGTTTCAATTAACTTCAGATCACTCATCGTAACAACCTCCGTTTCATAACAACTAGTCTTATTCTTAACTTCAATAAAAAAGAGCACTTCTCCTTCTTGAAGAAATGCTCCGTTCGTTTGGTGTCCGTCTTTTCCCTAGTATTCCATGAAATTATTTTTGATTTTCAAAATTTTTCATCCAAATACTTGAGCAGCGATTGCATATAATTTTTGGTTCCTGTTTGGCATTGCGCTTGAATTTTTCATCATTATTGGAGGCTCATTAACTTTTTTAAAACCACATGTATGTAAGAAATTCATAAAGTCATGATGACCTGATGGCACATCAATTCTAAGATTTCCATGATGGTTGGCAGCTAACTCTTTCATGATAGAAGCGGCTATTTTGAAGTCCGGCGCAACAATCGGTCCTACTACCAGATTTATAGGACCTTGTACAGACAGACCAAAACCTATAATATGGCTGTTCTGATCTTTTACAACGATACATTGTTTCGATTGTTTGATTCGATTGTGCAAAATTTTGCTTCTCTGATCACCAAAGGCAGCTGAGTCTAGTTCCATTATTTGATGAAAATCATCTACTTTGTAAGTATCTAATGTAAATTCGTTATTAACTTCGAACGAGTTGCAGACAAAATTTTCACATAAAAACTTATGTACAACATCTACCTTTCTAAATCCTAAGCTTTCATATAATAGTTTTCCTTCATCCGTTGAGATTAGCATGATGGATGTCTCTTTAGAGACGCCAGCTATACATTGTTGAGTAACTGCCTTTCCTAATCCGAGGCCCCTATAATCTGAATGTACGATGACCATACCGATTGAGGCTAGATTTGTATCGTATGGAATGATCGCTGCACTTGAAACGAGTTTACCTTCAGGATTTTTATGTCCATAAATTTTTCCTGATGAAAGAATCGTTCTTATTTCGTTTTCATCATAGTCCCATCCGACAGATGATGAAAGCTCTATTAGACTTGAAACATCATTATTGTTAAATTGCTCTACTTTTAATACAACTCGATCTTCCGTATACATGGAGTAGCCCCCTATTGTAGTTGTACCCTTATTATAGTTTATAATTGTTTTAGGATCTTGTTTTAGGATCGACATACAAACGAAATTTTGTGAATGTTACAGGCTGCACTCCTCTTCAGTATAGGATGAATAATTAAACTGCACGTTGAATTTCAAATCATTAAATCTTTCTCACGTGGTTGCACATTATTGATAAAGATTATGTAAGGGGATGTATTTTAATGGAAATTATGTTGGATAATTTAGTTGAAGCTAAACGTCAACTTGACTCAACGATTCACAAACTAAAAGAAACCGTTAAAACGCTGGAAGGTAAAGAAAATCCAAAACGGTATAAGTCTCAGATCACCTTAGCGCAAAGACGTATAGAAGCATTCGAACTCTCCCTGTATTTGATTGAAAGAGAAATTCGTGACCTAAGCGAGAATAGCTAAGCATCTTCCACAACAAAAAAGGACCTTAGTGATAAGGCCCTCTTTTTGTTTCTTCAGTGTTTGTTCGTTATCTTATTAAAGTATTCGTTACTATTGACCATTTCCATTGCCTAATCGATTGCGCAAAGCACAGTTTGGAGCATCTGTAACCGCTCGAACACTTTCTACTCTGTTTCTACAAAGTTTTCTCCAAGCGCTGTCATTTCGAGATTCAGCCCAATTACATCTGCAGCACATATCTCTTCTTAACTGACCTTCTGACTGACGCTTTACTTTTTTGTGACAGCCACATTCATGTTCATGACGTTCAACACGCTTGTTACATCCACATTCATGATGTTGACGTTCAACGCGCTTGTTACATCCACAAGAACGATGACCTGAATTATTTCCAATCCAACCCATAACTAATCCCCCCTTAGTTCCCGAAGGTATACCTTCGATTATGATATTCTATGAAATCCCTCAGAAAGTGCTTGTACACCTATCACAGTGCCCAATCAATTCTGCTTAATTAATGCATAAAAAAGGCGTTAATCCTCTTTGGATCAACGCCTCTCTCAATAATGACTAGGATATAAATTCATCTTTCAGAAGTCCCATGACAATCGTGTCATAATATTTTCCGTCAATAAACTCTTCATTTCTTAAACGTCCCTCTACTACAAACCCACATTTTTCATAGGAACGGATGGCTTGTTCGTTCCCACTCCATGTTTCTAGTTTGATACGCTGCAAATTCATAGTCTGAAATAAGTAATGAATAAGGGTTCTCATTGCATCCGTTCCATAACCCTTGCTCCAGTATTCTTTCACACCAATTCCAATCCCTACGGAACAACTCCTCGAGATGATATTCAATCCACTATACTGGATTCCTCCAATATGTTGAGGATTCTCTCCCATCGTATAAATCGAAAATTTGTCGGTTTCACGTTTATCTATCTTTTTCACATCATTCTCGTAATCAGCCTCAACATTTTCTGTTGAAACATGGCAATAGGCGTAATATCCTGTACCCGATATCAATTTGGCTGTTTCCTCATCATTACGCCAGTCAAAAATTCGTTTGTAATCCTCTAGTGAAACAGGTCGCAGTTCTACTTTTTGTCCCTTAAGCATAAACGTGATCACATCCTTTCTATTGTTTAATCACGCAGAGAATAGCAGTTTACCAAAAACTACTTTATGAATTCAATTTGTTCGAGTAACCAAGGACTCTTTTCCTCTTTTGCATAAGTGGAAAAATACTCTTTGTTTTCCTCAATCAAGTTCCAAACCATTATTTCTTCGACATAGACCTTAAAAGGGTCTGCTTTTTTTCTTTATTTGGATCATATGCAGTGATCCAATATTCTTTGTAGTCTTCGGAATGACCTTTATCCGTTACAAAGATCATGGAAGAAATAGATAATTGAGTTTTCCCGCAAGAAGTAAGTGTTAATAAGATAAATATGAAGAGGAACTTCGGTAACTTTTTCATCTATCTATTCCTCAAATAAAAGTCTGATTGTTTGTCCATCACTAATTCCATAAAAAGGATGAATTTTCCTTCTTGGATAAAAGCAGCAAATCGTGAGATAAAGTTAAATTAACATGTAGGGAACCGAAAAAAAGACCCGCTCAGCAGGTCCTTTCTATTATTTTATATGTTTTTTAAAAACTTAAATAAGGTTGGATATTGATGCTCTGGAATGTACTGATTAAAGAAATGTGTAGCAACTAGTACTAATACTATTGTAAGAACGCTAAATATTATGACCTCTTTCATCTAGGTTATCTCCTTTTCTTTCTCAAGTGGAATTAAATTGATCCATTCTACTTAAGATGTCAGAGATAACTTGATTGATAGAGATAAGGATTAAGAAACAGGGTTTTCTTTTGAGGATTTTTAAGAGTAAGTTTTTCATCAAGTAGGTTTCCAACATGAACTTTTCTTACACTTTTGTTTTGAAAAGTATTTGAAGCTTTCTGAACCTTTTTACTCTCAATGACGTTCTTAGTCATGATTATAGAAATGTCTGCCGAGACTAATGAGTGAGCATTCCATTCATATCCTTTTACAGAAGTAGTGTTTTCGGTGTGAAAGTAATTTGGAACGAAAGACACTTTAAAACAAAGGCAAAGTAAAACCAGCAAAGAAAATATCCTCAATTTCTTAATCCCTCCCCTCTTTCAAAACTATTTTAATTTTAGCACAATAAATAACCTGTAAATATTGAGATTATCTTATGAGGATTGTTATATATAAAAACGAGGGATTCCTCTGACCTCGGAATTCCCTCGTTCTAAACTTATAAGTTTTGGTGAAAGTCACTTTGGAATTTCTTATAATGATCTTTTACTTATATCCCTCTACATCAGCTGGCTTACCAGCCTCCACGACTTCGACTAAATATCGGAAGCAATCTGGCTGTGAGCCATCGATATCTACAAAGTCATATTTCTTAGCGAGTTCTCCACTTGAAAAAGATTGTCCGTTTAATTCATGTCGGTTATCATCCATCGCTAATGCTGCTACGGCCCTTCCGACAAAGCGTGGTGTTTCAGATATGGCAAAATTCGGATCTTTCTCAATCCCATCCTGCCAGTTTTCTTCTGTTACCCCGAAGACTTCAAGCATGATCTCTGATCGCATCCAGCCTGGTGATAGAGAAACCGCTGTACACTTATACGGTGATAGTTCGTGTGACAAAGCTTTGGCCATACGAATTACAGACGTTTTGGCTAAATCGTAAAACATGGACACTCTATAATTGTTTTCATTGTATTCTTTTGTCCCATCTGTCATTTCAATCACGAGCCCACCTTTGTTCTTAATCAACAATGGAAGCGCGTAGTGGCTTGTTATCAGATGGGTATCTACAGCGAGACGAAGCATTCTTAACCCTTTTTCAAGTGAATGTTCCCATACTGGTGTACTCCATTCAATGAAATTCTCTCCGCCCCAAATATCGTTTACTAGAATATCTAATCTACCTTGTTCGTTTTCAATTCGCTCTACTAGTGCTTGTACTTGTTCAGCAACAAGATGATCGACTTGAACAGGAATTCCAACGCCACCTAGTTCGTTTACTAATTCTGCTGTTTCCTCAATGGTTTCTGGTCGGTTGTATTCTGATACTGATTTACGTGTCGTTCTGCCAGTGATATAGACTGTGGCTCCTGCTGCGCCCAACTCCATCGCAATCCCACGTCCTGCTCCTCGTGTTCCTCCAGCAACTAGTGCAATTTTTCCTTCTAAAGGTTTCATTTGCATTCACTCCTTCATTGATCTATCTTTAGTTTAACCTTTAAAGTTGACATCCATTGTCATATTAAAATAATAGGAGTAAATCGATGAGAGCAGACCGTTTAATCAGCATCTTATTGCTGTTACAAAATCATGGAAAAATGACAACTAAAGCGTTAGCCAACGAATTAGAAGTAACAGAACGAACGATTCATCGTGACATGGAAGCGTTAAGTGCAGCAGGAATTCCAGTTCTAGCCGAACGTGGAAAATATGGCGGTTGGCGGCTTGTTGATGAGTACAGAACACGCTTAACAGGATTGAAAGACAACGAGCTAAAAACGTTGTTTCTCTCCCCTTCCTTTCAGCTTTTAAGTGATCTTGGCTATACAAAAGACTGGAAAGAAGCTCGGCAAAAACTGTTAGCCGCTCTTCCGAACACTGTTCAATCACAAGCGGATAACCTATGGAACAGAATCCATATAGATATAGATTCATGGAAACAATCGAGTCAAGAGACCACTGCACTCGGTTTGTTACAACAAGCAATATGGGAAGAACGGAAAATACGTATAGCTTATGAAAAAGCAAACAAGGAAACTTCAGTGAGAATCATAGAACCATTAGGGCTCGTCGCAAAAGGACGTACATGGTATCTTATTGCCGTATCTAATACAGATCTTAAGAATTTTAGAGTGTCACGAATCAAGTCTGTAGAATTAACGCATGAATCCTTTGTCCGGCCAACTAACTTTGAACTAGCTAATTATTGGAACAAATCAAAACAAAATTTTGTTCAGAGTTTACCTGTATTTGAAGTAGAGTTGGAGGCATCTCCCGCTATTAGTCAACGGCTATCTTTCAGCGGACGCTTTGCACAAGTAGTAAGCACTAGTACACCGAGTAAAAACGGGTGGATTCCTGTCAAAATGTCGTTTGATACTAAACAAGAAGCTGCGTCATATATTGTAGGGTTTGGGGATCAATTGAAAATTATTAATCCATCCTCATTGATTGAGTCGGTTAGGGAAATCGCTGAATCAGCCATATCTCTTTATAAGTGATAAAAACTCTTTTACTTAATTATCGGCCTGGTTCTTTAAATACGTATTTATATAGGGTTCGGAATTACACGAAAAGAAAAATGAAAACGACCAAAGACGAAAGTAAGAATTCATCGTTTGAATAAATTAGTATATATTTAATCCATATATGTGTCTGTTTATGAAACCTTCTGAATTTATAAAAATGTAGAATCACTACCTACTATATTGGGAAATGGTATTTCATTCTACCGATTTTCTGTAATTAACAAATTATGTTAAAATCAAAACGAGCACTAACGGGGAGGAATCTTTATAAAAATCATATTGCATTGTTCAATAACTTTTGTGATTGTATTTCTTATAAATTGGTTCTGGACGGAGCAAAGTTTTATATTGAAACCACTAGTTGTAGGAGTGGTTTGTGGTGGGGTGTTTTATAGCAGTGAAAAGATATTTAAAAAGAAAAATTTAATAGATGAAAAAAAGCGTACTGTGTAAAAACAGCACGCTTTTTAAAGCATTCATAAATATTATTTTTTACTCCGAATTATCCTATTTCCTATATACTCGTACGCAGATCCCAAAGCTCAGGGAAGAAGCGTTGATCTAATACCTTCTTCAGATAGTTCACACCTGATGATCCACCTGTTCCCACTTTGAACCCGATGATTCGTTCTACGGTTTTCATATGGCGGAATCGCCACTGCTGTAACCAATCTTCAATATCTACAAGCTTTTCTGCTAATTCATACAGATCCCAATACTTCTCTACGTTTCGGTACACTTCTAACCACGCTGCTTCTACTGATGCGTTGTATTCATAACGCTTTGTTACATCACGGTTTAGCACTTCTTCGTCGATAGGAAGTCCCGCTTTTGCGAGTGCCTGAATGGAAACGTCGTACAAACTTGGTGTATGAAGAGCAGCGGTTAGCTGTTCGTGAAGATCTGCGTCTTTTTTGTAGATTTCTAAAATATGCGGTGTCTTATAACCAAGTGCAAATTCAATCATGCGATATTGATACGATTGAAAGCCTGATGCTTGTCCAAGCTTATCGCGAAACTCCATGTATTCCGCTGGCGTTAAGGTTGAAAGCACGTCCCATGATTCGATGATCTGAGATTGAATCTTTGAAACACGTGCTAGCATTTTAAAAGCTGAATGAAGGTTTCCGCTCTCAATCGAAGAAATTGCTGAACGCGTCTCGTGAAGGATGAGTTTCATCCATAGCTCTGATACTTGGTGGATAATGATAAACAACATTTCATCGTGATGACCGGAAAGCCTTTTCTGACCAGACAAGATCTTATCTAGGTTCAGGTATTCGCCATACGTCATTTGATTAATAAAGTCCGTGTGAAGTCCTTTTTCTGTTTCTTTGCTGTCCAATTTTTTCTGTTCTGTCATTGAAATCCACTCCCCCGACAAATTACTGGTATGTCACCGCTTTCATTATACATGATTCTTAGGGGTGTATTGAGATTTAAATTTGGACAAAAAAATAAAACCCGGAACGAATTCCGGGTTTTTTCTTACAAGGAGGTTACTGATTAACGAAGTCCGCCTAGCGCTTGTGCTACAAGACGCTTAGTGATTTCGCCACCTACTGATCCGTTTGCACGAGAAGTTGTGTCTGGTCCAAGATGTACTCCGAACTCAGCAGCGATCTCTTGTTTCATTGCGTCAAGAGCTCCTTGTGCTCCAGGAACCACGATTTGGTTGCTGTTATTACGTGCCATGCGATTTCCCTCCTTTGGGATAATATGTACGAAAAACTGAATTGTTTTCCGTTAAAAGTAGTATGGGTTAATTCTGAAAACCTATTCATAGAAATATAAATTTTTTTCAAAAAAAAAACAAGAACTCGTCATAAGTCCTTGTTCTTCAGCTCTTTGCTTAACAAATCTTCTTCTATTAGTTGTGCTCTCTTTAACTCTTTTGCAGAATGTTTCTTAAAAAAGACTACCGTTCTCCAAGCAAAAATCGTAAAGAGGGCAAGCGTAATCAAAGCCGGTATGTACTCAAGTTTGTTCTCTGGAAATACGATTGGTAACATATCTTTGCACCCTTTCGGTAAACAATTCCGTCTTATTATACCAAATCCGAACAATAATTGATATGTTATACAGCTCTATTTGTGTTGTTTCTATTAACGCTTTCTGCTTGTTTGATACGTTTATCTGTGAGTTTGGTAAGAATGATCACAATAACAATGCTTAACGCAAACCCTGCCAAAATATCAGATGGATAATGAACACCAACATAGACACGACTTAACCCGAGCAGGAACGGAAGAATCGCACCTATCACTAGAATCCAGCGCTTTTGATACCGTTGATAGAGAAGAACGGCTGCAAATAAGTAAAAGGTTGTTCCTACCATGGCGTTTCCACTCGGAAAACTGTATCCGTCTTCATCTAACAAGCGGAAGTCTTGTGGCCGTTCTCTCTGAAACATGGATTTCACTAGCAAGTTCAGACCATAAGAAACCAGAATACTTCCGATCAGCAACATGCTGATTCTCCATTGTTTCATTATGAAAAGAAAAATTGCACCGAGTAAACAGAGTCCAGCGAGCACTTTGGCGTCCCCTACGTGAGTGAAGGCTAATACGATTTCATTTAACCGATCTGTTCGGAGATTCAACACTAGCTCTCTCAAACTCGAATCGAAAGTTGTTATGAAACTTGAACTGTAAAACGAAAGACTGACAAAGGTTAAAACACATAAACTCAAAGTTATTTTCATTATTATTCCCCCTACATCTCATATTACTTCACGTCATCCAATAGTAGGAATAACAATTCGGGGGATTACGGATAAAAATGGATTTACTACGTAATTAATTGAAATTACCTCGTATAAAAATCCGATTACTACGTAATTAATGGAGATTACTACGTAATTCTTTATCTATGTTTCCCTGAAACGCACATATCAACCATTTTCCTTCTGGACAGTACACGCATACTTATCAACTCACTCTTCAAAAAGAAAAAGTCCTCCTACAAAGGAGAACTTTCGCTTTCTGCTTCACATTCTTTTATATAACGATTCCAGGGATGTTCTCTGCATTCTGTGCTGCACGAACGTTTATGCTCATGCTCACATTCTTCACACATCAACAAATGCGCGTTGCATTCTGGATTTCCGCATTTTACATAACGTTCTTCAGGGTTACCGCAGTGATAACATTTTCCGACCACAACCTCTTCACCTGTTCGGTTAACTGGTACAGAGATTCGCTCATCGAATACATAACATTTTCCGTCCCACAGTTTACCTTTGGCGATTTCATCATACCCGTAAGAGATGATTCCGCCTTCAAGCTGAGAAACGTCCTTGAACCCTTCTTTTACCAAAAATCCGGAGAACTTCTCACAACGAATACCGCCTGTGCAGTAAGTAAGGACTTTTTTATCCTTGAACTGACTGAAGTTCTCTCTTACCCATTGAGGAAGGTCGCGAAAAGTTTCCACGTCCGGTCTGATCGCATTCTTGAAATGGCCAAGATCGTATTCGTACGTGTTCCTAGCATCCAGAATCACCACATCTTCTGACTCCATCGCTTCTAGCCATTCTTTCGGTGAAAGGTGCTTACCTGTCAGTTCATTGGGATTCACATCATCTTCAAGACTTAAGTGTACGAGCTCTGGACGGACACGAACCTTCATCTTTTTGAAGGCATGTTCGTTCGATCCTTCTATTTTAAAAACGGTATCTGCAAAACGGTAATCATTCTTCATCATCTTCATGTATGCTTCAGTCTGTTCCACCGTTCCTGATACAGTTCCGTTGATCCCTTCGTTCGCTACAAGGATTCTGCCTTTAAGTCCGATTTCCTTACAAAGAGCAAGATGCTCCTCTTTAAACGCTTCAGGGTCCTCGATTGTTACGTATTTATAATACAATAATACTTGAAAGTCCATCAATACCACCTACTTATGCTTCTTAAAAAACTACCTTTCCTATAATAACAAATTATGAGAAAAAGAAAAATACAGGACGCATCCTGTATTTTAGATTTTATTTAATGTGCAGTTTCTTAAGATGTCAGCTGCCTCATGTGCCTCTTCATCCTCCGCCAATTCCAGTGCTGTTTTTCCGTCTTCTTTGGCGAGGTAAGGGTCGGCTCCTTTTTCAACAAAGTAAGCGATCATCTCAGGATCATTGTGCTGAGCGGCTTGATGTAGAATGGTCCAGCCTCCGCTCTGCTTTTCGTTTATGTCAGCTCCGTGTGATAATAGGAGACTGATCATTTCTTGGCGATTCTTCATATTTGCTGCCGCTGCATGAAGCGGGGTGTTCGCCATATTATTACCGGACTTCACATGAACATCAGCTCCTTGTTCGAGCAACAGTCTCACAATCTCAATATGTCCAAAGTGTGCGGCTAGATGAAGAGGTGACCACCCTTCACTCAGTGCGTTTATATTTGTTTCTTCTTTTTTCAAAAGTTCTTCAACCACTGTCAAATTACCATCCATTGCTGCTTGGTGCAGATTCATAGTATCCACCCTTTCTGATAGTTGTTGTAAGACTACTTCGACTTCCCGACACGAAAACCCTTTTACATACAATTATTTACAAAATTTTTCTCTCATTCCCAGTTGTTTCGCGGTCAAAATTATGTGAACATTTAAATAGTGAAAGTCGTTGGGGGAACTGGATATTCGGGGGATATTATGCGATTAAAAATATTATCTTTATCATTGGCTGCTTTTCTCGTAATGACAACTGCAGCACATGCTTCAACACCATATACGGTTCAGCAAAATGACACACTGTGGAAGATCGCACAGCACCAAAATGTAAGCGTATCAAACATAATTGGAATGAATCGATTGACCAATCATAACATCCATCCTGGTCAAACGTTATACATTCCATCTTCTTCAAATCTGCACAAAGTAGTAAATGGAGAGACACTTAACAAAATCGCTTCGGCGTCAAATGTTAGTTTATGGGCAATTCAACAGGCAAACCCACAGATCAAAGAGATCAATTGGGTATATCCTGGACAAGTAATCGAGCTGCCAGCACCTGTTGCTAAACAACAGCCAGCACCAAAAGCAGCAGCTCCAGCACAACCTTCCGTCGGTTCTACTGCTACACAAGTTTCAAAGCTTGTAAATGCAGAGCGTCAAAAAGCCGGCCTTGCCCCATTAACACTTGATGCTGAACTCAGCAATGTTGCTTTAGCAAAAGCTAAAGACATGATCCAGAATAACTATTTTGATCATAACTCACCTACTTACGGATCTCCGTTTGACATGATGCGCAGCTTTGGAATCGATTACACTGCTGCAGGTGAGAACATTGCAAAAGGACAAACTTCACCACAAGTTGTTATGACAGACTGGATGAATAGTCCTGGCCATCGCCAAAACATTTTAAGCTCTAACTACGACTCTATCGGCGTAGGCTATTTTGAGGGAGCTTGGGTACAATTATTTAAAAAATAAGGATCTTCCGCACGACTTTCCACTAAAAAACATGCAGCTTTTCTGGCCGCATGTTTTTTATTTTATATGTGTATAAATCGATTATCTGTTTTTATTTCACGAATGACATGTTGTATGTCATGAGGAGTAAGTAGACTTGTATGAAGAAGATGGTTATGGTTTAGCCCCGAATGTAGGAACTCATCAAAAAGAACCAAACATCTATCACCCATACGCTTCTCTTCAATACGCATGGCATCCCTTTTTACCAACGTATCCTTCTCTGCCCAAAGAACAACGTATTTAATCGTAACACCAAGGTCACTTAGCTGGTTACTTATCCATTCTGCATCCTTTGGAAAGATTATGTAATCGATCACAACGTCACAGTTATAATCCATGAAGTTCCTTGTAAGTTGAAGAATGTTATTCAAAATCAAATCATGCTCCTGTTTACTTTCCCAAGGCTTCTCTCTGCCGTTTATATGCATGTAACTAATATCATCACCCGA
Source organism: Fictibacillus tiangongensis (assembly GCF_048083785.1). Taxonomy (GTDB): domain Bacteria; phylum Bacillota; class Bacilli; order Bacillales; family Fictibacillaceae; genus Fictibacillus. The sequence goes on from NZ_CP182294.1 coordinate 2,306,791, forward strand.
TAGATATGCGCTATTAGATAAACTATTAACAAGCTCGGTTGCAGTTGTTGATTTCCCGACTCCTGCTGGTCCTGACAGGAGAAAAACGGTTCTTGCATGTTCTGTAGTCACTGGTGTTCCTCCACACTTAAAACTTTAATTCTAATTCTTCTAAAAGCGCTTTTGCACCATTCGGACTGAGTACGAACTTTCCGCCTGCACACGCAGCATTCTGATCTGTCACTTCTCCTGTAATCACGCACGAGTTATTCGGTATGTATTTCTTTAAAATAATGCGGTCATTCTCTACAAAAATTTCGATACCATCTTTAATGTCTAGATTCATCATTCGTCGCAATTCAATTGGAATAACGATTCTTCCTAACTCATCTACTTTTCTCACAATCCCCGTGCTTTTCATATGTTCTACCTTCCTTTTCCTTCTTTCCAAACGAAGTAGTAAATTCTGAACTGCATATCACCTTACTCCATCACTTGGTAAATTATGTTTTTTGCTGAATTAATCATCTCAAAAACTTTTATAAATAGGAAGAGGATATGAGTTGGGTTAATTTAATGAGCAGATAGGACTAATTTTGGTGTGAAAGATGTAAAAAAAGGATATTCCATATTTGTCATGAGTCGATAAACCTATAACATTTTCCCGAAATAAAAACCTGCAGACACATGGGCTGTTGCAGGTTGTAGTTTTCATACCGTTTTTTTCTTCCACGACAACCTCACTATTTCTGAAAATCAGAAAGACCTTTTAATGCCTTTCCAATTTTTTGATCAAAATCAATCGCATCAAGCATAGCAATGCCTTCAACAATGATGAATGTTAAAGGTGCTAGCTTCTCTTTTTCTTCCTCATCCGCTTGAATGAGTTCAGAGCAATAATGGATAAAGCTATCACCTATTTGTTTTGCAATTGAAAAATAGGGATCTTCTTTTTTGGAAGCAAGTGCTATTAGTTCAAGCCACAGCTGAATATAAGGCTTTACTACAGGTTCCTTAATTAATAGATATAAATGCGGCACCAATTGATTAAACGGAATGGGTGTTGTTTGTGCTTGTTCCAGAATGGTAATCAGGTTATCAGAAATCTGTGTCAATACCTCAGTCATAAGCTCTTCTTTGTCCTGATAATAATGAAGAAGCATCCGATCACTCGTTCCAGCTGCTTTTGCCAAATTTCTTAAACTTATGGCCTGAAGACCAGTAGACAGTATGTGTTCTGCCATTTTATCTTGTAGTTCTTGTTTACGTAATTCGCCTTTTTTCATCATATTTTCCTCGTTGCATTTTTTATGTAGTATATGCTACATTTTTATTATGTAGCAAGTGCTACATTTTTAAAACAGGAGGGATTTAGATGATGAAGAATAATGCAGTAGCAGAAGTTATGCAATCAGAGAAAACACGCTTTTTTAGTATGAAACAAACTGGAATCTTAATAGCATTCGGAATTGTCTTTTGGTTTAGTGGCGCAATGGCAGTTAAATTTGGGTATGCCTTTGGGTTATTTGGCGAGACGGGAAGTCTAATTTCCTTCATACTTGCTTTACCACTGTCTTGGCTATCTGTTCTGCTTATTATAAAAGGTGCAGGACTAAAGCCCACTCAAATTGTACCAGGTATCAGTTTAGGGCTTGCTACAGCCACATTTTTTGATGGAATTGTACTTACTTGGGGAACTTGGGTTTATGGTACGAATTCAGATCAAGTAAGTTATGGTGCAGCTTGGATCTTATGGGGAGCTTTTACGTTTTTAGCATTCTCATTCTTTGAAGCTTATAGAAAAGGAATAAAGCTCGCGTAGTTGTCAAAAAAAATACCAAATACACTTTAGCTTCAGTGTATTTGGTATTACTTCACTCTCAAAACCTGACCCGGATAGATGCTGTAGTTATTATCAAGACTGTTCCAGCTTTTAATCTGCTGAATGGTACTTCCATATTGTTGACTAAGAGCATAGACCGTATCTCCACTTACCACTGTGTGATAGATCGCTTTCTTAGGAAGGTTAAAGCACTTCACAATCCCATTCACATGTCCACGCGCAATACTTTCGATAAACGAAGCAGTTTTCAATTTATTTGCATCATTCACGTTATCAATAAAGCCGTTCTCTGTTAACAGTGCAGGCATGTTTGATTCACGTAACACATGAAAATCTGCTGTCTTTTGTCCACGATCACTGAAATTCACGAGTTTCAAAATTTCTGCATGTACAAGATCTTGGTACGTCGTTGTGGGTGCTGTAGAGCCTGGATAGATGTAATCTTCATATCCTGTTCCCCCACCCGCATTCGTATGAATGGAAAGGAAAAAATCAGCTCCCCAAGCATTTGCAGCATTTGTTCGTTCTATTAATGACTTCGTAACATCTGTTGTCCTGCTCATCAGGATTGAGACGTTGTTATATTCCGCTAGTAGAAGATCTCTGATTCGAAGTCCTATTTTTAAAGTTAGCGTTTTTTCTGTGAGGTTATTCGCAACCCCTCCTGGATCAGTGCCACCATGACCCGGATCAATAAATATTTTCACCATTTTCATCACCCCTATTATTCATAGTATGATGAAGTCTATTAAAGTGTTTGTACATTTACTAGTTTTATAGAGTAGAAATTTTAAAAACAGATAATGAGTTTGTCCAATCCCTTGTAAGATGTTCATCATAAACTATGGAATAGAGAGTATTTCATTCTCTAGAATGTATTTAAAGATAATGGGGTGTCTTTTATGCGAAGTTTCTTAAGTTTATTAAACGGTTTGTTGGCAGATAAAAAAGTGCGTAAGAGTAAAAAGAACAAAAAAAGAATTGGCTAACAACCAATTGCCTAACTTCAATTATGAAGTTAGGCTTACATACATAAACGTTATTAATTATTTACGACCGGAATCCATATTTCAGCTTTATTCTGTATCTCCCCTGTAAAATAAACCTCAATCTCTGGCAAACCAGCATGTTGAAAGTCGGTTGCAGGAAACCATTCTCGGTAGATTTGCTGAAACCCCTTTAATATAGCTTCCGGACGTGGTCCTGGACACGGGAAAACGGCCCAAGTAGCTGATGGAATCTTCGTAACGGTAAACGTATCCGAAACGGTAACAGATTTTTGTTCACATCCAATCATATATGTGAAATTTTTATCAAAATTTAAAGTTAGACCTAGTAAGGAAGTGTCTATCGATTCTAGATAGATATCCTCAATAGCTCCATTGCTCTTACACTATCCCCAGAAATCTTGTCGAGTTCTTCCTTCATTTCCACAAGCTAGAGTTGTCGCTTTGCCAAACACTGAAAACGAATCTTTCTTTTCTATTAGATAATCCACTTCACGATCACCAGAAATGGTAAATTGAAACGATATCCGCGGAAAAGCCTTTAACGGTGCTCCTGATCGACGAGCTTCTGATGGAGAAATACCGTGGATTTTACGAAATGATTTAGAAAAAGATTCAGGTGTTTTATACCCATACTTCCATGCAATATCAACTACTTTTGATGAACCACAGGCTAATTCTTGTGCGGCTAAAGTCAATTTGCGTTTTCGCACATATTCCGCTACTGTCATACCCGAAATCATAAAGAACATCCGCTGAAAATGAAATGGCGAAGAATATGCTATTTTTGCAATTGCGTTGATATTTAAAGGTTGCTCCATCGTACTCTCCATATAATCTAACGCCGCTTCCATCCGATTGATCCATTCCATACTGTACCACCTCTATCATCTTAAACTATTATTTAAAGGTATATCTTCGCTCCTTCTCCATATAAACCTGCTACTATTCTCTTTTGTTGAACCTGTTCGTTGAAAGCATAGAATGACAGGATACTTAACAACGCTGCTTTTATAATGAATGAGAACGAACAAATTAATGAAAAGAGGGATCACGATGAAGAAACGTATGGCTAGTTTGATCACATTCGGTCTAATATTCTGCTTCAGTTCATCTACTTGGGCTCACCCTTCGAAACAGAAACATGTAGAATATGTTGCATTAGGGGATTCTATAGCTGCAGGAATGACGCCTTATGGTGGTTATGATGAAAGTTATCCCGATATGTTAAGAAATATGTTTCAGCGTTCGAACTCGAAACTCAAAGACTATGATAACTTTTCGATTTCGGGGTATCTCTCAGAGCAATTAAAGGACGATGTTGAAAACAACTCCCGTATTCGTAGAGAACTACGCGAGGCTACTCATATTACAATTACTATTGGGGCTAACGATCTCTTTCAAAAACTATTATCCGATCCATCAACCGCCCAACAAGGAATTGCAGCAGCAAGTTCAAATCTAAACACGATTTTACAAACGATTGACGAACTAAATCCTAAAGCAGATATCTATATCATGGGCTATTACAATCCCTTTGCTTATTATCCAGAAGAAGTACAAAATTTCCTTGTTCCCCTTTTAGAATCTTTGAACCATGAAATAGAAGTCAGAGCTATAGAGAACGGTGATACCTATGTGCCAACAACTAATGTTATCGATTCTGAATATGAGAAATACATGCCAAATCCTGAGGATAACCATTTAAACGTGAAGGGATATAAGATAATTGCCAAAGAGTTTTGGAAGGTTATGAAAAAAGATAGATGAAAAAAAGACTCGTCATTGGCGAGTCTTTAAATCCTCATTCTTAGATTAAAACTTTACTGTTCTCTATAAACGCAGATAAAGTTTTTGAATATAAATCCGGTTGCTCTCTATGTACCAAGTGTCCAGCAAATGGGATGACAGCTATTTGCGTGTTAGCATGTAATTTCTTATACGTAACCGCTGCTTCCACTTCGAGTTCTTCCCTATCACCTACCATATACAAGATGGGAGCTGTCACATCTGAAAGTTCACCCGTTTCGTGAAAAGGGTAAAAACCATCTGAGTTAAATGATTCAAGCAATGCTTTCCAATCATTGTTTCCATGCATTTGATTAAGTGCTTCTACAATCTCTGGATTATCGAATAGATTTTTATGGTGTTCTGCTTCTTGTCTACTAAGTTCTTCCCAGTTGTCAGGTTGTTTTGGGAATACACCAGAAAATGTTAGCGTCTTAACTCTAGAAGGATATCTTTTGGCAAACATTAATGCTGCAACTCCACCAATAGACACACCTGCAATATGGCACTCATCAATGTTTAACGAGTCGAGTGTGTCCTTTAAATCAATCACACATTGATTGAAATAATCTTCAAGAGTTCCTTCAGATTTTCCATGACCTCTTAAATCAGGTCTTATCACTTTAAAATGATTTTCTGCAAAATAATCCTTTTGCTCCTCATACTCTGTTAAACCCGTCATACCTCCTGAATGAATGAAAACAATAGGTTCTCCATCTCCTGCTGTGTATGTATTTAAGATTATTTACCGCAGCTCCAGTCGTTAAAGTATTGTCACTCTCTTAATTTACCATAATTTTCAATATTAAGTATCGAATAACCTACTTTGCATAATGTTCTAGGAACCAGTCATCTTGCAAATGTTCTTCAATATAACGAATGTATAACGAATGGTCTCCCTCTTGACTTCACTATACATCCTGCTCACCTCACTACTATCATAATAGAAGGAGAAACTGAGTTTTCGATATTTTTTCTATTCTTTCTTTATTTTCCATACTGAGATTATCACCATCATATTAAATTACATAGCCGAAATTACTTAGTTCTATAATAAAAAAGCACTTCCTCTTCTAGAGGAAATGCAGTCTTATAATGTTTATCCATGCTTAAAATGCCTCTTGATTGTTCGATGTAAATTTTATCCTCAATATTACTGCAACAATGCTACTCGACATTCCAGCTAACAGAAACAGCCAAGTAAACCATTCCAGACCCACAGTCGGAGATCTAAAGGTTAACGAACTAGCCACAAATAATGTAAGACCGAGTATTGTGAAAAACAAGTTCAGTTTGTTTGTGTGATTACTTAAAAGCCATCTAGCCAGTAATACTAGGATATGCAGTAAACTGATCGTCATGAGTATTGGAAACAGTGGTTTAAATTTTGCGGCATAAATGAAATGATCAAATCCTGATATCTCAGAGACGTTTGTTACCGTTCCATGTTTCCATTTCGAAAAAATAGCCGAGTACTTCCATTCCCACTGTGTATCTCTTAATTCACTTCCTTCATACCATGCTGAAAACGTTGAAACAAGAAACACAATAACTGCTAAAACAAATTGAATAACATACGACATAAGTAGATTTCCTCTCGCTTGATAATGTACCTTATTTTACCAGGTGAGACCTTTCGTTGCTTACTACTATTTGACTAAATTTTACTCTAAGGCAAATTAATTCATGAAAGGCAGTAAATTTCTTACCACCAAAATACATAATATGGTAATTTAGTAACATATACCATAAACAGAGGTGCAACCACTTATGAAAAAGTACATGGGGTTATTTGCAATAATCATTTTTATCATGGGTTTGATTCCAACTTGGCTTGGAAAATACATTGAATTCTTTGCAGCTTCTTATGCATGGTTTGCGCTTTGGGGCTATATTGTAGCCTGGATCTTAACACTTTTCTCTAGTAAAGGGAAATGGAAAACGGCCAGTATTTTGACGCTAACCTTATCTGGATTAATCGTGATAATCACTGTTTTTTTCTTAATCGCAACTTGGAATAAACCCTAATCTAGCCAGCTAAAATAGACCAGATTATTAGTCTGGTCTTTTAAATTACAAGATTTTCTCCGCTAACTCTAGAATAATTCCCTCTGGACCACGAACATAGCAAAGTCTGTAGCTGTCTTCATATTGCTCGATCCCACTAAAAATCTCTATGCCTTTGTCTTTCAAAATGGAAACAATAGCCTCAAGATCCTCAACAGCAAAGCAAATATGCCGAATGCCTAGCGTATTTGGAGAAGGTCGTTGTGGTTCAGATTCATCTGCAGGCGTATTATACTTGACGAGCTCTATCCAAGTGTCACCGTCAGGCATTCCTAGTCCTACACAACTTGTTCTAACATTCTTTAATCCAACTATCCTGTCTAATTGATCTCCTTCCAGTTCCCATTCGGCTTTTACTTCAAGACCTATATCAAGAAAAAAAGCTTTCGCTTCTGAAAGATTGTTTACATTTATACTCACATGATCGATTCTATTAACCTTCATATCTCCTGCCTCCCATGTTCCTCTTTTCTAAACAACCTAATTAAAAGAATACACCTTGCTTTTTGTACTCATTAGGTATATTCGATTGCACTGTATTGAATCCTTTTCCGTAGAAAGAGGTCATTTGAAGATGACTTCCTTTTATAATCTAATACCAAAAGAGACAAAGCAACTCTCGCTTTGTCTCTTTTTATTGTTCACTTCATTATCCCAACTGTCTTTTGAACTTTTTACTAGCAAAGAAGTAAGCAATCACCATAATTCCGATACACCATACTAGCGCAATCCAGATATCATTTCCAACGGGGCCCTCATACAATAGTGCACGAATCGCGTTCACTATCGATGTTACGGGTTGATTTTCAGCAAAGATACGTACAATCTTAGGCATCGTTTCTGTTGGAACGAATGCTGAACTGATAAAGGGTAAGAAAACGAGCGGGTAAGAATAAGCAGTAGCGCCTTCCATTGAACTAGCTGTTAAGCCCGGAATAACGGCTAGCCATGTCAGCGCCAGTGTAAACAGACCAAGTATCCCCGCTACAGAAAGCCAATCTAGAAATCCTGCGTTAGAACGAAAACCCATCAGCAAGGCAACTAAGATAACAATCAAGATCGTAAGTGCATTAGAAACAAGTGAGGTTAAAACATGTGCCCACAATACAGATGATCTTTTGATTGGCATAGTTATAAATCGATCCATTAATCCACTCTTCACATCTGTAAACAGCCGAACAGACGTATAAGCCACACCTGATGCGATCGCCATCAGCAAAATCCCCGGTAATAAGTAATTCACATAGTTGTCTGTCCCTGTCTCAATGGCACCACCGAATACATATACAAACAATAACATCATCATAATCGGTGTAATAGCCACTGTAATAATCGTATCCGGACTTCGCATGATATTACGCATTAATCGTCCTAATAAAGTTCCTGTTATACTTTTCATTTAAACACTCTCCTTTTTACCGATGATGTTGAGGAAAATATCCTCTAGTGATGGCTGCTTCTCAACGTACTCCACTTTCGCTGGCGGGAACATCTCTTTCAGTTCTTGCAGCGTACCGGTCTTGATGATTTTTCCACCATGTAATATCGCTATACGATCCGCGAGCTGCTCGGCTTCTTCCAAGTATTGTGTGGTCAGCAATATGGTCGTGCCACCATTGGCAAGTTTCTTAATGGTATTCCAAACTTCAATACGTGCTTCAGGATCAAGTCCTGTTGTTGGTTCATCAAGAAAAATGACGTCCGGTGTCCCGATTAGACTCATGGCAATATCCAGCCTTCGTTTCATCCCGCCAGAATATTGGTCACTGCGTTTGTTCGCAGCTTCGGTTAAACTGAATCTCCCAAGTAAATGATCTGCGACTTCACCTGGATTGTTAACACCTCTCAATTTAGCTATCATCACAAGGTTTTCCCGACCGGTAAGCACTCCGTCTAAGGCTGCAAACTGTCCTGTTAAACTAATGCTTTGACGAACTCCTTCGGGTTGAAGATCGACATCGAATCCGCAGATTATCGCTTCCCCTTCATCGGCTTTCATCAATGTAGAAAGAATGTTGACCATTGTTGTCTTTCCCGCTCCATTTGATCCTAACAATGCAAAGATTTCTCCCCTCTGCACCTCAAGATTTACTCCTTTTAAAACTTCCTTATCCTTGAAAAACTTCTTTAAGCGCTTTATAGAAATCGCTGTTTGATTCATGTTTTTCCTCCTAATGAATTATGATTTCACTATTTAGTATCACCGATAATAAGTGTTACTTAGTACTGATCAAAAAAATAACTGAATAGTTTCCAGTACATTCTATTCAGCCACTATTGTTACTCTCTTCCTAATTCCTTCTTAATACTTTGGTTCAGATCTTCACGATATTTAGCAAAATAGGTTTTGGCGTTTGCTACAAGTTCATCTGCGAAAGATGCCACGTCTTCCCCAGTAATGTCGAGCACTGGTCTTCCTTCAGCTGCTCCTGCTTCAAACAAGTCAATCAATTCATACTGGATGTGCAGCATATCCATACCGTTTCCAGATGAAAAGTTCCACATATACGTTTGAATCTTTTTAAATACAAATTGATAATCTTCCGGAAGAGCTTCAACACGAGCCATCATCATTTTGTATTCTTTCTTATCACCGATCATCTTTTTAATCCATTCCAACATATTTCTTTCCTCCTTTTTATCCCTTCCATTCATCATGCTACCGAAACACTTTATGAGCTTATTGTGATTTCAATACATTAATCTTTGAAGATACAAAATCCCATTTTCGCCAAAATGATTCAAGTTCCTGTCTGCCAGCTTCATTAAGTGTGTAAAACTTTCGAGGTGGTCCCATATCTGATGGCTTCTTGACGATGTCTACTAATTTCTTCTTTTCCAATCGGACGAGGATTGTGTAAACTGTACCTTCCACCACTTCTGTAAACCCAAGATCGTTTAAGCGGCGTGTAATCTCATAGCCATAGGTCTCATGACGGCTGATAATTTCCAACACGCAGCCTTCAAGTGAACCTTTTAGCATTTCTGTTAAATTTTCGATGTCAAAAGCCTCCTTTATCTCATCTGACCTATAATAAGTATGACTTAGTACCGTTGCAAAAAAAAATAGGTTTGAATTCACCCTTGCTATTTAGTATTACTTATTACTTCTACATTGTATGACTGAGTACCAGAAATGTCAACTGTTTTTAAACAAAAAATATTTTAACGCTCGATCTGTTATAAAAGTGCACTTCTCCTTCTTGAAGAATTGCACCCGTATGTTGAAGAACTTAATTTATAATTTACTTATGTCCAAACGCCAATTGTTGCAATGCATTAAGTTACCTGGTGGGTATTCAAATTCGCATTCTGAAATAAATGAAAAGTTGAGCCTTCGACAAATGGCATTTGAAGCAGGATTTTCAACCGAAGGGAAAGCGTGTATATATTGATATTTCCTTTCCTTTATTGCTTCTTTAATTGCTAGTTTAACTGCAATAGTTGCTATCCCTTTTCCCTGAAATTGTGGCAGTATGCTCCATCCAATTTCATAAACACATTCATTATTCCAAGTTGATTGCCAATATACAACTGAACCAACCGCTTCAAAATCAGGACTTAGGGTGATGCTAAATACTTTCCCTATTTCACCAAGTTCAAGATACCTTTTGTGACGCTTTAGAACCTGTTCATTACTTTCAGATCCTCCAAGATGTTCCATCATTTCTGGAGCGTTTAATTTAACAAGTAGATCAAGGTCTTTATCTTCCCAAATGTTAATTCGTATTTGTCGTTCTCCAATTTGTTCTGAAATAACGTCCACCTCCTTAACTATTTTTGAAGACTTTTAGTATCATTTTTCTTAGCATATTCCTCATACTCCATTTTCAATTTTGTGTGACCAATGCAGAACTGTTCTTACAAATTTGCGGATGTCGAGCCCTGGCATTCTGTAATGGTCTTCATTGTGGACGGTAGTTACAGCGCTTTCAATAAACGTTACTTTATAACCCCTGTCGTATCCGGCAATGGAGGTGAAAAAACAGCAAAATTCAGTATTAAACCCAGTAATAAAAATATGATCGACATCACAGGATCTTAGTACTTTTTATCAAGTTCAAAATTCAGACGATAATGGCGAAAAAACATCTCCTTTTAAACAGTTGTAACCTAAACCGAACAAATGTTCTTTGTTTGATTACAGTTTATACAATTAGTTTAAAAACTTCAACAATTTTCTGTAAATTCACTTTATAAAATCTAACTCCATAATTAAATTACACAAATTGAAGGAATATCTTACTTTTGTTTTCTTTCCCTGTGTTTTCGTACGTTCATTAAGTTACCGCAGTTGCTATGATAACACCAGACACGGCTACGATTCTTACTGACATCATAAAAGATCCAGCCGCATTTTTCGTTTTTACATATCTTTAAACGTCCAGTCTGATGGTTTGAAACTACATCGGCAAAGGATTGTACAATCTTTGCCATTACCCAGTTCCAATCAGGTTTAACTGGCTTTTCGGTTAAACGAAAATTTCCTGACTCCTTCCTGATCTCCCATAGTAAAGGAGAATGATAGAAATAATCGTTCAACTGATTCACATCATTTTCGGTCAGTTGTTTCTCGTAAGTTAATTCTATAACAAGTTTCCTTAATAGAACGCGGAGGGTAATTAGTCTTTTTTTCTTTTCTTCTGTCAAGTCTTCGTTGATTGCTAACTCCCAGGAAGTCAACAATCCAGTCAACCATTTTTCGTCATCCAGTCTGTCTATATAAGAGTCATCATGGATGCCATCTCTCCATTCACTATTTAAAAAATCAATAAACAAAAAATCCACAAAAAGTCCCCCTTGCAAATTTATAAAATTCTATGATAAATTGGGTGTAATCAGTATAATCGTTTTAGGTTATTACATTCAAGCTTTTACATCACGATTACATTTCCTTTTGAAAGGGTGTTTAGGATGAAAAAGTACAATCCTCAAATTAACCACACTTCACCTTCGCTTCGAAAGCATCATGACTTCAATAAACTCTGGTTTGGAGAGACTGTCTCTTTATTTGGGGCAAAAATCTCAGAGTTAGCTTTTCCGCTATTGGCTATTTCCGTGCTAGAAGCCACTCCATTCCAAGTCGGGCTGCTAGGTACACTTCGTTTCCTTCCGTTTCTGCTTGTAACTTTGTTCTTTGGCGCATACCTAGACCGCAGAGCCCGTCGTCCAGTTATGATTTTTTCTAATCTAGCAAGAGGCGTCATTCTATTGATCGTTCCACTCTTATTTATAATGGGGGAACTACGTATAGAATACCTCTATGTAAGTGTGTTCCTGATTGGCTTGCTAGATGTGAGTTTTGATCTTGCTTACTTTGCTTATCTGCCAAGTTTGATTAAACGGGAGCAACTAAATGAAGGGAACAGCAAGTTGCAAGCAACCGCATCTATTGCAAATGTTGGAGGTGGAGGAATTGCCGGGATAATTATTCAAACTTTCACAGCCCCCATCGCTATTTTCATAGATGCCTTGTCTTACATGGTTTCTGCCATAAGTATTTTATTCATTAAAAAGAAAGAAACACCTCCTGTTATCGAAAAATCACAGCAATCCATCTGGAAAGAAATAAAGGAAGGGTTAAACCTTGTTTTTTCTAATCCATACATCAGCAAGATGGCTGGGGAAGCGGGTACGTACAATCTTTTGTCAAACATCATTTCAACGGTTTTTATTATATATGCTGTAGAAGAGATCAAACTTCAGCCAGGTATTCTAGGAGTCATTTTAGCAAGTGGTGGAGCTGGGGCATTTGCCGGATCTTTTTTTGCTGCTAGAATTACGAAAAAACTTGAAATAGGACCTGCTATCATTTGGGGGACTGCTGTTGCGTGCTTTGCCCCTATGATTCTCTTAATGGTACAAGAAGCTTCTCTATTCGGTTCAATACTATTAATTCTTTCTTATATTTTAAGCGGATTTGGAGTCGCAATCTGCAACGTAAATATCATAACCATCCGTCAGTCTGTTACACCTGACAATATGCTGAGTAAGGTGAATGCGAGTTATCGTCTAGTTGGCTATGGAGGAATTCCGATAGGAGCATTTTTAGGAGGTTATTTTGGAGAAGTGTTAGGCTTATATCCAGCACTCATGATTGGTGTTTTTGGAATGCCTTTATGTCTCATGTGGCTATGGTTTTCGCCAATGAGGACATTAAAGAGAGACCTGCCCGTAGCTGAAAGTAGTGTATCTTAAAAACTGGGAATGTTACAATAAGTGATTTATCATATATATGGCGAAAAATTGTTATTCTGCTGTAACTTTAAAAATAATAAAAACGATTTAAACACATGAGGTTACTATCTCGTGTGTTTTTTTGCACATAGAAAATCTTAATTCCACAATTCTGCCACGTTTTTTAGTTAAGTTCAATAAAAAAGAGCACATTTCCTTCTTAATGAAATGCACTCAATTATGGAATAAGATTAACAGTAATATTCAATGTTTGTACTATATACATCTATATAAAATGCCTTGGCATATTCCATGTTCCTGCTCCAAGGCTTTTCTTTTTTTAACCGATTGAACCTTTCATCGGGAATTTTGAAATTTCTTTTTGTAAGTATTTAAAGTTTAACAACTATGCTAGAAAGTCGAGAACCCGCTTGATCACAAGCTTCGTTGCGTCAGCATCGTAGGACGGTATACTGCTGTCGGTGAAGAGATGTTCCTTGCCTTCGTACAGAAAAAGTTCAGCGTGATTAACCGATGCCACAAGTTCACGGGCAGCGTCGATGTCGCCGTCTTCAACGAAAAAAGGATCTTCACTCATGGCGTGAATTTGCACAGGCAAGTCTGCCGGCCACTGAGATTCGAACGCCGAGGTTGGGAGGCAGGCATGAAAAAACAGTGCGCCTCTTGTTCCTTCACGAGTTTGAGCGAGCTGCTGTGCTGCAGGGACACCGAGTGAAAAACCTGCATAGACGACATCGCGTGAAAGCTCGCTCGCTGCCCTAACTCCGCGTGCCGTCACTTCATGAAATCCAATTTCCTTAACAAATGCCAAGCCTTCCTCCAGCGTGGAAAACATGCTACCGTCGAATAAATCTGGCACGTGCACAGTATGCCCCGCATCTCTCAGTTGCTCGGCGATTTCTTCAATCCCCTTCGTTTTGCCTAAAACATGGTGTAACAACAAAACTTCTGCCATCGTTTTTTCCTCCAATTTAATGAACTTCATATGTGTAAGTTTTCGACAAAAAAACCTAGTTGACCTTCCAGAATTTTACGATTTAGAAAAATCTACCTTAAAAACATATCGCTTGCTTATTCAACAATTCTGATCGTTTGCTGAAGAAGAAAACTGCTCTTATTATAGCAGCTCATTTCATTTTTAACGTCATTGTATAATGGATTGTTAAAAATGGAGCTCCAGCAATCTTCATTTTGTGAGTGGCTATTAACGTATTGTTTTTTGATTCTTTGACCACAAAATACTCTGATAGGGGGAGTCTAAATAAGCATTCCCCTACCGCTAAGTATATACCTGCATTGGGTTCTCCTTTGCTTGATAGAATGAGAGTACCCTCTCTTTCATCTAGCTGTAGGATTCCGATCATGGTTGAATAAGGAAGTGGAAGTGCAATGTTCATATACGTTCTATCTTTGGTCTGATAGTTTGAATAAATGGCTTTAAATACCGCATTCCTTCCAATATACCTGTTCCAAACACGTGGGTTATCTCTTCCATCCAATACTGGATCTACCGCTCTTACACTCCCTGTCATCTCAACGGTTTTGCTAGAAAGGGGCAAGTTTATCTGCTGCATTCGGTTACTCACCCATTTATAGCAGAGAGCAAATGGTTTAAACCAAGTGGCCCATTTTACCGAAGCAAATAATTGATACTGTTCCGTATGCTCATAAAAATGAACAATGTTAGCAGGTATTTTTTGTATATCTAAATAGTCACTGAGATCATTAACTAAGCCAGGTTTCAGCTCTCCCGTTTCCTTCAAACGACCTCTTATACGGCTGATAGGAAAATCCCAGTTCTCTTGTTTCGTTTCTGGTAGAGCCAATATCCATCCAAGCACTCCAATCATGCCAAAAAGAACACTGTTTACCAAACCATGAAAAGTGAGCATAAAATCAATACTCACCCCCCATTTTCCGAAAGCACTATTCGCAGCATACAACAGTGAGAACAAGATCGTGATTCCTAAAGAACTGAATGATAGGCGAACAAAAATGCCTTGCAGTCTGGATGCAAAACGGGTTCGAAAAGCTAAAGTGATTAATGTATAGATAGCGAAAATATATAGCAAGACGGAAATGACTTCTAACAAAGGCCAAAATGTAATTCCTATTGCAACCAGAAGTGGGCCAGCTAAAATAATAGGCACACAAATCTCATACCACTTAGATTGATGAAGACGGCCAAACAAACCTAAAGAAACAGGTAATAAAAAGGCTGAGTAGTGGAAGTGTATAGCGGTCAACCATGTAATCAAAGGGCTAAAGCCAGTATTTATTTCTGTAGTAAATACAAAAAACCAAAGTCCTCCCACAAATAAATACATCATTCCCGCATCAATCGAAAATTCCGCCCAGTTCGTAAAACCTCGATTGAAGAAACGCCTAGTTCCATATAAAGCAACTACCAGTGTATAGATTAAATAAATAAGTGCAAATAAGAGCTGCAGAGTACTATTTGAAACAATATGTAAAAGAAATATAGAAAACATTGCAATCCAAGCGCCAACAACATGTTTCTTTTTTGTATCAATAAAGACCTGCAGCATGATCGGCACAAATACCAGTTGAGCGGCTGTCAACATTAAATAAAACGGTTCCTTTATGGTCATGAGGCAACTGAAAAAAAAGAAAATGATTCCGGCTACGGTTATTGGATTAAGTAGATTGTTCTTTAAATTCACCTTCATAGGCCATCATCCTTCCTACGATCTGATTTCGAATCTGGACTCGAATGGTAAATACTTCTTGTAAATCATCATATCCTTCTTCTACCTCAACGACTCCTTGCAAAAAGCTCGGAATAGGAACTTCTATTTTACCGATCACAAAACGCTGTGAACCTGAACGAATGATGAGGTTACCATCTGATGCAACTTCAAAATATAAATCAGAATAGAATAGACTTGGTTCCCCTAAGTAATCTTTTACAACCTTTCGTTCAGAATCAATCGTCATAAATGCATTGAAATATCGGGTTACATTATCAAAATAAAAAGTACGCTCCCAATTCACTTCATCTAACCCGGAAGGTAATGAACGACACGTATTTTTTATCGTAAACGGAATGTTCTTACCGCTTTCAGGAAAAAGAAACTTCCAGTTGGCTGCAAGTTTCAATAAAGGAGTAAGTAGCCTTGCTCCTGTTTGAATGGACGTCATTGTACCCTCCGCACAGAAAGGCTTATCCTTTGGCAATGCATACCTTTCTTGCAATTTAGGATGCAGTCTTTTGAAATCTTCACCTAAGAGATTTTCATAGATTGTCACTCTTATCACTCTTTCCTTGAACGCTTGCAACTTGTTGCGGTAGGCACGTCTTTAGCTAATACAAAGCCAAGAATGGAAAGGATCCACAGGCTTACATTAAAGGTAACAGGGTTAAATGGATGCGTCGAGATTGCCGGGTCAGCCAACAAAGCACTTACCGTTAATAAGGGAAACACGATAATTTGTAAGAGATGAAGATGCCTCTTGTTTCGATATAACAACCAAGTCAACCCGAATAATACTTCGAGGATTCCTACAACACCAACAGCCTTAACTGCCGTATTCATCTCCATTGCACTAAGAGATGATAACATGGCAACCTCTTCAGGATGTTTTGCAATGATTTTAGGAACAAGCCCTTGATAAACCCATATAAAGAAAAAGAGTACGGTGATTAGTAGAGTACTAAAAAAACGAATATACTGTGTTTTTGGAAGCTCGCGTTGTTCAATCCAACGTTTCAAAACATCAAAACTGAGTGCCGTACCCCATCCCATTAGTGGTCTAAATAAAGAGTCTACTAGTCTTCCGAAATAACCGTAACGCACATCATAATCATATTGTGTTAAAAAGGTTGTACCTTTTTCATTGGGTATGTACTTCCAAAATCCTTTTCCTTCAGATATCGGTGAGATTTTTTGAGGAGTACCAAAGTGAAGCGAAGATATCTTAGAACCATCCTCTTTATTATGAGTACCGATGCTTTTTCCCCATCCTGACACCTTAAGACCAAACCCAATCTTTGTTTCATAGTGAAAGGACTGTGGATCATCCTCTGATTTTTTTGGAAGATATGTAATTGAAGAAAAACGGAGATCCCATTGTTCATGAAGAATAGGATTTTGGGACTTTTCCCATACTTCATCAATCCTAGCTTTGATAGGTATTTCCACATAAATTGCTTTCTTTTTCATAACAACACCCCTTATGTATAAAGTACCATAGGTATTGTAATAAAACGTTAAAATATGTGAATATTTGACGTATATTCTAGGAGAACAGGCTGCGAGAAATGGTAGCCTGTTCTTAATGAAACGTACCCTATAGTTGAAGAAGGACGATAACCAATTTTATGGCTATCGTCCTTTTTCATTTTCTACTGAAAAGTATATTTGTACTATGCAATATAGTATATTATTTCTTTATATGAGCATTGTGATAACCCAACTCATACAATCATTCTTCAATAACTTTTATCTAATTCTAGTAGAAATTGGCTCAAGCTTGAAAAGTTCCGAAGCCTCATTGTATTCTTTCACTGCAGCAGTAATATGAAGATTTTGTCCCATACCAATAGTGTCTGGTATATTAGAACCAGTAAGATTTAAATCACTAACTATATTGACATCCTCAAACTGAAAATTAGGTCCACTATAAGTTGTTTGACCATAATCACCAGCTAAAATTAAAATGTTATATCTTATTTTATAATTCCCATGTAGCATCATATTTGCAATATATCCATCAAATTCAATGGTTCTACCTGCATATTTTTTTGCAAATTCACCGATAATTGGATCAGCTTCATACTTCACTGTCAAGACAGCCGCAAAATCTTTATTATTTTCTATCGTTAATATTTCCTGATCACTTTCGTCAGATGTATCATTGGTTGATTGGTCATCTGTCTCAGAACTCTTTTCATCAGCAATTTCAGTATTAGAACTCTTTTCATCAGAGGATTTGGTATCACTTTTCTCTTCTTCTGGGAATGTGTGATATGTAATGACTACTTCAACGTCATTAGAGTACCATTCATCTGACGAATAGTCTGTATCTCCATCAACCGAAACAGATTCAACTTCACCCTCTTTTGTTAACCAACCAGTTATTAAATCTTCCTGCTTCTTTGTACTAATGTTTTTGAATCCTTTTTCCTTAAAATCTTTAACAACCTTTTTGTAATCCCTACCTTTTTGTACACTTGAACCTGACGGTGTTTTTGCTTCACCTTCATGTTCATTTGAATCTCCAGCACACCCTGCTAATGAAAAAATAATACAAGCAATAATAATACTAATTATTTTTTTCATTTTGTTCCTCCTCATCATCATACTTAAATCATACCAGATGATAAAAAGGTGTTGTTACTATTTTCCATACTTGTAACACTTACATAAAGCATCTGTCAAATTCTGTTACAATCTATAAAAGGGGAAATTCCTTTTTATGTAGAAAGAAAAAAATACAGATGCTCAATGAAGGTAAAGTCATTTAAGACACTTTTTTTATTCTTTTTCATATTTGTGCTTATCGGATGTGAAAGTAGTGGTTATGACCGTCAATACAGCAATTCGCAGTGCTATTAACATTTTTAATCCAACAAGATTGCTGCACTTTAATTCAATAAAAAGGTGCACTTCTCCTCCTTGAAGAAATGCACCTGAAGTCTTATAAAAAGTTCTCTGTTATCTTCTTTAATCGGTTCGCCACCCATTCGATGTCATATCCGAACTTAATCAAAGATCACTGGCTACTTTCAAAAATGTTTAAAGACTCATCTAACTAACGGCTGGCACGTATGAGCTTTATCATTGCTACTAAGAATACAGTACCTGTAATCACCCAAGTAAGAAGAAAAGCAAGACCAAGACCAATATTTGCACCAATATATTCGTTCTTGTAATCATCATAAAGTGTATAAGTAAGTGGCAAAGCAGAAATAACCAAGCCGATCACCAGAAATGCACTTTTCTTCTTATTTTTGTGTTTTCTAGTAAGATACAAAATGATAAAAGAAAGAACGAGCATAACAAAAGTGAAAATGGTTTTCATTGTATCCATTTGCCGCATCCTACCTCCTTATGTTAATTAATCATTTCTTCGCAAACTGCTTATTAGCAAACTCAAATCCAATTGTTAAATCTTCCTTTAAAACCAGCATCGCACTGAACTTTTTCTTTTCTTTCGCTTTCGGCTTAAAACCTTTAATAAGACTTGTTTTTCCCTTCGTGCACAGATCTTTCACCTGTTTTTCCGTGATCGTCTTACCAAGTAATTTCCCTGGAAAAGTTTGTTTGCAGTCATTAGCATGTTCCGAGCATTTATAATAAGAACGACTTACGCTGATTTTTCCTTTTTTGCACCGTGGACAAGTAGCAATTGGTTTCTGACTTACTTTCTTAACGCCATCAATACTCTGCTGTATTGGTGCAGCATTCAATTGTCCAGGTACTTCTTCAATCAGTTTATTGAGAAACTTTGCGATACTCCCCAAAAAAGCTTGAGGTGTCCCATTTCCGTTTCCAATCTTCTTCAAATAGGTTTCCCATTTAGCAGTCATGGATGGACTGGACAAGAGGTTTCCTTCTATGGACTGACAAAGGACCTTTCCTTTTTCCGTAATATGAACAATGTTCTTTTTCACTTCAATGTATTGATGCTTTTTAATCGTTTCAATAATTCCACTTCGTGTTGCTTCTGTACCTAAGCCTTCTACTTCTTTCAATATTTCCATTTCTTCTTCATTCTCGACCGACTTACCACACGTTTTCATCATCGAGATGAGTTGACCTTCTGTATAAGGTTTCGGAGGAGTAGTCATTCCTTCTTTTATTTTGACGATACTCTCTACTTCTTCACCTTTTTCAAGTTTAGGAAGTGCTTGTGCAGTGTTTTCATCTTTCTTGTCTATGCTTTCTTTGTCCTTTGAACCATAGTTAAATAGTTCTTTCCATCCTTTGCTGATCTCTGTTTTTCCTACTGATTCAAAGTCCAAGCCGTTCACACTCGTTGTTACTTTTGTCTCTTCATACACGTAATCGTGATGAAACATCGCAAGAGTCGTGTTCAACACTTCAAAATAAATGTTCTTTTCTTCTATCGATAATCCTTGAATCTTCGCACGAGTTGGAACCTGTTTTGTCGGAATGATCGCATAGTGTTCTTGCACCTTCGATCCGTCTACATATCTTTTGCTAGGACGTTTGGAAGCTGCATCAAACCGATTCTCTATAAGATCTTGATAAGACTCAAGGTTCGCCGATAGATAGGCAAATTCATTTTCGGTAATGTATTGGGTATCTGTTCTCGGATACGATAGGATTTTCTTATCGTACAACTTCTGAACGGTATCCAAAACCTTCTTCGGGCTGTATTTCCATCTTCTGTTCGCTGTTGCCTGCAACGTCGAGAGGGCATGCAACTTTGGAGATTTTATTCGCATTTCCTTTTTTGAAACAGCTTTAATAATACCCGTATCTTTGCTGGTAATCTTGTACTTTTCTAGCAGCTGTTGGACTTCTTCTTGGTTTTCACTTTTAATTTTCGCCTTGCCCCTATACTTTCCGTTTGCGGACGTAAAGTTCCCTTCAATCTCATAAAAAGGTTTCGGCACAAAATTCTCGATCTCAAGGTGTCTCTGGTAGATCAAGTACGTTGTTGGCGACTGCACCCTACCAATGCTCAAGCTATCCGTGAATCCCTTTTGCTGTAACAGTAGCGTATAAAGACGACTTCCGTTCATGCCAACGAGCCAATCAGAAATCTGACGTGTTTTGGCTTCAGCATAAAGCAATAGATCCTTCTCATTATCATGAAGGTTAGAAAATCCTTTACGAACCTCATCGACTTCTAGAGAGTTAATCCAAAGTCGTCTAATGGTTTTGGCTCTCACACCTGTCATATGGTAGATCGAATAAAAGATGTTCGAACCTTCACGATCCACATCACATCCGTTAATGATGATATCCGCTTCTTTAAATAAGCGTTTTACCGCGTTAAACTGTTCATACTTTCCCGTTGCGACCTTGAATTCATAGCGTTCAGGTAAGATCGGTAGAGAAGACAAGCGCCACGTTCCCCACTCTGATTTATATTCTTTAGGTTGTTTCAGTTCAACTAAATGCCCGATTCCCCATGTAATGGTTGCGCCATTTGGAAAGGTGCTGCATGGGTTTAATTCGATAAACGTTTTATCTTTCTTTTTTATTGTAAAGGCATCTGAATAAGCCTTAGCTTGTGATGGTTTTTCTGCTAAAATGACGATTTTACTCATAGGACTTCACCTTTTTACTGATAAATTTTACTAGAAAAAGAAAGTAAGGGAAGCGATACACCACCCTTACTCAAGTTTTATATTTTGCGAGCTTTCTATGTACGCGTTTAGTCGTTCGATCCATGGATGTCCGTTAGGGTACTGAATGGTCAATGAATCTATTAACCATTCTCTACTTTCATCATCTAAAGTAGGTAAGATATTCTTTAAATCCAGAATATCTTTTTCCCGAATTAACGAACTTCCTCCTTTATATAAAAGCTGAATTTCTGGCTTTATGTATGGAACTCCCTCAGAAGTTTTCAAGTCAATATCCGTTAGCTTTCTTCTTATTGTACCATTTCGTTTGTAAATCCAATAATCATTCTCTGAATCTAGGATCATCACTTGAAAAGCCCAACTAGACTTTCCCTTTTTCTTAAACCATAAATTATCAAAATGAGAATCTAGCTCTTCGTCCTTATTCCACGGCGATAATTTTCCTTTGAAAGCTATAAACCCTTCCCAGTCACTGGATAAATATTTTTGTAAAAGTAAGTGTTGAGTTCTCAAAATGACAACATCGATATCATCATGTTCTCGTGTAATTCTATCTAGATACAAATCCAATGCCCAGCCACCAGCAATCCACCATTGGATAGGTATCGGGCTAAATATTCCTTGTACTTCATCAACCGATAGTGGTTGCCAGCTTTCTTTAACTTCGCTCATTGTTACCTCAAAATTTCTTAAGAATTTTTAAATCCTGATTTCATTTTAGTATATAACCATATTAAAAAGACTGTAATGAGAGCACTTTCGAAAGCTGTATCTAATAATACAAAAAGGATACGACCAAAGTCTTCAAGTTCAGAAAACCCAAAGTGTTGGAGTTCGTTTCCATAAAAAGCTGCATTTAATGTTATTAAGATCACAATCTATTAATTCAGTTCATTTAAAGTGCTGTTCTCATTAAGTCTATTTGGGTCCTTTTCATAAAGATTTGCTAGATAGACTGATGTAAAAAAAGCTGCAATCATTAAGGAAACACCTAACCATGTTGATATTGTTTTCTTGGCTAATCCAATTTTAATAAAGCCCCATAAAGTGATTCCAACTATTCCTCCAGCCAATAAGGCACCTTGCCAGACTGTCCATTGCTCTGGAATAAAGAATTTTAGAAGTGTACCTGAAAACATGACCAAAGTAAACGTGATAGGTCCTTGCAACTCCACGATCAATCTTCCTTTCAAACTTACAATAATAAAAAAAAAAATAATGAAATACATTCAATGTTCCGTAATGCTCTTATGCATCTTCAACCTTACTTGTTGCAAAGATCCCTGCCAACAAAGTAATCAATCCAATGACAAAGAAAGCAGGTAATAATAACATCATCATACCCACAGCAGCAAACCCATCACCGACTGCTACACCAACTGGAATAGAAATGAGGAAAGTTAAGAATGGATTAAAACCCACCATAATGAAAGAACCCCAAACGATGAGTTTTCTTTTTGTTGTTTTACCTTTAGTAAGACTTATTGCCAATATTACTAAAACGACTAAAATACCTGTAGCTACTACAAATGCCAACTTCATCACCTACCTTTTCATAACTATCAAGATATTCTATATGGAAATATGGAAGCTCTTAAGTGATTAAACAAATAAAGCCATCAGAATTAAATCTTGATATCGTCCATCCATTTTTACAGCTCTCGCTTTTCTTCCTTCTATGACAAAATTCAGTGATTTATATAAGTGTATGGCTCCGTGGTTGTCTTCCATGACTTCTAGACAAACCTTTTCAATCGTTTCATTGTTTTTTGCCCAAGAAATCAGTGTTTCTACCAATGCTCTTCCAACACCAAAATTTCGATATTGTGGTAATACGGTCATCGCAAAAGAACCTTGATGTGCGACTTTTTCTTTGTTTCCATTTTTAAAATCAATCACACCTGCAATCTCATTTTCATATTCAGCCACGAGTTTGAGATAATTGGGGTTTGTGGAGTAATAGTTCAACTCGCTTTTGATATCTTCAAGACCTAACTTTTCAATGTCTTCGACGGTACTTAGCATATAGGGAGCATCTACCAATGCTTTTGGAGCAGCCATTAAAATCCTTTTAGCATCATGTACCGAAGCTTTCCTTACCTTTACTTTTCTTCCACCTTTAGTTTTGTAGGTATAACAATCTGTTGATAACATATGAACTTTCCCTTCCAAATGTTTGGTTTAATTTTCGACTACGATCTCTCCTTCATCTTTAGGAACTTCAAAACCTTTAATATAAGAAGTTAATAGGTCCTCAGAAATCGGAAAAGAATTTGCATCAAAGCGTTTGTTTCGTAACTTTATGCGCTTTCGTAACTCATCTGGCTGAACCTTTAAATAGATCAACATCGATTTGCCACCGGCTTCTTCAATTAGCTTTTTATATTCGATCCTTCTTGATCGATCCCAAAAGCTAAAATCGATGACCACTTGCTGTTTATTGTAAATGAGCTGAATTAGCCTCTGACGTAATTTGTTTTCTGCCTCTCTTCTGTGTTCCTCAAATTTATCCATTGGGAAGTCAATGCCCCAACGACCATGGGTAGCCCATATTTCTTCATCAATTGAAAGACGAACAAAACCCTTCTTCTCTAACTGTTGCGAAAAAGTAGTTTTCCCGGAACCGGCTACGCCACACATCATCACGACTAAAGGTGTTATCTCATTCTGTTCATCATAAATGGTTTCAAAACTAAATTTATCGAACATATCCTGATCTCCTCATTTGTTGGACATGAGTATATAGATTAATTCTAAATCTAGATCTCCAATCCCTTCTTCTTCCATTTGGTCATAAAGAAAAGTGCACTTCAAATATTTAAAAGTGCACTCCGTGAGTAGTAATTCTGTGTAATTTATATGTTGTTTTTGTTGGCCGAATGTAGAAGCATCTTCCCTAACCATTTATTCTTTTGCTTTCCACTCGTATAGAAGGTAAATTTTCTTCATTCGCCGACGGCTTTGAATTTACTATCGAAACATTTCAACGGTTTTTTCTGCGTATTCATGTGTATAAGGTATAATTTTAACTTGTTTATTCTCCAATTATCTCTTCCCTCTCAATCAGAAATTCCCTTATATTTTTTCACCGTAATTCCTTGTTTCTTAGCATATTCATTTATCCTTTTCGTGAATGTATGTTTTGATATGGAAAATGCATTATGAATTTCGAGTTTATTGTTTATCTCAAATTCTTCAAATACCAGAAAGTTACGTAAATCCATTTTCTTAACGATAAACTGGTTGCATTCATACTCACCACGTCTAATATTACTTGAAAGTATAAAAGACATGACCCCATCATAATAGTCTTCATCGGAAATTTTTGTTTCCAAAAAAAGTTGTACGATTTCTTCCATACTATCACCTCTGCTCTTTTTCTTAATGTGCTTTGTTAGCCTTAACTCTTTCTCATCCTACGTTTAAAGGGTTATATTTCGTAAAAGGCGAATAAGTAACTTTACAAGCTTTTATATTAAAGGAGAAAATTATGAAATTCCTTACTTCTATAAAAGAGTTTATAGATCAGAACTATCAAAGCCCAAAAGGGTTGGTTGGTACTTATATTGTAGAAAAGATGGTCAGACAACACAAACCTGAAACAGAATGGACCATAGGTTTATTAGAACTGCAAGATCGAGATCATGTCTTAGAGCTTGGTTGTGGTGCAGGCTATGCGATACAAAGGATAACTGATAGATATCTTGTACAGGAAATTGTCGGTATCGATCTTTCTGCAACCGCAATAAGGTCGGCTACCGCTCGCAACAAAAAGACAGTGAATAATGAGGGAACCAAATTAATTCAAGCCAATTTTAATGATCTTCCGTTTCCTGACAAGATGTTCAACAAGGTGTTCAGTATTCAGACGATCTATTTTTGGGAGGAGATAGATACAATTGTTTCAGAAATTTTTAGAGTTCTGAAGACAGGTGGAATGGTGGTTATTACTTTTTCAAATGGTAAAGATGATGAAACGTGGAAAAGTGTACAAGAAGTTTCCGAGAATCAAGTAATGCCATTCATGATGGAAACTGGATTTAAGGATGTTTCGTTAGTAAGAGGTCCTGATTCTAGAGGTTTTCATACAGTGTCTATTAAAGGAACAAAGAAATGATTATACTCTATTCAACTTTTGCTTGTTGGGGCTGAACGAGCCACTTCCACTTTTCTAACTGCCCGCCTTTATGCTCCTTGCTCCTGCGTCTACAAGTTAATGCTAGCGGAGTAAGCTTCCTCGTCGCATGCCTTACGAGATGCATTTCAGGTGGTAGGCACGCACCTTCCACTCCAATCAATTGTCAAGGGTGACAAGGAGTTAAAAGTAACATTCTTTTAAAAAAGAGCGTACAAAAAAACAGCCTTATAGGCTGCCATTCGTTATTTCTTTTGTGAAGGTGTAGAAATTAATTGAGATATGTAACCATTTAAGTCAAAATCCTTGTTCCCAGCATATTCAGTCAAGTTTACAGTTGTTGTTAGCATTTTAGTTCCTCCTAAAATGAGTTTATTGTTATTAGTATTATTACCAAACTCGTAAACTATTAAACCCATTCTAGTCATTTTTTTATCAATAGCTTAAGGAGATACTCAAAATCCCATCATTAAGTTAATGGACAACTTACAATTTGCGCTCCCGCTTTTGGACGTCTGACTAATTCACCGTTACAATTCATGCAAACATGATTCATTTCAGACGTGCATGTTTCGCAGTACGTACATTCATGAACACATATATATGCATCCGACTGATCATGAAGCTCAACTGAACATTTTTCACATTTTTTTCTCATCTCTAACATAGCTTTTAACCCCTTTTTGTTGTAATTACTCGCTACATATATTATATTTTTTCCAGAAATGCTTTTACATGGAATAATTACGCTATTTCCAATGATTTTCATTAAAACTCTCGGAAAAAGATGAATTATACCTGAATATTTAAAGTAGAGGGGAAAAAGATGGACGAAATTGATAGAGAGATCCTTTTACATTTGCAGCAAGATGCTCGTATTTCAATAACGGCATTAGGAAAGAAAATTGGTCTTTCGAATCCTGCCGTTCATGAACGTGTTAAAAAGCTTGAGGATAAACAAATTATTGAAGGTTATAAGGCGATTATTAATCCTGAGAAAATGAATAAACCGATTATGGCGTTTATTCTGTATGACAATACAAAATGTAAGTCTTTTGTTGAATTCTGCAAAGACCATCCTGATGTGATTGAATGCCACCGCTTAGCTGGACAATATAACTATCTCATTAAAGTAGTCAGCCATTCAGTACAATCGTTAGAATGTTTCATTGATGATTCTATGAAATTCGGACAACCGTCTACTTTAATGAGACTTTCATCACCCGTATTGGATAAATCTTTAATCTAAATTGAATATAAGCATAAGAAAAGACCGATTCCAAAGGTTACAAACAAACCTTTGATCGGTCTTTTTTATCTTAAAGTGGTGAAAATATACTGTAATTACACTACCATCTTAAAAGTAGTTAAAAGAACACCTATCAAGAATCCGCAGATCGCTCCGTTTACCCTAATCCATTGCAGATCTTTCCCTACATTATTCTCAATAATGTTTATCAATGTCTCATTATCCAGTTTTTCAAGGTTTTCTTTAACCAGTTGGCCAATCTTAGCATGATACTTCTCAACCATGATTGATAGTTGGTTTTGAATCCAGCCTTCTATTTTCATCTTTCTGCTTGTATCTTCTTTAAGCGCTCGAATTTGGTTCTTGATCATTGTGATTATATGACGCTTTATCCATTCTTTATCTTGAGCTAGTTGAATGAATTTTTTCTTTGTTTTTTCTATCAATGAAGTTAACTGGTCAGTTGGACTCCACTGTTCAACAATGCTATTCTTCCATTCGCCAAGTTCTGCTATTAGTTCTCTTCGCTCATTCACATTTTTCATCTCGCTGTGAATTTTATCAAGAATCGCTGTTCGATATGAGTTATTTGGCTCTTGAAGAAGCACGATTCTTTTAAGAAAGAAGGGCTGTAACATGTTTCCTAACTTCTCTGCATTGATCATTTGACTAAAAGATTGAATAGCCATCTTCATGAAGCCGTCTGCCTTCGTATTGTCTAATAATTGTTTAGCAAAGATTCCAATTTTGTTCTTTGTATCTTCTTTTCTTAACCAATTTTCAGTTTCAGCTAAAACATAGTCTAATGCTTTTGCATCCAGTTCCCTTTTAAGTACTTCGTTCACCATTTTATCTAGAACAGGTTGAATATCTACACCATGCATATAGTCTTTTAACTCTTTTTCTAAAAGATATGAAAGCTTTTCAGCATCAATTTCGTTTATGAGATGAATAACTAAAGACTGTACCCCTTTGTGAAAGGAAGGTGATTCTAACCTTCTCTCTAATTCGTGTAATGCCTTTTCTGATATATTTATATCTTTAATTTTACTTTGGATACTCTCTTTCGTTAACCAATCGTTCTCAAGCATATTGATGATTGCTTTAAGCATCCGATCACGATTTTTAGGAAGTAGCGCGGTATGAGGTATTGGAAGACCAAGAGGATGACGGAATAGTGCCGTAACGGCAAACCAATCTGCCAAGCCTCCTACTAAACCCGCTTCAAATCCGCCTTGAAGAACTTGTCCAGCAATAGAATCCTGAAAGGGAAAGGTGGCAAGAAAACCTCCACCCATGATTCCTAGTGATATTTTCGCATAGTATTTAGATTTGTTATCTTTCATTTTCAATTGTACATCCCTCAGATTTTACAAGTTATTATGATTACTATTATAAATCATGTGTATCCAAATATAAAAAAGTTAAACTATTCTACAGTTTGAGATTCTGTATGTTTAGAAGTGCTCTAGGTGGAGGTCCTTGATAAACTCTTTCGTACACTTGAGCTGCACATTCTTCTGAAGTGAGTAATGAAGTATCTACTTCTAAATCATACAGACCAGGTTCATGAACAAGCTGCTGCCAAAGTGCTACAGGTGTTGGAACCTTCCCTTCAGGAGTATAACCCTTATTCCAACTCTCAATCCGACGCTTCATTACCGTTTCAATCGGACAGCGAACACCGATCAGCCATGATGGCGTACCGTTAAGGATTTGAGATGCTTGATGTAGAAATTTTCTCTTTACAGAGTATCCTTCATGATGCCCTATATCCACAACCACATTCAACCCTTCAAGACTGAATGCTACAATAGATTTGTACATGGCAAGATACAGTTTCTGAATAAGTGGCTCTAAATCTGGCCGTTCGCAACCTGGTCTTAAACCTATGCTTGGTTGAAACTTCTCTGGTGTCATGTCCATGATTCGATCCACTCCGATATTCATCCATACTCCTTCAAACTTGTTTTGAATGACAGAGGCGATGCTGGATTTTCCTGATCGGGGTGTACCATTTAGGATTATAACTTTCCCCTGCAATTCTTTTTGATCCATACAAAA
The DNA here is from genome assembly GCF_048083785.1 of Fictibacillus tiangongensis. Lineage (GTDB taxonomy): Bacteria > Bacillota > Bacilli > Bacillales > Fictibacillaceae > Fictibacillus. The sequence goes on from NZ_CP182294.1 coordinate 2,335,426, forward strand.
GCTCCTTTATTAGCTGTCATTAAAACAATGTTGTTAGAGACTGATAATTTAATTTATCCTGTTGAAGTTTCATTAAACTTTTATCAAGGTGTTGATGAATTAAAGTTTTTAATTTTTCCTTTTCTCCGTTTTCAATGTAATGGATCATCTGCTCGTGCTCAAGAATGTCGAGTTCTTCGTTATTAGATTTTCCATTAAAAACATCATAAAGGACCATGTAGATGGTAATCTGACTCAAAATCTTTTTCATAAATTCAATTAAATATCTGTTAGCACTGGCATTCGCAATAACAAGATGAAACTCATTATTTTTCTCTTGGTAAGGGACGATCTTACGTTCCTGATAAGCCATCTTCATTTCATTAAGAAGTTGTTTAAGTTGTTTGATTTCATCCGCAGCAAGATGAGTGAACCCTTTTTGGATTGCCATTTCTTCTAGCGATTTTCTCATTTCGAAGGCTTGAACCATCTCTTCGATCGTCGGCTGAACGATGAATGCACCTTTATTCGGAATAATATTAACTAATCCTTCTGATTCTAATTTCAAAATTGCACTTCGGATTGGTGTCCTGCTCGCATTGACTTTCTCTGCGATCGCATTTTCAAATAGTTGGTTCCCTGGAGCAATTTGTCTATTTAAGATGGCATTTTTTATTAAATGATAAACTCTTTGTTCAACTGTTTCTTTGCGCATTTTTAAATACCTGCCTAACCGTCCTTTTCCCTTATTCTAACATAGATGATTATTAAACGAACAAAATTGTAGAACAATCTTGTTCGAAGTAGTTCTCTATGATATATTATCCTAGGTATTCAGGTTGAACGGAGTGATAAAATGAACCACACAGGAAAAGAAATTACATTAATTATTATAGGATCCCTGTTCTTTGCTCTAGGGGTAAATTGGTTTGCCATCCCAAATGAATTAGGTGAAGGCGGCGTTACCGGTATTTCGATGACCCTGTATTATGTATTAGGGTGGTCACCGGGACTTACAAACTTTATCATGAACGGTTTTCTTTTAGCTATCGGGTATAAAGTATTAAACAAACGAGTAACGTGGTATACGATGATTGCTATCTTCTTTACCTCCCTTTTCATTCATTTAACAGAAGGTATGGGGAATTCAGTAGATATTATGCTTGGAACGGTCTTTGCAGGTGTTTTTATCGGTATCGGTTTAGGGCTCGTTTTACGATCAGGCGGTACAACTGGCGGCTCTACCATTATTGCTCGAATGTTGAATCAGCATTTTGGATGGGGTGTTAGTACGACAATGTTTGTTTTTGATATTCTGGTCGTTATTGGTTCCGCGTTTGTTATTGGGATCGAAAATACGATGTACACAGGAATATCCATTTATATTAGTACGAAGATTTTGGATTACTTGATTGATGGCTTTGACACAAGAAAAGCGGTCACAATTATTTCTAATAGCACAGACGAAATCGCTAAAAAAGTAAGCGATGAGATGGATCGAGGCGTTACCATTATTAATGCAAGAGGTCATTATTCAAATGAAGCAAAAGACATCCTTTACGTTGTAATCAACAAACAGGAGCTATTTCTATTAAAGAAAATGATTCAACGCGTAGATGATAAAGCGTTTGTTGTGGTCCATGATGTAAGAGATGTGTTTGGAGAAGGATTTACCTTTCCAAAGACATGATATGAACTTGATAGAAATATTATAAAGGCCGATTCATTTTTGATGAATCGGCCTTTATTTATGAAAAAATTGATATGAATTTTAAAATAACTCCGTCAACCTTAATGAATACGCTAATGAGAATGTAGTAAGAAGTTTTCCAAGTACTGCTATAATCACAAAGCGTTTCACTATAACACCACTCACCCCTGCTCCTACACAAATGATTTCATCTGGCAACACAGGAACAATGAACAACAAAATCAAGATCCATGTTTCATTCTTCTTAACAAAACGATGATATTGATCTAATTGTTTTTCATTTACTAATCGTTGCACCAGCTTCATCCCAAAAGTTCGAGATAAATAAAACATCGTGAGAATTCCTAATACAGCTCCCATGAAGCCTAATATAAAAGCGGTGAACGGACCTAAAGCAGCACTTCCAGCAACGACAGTTACGATTTCTGGAACGGGCAAGATAATGGGTTGAGCATAACACACAGAAAAATAGATAAGCTTGGCAAGCTCCATGTTCTCGTTTAAGATTGTCTCTAACCCTTTGTTATCAATGGTAACCACTATTCGACTCATACTATATGTGAGAAAAATAGCAGCCATTATTATGCTATACACGATAGAGATCGTTTTCATTTTTTCGAAAAATGTTTCCCGCTTCAATATATAGGATGTAATTAAAAGGATGATAACACTATACCCAGCGATTAATAAGATTGTCCTATACATGGGTTCAAATGTAGCTAGCGATTGAGAGAGAAGATATATGGAAATGAACAGTATTCCTAAATGTGTTATAAAGCCATACCTATCTGGATTAACGATTTTATATGAAAACGTACTTCGTTGCATTTTTAAATTCAATGAACATCCAACCCCTTTTCTTTCTGTTACATTTATTATGTAAAACAAATCTTAAGAAAAGCTTAGGAATATTCTTAACGATTCTTAACTTTTTCCAAAGAAAAAAGCCTATGAAGCATGCTTCATAAGCTCTGATCAAATTGGAAGTTTGATAATAATCGTGAGCCAGCCATCCATATACTCCGCTCGAATATGACCGCCATGAAGTTCTACAATCCTTTTTGAAATAGCAAGTCCAAGTCCCGTTCCTTCACGCTCGCTTCGGGCTTTGTCTCCTACTAGAAAACGTTCAAATAATTGATTAATATCTTGTACTTCTGGTCTTTCTGTTTGATTGGACAGCCTAAATTCAGCATAATCGGATTGTATGTCTAAAGTAGCTTTGACAAAAGAAGGTTTCGTGCTGTACTTTATAGCATTCATAAAAAGATTGTCAAAAACACGTACCATTTTTTCAATATCCATAGAAGTTAGGACTTCATCTTCTGGTATCTTCTTTACAACAGTTAGGTCTTCCTTTTCAAAGATCGGAACGTATTCCCCGATCAATTGTTCTAATAAACCCGTCATGTCTACATCATTAATGTCTAATTTTACATCTGGACTTGTTAAACGAGTATATTCAAAAAGCTCATTGATTAGAGCTTCAAGCTGCTTTGTTTTTGAGTAAGTTGTATCATGAAATTCTTTTAGTTGATCTTGGCCCGAATAATTCCCCTTTCTCAGCAAGTCTAAATACCCAATGATGGATGTTAAAGGGGAGCGCAAATCATGGGAAATATTTGTAATCAATTCATTTTTCGCTATTTCAAGTTGTCTTTCATACTCAAACTTACTTGATAATTCCTTAGACATACTATTAACATCTTCGGCAAGCTTGCTTAATTCATCGTTTCCCTGCAATTCAATCGTCATTCCCAATTTTCCGTTGGCGATTTCATTAATACTTTCTGTAATACGCTTGATATAAAGTATTTTGTTTCGTATCAATGCTAAGAAGGTAACAATGAAAGAAAAGATAACAAAAGTAAAAATCAGAAAAACTATAACATTATAGGTAGTTGCACCAATATCTTCAATCGTAAGATATTGAAGATTAAAGACATGCAAAATAATTTGAGAGATGATAATCATAACCACAGTTGAAACTAAAAAGCTAACAGCAACTGCTGCAAGAAGTTTTACAAGTAACGATATTTTAATCCGCTTTATTCTCATATTTTATAGCCGACTCCCCAAACCGTTTTGATATAGATGGGTCTCTTCGGATCTTCTTCAAGTTTTTCTCTTATCTTTGTTATATGAACCATGACAGTACTGTCTGACTTATAGAATTCTTCTTGCCATACTGCTTCATATATCTTTTCAATGCTCATAACGATGCCTTTATTGCGGGCAAGCAGCTCTAGAATAGAGAACTCTTTCGGTGTGAGTCTGACATCTTTCCCTCTTACCCATACTTGACGGGTTTCTGTATTGATCTTCAGATCTCCAATCTCAATCAATTCCCTACTTGAATCAGTATCCTGGTTGTATTTTCGATATCTTCTGAGCTGGGATTTAACACGTGCCATTAATTCCAAAGGATTAAACGGTTTGGATAAGTAATCATCTGCACCTGCAGCTAGTCCTTGAATCTTGTCCATATCCTCAGATTTGGCAGAGAGCATAATAATCGGCATATTTCTCTCCTCCCTTATTCTCATGCACGCTTGGATCCCATCCATCTTAGGCATCATGATATCTAATATAATAAGATCAAAATCCTTCTTCTCCAATTGTTCTAACGCATCTATTGCATTTTCGGATTGAACCGTGTACATTCCTTCATTTTCTAAATAAACGGAAATCAAATTCCGAATATCACTATCATCATCAACGATTAAGACTCTAGATTGCATAAGTTCCCTCCATTTTTTCTTCTTCTAATGAACAACATAATACAATGGCAGGTGGAACATTTCTGATCTCGATACTTACATCCACTTTTGAAAAGAACTGTTCAATATATGCTTTCATTGCGTTTGAATATTGAAACGTAACAAACTTTCCATTCTTTCTTAAAATTTTTGAAGTTTTGAACAAGATACGATGTGAAACGGCCTTTGGTAAGCTGGCAAAGGGAAGTCCTGATATCACGTAATCTACATAGGGAATGCCACACTTTTCAAGGTACCAGTCAACCTTTTCGGCTGATCCATTGTATATGAAGAGATTATCCACTTCTTTGTATTTCTGTACAAGTATTTTGTAGAATTCCTCATTGCTTTCAAATAAGATAATTGCCGTGTTAGGATTTCGATTCTGAAGCAGCTTTTCCGTAAAAATACCAGTACCCGGTCCATATTCTAGAATGTACCTTGCCTGCTCAAAATTGATACTCTTTACCATTTTATCAGCTAGATAACTTGAACTTGGAAGTAAGGCTCCTACTGTTCGAGGGTTACTTATATACTGTGCTAAAAAGGACAAAAATTTCACGATTATTCACTCCGATTGTTTGAATGTATAGTCATTCTATAGTTCAAACCTAAAGAATTAAGAGGAATAATCCTTAAGATTTCTTAAGTTTTAAGAAATGAAAAAACTGCACCTCCCTTCTATTGATGGAGATGCAGCATTGATTTCTATTACTATTTAGCTTTTATCGTATCCACTTTCCAACTTTTCTGCAGCTTTCGAATCATGATAATCTGTCCGATGTGGTACGCATTGTGTGTAGCTGCATTCCCGATGATTTCCCACCATTTAGCCGGTTCAGGAAAACCATTTACTTCACTTTCTACTTTCTCTTCTGAGAGTAAATTTTGCCATTGCAAAAGAACATCTAGGAGTTGATCTTTTATCTGTGAGAAACTTTGATGCTCTGAAATCACAAAACTTTTGTCGTTATCTCCATTGGAAGGCACTGCTTGAACATGAGACTCATTGTAACGGGTTTGCCACGTCCTATTCCAATAAAGGAGATGCTGAGCAATTTCAGCAATACTGTGACATTGATTGTTCGGCTTCCAAAAAGCTTCTTCTTCCGAAAGATTTTCTACTGATTCATTAAATGGCAGATACCAGCTAGCGTCGTTGGCATTGGCTAACAGTTGATCGGATAAAAGATGTTTTACATGAACCATACATTACACTCTCCTACCTATTTGACTAACTTTTTTTCATTCAAGTTTATACTATCCATTCTCGTTACTCTGTTTCTTTCCTTTATGGTTATTAATGATTATTATAGATACAGAACGTTTGATGGAGTGTTGCATATGGAATGTTGTTGCAAACATATGAAAATCTATGAACTAAAATTAGAAGCTGATGTTGATACTGATCCTGTTTGGTGTAATCAGTGCGGCTGCAATCTAGACCTTGATGAACTACCAATTTCCTTAGAATTAAAAAAGGAATTGCAAGATTGGACCATGGAATACGGAGAATGGATAGATTGGACTAACGATAGGTTACGTAAAAATGGTGTAGACCTGGAAACTGAGCATAATCAGCTAGGGCAAACTCTTTCAGCAAAAATACAGAAAGAGCTTGGAGATACCTATACTGTAAGTTTTTCTCCTTCCCGTTCAGCTCGCCATTATTTGAATAACGAAACTACCTTTTAAACACAAAGAAAACCCGAATTGTTGCTTAACGTTCGGGTTTCTTATATAGCCTTACGCATTAACTTTATTACATATTTTGTCTATAAACTTCAGTGTTTCATCAATAATTAGCTGTTGGTCATTGTCGAGAGTAGCCACATGGTAACTGTTCTTTAAATAAATAATCTGTTTGTTTCGAGATGAAATGGAATCATAGATGGTTTGAGAGTTATCGGGTGGTACAACATGATCTTCTGTCGAAACAAAAATCAACGCGGGACATGTGACAGTATGAAGACTTTCTTTTACTTTTTTCATTAACAATACAATTTCTTTTAGAGATTGAACCGGAGTTTTTTCATAGGCAAGTTCTTTCACATCTGGATTCTTTAAGTCTGAACCGATGGCGTCTAGAAATCGATGGTTGGAATGTTGCATGTTTTCCATGTCTTGGATGTCGATTGCTGCATTGATTGGAATGATCGCTTTAATATTTGGATACGTTTCTGCAACGTATAACGTAAGTGTTCCTCCCATAGAGAGACCAGTTACAAAAATGGTGTCACAACGTTCATTGAGCCATTGGTAACCTTCTTCAATGGAAGCAATCCAATCATGATATGTAGTCTTTTCCATATCCTCATAGTGGGTACCATGCCCTTTCAGTCTCGGACCACACACTGTGTATCCTGCCTTAGCGTATGCCTCTCCTAAAGGGCGCATACTCTGTGTAGAACCAGTAAAGCCATGAGAAATTAATATACCCACTTTGTTTCCTTCAAAGTAAAAAGGTTGAGCTTCAGTCATTACAGAATGCTTCTCTGTCATTGAAATCCCTCCAATATGAATAACTTACTTCATACATTCAAGAAATTTGTAACATTACCTGCAATAAAATCTCTTACTTGATGCTTTAGCTCTTATTTTTAGGCTTTGACCACTCTAGTATCAAGATGACCAGCACATAAAGAGAAGGTATAATTAAATTTTCTAATAACTGTAGACTTTTATATTTGAAAAAGTCGAACGCAATAAGGGTTAAATAAATAGATATAAAATAATAGAAACTTTTTCGGGTTATCCCCATTTTCACACCTCAATTATACAGATAAAAGCTCTAGATTAAGTTACTACAGTGTATTTTGTATTGTAATACAATTACAGGAAACTTACACTAAAAAGAAAAGGAGATTCGTATACCATGACTTTATCACTTCCAAAAGCATTAGAACCCTATCGAAAAGACATTGAGGACACAGTTGTTCCTTTTGTTTCTATACAAGCAACGCGTCAGTCTACAGAGGTAAAAGACAGCAAAATTGGAGGATCGCCTTACTTGCCTGAAGGATTTTCTTATCCGCTAGATTCTTCTGAAAAACCAATGGCTCTTCTTTGCCAACTAAATTTTGATGAAATTCCTCACCTCGAACACTTCCCAAAGACAGGGATTCTGCAATTCTTTCTTTCTAAAAATGATGATGTGATGGGAATGGATTTTGATAACCCTACAAATCAAAGTAACTTTCGTGTGGTTTATCATGAGGATATAACGTTGTCTCACACTTCTGATTCTTATGTTCCCTCAGATACAGAAGAGGAACACCTTCCGTTTAATGGTGAATACCGTTTATCTTTTTCCTTGTCAAAAGAAGCCCTTGGTGTAAGTGATTTTCAATTTGAAGAAAGTTATGAACCTATTGATATGGACCAGGCTACTGGTGAAAAAAATATGTGGGGGGAAGAAACGCTTTATGACCTTTTCTGTGAACATGTTGAGAACATGGGACACAAAATAGGCGGATACGCGTACTTTTCACAAACAGATCCACGTGATTATGGAACGCAATTTGATGATTACCGCATTACTTTGCTTCAGATTGATACAGATGATGAAGGTGAAAACGACATCATGTGGGGAGATGCTGGTGTAGGTAACTTCTTTATCAAGAAAGAAGATTTAAGAAAAAAAGACTTTTCTAGCGTATTATTTAACTGGGATTGTCATTAATAGACGTGAAGGGGCAACTTAGTGGTTGCCCCTTCTTTACGTTATTTTAATGTGATATTTCCTACATATTGCGAACGACCATTGCTGGTGCGAAAATTAACTTCTAACACATATCGACCCGGATCACTTGGGAAGGAAAAGGAGTAATCACTTGATGATTTCGTCGTCAACTCTATTTCCTCATTTCCCTTCCATAAAGATATTTCCATTGTCTCTTTTGTAAATTCTCCACCATTCTCTTTGTTCTCGAGTAAAATTATTTGCGCAGATTCATTAGGTAGAAGCGTGATTTTTCTTTGTTCGTTGCCTAGCAATATGAAGTTCTTTACTTTATTCTTATATTCCTTGTTTTCTGTTTTCCAGTTAACGTTTGCTTCTTTTAAGGGGTATAAATCTAAATCTTCTTCAACACTAAGTCTTAACTCTGGCGGTCCAGCGTCATAGTCTTCCGCTATACATGCAGTTAATAATAGAATGAACAAAAACCCTGTTAACACATGTAGACATTGTTTCTTCATGCACCTTCCCCTCTCCCACTTAACGTTTAGAATGATCGTTTAAAGAGTTGATTGAATATTTGTCTCGCTATTACGTAAAAAAAGGCACCAATGGGAACAACCAACAGATCAACCCATAATCCATTTTGATAGTTTTCTGGCTGCTGAAAATATGCTAAAAACATGATGCTACCGATAAAAATGGATGGCGTAAAAAAGAATATCCATGGATTTGTTATGTATTTCATTTTCACTGAACTTAATTGAATGGCTTCATACACCATTTCGGCCATCCCCGCAATAAAGACAATAATAAAGAAACCTCCTAAAACACTTGTAACAGGTGCTGAATTATTGGCCTCTGGATAATAATATTCCATGATAAAATAGGAAAGAAAACAAAATACGAAAGTAACGAATATGGTATTCCAAAGAAAACGTGTAATCTTATAAAAGGGATAGACTGCTTTTTTCATTTCCCAATTCATCTTTTTCTCGTTTCCGAATGCCTTTAAAGCAATCTGTAACGCTTCTGTCTCAGAGTAACCTTTAATCAACAGCTCATTCATGTGAGCATTGATGTGCTGTGTCAACTCTTCTCGTATGTCCTCTTTTTCTTCAAGCGGTAGACCTGCTACGATTACATCAATGTATCGATCAACATCCTTCATAACAACCCCTCCAACGTCTTATCCATCAGGTCATTAATTTGTTTCCAATCTCTTCGCTTTTCTGATAATATTTTTCGGCCAGTTGTTGTTAAAGAATAATATTTACGACGACTTCCGTCAGGTCCATGTTCCCAATACGAAGTCACACACTCTTTTTTCTCTAGGCGTTTCAAAGCTGGATAAAGGGTACCTTCATTCATAGAGAATTCTTCGTTACTTAAAATTCGCAGCTTCCTTGTCATTTCGTAGCCATAGCTATCCCCATCCACCAAAAGTGAAAGAAGCAAAATTTCAATACTTCCCTTCAATAATTCTTTATCCATATTGACCCTCCAATATTTTCTAATTGTATTGTAATACGATGTACATCGTATTACAAGGGTGAGTTGTATTTTTTTCCAACTATGATAGAAAACAATGGCAGTAATTGCTCTAGTCTGTGCCGAAGTGGTTACAATAACATCCGATTTTTTTCGTATGCTGCTATTGAGTTCAGACCGATGCAAATAATTTTAATTAAGGTTGAATATAAGTTTAAGAAGGAATAAGTGAGGAGGTAAAATATGGGCACAGAGTTTGTCTATTTATCTTCGATTATTGTTGCCATTATGTTTGTGTGCATCTCGGTCTTCCAGGTATTACTTTCGCTCGGTTATCCATTAGGTGAATTTGCAATGGGAGGTTTTTATAAGGTTTTACCGATAAAATTACGTATTATGAGTATGATAAATGCTATCATTCTATTATTTATGGGCGTTGTATTTCTAAAACATACAGATGTTATATATGGTTTTAGTTTTTTACCTACGAACACTTTAGTTTGGATTATTACGATATTTCTCGGTTTAAATACCATAGCCAACCTACTATCACAGAGTAAAAAAGAAAGACGTATGATGACTCCATTTTCAAGTATCGCTTTTATTTTATGTTTATTTATAACTTTATCTTAAAAAAAGATATCACGTTAACAGGTTAAAAAAAGCACTGCAATTTGAACCGCACCCCACTTGTTAGACAAAACTAACAATCGGAGGTGCAGTTTTTTTTGCAATATTTTTGTACTCCAATACCTGTTAACATCACTTCTATTTTTTACTTTCTATTTAATGAATACCTTATTCTCTCCATCATAATGAACTTCATGGAATCCTAGTGTCCGTGTTAATTTTGGCACATGTAGAATTAGGAACAACGATCTGGCGATGCTGAAAAGAATAAACGCTAACCATAATCCATGGTTATCTAAACGTGGTGCTGCTAAATAAAGCGAAACTAAGAAAACGAGTAAAGCTAGAATCATAGAGTTTCGTAGCGAAGAAGCTTCTGTTGCACCTACAAAAATACCGTGAAGAACGACACCAAAGCTGGAAACGATCGGGAAGATTATTATCCAAGCATCATACGTTCCTGCGACATTCAACACTTCAGGTAAAGAGGTAAATAACAGGTGAATCTGATCTTTGAATAAAAAATATACACTCGAGATGATCAGTGATGAGATAACAGCCCATTGAAAACTAAGTTTAATTGTAGATCGATAAAGTGCCTTATCATCAGAACCTATTGCCCTGCCTGTTAATATACTTGAAGCATTGGCAAATCCATCATACATATAAGCCATGATGTAGTGGATCTGGATCAAAATAGCGTTTGCCGCTAGAATCTCTGTCCCGAAAGTGCCACCTTTTGCCGTAAAAACATTAAACACAGTTAATAAACATAATGTTCGAATGAATAGATCTCTGTTCATTCTCATCATTTTTTTATACGAGGACAGATCGATTGATTTTATCTGGAAAATCTTCTTACGCCGCTTTGCGGGAATCGCTTTCCAAACGATAAAAAGACCGATTATAAAAGTGGAAACCTCCGAAATCAATGTAGCCACCGCAACACCTGCCACACCCCATGAGAAGACTTTAACAAATAGAATATCTAGTACAATGTTCGTTACATTCATATACATTTGAAGAAACAAAGTCTTCTTAATCATGGCAAGTCCCATCATCCATCCTATGATGACATAATTGAGCAGTCCAAATGGTACACCCCATATACGAATCGCAAAGTATTCTATTGCTAGAGACTTAACAGTTGGATCTGATGTCAACAGCGGCAAAAACTGTTCTTTGATCGGGTATTGAAGCGCTACTAAAATGGCACTTATGCTGAGTGCTAAGAGCAATGGCCTACTTAAGGAACGTATAAGATCGTCCTCATTTTTTGTTCCAAGTGCTTGTGCAGCAAATCCAGATGTACTTACCCTCAAGAATCCAAACAGCCAATACATCGTATTAAAAACAATCGTGCCGACAGCTACTCCAGCTATGTAAGAGGAATCATCTAACTGTCCCACAACAGCCGTATCTACTGCACCAAGAAGAGGAGTCGTTATGGTTGTTAGAATCAGCGGTAGTGCCAATCCAAGATATCTTGAATGATTCAAATACGTTCATCCTCCCCCACAAAAAATAAACCAGCACTTCACGTGTAAAAGTGTTGGCTCTCTTCTATTTATACTCTTGTTCCATACTCATCTCCACCAATAGTCTAGTATAGGGATGACGAGACTCTGAAAAAAGATCCTCTGTTAAAAATGAGTCAACTGCGAGTCCTTCTTTTAATACTACAATTCGTTCACACATGAATTGGACAGCAGCAATATCATGTGAGATGAATAGAAGAGAGAGGTTCAAGTCTCGCTGCAACTTCTTTAACAGGTTGAGCACTTGTGCTTGTACAGAAACATCAAGACTTGAAGTAGGTTCATCGCAGACCAGCAAATCTGGTTCTAAGCTAATTCCCCTCGCTACAGCAATTCTTTGTTTTTGTCCACCACTTAGCTGATGTGGATATCTCTCCAGAAGTTCAGATGATAGACCCACTTTTTGAAACAAGACTTCGGCCATCTTCTTACGATCATGTCTTACTTCTTTTAAAAATGAAGGGATAACGTCTGGAAAATTTTCTAACGGTTCAACCACAGACTTCCATACAGGAAGTTTGGGGTTTAATGACCCGGCAGGATCTTGAAACACGATTTGAAGGTGACGTCTAGATGCTTTTAAAGCTTGTCCTTTTAGCGTGTGCAGGTTACTCCCTCTAAAATGGACATCTCCTTGTTCAGGCTTCTCTAGCCCTAATATGATCTTACCAAGCGTACTCTTACCGCTCCCGCTCTCTCCAATTACCCCTATGCTTTCACCAGGTTGAACGGTTAGTGAAATATCACTTAAAGCTGCTTTTGAGTGATACGTCTTCGAGATTGAATTAACGTGTAACATATCGTTCTTCCCTTTCTGCATTCATCAGATGACAAGCCGCCGAATGGTGTGATCCTAAGCTACTCATTGGGACTATGTTGCTGCAGGATTTCATAACACTCGGACACCTTTTAGAAAAAGGACACCCCTCTTCAGCCATTGATCCAGGTTCACCTAGCATAGTCGGCAACTCATGTTGGATATGCTTATTCAATCTTAGCCTAGACTGAAGTAATAGATTCGTATAAGGATGGATAGGATTCGATAATACAGCACTGGTTTTTCCTATTTCTACAATTTGTCCACCGTACATAACGCCTACTGTTTGTGTTCGGTTAATAATATGTTTCAAGTCGTGTGAGATTAGGAGAATAGAGCAGTTCAACTCTTCTTTAAGCTCAGACAGTAGATCGAGAATTCTTTCTCCGGTTAACACGTCTAAAGCTGTTGTTGGTTCATCTGCAATAATCAGTCTCGGCTGAAACATAATGGCAGATGCGATTGAAGCTCTCTGTAATTGTCCGCCACTTAGTTCGTCGGGAAAACTGTTAAATACACGTTCTGCAGGTAAGTGGACTTTGTTCAACCAATGAATAGCCACTTTCTTTGCTTCTTTTCTACTTATATCAGTGTGACATCTTATAATTTCAATAAACTGCTGTCCAACTTTTATAAATGGAGTGAAGAAGCTTTGGTAGTTTTGTGAAAGGTAAGCAATCTCTTTACCACGAATGTTTCTTAACTCTCTTTCACTTAACGATGTGATCTCTGATTGACCAAGTTTAACAGATCCGCTTGTAACTTCCAAAGACTTAGAAATCATTCCCAAAATCACGGTGGCTGTCAAACTTTTTCCGCTGCCGCTCTCTCCGACTAACCCAAATATTTCACCTTGAGAAATGGAAAAATGCAGATTGCGAATTAACTTTTCCCTGCTGTTACGGATAATCACTGAAAGGTTTTCCACAACGAGCAGATTATTTTCACAAGTTGCTGGCGTATTGTTCTCAATCATTGCAAACCTCCTCTCTAACGACTTTTAACATCCCATTTGTCTCGCAATCCCTCACCCATTAAGTTAAATGCTAAAACCACAAAAAAGATAGCTAAACCTGGATAGATCATTAATTCTGGCGCACTCTGAAAATAAGGTCTTCCATCATTCAACATCGCTCCCCATTCTGGTGCTGGCGGCTGCGCACCTAATCCAAGGTAAGATAAGGAAGAGATCGTAAGGATCACTTTTCCGATATCCAGAGTAGCTAGAACAAGGACAGGAGAAACAATTTGCGGAAACATATGTCTTCGTATAATCTTCCAGCTAGAACTTCCCCCAACTTTTGCAGCTTGGACATAATCTTTGTTTCGTTCAGTGATTACAATACTTCTTACGACCCTTGTATAAGCAATCCACTTAACAAAAACAATCGAAATCATAAGATTCGTCAAACTCGGACCTAAGAATCCAGCAATTGCAATCGCTAGAATAAATTCGGGAAGAGCAAGTATACCATCTGCTACACGCATAAACACTGTATCCAATCGACCACCAATATAACCGATCACGAGACCGATCGGAATCCCGATGATTGCAACCGTCGCAACAACGAGTGCCGTTATTCCAAGTGTTGACTGAGCACCGACTATGAGCCTGGAAAATATACATCTTCCCATGTGGTCAGTTCCTAGAGGATAAGTTGAACTTGGTGGGGCAAGCCGTTCAGACATATTCGCTGTGAGGGGATCATTCGGAACGATAAACGGTCCAATCAATGTAATCAAAGTGATGATAAGAAAAAATATGATTCCACACTGAATCAGTAAGTTTTGATTTTTAAAGAAAAATGGAATTCGATTTATTCTAGGCATCTGAATATTCATCTTCATAATGCCTCCTCTTTTCGTTTCATTCTTGGATCGATCACATAATAAGATAAATCAACTAAGAGATTTGTTAATACAACAAATACCCCAGTTAATAAAACATATCCTTGGATAACCGGATAGTCTCGGTTAAATATAGCGTCTACGGCAAGGCTTCCTAATCCTGGCCAAGAAAATAAAATTTCAACTACTACTGCTCCACCTAAGAAGCTACCTAAACTTAAGCCGAAAATGGTCAGAACAGGGAGAACAGCAGCTCTAAACGCATGCAACCATAGAATTCTCCACTCTTTGACACCTCTTGCTCTTGCTGCATAGATATAATCCTCAGACAAACTTTGCAAAAGGCCAGCTCGAAGCAGCCTTGCGTAAACTACTGCAAACGTAAAACCTAATGTAAAGGCAGGTAAGATGATCTGAGAATAGGACCCTATTCCTGACGAAGGTAGAACACCTAATTTAAACGCAAAGAGATAGATTAAGATGAGCCCGAGCCAAAAATTAGGTATCGATGCTCCGATCAATGCTAAAATCCGACTTAATTGGTCAGGCCATTTGTTAACATATATTGCAGACCATACCCCAAGTGGAACAGTAATGCATAGCATGATAGTCATTGCAAAAAATGTAAGTTCAGCCGTAATGGGTATGCGCGTTAACAGTTCTTCAATAACTGGTTTCCCAGACATGTATGATTTTCCTAGATCAAGCTGCATGAGGTTGAATATCCATTTGCCATATTGTACATACAGAGGCTGATCAAAGCCAAGCTTATTTCTAAGCTCAGCTTGATCTTCTTCTGTTACGACCATCTCATCGGCATTTAGAATGGTAAGAACCGGATCACCTGGTGCCATCTTCATTAATGTGAACGTAAATAGGGATAGAATGAATAAAACGACAACCAGCTGAGTAACCCTATTCTTTATAATCGTAAGCACATTATTTCACATCCATATTGTGTGTTAGAATATAATACTCCTCTGCTGTAGGCTCCCAGTTCACAATGCGTTTGTTCATTCCAATAATGATATTTGGATAAACGGCATAGCTATGGGCAACTTCTTTGTTGATTACCTTAGAGGCATCTTGTGTCAGCTTTGTACGCTCGTCTAGATCTGTTGTTCTGTTTAACTTTTCAATTAGAGTGTTAAGTTCAGGAATGTTGATCTTTCCAACATTTAAAGCTCCTGTTTCAGTGAAAGCAGTGTTAAAGAAGTAGCTTCCGTCTCCTCTTGGAGAGGTATTGTTACTATAAGTCGCTAGATCCCAATCCTTGTTCTCAACTAAATGTGTATCTGCATTCTCAACTGTTTTTATATCGATTTTGATTCCTGCTTTACCTGCGTCAGATTGAAGTAGCTGCGCAATTAGAGGTAGTTCTGGACGGGCTTTATACGTAACTAGTTCAAGAGTTAGCGGTTTACCGTCTTTCTCCATTAACCCTTCTGCATTCTCTTTGTAGCCCGCTTGAGTTAAAAGGCTTTTAGCTTTTTCCACGTTCAATTCTGATACTTCTTCGTCTAGTCCAAACGGCAATGTACTGTTAAATGGACCGTTAGCTTCAAGACCGTGTCCTAGCATGATGTCATTTACAACACTCTTGCGATCAATCAAGAGGTCTAGTGCTTGTCTAACCTTTAAATCTTTAACATTATTACTTTGGCTGTTATATAGAACAAAATGCGCTCGAAGTCCAGGAATGGATTCAACTCTCAATTTATTATCCTTTTCTATCGTATCTAGACTCTCGGCAGGGAGATTGTATACAACATCAGCTTCTTTAGACTGTAGGGCAAGTGCTCTTACGTTAGCATCTTCATTAAACTTTATTTTGGCTGAGTCCAGTTTCGGTTCTCCGGCCCAATAGTCTTCGTTTTTTTCAACTTCAACAAATTGATTGGATTTAAATTCTTTTACTTTAAACGGACCTGTTCCGATAGGGTTATTTCTAAACGCTTCTTCTCCATCTTTCTTGGCTGCTTCCATGTTTACAATTGATGTGTAAGGATTTACAAGTTCGGATGGAAGTGCAGGATAGGGCTCTGTCGTATGAATGGTAAGTGCTTGTCCATCTGCTTCCATAGATTTAATCTTGAGAGAATCACCTAACGATTCGTTCGCTTCAATACTTCTTTCTAATGATTGTTTGACAGATTCAGCATCAAGTTTTTTACCATCTTGGAATTTTACATCATCTCGAATTTCAAAGACCCACTTCTCGTTATCTGTTGTTTCCCATTTTTCAGCTAGCCAGCCTTCAATATTGGATTTATCATCCAATTTTAATAACGTTTCAGTAAGTCCAGCACGAATAGGAATAAAGCCAGTATGCGGATCTAAGTTTGCTGCTTTAAAACTGAAAATCATATTAACATTCTTCTTTTCTTCTTCTTGTTTTTCTGAGCTATTTTGTGTAGTAGAACAACCAGCGATAAATACTAGAACCAAACATAACATTCCTACTAAAATATTCTTATAATTTCTCATTCATTTACCTTCCTTGCCTATTAGTTTATAATCGTAATCATTACGGTTTGAATACCAAAAAAAATTTAATGCTAGAAATTAATTAATTGAAAGATGAAGAAATAATACCTATGTATCAAGTAAAGTAATCATGAACACAAAGAAGCGAAGTGATCTTATAATCTAAGATACCCTTGTACAAGGTGTTCTTTATGCTCGCTCTTCTGGTTCTTTTAAAAGTCCTGCCCTCCTCACTTTCACTTTAAGCGTAATCATTACGATTTACATATCGAATTCTATCATTTAATAAAATTATCGTCAATCACTGAACGAAGTATAATTATAAAAACCCATCAATGATGGGTTTAAGGGATTTGTATAAGTAACAGAATATAAAGTAATATGACGATTTAAGATCCAGACGACTTACTTCCTGATCCAAAGCCTGAACCTGTTGATGAAGGAGATGTTGTCACATTCGTACTCGGCTTTGTTGCTGGTTTAACCGTTGAAGGAGCAGTTGTAGCTGGTTTCGTAAAGTTAACTTTTCCTGTAGGTTTCGTTTTAGTTGTATTTGCTAATAAGAATATCCACCACGGAAACGAGCTTTCATTGGCATAATAGTTGGAATCAAGAGTAGATTCTCCGTTTTCATAGACATCATCTAAAAACATGATAAGCTCATCCTCTTGATATTCCAGTCCGTTTTCTTCTATATGATTCTCCATTGCTTCTAAATCCATATCCGGATATTGAGATTGCAAATGATCTAGATCAATCTCCTCTTCAACAGCTTCATCGTAGGTTGGCTCTTCTGAATAAGACGTTGGATAGGTTTCATCTTCAGTGTAAGTTGAATCATCTTGAACAGCTATATCTTCTCTAGAACTGCAGGCACTTAACGCAACAGCTACCGATAATATGCCTCCAATTAGCTTTTTTGTCTTTGTCATTGTGACTATCCCCTTTTGGTCCTTTAGGCGTGTACCCTTATTGGAGGTAAAGGTGCACGATTTGAACCACTTCATTTATAACCTCAACTCACCAATTCTAGTCAACTTCTCTTTAAACCATATCAATATGGCCTTTTTCTTTAACATTTCGTCAATCATCCAAAAGAATAAAGAACAAAGTATAGATTGGATGAAGATCATATTCCATATTATGTTTTCCAAATCATAATACCCTTGTTCACGTATCAAAATATAAATTAAGAAAAGTAAGCCAAATAGAATATGAATAACACCTGATAATAAAAGCTTAAAAGATGGATGTACCCGCTTAATCATGTAATCAGACAACATGGACGAAAAGGATCCATATAAAATGACGAATGGAACTAAATAAAAAGCTATAAAAATACTAAACTCTAAACCGATAATCACAATATTTAGCAAGGTCATAATGAAGCTAGTAATAATAGCAGCTATCCCTTTTCTTATAAGAATCATTTTTACTCTTTAATTTGTCTAATTTTTATTTGTCCTTATAACAAATGACCCTTCTTTAACTATTATTATTTAAATACTAAAATTTTACAATTAATTTTTCCAAAATATGCTATAATGCTAAATGGAAAAAGCATGATAAATTTTCTGAATCGAGGGGATTTTTTGGATTTAATCTTTATCCTACTTATGCTTTTAGGTTTATCAATAGGTATTTTTGCGTGGTATAGGGATAGAAGTGAGAAGAATAAACGTTTTTCTTGGTTGAGTTATGCTTCTTTAATGGTTCCACTATTATTAATTCTGACCATGTATAGTACAAGTGGCAACTTTCTGATCTATACAGTTGCTATTGGTTCTCCTCTGTCATTACTGCTATGTGGCTACACATTATTTAAGGGAAGAGAGAAAAAGATTCTTGCTATTATTGGTCTAATCCTTTCACTGATCTCCAATGGCATTGTGTTTATTATTACTACTTTCGTATTCACAAACACTTAATAATAATTTCGTTAGGTAAAACAAGGAATCTTCAAAGAGATCTCTTGTTTCCGTTGTTTAAACATCATTTGTATTACAATTTCCTTATTAAAAACACCCAATGATTTGTGTTTGCATACCATACATACAAAGTTGGCAAACGCCTAAGAAGAGGTGAAGCACCCTATGGTTGCATATATGGATTATACATCTCCCTCTGCTCAATATACCTTTGATGTAAATACAAGTCCTCTATTCAAGAAAGACAGCCAAAATTATATCAATGTATTGGGTATCAACCAGTTGAATACTTTAGAGAACGTATCATTATTAGACATATTTATGAGTACGAACAATGTAGTTGAACCTCATTATCATCAGAATGCAGCTGAACTTGTCTACTGTATTTCAGGTTCTGTTCTTGTATCGATTCTGAATCCATTTACCAAACAGTTATTGAATTTTAAGATCACACCCGGCCAAGTGGCAAACGTTCCTCAAGGCTGGTGGCATTACGAAATCGCTTTAGAAGATAACACTCATATTCTAGCCATTTTTAATGCACCCACTCCACAAGTTATTCTTGGTTCAGATTTACTTAGATTCACTCCTGCCAATGTTATGGCGCATACGTATTGTCTTGACGAGAATCAATGGAAAGAAACCGTTGCCCCTGTTCAACCTTCTACTTATATAGGGCCTTACACGAATTGTCAGCGAAACGCTGATCATAACTACCAACCAAACCATAATCAAACGTATCAGCAGATGCAGTATGTTCAACAACATCCTGAAACTCCGCACGTTCAGCCTTATCGGAACGTTTGGTGGTAAGGATTAAAAGAAGGCTCTAAATAGAAAAACCGCCCAGTTTGTAACTGGGCGGTTTGCTGTGTTTTCATAAGGATTCGTTAAAATCTATTTTGTTGAGCGACTGCTTTCAGGAGGTTCTTGCATACACAGATGTTTAATATCACTATGCTTTACTCTTGTTTTCAGACCCTTCTTTTTATTTTGTTTATCAACCAAAACAGCTAATACAATGATAATAGTCAACGGGATTAAAAAGTATAACCAAAACATGAGTCCACTTCCTTTCTATATTTGCTGATCAGATTATAAGACTGTTAAAATGATGTAAGATTAGTCATCTTTTGCACGTTTAACAATATTGCCATACCTCACAAATCGGTTTAAAGAATTATCTTTGGAAGGTTTTGCTGTGTCTAAATAAAATTCACGTCGTATTCCACCTTTCTTACATATAAAAATAGTCATTGTCAGAAGATGTTATTATAATTATAATAAATTTACTTAATTTTACAAATCTTAATGTTAAAATAAGGTTGTTTTTATTAAAATATTGGGGGTCATGTTAAAAGTATGGAATTAACGTACTTAGGTCTTTTTTTAACTTTATTTTTATATATCGGAGTCCCAATTCTTGTATTAATATCTCTCATTAAAGTTGTGGATTGGCAAGTAGAGCAGATACGTCAACGTAAGTTAAGGTATGAGTATTATGAAAAGAAAAGTCAAAAAGAAAAAGGGAATCTTGATTGATTACCCTTTTTCTAGCTTCTACACCATTTTTAGGTTCGTTAACTCGCAGTTTTGCCACGATAAACAACCAATGTCATTACATTTAAAGTGATGGTAACGAGTAAAAGAGCTGCTGAAGCAAATGCAGTGGTATACATCGTATCCATGAGTGCGCTCCAATCTTCTATCGTCACCTTATAGTATGTATAAAAAATTTGAAAACATAGTGATATCGCGCATGCACAAATACTAATCATGGATAACGTCATCCAACTATTTCTATTCTTCCGCAATAAGTTTACAACTGGCAAAATCCAAGCAATTAACCCTAACACCAGACTTCCAACATTCAACAAACCAAACATTTCGAACGCCTCCAGAAATTCTTCATTACCGTTACATATATTCTCTGAATTTTAACGAAAACCTTTTATAACTAAAAAACACTGCAACCATCCGAGGGTTACAGTGCTAAGAAGTGTTAATTCTTTATTAATGAAACGCGAAAAGGATACAGGTTTGCAGTCATGATCTTCCCCTTGACTGCTGGATCATTTTCCATAATTTCTTGTGCTTCTTCTTCATTTGTATTTTGAAGAATAACAACACCAAACGATGCATCCAGACATGGTCCAGCCAATACCAATTTTCCCATCTCTAACAAATCTTGAAGGTACAGAAAATGAGATTGAAGCTTTTCTTGTTCCTCTTGTGTTTGATTTTCCATTAAATCTGCTCTAACTGGCTTAATCTGATATAAGAATTCAGTGATTTCCAAACGTATCTCTCCCCTTTAGAGAAAGAATTCTATCGATTTATTAAAAATCCTTTAACTGCGACTATCTTCTTTTTTTAGATACGTCTGTTTTTCGCTGCATACTTTTTTCATTTTTCGGTGCAGTGCGTTTAGTGGAAGGTCCTTTACTAGCACTTTCTTCTACGATGACTTGTCCTTTTTCAAGCAGCTGCTTTTGAAGAGGTACATCCATCTTTGCAGTCCATTTTTTCACAGAAGTTAGTTCTGCTTTCGTTACTAAAGATACAACTGTACCTTCTTTTCCCATACGCCCTGTTCTTCCAGATCGGTGGACGTATTGCTTTACGTCTTCAGGCATTTCAAAATGAACCACGTGTGTAACGTCAGGTATATCTAATCCACGTGTCGCAACATCTGTTGTTAAAAGAACAGGAATCTTTCCATTCTTGAAGTCGTTGATCACTTTTTGACGATCTTGTTTAGTTGAATTACCCGCTAATACACCTAGCTTGATCTTCTTATACTCAAGTTTCGTTGCGAACTCATCCATCTTCATCGAACTATTGATGAAGACCATCGCTTTAATACCAGGTGTGTGACGAATCAGCTTACGTAAGTTTTCAACTTTATCACGGTAATCAGACACCATGAACGTATGTGTGACTTCGCTCTTTACCAGGTCTTTTTCGACTTTAACAATAACTGGTGCTACAGCTAATTTTCTTGACCAATCTTCCGTCTTGTTATTGATCGTAGCGGATACGAATACTAGCTGACGATCTTTTAGTGTTGCTGCGATTACTTGTTCAACGTCACCGTTAAACCCGGCTTCAATAATGTGGTCAGCTTCATCGATCACAATGGTTTTTACTTCATGTACTTTAAGTTTTTTGTTTTGGATCAATTCTTTTACTCGTCCCGGTGTACCTACGATAAATTGCGGTTTCTTTTTTAATTTATCTAACTGACGCTGCATGTTAGCTCCACCGATGAGAGATGCCCCGCTTAGTCCGCTGTTTTCGGTAAACTTTTGACATACATCGTAAATTTGCATCGCTAGTTCTCGTGTTGGTGCTAAAAAGAGAACTTGAGCATTCTTTACTTCTGGGTTTAACTTTGATAGTGCTGGTAGTGCATAAGCAAGAGTCTTACCAGTTCCAGTTGGAGATTCGATGATTAAATCTTTGTTTTCTAGCTGTTCAGGAATTGATCGTTCTTGAATGTCTGTAAATGCTGAAAACCCGCTTTTGTCCCAAGCGTTTCGGATAAATTCCGGAAAATTCTGTAGCGATTGTGTCATTTTTTATACCCCTTAAAATATTCATTCATTTCTTTTATTGACGCTATTAACTCTTCAAGTACAGATGAAATTCGCTCTGGTTCCTCTTCAGAAACCGGCTTTTGAAGTTGTATAGAGATCGTGTTGGTAAATACGTGTCTTGGTTGGCCATATATATAAGTAAGTTTTTGCTGAATGTCACCTTTTAAATCTCCGCTTCCCCATTTTTTCAGAATAGATTGAAGCTGCTTACAATCTGTTTCTATTTCATAAACCGGAGTCTCGATCACGCAGGAAAGTTTACTGCCTGCTCCTTCAGGGTTATCGTTCAACTTTTCCATTGCCAAGTCCTCTAGATTTGAAGTTAAGGTGATAGTCCCTTTCATTGCTTCTCCGATCGCTGAAACTACAAAGTCAACCGAATAATTTCTTTCAATAATAGCTTGATCCATTAAGTCTTTACGATTAATGATCTCAATTTCTCCTGAAAAATCTAGGTCATATACTGCTCCTTCGAGCACAACCTTTAGATTATCATAAACAGATGGATGATACATCTTGTTCTCTCCCTATTTTTAAAAACAATATTTAAGTACGGTACGTGAAATTATTTATTTTCGTCT
Organism: Fictibacillus tiangongensis; assembly: GCF_048083785.1. Classification (GTDB taxonomy): domain Bacteria; phylum Bacillota; class Bacilli; order Bacillales; family Fictibacillaceae; genus Fictibacillus. Next base: position 2,358,473 of record NZ_CP182294.1, read on the forward strand.
TCCGCCATTTGATTCTTTAGCTGATTCAATACATAGAGAACAGATTTCACCATTTCTGTGATTCGTTTATCTTTCATTTTCTTTTGAAAGACATAAACACCAAGATAGCCGATGTTTTCAGCAGCGGTCTTGATCTGAATCGGGTAAAGATATTTAGGCTTATTGATGATCACCCAGTCTCTCGCGAGCGGCTCCCAGTCTCTTACACGAAAATGAATGCGATCGGCAAAAGGTTTTACCTCTGTAAAAAAGTCCGCTTCTGTTTCTCTCGTTTTGGTTTCTGTCTTATAAATATGAAACGCTTCATCTATATCAGCGATTAGCTCGGTTGTTAATGTATATAAATGGTCCATTAAAAAAGTCCCCCCATTCTTTATATCCTACCAAAGAATGAAGAGACTTACACTTTTTGATTTTTTTTAGATGTATTCTGATATTCTCTGGAGCTTTTGAAAGTGGTTGATTTCCGTTCCAGATACTCGCTTTCCACGGGGCGTGCGGTGAGCCTCCTGCCGCTTTGCGCCGTTAGGAGTCTCCACCCTGTCTAGTTGCAGTGGCTAGCCCCTCGAGGTCAAAAGTTGAACAGTCTAGAAGGCAAACTGCGCCTTCCTAGCCCATTCCCCTTTTGCTTGTCGGGGCTGAACGAGCCACTTCCACATTTGGGACTGACCGCTCGTCCCGTAGGAGTCTCGCATCTTCCACTCCATTCAACTAGTCAATGAAGTAAACAACAAAACTTAGATAACAGTAGCCACTTAGTAATAAAAATTACTTATTTAAAAGTGTTTATAGAGTAAACAAACTGACGAACCAGTTCTTCTTTGATTTTTCTTTAACATACAATCGCTCTTCAGGATAATCCTGCTTCAAAAGTGCCACTTCTAGATCTTGCAGTCGGGCTTCCATGTTCTCCATCTTTTTGATCAGTTCTTCAAGTTCTGTCGCGTGCTGTAACATTTGATAGGAAACGACCCCATCTGCTTTTTCCTCCACTTTTTTCTCTAGTGCCTCTATCGCTCTGTTCAAACGATCGAATTTATCTTCAAATTGGGTTGGCAGTTCCATTGATCGCTCGGTTGACTGCATGGACTGAACTTGAATATCACTCATTAAAAGTCCGTTGGCGAGCTGAGCTTTAATCTCTCTTAACTGATCGATATCATCTTGTTTGAAAAGATAATGACCATGCTCATTCTTGTCACATTGTATATTAAAATGTCTGACCCAACGCTGAACCGTTGTTGGATTCACCCCAAGTTCCTCAGAGACCGTTTTGGTTTTCATCAACACCATTTCCATCATGAATCCCTCCCCGTTTTCTTGTGAGTACTATTTTCTAGCATCATCTTCACATCCCCTTCACACCTGACAAAACTAGTTTTCATTCGGCAAAGAAAGTGGAATACAACGGAATCACTACAATTTCGACACTCATTTTGTTGATTGTTTGTATATTCAGTCGCAACAGCACCAAAACTAAGGACAGTTCAGGTGATACAAAAAGGAGGTGCCAAAATGAACCAAGACAGCAAACAGCAAAAGCAGCAGGATCAGTATACATCTCAAGAAGAAACTGGTACTCAAAAAAGAGAGCAAAAGAACAGCACAGGCTATGGTGACAAAAAGCTGAACGGCCCTGATATTCCTAGCACATAAACAAGTAAAGACGGCTCAAAAAAGCCGTCTTCTTTTATGCATGCAACATCCACTCTTTTAAGAGGATTCCTATTTTCAGCTGCCTTTGCTTTTGTTTATACCAATCTGTTAACACGACCCGGTGCAATGGTTCGATCGGTTCATAAAACTTTTCAGTGTTTACTCTTTTTTGATACCAGTCTTTTGTTTTAGACCTATGGTGTTCGATGATCGGAAACGCGATACGTAAAAAAGGAGTCTCTCTTTTTTTACCGGGATAGACATAGGCTTCAAAATCATGTCTTGATCCTGTATGAGTGACTTTATCTGCAAAAGAAAGAATCTCTTCACTCCACTCTGACTCAAACAAGATGGTATACAGTTTTTTACCTGTTTCGATCCTATTTTTTGTCTTTTTAAATCCATGAACGGAAATTCCTATCACTTCCCCACTCTCTAAAGGAAAAAGTACGGTACTAAAATGCATATAATCTTGTAAGAGAAACGGCACCTTAGAAAAGATTCTCTTTTTGTAAAACCCATCCTCTATTACCGGCTTTTCGATCACGTGTTGTTCATTAATGATTAGTGACGTGCAAATTCTCTTCAGATCTTTCTCTTTCCAGAATCTTTCCCACTCATGAACCATAAATGAAGAAACCCCAAAGTATCTGAGCAGATGAAAATTAGGCTCTTCTTTTTTTTTCGAATACTCATAGATCAAAAGCTGGGGATACGCATCCTGAAAGATCAGCCAGTTTGCGCGTTCATACGTTAGGAATAAATGCTTTCTAGTATCTTTAGACAACAGCCTAGGCAACCAGTCCCCTTTTAAGTCACACATGCTGTAACCTGCATTTCTCGAAACAAGACTTGCGAGCATCGCCCACCTGATCTCAGGGTTGTTCTTAAAAAATGTGGCATAGCTTACGGTACGTGAAATATTGTCACGATTTTGTGAATTCGTACGTCTCAAAATGTGTTGAATGATATCCTCATTATGCTGTACCACGCTCTTCCTCCATGCTTTTGTCCTATTTTCTATCGTTTGCTTCCGTGTTATAAAATATTTGTGTCATATAAGAAAAAAGAGTAAACTAATGGTTATGTAAGATGTATTTGGAAAAAGGAGGCATAGACCTTTGGCGAAGACAGTAATACTTTATACACAAGAAACGTGCCCTCCATGCTTTGCAGAAAAAGAGTGGCTAAAAGCAAACGAGATTCCTTTTGAAGAACGAGATATTCGTAAATCGCAAGCCTATATGAAAGAAGTGATCGATCTCGGCGCTTCTGCAACTCCTGTAACCGTTATTGAAACGGAGGACTCAAAAGAAGTCGTCATGGGCTTTGTAGAAGAAGAACTTTCTCGACTACTAAAAAAGTAAACATCTAACGGCTATGTGTATCGTTTGTTCATGCGCATAGCCATCTTTCGTTGTAAAGGAGATGAATCATGGGCACCTTTCATTATCCAAACGGTAAGAAAGTGACTTCTATCGTGAAAAAACAATCTTCATCTTCTATCAAAAAGGATATTTCGTACAGCAACAGAGGAATGTCGTTAGAAGATGATATCAATCAGAGCAACGAATATTATCTTTTAACCAATCAAGCGATCATCCATAAGAAACCTACTCCGGTTCAGATCGTAAATGTAGAGTATCCAAAACGATCTGCCGCTGTCATTCGAGAAGCATACTTTAAACTCGCTTCCACGACAGACTACAATGGGGTGTATAAAGGAAGATACATTGACTTTGAGGCAAAAGAAACAAAGAATAAGACGAGCTTCCCACTAAAGAACTTTCATGAACATCAGTTACTTCATATGCAGCACATCTTAGATCATGATGGGATCTCGTTCGTCATCCTTCGTTTCTCCGCAACAGATGAGAGCTATTTATTCGACAGTTCCCACTTGATCACGTTTTGGAAAGAACAGAGGGAAGGCAGAAAATCTATACCAAAGGCTGAAATCGAGGAAAAAGGACATTCTATTACTATCGGGTATCAACCTCGGCTTAATTACTTACAAGTGGTAGATTCTGTCTATTTTTAGTCGTTCATAAATTGTCAAATGCCGTCGAATAATTGAACGTGTTCATTTTTTTATGAAGTTGAAAGGTTGGTAAAACAATGTCAAAAGATTACCGAAGCCGTATGGAACGCAGACAATCGAGTGATAGTTCCAAACCGGCAAATAAATCAAAAACAAAAAAACCGAGACGAGGACGCAATTGGAAGAAGACCCTTTTAATCCTTGCTCTTATATTAGGCGTTTTAGGACTGTTAACGATCGGCGTTATTGCCGCTACTTCTCCTAAATTAGATCCTAAGAAACTTGAAACACCTGTATCCTCTAAGATTATGGATATGAACGACGATGAAGCAGCACTCGTCGCAGGTGATGAGAAACGAATTCGAGTGAAGATCAATGAGATTCCTGAACATGTACAGAACGCATTTATTGCGACAGAAGATGTGCGGTTCCGTGAACATAGTGGTATAGACGTACGACGTATCGCTGGTGCAGCCTTCGCTAACGTAAGAGAAGGATTTGGAGCAGAAGGTGCGAGTACTATCTCTCAGCAGGTTATTAAAAATACGGTTTTAACAAATGAAAAGTCTCTTACACGTAAGATTCGTGAAGCATATCTTTCTGTCCAATTAGAACAAAAGTACTCTAAAGATCAAATCTTAGAGATGTACTTAAACAAGATCTTCTTTGGTAATAGAGCATTCGGAATCGCAACAGCAGCAAAAGTTTATTTCAACAAAGATGTTGGCGAGCTTGAAGTACAGGAAGCGGCACTATTAGCTGGTCTGCCAAAAGCACCTAGTTACTACAACCCGCTTGTAAATCCTAAAGAAGCTGAACATCGCCGTAACGTTGTATTGAATCTAATGGCTCAGCATAAATTCATTACAAAAGAAGAAGCGGATAAAGCTAAGAGTATTCCAGTTAAAGATATGATCGATGAAGGTAGTTTAAAAACCGAAACACGTCCTTATGATGCTTATATCAAACAAGTTATCGATGATTTGAAAGATATCGAAGGACTTGAAGAAGCAGATATCTACTCTTCTGGACTTAAGATCTATACGAACTTAGACACAAAAGCACAGCAAACGACTGAAGACGTATTAAGAGCAAAATTAGAGAATGAAAACAAAGTTCTTCAATCAGGTGTTGCGTTACTAGACACAAAGACTGGCGCGATCCGAGCAGTGGGAAGTGGTCGTGGAAATGAATTAAGTAACTATTTCTCTTCTAAAATTAATCGTCAGCCGGGGTCAACGATAAAGCCGATCCTTGATTATGGTCCTGCGATTGAAAACAAAAAGTGGAACACGGGTTATATCTTAAAAGATGAACCGGTAGAATTGAAAGACATTACGATCAACAACTTTAACGACCGAAACGTTGGCGATATCTCTATGCGTCAAGCACTCGTAGAATCAAAGAATACGACTGCTGTTCGTGCGTTCCAAGAAGTTGGGGCTGAAGAAGCAACTGATTTTGCTAATAAGTTAGGATTCGACTTAGATCCTGACACAACATATCCATCTTATGCAATTGGTGGTTTTGAAAAAGGAATCTCCCCTCTTACACTAGCTGGTGCTTATACATCGTTTGGTAACGGAGGAATCTATTCAAAACCAACAACGATCCGTAAGGTCGAATTCCCTGATGGTCGCGTGATCGAAGTGGATTCAGAACCAAAAGCGGCGATGAAAGATTACACCGCTTATATGATTACAGATATGCTAAAAGATGTTATGGATAGAGGTACTGGTCGTGAAGCGAACGTTAGCGGACTTAACTTAGCGGGTAAGACGGGTACGACAAACTACTCTAAAGACGATCGAGATAAATACGGCCTTCCTGATGGTGCAACGAAGGATGCTTGGATGGCAGGCTATACTCCTAGCTATACGGCTGCCGTTTGGACAGGTTATGCTGACTTAAAAGAGGGTCTATATCTAAACGACAATGAAGCGGATTATTCGAAGCAGATCTTCCGTGATATCATGAGCGAGTTAGATCATAAGAATACCGACTTCAAGAAGCCAAAATCCGTAACAGAAGTCGCGATGGAAAAAGGAACAGGTAAACGAGCAAGTGAGTTCACACCTGATTCTGAAAAGATCATCGAGCTTTTCGTTAAAGGAACTGACCTTCCTGGCATCAGTGATAGCTATGAAAAACCTTCTTCTATCGATGGCCTTGAAGCGAAGTACAACGAAGATAAGAACGAGATCGAAGTTAAATGGAAATATGGTAAGAAAAAAGGTGTAACCTTTAGAGTTCTCGCAAGCTATAACGATGGACCGATGCAGGAACGTGCAACGATCAACGATACGAAGTTCGTTGTTCCAGCTCCTGCTCCAGGTAAATATTCGTTCCAAGTCATAGCGATCGACAGTGAGAACAACACAGAAAGCGAACCAGCAGGAACATCGATTACGATCGAAGGCCCTGAAGGTGAAGAGCCACCGCCTGGTGAGGGTGAAGGCGAACAGCCGGGTACTCCTCCGGGAGAAGAGCCTGGTACAGAGCCACCTGCAGAAGGTGAACCTGGTACTCCTCCAGATCAAGGAGGCGGTGAAGGCGAACAACCGGGCACTCCTCCAGGCCAAGAGCCTGGAACAGAGCCACCTGCAGAAGGTGAGCCTGGTACAACACCAACACCTCCAGGTCAAAACGGAGGCAGGCAACAAAATGGTGGAAACGGTGGAGGCCTCGTCCCTCCTCTCGGTCAATAAATAAAAAAGATCCGTCAGCAACTTTTAGCTGGCGGATCTTTTTTATTCTCATAAGAGTCATGGCAATCTACTGCTGTTTTTCAGAACACCTATTTTATGTTATACCGATCAAGCAAATAGTTCCAAAATACAGGATAACCAAACGAGAGGTTCCAAAAGCTTACACCGGCAAAGCCGTACTGATCGACTACGTCAAACTTTGCTCTCATACTTCGAAGATCTTCAAACCATACCACATGCTCTTTCTTCTGTTTATCCCAATAACGGAAATAAGGAGCTTCATCTTTTCTTGAGTATTTAATGGCAGACTGCCGCTTTCCTGCCAGCTGAGTCGCTTGAACCGGATTTAATGCTTTCGCAAACTCACCGCCCGGTTTATACGGTAATGTCCAGTCATAACCGTACAGATTGATGCCCATCAGAATCTTCTTCGGATCGATCACACTTACTGCATAGTCGAGCACTTTTTTTACAGATGGAAGCGGGCTAACTGCCATTGGCGGTCCTCCGCTGTATCCCCACTCGTACGTCATCAGGATAACATAATCTACGATCTCTCCATGTGCTTTATAGTCATGGGATTCATACCATTCGCCTTCTTGAGTGCCAGAGATTTTTGGAGCAACCGCAGTCATGACGATAAAGTTTTCCTGATGCATCTTCTCTGTTAGCGTTCTTAGGAACTGATTGTAAGCTTCTTTGTTTTGTTTTCCTAAGTATTCAAAATCTACCGAGATCCCTTCATATCCTTTTTGCTTCATGATACGTAAGGATTCGTTTATCACTTTATCTGCAATCTCTTTCTTCGTTAGGATCGCCGTCCCCACTTCTTCACTGAATTCGCCGTCTTTGATGTTCGTGATGGCCATGATCGGTCGTACGTTTTTATTTTTCGCATCTTTTAAGAACTCAGAATCATTCAGTGGTTTGAATACACCTTTCTCGTTCACTTCATAGCTGAAAAGCGTGATGTACGTGAGCGCTCTTGCAGCGGCATCAAAATTTGCTTGAGCTTTTGGATTAGGCTCGGCAAACGCGTTCGTTACGATTGTTTTCTTCGTACGCTGCGGTACGTTCAGTTGCGTTCCTGGTCGGAGGTTGCTGTCAGTCACACCGGGATTTGCCTGCTGTAGCTGTGCGACAGTTACACCAATCCTGTCTCCGATCTCCTCTAATGAATCACCAGGCTGAACGGTATACGTAAAAGGTGTTGGAATGAAAAGTGTCTGTCCTACTGTTAGCACGTCTTTATCTGACAATCGATTAACTGTAGCGAGCTCCTGCCACGGCAATTTATAGTACTGCGAAAGTCTCCAAAGAGAATCGCCCCGTTTCACCACATGAATCTGCATGATACCCCTCCTAAAAAACGTCTCATGTCATCATCATATGTCCAAGTGTCTTGTCCTTATGTACTGCGCTTTTTTAATATGACACTTTTCTTTTCCCATTCAGAAAATAACTCACTAAGCTGTATGTATGATTGATAGTGATCTGGCTGATCTTCGATGAACGAAAGCCGCTCGATCGCGTTTACAGGTAGATGCTTGAATCCCTTCAGATCGTCTTTATAATTCATCAGATCATCAGGCTGCATTCCATTTCCGAGATAGAACGTTTTCAAAAGCTGTTGTAAGAAGAATTTCATTGGTTCTTTTGCTTTTTGTCTGTTACGATTCTTAAAGTGCAACGCAATTTCCTTTGACCTCTCATTCCACTCTATAAAAATGTTTTCCATAGTCTCTTTCATCTAAAACGCCTCCGCTCTGTATACAAAAAAAAAGAGCTTATCAAAAGAAGATAATCTCTTATCTACAGTTATTGTACCTCTTTAAAACAGTGTGTTCCAAGTGGCTTGTCCAACGATTCCGTCTACAGCTAGTCCTTTTCTTTTTTGATAAGCTTTTACAGCTGATTCTGTTTGTGGACCAAAGTTACCATCTGCTGAAATATTTAAAGCACGCTGTATTCTGCTTATGTTTGCTGAGTCCGTTGAACCTCTTTTAATTACATATCCTGGATAAGGAACTACAGCACTTCCGTTTGAGTTACTTGATTTTGGCGGTGCAGGTTGAGTTGGTTTGGTTGGTTGCGTTAAAACAGCATTAAGTTTATTTAATGTGTTTGGGCCTGCAATTCCATCAACCGTCAGATTGTATTTTCTTTGAAATGATCTAACGGCGTTCTCTGTATTTGGACCGTAAACGCCATCTGCTGCAAGAGAGTAACCTGCTCGTTTAAGTTTGTTCTGAAGATCTCTCACTCTTTGACCTGTGTCCCCATTTTTCAGAATACTATTATTAGTCCCTGGTGTTGGTTGAGGTGAAGGTTTCGGTGCTGGTGTTGGAATTGTTTGATTGGATATAGAATTCTCCACATCTTTTAGGAACTGATTAAAGGTGATTCCATAACGATTCAACGCGTTATCGGGATCGGTTCTTCGCCCTGGATCTAATTGTTTGTGGCTCGCGATCTTTTCTTGTGGTCTCCAGTTGTAACTTTTACAAAGATAACCCCAGAACCAGACATATCTTCTATACGCTTCTTGAAAATTGATCCCGCCTCCCCAGCAGAGTTCAACACCAATCGCTGCATCATTTGATTCTCGGCCAAAACGCACGTTGTCTAACTGAGTTCCATACTGAACATGGTATGCTTTTTCATCAAGCGGAATGATCACAAGGATCTCTTTATCATCTATAAAAACATGAGCGCTCGCACTCGGTTGTTGGTTGTTAAAATAGTTTCGGTTGCTTCTGGCCGAAGTTCCTGGATTTCCTGTATCATGAGCTACTCCAAAGAATGGCCCGTCTAGCTTTGTACCTGGTCTTGCATTACCTAACTTAATATAGTCATATGTGATTGAATATGACACAAAAACATCACTCCTTTCTATAGGGTATGTAGAAAGAGAGTGATTGCTTGTACATATGGGGTTTTTGTGCAAAATTTAGGTTTCGCAAGTAATACTGTGAGGTTTTTTAAAATAGTTGATTGTAGGGTGGGCACGTATACTTCCATCGAAATATTGTTGATAATACCACGAGGTTGGACGATAATACGGCGAGTTTTCACTATATATCAACGAGTCGGCAAATCACGACAACCTCACCACACTAAATACCACTATGAGTCCCGAATATCATTCACACTCTACCAAACTCAAAGACAACAAAAAACCGTAACTGCATGCGTTACGGTTTGGCTCTTAGCTATCTTTTCTGAGTCAGCTTCTTCTCTTTTTGGTTCATCCGCTTCTTACCTTCTCGACAGATGGAGAGAAGTGGACACTCTGGGCAGTTTGGATTTTGTGCTTTGCAGTGATATCTTCCAAAGAAGATCAATCTGTGATGAGTAGCGCCCCAAAGCGATTTTGGAATCTTCTTCATCAATGTTTCTTCTACCTGCAGGACAGAGTCTTTCCATTTGCAGATGCCTAGCCTCTTCGAAACCCGTTCAACGTGCGTGTCGACTGCGATAGCAGGAACGTCGTAAGCGACAGATACTACAACGTTTGCCGTTTTTCGTCCTACACCAGGCAGTTTCGTCAGTTCATCTCGATCTTTCGGAATCTCTCCTCCGTACTCGTTTATAACGAGCTCACTCAGCTTTTGGATGTTCTTTGCCTTGTTTCGGTACAGACCGATCGACCGGATATCGTCCTGCAGCTCTTCTATCGTAACGTTCAGATAATCTTGCGGTGTTTTATATTTTTCAAAAAGCTTCGGTGTGACTTTATTAACGAGTGCATCCGTACATTGCGCAGACAGAAGCACCGCGATCGTCAGCTCGAACGGGTTCGAGTGGTGAAGTTCGCAATGAGCATCTGGAAACATATCCTCGATCTGCTCTAAACAAAATTGAATCTGTGCTTTGTTTAACACGTTTACGTAACCTCCTGTTATAAAAAGAAAGACCTTAGCGTATAAGGCCTTTTCATGTATTACGATTCCAGCCAGTTGTATTGGGGCCGTTTGATACCAGTATCGTTACGAGGCTGCTCTTGTATCCCCGTTCTTTGCAGCTGTCTGACTCTAAATTTTTCACCATACGTTTTAGCTGCTTCAGTAGTTGTAATGCCATTTTTCTTCCACTCGAATAAAATACGATCAATATATCGGAAGTTCAGCTTTCCAGATAAAACGGACTCTTTTAACGCAGAAAGAATCAACTCTGGAGATTGCTGATCTTCGTCCATCCAAATCTTAAGTGTTTCAAGCTCCATCGGAGATAAAGGACGACCAAACTCTTTTTCGAATCGAACAAACACGTTCTGTTCCTGATGCTCCTTATGTACCTCTTTTTTCTCCTGCTCTTCTTCTTTCAAGCTTTGAAGAAGTCTGTTCCAAAGTGGCTGAAGCGTGTAAGCCTCAAAATAGACGCCTTTTTCTTTATCTTCGAACTGATCCATGCCAAGCACACCTCTGCCGATTAGTGTTCGCAGCATAGCAGACACTTCGTCACTCGAAGCGGACATCCGTTCAGATAGCTCGACAGGTGTCGGAAAGTAGTTTCCTGATTCTATAAAAACATGAAGCTGTATAAACAACATGCATTCGTTGTCTGATAGACCGATCTGTTTGTACGTTTTCATTAACATATTAGGGATGCTGATTGATCCTTCAGCCATCCATCGTTCAAATAAATTACCGTTCATCACTAAAACACCTCTTGCTACATTATAGCATAAATAACTAGCTTTTTTATTTTCACTGTACTGGTGAATGTTGAGAAAAAAGCAGTTTTTAAAGTTCATGAACTAAGACTAGGCGCTTGTCGAAATTTGCAGAACGGCCTTTATTTTCTTTTTTTGACTTAATTGGGTTCGATTTTGACTTAATTTTTTTATTCTAGACTTAATTGCATCTAAAAACGGCTTAATTCTTACTCAGTACGACTCAATTGCACGTTTTTCCCCACACTTACTACACCTTCTAAAACAACAAAAAAAATCTCCCCGCATAACAGGGAGATTTTAAAATTTATTAAGGATATAGACGGTTCAATAGACGTGGGAATGGGATCGTTTCACGAACGTGCTCCGCTCCAGAGATCCATGCTACTGTACGCTCTAATCCAAGACCGAACCCTGAATGAGGAACGCTTCCGTATTTTCTAAGTTCTAAGTACCATTTGTAAGCATCGTCAGTTAAACCGTGCTCCTCGTAACGCTGCTCCATAAGGGCAAGGTCATCGATACGTTGGCTTCCACCGATGATCTCTCCGTATCCTTCAGGAGCGATAAGATCTGCACAAAGTACAACATCTTCACGGTTAGGGTCTGGCTTCATGTAGAACGCTTTGATGTCTTTCGGATAGTTCGTGATGAAGACAGGTTTGTCGAAGCTTTCCGCGATCGCTGTCTCGTGCGGCGCACCGAAGTCGTCTCCCCAGTCGATATCGTCAAATCCTTTTTCTTTTAGCATCTTGATCGCATCGTCATAAGAAACGCGAGGGAAAGGCGCTTTAACGTTCTCTAGTTTAGAGATGTCACGTCCAAGTGTCTTCAGCTCGTTCTCACAGCGTTTGATCACAGATTGAACGATGTGTGAGATGAACTGCTCTTGAATCTCAAGGGATTCTTCGTGTTCAACGAAAGCCATCTCAGGCTCGATCATCCAGAACTCGATCAAATGACGGCGAGTCTTCGATTTTTCTGCACGGAACGTCGGACCGAACGAGTACACTTTTCCAAGTGCCATCGCTGCCGCTTCCATGTAGAGTTGTCCACTTTGTGAAAGATACGCATCTTCTTCAAAGTACTTCGTATGGAACAATGATGTCGTTCCTTCAGCAGAACTTCCTGTTAAGATCGGAGGATCTACTTTTGCAAAGTCGTTGTTGTAGAAGAACTCGTTAACGGCATGAATGATCTCGTTACGGATCTTTAAGATCGCGTGCTGACGCTTAGAACGAATCCAAAGGTGACGGTGATCCATCAAGAACTCTGTTCCGTGTTCTTTCGGTGTGATCGGGTAGTCTACAGCTTGATGAAGCACTTCAACATCTGTTACTTCAAGTTCTACACCTAGAGCTGAACGCTCGTCCTCTTTAACCGTACCCGTTACGTAAAGACTGGATTCTTGCGTAAGTCCTTTTGCTTTAGCAAAGATCTCATCACCAACTTCACTCTTTACGACAACACCTTGTACGAATCCAGATCCATCGCGAAGCTGTAAGAAAGCGATCTTACCTGAAGAACGCTTATTAGAGAGCCAAGCACCGATCTTTACGGTCTTGCCTACGTGTTCACTAAGCTTATTAATCGTTGTTTTCACTCTGTGTACCTCCACTGTACGTTATCAATATCTACCAAAAAAAATTATGAAGGAGAACTTTCTAAAAATCAATCATTACTTGCGTTTTGAGTTGATAAAACGTTCGATGCGATCTAAAGCTTCCATAATCGTATCAAGGCTCGTTGCATAAGAAAGTCTCACGTTATCAGGCGCACCAAATCCTGAACCTGGTACTAAAGCTACTTTTTCTTCTTCTAAAAGAGCTTCTACCCACTCATCAACAGAGTTGAATCCTGTCATGCTTACCGCTTCTGTAGCGTTCGGGAACAGATAGAACGCACCGTTCGGTTTTACACATGTGATGCCAGGAATCGTGATCAGACGGTCGTACACTTTGTTCATGCGCTCTTCAAACGCTTGACGCATCTCTTCAACAGGTTCTTGTGTGCCGTTATAGGCTGCAAGTGCACCGTGCTGAGAGGTAGTTGTCGGATTTGATGTACTATGACTGTCTAAGTTCGTCATCGCTTTGATGATCTTAGCGTCACCTGCTGCAAAACCAATTCTCCAGCCGGTCATCGCATGAGATTTAGAGAGACCGTTGATGATGATCGTCTGTTTCTTAAGTTCAGGTGAAAGCTCTGCGATCGACGTGTGCTTCACTCCGCCATAAACGAGCTTTTCATAGATTTCATCAGACACGATCAACACATCATGCTCTAGACAAACTTCACCGATCGCACGCAGTTCATCAGCCGAATACAGAGATCCAGTCGGATTGCTCGGTGAGTTTAGAATCAGTGCCTTCGTTTGTTCTGTGATCGAATTTTTCAAGTCTTCAGCTGTGATCTTGAATCCATTCTCTTCTTTTCCTTCTAAATAAACTGGCGTACCGTCTGCGAGTTTCACCTGCTCAGGATAGCTCACCCAATACGGTATAGGGATAATCACTTCGTCTCCTTCATCAAGGATCGCTTGAAAAAGAGAATACAACGAATGTTTCGCTCCTGTACTAACGATGATCTCAGACGTTTCATACGTTAACCCCTGATCTTGCTTCAGCTTGTTTACGATCGCTTTTTTCAATGATAAAAGTCCACCGGAAGCCGTATATTTTGTGTGTCCTTCTTTCATAGACTCATAAGCCGCTTCAATAATATGTATCGGTGTATTAAAGTCAGGTTCACCTGCACCTAGTGCGATTACATCGTGCCCTTCTGCCTTTAATTGGTTTGCCTTTGCTGTGATTGCCAGAGTTGTTGAAGGAGTCAATGCCTCCACACGTTTTGCAAGCTTCATACTACTAAATCCCTCCACGTTTTTATTCATCTGATTTCTATTGATCTGATTCTTTCAGACGATAGATCTCGTATCGCTCACCACTTTCAAAATAACCGTAAAAATACGTGTACCGATCCTTCGTGTCGTAATAGACCACTTCCCATAACGGAATGCCGTCTTCCATCCCTAAACGGCTGTCGACGATCGTCTTCGCATCATGGTTCTGTTTTACATAATTCAGGATCTGTTTCTCTGAAAGTCCTTCTTTCGCGTTCAAAGAGGTTACCTTTTTGTCTTTATCGACCCAAACGATCTTGTTTGTGCCTTTTTTATCCTTGCCTTCTACTACATAATACGTCTCATTCTTGTAAAAGTGATCCACATTCGTAATAGAGACGAGGTCCTCTTCTTTCTTCGCGATCTCAACCGCTTCAGCTTCTTTTTTAGCTGGCTTTGCTTGAACACCATTAAACAGATAATAAGCTTGCCAGCTTGCTAAGATCAGAATGCCAATAATAACAAGTATCCACTTTTTTCCCATATTTAAGCCTTCCTATGTGCGATAGATCGTAAAAATCATCTTATTTTTATTTTCGTCATCTAACGCGAGTCCAAACATTAAATCTTGATGCTTTAATGTTTTGTTCAGTTCAGATACTACTTTATACAAGTCACTCGACTTGTCCACCTTTAGCGTCGAAAGAACTTCAATTTTGCTTTCCACGGTTCTTCCTCCTCTTACATCGATCTTTTCCTTGTTTACTATAGCAGAAAATTAGCGAAAAAGGTACTTTAGAATCCTTTAATAAGAAGGAAAAATGACTTTGTTTTCGACTTACTTTGTAAACTAGCTAGCTTCCTTTAATGAGAAATAAACATAACGAAACCGACCAGATATAAATGATGGTCGGTCACGAATAGAGATGATCATTTTTTTGAATCGATTTTTACATTTACCGGAGTGATATCAAGAATGACATTCACGAAAGAATAATCGTCTTTCTGCCCATCCGTATATCCCCAATAACCTTCTGTTTCTTCGTTCTTACGAAAGTTCAACTCAAATCCTTTTCCGTTATTAAAACTGTAGCTTTTTACATTCTCCGCTCCAGCATTATCAACTAGATTGTAAGAGATGAATTTGTTTAACATACCGTGTGGACTCAATACACCTGAATGAGGCGGGACGATATGTTCGTAATACTCGTAACCCTTCGTGCTTTCTTTCTTCTCGTTAATGATTATCTTCTTCGTTCTTAGATCGAGCATGTCTCCTTGATTGATCCAAGATAGTTTAATATTCTTAAATTGGCTTTGCCCAAGATCTGGACTTTTTAGCTGTTGAGACAGATCGACTAACGTTACGCCACCTCTTCCAACAACTTCTGCTTTTTTCTCTTCGTTATATATGACAAGGGCCGTGTCTTCATCTATACCATATGATAAATTCTTAGGTTCACCTTTTTCATCTGCCACCGCGATCAATCGTCCAAGACGTGCTTTGTTATCAAAGTGCTGATCAATGATGCCGTGTTCAAAAAACCCGAGCCCTCGTTCTAGATAACCAGGTCCTCCCTCTTGTTGCAGCATTCCGTCATACGTATTCGTAAACCCTGATGCTAATGTATCATGACTGCCTCCACCAGCAATCATTACATCAGTCATTATCGCTGCCCCAGCACTCGTTCCACCAAGCACTGCTCCGTTTCTATACGTCTTCCAAATCGCGTTCAATACTTTTGAATTTGTTCCGTTCTTGTTCAATAACGAATCTGTGATCTTTGTCTGATCTCCACCTACAAACCATACCGCATCTAGTCTCTCAACATTCTTTGCAAGTTCTTGATCGTTCTTATTTAAATCAGCCCATTTTGATTCATCGTCCGGTGTTTTTTTGTCGTCAGTTACAGCAAGAGGAAGAATCTCAATATTCTCTGGTAACATCCCGTATCGGACGAGGTCTTCTTTAAATGCCTTAGATGTAACTAAACTAGAGCTTGCAGCAGGTATGATTCCGACTCTGGAATCTCCTTTTTGTTTAGCAAGATCAATGAACTTATTATACACGTCCTGATTGCTGCTTCCTAAAGCACCTCCAACAATCAACAGGTTTCCTTTAACCGGTTCCGAGCGATCGATGACTGGAGGCATAAATGAAGACTTTTTGTACTCAGTGAATGCATTCTCGTTCTTTTTGAAACTTACCTTTTTAGGGGCTGCATCAAAAGCAACGTTTGTAAAAGAATAATCGTCTTTTTGGCCGTCTTTATAACCCCAATAGCCTTTTGTGTTTTCCGTTTTTCTAAAAGTAAGCTGAAATCCTTCCCCTTTAGAATCGTACAAATAACTTTTCACAGCATCCGTTGTCGTATTATCAATCAGGGAATACGAGAGATATTCTTTCAACCTTCCATAAGAAGTAAAAACTCCTGTTGCATCAAGTGGCCTGAATTCGTAATACTCATATTCGTTCGTCTCATCTTTATGATCGCTTATGAAAAATTCTTTAGTAGAAACATTCAAGGCATCGCCTGAAACGAGATGGCTGATATAAACATCTTGAAAATGTGCTCTATCAGAATCAATCACCTTCGCACTACTAACATCAACAACAGATACGCCGCTTCTTCCGACTATCTTTACTGTTCGTTGTTTGTTGTTCACGATAAGAGCCGTATCTTCATCAACACCATAAGCAAATGGTTTCTTTGATTTCTCTTTTAGAGCTGTCATCACCAATCTGCCAAGACGTGCACGTTCATCAAAATGCTGATCTACAATGCCATACTTAAAGAATCCGAGCCCTTTTTCAAGATGCACTGGTTCGTATTCTTTACCTGATTTCAGGTTATTCTTCATAACAAATTCTTTGTTTAGTGCGCCTAAGCTGTCACCACCCGTAATCATCACTTCTCTCATGATGGCTGCACCAGCACTCGTTCCTCCTATGACCCCGCCTTCCTTATACATCTTCCAAATCGCGTCTAACGCTTTCGTCCTATGCCCATTTGGTTTTACTAATGTATCTGTAATTCGAAGCTGATCTCCACCAACAAACCAGATCGCACTATAATTCTCAATCTTTTTGGCTATTTTTTTGTTGTTTGCGTTTTTTTTCCATTTTGATTCATCTTCTGGCGTACCGCTGAAATCTTGATTTGCTAGAGGAACGATCTCGATCTGATGCTCATGTAAACCATATGTAATGAGATCTGTTTTAAAACTTTGTGAAGATTTTAAGGAACTGCTTGCTGCCGGTATGATTCCAATTTTGGCCTTTTTCTTACCTCCAGCCAGGCTGATAAATTCGTTATACACTTCCTTATTGCTACTGCCTAATGCACCACCTGCAATCACAAGGTTTCCTTTCCAATCGTCCTTGCTTTTAGCTGAGCTCATTGTTGGCAGTGTCAGTGATAGACCAAGCGTCATTGCCAACGTTACTGACATCCATTTTTTGTTCAAGATATTATTTCTCCTCCATTCATAGACATCTCTTCAAAAAATCTACTTCTACAAGAGAATCTAAAATATTTTTTGAAAATTCATTTAATTTAATGCAAGATACATGCCAAAGAGGGAAAGCTTGTCTATCAACAAAAAGCTGTGAGCCAAGTTTGTTTGGTTATTATTAGGAACATATAAAGAGCCAAAAAAACGCCCTAAAAAAATAAGAAACGTAACTATTTGGTTTCAAAAAGAAAATCATCTCTAGTAGAAAGAGATGATTGATTTTTAAAGTTAATGCCCTACAAATATTTTTTTAAGCCTCTACTAACAGAACCATCAAAGCCTTCTCGTTCAAAGAACTGATGAGCTTTGTCTCGCTTTGAACTACTCAAAAGCATGATTCTGTGACAGTCGATCGAACGTTTGTTATGAATGCTGTTGACTTCCGCTCCAGGTTGCACGCTTTCCATGGGGCGAACGTTGAGCCTCCTGCCGCTTTGCGCCATTAGGAGACTCCACCTGACCGCTCGTCCCATAGGAGTCGGCAACCTTACGCTCCATTCAACTTTTCAATGAAGAAACAAGTAAGAATCTCAATCAACAAAAAAAAGAAGAAGCAAAAAATCTGCTTCTTCTTTCATTTTATTCCATCCAATCATCCAGTTCTGATACGAGTTCATCGATCGGTTTGATCGATACCGGCAGCTTTGGCAGCGATTGAATGAAGGATTTTCCGTATCTTGTCTCGATCATTCTTCGGTCGAACACGAACACGGCACCTTTATCTCGACTGCTTCTTACCAAACGGCCGAATCCTTGCTTAAAGCGTATGATCGCTTGCGGAAGAGAAAGGTCATAGAACGGATTTCCGCCTTCTGCTTTCAATTTCTCACTTTTCGCGGCCATCACAGGCTGATCTGGCGGTGTAAACGGAAGTCGGATGATCACGAGGCAGGAAAGATCGTCACCTGGAATATCGATTCCCTCCCAAAAACTGTTCGTCCCGAACAGTATGCTGTTATCAAATCGCTGGAAGTTCTTTGTGAGACGCGCCCGGCTTCCAGAGTCAACGCCTTGTGCGATCAATACGAACTCTTCGGCATCCATCAAACTTTTAAACGCTCCATGTGTCTCTCTTAACATCTCGTACGAAGTAAACAGAACGAGCATGCGTCCTTTCGTTACTTTCGCGATCTCGTACAGAGAAGACGAGATTTTTTTAACGAACGTTTTTTGATCCACTTCATTAATGAGCGGAATGTCAGTTGGCACCATCAGCTTCGCTTGTTGTTCATATTGAAATGGTGAAGGCAGCTGTGCGCTGATCGGACCAAAGTCTAAAAGTCCAAGTCTCTCACTCAAATAACGGAAACTGTTTTTCACACTCATCGTCGCAGAAGTGAGCACGACCGAGCTCTTCTTACCAAAGAACTTATCAGCTAGAATCTGATCGATCTCAACCGGCTTCGCAAAGAGTGTAACTGCATGTCTCGGACCTTTTGATTCTGCTTCCATCCAGTATACTTCTTCAGATAACGGGCAAGACAATAAGTGATGAAGATCTGTCATCTCATCTTGCAGATCGTTTAAGATGCCTTCTAGATCGACTAAGAACCCTTTTTGCTGGACTGTTAGATGTTCTTCGTACTGATCAAAGCTCTTCAAAACACGTTTTACAGGTTTCACAAGATCACCCATAAACTGACGTGCGCGTGCTTCCATCTCTAAAACTGGTTCCCAAGCGGCAGCTTCGATATCCTGTTTTGTATAACGTAGCGTTAATTTCGTTAACTCTGTGGAACGAGATGATTTTGCTTTGCGTAAACAGATGTTCTTGATCTGTTTGAAAATCTCATCAAGCTCATTCTTCACATCAGAAAAAAGCGTATCCCAATTGGCGAGATGATGTTCGTATTTTGGAACCTCAAGAAGATCACAGATCTCCTTAAACGTATTCATCATTCCGTCTCCATCCGTCTGCGATAGACGATCTAAGAGCTTAACGAATGAAAAATAATCCGTCTCTTTTCCAAAATGATCGCTCACAACTTCTTCTACATGATGCGCCTCATCCAAGACAACTTCTTTATAAGCGGGCAGCAGTTGATTATCAGACTTTAAGTCAGTAAACAACAAAGCATGGTTCGTGATCACAAGATCTGATTCATGAGCGGCTCTCCGCTGCTTGTGATAATAACATCTGGAGAACCAAGGACATCTATGGTTCAAGCAAGAATTGGCATCACTTTTGACCGTGTTCCAAAACAGCTTTCCGCCTGACGCCATCGAAAGTTCTTCTACATCCCCTGTTTCCGTTTCTGTAAGCCAGACGATGAGTTGCGCTTTTGTGAAATTCATATCGTAGTTGTCATCGTGATGATCCATCAGCGTATGTTCAAATTTTCTTAAACATAGATAATGATTTCTTCCTTTAAGAAGAGTCGCTGTAAAATCAAACGGCATAATTCTTTTCAACAGTGGAACATCGCGTTCTAACAGCTGTTGCTGAAGCTGGACGGTGTGTGTAGAAACGACAAGCGGCCGGTCTTTTTCCTTCGCATGCCGAATACCCGGTATGAGATAACCGAGCGATTTTCCTACACCGGTTCCCGCTTCAATCACAAGGTGCTGATTCGTATGAAGTGCCTCGTCCACGAGTTCGACCATTCTCTCTTGACTTTTCCGCACTTCATAATGCTGCATATGCTGCTGCAGCTGATCATGAACTTCTTCGTCTTTAAACTCTGTAAAATCATCGTCTGAAGATTGTACGAAATCCGGTCTCTTTTTTAGAGCAAGCTTTCGGTAAAAATCATATGTCTCTTCATCAGCTAAAAAAGCTGACTTTTCCGCGATCATATCACCTACGATGCTTTCTAAAGAACTTTGAAGTTTCTTTAGAAAAGGTGTGAGCCTCTCAAGTGTTGCGAGCGGAAGATTTTCTAGCTTTTCTAGTAGATGAATCAAAAGTCTTGCCGTTACTTCTGCATCACTGTCAGCTTGATGCGGGTTAAGGTGTTCTAACCCTAAATAATCTGCAAGCATCCCTAGCTGGTAGCCGTCTGCTCCTAAAAGAAGCAGTCTTGACATCTCAACCGTATCGATCAGCGGCATGGATAGCCGCGAATAGCCAGCATGGTCTAGTTCACCTTGCAGAAACGAATAATCAAACATAACATTATGCGCAACAAAATAAGCTCCTTCCAACATCTGAAGGAGCTTTGGTGCCACTTCTTCAAACAACGGGGCATCTTTCACCATTTCATCGTTGATGCCCGTCAATTGCTCAATAAATGGGGGGATGGGAACGCCTGGCTGGATGAACGTCGAGAATCTGTCCGTTATCTGTCCTGCCTCAACGGCGACCGCTCCGATCTGGATAATTCGGTCTCCTTTTGCTGCTGAATTTCCTGTTGTTTCAAAATCGATAACGACAAATCGCCGTGTCATAGCCTTCACCTCATTCCCCTGTGGCTGGTTTATATCGAATCAATAAATAGTAGCCTCAGGTTCAACTCCGAGCATCTCTTGTACACGATTGCTCTTATCCATAATCGCAACTTTCGGTACATGATGTCTTGCTTCGGTCTCATCATACATTCCGTAGGAAATAACAATAACAACATCCCCTTCTTGCACGAGACGTGCTGCAGCGCCATTCAAGCACATCACACCAGATCCTCGTTTACCAGGGATAATATACGTTTCAAAACGTGCACCATTATTATTATTTACAATCTGAACTTTTTCGTTCGGAATCATATCAACAGCATCCAAAATATCTTCATCGATCGTGATGCTGCCAACATAGTTTAAATTAGATTCAGTCACCGTGGCACGGTGGATCTTGCCTTTCATTAACGTACGGAACATGTTTCTTCCTCGCTTTCTTCTCTGCTTAAAATGTTGTCTAAGATGACATTATCAATCAAGCGTGCTTTGCTGAATTTTACAGCTACAGCAATGATCAACTTTTTCGATTGGGGTGCAGGAGGAAGAAGTTCAGGATACGAAAGAATCTTGCAATAATCTACAACACCGCTCGTATGTTCCTCCAAGTATTTTATCATCTTTTGTTCGGTCTCACCACTATCACCCTCTAAAAGCCATTTTTTCGCTTTTATTAGAGATTCACTAAGATGAACCGCTTCTTGTCTTTCACTGTCAGACAGATAGATGTTTCTAGAACTCATCGCAAGTCCATCAGCCTCACGCTTCGTCTCACATCCGATCACCTTTATCGGGAAGTTAAAGTCTTCAACAAGACCTTCAATAACAGCCACTTGCTGCGCGTCTTTCAATCCAAAATAAGCGTAATCGGGCGAAACGATATGAAAAAGCTTCGTTAATACTGTCGCCACACCGTCGAAATGTCCTATTCGGCTTTCCCCACATAGCGCATCCACTCGTTTGTTTACAGAAATCGTAACGATTGATTCTTGGGGGTACATCTCTTTCGTATCTGGGAAAAATAACATATCTGCTCCCGCTTTTAACGCTAATTTCTGATCGCTTTCAAGATCCCGGGGATATCTGTCAAAATCTTCGTTTGGCCCGAATTGCAGCGGATTAACAAAGATGCTGACAACGATCACATCAGATTCTTTCTTCGCACGTTCGATCAAGGATAAGTGGCCATCATGCAGATATCCCATCGTTGGTACGAATCCTATTATCTTTCCAGCTCTTTTTTCATCAGCGATCCGTTTTTGCATGTCTTTTATAGAATTGATCTGTTTCACGATTGAACTCCTCCGTACAGAGAATGAAGCGTTTCAGCTTTCATATTAAAGCTGTGGCTTTCTTCTGGAAACTGCTCTGTCCTAACGTCTTCTTTATATTTCAAAAGTCCTTCTACCATGACATCCTTCACGTTTCCATACGTTTTCACAAACTTTGGTACATGATGAAAACCGTAGCCGATCATATCGTGGTAGACGAGGACCTGCCCATCTGTATGTTTACCAGCACCGATTCCGATAACAGGAATTCTTAATTTTTTTGTTACGATCTCAGCCAACTGCTGCGGAACGCATTCTAAAACGATCGCGAACGCCCCAGCTTTTTCAAGCAACAGACTCTCTTCGATCAGTCGCTCTGCATCTCTTTCTTCTTTTCCTTGAACACCATAACCGCCCATCACACCGACCATCTGCGGTGTGAGGCCGAGATGTCCCATGACAGGAACTCCAGCGTCAGTCAACCGTTCAACAGTCTGAACGATCTGTTTGCCGCCTTCTACCTTGACTGCAGAAGCACCGCTTTCTTGAAGAATTCTTCGTGCGTTGTTCAACGTTTCATCGATCGAACCGTGATACGTCATAAACGGCATATCCGTTACGATAAACGTGTTGGGCGCGCCGCGCTTTACCGCTTTCGTGTGATGGATCATATCTTCCATCGTCACAGGAATCGTTGAATCATAGCCAAGCACGACCATGCCAAGAGAATCTCCGACTAACAAAAGATCCATCTCCGCTTTTTCACAGATAACGGCAGTCGGATAATCATAAGCCGTTACCATCGTGATCTTTTCGCCATCTCTCTTCATCTTAAGAAAACTTTTAGTAGTTTTCATCATAAAGCCTCCCTGTTTTTATTTTGACTTCTTCTAATGCAGATTGTTGCTTTAATGCCATTTGTTCTTTCTCATCATTGACTAGTTGATTGAAGCGCAAGGTTGCCGACTCCTGCGGGACGAGCGGTCAGGTGAGACCCTTAATGGCGCGAAGCGGCAAGGGGCTCACCGGTCGCCCCGCGGAAAGCGAGCAACCTGGAGCGGAAATCAACATCTCTCAAAAGCAACAAAGCATAATAGAAAATGCCTCTAACAGGGCCAGAAGTGCAAAAAAACCTTCTTTCCAATAGAGGAAGAAGGCATAGGAAAAATCCTAGACTTTTATTGTTTGCTCCCTCTGTCCCGGTCCTAAATTTGGATCTAGGCAGATATAAGGTTTGTGGTTAAAACTAGACAAAATTAGTGCAGTTCCACATGGATACCGCCTACAACATTATTTTATCACGGACTTTCCTTAAGTAGAAGGAAATTCGATATCAGCTGAATAGATGGAGTGAACGACGCCATGATCGTCTTCTAACAGCAAAACACCTTCTTCAGTAATCCCTTTTGCATAACCTGTGATCGCTCCTGTTATCGATCTTGCTGTGATTCGTTTTCCTAAACTGAACGCACGAGATTCCCATAACAGCTTGATCACACCAAAACCGTTCTCCAAATATTGATGGTATAGCGTTTCGATCTCTTGAAGAAGCACACCAATCACTTCAGCTCGCTTGTATGTTTGTCCGCCTTCAATGGCTAGACTTGTAGCGATCTCACTGATCTCATCAGAAAAGTGGTGTCGTTCTTGATTCACGTTGATCCCGATGCCGACGATGACCGAATGAATGGAATCAGCTTCAGCTTGAAGTTCTGTTAAGATACCAGCTGATTTTTTACCGCTGATCAAAATGTCGTTCGGCCATTTGATCGCTGCTTCAATACCTGATACTTTTTCGATCGCTTTTGAAACAGCTACCGCTATCAGCAATGTTAGCTGTGGAGCTTTTTGCAGAGGAATGTTAGGCTTTAAGATCAAGCTCATCCAAACACCTGTTCCTTTAGGAGATTGCCATGCTCTTCCTAACCTTCCTCTCCCACCTGTCTGTTCATCGGCAAGTACAATGCTTCCTTCAACCGCACCATCTCTTGCAAGAGCATGGGCGATCTCTTGTGTACTATTTACTGATTCTCTGTACGTGATCTTCTTACCGAATGTTCCGTCACCCGTGTAAAGTGACACTTCTTCTGCTGTTACTGCATCAGGAGATGTGATCAATCGATATCCTCTTTTTTGTACAGCTTCGATCGTATACCCGTTCTTACGCAGTTCTGATATGTGTTTCCAGATCGCCGTTCTCGAACAATCCAGTCTGTTTGAGATCTCTTGACCTGAAACAAACTTTCCTTCTTGCTCTGTAAGCATGTGCAACAATGCTTCTTTCATCATGGCTCCCACCTTTTTACCCAATCCTTTAGTGTGGATGTGTTGAGTGTTAGATCACCGTCAACGATTTTTTTCTCCATCTCTTCTAAAAGCTTTCCTAACCAGATGCCTGGTTCACGATTAGTGATCTCTAAAATATCCTCACCATCTAGTGGAATATCTTTTCTAGATGTGATCGGTATCTCGCAATATCGCTGATGAAGCTGTTCTTTCAGGTCAGCATAGTCTTTCTGTTTCATCGCACTTTTTAACGTGATGCTTGATAAAGCCGTCTCTAAGCCATAGCGGTACAAATCCATCTGGCTCCAAGCATCAATCTCATAAGCGGACTTTAACTCTTCCACTTTTTTAATCTTATGATTTGGAAGTTTCCAACTTTTTAAGAACGCTCTGCCATCACTTATATCCGATAATAACAAGATCGCTGTCCATCGTTGTTCATCGGATTCTAGCGTGTTCCAATAGAAATCCTTAAAAAGTTCGTTCTGTTTTTCTTTCAGCTCGGTAGGCAAATGATTTAAAACAGAGGTTTTCTTCATAAATTCGAGAACATCACCCGCTTGTTCACCTTGAAGCAGTTTGATAAATTCGATAGAAATTCGTTCTGTAGAGATACGCTTTAGCAAATGAGCTTTTTCTTTGATCGCATCAATGGTCTTTTTTTCGATCGCCATGTTAAATACACTCATAAACCGGCATGCTCTCATGATACGAAGAGGATCTTCTGAAAAGCGCAGATTCGGATCTCCAACAGTCCGAATCTGCTCTTTCTTTAGATCTTCACGCCCTCCAAAATGATCGATCAACTGAAAAGAAGTATCCATGGCCATTGCATTGAAGGTGAAATCTCTTCTAGAGAGATCTTCTTTCAGGTCATCGACAAACCACACTTTTGACGGTCTTCTATAATCCTTATACTCATCTTCTTTTCTGAACGTTGTAACTTCATAAGACACAGAATCGTGTCTCACGATAACCGTTCCGTGTTCGATACCGACCGGAATGGTCTTAGGAAATATTCGCTGAACGTCTTCTGGTCTAGCAGAACTCGCAATATCGATATCTTTGATGTGACGCTGAAGTAAGAGGTCTCGTACACAACCTCCAACAAAATAAGCGCTGAAGCCTTCTTCTTCCAACCTCTTTAATACCGGCAATGCGTTTTCGAACATCTCGTTCATACTGAACGATCCTCTATCAACGAATAATAAATATCTTCATAGATCGAGACGATTTTGTCAGATAAGAAGTTCTCTTTTACATGTCTAACGGAATTTTCTCTGAACGCCATTAATTTTTCTTCATCCTGTAGCAGAGCTATCGCTTTTTCGGCTACTGATTCTGGAGACCCTAGCTCCACCATATAACCAGTCTCGCCATCAACGATCACCTCTGGAATTCCACCGATATTGGTTCCGATAACAGGTACACCGCATGCCATCGCTTCTAGAAGTACGAGCCCAAAGCTTTCTTTTTCAGAAAGAAGGAGCTTCAGATCGCAGATAGAGAACAGTTCGCCGACATTCTCTTGTTTGCCCAAGAACAACACATCATCTTCAATATCGAGCTCACGCACAAGTTCGCATGCCGTTGTTAATTCCGGACCGTTTCCGATCAACAATAGCTTTGAAGTAAGCTCTTTTCGGATGAGAGCGAACGACTTGATCACATCTTCTAACCTTTTTACTTTTCTAAAATTCGAGATATGAACGATGACTTTTTCGTTCTCATCAATTCCGTACGTTTGTCTTAATTCAGCATTGTTGCTTCTTCTGTAATACACTCTTTCATCTACAAAGTTATGTACAGGGATGATATCTTTGTTGATATTCAACAACTTTAACGTATCTGCTTTCAGTTGATGTGAAACCGATGTGACGACATCCGATTTCTCGATACCGAACTTGATCATTTCACTAAGTGAAGGATCGTAGCCGAGTACCGTAATGTCTGTTCCATGTAAGGTTGTAACGATCTTCATCTCATCGTTAAGCATCTGTTTGGCCAATACCGCACAAACGGCATGAGGAACAGCATAATGAACATGAAGAAGATCAAGCTTTTCTCGTTTTGCCACTTCTGCCATCTTGCTCGCTAAAGCTAGATCATATGGCGGATATTTAAACACAGAATAATGGTTTACTTCTACTTCATGAAAGAAGATGTTGGGATAAAATTTTCCTAGACGAAAAGGAACACTTGATGTAATAAAATGAATCTCGTGTCCTTTTTCAGCTAATAGTTTTCCTAGTTCTGTCGCAACCACCCCTGATCCGCCTACGGTCGGATAACAGGTGATGCCGATTTTTAACTTCATAGACTTTCTCCTTATAGATGGTTAGTTATATACGTTTGTTCGGGAATGAACCCTTCTGCATAACTGACACCAGCTTCAAGACCAAACAGTTTGTCGCGGGATTCCACACGTTCGATGTAACCATTCGTCAGCGGTGTATCGATGCTATCCAGTGTTTTCACAAACTGAGACGGATAAGCTTTCAGTGCCTCGATCTTCGCTTTATAAGACCCCGTTACATCGACAAAGAGCTGTGGTCTCTTTGCACTGTTGATCATGTAATAAAATATATTTTTTACTTTGTGTGAAGGCAGAAGTTTCGGATCTTGAATATTTTTTATGCCAGCAGAAAAGACTGCTTCTTTTACGAGACGTGCGCAGTTTCCGTGGTCTGGATGCCGATCGACCCAATAGGGAGCGAAAACATATTGCGGCTTATGCTCACGAATCACGGACACGAGCTTTAAAATATAGTCTTCTTGCATGTATAGTCCACGGTCAGGCAGCTGTAAATTACTTCTTGTATTTACGCCTAAAAGTTCTGCTGCTCTTTCAGCCTCTTTTTTTCGGATGTCGACGGTACCGTTCGATGACAGTTCTGCTTCTGTTAAGTCGCAGATGATCACGTTACGTCCTCTCTCTGTTTCTGCTTTAATCGTCGCACCCATGCCGATCTCGACATCATCTGAATGTGCGCCAAAAGCAAGCCAGCTTTCTAAGGTCATTTTTTCTCTGACTCTCTTTCATCTATTATTTTTCTCCAATCGAGATCTCCTCGTTCAAGTGAACGAATAAAAAGCTCTGCTGATGCCAAGTTCGTTGCAAGCGGAATCTGATACACATCACATAAACGCATCAGTGCTGATACGTCAGGCTCATGAGGCTGTGCGGTCAAAGGATCTCTAAAGAACAGTACAAGATCAAGATCGTTTTCAGCGATCAACGCTCCGATCTGCTGATCGCCTCCTAGTGGACCCGATTGAAAACGTTTGATATCAAGCCCCGTCGCTTCGTTTATTTTAAATCCTGTTGTTCCTGTCGCAAACAGTGTATGATCCTTTAAGATCGGTGCGTATGCGACGGTAAAATTGATCATATCGTTCTTTTTCTTATCGTGCGCAATAAGAGCTATTTTCATAGTATCCCCTCTTATTCCATAATATTTTCAAGGCCGTATACAAGACCTTCAATGTTCATTACACTTTCTACTGCAAGTCGGACCCCTGGCATGAATGAAGTTCTGTTCATAGAATCATGACGGATCGTCAAGACTTGACCCTCACCACCGAAGATGACTTCTTGGTGTGCGACCAGTCCAGGTAATCTTACACTATGAATACGGATCCCTTCTAGTTCAGCGCCTCGTGCTCCTTTAAGATCTTCTCTTTCATCAGGATGACCTTGTCTCTTTTCTTCTCGCACTTCTGTGATCAGTTGTGCTGTTTTTAATGCTGTTCCTGAAGGCGCATCCAGCTTTTGATCATGATGCTTTTCGATGATCTCGATATCCGGAAAATATTTCGCTGCCATTTGAGAAAACTTCATCATTAAGATCGCACCGATCGCAAAGTTTGGCGCGATGATCGCACCTGTTTGTTTTTCCTCAGCTAACGCTTTTAGCCGCTCGAGATCTTCATTTGAAAATCCGGTTGTTCCGATCACCGTGCGCAGACCATGCTTTAGAGCCAGTTCAAGATGTTTTTTGCCGATATCTGGTCGTGTAAGATCAACAACGACATCCGCTGCAATAGAAGCAAGGCAGTTTTCCATATCATCATACACTGGTGCCTCCATAGATCGCGGTGCACCTGGCAGATCTTTTACTTGAAGACCGTCATTCTTTGAATCTACAGCTGCCACAAGTTCAAAATGAGGAGTTTCCTCGATCATCTTCAAAGCTTCATGACCCATCTTTCCTCGTGGTCCTGCAAGTATGATACGAATATTATTCATGAGTAGTCTCTCCTTCTTTTTTTGTCCATCTGTCTTTGTCACGTGTTTCAAACTTATGCATAACGGTTTTCAACGCATCATCTAGATCTATATTCAAGGAATTCGCAAGACAGATCAAAACAAAGAACATATCTCCAAGCTCTTCTTCGACCGACTTCTTATCCTCTGTAGATTTCTTCGGTTTCTCTCCATAGTGATGATTCACTTCACGGGCAAGTTCACCTAATTCTTCTGTTAATCGTGCAAGCATAGCTAAAGGACTGAAATAGCCTTCTTTAAACTGTGATATGTATTGATCTACAACGTCCTGACTCTCTTTTAATGTACGATTGGCCATGATGTTGACACTCCTCATTCAATATTAGTCTTCTTTATGTTATCGGTATTTTTTCTGTTTGACAAATTTCATGAAATTTCGCTTATAATAGGAAGGCATGACTAAAAACAACCTCAGTATTTTTGTAGAAAGTAGGCCTCCTATGACTTATCCAATCAAACTAAAAAATATTTTATTCATCTTACTAGGTGCCGCCATCTTTTCGTTCGGAATCGTTCACTTTAATATGACGAACAATTTAGCAGAAGGTGGATTTACAGGGATCACGCTGATTCTCTATTTTCTTTTTTCAATCGATCCTTCTTATTCTAACCTGGCACTCAACATTCCTTTGTTCTTTGTCGGCTGGAAGCTGCTTGGCAGAAACGCTTTCATCTATACGATCATCGGAACAGTTGCCGTATCGGTATTTTTGTTTATCTTTCAGCGTTTCTCATTCGTTACGATCAACCTTAAAGAGGACATGACACTCGCTGCATTATTTGCTGGTGTTTTTATCGGAGTCGGACTAGGAATCATCTTTCGCTTTGGTGGAACGACTGGCGGTGTGGATATCATCGCGAGACTCGGTCATAAATTTTTAGGCTGGAGCATGGGTAAGACGATGTTCATCTTTGATTTCGTGGTTATCGTTATCTCGTTGGTATATTTAAACTATAAAGAAGCGATGTACACACTCGTTGCTGTATTCATCGGTGCACGTGTGATCGACTTTATGCAAGAAGGCGCTTATGCTGGCAAAGCCGTCATGATCTTTTCTGATAAAAATACAGAGATCGCAGCAGACATCATCAAAGAATTGGACCGTGGTGCGACCATCTTAAACGGTAAAGGTTCTTTTACAGGAAATATTCGTGAAGTACTTTACTGCGTTATCGCTAAGAACGAAATCGTCCGCATCAAGCAAGTGATCGAGCGCATCGATCCGCATGCTTTTGTTACGGTAAATGACGTCCATGAAGTGATCGGCGAAGGTTTCACTCTAGATGCAGATAAGAATCCGATAGGCAGATAGAAAAAAGCTCCCGATTATGTATCGGGAGCTTTGTTGTTAGTATCATATTAATCGTCTTGGTTCATCCCTAAGAACATGAAGATGAATCGTGCAAGTTCTAGTAACGCTACTAGTGCACCAGCTACATAAGTTAAGGCAGCAGCGTTTAGTACTTTACGTGCTCCTCGCTCTTCGTTGTTACGGATAAGACCCGTCGAAACGATCTGGTCCATCGCACGAGAGCTTGCATTGAACTCTACCGGCAGAGTAACGAACTGGAACAATACAGCTACTGACATGAAGATGATCCCTAGAAGGAACATGTTCATAGAGCTTAAAAGCATACCACCAAGAATCAATAGAAACGAAAAGTTAGATCCGATGTTAGCTACAGGAACGAGCGCATGTCTGAAGCGTAAGAACGCATATCCTTCTGCATCTTGAATCGCATGCCCCACTTCATGGGCTGCAACCGCTGCACCTGCAATCGAACTTCCGTAATAGTTATCTTCAGATAAACGAACTACTTTGCTGCGAGGGTCGTAATGATCAGATAACATCCCTCTGACTGGCTCTACTTGAACACTGTAAAGTCCATTTTGGTCTAAGATCTCTCTGGCAACTTCTGCACCCGTCTTACCTGTGCTGTTACTCACTTTTGAATACTTTTTGTACGTGCTTTTCACTCGCATCTGAGCCCAGATTGGAACGATAAGCAAAATTGCGAAGTAGATTAAAAATCCACCCATCGTTGGCATTCCTCCATATAAAAAGCTTTTGATACTCTCATTTTACGTTTTCAGCTCACAGTTTGTCAAAGAATACGCATGACTCATGACCCATTACCGTTTATCCGGCACTCGCAACTCATCCTGCTGATCACCTTTGTATTTTCTCCATCCTACGTAAGCTAGTGTTGATGATATGATTCCACCGATTGAAAATATTAGCCAAAAGAGTGACGGTTCTGAGTTATCTTTTTTCGCGAAGAACAGTGCTTCAAAGTCAGCAGCCGCTGTCTCAAGCTGTTTTTGATGAGCAGTATCTCTAAGTATTTGACTGCGGTTCGTATCTACGTAAGAAACGTGTTCATCAAGCTTTTGAAGATCTTCATCTTTCAGGTCGACCATGAGTGCCGGTCTGACCGTTTCGTACCGCTCGAGTAAAAGGTTAGCCGCTTGATGAAAGGCGACTGAATCATCCTCACTGATTTCTTTTTCCATCGTAATAAAAGGCTCAAGCATCATCAGCCCTGTTTTTTTCCATAACGGTTCATAATCAGTCTGAAGGGCATCCACTAATAGTCGAACCTCTGTAAGCTTGTTCAGCTTTTTTTCTTTTGACCATTCGGGATTCTGAAGAGTAGACACAGCATCTCTGAACGTATATTCAACGAGACGCTTCTGTTCCGGTCTCAAAGACAAGACATCTTCTATATGAATGATGTTGGCGGAAGTAAACTGCAGCACACCAGCAGCTTCTTCATACCGTTCTATCTTACCAAGCTCCCAGATCTCACTCGTTAGTTCATTGATCTCAGACCAATCCTTCGTTTCTGTATGATTTGACGCAAGTGCTGGCAAAGCAAGTCCAAAAACCATACAAAGAACCATCAATGCCCATCCAAACCTTCTCATCCGTTGTCCCTCCTGTACCCTTATACTTAAAACGTATGAGAACTGGGACAAGGATAGACCTATAATTAAGGATTGGGAGTGTGCTTTATGCTTTTCTCATTTTCCAAACAATGAAGATTGAAAGTGCAGACAACCAAAAGGTTAAGTATCCGATCATATCTTGATACGGGTCAAGAATGTCATATCTCGGCATCATATCAAACACATAGTCGATGATCTCGTTATGAAAAAGGACAAGAGCAGCAAGCGTTACGTGCCAACCCTTGATCTTATAGAACGGAGCATAAAGCAGCCCTTGAACAGCCATGCCAAGGTGTGAAAAGATCAGCATGTAGTTAATCAGATCAAGAGGCGTTCCAACAAGAGCACCACCAAGATTCATTCCAACAGCCCATATGCCATACTTAAAAAGCGTCGCAACAGCCAATGCTTCGATCACACCATTCTGTTTATCCCTCAAAAACCCGATGATAACAAAAACAAAAAACAAAGAGGCCGTCGGACTATCGGGGACGAACGGCAAAAAGTACCAAGGTGTCTCTTGCAGCTGATACAGGTACCAATAATAGCCATAGATCGTGCCTAGTATGTTGATTAAAAGAAGTGCTAGTAAAAACATTCGATCCATGATGATCGTTCGAATCCAGGACATAATCACATACTCCTTTTTTCTAAGTTCAGAAAAAAAGCCGGCCCATACCGAGCCGGCTTCTACCATTTACTTTTGTTCTAGTTTTGAGATGAATTCTGCTAATTGTTTTAGCTCATCATCAGAACCTTTAAACGCATTCGGCGGCATGCCTGGCGGCTTACCTTCTTTTGCGATCTTCATGATTTCTTCAGGCTTCAATCCTGTACCGATCAATGAAGGTCCTGATGCTCCACCTGATAACGTGTTACCATGGCAGCCTACGCAGCTCTGCTGTTGGTAGATCTTGTAGCCAGGGTCGTTTTCATCAAAACTTACATCAACGATCTTACCTTGAGTCTTCGCTTTTTCCCAATCGTGCGTCACAACAGATTCCCATGTTAAATATGTAACAGAGATCAAACCTAATAACATTAATCCAGTTGCGATTGGACGTTTAGAAGGACGTCGCTCCAACCCTTTGTCTAAGAATGGCGCAAGCATTAACGCACCAAATGCTAGACCCGGTATAATAACAGTACCGATAAGAACATAATCCCCTGCCGCATACTTGTACTTCAGAAGCTGGTATAAAAATAGGAAGTACCAGTCTGGTAGAGGAATATATCCAGCATCGGTAGGATCTGCTTTTTTCTCCAAAGGAGATTCATGGACGATTGTTAGTATGAGGTATCCGATCAAGAATACGGCTCCTACCATCCATTCTTTTAAAAGAAAGTTTGGCCAGAACGCTTCCGTTTTTCCCGGAAACTCCGAATAGTCTTTAGGAATATTCGGCTTGCGCTCAGCAGGGACACGTGAGTCACCGACAAACTTCATTCCTTTACCGCGATGCATATATTTCCCTCCTTTGCTCTTATGAAACTTTTAATCTTATGTTTGTTCTTACAACGGTCCGGAAATACCTTGTTTACGGATCATTAAGAAATGGGCACCCATCAAGCCTAACAATGCTGCAGGAAGGAAGAATACGTGAATCGCAAAGAAACGCGTGAGCGTCTGTGCTCCGATAATCTCTCCGCCGGCAAGGAATGTCTTCGCGATCGGACCGACAACAGGAATCGTCATAGCGATCTCAATTCCTACCTTAGTCGCAAATAGCGCTTTCATATCCCAAGGCAATAGATAACCTGTAAAACCTAAACCTAACATAACAAAGAAAATAAGTACTCCAACAACCCAGTTTAATTCTCTTGGCTTCTTATAAGCTCCCTGGAAAAATACGCGCAATGTATGTAGAAACATCATTACGATAACAAGGCTCGCGCCCCAGTGGTGCATTCCGCGTACGATCACTCCAAATGCCACTTCATTTTGCAGGTAATATACGGATTCCCAAGCATTCACGATATCAGGCACATAGTACATCGTTAAGAACATACCTGAAAGAATTTGGATAACCGTGATGAAGAAAGTTAATCCACCGAAACAGTAAACGAACGCAGAAAAATGATGTGCGGGGTTTACGTGTTCAGGTACTTCATGGTCTGCAACATCTCTCCAAAGCGGCGTAATATCCAGGCGTTCATCTACCCAGTCATAAATCTTTTGTAGCATTCATTACGCCCCCTTTCTTGGTTTTGCCTTTCCTAAATAAAGCTTTCCATCTTTCACCTGGCTGTCATATACATCAAGCGGTGCAAGAGGTGCAGTTCCCTTAACATTCGTTCCATCCTTCGTATAACGGCCTAAGTGGCAAGGACAGAAGAACTGGTTAGGGTGCGATGGATCTGTATTCCAGTCTACCGTACAACCTAGATGTTTACAGATTGGAGAAAGTGCGATAATATCACCATTCTTCGCTTTATAAACCCAGGCAGATTGAGTGACATCAGACTCGTACCAGCCATCTTTTTGTTTGATTTTAAAATCGAAACGCTTTGGTTCGTTCGCGATCTCTTCCATGCTCGTAACCGCTACCAATTCTTGATCTGTTCCCTCTTTTAGAATCGGATCAAGGGCGAAACGGACCATTGGCATAAGCATGCCGGCAGCCATAAATCCGCCTACGCCAGTTAATGTGTAGTTTAAGAACTGACGTCTTGAAATATCTTCCTTTGACATTGTTTTCCCCCCCTTATGCTGTAAATGACGGTCCATCCGGACTTTTACACACATATTACTAGGACATAAACATGATAGCTTATGTTGTCTTTTAATGTCAATATGACATGTGGTAAATATTACGAATTTATACTTCTCTGCCAATCGTTGAAAATGAGCTGAAACAACGGTTTTACCTGCTCTTTTATCACCTCAAGTCTATACTTCTCGTCCATGGTTTCTAGCGGCAGAGCGGGAACCCAGAATAATTGACCCGAAAGTTGCTGTTCGAACTCTTTCCAATACACATCACTTGTCATAAGAAAGATATGTTTAAAATGTCCCGAGTTTTTTACGTGCTCTAAGAAACTAGTTAATAGATCAAGAGAACTTTCATTCTTTACATATGTAAAATTAGGTGATAAAAACAGCCTGCCATGCAGCTGACGCTCGATCTCTGATGTTAATAGTTCTGTATACTCAGACATCGTCACACTGGATTTGAACTCGTGGGAGAAACTGACTGGCGTTAACGGTATGAGAATCGAGTCCACATACTCACCAGATTTTAAGAACACATCTGCGTCTTTCGTTTTCCATTTCATAAAAAATCTCCTTACTTGGTATGTACTGCTTCTTATCGTACCATATTTCTTTGGCTGGTAATGAGTTTCGCATTGAAAATATGTAGATTTATAGATGTCGAAATAAGTCTAGGAATGTCGACTCGCGGATAAAAGCGCAAAACTTCTGGATAAAGTGACCAAACTTTTGGATTGCAGGCTAAAACTCGTGGATTCAAAGCATGAATTTGTGGATTGGGTGCCAAACAAGCTTGGTGAAGTCCGCCAATAACGTCTGCACCCGTCAGCACATGAGCGACATATCGCACAAAAAAGACGACTCTTTTTTTTAGAGTCGCCTTCACACAACTAGGATGGCTGTTTTTCTAAATTTTTTAGTTCATTCGTCCATTTTGTAAAGCTGTCATAATCCTTTTGGTCTAGTGCGGCATCAATCTTTGCCATAATATCATTCTTACGGTACGTTTCAATCGACTTCTCTAATACCATTTCCGCCCATATGCCGTATTTTTTGTCCATCGACATATTCTGAGGCAAGTGCGGATTCTCTTCTAATACAGAAGCGTACTCGGGCGTCAGACGTGATGCGTTAAAATTAAGTTCAAGATAGATCTCTTCTTCTTGATTCAAGCGGATGTCGTGAAATGATTTTTCGGCATCAGTCGTTAGAACATTTTGCTTGTAAAAACGGAATGGAACTCCGTCTGTGCATTGAGTTGACATGATTATGGCCTTTGGACAATATTCAGCTTTCTCTACAAAATGTACCTTCTCCATCAGTTGGTCATCACTAACTAGATAGTTTAATAACCAAACACATTCGCGCTTCTTTAACTGATAATGATTAAGGAACCATTTGATAAAATCCTTTTTTTCAAGGACCGAAACGGTGCTGCTCATTGCAATCCCCCCATCATTCAAAAACACGTCATCTTGATACTAAATATATTCTCTCACTGCTCGTAAAATCCTTCTTCACTTCAGAAAGTTTTAAAAATCTTCCAGACGATTCAAAACATCCTCAATATCGTCTCGTTCAGGGCTTTGGTTCAACAAATTCTGCAGAATGCTCTTCGCTTTCTTCTGCTCTCCTTCCTCGATGAGGAAGTATGCATATTCTTCTAAGAACACAGGGTCCTCCGTAAACAACATAGAAGCTTTTTCGAACCATTTTGCAGCCTCAGTATAATTCTCGGTTTCTTTATTTGCTGTAGCTAGATGCCAGTACATGAGCGGTATCTCTTCTTTCGTTTCAGCCAGAGACTTATAGAGACTGAGCAGATCTTCAAATCGTTCTTCACGAATATACTGATCTCCTAACCGCAAGAGTGGTTCGATCCGTGTTGGATTGATTTCAAGTGCTTGTTTCACCCACTGTTCACCTTGATCAGGGTTGTGGAGTTTATAAGCTAACCTTGCAGCTTGCAGATAGATGTTTTCGTTATGTTCATCTCTTTTTAATCCTTCTGAGATAACATCGTACGCCTCAGTTAGTGCTCCTTCTTCTTCATATGCTTCAGATAGAACGCTATAAAGGGTCGTATAATCAGGATCCATGTCTTTTAGTTCTTCAAGACTTGCGATCGCTTCTTTAAACTCACCTGCTTTAAAGGCCGTTACTCCATGACCAAATAAGCTGTAAAGATCTTTGTGGTGATCCAGACCTTTTCTGTAGAATGGAAGTGATTCTTCAAACTTACCTGCTCTGCTTAATGCTTCGGCATATCGTAATGTAACATCTTCTATTTCAGCTTTTTCATCAATCGCTACTTTTAATAGTGGCAAACTTGAATCGAATTTACCTTGCCTTAAATAAAAATCACCTAAAGCATAAGCAAGTACAGGATGTTTCTGGTCCTTTTGATGCGCTTCTGTAAGCTTACGTTCTGCTACTTCTGTCAGTCCAAGACTTTCATACAGATCTGCTTGAAGAATTAGTGCTCTAAGATATTCATCATCGTCTTCATTTACTTGATCTAAATACTCGATCGCTTTCTCATCCATTCCTTCGTCTAAGCAGCATTCTGCAATAGAAACGAGCAGTTCGCCGTCCCCAGGATACTTTTTTAGCAACTCATTAAAAAGGTTCATCGCTTCTGTTGTATGGCCCCAGTTGAGGTAAACTTCGGCGATCTCAAACTTTTCTGGATCTAGAGCTTTTTGTTTTATTTTATCTAAAAGCGACATTCCTTTTTCAACGTCACCATGTTCAACAAGCCTGATTGCATCTTGGATTTCGTTCACTGATAAAACTCCCTTATCCCTTGTATTCTTGTGCCTATTATACACGAGATACGAGAGATTCTCCAAAACGACGAGGCTTTACTACGATAATTTCTTTACCAAACCCTTGATGAGTTTCTGGAAGATTCTCAGTAAATACGATTTTGCCTCTTACGATTACAGCTTGGAGCGTATCACCTATTGCATCTGTACGATAGATGCAATAGTCAGCATCACTGCCTGTGAACAGACCTCCTTTTACAGGATATAGCCCAAGCATTTTTAAACTTGGTAACGAGATTGTTTCTGTTTCACACAGATCTTGAAAAAGGGTTGGGATCTGATGTTTGACCGATAGCTCGTTCCATTTTCTTTGCCACGTGTTCTTCAACTTCTGATCTATGTTCGCTGGAAAGGTTGGAAAGATTACAGTACCATAATTGAAATTAGCTTCACTGATCCTCTCCCAGATCACATGTGTTAACTGAGCAAAATCTTTACAGATCAACTGGATGAACGGGATTTTCTGTTTTCTGCAAAAACTCATCATTTGTGGTGTGATCTTTTCTGGAGACATGCTTAGACCGATGCAATAGTCTATTGAACTGGATATTAACAGATGCCTCGTTCGCTTCAACTCTGTTTCTGCTTCATGCAGATAGTTGACTTCAGCAGAGACTAAGAGCGTAGTCGTGCCGCTTCTAACTCTCTCGCTAAGGGTCTGTCTTACCTTTTCGATAGGCAATCTATTCAATGACATAAGAGGACTGATATGCCCAGGAATCATCTTTAAACCATGCAAAGACATCTTCATCACATTCATTCTAAGAGGGCCCTGTGAGACATAGGAGATTTTTTGAGAGTCTACTAGATAAGAAAGAACAGTATCAGTACCGAGCGATTGCAGCGGGCGCTCAATGATATATCGCATAGCTCGCCTCCTTTTTTTCTCTATAGGACAAGTTATGATAGAGATGAGAATTTTATGATAGAAAATTTAAGAGGAAACTAAAGAAGAGAACAAAAAAAGTCCTGACATGTAAGCGCTGTCAGGAAAGAATAATATGGATAGGAGTGGAGAGAAACCATATTACATTCATTATAAATAGAGCTTATTTAAAATGCAACACTTTTTTGAAAATTATGAAAATAGCCCGATATAATTTATCTTGATCGGGCTTTTTGTTGTGGGTCTTTTATTTATTTACTTTCTCTACTACAGAATCAATATACGCACCTAAGTGTTCGATGATCTCTTTGTTCTGGTCTTCTTCACCGATCGTTACTCGGATCATAGTAGGAAAACCTAATGCACTTCCTGAGCGCACGATATACCCTTTTCGTAGGAGGTAATCAAACGCTTGATCAGCATCAGATTTTACGTCGAGCAGAATAAAGTTTGCTTCAGAGGGATAGTACAACAGCCCTTTTTCATCACAGAATGAATAGAACGTTTCAAGACCTTTTCTGTTCTTTTCTTTGCATTCTAAAATAAACGTATCATCTTCTAATGCCCCGATCGCTGCAGCTTGAGCGATACGAGAAGTGTTGAAAGGCTCTCTAGCAGGCTCGATCGACTGAATGATAGAAGATTGTGCCACTCCATAACCAATTCGAAGTGCAGCTAGTCCATGAGCTTTTGAGAACGTTCTTAGAATCACTAGATTCGGATACTTATCCAAGTAATCTAGTGTGTTTGGATAATCAGCAGCTGATACGTATTCATAATAAGCTTCGTCACTTACTACGACTACATCAGACGGAACTTTTTCCATAAAGCTTACAAACTCTGACTCAGGAATATAGTTTCCCGTCGGGTTGTTCGGATTGCAAAGCCAGACGATTCTCGTATCTTGATCGATCGCCTCGAGCATACCTTCTAGGTCATGATTGCCTTTGATCAGCTCAACCTCTCTCACTTCAGCTCCTTCAATAACAGCGTTATGTCTGTATTGTGGAAAAGTAGGAGCGGCCATCACAGTATTCGTTTCAGGAGACAGATAGGCTCGGCAAAGAATTTGCACGACTTCATCTGAGCCGTTTCCGAAAATAATCTGGTCTTGTTTCACATGAAGTTGGTTTGAAAGTTTTTCTCTAAGCTCAGCTGAATAGCCGTCAGGATACACGTGAAGCTGTGATAACTCCTCGTTTATTTTCTCTTTCGCAAGATCAGAGCATCCATAAGGGTTCTCGTTTGAAGCGAGTTTTACAATTCTTTCAAGACCTAGTTCACGTTTTACTTCTTCTACTGGTTTACCTGGTTTGTAAGGTTTTAAAGATAACAACTGCTGTTTCGGCTGCATTTTCCCACTCCTTTTTAACGACTATAGACAGGCAGCAATGACTCAATATACGATTTAAACGTTTTGATCGCTTCCTCTCTGTTCGTTAGCAGGTCACTCTCGAGCTCCTCAATCTTTTTAACGATCGCACTGCCTACGATAAACCCATCACTGCTGCCATCAAACTGCTGGATCTGTTCTCGTGTAGACAGTCCGAACCCTACTAAGACTGGAACGCTGCTGTTTCGTTTCGCGGCTTTTAAGAAATCGTCCAAACCAGCTCGAAACTCACTTCTGATGCCTGTTACACCTAATGATGAGATGCAATACAAAAATCCTTCTGCCTCTCTACTGAGTCTAGCAAGCTTTTCTTCACGTGTTGTAGGTGAAACAAGCGAGATGAGAGCAAGGTTATGCTCTGAACACATCTTCTGTAGATATCCGCTTTCTTCATACGGCAGATCAGGTACTAGAACCCCATCTACACCGCTGTTCTCTGCTAACTTCAGGAAACGATTTTCTCCTAATTGTAACAAAAGATTATAATAAGTAAAGATAATTACCGGAATCTTCAATCCTCTTTCACGAAGCTTTGAAACGAGCTTTACCG
The DNA here is from genome assembly GCF_048083785.1 of Fictibacillus tiangongensis. Lineage (GTDB taxonomy): Bacteria > Bacillota > Bacilli > Bacillales > Fictibacillaceae > Fictibacillus. Next base: position 2,398,463 of record NZ_CP182294.1, read on the forward strand.
TTTTCTCAAGATTCATGTTTTGTGACAAACCTCTCATACCCGCTCGTTGAATAACAGGTCCATCAGCTAAAGGATCTGAATAGGGAACACCCAGCTCGAGAGCGTGTGCTCCACACTCTTCTAGAGCGAGTGCCAGTTCAATCGTTGCTTCTTCACATGGATCACCAGCCATGATATACGGAGTGAAGCGATAATCTGAAGATTGCTGAAAAACTTCCCATCTCTTATTCATACTCATTTCCCCCTTCTTCAAATTCCATCAATGTATGAACATCTTTATCGCCTCTTCCAGATAAACAGACGACTACATGTTGATCTTTTTGCATTTTTTTAGCGAGCTTCAGACTATATGCTACGGCGTGTGCACTCTCTAACGCACATAGGATACCTTCGTTCTCACATAAAAGCTTCAAAGCGTGTAATGCTTCTTCATCTGTGACTGCTTCATAAGTTACTCTTTTTGTCTCATGCAGGTAAGCATGCTCTGGTCCTATTCCTGGATAATCAAGTCCTGCTGAGATCGAGTATGGTTCTGTAATCTGTCCTTCGCTCGTTTGCAGAAGCTTTGTCAACGAACCGTGAATCACACCATTCGACCCTTTAGATAACGTTGCCGCATGCTGAGCAGTCTCAACGCCCATCCCTGCAGCCTCTATGCCATACAGAGGTACATCTTTCTCAATAAACGGTGCGAACATGCCGATCGCATTACTGCCGCCGCCCACACATGCAACAACAGCATCAGGAAGTTTTCCTTGTTGGATCTCTTTAAACTGGCTCTCTGTTTCATGACCGATCACTTGCTGAAATTCTTTGACCATCTTCGGGTATGGATAAGGTCCTACAGCTGATCCGATGAGATAGAATGTGTCTTCGACCGCAGCAACCCATTCCCGGATCGCCTCATTAGTTGCATCTTTTAATGTTTGGCTGCCACTCGTTACCTCTATCACTTCTGCTCCTAACAGTTTCATGCGAAACACATTTAAAGCTTGTCTTCTTATATCTTCTTTTCCCATATAAACTTTACAAGATAATCCGTACTTAGCAGCTACTGTCGCTGCTGCTACGCCATGCTGACCCGCTCCAGTTTCAGCGATGATCTTTTTCTTACCCATCCTTACAGCCAAGAGCGCCTGCCCGATGGCGTTATTGATCTTATGTGCCCCTGTATGGTTAAGGTCTTCTCTTTTTAAATAGATGGATGCTCCGCCGTTCGACTCACTCAATCGATCTGCTTTTGTTAATGGAGTCGGACGTCCTGAATAAATCGCAAGTTCTTTTTGAAAAAGCTCATTAAATTCTTGATCTTGGATGGCTTCGTTGAAAGCTGTCTCAAGCTCTTCGAGTGCAAACATGATTGTTTCTGGTACGTATTTTCCGCCGAACACTCCATATCTTCCTCTATGATCAGGTACTGTTGCTGTAGTCATCTCATAATCATCCTTTCAAGAGTTTCTATTTTTTTTACGCTTTTTTTGCCATTTTCTTCGATACCACCACTTAAATCGATTCCGTGTGGATGAAGTTTCATCAGTTCAGAAACATTTTCTGGTTTGATTCCGCCAGCTATGAAACACGTAACTCCTATCCCATCTGATGCTTTCATCATGTTAGGAACTTCCTCCCACGAAAACGGAATTCCGGTTCCTCCGAATTGACCTTTAGAAACAGAATCTATAATAAGTCCATCTGCCGCTTTTCCATATAACTCTATTCTTTTAAAGATGCTTTCACTAAAAGGAAGTGCTTTATAAATTTCTTTGTTGCAATGAACTCTTATTTCCTTAAGCTGATCAACCGATTCAGTTCCGTGACACTGGATGATATCGATCGGTACTGTGTTCACAACATTCTTGATTCTTTGTAGAGTTGCATTTTGAAAAACTCCCACGAGCTTTTTTGGTTTTCCGTATTTCTCGATCCAGCTGTTCACTTCTGTAGGATCGACTTCTCTCTTACTTTCAGCGAATATGAACCCGATCAGATCTGCTTTTGATTCTATGAGCAGTTTATAGTCGTCTTCAGACTGACAGCCACAATATTTAATTTGAACAGTCATGGTAAAGCTCTCTTATTTTTTTTTCAATAGAGTCCGCTCTCATCAATGTTTCTCCGATCAACATTCCGTTCACTTGGTGATCCAGCAGGCTCTTAACATCTGAAGCTGTTTTTATGCCACTCTCACTGATCACGAGGGTTTCGTTTTTAATAGACGAAAGAAGTGAAAACGTATGCTCGATATCTGTTGTGAACGTTTTAAGGTCACGATTGTTTATCCCGATCATAGAAGGATCGCAAACGCCGTAAACTTGCTCGATCTCACGAATTGAGTGCACTTCGACCAAGCACTCTAACCCGCATTCTAAAGCAAGTGCGTGGAGCGTCCCTAACCGTTCAGCCGGTAAGCATGCGGCAATCAGCAGAATCGCATCAGCTCCATGTTCTACACTCTCAATAACCTGCTTTTCATCGATGATGAAATCTTTTCTTAAGAGAGGAAGAGAAACATGTTTTCGAATATCTTTCAAATATTGAAGGTCTCCTTGAAAGAACTCTGTGTCTGTTAAGACGGATAAGCAAGCTGCTCCTGCTTTTTCATAATCTATCGCAATCTCAATTGGATTAAAATTTTCTTTAATAATTCCTTTGGATGGTGAAGCTTTTTTCACTTCGGCGATCAATGCTGGTCTTTTCACACAGTTAGCGATTCTTTTTGCAAATGGCCGATGATCCTTATCTGTAAAATCCAGCTCACCTTTTTTGAACGAAGGAAGAATAGCTACTTCTCTTTCTTTTTGTTTCAATATTTTAGTTAACATGTGCATTCGCCTCTTCTTTCGTCATCTCTTCTAGATGATCATATGCAGATTGTGATTGTAGACATTGTTTGATGATCTCCACGCCGTCTCGAATACTCGGAACTCGTTTTGATGCAAAAAGAGCGGCAGCCCCGTTCAAGATGACGATGTTTCGTGCTGATTCATTTCCTTCTCCTTGTAGGATGGAACGAATGAGTACAGCACTTTCTTTTTTGTTTGTTACGGTTAGATCATTTAGATTTCCTCGATGTAACCCTGCTTCTTCAGGTGTATAGTTGAACGAATTAATACTGTTGTTCTCCACCAAATACATCCGCGTCTCGCCAGTGATCGAAACTTCATCCAAGCCATCTTTACCTGTAACGATCAATGCGCGTTTGATCCCGAGCTTCTGAACAACTTTAGCAAGCTTTTCAGCAACTTCTTCATTACTCGCTCCAATCAGCTGATAAGCAGGTGCCATTGGGTTTAACAATGGTCCGATACAATTGAAGATCGTTCGAAATGGAAGTTGCCCTCTCAACGACGCTACTTTTTTTAGTGCCGGATGAAAATATGGAGCGTGCAGAAAAGCGATGTCGTGTTTATTCAGTTGGGAGTTCGCTTCAAAGTGGTTGCTGGCTGCTTCAATACCTAAGGCTTCTAACACATCAGAGCTACCACTTTTTGATGTGACTGCTTTGTTACCATGCTTGGCTACCTTTACTCCTAGAGAAGCGAGTATGATACTGACCGCTGTAGAGATGTTAAAAGTCGATGCTCCATCACCGCCAGTGCCACAAGTGTCCATGAGCTCACCGTGCTGGGATGAATCTGCCGCTCTAGAGAGCTTTCTGATCGCTTTAACAAAACCCACGATCTCATCGATCGTCTCGCCGCGAAAGCTCATGATGCTTAAAACAGAACTTCCTTGCGCATCTGTTACATCACCATTCGCTAATTTCTCCATAAAATAAAAAGCTTCATTTTCTGTTAGTGTTTCGTGTTTCATTATTTTTTGAATGATATTTGAAATCATATGAACACCCCTTAATCGTTTTGGTTGTTTTCTCTACAAACAAAAACGTTCAAGGAGGGATCGGATGGGATATGATCATATCTGCACCTCCGCAATATACGGAGAATGAGGGGGATTTAAGAGGTCGATCTGTACGGGAACATGTACATCCTTCTTTTAAGAAGCATATAAAAAAGCCATGCAGAAATAACCCGCATGGCATATGTACATATCCATTCTCGGCTCTGCTCCACTCAAACTCTCTCAACTTGTCTCAACTAAGCTCTAAACTCTTAACTAATGTGCACAATTACGTGTGCTCTAAACTTATCAGTTACATTAAACCATTGCAGGAAATCTGTCAACAGGTTTACATGGTTCTATTTTTTTTAACTCATTTTTCGATAAAAGAACGGTTCTACCGATACCAAGTCGTATAATCCTGGATTGAAGATCTGCTCGGTACTTCCGACGAACAGAACACCGCCTTTTCGAAGTGCTTTGCTGAATTTTTGATACAGGACTGTTTTGGCTTCTTCTGTAAAATAGATCATCACGTTACGGCAAACGATCAGATCAAAATCAGATTCAAAACGATCAGAAAGCAAGTTCTGCTTCTTAAACGTTACTTGTTTTTTGATTGAATCTGTAACTCTGATACCGAGTTCCTCTTTTGTTGTATAACGTGCTATTTTATCGCTCGGAACATCTTTGATCGCTTTTTCAAAATAGAAGCCTTTTTTTGCTTGCTCTAACACTTGTTGATCTAAATCTGTTGCAAGGACCGAAAACCTTGAAAGGTCCTTTTTGTAATCAGATAACAGCATCGACAAGCTGTATGGCTCTTCTCCTGTGGAGCAGGCTGCGCTCCAAACCTTTAAAGATGACCTGTCTTCAACTAAGAGAGGAATGATTTTTTTCTCTAGGACATCCCAACGAGCAGGATTTCGGTAAAATTCAGAAACGTTGATGGTCATGCGGTCTAAAAATTCAAGAAGCAATTCTGTATTTTTTGTGAGTGCACGAAAATATTCAGAAAAGGCTGTAAATCCTCGTTTGTCTCTCAGTGCAATGAGTCTGCGTTTCATCTGCGCTTCTTTGTATAAAGAAAGATCAATTCCTGTTTGCTCATAAATGCTCTTTTTAAAGCTTTCGTAGTCCGGGTCCATTTTCTTCTCTCCAATTCCACTGCCATGCAAATTTAATCTCTACACATATATATCGGAAGCTGATACAGATTGTTGCATAGCAGAAGAAGTAACATGACAGGTGGCTGGTGAATGTATATTTTATTCTATCAGCAGATTATTGACGATTTTTGTAAATTATAGTCGACTTGTCTTTATAATAGATCAATTGGTGAAATTACGTTGAAATTCGGTCAAGTCATGACCGAGATAGGTAAATTTATTAATGGATCTTGGCAAATTTAAAGACCTACACTTTATCAAAACAAAAAAACCGGCACATCGGCCGGTTAAAACGCTTTCATTTCCATGTAAAAAATTAAATCCAAACCGCTACTGCTTTATCATAAGAAACAAGTTCTTCTTCTTTGAAGAAAAGACCGATCTCACGGACAGCGCTTTCAGCAGAGTCAGAACCATGGATGATGTTGTTGCTCACTTGTACAGCATAGTCTCCGCGGATTGAACCAGGAGCAGCTTCAGAAGGGTTCGTTTTGCCCATCATGTTACGAGCTGTAAGGATAACGTCCTTACCTTCCCAAACCATAGCAAATACTGGACCAGATGTAATAAAGTCAACAAGTTCGCCGAAGAACGGACGCTCTTTGTGCTCACCATAATGTTCTTTTGCAAGATCTTCAGAAATGTTCATTAGTTTAGCACCAACAAGTTGAAAACCTTTCTTTTCAAAACGGGATACGATTTCTCCGATTAACGCACGTTGAACACCATCAGGTTTTACCATTAAAAACGTTTTTTCCATGCATTCCCTCTCCTATCATCTATGTATATGTGGGACAAGTTCCCCAGAGAAATCGTACCAAAAATTTTAAAAATTAGCAATCACTCAAAATTTTCGACCAGCGATATAATCTGCTACTTTTAACAAACTATCTCTGGCATCCGTTTCTGGCAAAGACTCGGCAGCTAATTTAGCGCGTTTCAAATATTTATCAGATATCTTCGTTGCGTAATCAATTCCGCCTAACTCTTTGATATCTTTTAACAGTTCTGCAAGCTGCGCAGGCTCTTTTTTGTCATAATAAGCATCCAGCTTCTCTTTCATCTCTGGATACTGATAGATCGTGTACAGCACAGGCAATGTTAAGTTTCCTTGCTTCAGATCACTTCCCGCTGGTTTACCGAGCTGTTTTTCAGAAGCAGTAAAGTCTAAGATATCGTCTGTAATCTGAAAAGCCATTCCTACTGAGAAACCAAAATCGTACAGTTTCTTTTGCAGAGAAACATCTGCTTTTGATGTAATCGCTCCAAGCTGACAGCTCAGCGCGATTAAAAGTGCGGTTTTTCGTTTGATCCGTTTGAAGTACTTTCGAATGTTTTGATCCGTATCATACTGCTCGTTGATCTGTTCGATCTCCCCAAGACACATCTCTTTCATGCCTTGTGCCAAAATCTGATGCGCACGCGGAATCTCGATCTCAGACATTAGTTTTAAAGCGGATGCGAAAATAAAATCGCCGGTATACATGGCAATCTTGTTATCGTATTTTGCTTTTACTGTTTTTCTGCCACGTCTCATATCCGCATCATCCACTACATCATCATGAACGAGCGAAGCCATATGAATCAGTTCAAGAGCTGCAGCCGGCTTTTTCACTTGGTGAATGTTATATGTGCCGAACTGAGCGGAAAGCAGAACAAACACAGGGCGGATTCTCTTTCCCCCTGCTTTTAAAAGTTCAGCTCCTGCCGTATGAATCTGCTTCTGATCGGAACGAACGGATTCTACGAGCTGATCTTCAATCTGCTGCAAGTCTTTTTTTAGAAATGAGTATAAGTCCTTTAACTTCACTTTTGTTTCACCCTATCGCCGTTACTTATACGAATATTTAATGATAGAGGGCATTGTATTTAACAATCCGCACTCTACAGCTAGCTGAAAATAAAGGTTGAGTCCCTTTTCATGTTCGCCACTAAATTGATAATTTAATCCATTAAAATAAGAATTCCAGAACTGAAAAGTGCCTCCATGTTCTGTTATCACTCGCTCGATGACTGGAACAAAATTTTCTCTCTGACATCTTTCTTTGCTCTCTATTATACTTCTTCCCACATACGATAACAGCGCACCTTGTTCAGTTTCCATTTCATTTCGATACGCCATCACGGCAAAGATCATCGGCAGCCCAGTCTGTTGATACCAGATCTCTCCAAGATCATAAACGTGATAAGAGCCTCGTTTACGATTCGCACTTATCGCATCGTCCCCGATCAAGAGGCATGCATCATACGCGTTCAGCATGAATTCAAAATTCGGTGTCTCTACTTGGTACGTAACCTCAACACCATAAAAACGGTCTAAGATGATCTTTAATAGAGCAACCGATGTTTCTGAGCTAGATGTTAATGCGATTCTCTTTCCGTCCAACTCTTCAATCTTATACTTTGAAAAAAGAAAGATTGAGTTTACTTTTCCGAACGAAGAAACCGAAAGATCTGGGACTAAGCTGTAGTTCAGAGCGTTCTTTCCGTATGAAAACGAAGAGATGCCTCCTATGTCGACCAGCTGTTTCTCCATTAAAGCGTTTACTCGTGATGGAACTGCTTGTGTAATAGTGGCGCCTTGATCCATCAGTCGCTCTCTATCTAAGTAAAAGTAAAGGGGTATGATGTTCGTGTAGCTGATTTCCCCGATGTTCATAATCTATCAGTCTCCCCAGCGTGTAAACAATTCGTGATGTACACCTAAGTTATCTAGCACTTTACCTACCAAGAAGTTCACTAGATCATCCATCGATTTTGGCAAGTGATAAAAACCAGGCATCGCAGGAACAATCTTTCCTCCTGCTTCTGTTACTTTTAACATGTTTTCAAGGTGAATCTTGTGAAGTGGTGTCTCTCTTGGGACTAAGATCAGTTTTCTGCTCTCTTTCAGCATAACATCTGCTGTTCGTTCTAACAGGTTTCCTGATGCACCATGAGCGATCCCAGAAAGAGTTCCCATCGAACAAGGAATGATGACCATCCCGTCGTTCTGATACGAACCGCTCGCGATCGGTGCATTAAAGTCTCGAAGGGTGTGATAATGAAGACGATCTTTACCGTATGAAGCAAAATTCTCTTCTATACAGCGTTCACGGTCCTCTGTATCCCACAATAATTCTTCTCTAAACACTTGCCATCCTGCTTCAGTAACAACAAGATGTAGCTTGTGTCCGCTTTTTAAGATCTCTTGAGCAAGTCTTACGCCATATACAGCTCCACTCGCTCCTGTTATTCCGATTGTAAAAGTTTTCATATCAACAAATCTCCTACTGAAAAGATAAACATGACCACACTCAATACACCGTTCATCGTAAAGAAGGCAACGTCCAGTTTAGACAGATCATGAGGCTTAACGAGTGAATGCTCATACACCATGATCGCACCAGATATGAACACACCTAAATAATAGATCCAGCCCATTCCTGATACAACGCCAAGTGAGACAAACGCTATGAAACTAGCAACATGCAGCCATCTAGCAGTCATCAGACCATTAGCGATACCAAACGCAGAAGGAATGGAATACAGCCCATGCGACTTGTCATATTCAGCATCTTGTGTGGCATAGATCACATCAAAACCAGCTGTCCAAAACAATACTCCTACGAATAGTAAAAAGGCTTCCGGACTTAATGTTCCGGTTGCACCAACCCAACCGCCTAGTGGCGCGATAGCGATCGTCACACCTAAGACGATATGACACAAATACGTGAAACGCTTCGTATAAGAATAGATAACAAGAAAAAAGACCGCAAGCGGCAAGAGCTTCACTGATAGCGCGTTTAATTGATAAGCACTTACAAACAATAAAGCTAGTGAGATCAGTATAAAAAGATAGACTTCGCCTCTATTTAAAAGCTTAGCTGGTATCGCTCTTGTTTTCGTTCTTGGATTCGCTCCATCAATCTCTGAATCTATCGCACGGTTAAGAGCCATAGCAGAACTTCGTGCGCCGACCATAGCAAGAGTGATCCAAACCCATTCCATCAAGGATGGAACGGTTCCCTCTTCAACGAGGTTTCCCATGATCGCTCCAAGAAATGCAAACGGTAGAGCAAAGATGGTATGTTCAAACTTTATCATTTCTAAAATTATTTTAATTTTATTCCACACACTGCAACGCTCTCTTCTATTGCTGTTTTTTCCCTGTATGCATGGCGGCAGCACCTAAAGCATACGATTTAACCTCAACGTTTGATAAACCCGCTTGTTTAAAAAGTTGTTTCAGTTCTTCTTTTGTTAAAAAAGCTTCTGTTGATTCTTGAAGCCATGCGTATTCTTGGTAACTCTTAGCAAACAATTTACCGAATACCGGCATGATGTACTTAAAATAAAACTTAAAGAGCTGTTTGAACACCGGAACCGTCGGATGCGAAGTCTCTAAACATACGACTCTTCCGCCCGGCTTCACAACACGTGCCATCTCTTTTAGTGTTTGGAGATAATCAGGAACGTTCCTAAGCCCAAACCCGATCGTAACGAAGTCAAAGCTGTTATCTTCAAACGGAAGCTCCATCGCGTTGCCATGGATAAAGCTGACTCCAGGAATTCGGCGCTTCCTTAACTTTTCGATCCCAACGTTCAGCATGTTCTGACTGAAATCTAGGCCTACTACTTTGCCTTCTGTACCAACTTTTTCAGCAAGAGCGAACGTCCATTCACCTGTTCCGCAACAAACATCTAAACATTGGTTTCCAGGCTGTACTTTCATTCTTTTCATCGTATCTTTACGCCATTTACTATGCTGTTTAAAAGAGATCAGATCGTTCATATAGTCATACTGATCCGAGATCTTTTCAAATACAGAGTGAACCCGTTCTTCTTTACTCAACATCGGATTAACCCTCTCCTAACATTAAGTCATTTTTGCTAGCATCTACCAAGCTGTATCCTTCTCTATGAAACAACAGCGGTATTTTAACTTCTTTGTTCTTTACTTCCGCCTCGCATGTCTCGAGGTAGTTCAACTGTTCGTCACTTAATCTTCTTCTCGTTTCAAGGCTGTGATATCGTGACACAGTTAGATACCTTTCAATAAACGGTATATATGTATAGAGTCCAAACGATTCAGCAGCTTTTGTTAATAAAAGACTGTCGATCTTCTGTATGGCTTTTAAATATTCTACACTCGAAGTTGAAAACTTGTCCTTGCTATGAATATGCAGATCTGCCTTCAGTTCGTTAATTTCCTGAACCGCGCTCGATAACTTTGAGATCAGATCTAAATTTTCACAGTGAGATAAAAGTAAGTAGTATAGACTGCTAAAATAATCGCCAGACAATACAACAAGCTGACGGTTCTTTTTGTTCTTATTGATTTGCTCTTCTAAAATGTCATCATGACGGTCCAATGCAGACTGAATGAGAGTAATCGAACTGAAGTACTCTGCTTCGACAGCTTCATCCAATTGTAGTTCGCGCAAAAGACAGTACGTGATGAATACTTTGGATTCATTAAATACTGGAGGTTGGATATATCGTTCTACATAACTGTGCTGCATCAATAAAAGTGTATGCTGTTTTAAACGTTGAATCTGTTCCATGGTGTTCATCAAATCCCTCCAATGACACAGCAAAATTGTGCTTTCTTATTATAACATAGTCGCCAAAATTATTAGGATTCAACCTCTTTAAAAGACATAAAGAAAACTAGGCTTATCTTTAGCCCAGCTTTTTGGCACATGTACTGCCGAAAGTGATCTTTACGATTCTGTATCTACTTCTCCGTGTTTCGTGTAGATCACAGCTTTTCCTCTAACTTTCACAGCTGAAGTATGCTCTGTGAACTGAGCGATCATCACTTCACCTTTATCAAGCTTTTCAGAATGGTGAAATCTTGTTTCAGTTCCACGAGTCAAGCCGATTACGTTTACGCCGTTCTCTTTCGCTTTGATCACGAAAAAATCAAATTCTGATTTCATGAAGTTACCTCCTTAGTTTCTGATTAAACTTAGTACTTCTGCACGAGCCGCAGGATCTTTTTCAAAAACACCACGAACTGCTGAAGTAACCGTCATAGAGCCCGGTTTCTTAACACCACGCATCGTCATGCACATGTGCTCTGCTTCGATCACAACGATCACACCGTGAGGTTCGAGAGTCTCCAGCAAGCTGTTCGCAATCGTCGATGTGATTCTTTCTTGAAGTTGAGGTCGTTTTGTAACAGCTTCCACAGCTCTAGCAAGCTTGCTTAATCCTGTTACTTTGCCTCCTTTAGGTATGTATCCGATATGCGCTTTTCCGAAGAAAGGTACGAGATGATGCTCACACATGGAGTAGAAAGGAATGTCTTTTACAAGCACTAACTCTTCATGATCTTCTCCAAAAATAGTAGCAAAGTGCTCTTTAGGATCTTGGTTCAATCCTTGGAATACTTCTTCATACATTTTTGCAACACGTTTTGGTGTATCTATTAAACCCTCTCGCTCAGGGTCTTCACCTATCGCTTCTAATATCATTTTTACCGCTAACTCAATTTTTTCTTTTTGAACTTCTGCCACGCCGGTTGTCCTCCAATTCCATTCACACAATAGAAAAATTTTAGCATAATGAAGAGAGAATAGCAAAAAGAGAAAACCCTTACGCCGTGTGCGGAGTGGATCTGATCGAATAGTAAGCTTCGATTTTGATGGCGGGTGATTCTTTGAGTGAATTGCTGATAAAATTGGATCCTTGCCGATATATTTTGATTGTTGCCGATATAATCTCATTCTTGCCGATAAAATCAAAATCTTGCTGATATAATCCCAATTCTTGCCGATAAATCGTCCCACTCTTTCAAATCCATATAAAAAAGACCGTGAATGGATTCACGGTCTTTTTTAAGTTGCCCTATGTATCAATTATTTAACAGCGTCCTTAAGGGCTTTCCCTGGTTTGAAAGCAGGAACTTTGCTAGCAGAGATCTCGATCTCTTGACCAGTTTGCGGGTTGCGGCCTTTACGAGCTGCACGCTCACGAACTTCAAAGTTACCAAATCCGATAAGTTGAACCTTATCACCGCTTTGTAGTGTACCAGTGATTGCTTCGAAAACAGCGTCAACTGCTTTAGATGCATCTTTCTTAGAAAGCTCAGCTTGCTCAGATACTGCATTGATTAGATCAGTCTTGTTCATTCCATTCACCTCCTCTCAAGGTACTATTCACCATCATTCAACTTTTGAATCATGATTCCTTCATTTATGTAATATACAAGATTTTACTAATTATATCTGTGACAAGCCTTATATTATACGATTACATTGAGAAATTCAATCTTTTTTAGGCGTTTTTCGCTATTCAACCCTTAAAATTCCTTATTTTTTGACCTTTTTTTACAAAAAATCTCCCCTCGCGAGGTAATAAAGTCACTCTCTTAGCACAGGTCATTTGTTCTAGTCAAACATACAAAGATATACAGTTACCTTAATCGTTAACGAACAAAAAAAAGACTCCTGATGATAGGAGTCCAAAAGTTATAAAATAATGGCAATCAAACCGCCTGAACCTTCATTTATAATACGTTCTAATGTCTCTTTTAATTTATATCTTGCATTCTCTGGCATCAGTGAGATCTTCCCTTGGATTCCTTCTCTTACGATAGAATTTAGCGATCTTCCAAAGATATCAGAATTCCAGATTGATAGCGGATCTTCTTCAAAGTCTTGCATCAAGTATCTCAGCATCTCTTCACTTTGTTTTTCCGTACCGATAATTGGCGCGAACTCTGATTCTACATCTACTTTAATCATGTGAATGGAAGGTGCGATCGCCTTCAGTCTTACACCGAATCGAGATCCTTGACGGATGATCTCAGGCTCATCGAGGCTCATATCAGTAATTGCTGGTGCCGCGATTCCATATCCTGTTTGCTTAACCATTCTTAGTGCGTCTGCCACCTGATCGTATTCCGTCTTAGCGTATGCAAATTCTTGCATCAGCTGAAGCAGATGGTCTTTGCCTCGAATCTCAACGCCCACCACTTCTTTTAAGATCTGGTCGTACAGGTAATCAGGTGCGAACAAGTCGATCTCAGCGATCCCTTGCCCCATTTCAATTCCTGCGAGTCTTGCGTCATCGATAAAATCATAGTCAGCGAAGAACCCTACAACCTTATCTACATCACGCAAACGTTTGATGTCTTGAACCGTTTCTCTTACTGCTTCTTCATAGCTTTCACGCAGCCAATGGTTCTCACGAAGGACCATTACCCAGCTAGGAAGGTTAACATTGACCTCAAGCACCGGAAACTCATATAACGCTTCTCTTAACACGTTGTTAATATCATGCTCAGTCATCGCTTCAACACTCATCGCGAGTACAGGAATATCGTATTTTTCACAAAGCTCGTTGCGAAGTCTCTGCGTGTCTGGATGGTGTGGCTGTGTAGAGTTGATCAGCATGATAAACGGCTTTCCAACTTCTTTCAGCTCTTCAACCACCCGTTCTTCTGATTCCACATAATCGTATCTTGGAATCTCACCGATCGTCCCATCTGTTGTTACTACTACTCCAAGCGTGGAGTGTTCTTGAATAACTTTTCGAGTACCGATTTCAGCAGCTTCATGAAACGGAATCGGCTCATCATACCACGGTGTATGAATCATTCTTGGGCCGTTTTCATCTTCGTACCCTTTTGCACTCGGCACCGCATAACCTACTGAATCAACGAGACGTATGTTAACATCTAGCCCATCACCTACATTGATCTTCACCGCATTGTTTGGAACAAATTTGGGCTCAGTGGTCATAATGGTGCGTCCAGCTGCACTCTGCGGTAATTCATCTTGAGCACGTTGGCGTTCTGCTTCATTATCAATGTTCGGCAGCACCACAAGCTCCATAAACTTCTTAATAAATGTGGACTTCCCTGTTCTAACTGCTCCTACTACACCCAAGTAGATATCTCCGCCTGTCCGTTCGGCGATATCTTTGAAAATATCGATTTTCTCCATTCATTTCCCTCCCGATCCAAATAAAGTTCCGGATGCTAGTCTTGGACAATACATCGTATGATTTTGTCCTATTGATTATGACAAAGGAACGGAAATTTTTATTGGATCCTCGCTTTTCTCGGTTGTATAGTTCCATAAAAACGGGAGGGCGCACTAGAGTGCCTACCGATGAAACTATAAAGCTTGTTTCGTTAAAAGGATTTCCAAAAAAAATCTCTCCGCCTTTTCTATGAATGTATTAGAAAAAGGGAGAGTTCATGCCTATTTTATTAAAAAAATAGGTTTATTATTTTCAACTGTATATGGAACGGAATAGACAGGCACAAAAAACGAATGAACGGCTAGTAGGTGACGTATGTCTTCGTGTTTATCCAATTCATCCAGGTAGCTTGTGATCGCTGCACTTAGATCTTTCCTGTAATCTATAAAAATCTTTGCATCACCATTGATCATAAATGGCAGTTTCTTCCCCGTAAAAGGACTTGTAACGTACGGATCTTCCTTAAATCCTAACTTCTTAAAATCAAGAGTGTGTCTGCCTTGTGCTTCTATCTTTTTAAATGGCGGGTAATCGTGCTCGGCCATATAGATATTTAAAGCAACCTGTATATCCTGAACTTTATCCGTTAATACAAGGTCTGCAAGCTTTACAGTCGGCTTTGTCTCTACATCGATCAATACGTATTGAAAGGTTCCGCCTTTTTCAAAAGCATTGCCCGGAGGTTCTTGCATATATTTTGGAACTAGTTTATTAAAGTCGATCAAGTATTTTTGATAGATATCTGTATCTGCCTCTTTTGTTTTAATCGGCAGTACACCCGTATCTTTTTGAAAACTCTCAACGGCTTGCTGAACCGCAGTAATCTGATCTTGATAAGGAACTCGGTTCTGTGTTTTTCTTTCTTCCGGATATAAACATCCTGAAAGTGTAAATAAAATTAAACATAAAGGAATCCACCATTTTTTAGACATATAGACTTCCTCCTCTAACCTTGTACAGGTCCGCTGAACACAACGATGATGATTAGAATACCTGCTACGATCATGCAGATCCACGCGAATAGCGAAACGACAGTCTGAAAGACTCCAGATAATTTCGCTCGACTAAACATGATAGAGAAAACAGCAACAAACATTAAACCGATGGCTGATAGAGCCACCCACATTTTTAACAAACCTTCACTCATATGTATCCTCCTTGTCCACAGCGTACATTATAGCATAATTCTTGGTATTTCCTTTACTTTTTCGGAAGTTGAAATTCTGTAAGAGACTACACTTGTTTATTGATCATAGTAAGGATTACGCGTGACGATTTTGTTGTTATTGTTGGACTTGGAGGCTGCCCCGCGGAAAGCGAGCAACTTGGAACGAAAACAACTACTTTCGAAATCATGGAAACAGCCCATCTAAATTTAAAAAACCAAACAAAAAAACACCCGGGCGTGACCGGGTGTTCGACTAAATACTTCCTGTACTGAAGGAACACTTCCATGATTTTAGGTGCTAATCCACTTTATACAATTATAAAGATTGAGCCTACTTACCTTCAAACATTTTAGATAATGTTGCTAAGTCGAGAGGTATGTTATTGTTAAGAACAGCCTGAACGATCTGATCTTCTTTTTGTTTTGAAACCGCCACTCCAGCCATAGAAGATACTTGGGAAATCAGCATACGAATCGTGCGCTCGTCACGAAGATTTGACCCGCTTACGGATTGAGCAAGTTTAAAAATATCATCCTTTTTCACACTTGTTTTCTTCTCGATCTTATCAAAAAAGTGTTGTTCACGTTCCACCTGAAGTCCTCCTCCCACTTCCTTTTCACCTTATCGTATGCAGGGAGATTGGAAGCGTGAAAGAAAAAAAGGCGATTGCCTAAAATTTTTTAGACATTCGCCTATCGACTGTGTGTTTAGCTCTTTAAAGAAGATACATCTTCTACTTCATGTGTGCGAGAACGCTGCATCAGATCGTCAACAGCCTGTTTTGCGCCCTTACCATTGAACAATACATCATACAGCACTTGTGTGATGGGCATCTCCACTTCTTCTCGTTTACTCAATTCGTACGCTGCTTGTGTGGTTCTAACGCCTTCAACGACCATGCCCATGTTCTCAAGAACATCTTCCAGCTTCATACCTTTTCCAAGCATATTTCCAGCACGCCAGTTACGGCTATGAACACTCGTACACGTTACGATCAAATCTCCAATTCCTGTAAGACCTGAAAAGGTCAGAGGATTGGCACCCATATGTGTACCTAGTCGAGCGATCTCAGCCAGACCTCTCGTGATTAAAGCCGCCTTCGCGTTATCACCATAACCTAACCCATCAGAAAGGCCTGCACCTAGAGCGATGATGTTCTTAAGAGCACCACCAAGCTCCACTCCGACAACATCAGGATTCGTGTAGACCCGGAAATTTTGATTAATAAAAAGATCTTGTACTTTTTCAGCAGCCTTCATGTTTACTGAAGATACCGTAACAGTAGTCGGCTGCCTTAGAGATACCTCTTCTGCATGACTTGGACCTGAAAGAACGACCACAGAATCTAATACCCTTTCAGGAAGCTCTTCTTCAATGATTTCAGAAATCCGTTTATATGTACCAGGCTCGATGCCTTTTGAAGCATGAACGATTGTAACAGGAGAGTTCAATTCGTTCTTTAATTGTCCGAGTACCTCTCTCATCGCTTTTGTCGGCGTGACGAGTACGATCGTGTCCGCTTCTTTCACACATTCGTTCAACTGAGTTGTTGCTTGTATGTTTTCAGGGAGTTCAACGCCAGGTAAATATTTTTCATTCTTATGATCGTTGTTGATCTCCTTGACCTGATCTTCTCTGCGTCCCCACAGAGAAACGTTATGACCGTTGTCAGCCAAAACGATGGCAAGGGCAGTACCCCAACTTCCAGCACCTAAAACAGCAACATTATCCATACGTGTCACACTCCACTATTAAATTTTACGTTCATTCCCATTCCAGATCCTTGCTATATTTCCACGATGCTTCCAGATTGAAACAATCGAAAGAACGAAGCTAGCTAATACGGCTTCTAGTGAAAGATTAAACTGATACAACATGAAAAATGGAGTAAGAATTAAAAAAACAATAGAACCTAATGAAACAAATCTGGATATCCATATGGTTATGATCGCGATAACACCTGCTACAAGTGATGGCAAGAATGCAATCGCAGCAAAAACACCAATTGCTGTAGCCACACCTTTCCCGCCTTTAAATCCATAAAAGACGGGATAGTTGTGACCGATGACGGCTGTCATGCCGCACAGAACTGCAATGAAGGAAGAATCTGTGAACCATAAGGCAACCCAGACAACTAGAATACCTTTGAAGCAGTCTAATAGCAAAACGGCGATTGCCGGTTTTTTTCCTAACACTCTAAGCGTATTCGTTGCACCGGCGTTACCACTTCCATGATTCCTAATATCTTCATTTCTCAATACTTTAGTCAGCAAATAACTGAAACTAACACTTCCGATCAAGTAAGAAATAACGAAGAGTACGATCGTCGTCATGGAAGATTAGTCGTTTTTCTTTCTAGCAAAGATTTTAATCGGTGTCCCAACAAAACCAAACGTTTCTCGAATACGGTTCTCCAGAAAACGTTTGTATGAGAAGTGGAAAAGCTCAGGATCATTAACAAAGATAACGAACGTAGGTGGTTTTGACGCCACTTGCGTCGCATAGTTGATCTTCAGTCTTTTTCCGTTATCCATTGGCGCTGGGTTCATCGCAACAGCATCCATGATCACTTCATTCAAGATGTTCGTTTGAACACGAAGTGAATGATTTTCTGCAACCTGATTGATTACAGGATACAACTGATGAAGACGCTGCTTAGTTAAAGCAGATACGAAAACGATCGGCGCATAAGAAAGATATAAGAAATGATCACGAATCTTCTGCTCAAACTTTTGCATCGTCTTATCGTCTTTTTCAACAGCATCCCATTTATTAACGACGATCACTACTGCTTTACCCGCTTCATGCGCGAAACCAGCGACTTTCTTATCTTGTTCGATGATCCCTTCTTCAGCATCGATGACCATAAGGACAACATCGGAACGTTCGATCGCTTTCATCGCACGCATAACGCTATATTTTTCTGTTGTTTCATATACTTTTCCGCGCTTTCTCATACCAGCCGTATCGATGATTACATACTTCTGATCTTCACGCTCAAAACTCGAATCGATCGCATCTCTCGTTGTCCCAGCAATATTACTTACAATAACTCGTTCTTTACCTAAGATAGCATTCACAAGAGAAGATTTTCCTACGTTCGGTCTACCGATCAAAGAAAAGTAGATCGTATCGTCTTCTTTCTCCTCAGCAACTGTTTCAGGGAAATGACTTACTACTTGGTCTAAAAGATCTCCAAGACCGATACCATGTGTACCTGATACACCGATCGGCTCGCCCATTCCTAAGCTATAGAACTCATATAACAATTCTTTACGTTCTGGGTTATCGATCTTATTTACACCTAATACGACAGGCTTTTTAGATCGGAACAGCATCTTTGCCACTTCTTCATCAGCAGCTGTAATTCCGTTCATTCCATCTACAAGGAATAGAATAACATCCGCTTCTTCAATCGCAAGTTCTGCTTGTTCTTTCATCTGACTCATAAATGGTGCATCACTGATTTCAATACCGCCTGTATCGATTAAGTTGAATTCTGTGTTCAACCACTCTGCTGAGCTATAAATACGGTCACGCGTTACACCTGGCATATCTTCTACGATCGAGATACGATCTCCGGCAATTCTGTTAAAAATAGTAGATTTTCCTACATTTGGTCTTCCTACTATGGCTAAAACTGGTTTCGTCATGTAGACACTTCCCTTTTTTCCTGATCAAGTCAATCATCAAATTTTCTTTTTTTATATGCTCTATCATTTTCTTGTAATTAGACAAGTCCACTTATTTTAGCAAATTACTTATGGTTTAGACAACTGATTCTCTACTAAATCTGCTTCGCTGAAGTAACCCTTTTTAAAGTTGTTCGTCTTATTTTTTTGAACATATCTACCAATACTACCATAAAAAAGAGCACCGTAGAAGTTGAGGCAAACAAATCCAATACATATAGAGATCCGATCTCGACCTTGCCAGCGAGCCTGAGAATGATGAATTGATAAGCGGCATCGCCAATAAAAAGACCTATAGCGAACAAACTGAAAAGATCTTTTTTACTTCTTGCTAACGTAATCGTTAAAAGTGTTAAGAATATGAGGAGAATTATCTTCTTGTTCAGAAACAGCTTTGCGGGGTCGTATAAAGCAAAAAGCTCGATCGAAACAAAAGCTGTAGCCACTATAAAACTGCTAGTAACGAAAAAAAAGAGCTGATGACTATATCTGATCACATGAATCAAACCGATCAACAAGAAGAATGTAAAAGCAGCATTCATGCTTCCTACAGAAAAATGAAGATTTATACCGGACAATATAATTCCGAACAATGTTATAAGTACACATTGATTTCTTGATTTTCCTTTTCGCATAAGAAAGGCAGAAACAACCCAGCTCATCCACATGAACCAATAAAAAAGTATGCCATCGTTCATCTCTTTCACCTCGATAGCATTATTGCCACATTAGGTCCACTTCTAACCGCAAGAAAAACAGCCCTCGATCTAATCATCGAGAGCTGTATCGAATGTGGTATTATTTATAACCTTTCAGCTGGTCACCAATCATGTCTGCTAAAGAAAAACCTTTTTCTTCTTTCGGAAGATTTTCTTTAAGGTTTGCTTTTTCCTTCTCATCTTGAACGGCTTTCATGCTCAAGCTCATTCTCTTATCTTGACTGTTTACTTCAAGAACTTTAACAGAAACTTGTTGACCTTCTTTAACAACCTCACTGGGATTTCCGATATGGCGGTTTGCTAATTCTGAGATGTGAACTAAACCTTCAATACCTGGTGCCACTTCCACGAATGCACCAAACGTAACGATGCGCTTAACCGTACCTTCAATTACACTTCCAGCTTGGATGGACGAACTTGCTTCTTCCCAAGGACCAGGCTGCGTTTCTTTTATCGACAATGAAATTCTGTCATTATCGCGGTCAACAGATAGAACTTTTACTTTTACCGTCTGACCTTCGCTAAGAACCTCTGACGGGTTATCAACACGGTTATGAGATAGCTGTGAAACATGGACTAATCCATCAACTCCGCCAATATCTACGAAAGCACCAAAGTCAGTCAAACGCTGTACTTTACCTTCAATGATTTCGCCTGGTGCTAAACGGTCTAGAATCTCTTGTTTCTTTGCTACCGCAGCTTCTTCTGTTACTGCACGATGAGATAAGATAACACGACCTTTTTCTGCATCGAGCTCTACGATTTTCACAGAAAGTGTTTTTCCTTTATAATCTGAAAAATCTTCAACGAAGTGAGACTCGACCATAGAAGCTGGAATGAACGCTCGCACGCCGAGGTCTACCACTAGTCCACCTTTTACTACATCGTGAACAACGACTTCAAACGTTTCTTTAGAATTAAACTTTTCTTCGAGTTCACTCCATGATTTTTCAGTGTCCACAGCTTTCTTTGAAACAAGAAGCTTGTCCTCTGTATGAGAAAGTACTTTAACCGTGATCTGATCTCCTTCACTTAATACGTCACTTACCTTTTCAATGAAAAGACTTGATACTTCATTGATCGGTAAAAACGCATCTTGCTTAGCGCTGATATCCACTAACGCGTGTTTGTCTTCCACTTTTAGTACAGTACCTTTAATGATTTCACCTTTTTCAGCCATAGAAGCATTTGTTAAACTTGTGCTCATTTCGTCTGTCATGTTCGTGACCTCCTCAAAAATTAGAAAAGTAATTTATTGAACTTTCGGTATGAAAGAACATTAACATCGATCATGGAGTTGTTTTGCAAAAGTAGCACTGTTGAAAGTATGATTTCCGTTTCAGGTTGCTCGCTTTCCTGGGGGTGTGCGGTGAGCCTCCTAGCGCTATGCGCTTTTAGGAGTCTCACCTGGCCCACTGATCCCCTAGGAGTCTCGCACCTTACACTTCAATCAATATTCAAGGAAGTTTACAAAACAACTCAAAGTTCATCTTTAAAGATAAGTAAGTAATTTATTTATTCATGCTCTTTTTTCAACTGAGCTATATGTTTCATTATAAGCTCTGTCGCTTCTTTTGCGGAAGCTTTTTGCTCCCGAAAATGTGTAAAGTCGATCGGTTTGCCGAAAACGACTCTTAGTTTTTTTCCTTTTTGGTATTCTCCAACGATCGCGCATGGAACAATGTGAGCATCTGATTTAAGAGCAAAGAAACCAGCTCCCGCTAGGCCTTCTCCGATCTCTCCCGTTTTTGAGCGGGTTCCTTCTGGAAACAGCCCTACAACTTTTCCCTCTTTTAAAAGGTTCATCCCTGTTTTTAATGCCGTTTTGTCGCTCATCCCGCGCTTTACTGGAAAAGCGTTGATCTTAGGCAGGATATGTTTTAAAACCGGTACCGAGAAGAGTTCTGCTTTCGCCATAAAATGGACATCTCGTGGTGAAGCGACCCCTACAAGCGGTGGATCGTAGTTGTGGATATGATTGGAACATAGAAGTATGCCTCCTGTTTTCGGCACATTTTCAGCTCCAACGATTTCTGGCTTATATGTTCCTTTAAAATATGTCCCACATAGCCATTTTCCGAAAGAATAAAGCATCATTTTACAAAGCCCTTTCTTTTGCATAATGAAGAATGCTTGAAACTACCTCTTCGATCGTCATACTTGTTGTGTCCAGCTCGATAGCATCTTCTGCTTTTCTTAGTGGAGCTACTTCTCTTTCACTGTCACGTTTATCTCTTAATGCGATCTCGCTTTTTAAAAGTTCGAAATCTGCTTCGAACCCTTTTGTTATATTTTCTTCATAGCGTCTGCGCGCTCTTTCTTCTACAGAAGCGATTAAGAAAATTTTCAGCTCCGCGTTCGGCATAACGTGTGTACCGATATCACGGCCATCCATGACTACTCCGCCAGATTCAGCTAGTAGCTGCTGTCTTTTTACCATTTCAGTTCGTACTTCTTGCTGTCTTGCAACAAATGATACATTATTGGTTACTTCAGTTGTTCTGATCTCTTCTGATACGTCTTTTCCGTCAAGAAGTACAGCTTGTCCACCATCGGTGATTACTAATTGAATATCTGTATCATTCAAAACGATTTCTAGTTCGCGTCCATCATTAAGATTTGCTCCCTTTAGAAGAGCTTTATACGTAAGTGCCCTATACATAGCACCCGTGTCAATGTAAATGAAAGAAAGACGTTCAGCTACTTGTTTGGCTACCGTGCTTTTTCCTGCTCCAGCCGGTCCATCAATGGCGATCGATAATAATTTTTTCATGTTTCCTCCTACCCCATACCTATGACTATGCATACATAGCAATAAAAAGCAGGTGAGTATCCCCTGCTTTTTTCTGTGTATAAATCTGAATTCATCAGACTTAATCTATATGTATATTACCATACATGTTGTTTAACGGTCTATGGTTTCCAAAGTTGGTTGTTGGTCATTCTTGATGACTCCTTCGTAATAGATGCTCTTGTTTGTATATAACTTAAAGGAAGGAATCTCAAGCAAAAATTGCGCGGCAACTAGTAAAATAAAATGAACTACGGCAAGCTGAATCAATATTCGTTCAAATCGTTTCATAAGTACGTCACCTTCTTTTCGGGAGTATTTTTCCCAAAAAGAAAAACTCTATGCATTTCTATAGACTTACACTCTCTTTTTTCTTCTTAAGCAGTTGCTGTTCGAAGCAGAATCGGATAATATGCTGGCGATCTCTTTGTGTGATTTTCTCAAATTGAAGGGACGCTTTCTGCCGCCCGCCTGCTCCCCCATCAAATACTCTTAACACTGTGCAGTCTAGGTCCAGATATAGTTTTTCTCCGGATTGCATTGGAAAAACGACTAAACAGTTCAACCGATCCTCACTCTTTACGGCATGCTCGACTGGAAGAGAAAGCAGCATTCCTCCTGCACTTAGATCAAGAATAACAGAGTTAAATGGTGGATACGCATCATCTTTGTTAAGAACAGACGTGTCTATCATCGTTTCAACTCTTACAAATTCTCTTCGCTGAATCTTATGGATCTCTTCTTCTTTTGGAGAAGTGATCATCAAGACTGGAATATTTTCGATCTTTCTACCTAAAAGCTCTGTTCGAAATGTGTAGACGTTTCTCTCTTTATCTACAAAAGAAGCTTTAAACTGTGTTCCATCAAAAAAATATTCCGTGCGATTTGTTTTCTCGTTACTCGGATAATCAATGTAAAGATGATCCTCTTTTACATCGAACACCTTGCAGCGGTATTTATCTTTTTTGTCGGAAAACAACGGCTCTAAATATAACGGTTCACCCACTGTAATCATCAAACTTCCCCCAAATAGTGCTTTCTTGTCTATCTACCTTATTATGACAGTTTCAAAATAAAAGAAAAAGCAAAATTTCAAGTTGCGAAATTTTGCTTTTTAAAAATTTGATCAACCTGTAATAGTTGTAAGTAGTTGATTTCCACTCCAGGCCGCTCGCTTTCCGGGGGGCGTGCGGTGAGCCTCCTCGGCGCTCCGCACCCTTAGGAGTCTCACCTGTCCCGCTGATCCCCCAGGAGTCTCGCACCTTCCGTTCCAATCAACTTGTCAATGAAGCATTTAATCCAAACTTTTTTCACGATAACCATAGTACTTTTTAAATATCGTTGTAAGATGGCTCTGCTTCTTTAAGCTTTCTTACTTCTTCTTCGTTTCCATTCTCTGCGTTAATGAAGACGCGGAATGTATCATTCCCTAGGATTCCTAGGAATTCATAGCAATACACTTCTTCGTTAATGTCGTTTCGAATCAATGCCTTGCTTGTTTCTTTTACTTGGAACTTAGGGTTAAGATTTGTTCTTGCTTCTTTTTCTGAGATCTTAAACGTAGGCGTTCTATCGTCTACATGTGCTAGAAGGAAGTCTGTACCTTCATACCCCATGATGTCCCCGTTATCCAATGCTACCTTAACAGAAACGGTTTCAGGATAGATCCTTACCCCGTCGTCTAGTCGAGCATAAGTGAACACTCCGATGTTATCGTATTGATCACTCGTTACCATCTCCATTTGACTTTCCATATGCTTTTTCAAAAAGTCATCAGCTTGAAGCATCGCTTCATTCAGTGAGATTTTTGCCTTCCCAACATTACGATCGTAAAGGACGTAAAGTGGATATCCACCCTTTTTTGTAAGATCCATATATGTTGTGCCTTTTGTATCTGGGTTGTATAACGTTAGTGAGTAAGCGTCGTATTTTGCATCTTTTCCAGTGCTTTCTACTGTGATCTTCACGTTTTTCTTTAATTGAAAGAAATCGATCGCAATCTTTTTAGCTTCTTCTTTTGTGATCTTTTTACCTTTTAACTGACTAAGATCACGGTCTTTCATCTTTTCCATGTTGGATACTTCAGTTCCGAAATCTACATCTGAGTAGCCTTCTACTGATTTATCAACCGTCTTAAATCCATCAATAATCGTGTTATCTTCTGGCTGTTTATTCGTAGCTAGTGCCATCTCGACATCCATCCAACGCAGGTTATTCTTTTGCGCGAGTGATTCTGTTTTTCTTAATTCGTTTTGGATCTCAGTTGAGTTTGCATACAATTCTTTTAATGTATTATATTCTTTATCACTAAGCGGATTCTTGTCTAGATCACGTACTGCTGCTCGATAACTGAATTCGCCCATCTTTGTTAGAAACTCTTCTGTTTTATTAAATGGTAATAGCGCTAAAGGCAGTTGACCTACATCATTATGAGCCTCTGATGTTAGTCTCCAGACTTGAGCCAATGCCGGAGATAGCTGATTACGTGTATTCATAGCGATTGTTTCGCCAATCTTGTCATGAAGAGAATCCATATGGAAGTTCAAGTCATGAAAAGCGCGTTGATAGTTGTTTTCTGCTTGAAGAAGTACAGCATTCTTTTCTTGATGTTCACTGTAGCCCCAATAGCCTGTTCCTGCTACTGCAACGAACAACAGTACAATTAGGATCGTGCGTATCATATCAGTTCACCCCTTTATTAGTTACAGAAAATGTGCTTTCCGATTTTTTTGATTTGAGGACGAGTCCATATCCAGCCTGATGTAGCTGTATCAGGGTTAAAATAATATTCAGCTTCTCCTGTTGGATCCCAGCCGTTCAATGCGTCCATGACCGCTTTTTTCGCTTGTGCATTAGGTGTTAGGTAGATCTGGCCATCCGCAACTGCTGTGAATGCTCCAGGTTCGAAGATTACACCAGAAACGGTGTTTGGAAATGAAGCACTATTTACTCGGTTGATAATAACAGCTGCTACTGCTACTTGACCGATGTAAGGCTCACCACGGGCTTCACCATAAACAGCGTTAGCCATCAAATTCACATCGTTCTGAGAATAACCGTTAGGAATGTTTTTTGCCGGTTTAACTTGAGCAGGCTTTGCTTTCGGTTTCCCTGCTCCTTTTGCAGTTCCAGCTTTAGGTGTGCCACTTTTTGCAGTGCCGCCTTTAGCTGCTCCACTCTTTGCACTTTTCTTCTCACCGCCGTAATAAGAAAACTTCTTGCCGGTGTCAATCTGTCTATTTACCCAAGTTTTATCGTATTTAGAAGCTTTTGCTAACTTGTTCTTTGTCGTACCACCTGCTAATCCATCGATCGGAAGACCGAACTCATATTGGAAGTTTCGTAATGCCCAATACGTTCTCCATCCAAAAACGCCATCGATGTTTCCCGTGTAAAAACCTAGATATTGAAGCCTCGACTGAAGTTCAACTACATCTTCACCCGTTGCTCCCACTTGAACGACTTGGTTTGAAAATGCTTGTGCATTATTCTGACCAAATCCAGCTAATAGCCCAAAACAAAGGGCGATTGCAAAAAATGCTCCCTTTATGTAAGCTGAATTTCTTTTCATGAGAAAGTAAGCCTCCTGTATTTTAATCTCCATTTTCGTGTTATACAGATATCATTTGTAATCTGTTTTTTTTTATTCAGCTTTCAAAGACTCATGGTTCACGATAAAGAAAACTTGGCTGACGCCAAGCTCTTCAGGTCTGCCTCAGTTGTGCTTATACTGTCTACCTTAACTTGTTGCCACGTCGAATGACATGGGTGCTAACAAGTTATACTTTCTGATAGTGAAATAAAAGAAGACCGGTTATATTCCGGTCTTCGCATCTGGATTTGTGTATGGAGTTATAGCAGTATTGGCGATTCTTACTTTCCGAAGAGCGAACCACCATAAGAAAATCATGAATGGGAACATATAGAAGAAAATATATTTTGTGCTGGATACTAACAAGAAGTTGAACGTACCGTGTAAAACAACCGGTAAAAGGAGTGACAGAGTAAGGTAGATCTTCTTCCTTCTTCCGGTTGAAAACTTTCCTTTCCCTAAATAAAAGCCCATGATCACTCCGAACAAAGCATGACCACTTACAGGCAGAAGCGCTCGGACCAACGCTTCTTCAATCCCAAACGTGTAGAGATAAAAGATGTTTTCTAACGATGCAAAACCTAACGACAGCGCAGTTGCATACACGATACCATCGTATGGCTCATTGAACTCTTCGTGAAGGTAAGCTCCATAGAACACTAAGAACCATTTGAAGAACTCTTCTAATGTACCACTAACAAAAAAGGCCTCAACAAAGGAAGGTACGTTCATCTCTTCGTTGATTCCAAACTGAATAACCATGATTGGAAAGACGAGAAGAACGCCAAATATATAAACTTTGACCACCAAAGATAATGGTTCGGTCTCATATTTATCTTTTAGATAAAAAAAGGATAATAGAGCAATAGCCGGAGCCACCGCTGCAGAAATTACAGCTAGCATGTCCTGCCTCTTTTCTACTGTTTTTTTATATCGTAACATGATATTTTAAGAAGTGGAATAGCGAACACAAAGAATAAGGAGGGCGTTAATCTTGAACAAGATATTATTGATTCATACTGGCGGCACGATCGCTATGGAAGAGAACAAATCCACAGGCGGCGTAAATACGAAGGAAACACACCCACTAGAGGCGACCCTCAGAGAACTGTCTGATCTAGCAGAAATAACGGTGAAAAATTATGTGAATCTGCCATCTCCTCATATTACTCCTTCCCATATGCTGGAGTTAGCACAATTTATAACTGCACAAACAAATTCTGATCAATTTGACGGCATCGTCATCACTCACGGAACAGACACCCTTGAAGAAACGGCTTATGTCTTAGATCTCGTACTGCAAACATCCATTCCAGTAATTGTTACGGGTGCAATGCGATCAAGTAACGAACACGGTTCAGATGGACCATACAACCTGATCTCATCTGTACGAGTTGCCTGTGAAGATCAATCGTTAGGCAAAGGAACACTTGTTGTGTTTAACGACGAGATCCACGCTGCAAAAAATGTGACAAAGACTCACACGAGTAACATCGCGACATTCCAGAGTCCTCAATATGGACCGATCGGCATCGTAACAAAACGAGGAGTTCTGTTCCATCACACTCCAATTCGTTCAGACTTCTTTCATGTGAAGAACTTTTCTAAGAACGTCGTTTTACTTAAAGCATATGCAGGCATGGACGGGAATTTGATCCAAGCGGCAACAAATTCAGCAGATGGCGTTGTCATCGAAGCTTTAGGTCAAGGGAACTTGCCTCCTGCAACAGTGCCTGCCATAAAAGAACTTATTTTAAACGGAATACCTGTGGTACTCGTATCAAGATGTTTTAACGGAATCGCTCAAGACATCTACTCGTATGAAGGTGGAGGAAAGCACTTAAAAGAAATTGGCGCGATCTTCTCGAACGGACTAAACGGACAAAAAGCTCGATTAAAACTCATGATCGCCTTAGAAAATACGAGTGAACCTCTTCAGTTGCAACGACTTTTTCTGCAATAATGGATATTTCCAATTAACTGAATGATTGGTCATGAAGGATAAAGACTTAGTTAGTAGACATAGAAATCGGATATGTGATTTGAAAAATTATCAAGATAATATAAAAATATTTGTGATAATTTGAAGAGTTTATCCTTTAATTTGACGAGTTCAACGCATATATCGACGAGTCGACAAAAAAAGACAAAATCGCTTACTTTATTCATTCATTTAATTACAGATTCACAAAAAACCGATAACCTTTTTAGGTTATCGGTTTTTTTCTCTTTTCTCTATCGTTTCAGCGATCAATTCCCCGTGAAACCTTCCATTTTCAATAAAAATTTCATTTGCATTGTTACCTGCTGCAATTACACCTGCGATAAATAAACCTTCAACATTTGTTTCCATCGTTTCTTCAGAAAAAGATGGACGTCCAGTTTCTGTATCGATGTCTACACCCATCTTTGATAGAAACGAATGATCAGGGTGATAGCCGATCATGGCAAACACAGCATGAAACGGATGATACGTTTCAGATCCACTCTCTCCTTCAGTAACATACATGCCGTCTTCTGTTATTTTATTTACACATGCATCGAATGTCATCTTGATGCTGCCTGCCTTCACACATGCTTCAAATTCTGGGAGTACCCATGGTTTGATGCTCGGTGAATAAGTACTTCCTCTGTAAAAAACGTGAGGACGAGCGCCTGCTTTTTGCAGCTCTAGCGCGGCATCAATCGCGGAGTTTTTTCCGCCGATCACTGCAACATCAAGGTCATAATACGGATGGCCTTCTTTAAAATAATGATGAACATGGGGCAGGTCTTCTCCATCGATGTTCAATCGATTTGGGTTATCATAATAGCCTGTTGCGATGATGACATATTTGGCATCGTAACTCATCGTTTCATCTTTACGGTTGGTTGTCTCGATCTTGAACGTTCCATCAGATTGTTTGGTGACCGATTTTGCTTTTTCAAATGTTCGAACTTGAAGGTTATTTCTTTTAACTACTTCACGATAGTACGTTAGCGCATGAATTCTTTTCGGTTTTCGCTGTTCATGAACAAAAGGAAAGTTGCCGATCTCAAGTTTTTCACTCGAGCTAAAAAATGTTTGATGCGTTGGATATTGATAGATGGTGTTCACTACGTTTCCCTTTTCAATCACACAGTAAGAAATTCCTTGTTTCTGCAGTGCAAGAGCTGCTGCCAATCCGCATGGCCCTCCACCAATAATACATACGTCTATATTCACTTTTTTCACCACTCCAAAAGACACAGTTATTCATTTTCTTAGCATGCCAAAAAAAATCTCCTATCATCATATGATAGGAGATTTGGTATGAGTTTGCAAAAATTTAAATCCAGCCTCTGAAGCGTGATGCTTCAGCCATCTTACGAACACCAACCATATAAGCGGCTAGTCTCATGTTCACTTTTCTGTTCATAGCCGTTGTATAAACAGTCTCAAACGATTTTACCATTACTCGTTCAAGCTTCTCTTCTACTTCTTCTTCTGTCCAGTAATAACCTTGGTTGTTCTGTACCCACTCAAAGTAAGATACAGTTACTCCACCAGCACTTGCTAATACGTCAGGAACTAATAGAATTCCTCTTTCAGATAAGATTCTAGTCGCTTCAAGTGTAGTTGGTCCGTTCGCTGCTTCAACAACGATCGAAGCTTTGATCTGGTTAGCATTCTTTTCAGTAATTTGGTTCTCAATCGCTGCAGGTACTAGAATATCACAATCAAGCTCTAACAGTTCTTGATTTGTTATCGTATCTTTGAAAAGCTTTGTTACGGTTCCAAAGCTATCACGGCGTTCAAGCAGATAATCGATATCCAATCCTTCTGGATCATATAGACCACCATATGCATCAGAGATCGCGATTACTTTTGCACCAGCATCGTGCATGAATTTAGCAAGGAAGCTTCCCGCGTTACCGAAACCTTGTACGACTACACGAGCACCTTCAAGCTGGATACCCTTTTTCACAGCCGCTTCACGGATACAGATCGTAACACCTTTAGCAGTTGCTGTTTCACGGCCATGAGATCCACCTAGTACAAGTGGTTTCCCTGTAATAAATCCAGGAGAATCAAACTCTCTGATTCTGCTGTACTCATCCATCATCCAAGCCATGATCTGCGAGTTAGTAAATACGTCTGGAGCTGGAATATCTTTCGTCGGTCCTACTAACTGACTGATCGCCCTTACATAGCCACGGCTCAATCTTTCAAGTTCTCTGAATGACATTGTACGCGGATCACAAATGATTCCGCCTTTTCCTCCACCGTATGGCAGATCAACAATACCTGCTTTTAAGCTCATCCAGATTGATAGCGCTTTTACTTCTGTTTCTGATACATTCGGATGAAAACGAACGCCGCCCTTGGTTGGACCAACAGCATCATTATGCTGGGCACGATATCCTGTAAAAATCTTTGTACTTCCATCATCCATCTTAACCGGAATTCGAACGGTCAACATACGAATCGGTTCTTTTAATAACTCATAAACTTCGGAAGAGTATCCTAATTTATCGAGCGCATCCGCGATAACGGATTGCGTGGATTGGAGCACATTGTCATTTTCATGATGATTGTCGGATTTTTGGTCTGTGTTATTTTGGGCTGTCATTTGTTTACCTCCCATATTCGTCACCTCTAGAGTTTAGTCAAGCTTCATCGTCAGTATACACCTTTGTATAAGCAAAGAGAAGAGAAAATTAGTGATTTTCGCCTAAAAAGTAAACGCTTTCTTAAGTCACGGACTGTTGAGAAAATAGCTAATTTTCTGCCAATATACCTATTGTGCTTGTCCACTGCTTTTATGATGTATTCCCCACCTCTTTAAAGAGGTGGAGACCACGTTAATTTTTCTTCATTACTTTTTTAAAGATAGCTCGATTAATTTTTCAATCATTGAAGGATAATCCATTCCGATCTCTTTCGCTGCATCAGGGAACAGGCTCGTCGGTGTCATGCCTGGTAACGTGTTTACTTCCAAGATAACTGGTTCTGAACCGTCGTGTGGAACGATAAAATCAACTCGCGAATACACTTCACAGCCTAAAACTTCATGAGCACGGACTGCTTGTTCTTGTAATTTAGCCGTTGTACTCTCATCTAGTCTTGCAGGAACATAGTGGATACTTCCACCTTCTGCGTACTTAGACTCATAGTCATAAAAAGCATTCTTAGGTTCGATCTCGACCACAGGAAGGGCTTTATAGTTGTTGTGTTCCCCCATAACAGCTACGGTAACCTCTTTCCCGCTTACAAATTGTTCAACGAGGATCGTATCGTCATGAAGAAATGCTTCAGCGATTCCTTTTAATAGTTCATCATGATTTTGAGCGATAGTAAGACCGATTGTTGATCCTTCTCTATTCGGCTTTACCACTGCGGGAAAATCAAAAGAGAGTTCCAACTGGTTCTCATCATAAGACTTTCGATAAAGAACTTTCTCTTTTGCGATATTGATGTTTGCGTCTTTAAAGAACTGTTTGGATTTAGCCTTATCCATAGCGATTCCTGATGCTAGAGCACCTGAACCTACGTAAGGAATTTCCATCATATCTAAAAGTCCTTGTAACCTTCCATCTTCTCCATACTTTCCATGAAGTCCTAAAAATACAATGTCAGCCTCAAGTTCTAACAAATCTTTAAGTCGAGAAGGATGAAAGTCAATTCCTGTTACTTCATGACCTTTGCTTTCAAGCGCAGAGATGATCTGCTTTCCTGTTGATAAGGATACTTCTCTCTCAGCAGAAACACCGCCATATAATACTGCTATTTTCATCTTAATGGTCACTCCTAGCCCAAAAGTTTATGTATATATTATATTCCCTGCCGTCATATCGGTTCAGTGGATGTAAAAAATATTAATAATCATAACACGTTTTGTCTCTAAATTCACAATGATATATACATGACATTTTTGTTTATGTTAAATCTTTTATTTATACAGTGTTGCACTGTAAGAGTAATTGATTTCCGTTCCAGGTGCTCGCTTTCCGTGGGACAGGCGGTGAGCCACATTGGTAAGTTTCACTTTAAGTGTCTCTCCTTTCTAGTTACAGTGGCTAGCCCATCGAGGTCAACTCCCTTGCACTACAATCAACTTTCAAGGGAGACAAGAATTTAAAAGAAAAAAATCTCTAAAAAACCGCTTTGAAAAAAATCTTTTCCAAATAAATAAGGACGCAAAAAATTTTGCGCCCCTCTCTTTTGCATTTACTTAAAATACCGATACAGTTCGCTTATAGCATCGGACTTCATTAATTCTTTTCCATACTCAATAACTCGATAGCTCGTAATCGTCGAGGAGCTTCCGAACTCAGCAAGAAGAGCAATGAACAGGTCGAGGTCTACTGGCTGTACCTCATCTTCTTCAAACTTTAAATAGAAGTGATTATTAAAGGAATACAGAGTACCACCTTTAATCTCTAAAGAATGTAGGCGTTTTGCAAGTAAAATAACGTCTTCAAAAGAAGAAAACTCATAGAAGATCTCATCGTTCTCATCTAACGTCACTTGCATCTCTATATAATCTTCATCGTATTCTTCTTCAAGTTCATACTCGTTTATTCCTTTTGTAACTATGACGACCATACCTTGAGCTGGAAGTGAAAAAACTTCAACCGCAATAGGACCATCAGCTTTAAATCCTACTTCATCATCAGCTTCAGTCATCATGTCACGGAAGAGCTGATGCACTTTAGGAATATCCTGCCATATTTCTTCCTTAGAAATACCACGTTCATTCAGATCATCAAAAGTTAGGAAGATTTTTATTTTGTTATAGGTTAACCGTTCTACCCGCATCTCTGGTCCCCCTTACGATCGGCGCTATTATGTCTTAATATCAATATATGAGTTTGCAAAAAGTTGGTGATAAACATCCAACAAAATATAAAACCTAAGCTATTAATTTTTCAGCTTCTGAGCAATCCAGTCGTCCCATTCTAACTTCGTATTGCCGATTAAGAATGATTCGTACTTCTCTTGCGTTTCTGAAGAGAGATGATTGATCGCAGCACCTCCAACACCAATTGCGGTATTCGGAAATTCTTTTTTCAGGCTGTTAGCCCACTCCAAGGTTTTCTTAGAGTTCTCAGCGATCGTACATGAGAAAAATACCATCTTAGGTTCTACTTCTTTCATTACAACCTCAAAGTCTCGTTTTGGTATACCATGTCCTAAGTATATAACTTCGAATCCTTTTCTTCTTAAGAACAGTGTAAACATCAGAAGCCCTAGTTCATGCTCTTCATCTAATCCGCACGCAGCAATAACCTTTGGTAAATATGGATCAGAAGGCAGCCATTGAATAAGTTGTCCAATCTTACTACGTAAAAAGGATGAAGTAAAATGTTCGTGCGCAACAGTAATTTTCTGTTCTTCCCAAAGGTGTCCTACGCGTACTAATAATGTACCCAAAATATCAATAATGACTTTTTCCAAATTATACATACTGAAAGCTTGGCTCAAAAGATCGTTTGCTTTCTTCTCCTGAAAGGATAAAAGAGCATCTAGAATCAAATTACCCATTTCGGCTGCACGATCTGTATTTTCAATTGAAAAAGGAGCTGCTTCTTTATAAAGTTCCCCATTTTGGGCAACGTCAACCGCTTGACTGATCGTAAAACCTTGATTCACTTTATTCACTAGCCATTTTAGTATGTAAACTTGCTCGTCGGTGTAAAGTCTGTGGCCTGCTTCATTTCTGTTTGGCTTTACGATTGAATAGCGTCTTTCCCAAGCTCTTAAAGTTCCTGCTTGAATGCCGAGCATCTTCGAAACCGCTTTAATGTTATATTTCCCTTCACTAGGCATCCGTTCTTCCTCCAATAAATAGGTTAAGAAGAGTATATCGAATAAAACGTTGTAATGTAAACTTTTTACCGCGTTAAGGTTATCAAATGTGTTTGACTAGGTGCCCCTAATCGTAAAGGTAGATGTGTTGCACCATATCCGTTGCTCACTAATAAGGTATGTGTTAACTCTTCATACCAGCCGCCTCTTTTTGCTATTCCGAACGGTCCTACACGGATTTGTCCTCCATGCGTGTGCCCCGTTAAAACAAGCCGGATGTTATCTTCACCGTTGATCTGTTTAGAAATATCAGGATTATGACTAATTAATATCCTGCAGGAAGTTTGGCATTCTTTCAGTGCATCTTTCAGCGAGGCAAAACCTAAGGATGTATCATTTACTCCAACCAAGTCCAAACAATCATTGTTTCTTTTAATGCTGACGTTCGTATTGTCTAAAATCGTTGCGCCTTCATTTTCGATCGTGAAAGCTAACTGTTTCGTGTCTACATCGTAATCATTGTTACCCCATACAAAGAAAACAGGTCCAATCGTTGAAAGGCGCTTGATATTATCTTCTACCTTCTTCATTGAAACTCCTTTTTCAACAAGGTCACCACCTATTACAACGAGATCAGCTTTTCCAGATTCTTTGATAATCTTTTCAGATACTTCCCGCTTATGAACATCTGAAATAAAAAAGATCTTAAAATTTTCAAATGACTTCGGCAGTTTTGCAATCTTGATGGAATCGTGAATGACACGATTTCGATGTGCTTCAATATACATATATAGTAATAGCGAAACTCCAGCTAAAATGAATAAATATAAAAAGAGCATTGTGTCCTCCTGATACGAATTTAAATGATCATATCACATTTTCTTTAAGCATCCTAAGTAGAAGGAATCCGTTTTAATTTTTTGAATATTTAAAAAGATTTGTTGAAAAAAATGTAAATTTCACGTATGATTAATTTACATGATTAACCAAAATAATAGGAGAGGAAAAAACATCATGACATTAACTAAATTGAAAAATAAATCTCTCGTGACTGACCCTGAGCTGTCTTATAGCATGCGACTCGGTCTTCCTATAGAAGTGTATTGCATGGAAAAACACGAAACGCTTGCATTTGGAAGAATCGATCATTTTTGTGAAATGACTGTAGTCATCCAAGGTCAGCGCCACGATCGAGATTCTTGTTTATTTTTTGGCTGCCCCTGTCAGTAAATCTCATTATTTGTGAAGAATATTTATGTTATATTCATGTTTCATGAATTCAAAAACGACGTGCCTCTGGTTCCATTGTTCCTCATCACTCCACCATTCTTCGTTACGATCTATAAAATCTTTTCTGATCGCTTCAAAATCATCATCAGCTTTTTTATACTTCTTTTTCATCCAGATCATATAAAAGCTCGCAAAAATAATAAAACCTGTACAGATCCATACCATTTCATCAGAGAATAATAACGTTAATGGATTTGAAAATCTAGAGGCTGTTGGAAGCTTATAGTAGTAAAGGTAGACGAAGGTTGCTAGTACAACAAAAATCATTGATAATCCCCATTGGTTGATGGCTTTTTTCCACTTGTCTTTTTCAGCTTTTTTATCAACAAGCTGTGCTAACACTATACTTGTCAATTCATTAACAAAGGGCTTTATCTTCCAGTGATTCAGTGCATTCATTCGC
The DNA here is from genome assembly GCF_048083785.1 of Fictibacillus tiangongensis. GTDB lineage: Bacteria > Bacillota > Bacilli > Bacillales > Fictibacillaceae > Fictibacillus. The sequence continues at coordinate 2,433,875 of NZ_CP182294.1, forward strand.
ATAACCTCCTGTACACATAACTATGCCTATACAAGCAGATTCATGCTTTTTAATAATTGCTAGTCCGTGTAACAAGCCCTTCGTTTCATTCTTGAACAGAAGATTTTAAGGGAATGGAATAAAAGAATATTTACAGTCAAAAAAAGACCGTCTGGACATTCATAACCAGGCGGTCTTTAATCCTCTATCTCTACTTGTTCAACGCCTTCTCGATCTTCACTTTGTACAGGGATATAAAGATCTTTTGACCACAATTTATAAGTCACTGTTATTCCGACCAAAAGAATAAAAGCAGCTAAGAGTAATCGAGTAACTAAAAAAGTTGTATTTCTCTTTACTTTTTTAGCGTTTTTTTGTTTTCTTTCGTTTTCTCTCTTTTTCCCGTGCACTTCTGTTCTTGAAGGCAAGGAATGAACATGTTGCACAGCAGCAGTGTTATGATCTGCTGTTTTATTTCTCAAACTCTCCGCCTGATCATTCTTCATCTAGATTCACACTCCTACTCTCGCTGTCATTGGTATTGTATTGTTTCGCTATCCAGCATCCTGAAATAAAATCGATCAAGAAATGAGCTATGAAAGGTACCCAGATGTTATCTGTCATCTCATAGATCATTCCTAGCCAAAAGCTTAATCCACAAACGATACTAAATAGAACAGGTTTTTTTATATAACGAACATGCAGTACAGCGAAAATAATACTCGTTAAAAATAGACCTAAAAGTGATTGGAGGACTCCGCGGAAGAGCCACTCTTCAGCAAAAGCAATTATGCCTGTTAGAAAAAAGATATGAATGTAAGAGAGAGAACCAAAAATCTTTTCGTTGATTCCGCCATCATCTAACGAATCTTCCGGCAACCTCTTTTTTAACTGAATTGATAAAAATGGAAGGAACAATCCTGTACTTATCGCAAGCAGCCATTCGCTCATCAAAAGATCAAGGTCATATAACACCCATGGAAATGAAACGTTAAAGAAGAATGCAAGTCCAAACGCCGCTATCATAAATAAACTTTGTGAAAAATAGACGTTTAACAAAAGTTCTCTCGGTGTGATCTGGTCGACCCAATTATTCTTTCCAGAATTTCTCATCCTTTAGTTGTACACTTCCTGTCTAAAAAGTCGTTTTAGTTCATCTTCCCATAATCCATAAGAAGTGTTGCGTGACGCTTGCTTTCCATAAAAGTAAGAAAGATCTGTTCCACAATGACCACAGCACATTGAATGTTGTTCAGGACCGGATTCTCCGAAATATCTCAGCAATCCGCTTCGTTTACACTCATTACTTGTTGCCCACTTTTCGATCGCCTTCAATGCATCTATTTTATCAGCTTTTCTATTCTCAATCGTGAGTTTTATTGTCGAGATCAGCACATTTTTTTCGTGAACATCTAGCTTTCGTTTATCTAGAACACCTGCTTTTTTCATGTGATATTCCATGAACCTTTGACCTGTTTCAGATAAACCAACGAGTTTCAGATTTTCTCTGTAAGTATTCTCTTTTAACTGTTCATGATCGGAAAACAAATAATCAATCTGTACGTGATCAGGAAGTTCTTGATCAATAAAATGATACGGTATCTCAAGATCAGCTGGATGATACAACAGGACACCTGCAGAAGGTTTCGAGTCTCTGCCCGCTCTCCCTATTTCTTGAATATATCCTTCAATCGTAGAGGGTGTGTGAAAATGAATCACAAATCTGATGTCCGATTTATTTATTCCCATTCCAAAAGCATTCGTACAAATAATAATGTTCAGCTGTGATTCAAGATATTGTTTTTGTACAAGAAGTCTCTCATCCGCATTCATGCCTCCATGATAATAAGCGATCCCTTCTATTTCATGATCTTGAAATTTTTTCACTAACTGTTCTGCCGCATTCCTCGTATTCGTATAGATGATGCCTGGACCCTTAAGCTGTTGAACCAGCTCCATTGCTCGCTCCACTTTCTGATCATGCTCATCAAAGCGTTCAACAAAGATTGATATGTTCGGACGGTTCACACTATGAATATGTACTTTTGCAGTCTTCATGTCTAGATGATGAAGGATATCGTCTTGCACTTTTTTTGTTGCCGTTGCTGTTAATGCAAGACAAAGCGGATTTCCCATCGCTTTTTTCATATCTGCTAACTCTAAATAAAAAGGACGAAATTCATGCCCCCATTGTGAGATGCAATGGGCTTCATCAACTACGAATAACGACCAACTAACTGACAGCAGAATAGAACGGATGTATGGGTTTTGAAGGATTTCAGGACTCACAAACACAAACTGATAATCTTGTATTCTTTTTAGGATGATTTGCTTCTCACCCTGATCTAAAAAGCTGTTAAGTGCGACCGTTCTCTTGAATCCTGCTTGTTTGAACTGATCTACTTGATCTTCCATCAAGGATACCAATGGAGAAACGATAAGTGCTCTTCCTTTTAATAGATGTGCAGCCATCTGATAGATTAATGTTTTTCCCGTTCCAGTCGGCAGCATACCTAACACATCATTTTCTGAAAGCAGGTCAGTAATCATCTCTTTTTGGCCAGATCTAAACGTTGAAAATCCATATAATTCTTTAAGTGCTGCTTCCAGTTGCATGTTTACCACCCTCTTTTGCAAGTACTAACCTGATCTGAAAATAGGACAAATGTGGAAAGGCATCTTTAAATGGGCGAAGCTTCGTTTCATTTGTTCTTCTGTAATAAGCTTTTATCTTCAAAAATTCTTGTTCATCAATGTAAGAGATGATCGAAAATTCGGGAACTTCTCTTGCAATCTCGACAAGATGATCTTCTAGTGTGCTGCTCTTAAGATTTCTAACGCTCATGATTTCCTCTATCGATTTATTGTTTTTTAACATTTTATAAGTTATCGATGCTGAATTCGTTAATGCTGGAGCTTCTGTATACGAACCTATTAAGGAGTACAGCATAGGAAGATCAAACTTTTCTGAAGTTACCTTTTGTATGAGAGAATGCAAGACCGCCCTGAAACGAAGAACAGTCTCTTGTAGACTTATGTCTTCAACCCGAGATATCTGTTCAAAGGTACTGCCAATTCTGTTGTAGCCAGACAGTTTCTTAACAAACAGATCCGCTGACACCTTATCATGATCAAACAGTACTCGTGATACTTCAGAATAGAGTTCTGCCGCTTGAACCTTTCTTTCTGAATCTGATTTAGGAAAAACAGATTTGACTTTTTGAATCACTGAGAAGTCCCTTACTACTGGTGAATAATTGAAATTTCCATAAAGGGAATTGGAAAGAGCTTGTACATATAATGTGATCACTTGCCAACAGGTAGTCTCGATTGAGGCATACTTTAGTCCGTTTAAATGCTTTAGGTATGATAATCTATCATTCTCACACTCAAGAACTTTTTCACCTTTTTCAGTAAGGATGTAAACATGGTCTTCTACAGCCTTCATATACTCTTCCTTTATCAAGCTACGAATGGTTTCAGTAAAAGTATCATGTGCCATGCCCTTAAAAGAGGCATAATATCGTTCAATGCCAAACCATTGACTGTCGGACAATGATTGCGCCGTTTTCTTTCCAGTTACCATATAATAGACGCCTGAGCTTTTTCTACTGCCGTTTATTTTTCGAAAGATATCTAATAAAACAACATGACAAATATCTATAATAAATCACCACACTTTATCATATAATCTATCTTATCAGATTTAAGGAAATTTAAGAGTAAAAGTGTTATATTAAGAGGAAGATTGGGAATAAAAGATATGACGAGGTCCTAATTTTCTATTGAAATGTAGAGGGATACTTATTACAATATGATTAGTAGACCCTTAATTTAAAATGGTTAAATATGTAAGCGGGTGTTTTTTCAATTCCTTAGGAGGTATTCATTATGCCAAAGTATACGATTGTTGACAAAGAAACTTGTATCGCATGTGGAGCATGCGGAGCTGCAGCACCAGACATTTACGATTATGACGACGAAGGAATTGCGTTTGTAACTCTAGACGATAACCAAGGAATCGTTGAAATTCCAGATGTATTGTTAGAAGATATGCAAGATGCATTCGAAGGCTGTCCAACAGACTCCATTAAAGTTTCTGATGAGTCATTCGACGGTGATGCATTAAAATTCGAATAGGTTACATCTAACTTTAAAACCCTCTTTCATTAGAGGGTTTTTTATTTATTTTATTAAGGATGATTCTCATTGTCAATTAGTTTTCTTGTTTTTTGAAAACGCTATCTTAAAAATCATAGTTGTACCTATCGTCAGAATGTGATAAATTATCAAAATATTGATGCTATTCATAAAGATAGACAAGGGGTGGAACTGTGACAGCAACCGTATTAGTCTGTGATGGAATAACGAGTGAAGGTGTTGAACCGTTAGTAAAACTTGAAGGTGTTGAACTGATCTTCGGAAAACTTGACGAAATCACGCAACCAGAAAACATTCAAGGAATCATGGTACGCAGTGCAACAAAGATTACAGAAGAAGTATTGAGTCAGCTTCCCGCACTTCAAATCATTGCACGAGCGGGCGTTGGTGTAGATAATATCGATCTGAACGCAGCTACAAAAAGAGGTGTACTCGTAGTAAACGCACCTGAAGGAAACACCATTTCCACAGCAGAGCATACTTGGGCCATGATGATGGCATTGGTCCGAAACATACCTCAAGCTAATCAATCAGTAAAACAAGGTGAATGGAACCGCAAAAAGTATACAGGGCAAGAACTTTATCAAAAAACACTCGGTATCGTCGGCATGGGACGAATCGGCTCTGAACTTGCGAAGCGCGCAAAAAGCTTCTCCATGAACGTTCTTGTATTTGACCCTTATTTTCCAAAAGAAAAACAAAAAGAACTATCCGTTACATCTGTTGATCTCGATACGTTAATCCAGCAGAGTGACGTTATCACCGTTCATACCCCGCTAACAAAAGATACCCATAAACTATTAAATCTTGATAACTTAAAATATGCAAAAAAAGGTGCGTTTATTTTAAACTGCGCTCGAGGTGGCATCATTGATGAGGAAGCTCTTCTACACTACTTGGATAATGAGCATCTATCTGGCTGTGCTCTTGACGTTTTCGAACAAGAACCGCCCGTCAGCCGCTCTTTAGTCGATCATCCCAAAGTTATCGTTACACCTCATATTGCTGCATCCACGGTGCAAGCGCAGAAAAATGTAGCTTATATGGCGAGCGATGAGATTCGATCGCATTTTCTACATCAACCATTAAAACACGCGGTGAACTTCCCTTCACTATCAAAAGATACGTATGAGAAACTGATTGCTTATTATGATTTCTCAAATCTTCTTGGTTCTTTTACGACCCAGTTCTTTAAAGAACCTGTTTCAGAGATCTCGATCGGCTATGGCGGATCATTATCTGAAACTGATACTACTTCCCTTACACGCAGTTTTTTGTGTGGCTTCCTAAAAACGAGATTAGATCGCCCTGTTAATGATGTAAACAGTATGGTTGCCGCAAAGGAACAAGGAATTGTAGTCGGTGAAAAGCACGGAACTGATGATCACGGTTATCCGAATATCATCCACGTAAAAGTCACTGGCCTGAACACAACGTTTACTCTTTCTGCGACACTCGTTAAAGGTTTTGGTGGCCGAATCATCAAGTTGAACGGATATACGGTTGATTTTGTACCACAAGGATCACTTCTGTACATCGAACATCGTGATACACCAGGAATTATCGGAAAAGTAGGGGCCTTCTTAGGAGAACGCAACATAAATATCGCGACGATGCACGTTGGACGTAAATCAGCTGGCGGCGAAGCTATGATGGTCCTTACCTTTGACACGCAGCTTCCAGAATCTACTCAGAAAGAGCTCAGGAGCATTGAGGATCTTCTCGTGTGCAAACCATTGGATCTATAGTATCGAGCTAGCAAAAAGCTCTGCATGTTGATTGCAGAGCTTTTTGATGTGTGTTTTATCCTAAATCTACTTCTTTTCTTTCTCCATCCTGAAAAGTCATCAGCTTCGTGTAACCGATCTCTTTTGCGAGCATAATCGTCGACTCATAATTTTCCCCAACTTGGTGAGGTTCATGAGCATCTGAAGAGAGTACGATCGGTATCCCTTTTCTATAGCAAAGGGATAGAAGTTCTGGCTCTGGATAGATTCGTCCGACAGGTTTCCTTAGACCCGCTGATGAGATCTCTACACACGTTTTTGAATTTTTTAACGCATCCGTTATGCGCTCATACTGTTCTACTAAAAATTCTTGGTCAGTTGGAACATATTTAAAGATCTTGACTAGATCGATATGTCCAACAATATCAAATAGGTTTGATTCTGCAAGTGTTACAATTTGATCATAGTACGAACGATACGTTTCATAAAGATCTCGTCGGTCCCATTCTTTTCGGTATTCAGCAAGGTCTATCCCAAAATCATCGACCCAATGCACAGAACCGATCACATAATCGAAAGGGTAGGAATTTATGAATGCCTCCATCTCAGCGTGTCTTCCTGGTGTATAATCCATTTCGATCGACATGCGGACGTCCATTCCTAACTGATCTGCACGCTTGAACAGATCTACATAATCGTCCATCTTGTAATAGCGTCTCTCTTCCATCCATGGTTTGGATACGATGTTTTTTGTTTCATAAAAGTGATACGCGTGTTCCGAGATCCCAAACTCTTGTATTCCCTTCTCTTTTGCCGTGTCTACAAATTGTTTTAGATAATCGATCGTTAATGTTCCTTTTTCGAGATGAGAATGGTAATCTGTCAGCATATTAATCTCCTTTTTAAAACGTTTTACCATATGTACCATGAATTCCTTGTTCGTTCAAGAGTTTATGCTCCCAATTTACCTCCGATAAATAAGACGCTTAAGCACATCATTAAAAAAATCACAGCAAAAAAACGGTTCAGATAATCTCGCATATTGTCCTCCTAAGTAAAAGTAAAATCAACTTTATCATCCTATTCAGCTTTAGAACATTTTGAACCGGTTTTTAAAGAAAAAAAGCTCCCTATTCAAAGGCAGCTTTTTGACTTACATCTTTATTAATATAATTTTCCATCACATAAAGAAGTGGTTTGTAAAGAACGATAAAGAATACCACGTTACCAATCGCATGATTGAGATCAAAAGGAAGACTCGCTAAGTAATAGGGCCAGAATTTCTGCATGATGATTCCGCCAAAGAGAACGGACATGATAAAACCAAACAGAAAGCCACAGAATCCTGCATAGATCGGCAGCAACAACCAAGGGATCTTATGTCTGTATCTGCCTAGGTATGCGCTCATTACGGCAATCAGCCCCCACGCAAACATCTGACCGAACGTCCACAAGCCATGTCCTAAAAATAGATTGGTTGTGATCGTACTTAGTATCGCAAGTAAGAGCCCTTGAGCTGGACCGAGTACGAATGAAGCGAGTATGAGTATCGTCGTGTTCGGCTGAACATTGGGTATCATAGCAAAGGCGATCCTGCCTACTGTCAATATAGCAGCAAGTAAAGCGATGATCGTAATTCGTTTAACGGTCAGCTTATTCATATTTGTGAAGATCAAATTCTACGACATCGCCAGGTTTTAACGTTATATCCTTAGCACCCTTCATCGCTTCTTCACCGTTTACAGAAAAGAACCAAGATGTTTTCTCTTGTTCGCTTCCAGCCACGCCTTCAATACTGCTGATAAAAGCACCATCGTATTGTGTTTCAATCTTAAAGTTATCTTGCATCACGTCCATGATCGTCGCATCTTTTGGGATATCAATTTTCTTTTCCGTAACTTTTTCTTTACCGTTATCTTTTGTGATCTCAACCGTTACTTGTTCTTTCTTCGTTTCTTCTTGTTTCGGCTGATCAGCTGTTTCCTTCGTTTCAGTCGTTCCACAGCCTGCTAACATCATCATCATTGTCGCTAATACTAAAAGTAATTTTTTCATGATTAACCTCTTCCTAGATAAATTTCTTAATTTGATTGATCTTTGCTTTACCTATTGTTCATTAAACTTCCTCGATAAAGTTGATTGGAGCGGAAGATGCGAGACGCCTGCGGGACGAGCGGTCAGGTGAGACCCCTTAGAGCGCAAAGCGGCAAGGGGGCTCACCGCACGCCCCGCGTAAAGCGAAGCAACTGGAACGTAAATCAACCACTTTCTTAAAAGCAACAATATGTAAAATACTTCCTCACAAAGTCACGTACAACTAAAAAAATCCCCTTCGGCTACGAAGGAGATTAATAGTATACAGGCAGAAAACAGCAACCGGCCTCGGTACTGTTAAACACCCCCCTATCCTCGTAGGTCATGTCATGTAACAAACAGGCAGGTCTCCTGGCTCTTGATCATCGTCTCCTAACGCCTTCCCGTTTTCACAGTGGCGAAACTATAGGATTCTCACAATTACAGTGGCGGGACCGCAACGGAATCTAACCGTTTTCCCTATTAAGCTCGTCCGATAAAGGACTGCACCTGTTTAACACTTATGAAATTTTTTGAAATCACAATTCCTATTATAAACATATTGGAGAAATTTGTGAAATCCTTTTTTAATAACTGCTTTTGTTCCTTATGAAACAAGATTAATCGGGACGTATTGCTAATTTACTTCAACGTTCGCGGAATAACGAAAGAAAATGTTGTACCTTCATTATTCTTACTGTGAACGCTGATCTGACCACCATGTGCTTCCACTATGTTTCTTGCAATGGCAAGTCCAAGACCCGTTCCACCTGATTTTCCTCTTGTTCTTGCTTTATCACCTTTATAAAAGCGTTCGAAAACAAATGGCAGATCCTCTTCTTTAATACCTGTTCCATTGTCTTTAACAAAAAACTTCACGTTCTGATCGCTCACTTCAACAGTCAGATTAACAAACCCGCCTTGAGAAGTATGACGAATCGCATTGTCTATCAAATTGGTTAAGACTTGCTCAATCCGGTCTGGGTCGATATCCATCTCCTCTTGCAGACTTTTGAGATTTTTCTTAAACTCTAGATTTAATTGGATCTCTCTGTCTTTTGCTGGACCTTGAAATTTTCGCACGATTCTTTCTGCAAAAGGAATGATCGGAAGAGAGCTATAATGAAGCTTCATGTGACCTGCTTCTAATCTTGCAAGATCGAGAAGTTCGTTGACTAGTCTTCCCATGCGTTTCGATTCGTCTAAGATGATTCCTGCTAACTCTTTCTTCTCTTCTTCAGATTCTGCAATATCATCTACGATCGCTTCACTATACCCTTGAAGCATCGCAATAGGTGTCTTCAATTCATGTGAAACGTTGGCAACAAAGTCTTCTCTAAGCTTGTCCATACGACGTTCTTCCGTCATATCTCGTAGAACAGCGACTGCTCCCCGTATTAAAGACTGGTCATACAGCGGCGTCATGACAACTACCCAAGAACGGCCTTGTATCGCGATCTCTGTCATCTGTTCACTCTCGAGAGCAACAACCTGTCCAAAGAGCTGTTTGACCGTCTCAGGAACGTTTCCGTTAACCTCAGTCTTCATGCCTGATTCGTAATAGAATGCCTGTAGGAAACGATCAGCAGGAGGATTCGTAACAAGGATGTTCATTTTTCTATCAAAAGTGATCACACCATCTGCCATCGAACTCAAAACACTCGTTAGCTGCTCTTTTTCTTGATTCAACGCTGTGATGTTGTTTTTTAACTGTCTGCCCATACGGTTGAACGTCATGCCAAGTTCGCCGATCTCATCATGGGTTAAAATCGGCACTTTCATATCAAACTCACCTTTTGCTACAGAAGTCGCCGCTTCTCTCATCCTTCTTAGTGGTGCCGTAATACGTGTAGATAAGAAAAATGCAAAGATCGTAGTTAAGATGATCGCGATCCCCGCTGCTAAAAAGATGAGATACTTTGTATGGTTCGTTGTCTTTTCCACATTTTCAATGGATTGATAGACGTAAACGGCTCCTGCATTTTCTCCCGACCCATAAGGTTCACCATAGATGATCATCGTTTGCATGGTCTCATCATTTTCATTCAGAACAGGAAAATCTCCGTTTACATAGATCTTTTTTCCGCTCTCTGCGACAGTTGATAGTTGATCATTTTCTTTAAAAACAGAAACAGGGATGTAAGGTGCATCCTCGTAAGAATTCTTAGACATGAACGATTCTTGATTTTCGTCTATGATCATAATAGACATGGAATATGCCTCAGCCATTTCACTAGTGACTCGTATGGCTTCTTCCTTGTTCTCATCGCTTTCCATAATTAATACGAGTCGATCAGCCATCTTTGTCAATTGATCCTCTGCCTGTTTATCATAAAAGTTCTCAAAAAATTGAGTAAGGAGAATCGTAAGTAGTGTTAAAACGACTGAAACTAATAAAAGTATCGTTATCCATAGTTTACCAACTACGCTTCTCCAGATCATTCATTCCCAACCTCAAATTTATATCCTACTCCCCAAACTGTCGCAATCATGGATGCTGCATCCGGTGAGACTTTATTAAGCTTTTCTCTGAGTCTTTTCACGTGTGTGTCAACTGTTCTAAGGTCACCAAAGAATTCATAGTTCCAAACATCTTTTAAAAGTTGTTCGCGTGCATAGACTTTATCTGGGGTCTTTGCTAAATAGTACAGCAACTCATATTCTTTTGGTGTTAAGTTAACTTCTTTTCCGCCAGCTGTTACACGGTGAGCATCGTGATCGATCGTAAGGTGCTTAAACACAACAACGTTCTTAGCAACTGTCTCGGTTTGCAGGAACTTTGTCGGAGAAGATCTTCTCAATAGAGCTTTTACCCGTAAGATGACTTCTCTTGGACTGAACGGCTTTGCGATATAATCGTCAGTACCGGCTTCAAATCCTTCTATACGATTAAGCTCTTCTCCTTTAGCTGTTAACATGATCACAGGAGTCGCTTTCTTTTCTCTTAATTTCTCACAAACCTCAATCCCATCCATACCCGGAAGCATAAGGTCGAGCAATATGAGATCAAAATTGATGGAAACTGCCATCTGTAGCGCATCCTCACCATTTTCTGCTTCATGAACTTCGTAGTTCTCTCGCTCTAGATACATCGTTAATAGTTTTCGAATTCTTTCTTCATCATCAACAACTAGAATTTTAGCTTCTGTATCCATATTCAATCCTCCACATAAAATCGGTTAGACATGATTTTTTCCTGTCTCTATCATACATGAAACCAAGTACACTAAACAAACCGGACATGCTGTAACTCTATTTTCTTTTGACTTAGGGATGGTTTTGAATAAAACTTATTTATAGTTGATTTCCGTTACAGATGCTCGCTTTCCACGGGGCGAACGGTGTTCGAAGAAGTACGTGTGCTCCTTTGTCTACCAGCAAACCCTATCGAAGCGAGATTTCTCGTCGCATGCCTTACCAGAAGAAATTGCACGTAGCTGGCACGCTACGCGCCCTTAGGAGTCTCCACCTGGCCGCTCGTCCCGTAGGAGTCTCGCATCTTCCACTACAATAAACTTATCAATGAAGTTAAAAAAAATGATTAAAACAACAATTCCTAAAGGTCATTATGTAGTTGATCATGTTCGTCTCTTTTAAAAAAGTCTCTCTAATAAAAGAGAGACTTCTTAAATCTTTAAGCGTATGAATGCAATCCTACAAGAACAAGGTTTACCGCGATCAAGTTAAATGTGATGATCCAGAACCCTAACACGCAAAGCCAAGCAGACTTTTCTCCGTGCCAGCCTCTTGATAATCGTAAATGAAGGAATGCGGCATAGAACAAGAACGTGATAAGAGCCCAAACTTCTTTTGGATCCCACCCCCAAAATCTTGACCAAGCTTGCTGAGCCCAAATCATAGCAAAGATAAGTGCTCCTAGTGTAAAGATCGGGAAACCAATCGCAACTGCCCGGTAACTGATCTCATCCAAAAGATCTGGGTTCATTCTCACTTTTGTTTGAAGAGCTGCTGCTATTCGTTTTCTTAAAATTAGACGAAGCAAACCGTAAAGGGCAGCTCCTGCGAGTAGTGACCAGATAAACGTATTTAGCTTAATAGAAGCATCAACACCGTTCATCCAGGATGGTGTAGAAAATAATGGTCCAAAAGAATCGTCGAGTTGCTCTCCGTTACTTGGACCAGCGATAGCCGGCATATCGTAAACTACTTTTACTGCTTGATTGTTATCATCCATCATCTCAAACGTTGTTTCATACCCAACACCTTTGAACCCGATGGAAACAAAGATGAATCCTACAACAGCGATCAAGCTGTACAGGATGATCTCTAACCATAAAGTCTTTTTTGAAGAGACCGTCTGATCAACCGTACGGATCAAATAGATCAGCCCTGAAACAAAAGAGATCGCAAGGATTCCCTCTCCAAGCGCCGCTGTCGTTACATGGATTTTGAGCCAGTCACTTTGAAGAGCGGGAATCAGTGGAGAGATATCTCTCGGAAACATGCTCGCATATGCGATGACCAGAACAGCGATTGGCATTGCAAAAACACCAAGACCGTTCGTACGATAGATGATGTATAAAATAATAAATGCGAGTACCATCATCATGCCAAAAAAGGTAGTGAACTCAAACAAGTTACTTACAGGAGCATGTCCACTTGCCATCCACCTTGTAATAAAATAGCCTAATTGTGATACAAAACCAACACAAGAACTAATGAACCCTATTTTTCCCCATTTTTTCGTATGAGCAGCGTCTTTACCTTTTTTATCAGAAATAGACATTGCAAAGAATAGAGTAGAGAACAAATAAATAATAAATGCACTATATAAAAGTGTACTGCTGATTTCAGCCATCATTAACCCTCCCGCTTGAACAGCATTACTTTGAAGCTGTTACTTTTTCTTCTAAAGGTGTGAGATTGGTCTTATCAGACAGAAATTCCACATCTTTTTTCAAGCCATACCAGTTCTTATTCGTATGCGCTGCAGTCCATACTTCACCTGCATTTTGTTTGATCCAAATTCTTCTATAGTTCCAATACAATCCTTGTGTAACACCGATCATAAAGATGATTCCGCCAAGGGCAATGATCCAAAGCGTATGGTCTTTTCGAACTGTAAGCGCCGTTAGATCTTTCGTTTCGATACCGGCGAATGTCATTTTAAACTGATTCTCACCGGAATCAATATTTTTCTGAATGCCTACAAATGCTTTTTCTCCTTCTGGTGTTTTAGGAGAATACATAGAGAATACAAACGCAGGGTTATCAGGTAAGTTATTAACAGTTGATGGCTGATTCTGGTCGTTTAGGACGAAGTTTGGAAAGTATTCTTCGATCTTAACTTTATAGCCGTCGCCTAGGTCATACTCTTTCTTAGGATCATGAAGATCTACTGTTAATTTACCAAATTTGTTACCCGTTGCTTTTTCTTCGAGTTCGAAGCTCATCTTGTAAAACTCGTTAAGCTTAAAGTCTGTTTGATAAAGAGCAAACGAGTCGAACTTAAACGGTTCGTTCACTCGGATCTCACCACTCTTCACTTTTTCAAGCTCTGGCTTGGCTCCGATCGTATGGTTCTCTTTTGTTTTATAAAGAGTCACATTACTTTGATAGTTCTTTGCGACTTCTCCATCTACAGAACTAAGCGCGCTATTAAACTTTTTTTCTTCCTTATCATACATCTCAAGAATGAAGTCGTTGTTTTCCAGATAATATTGACCTTCTTCGCTTGAAGTGCCTGGAATCGAAGCTTTTTCTCCTTCTCGCACCCATAAGATATCATCAACATACATCCCTGGAAAGAATCGAAGCATTGCTCCCGTTAAAAAGATGATCAGCCCAACATGGTTTACATATGCTCCCCATCTTGAAAAACGGCCCTTTTCCGCAAAAAGGTTGCCATTTTCTTCTCGAACTTTGTAACGAAGAGATTCAAGCGTGTACTTAATCTCATCAAGTTCCACATCACTGCTTTTTGAGAACAAGCGCTGATTCTTCATAAATTGATCATGTCTTGTGACTCTTTGTGTCTTTAATGCTTTATAGAGCGGTATACCACGATCAAGGCTGGCAATAATGATAGAGAGTCCTAGCATTCCTAGTAGAAGAATGAACCACCATGAACCATATAGGTTATGAAAACCTAACAAATAATAGATAAGTCCTAACGTACCGTATTCGCTTTCATAATGTGTCGCAGGATCTACATTTGGAGGTATGAACGTCTCTTGCGGAAAAATGGTTCCGATCGCCGCTGCTACTAAAATAATAACAATAAGCCATACTCCGACCTTAACAGACGAAAAAAAGTTCCAAATCTTATCTATAAGTGTTTGTTTATAGGTTTGAGATCGCCTCGCGCTTCCTTCATATCTCATGCTTGATAGTATTTCAACATCTTGCGTCAACGGTTTACCGCAAGCTTGACAAAGGCTTGTTCCGTATGGGTTAGAGTGGCCGCATTCACATGTTATCGTTTGCATCATTTCACCCCGTTACGGCTTTATTTTTTCCATGAAGGAAATAATTTTTTTCTCTGATAATGATTCACTCGTCCGTTCCACTACTTTTCCGTTCTTATCGATCAGTATTGTAGTTGGAATCGGTCCTATACCGTAAGCTTTTGTTACTTCTCTTTGTTTGTCCATAGGAACAGGAAAGCTCATGCGATAGCGATCAACAAAATTTTTAACGGATACGTCTGTTTCGCTAACGTTTACAGCAAGTATTTCTACACCCTGATCTTTGTACTTCTCGTATTGTCTTTGCATATAGGGCATCTCTCGTTCACACGGTTTACACCACGTACCCCAGAAGTTTAAGAAAACACCTTTACCACGATAATCTTCTAACTCTACTTGTTTGCCATTCAGATCGGTTAGCACAAAATTTGGAGCCGTATCGCCTTTACTTATGTATGTACCTGACTCTTCATTCATACTGTTGTAGATCGTATAACCGACCGCAACAACTAAAATGGCAAGCAGAGCAGAGCGAAACCACAACCTGTTTTTTTTCAACATCCATCCGCTCCTTTAAGCCGCTTCCATTTTACTATAACTTGAAAAAAAAGCCTATCTACGGCTTTTTTTTGACGTTTGTGTGACAGCCAGATTTCTAAGCTGTTTGATTTCATGTGGAGTAAGTTCTCTAAACTCACCTGGATTCAAGCCTTTAAGATCTAAATAGCCATATCTTTCACGCTTTAATTTCATAACAGGAGTTCCGATCGCTTCTAACATACGCTTAACTTGACGGTTCTTTCCTTCATGAATCGTAAGCTCGATGATCGCTGTTCCTTTTTTCTTATCGATCGATGTTACTTTCACTTTAGCAGGAGCTGTCATTCCGTCCTCTAAGCGAATTCCTCTTTCAAGTTGCTTGATTCTTTCTCTTGAAGGAATTCCTTTTACTTTTGCAATGTATACTTTATCGAGCTGATAGCGTGGATGCATAAGTACGTTCGCAAACTCGCCATCGTTCGTCATGATGATGGCACCTGTCGTATCATAATCCAATCTTCCAACAGGGAACACGCGCTGTTCGATGATGTCTTTAAAATAATCAGCTACTACTTTTCTTCCCTTATCATCCGAAACTGCCGTGATCACACCTGAAGGTTTATACATCAAAAAATAAACGGGTTGTTCCCGTTGAATTTGAATCTCATTCACTTCAATCTTATCTTTCGTACCTACTTTTGTGCCGAGTTCGGTCACTACATTTCCGTTCACTTTCACTTTGCCTTCACGTATTAACTCCTCTGCTTTTCTTCTGGAAGTTACGCCGCTTTGGGCAATTACCTTTTGCAATCGTTCCATGATTTCACCTCATGTCTCATCATACCTTCATTATTCGTAATTCTCAACCTCAGTAAACGTAAAAAAGAGCCATAACGGCTCTTTTTTGTCGAATTATGAGTAAAACAAGAGAGAGATTACAGCTATAGATGCTAAAAACCCTATCAAATCAGCTAATAATCCTACTTTTAACGCATATTTCATCTTTTTAATACCAACTGCTCCAAAATAAACGGTAAGCACATAGAACGTTGTATCCGTGCTTCCTTGTATCGTAGAAGCGAGTCTCCCGATAAACGAATCCGGCCCGTGTGTTGCGATTAAATCTGAGGTCATTCCAAGAGCGCCTGTTCCTGAGATCGTCCTCATAAGACCTAGCGGAACCACTTCTGCTGGAATATGAAACAATGAAAATAGCGGACG
Source organism: Fictibacillus tiangongensis (assembly GCF_048083785.1). Classification (GTDB taxonomy): domain Bacteria; phylum Bacillota; class Bacilli; order Bacillales; family Fictibacillaceae; genus Fictibacillus. The sequence continues at coordinate 2,450,004 of NZ_CP182294.1, forward strand.
CATCGCCATCATGACATAATCAAGAGCTCCTGAAGCCCGAAAAACTGAAATGGCAACAAGCATACCGACTAAAAAGGGGATGATGTTGATCGCGATCGAAAAACCTTCTTTACCCCCTTCTACAAAAGTCTCATAAGTCGGGACTTTTTTATAAGTACCATATAAAAGGATGAATCCGATCAAAAAAGGAATAAACCAAATGGAAAAGGATTGTACGATCGACATCTATTTCCCTCCCTTAGGTAAAGAGCGGTAATAATAATATCGATCTATCAAAATAGCACCTACTGTTGAAATGGCGGTCGCAATCAAGGTTGGCGCAACGATATCAGTCGGCGATGCAGAATTATAACTCATCCTGATCGCGATGATCGTCGTTGGAATGAGAGTAATACTTGATGTGTTGATCGCAAGAAGCGTGATCATCGATCTACTTGCTTCATTTTTACCGCCATTTAAAATCTTGAGTTGTTCCATTGCCTTTATACCCATTGGTGTTGCAGCGTTTCCTAACCCAAGCAAGTTAGCCGCCATATTTGAAAGAATGTACCCTTGAGCAGGATGATCCTTTGGTATATCAGGAAAAAGACGCTTAACGATTGGGCGAAACAGGATCGCCAATACTTCTAATAAGCCGCCTTTTTCTGCGATCTTCATGATTCCTAACCAGAATACTAAAATACTGATCATTCCAAAACTTAACGTGACTGCTTCTTTTGCACTCGTAAAAATCGCTTCGTTCACTTTATCCATCGTGCCGTTAATACCTGCCACAATGAAGCCGATTACCATCATTCCTACCCAGATGTAATTCACCATAGGCGATTGTCTTCCTTAGCTACAAAAAACAACTTGTTGAAAATGCTCTTAAATGACGACCATAGACCTCCCTGATCAGGTTTGATCAATGCTTTGCCATCGTAATAAAGGGGAAGATCAGCGATTCTCGTTTCCTTTAAATCTACGAAATACCTCCCAACGGGTTTAGGCACTTTTTCTTTTTCCCACTTGCCCGACTTTGGAAGTTCATACAACTGGATGGAAGAAGAGATCTGCCCGATCTCTTCTTTTTGTAAAGGGTAAGTGAACGTTCGAGCCGCTTCTACTTTCCCTTTGTATCCTTTATCTTTAATACCGGAAATTTCGCCTTCTTTGATCAGTTCTGTCATCTTAAATGAATGAAAGCCCCACTCAAACAAATTACGATGATCATCCCAGTCGTTTGGATCGTTCAGTGTAACAGCAATCAGTTCCATTCCGTCTTTTTCTGCAGTTGATACCAGGGTTCGCTTTGCACGTTTGGTATATCCTGTTTTGCCACCAGTGGAATATTTATAGAGCTTTAGCATCTTATTCTTGTTCCGCCACACTCTATCCCACTTTTCACCGGTTTGTTCTGATCGATAGACCTTGGTCGATGACACGTCTTTAAACGTATCATTATTCATCGCATACTTCGTTAATATAGCCATATCGTAAGCGGTGGAATAATGATCTTCATGAGTATCCAGTCCATGTGGATTTCTAAACCGAGTGTGCTTCATACCAATCTCTTCTGCTTTTTGATTCATCAAATAGGAAAAGCCATCCAGACTTCCTCCTACATGCTCAGCGATCGCAACAGCTGAATCATTACCAGATCGTAGCATCAAGCCATAAACTAAGTCTTTTAATGGTATCTTCTCACCTGGTTTTAAATAGAGGGATGACCCTTCAGTTCGTGAGGCAGCTTCCGTTATGGTCACCGTATCGTTCATCTTTCCTGATTCTATCGCAAGGATTGCAGTCATGATCTTCGTGATACTTGCTATTCTCATGGGGCGATGTTCATTGCGCCCATACAATACTCTTCCAGATGATTGCTCCATCAACACAGCAGCATTTGCTGATACACCGGGTTCAGCTTTTGCTTCTTGCGGGAATGCAGCAAGGATAAGCAAACAGATCATAACGAGCAGCAATGGTTTTCGTTTTAAGGTTCGTTTCATTCATAATCCCGCCCTTTAGGTGTTTTGTAAAAGTTTATGCAAACAAGGACAGGTTATGAATGGGATTTACTTCCGCAAATTATTGAGAAGGAAAAAATCGTTGTTTTTGACCATGGCTTTTTTCGTAGTCTGTTAGTGCCATGAGTGCTTTTTCTTCAGCAGGTATCCGCACTCTTAACATAAAGATATTTAATATCGTGAAAAGTATAGCCGTAAAATAAGCACCAAAAATGAGGGGCATGACTAAAAGTTCCAAGGAGACTACCGTATAGTTGGGATGTCTCATAAAACGATATGGACCTTTTGCTACTACATTCGCACCAGGTAACAGAATAATCTTCGTATTCCAAAACTCGCCTAATGACGAAATGGCCCATACACGAATTACTTGCGCCATTAAAAACAGCACGAAAGGAACAATCCACCAGCTAGGCGGCTGTGCTTTAAATACATACACTTCAATAAAGAAAACAACAAAGAAAGCTACGTGCATCGAAACCATCCATTTATAATGATCTTTCCCAGCTTCTACAGCACCTTTACGCAAAAGCTTCTTTTCGTTAGATTTAGCGACCCTTACTTCTGCTAATCTCTGTACGATAAGAAATCCCCAAAATAGAAAAAACCAGTTCATCTACTTCCTCCATTCCACTAAAAGAAGTTCAGAAGAAAAACCTGGTCCTAAAGCAGCCATCACACCAAGGTCTCCCTCATCTTTTTTTGTTTGCATAAAATTTTTCAAGACATAGAAAACGGTCGCAGATGACATATTTCCATTTTCCCGTAAGACGTCTCTTGACACATCGGTCTTGGACAACGGTATCCCTAGTGCATCCACGTATGCTTGTAAAACTTTCTTACCGCCAGGGTGTGCAATAAAGTGTTTGATCTGTTCTCCAGCAAGCTGATTTCGGTCTAAAAACTCATCTACGTTTGGTTTCAGCCACGTACGGATAACGTTTGGAATATCTCTTGAAAAGACAACATACAAACCCGTGTCCTTTACTTCCCAACCCATCACATCTTCAGAGTGCGGCTTTAATGTGGACATCGTGTCTTTTATGTAAGGAGATACTTCTGATGTTTTGGCTGTATCAGACTCATCTCCGCAAATTAGTGCACAAGCTACTCCATCCGCAAACAAAGAAGTCCCTACTAGATTGCTCTTAGATAGGTCTTCATGCTGAAATGTGAGTGAACAAAGCTCTACACTTAAAACGAGGACGTTTGACTTTGGGTATGCCTTACAATAATCGTGAGCTCTGGAGAAACCTGATGCACCCCCGGCACATCCTAATCCCCATATAGGAATTCTTTTAGTGTGTGATGAAAATGGCAGGATGTTCATGATTCTAGCTTCGATACTCGGAGTAGATAAACCCGAACTAGAAATAAAAAAAATAGCATCAATGTCTTCATATGATATGTTTAAGCTTTGATCAGACATGACCTTTTCGATACATTCTGCTCCTAAATTTGTTGCAAAGTCTATGTATAAATCATTTTTTTCTTGAAAACTTCTTTTTTCTTTAAACCAATCTATAGGCATCGCGAAATAACGTGATTCGATCTCACCATTCTGAAAAACATTAAGCAAGCGTTCAATATCAGAAAACGCGTCTTGAAATAGGTTTCTTGCAAATTCCATGGTTTGATCTTGAGAAAGTTTATGAGGTGGATTTATTGTTTCTACTGCTGCTATTCTTGGCAATTGATCTCTCTCCTTCGGCTGCATATCCTTTTTTAGTAATTTACCCTTAAACAGCCTTTTAAAACGAAGACTTAAAAATATGCTGTATACACATACATTGCTGCTTTTTCGAATGTAGTTGATTTCGCTACAGGTTGCTCGCTTTTCGCGTGCATAGTCTCACACGTCAAACTCCATTCAATGTACAATAAAAAACAGCCAATGATTTTTGGCTGTTTTACTGTGTCATTTGTTTTAAGTTAGTTAGATGTGAACTTAGCAACTCTTCATTTGGTGGAATGAATAGATTTCTAAATTCCTCATAGTTGTTGATATAGCTTCGTTTTCGTATAAGATATGCAGGATCCTTAAGCAGTGCTGTAAGAGCCGCAATCTGTGTTACCTTAAAGAAGCTCAAGTAATCTTTCCAAAAGTCATGGTGTGTTAATTCCTCTTGAAGTTTTTCTTCAAAATACCTTACATAAAGAAGATAAAAAGTTTGAGTTTTTCCGCTAAGTTCATAGGTCACTTCTGAACGGTTAAAAAAATCTTCTGATGTATTCGGCTTTTCTTTTTCTAACTCCATACCATCGATATGTTGAATCAACAATGCATGACTCCCCCTTGCTATTCATCGGTAGTTAGTGATTCTTGAAACTTAGAAAAAAACAGATCTGCTTCTTGTTCTACATTTTCTTCCTGGATGTTCTCAGGAAGTGGAGGCAGCTCTTTTACACTTTGCAGACCAAAATGTTCTAAGAATGCTTTCGTTGTGCCATATAATATCGCTCGTCCCGTTCCTTCTGCTCTTCCCACTTCTTTTACTAATCCTTTTGCAGATAGAGTCTGCAGCGGTTTCTCCGTTTTTACACCTCTTACTTCTTCGATCTCTGACCTTGTAATCGGCTGTTTATAAGCAATGATTGCAAGCGTTTCAAGGGCAGCTTGTGAAAGTGTTGCATGACCAGGTGTTTCAACGAGGCGTTCGTAAAAGGAAGCATGTTCAGGCTTTGTTACAAATTGAAGGGATCCTGCATATTCAACAATTGACATCCCTCGTTCTGATGAAGCATAACTTTGTTTTAATTCTTCAATGATGGGATCAAGTTCTTTGCTGTCGATCTCCAGCACTTGAGCGATCTGTTTTCTGTCGATGCCTTCATCTCCACTGACAAAAAGCAAACCCTCAACAATCGCTTTATATTCATTTCGTTCCAAATCGTATTACTCCTCTAACATCGTTATATATATTTCGCTAAAATGATCTTGTTGCTCGCAATTAATTGATTTTACTTTCATAAGTTCTAATATAGCAAGAAAGGTAACAACGACATGTTCTTTTGTACTCTTATCAAAAAGGTCTGTAAATTTTTTTCGCCCGCCTACGGAAAGAAGAGAGGTTTTTATCTGTTCCATCCTTCTTTCGATCGGAATCTCTTGCCGTTCAATGGTCGTTTGTCTTGGTGCTCGCGTGACCTTTTCTTGAAAGACTTTTTGCATCGCTTGCAACATATCATAAAGCGTTACATTGGTCACTTGCTTTGCCGACTCTTCTTTTTCAAATTGAGAAAGATCAGCAGGCTGACGGGTGTATATTAAACTTCTTGCCGATTCTCTTTCTTTAAGTTCATCAGCAGCGTGCTTGTACTTTCTATATTCAACGAGTCTTCTTACTAACTCATCTCTTGGATCTTCTTCCATCTCAAGTTCCATTTGGTTCTCAAAGAGCTCTTCTTCATGCTTTGGCAGGAGCATCTTGCTTTTAATCGCAAGAAGAGTAGCAGCCATGACTAGAAATTCACTTGCTACATCAAGTTTAAGTTCTTTCATCGTATGTATATATTGAAGGTATTGCTCAGTTATGATGGCTACCGGAATATCATAAATATCCACTTCGTAGGTTTGTATCAAATGAAGCAGTAAGTCTAGCGGACCTTCAAATCCATCAAGCTTCACACTATATTGCATAACATTTCCCCAGTTTTTAAGCGATTTTGTATTATAAAATTATATCATATTTTGTGACTCTCGCGGCTTGTTTTTATTCATGCTGTGCATATGGTAAACTTAAAGTCGAGCTTAGTAAGGGGCGTGAACGATCATTGACTTATCCAAAACCATGGATACAATACTTGGTGCATTTTCATAGAGATCAAGATTACTTTGAATGTCATGAGGTGCTTGAGGAGCATTGGAAGAACGAGGGAATGAAAGGGGATCTGTGGCCTGGATTGATTCAGCTTGCAGTAGCTCAATATCACCATCGGCGCGGCAACAATAACGGAGCTAAACGAATGATCCTGAGTTGTAAAATAAAGCTGCAAAAAGAGGAATCAGCACTGAAAGAACTCGGAATAGAAGTTGAACCATTTCTTGAACTGCTCGATAGAAGTATACAAAGGATCGAGCAAAAGCAGCCTTTTGAATCTATAGCTCTTCCCCTATCGATGGACTTATTTCAAACATGCTTACTAGAAGCAAATGCAACAGAAGAAACTTGGGTGTCACAAACCAATACGAATGATACTATCATTCACAAGCACTCATTAAGAGATCGCTCTTCTGTAATTGAAGAACGAAACAGGCAAAAACTGAAAAAGAACAGAACCTTATAAAAAATCATTTTAAATAGAAAAGCTCCGGATCTTATCGAATCCGGAGCTTTCCTTCGTCTAGGAATTATTCTTCCCAAACTTTAACTTCTTTCATTACATCGCCTTGTTTAATACGAAGGACAGTTTCCAAACCTTCTGTAACTTGTCCAAAAACAGTATGAACGCCGTTTAAATGCGGCTGTGGCTCGTGTACGATAAAGAATTGACTTCCACCTGTATCGCGGCCAGCATGCGCCATAGAAAGAGAACCTGCTACGTGCTTATGCGGGTTTCCTTCTGTTTCACAAGGGATCGAATAACCAGGGCCGCCAGCTCCAGTTCCTGTTGGATCTCCACCTTGAGCAACAAATCCAGGGATAACACGGTGGAACGTTACACCGTTGTAAAATCCTTCGTTTGCAAGTTTTTCAAAGTTTTCTACTGTTCCAGGTGCTTCCTCCTGATACAGATCAAATACAATTTTCTCGCCGTTTTCAAATTCAATTGAACCTTTTTTCATAAAAAACAGGCCTCCTTCTACTTCATTCAACTACCATTGTACGGTTAAATGGCTGCTCCGTAAACTAATTTACACAAAAACATTCGATTTTAGCGGAACATCGTTCTTGATAAGGTCTTCATACGATTCACGCTTTACTACCAGCTGTTCTTCACCGTTCTCTACAAAAACCACAGCCGGCCGTTGGATTCTATTGTAGTTGCTCGCCATACTATACCCGTAAGCACCGGTACAGGAAACAGCTAAGAAGTCGTGATCACATACTTCTGGCAAGTCGATGTCCCAGATCAACATATCGCCACTCTCACAGCATTTGCCTGCGATTGATACCGTTTGAGTTGGTTCTGCGTTCATCTTATTTGCTACGAATGCTTCATATTTTGCTTGATAGAGTGCAGGACGAATGTTATCTGTCATCCCACCATCGATGGAAACATAGTGTCTTACTCCTTCGATCTCTTTTTGCGAGCCGATCGAATAGATAGTCGTACCTGCATCACCTACGAGTGAACGGCCTGGTTCGATCCAAAGTTCAGGCAGATCTTGCCCTTCAAAGTGAATCATCTGCTTCTTCACTTCTTCAATCATCGCAGATACGTACTGATCAGGAGAAAGCGGCGTATCCTCTGATGTATATTGTATACCGAACCCGCCTCCAAGATTTACGACACTTGGAAAATAGCTATAGCTCTCTTCCCACTTCTTAAAATGTCCGAACAATTTTTCGATCGCCAGAGTGAATCCTTCTGTTTCAAAAATTTGAGATCCAATATGACAGTGAATGCCTAAAACGCGAAAGCCTTCAAATGCAAGTACTTCTTGAAGTGCCTTGTCACCTTGCCCATTTCCTAGATCAAATCCAAACTTGGAGTCCTCTTGACCGGTTATGATGTAATCATGGGTATGCGCTTCGATCCCTGGAGTTAAACGCAGTAAGATATCTACTTTTTTGTTCAGTTTGCTGCTCAGCATTTTTAACAATGAGATCTCATGAAAGTTATCCACTACTATACAGCCGACTCCAGCGGTAAGGGCAAATTCTAATTCTGCTAAGCTCTTGTTGTTTCCATGAAAGTGTATTCTTTCAGGTGGAAATTCGGCTTGAAGTGCTGTATAAAGTTCACCGCCTGAAACTACATCGAGACTTAGTCCTTCTTGCTCGATGAGCTGAAACATAGCGATCGATGAAAAAGCTTTTGAGGCATAAGCGACTTGATATCCAACCCCATTTTCCTCGAAGGCTTTTTTAAAGCCTCTAGCTCTATTTTTAATTAAGGATAGATCATATAGATAAAGCGGTGTTCCGTATTTTTTTGCAAGCTCTACCGTATCTAAACCACCGATCCAAAGATGCTGATTATCTCCAATTCTTGATGTTCCGTGTAAATTCACAAAAAATCCCCTCTCGTTGTTGATAGAGAATTCAATCCCGACAAATACAAAAGACAGCCGCAACTAAGGCAGGCTGTCATAACCGTACCCTCATGTCGGAATAGCTCTCCACTACAGTTGTAGTGACAGTCCGTTGCTTGTTCAGCAGCGGCCCAGCATAAAAAGAGATGGAGCTCTTCTTACACTTCGGCAAATTGACCTTTCAACATATTTCATCGTCTTCCAAGAACTCCATATGCTACTCATTCGTTTTGCGCCTCTACCTCATATGAGGCATATTTAATTAGTTATGAATTTAACACAATTTTCAACAATCAGCAAGGGACAGATTAATTAGTTGGCTGTTTTTTGGTGTTCTGCGGATGTACGATACTCGGACGAACTTTTGAGAGTGGTACAGCTATCCGAACGACGATCTGCAGAAACGCTTTTGGATTAAATGGTAAGAGCGGCCATAGGTATGGTGTGTTCAGATTCTTGATCGTCGCCATATAGATCACCATCAAGGTAAATCCGATAATAAAACCGGGTACTTTAAAGAGCATAACCATGGCTATTAAGAACAGCCGCAGGACTTTGTTTGCGATACTCAGTTCATAACTAGGTGTGGAGAAGGATCCGATCGCAGCTATCGCAACATATAGAATAACTTCAGGTACGAATAAACCTACATCAATTGCGATCTGACCGATCAATACGGCGGCGATCAGACCCATGGCGGTCGATAGTGCACTCGGTGTATGAATGGCAGCGAGTCTTAGAATATCAATCCCGATCTCCGCGAAGATAATCTGTAGAAACAACGGGATATTCGTATGTTTATTAGGACCGATAAAATCGATGAAAGGAGGTAACAGCTGCTCTTCCATCGAGAATAACAGCCACATCGGCACTAAGAAAACAGAAGCAAGCATCCCTGTAAAACGTGTCCACCTTAAAAATGCCCCGATAAATGGCGTCTGCCTAAACTCTTCTGCATGCTGCACATGGTGAAAAAGTGTAGTCGGTGTGATGATAACACTTGGTGATGTATCTGTAATGATTAATACATGACCTTCCATCAAGTGCTGTGCAGCAACATCAGGTCTCTCTGTGTAACGAACTAAAGGAAAGGGGTTCCAGCCTTGTTTTACAATGAACTCTTCGATCGTCTTATCTGCCATCGGAATACCATCGATCTCAATGGAGTTCAGTTCTTTTCTAATCAGATCAACGAGACCAGGATCAGCTACATCTTGAATATAAGCGAGACACACATCTGTTTTGGACCGTTCCCCCACTTGAAGGATCTCGTGCCGTAATCGTTCATCTCTGATACGCCTTCTTGTAAGAGCAGTATTGATGATAATATTTTCCGTGTATCCATCACGCGCTCCCCTGACCACTTTCTCAATGTCTGGTTCTTCTGGTGATCTTCCTGGATAACTTCTGACATCAACAACAAAAGCTTCTTCTTCTCCGTCTATGAATATAACGATCAGTCCTGAAAGCATACGGTCTACTGCTTCATCCAACGACTTCGTAATCTCTACTTGCTGATGTGCGAGGTGGTTATGTACGAGATCTTTTACTTTACTCGGTGCGCGATGACCATGATCCATATCCATCAGTTCACGATAGATCATGATGATGAACTCACTGTCGCAGAGTCCCGTACAATAATACAGCTGAAGTTCCTTTTTTAAGACAAAGATCTTTCTTACACCAACATCAAAACTCACACCAATACCGAGTCGTTCTTTTAAAAATCTTTCCGTATCTTCGATGTTCTTACTGATCGGTGTTTTATTTTTTTCGGTTGCCAAATGATTCGCTCCTTTCTAATATGAGTTGAATCGCTTTTACTGTGATCGGAGCCCCTTTTTCAATAGAATCAAAACCTGCCATTTTTCCGATGTCCCCCACACCTACAACGAAAGGAAGATTTAATTCGTCGAGGATGTAGACGGTATCCCCGTTTATCCTTCCTGTTTCAAGGTCAGGGATTCCACTCTTATCAATACCGAATTCTGTTAATTCTCCATATCGGTCCATCGAACAATGAACTTTTGTCCATTCTGTAAAATGTGTTTTGGATGCAACTGCTACAGCACCAATCACATCGATATCCTTCTGCTGATGAATATACCTCATCGCATGTTCGCCAGGCCCTTCTCCTTTATACCCACAGTCATCAAACATCACAAGCACAGGGTCATGAGGTGTTTTTCGGATCATCTCTACCAGCTCTATACCGCTTTTTCGTGTTGGATTTCCCCAAGATTGTGAAATACAGCGTCCTCCAACTTGTTTAGCCGCATGCTCGACGACTCGGAGTGCATACAGATCTCCATCCGTTATGAAAATGACCCGTTTCTTCACCATGTGATCACCCCTTTGGTTCGAAGATGACTGCTACTAAAAACCCAAACAAAACAGCGGATGAGATTCCGGCAGATGTTAACTCAAAGATTCCCATGGCAATACCGATAAAGCCATGTTCTTCAGCTGAAGCCATCGCTCCGTGAAGAAGGGAATGACCAAAACTTGTGATTGGAACCGTTGCACCTGCACCGGCAAATTTGATCAAATTATCGTAAATACCAAAAGCATCTAGAAGTGCACCGATAACGACAAAGGAAGTCGTTACATGAGCGGGGGTCAGCTTCATGACATCCATCATCAGCTGTCCCACAACACAGATTGCTCCTCCAATTAAGAACGCCCAAAAAAATTCCATCTTATAGCCCTCCTTCCGTTCGCTCAAGAACGACGCCGTGAGCAACCGTCGGAATACTCTCTTTTTGTTGAATCATTACAGGGTTTAACAAGGCACCCGTTGCGACCATTAAAACTTTCTTCAGATTGCCTTTTCGAATCTCGTCTAAGATATACCCGTACGTAACGACTGCAGAACACGCACATCCACTGCCTCCAGCAAAAACTTGCTGACCGCTGCGATAGATCATCAATCCGCAATCTCGATGATTGTCAGACACATCATAGCCTTGTTCTTTTAATAGCATCTTAAGGATCGGTGCACCCACTCCCGATAGATCACCTGTCGCGATCAAATCGTACTCATCAGGCTGTACATCCAACTCTTTAAAATGTGCCGCGATCGTGTCAGCAGCTGCAGGAGCCATCGCTGATCCCATATCGAAAGGATCTTTGATTCCTAAGTCCACTACTTTTCCAACCGTTGCTGATGTGATTCTAATATCAGATACCTCTTTGCTCACAAGTGCAGCACCTGCACCTGTTACGGTAAACGTAGCAGTATCTGGCTTTTGCCCGCCGTATTCGGTAGGATATCTGAACTGTCTTTCAGCTGTAGCGTTGTGGGAGCTTACTGCTGCTACGATTCGATTGGCATAACCTCCATCCACTAAAGCCGCACCTAATGCGAGTGATTCCATTGATGTTGAACATGCCCCGAACACACCTAGAAAGGGTATTCCGTTTCCTCTGGCTGTATAGTTCGCCGAAACAATCTGGTTTAACAAGTCTCCTGCCAACAAGAAATTGATATCTTCAGGCTTCATCTTTACTTTTTGTAAACAAGCATTGATCGCATCTTCCATCAACTGACGTTCAGCAAGTTCCCAATTCTTTTGTCCGCAGTGCAGGTTGTTATACGTTTTATCGAAATAGCTGCCTAAAGGCCCTTCGCTTTCCATCGGACCTACTGCTGTACCTGCAGCATTTAAGTAAATATTATTTGAAAATTTCCATGTTTGTCTTCCTAATAAATTCATGCCGTCTCTCCTTATGTCAAATGCTGAAAGATGTAGCGGATCATACCAAAAACGTAGGCGGAAACCGCTCCGAATACTATTACAGCTCCAGCTAGTTTGAACAGATTTGTAGCCACTCCAAGCACTAAACCTTCACTTTTATGTTCTAATGCCGCACTCGTAACCGCGTTAGCAAACCCTGTTACCGGCACAACAGAACCTGCACCGGCGAACTGACCGATCTTGTCGTATACTCCAAGCCCCGTAAGTAATGCAGCGATTAGAATGAGAGTGGCAACAGTCGGATTTCCTGCAGTTTCTTCTGTAAAATTAAAGTAAGTCATATAAAACATTTGGATCGCTTGACCGATCGTGCAGATGATTCCACCTACTAAAAAAGCTTTTAAACAATTTAATAAATATGGCGGTTTAGGCTGGATCGACTTAATCTTCTCGGCATATGCCTGCTGCTCTTCTTTTGTTGCCATCGTACAATCACTCCTTAATGATTAATGTAGTACATCCAATGAAACAAAGATCCTGATATCTTCCCAAGTACAATCGCCATTAATATGATGATAATTTTCTCTCCGAACCCTACTCTTTTGGCGAGAATCGGAAGTACGTTCAATACTTCTGTTAATGCTGCGGCTAACATCCCAATAAAAATTCCGGTAAACAGACCAATCGGTACTAGAAAGAAAGCTGGAAACCCAACCGAACTGTTTCTTAAATTCATCCAACCTCCGATTACAGCACCTAATATGATGCTCAATTCATAACCTCTGATATATCGATACGTTTTAGAGAGCTGCATCAGCCTAGGTACGATGCCAAGAACCGTTATAAGAGCGACAAGACCAGATCCTACTGTTATTCCACCACCAAAACCGATAAAGGCAACGAGCAGTACTTTAATTCCCATTGATCTTCTTCTCAGTTTCTTTGTTCTCATGAACGATCACATACTGATCAAGGTCTTGCTGATAATTAAACATCTCAACTTCCAAAGGACTTGGTTCTTCATTAAGTCTTTTTCGGAAAAGATGGTTAAAGAAAAGAATCATGCCTAGACCGAGACCGAACGAATAGGGAATCTGGAGTAATAGAGGCTGCTCTTTATAATGCCCCGTGATCATAAAATAGATTTTCTGGTGAACAAGCTGCATGCTTACATCTTCATGAAAATTCATGATCGCAAGAGCTGATCCAGTAAAAAGGAGAAGCCAAACCAAGACAAAATATACTGGAGCCAGCTTTTTTTGTTGCATTTGAATCTCTAGAATCGATTGTGCTGGTCCGATGGTCTGGACGTCTAAGCCTGGCTTTTTCTTTTGAATCGTAGCGATCACACGCATGACATCGATCACAATCAAATGCTTATCTTCAGGGGTTACTTCGTGGATAACATATCCCTTGATGGTTTCTTCTAATTCATCAGATGCTACGACCTGTGCAACTCCACCAATCGTGACTTTCTGATGCTGAATGACCTGTACACGTTGACGCATACGCAGGTATACTGTTTTATCCAATTTTCACTTCACCTCTTTCTAAGCGCATTTGTGTTTAGTATGCGATTGAAGAATTCTTATCATGCTTCACATGTAACAACATCCAAAAACTACCACAAAAACACGTTTAGTGGTTTATGGATATTTTTGAAAGTGGTTTATTTCCGTTTCAGGTACTCCCTTTCCGCGGGGCGACCGGTGAGCCACTTGCCGCTTTGCGCCTCTAAGTGTCTCACCTGACCGCTCGTCCCGCAGGAGTCTCGCACCTTACACTACAATCAACCTATTCAGCGAAGTTTAGGTAACATTAAAGATGTTGAAACTTTAGTTTGAAAGTCATAACTTAAGTACAGAAGACTCTTGGTTAAATTCGTGAATAAAAGGCTTTTAAAATTTCTTTTTCATTTCCTATTCAAGTTGATTGGAGCGCAAAAGTTGCCTGCCACATGAGAATCTTCTCTGCAAGGCAAGTGTTAACAGGGAGCTCACTTCGGAAGGATTACCTTTCTAGAGGGAGGAGCAAGAATAGAACCTTGAAGCGGACAAGACAGTCTAAAAAAAGTGGCAAGTTAAGGACCGATATTCAAAATTGGCCGGGAAATGAATGCGCAGTTTACCTTCTTAACTGTTCACCTTTAATCTCGAAGGGCTAAGACTAGTGTAGACTTTTACTACGGATAGCGGTAGAAGCTCATCTTTCACTCCTTTCAACTTAATCAGTGATGTTATAGGTAATGCTAAAAGCTGTAGAAACTTTAATTTGTGAATTAATACTAAAGATCAATAATCTTGAACAAGCCTCTTGATGTAACGCCTGAATAAAAGGTTTTTCTACACGTTTTGCTTTTAAATGCTTTTTTCTACTCCATTGAAAGTTGATTGGAGCGGAAGGTTGCCGACTCCTATGGGACGAGCGTGCAGGTGGAGACTCCTAATGGCGCAAAGCGGCAGGAGGCTCACCGTTCGCCCCATGGAAAGCGTGCAACCTGGAGCGGAGATCAACTCTCTTACAGGTTCTTGAAAAAAGCAAAAAAACCAGATAGGACGTTTAAGTCTCCATCTGGTTTTTCATAAACAATAATATTTTCTTTTCGAGTCTGGATACCTGAACTTGAGAAATGGCCAGCCGGTCGGCTACTTCGGATTGCGTTTGGTCTTTAAAATACCTTAAATAAACAATCAGCCGTTCTCTCTCATCAAGTTTATCCATAATATCTTTTAACGCGATCTTATCGAACCACTTGTTTTCCGAATGATCGGAAATCTGGTCGAGCAGTGTAATGGGATCACCATCATTCTCATAAACAGTTTCATGAATCGACTGTGGTGCTCGTACAGCATCCTGCGCCATAATAACATCTTCCACTGCGATCTCTAGAAATTCTGCCACTTCTGAAATGGTAGGTGTTCTCCCAAGTGATTTAGAAAGTTCATCTTTTGCTTTACGCACTTTGTTACCGGTCTCTTTTAATGATCTGCTGACTTTAACAGTTCCATCATCTCTGATGAAGCGCTGTATCTCACCGATGATCATAGGCACCGCATAGGTGGAGAACCTAACATCATACGAAAGATCAAATTTATCAACAGATTTTAATAGCCCGATAGAGCCGATTTGAAAGAGGTCATCAGCTTCATAACCTCTGTTTAAAAAGCGCTGAACCACAGACCAGACAAGCCGCATGTTCTTTTCAACAATCGTATCACGTGCTGACTGATCTCCATCCTGACTCTGTTTGATCAATAACTTAATCTCTTCATCCTTAAGAAACGGTTCACTTTTGCTGCCTTTCACCTCGACATCCATAGACATACTCCCTTAATTACACATAGCTTTATTTTTGGTTAAGTATTTTGTCAAATGAATCGTTGTTCCGTAAGACGGTTCTGAGATGACTTCTACACTATCCATAAAATTCTCCATGATCGTAAAACCCATTCCTGAGCGTTCTAACTCAGGCTTAGATGTATAAAGGGGCTGCCTTGCTTGATCAAGATCACGAATCCCTAATCCTTCGTCACGAATCGTGAGGTGGATCGTATCTTCTTCAATAGCGGCTTCAATATAAACCATGCCAGTCGCTTTGTTCTCGTATCCGTGAATGATCGCATTCGTTACCGCTTCAGAAACAACTGTTTTGATCTCTGTCAGTTCATCAACAGTCGGATCGATCTGTGCGATAAACGCAGCAACCGTCACACGCGCGAAAGATTCATTCTGACTTAACGCTGAAAACTGAATCTTCATCTCATTTCTCATTTTAAGCCACCCCCAAAGCCTGAAGGGCAAGCTCTTCATCTTCTTCAAGCTTGATAATCTTAAATAGTCCTGACATCTCAAAAAGACGTTTTACCGCTGGAGATATGGCGCATACCACCATCTCACCATTCTGACTCTTGATCTGTTTATAACGCCCTAATATAACGCCTAACCCTGAACTATCCATGAAACTCAAACCTTCTAAATTTAAGACAATATGATTTACCGTATGCTTCCTCAAATAATCTTCAACTTGTGACCGAAGCATGTCTGCTGTATGGTGATCAAGTTCTCCGTCTAAGCGGATGCATAATACGGTGTGTTTAAGTTCCAAATTGACAGCTAATCCCACGCTATCCTCTCCTTCTTTTTTGGATAACGTGAATTTTCTATAAAAAAAGACGAATTCCTTCACTCTTGACAAAACTAGTGGGAATTCGCCTATAACTGTCAAGAAACCTTGTAAGTTATGAGGATTTTGACATTTGTCCTGCTGTTCGTTTAAAAAGTTTCCACCAAGATGCTTTTTTCACCGTCTCTGATGCCAATACTGGACTTTCAGTAATGAGCTCGTTCCCGTTGTAAATTTTTAAAGAACCAATCTGCTGTCCCTTTTTAACCGGTAATTTCAAATCTTTATCTACGTTTACTTCTGTTTTTACTTTTTTTGCTGTCTCGCCTCTTTTCAATAAAAGAGAAATATGTTCAGAAGTAACGACAGGAAGCTTAGACTTTTCTGCTTTCTGGACTTTAACTTCTTTTACGATCTCATGCCTTGCATAGAGTTTTTTCGTTGAGAACTGAGTAAAAGCATAGTCTAACATTGACGTGACCTGTGCGTTTCGGTCTTTAGGAGAAGGTGCTCCCATAACAACTGCGATTACTCTCATACCGTTCTTGTTTGCTGTAGCTGTTAAACAATATTTTGCTTCATTCGTAAAACCTGTTTTCAATCCATCTACACCAGGATAAAATTTTACAAGTCTGTTTGTATTAACAAGCCAAAACTTCTTGTCGGTTTCTTCTCTTAAATAATCTTCATAAAGTCCCGTGAACTTTGTTACTTCTTCATGTTTAAGAAGTTCTTTTCCCATGATCGCCATATCATGAGCAGATGTGTAATGACCTGCTGCAGGAAGGCCCGTAGGATTTTTAAAGAAGGTATCGTTTAAACCGAGTTCTTTCGCTTTATCGTTCATACGATTTACAAAAGAATCAACAGAACCCGCGATATGTTCAGCCATAGCGACTGATGCATCGTTAGCGCTTCCGATCGCTATACCTTTTACCATGTCTTCTACACGCATCTCTTCACCAGGTTCAAGGAAGATCTGAGATCCACCCATGCTCGCCGCATATTCGCTTACACGGATCTTATCGTTCCAGCTGATCTTACCTTTATCGATCGCTTCCATGATCAATATCATCGTCATGATTTTTGTCATGCTCGCTGGCGGCAGCTTCTCATGGCTATTCTTTTCGAACAATACACTCCCACTATCTTGTTCCATTAAAATGGCTGAGTGGCTCTGTTCTGCAAGCTTTATCTTTTCTTTTGATTTTTCTGCTGCATCAGCTTTTGGAATTGCAAATGAAGCCAGCAAACAAATACTTAGTAGACCTGAAATAACGCCTTTCATACAGTTCCCTCCATTCATATAGTTATATTTTTTCCATAATTTTTCACTTTATACCGGATCTTCCAACCATTTCAAAGTTCTTGAAGATAAAAAAATGACTCAAGAGTTTGAACTCTTGAGTCACCTTGCACATCCATTATTTTTTAATTTCTTTGTATACGAGCGGAGGAGCTTCTACAGCATCTTTTGAGATCGTATAAGCATCACGGATCTTCTTCTTCACATCTTCTACATTCTCAGTGTTGCTGTAGATCGTAACGAGTGAATCACCTTTTGAAACGCGATCTCCAACTTTCTTGTTCAGCATCAAACCAACAGCAAGATCGATCTCTGATTCCTTAGTTGCGCGTCCCGCACCTAAAATCATAGCAGCAGTTCCAATCTCGTCTGCAACAATTTCAGAAACATAGCCGTCTTCGTCTGCAGTCAACTCAAAAGTATGCGCAGCTTGTGGCATTCTTTCAGGATGATCTACTACTGATTCGTCTCCACCTTGAGCTTTTAAGAATACTTTTAACGTTTCAAGCGCTTTTCCTGAAGCGATTACTTCTTTTAACATCTCACGTGCTTGTTCTAAAGAATCTGCTTTTTTCGCCAGATATACCATGTGAGAACCTAATGTTAAGCAAAGCTCTTCAAGATCTTTTGGTCCCTTGCCACTAAGCGTATCGATCGCTTCTTTGATCTCTAAAGCATTTCCGATCGCCAGTCCTAGAGGTTGGCTCATATCAGAGATAACGGCCATCGTATTACGTCCTACTGCATTCCCGATCTTTACCATCGCGTTCGCTAGTTCTTCTGCATCTTCTGGAGTTTTCATGAATGCTCCTGCACCTGTTTTTACATCAAGTACGATTGCATCTGCACCAGCTGCGATCTTTTTACTCATGATAGAGCTCGCGATCAATGGGATTGAGTTAACCGTTGCCGTAACGTCACGAAGTCCATACAACTTTTTATCAGCAGGTGTAAGGTTTCCACTTTGTCCGATAACAGCAAGTTTATTTTTATTTACTAAATCAATGAATTCTTGGTTGTCGATCTCAACGTGGAATCCAGGAACAGCTTCTAATTTATCGATTGTTCCACCTGTATGGCCAAGTCCTCTTCCAGACATTTTCGCTACAGGTACATCAAGCGCAGCAACTAGAGGAGCTAGCACAAGAGTGGTTGTATCACCAACTCCGCCTGTTGAGTGCTTGTCTACTTTAATCCCTTCGATCGCAGAAAGATCAATCTGATCACCTGACTCAACCATCGCCATTGTTAGATGAGCCCGTTCTTCAGTAGTCATATCTTTAAAATATACAGCCATGGCAAATGCAGACATCTGATAGTCAGGAATATCACCGTTTGTATAGTTTTGAATAATAAAATCGATCTCCGCTTTTGTTAGTTCTTTTCCATCACGCTTTTTTTGAATCAAATCAACCATTCTCATGTTAATAGCACCACTTTCTTATCACTTTACATATGAAGATATTTTTTAAAAAGTTAATTAAAATACTTTGGAACCTATACGACTGAACCCTTAGATTTCCTTAACGATTCCTTTAACTAAAGAAAGGAAATTGGATTTTACCATCTCTGTTGTTTCCATTACCTCATCATGTGTTAACGGTTGATCCAGGATTCCTGCAGCCATATTAGAAATACAAGAAATACCCAGAACTTTCATTCCAGCATGACGAGCGATGATTACTTCTGGAACCGTAGACATGCCAACAGCATCTGCTCCCCATACACGAAGCATTCTTACTTCTGCGGGTGTTTCATAGGAAGGGCCTGTATTTCCAGCGTAAACCCCTTCTTTTAATGAGATGTTTAAGTCTTTTGCTACATTGCGCGCAATATCTTGCAGTGATAACGTGTAAGCTTCACTCATATCTGGAAAACGAACGCCAAACGAATCATCATTTGCACCAATTAGCGGATTGTTGCCGAAGTTATTGATATGATCCGTGATCAGCATAAGGTCTCCAGCCTCAAAATCCTTGTTCACCCCGCCTGCAGCGTTCGTTACAACGATTGTTTCTACACCGATCAGTTTCATCACACGAACAGGGAACGTTACTTTTTCCATTGAGTACCCTTCGTAATAATGAAAACGTCCTTGCATCGCTACTACTTGTTTTCCAGCCAGTTCACCAATAACAAGCTGACCAGCGTGACCTTCTACAGTGGAAACAGGAAACTCAGGAATATCTGAGTATGGAATAACAACCGGATTTTGAATTTCTTCAGCTAGAATACCTAGACCAGAACCTAAGATCAAACCTATTTTTGGAGCTGATGTAAGTTTCGATTGGATAAATTCAGCAGATGTTTGTAATTGTTTTGACATGTTCATTTCCCCCTTAACATAACTTTAAAGTTGATTTAAAAAGCTTTGACCGATACTAGGTTTTTTCACATCATAAATCTCAGCGATGGTCGCACCAATATCAGCGAACGTATTACCTACGCTAAGTTCTTTACCTTCTTTAATGCCTTTGTAATATACCATCAATGGCACATATTCACGTGTGTGATCTGTTCCATGATGAACAGGATCGTTTCCATGATCCGCCGTAATGATAAGCAGATCATCTTCTTTTAGCTTTTCTAGAACTTCTGGTAATCGAGCATCAAATTCTTCTAATGCTTGTCCGTAACCTTTAGGATCTCTTCTATGTCCGAACAATGCATCAAAGTCGACCAAGTTTAAAAAGTTAAGACCTGTAAAGTCTTCATCCATAGATTTCACAAGCTTGTCCATTCCATCCATGTTCGATTTCGTGCGAATGGCTTTTGTTACACCTTCACCATCAAAGATATCAGAGATCTTACCTAGTGCGATGCTGTCGTAACCTGCGTCTTCTAACTCGTTCATTACCGTTCTTCCGAATGGTTTTAAAGCGTAGTCGTGACGGTTAGACGTTCTTTCAAAGGCTCCTGGCTCACCTTTAAACGGACGAGCTATGATTCTTCCCAGCATATACTTGCCATCACGTGTCATTTCTCTTGCCGTTTCACAAATCTCGTATAATTCTTCAAGTGGAACAACATCTTCATGAGCTGCAATCTGAAGTACTGAATCAGCAGACGTGTAAATGATCAACTTACCTGTATTCACATGTTCTTCTCCAAGCTCAGTAATAATTTCTGTACCTGAAGCTGCTTTGTTGCCAAGAATTCCTCTGCCCCATTTTTCAGTAAGCATATCCATCAATTCATCTGGAAAGCCATCTGGAAACGTTTGAAAAGGTTCCTTAATATGAAGTCCCATGATCTCCCAGTGCCCCGTCATTGTATCTTTACCATTTGAAAGTTCAGGTAGTTTCGCGTAATGACCGATTGGATTCGTTGCCTTTTCAACACCCTCCATCGTCGAATCAATATTTCCAAGTCCAAGCTTCTCCATATTTGGAACGTTGAGGCCATTCATCTCACGAGCAATATGGCCTAGCGTGTGAGCTCCTTTGTCTCCAAATTTTTCTGCATCTGGCGCTTCACCAATTCCTACAGAATCCATTACAACTAAAAAAGTTCTCTTAAAACGTGATTGTTTCATCTTGTCCTCCTGAAATTCGTACATTCACTTATTTACTATTTCCTTTTAGCAGTAACAACAAACAAATCCTTGATGATGTCAGAAGTCTGACATCTTGTTTAAAAAAGAAAGCTCACGCCCTCGGATGGAAGGCGGAGTATACATCTTTTAATCTCGTTTTCGTTACATGCGTATATATTTGTGTGGTTGAAATATCAGCATGTCCCAGCATCTCTTGCACTGCTCGAAGATCCGCACCGTTTTCTAATAGATGAGTAGCGAACGAATGACGAAGAGTATGCGGCGTGAGTTCTTTTTCAATATGAGCTTTTCTTGCTAGTTGCTTTAATATCTTCCAAAATCCTTGTCGAGATAAACGATTTCCGTGATGATTTAGAAAGAGCGCATCCGTTTTCTTGCTTTTTAACATGATTGAACGTCCATTTTGCAGATATCGTTCGATTGCTGTTTGGGCCATTTTCCCAAGAGGAATAATTCTTTCTTTATTCCCTTTACCTATACAGCGGATGAACCCCATATCTAGGTGAACATCTCCTATATTAAGCTGTACAAGTTCTGAAACTCGAATCCCTGTTGCATACAATAGCTCGAGCATACCCTTGTCTCTCTGAGAAAAGGGATCGTTTGCAGCAGGTGTGTCTAATAAGGCTTCAACCTCTTCTGTGGATAATACTTTAGGAAGCTTTCGCTCTGTTTTAGGTGTTTCAATATGTACAGAAGGGTCTTGACTGGAGACTTTCTCTCTTAGAAGAAACTGGTGAAAAGACCGAATAGACGCAATGTTGCGCGCTAGCGTCGTGGAAGCCTTACCATTCTCTTTTAAAAATAAAAGATACCCCATTATATGATTACGGTCAATCTCATGAATAGTTTCAAGAGATTCGACTTTTTCGAGATATCGTACATATTGAGTTAAATCTCTCTTATAGGAGTCGATTGTGTTCTTTGAGAGGGCTCGTTCTACAATAATGTATTGAAGAAAATCCTGAACATGTTCGTTCACTCTACCCCTCCTTACTCACCCGTTTGATAAAAATAAAAAAGTCTTTTTACAGGGTTTGAGTCCTTATCAGAACTCAAGTTAAAGACTTTAACAGCTTTACCTTTTGGTTCGTCATATCTATGATAGTTTTCATATTCTGAATTAATCCAAAGCAAACCGAAATAAAACACGAGCGTGCAAATTGAAAAAGCAAAGAACACCTTAGTTGTATTCCAAACGATTTTCATCCAGGAAATCATCATGTCCACCCCTGTCCTCATATAGTACAGGTTATGCCCACATGTTCCCCGATTATACATAAAACTTAAATCTACAACTCATACGTTACCCGATTCTTCGGACTTTGTAAATATTCTTTGCCTAATATCTTCTAAATGAGCATGAAATCCTTTTCAGAAGTACTACCAACTCGATATTTCGGAGCAAAAAACAAAAAGGAAGCGCTACTCTTCGCTTCCTTCACCTTCATTATTATTCTTAGGATGACATCTGTGACAGATTCCATGAAATGTCAGTCTGTGATCTTTAATTTTAAAATTCCAGCCTTCTTCAACTACTTTTTCCACATCGCCAAGAAGGTCTTCTTGTATTTCATCCACCGCTCCACATTCGATACAAACGAGATGATGATGAAAATGATCCGCACCCTCTGTTCTAAGATCGTAACGGGAAACCCCATCACCAAAGTTAATCTTATCTACTACTTTAAGCTCGGTTAAGAGTTCCAGAGTACGGTAAACGGTCGCCAAACCAATTTCTGGCGCCTTTTCTTTTACGAGCAGATAAACATCTTCCGCACTTAAGTGATCTTCTTCGTTTTCGAGGAGGACTCTAACGGTCGCCTCACGCTGTGGAGTCAGCTTATAGCTTTGTGAATGCAGCTGTTTTTTGATACGGTCGATTCTGCTTTCCATACCCTTTTCCTCCTTATGTACGCACAAGATAATTATAAGCATGGAGAAAAAAGTTGTCAATTTAAACTCATTTTAATTAACGATTTAAACTTATTATAAACAAATAATCATTATTCAGAAACTAAATCGACCATTTGATAACTTGCTCCATTAAAGCTGGGGTGAAGAACGCTTCCATCGTTGAGGCAAGCAGAACCATTACACCTACACCCGCAACCAAAAGTGTATATCTTAACAGCTGTGGCAGAAAAGGCATATGGTGCCTTTTAAAAGCCAGCTGACGAATCATCTTAAATGAAAAAGCCACTGCTGCTACTGTTACAATAATGAATGCTGGAATTAATAGTACGTTCTGAGGCAGAACCGACACAAAAGATAATAAAAAGCCGTACCATCCCATTTGATTTACTAAGAATCCTACAGTAAAACCAATTACTACTCCTTTTAAGAACAGCATAATTAAGATAACAGGCAGACCGATCACGGATAGTCCAAGAATCCACATCAGACCCATGTATTTTAGATAATGGCCAAAACTTTGAAAGAACATATCCGTTTTACTCGTAAAGCCACCTTCCGCAGCTTGAACAAAAAAACGTGATAAATACGTGTATAGATCTTGCTTTTGATTCAGACTCAACGAATTTACGATAATTGCTCCAAAAATGACACCCATTAAAAAGAGAACACAAACAAACGCATACAAGGTCTTATTCTCTTCTAGATGCCGCTGCATGTAATAACGCGCACTCTCCATATGTAAGCCTCCTCCACCGAATCTCTTAATCCTATTCTATGAATCAGGGGAGAAGGTATGTCTTATTTTTTCGTTTTACTAGGATGGTTTACAATTACTTTTCCGTAAGTTCCACCACCGCCCATTTGAACAGAGAGGTCTCCGTTTCTAGCAGATAAGATCTGTTCTGCTATAGCTGGTTTTACAATTTCTTTAAGTTGATTTTCTGAAGAAGAATGTATGATATCCATATCTGTCCCAATCGCTTCACGGAGTTTAAATAAAGATTTTGGACCTAATCCTGGTATGAACTCAAGTGGTATCTGATGTATATAAGGTGGTCTGGTTACTTTACTTTTGCTTGCCTGTGTTCCTTGAAGTTCGTTGATCCGATCGTTGACTCCCTTTACGAACTTCTTACTTCCACATTTATCGCACCTCTCACTGTTCAGAAGATAAACTTCCAAACATGTTTCACAGACAGAATTATAATATTTTCCGAGATAAGGATTCAGACCATAATTTGCAATAATCTCTCTGCCATTCTTTCCTTGAAGTGCCATTTTAAATTCTTCAAAAGTTGGTTTCTTTAAGGAAAGCATCTGATATTCACGTGCGATCTTCTCTAATGAATGTGCATCTGAATTCGTTAGGAAGGTGAACGATGAAAGCTCTTCTAGTCGTGAAGCCATCTCGGTATTCGAACTTAAACCTAACTCAACACCATCTATCAATGTCGGATCTAGCACTTCGGATAGAGAAGTGGCTACTCCTTTTCCGTATAAACTTTTAAATGGAGTAAATATATGAGCAGGAATAAATAATCCGCCGAAATTTTTCACGAAGTGCTGTAGGTCAAGAGCACTGCCGTACATCCGCTGTGAACTCAAATGGATATTCTTCATTCGAGACGATAGCCAAAGACTTAAGTTCTCCATCGCAGAAAGGCTAGGCATGTATACAAGAACGTGGATCGGGCCTTTACAATGTTCATCGTTAATTTCGATCTCGGCTCCAGGAATGAGTGTTAATCCATCAATGGATAAGCCGCCTTCTTCTAGCTCTTTCAAGTAACCTTCTTGTTTAAGCTCTTTTAATTCTTGAATTACTTCAGGTGAATGACAATCGATGATTCCTATAACATCCATCCCTTTTACATGTTTGGCTACATGTAAGATATTGCGGAGTGTCAGAGATCTTGAGCCTGTAATCTTAATCGCCTTTCCTGTTCGAGATGCTCCGATGTGAATATGCATATCTGCAAAGAACGGTAGAAGTTTATTTGTTAAGTGCACGAGTTAACTCCATATACATAACACTATAAGCTGTTTTTGCATCATGAATCTTTTCTTCTCTCATTAATTCTTTTGCTTCATCTATACTTAATTCTAGGACGTTTAAGAATTCATCTTCATCTGTCATCTGATCACCTTGTTTTGTAAGAGTATTCGTATAGTAGAGATGGATCAGTTCATCTGCAAACCCTGGAGAGGTGTAGAAAGAACCGATAGATTCCATAGATTCGCAAGCAAAACCTGTTTCTTCTAACAATTCACGCTTGGCACATTCTAATGGGTCTTCTCCTTTTTCAAGCTTACCCGCTGGAATTTCAATAATTGTTTTTTCGAGTGGTTTACGGAACTGCTCTACCATTAACATCTTACCTTCATCTGTCACTGCTAGTACGGCAACTGCTCCTGGGTGTTTAACAACCTCTCGTTTTCCTATCTTCTTATTCGGCAGTTCAACTTCTTCTATATATAGATCAATAACTTTACCGCTGTATATCTGTTCCTTGCTTATCGTTTTTTCGTATAAGTTTTCCATTTTCCACACTCCAATGGTCTATTTATCTTCTTCTCTACATAAAGTCTATCATACTTTGGAATACTGCATTTAATAGGACATTGAAGGAGGCATAGCAGATGAAGATCTATCTTCAACCTAAAGGCATCACGCTTGTAGGCAAGGCTTGGCAGATTAAATATATGCTGCAAAACTATAGTAAGCAGCATGAACTTGTCCAAGACTGGATCGACGCTACTTCTCCCAAAAAATAAACGCATTTTAAAGTTACTGACCGATGCGAAACATTCTTCGCATCGTTTTTTTGTGCGGACTTTTTTCTTTTTCAAGGTCATTATGATAGGTTTAGAACAGAAACAAATGAAATGAAGTTGAGGTGATTGGAATGGAGAAAAGAAGACTTGGTTCTTCTGATCTGTATGTGAGTGAACTGAGTTTAGGATGTATGTCACTTGCTCCTGAGCTTGGCAACGAGAACGAGAGAATCGTGAAGACAGCGCTCGACCATGGTATTAATTATTTTGACACAGCAGATTTATACGGCTTCGGGTGGAACGAAGAGTTTATTGGGAAGACACTAAAAGACGTTAGACAAGATATTATTCTCGCTACAAAAGGCGGGAACGATTGGAGCAAGCCAGGAGATGGATGGCAATGGAATCCTTCTAAAACTTATATTAAATCTGCCTTGAAAGAAAGCCTAAAGCGTCTACAAACCGATTATATCGATCTCTACCAGCTTCACGGAGGAACGATCGATGATCCGCTTGATGAAACGATCGAAGCTTTTGATGAACTCGTGTCAGAAGGATATATCCGTTATTATGGTATTTCTTCTATACGGCCGAACACGATTAAATATTTTGCAGAGCACTCGAATATTCAAAGTATCATGATGCAATACAGTTTATTGGATAGGCGTCCTGAAGAACTGTTTCCTTTTCTCAATACAAAGGATATAAGCGTTATCGCAAGAGGTCCTGTTGCAAAAGGGTGGTTGAGTGAAAAAGCTTTCCAAAAGAGTGCTGATGGCAAGTTTCTTCATTACACGGGCGCAGACATTCAAAAAAGGATCGAGAAGTCTAAAGATATCTTAGGTGATAAAAACATCACACATGCAGCTTTGCAATATGTGTTGAATCAAGAGCCGGTGGCAACTGCAGCTGCTGGTGCAAGCTCTGTTGAACAACTTTTAGAAAATATTGAAACCTTTAAATCTACCGCTTTAAGTGAAGCAGAGTCAGAGTCTTTGCGCTCTCTTTTTCCGGCTGAAATCTACGAAACACACCGAGCATGATTCTATTGAAAAAGTCCCGCTGCAGCGATCGCTGCACGGGACTTTTTCTAGATTAATTTTAATAACATCGCAATTCCCTGCCCACCGCCAATACAAAGGCTCGCTATTCCATACTTTTCTTGACGCTGTTTCATTTCATAACTCAATGTAAGCAACAGCCTTGCGCCACTTGCTCCCACAGGGTGACCTAGCGCAATCGCTCCTCCGTTTACATTCGTTTTTTCACGATCTAATTGCAGTTCTTTTTCTACAGCTAAGTATTGAGAACTGAACGCTTCGTTGATTTCAAACAAACCAATGTCATCGATGGAAAGACCTGTTTTTTGCAGGAGTTTCTGAATGGCAGGTACTGGACCAATTCCCATCACCGATGGATCGACACCTGTAACGGCCCAGGAAACGATTTCTACGAGCGGTTCTAACCTTTTTTCTTTTACTGATTTTTCATGAGCAAGGATGAGTGACACAGCGCCATCGTTGATAGAAGAAGAGTTTCCTGCTGTAACTGTTCCGTCTTTTTTAAAAGATGGCCTCAACTCTCCAAGCAACGATACAGATGAATCAGGTTTGATTCCTTCATCCTCTGTAAAAAGAGCTCCGTTCTTTACAGGCACTGAAACGATCTCTTTTGTAAATCTTCCACTCTCTCTAGCTTCAGCGGCTTTTCTATGACTTAGGCTAGCATATTCATCTTGTTCAGCTCTTGATATGGTGTATTGATCAGCTAAATTTTCAGCAGTTATCCCCATTCCACACCCGATATATTCATCACTTAACGTCTGAAGAAGCATGTCATCAAATGTGATCGGACCAAACTTTTGATTATGGAACCGGTGGTGAAAGGATACATGCGGTGACTGCGACATATTTTCTATCCCTCCAGAAAGCGCAATTCCTTCTTCCTGGTCACGTAGGTTCTGCGTGGCTGAAACGACTGCTTGCAGGCCAGAGCCACATAAGCGGTTGACGAGCATGGCAGGAACATCCGCTGGCACTCTTGCTCTTAATGCAGTATGTCTCGCTACATATGCGGCATTCTTGCTCGAATGTATAACATTTCCATAAACAACATCCGTTATATCTGCGGGGGAAATATTGGCTCGTTTTATCGCCTCAACCGCAGATATCTCACCTAGGTCTGTAGGACTCACACCTGTCAATGATTTTCCATATGATCCGAACGGCGTTCTAGCCCCATCTATTATATAGATAGCCATTTTGGCTGCACCTCTTTATTTAAAAGATTAAGAACTTTGTATTGGTCATATACTTTCTTCATGCATGGCATATAGCGGAGAATGGGTCTATTAATAGGCGTTTAGCTTAACATCCTCTGCAACCGTTAGTTTAGCCTCTGTTGAACTTACTACATCTTCTACGGAGTATCCTTCTGCTACTTCTCTTAACACGAGACCTTTATCAGATACATCCATGACAGCACGGTCTGTAATGATTCGTTCTACAACACCTTTTCCTGTTAGTGGAAGCTGACATCGTTTTAAGATCTTACTTTCACCTGCTTTGTTTACATGTTCCATGATAACGATGATCTTTTTTGCTCCGTGCACAAGATCCATCGCCCCACCCATTCCTTTTATCATCTTTCCTGGAATCATCCAGTTGGCTAGATCTCCGTTCTCTGAAACTTCCATCCCGCCTAATATCGCGATATCAATGTGACCGCCGCGGATCATCGCAAACGATTCAGAACTGTCAAAGTATGAAGCACCTTTAATTGCCGTTACGGTTTCTTTCCCTGCATTGATCAGATCGGGATCAACTTCATTTTCAAGCGGATAAGGGCCGATTCCTAAAAGGCCGTTCTCTGACTGCAGAACAACCTCTTTATTGTCGGAAATAAAATTGGCAACCATCGTCGGCATTCCAATTCCTAAATTTACGTAGAATCCTGATTCGATCTCTTTCTCAGCTCTTTTGGCAATTCTTTCTCTAATATTCATAATGGTTTCCCTCCTCTTATCCTTTTTTTACAGTTAGTCGTTCAATACGTTTCTCTTGAGTTCCGACGATCATCTTTTGAACATATACACCTGGTGTATGTATGTAATCGGGATGCAGATCACCGATCTCAACAATCTCTTCTACTTCAGCGATCGTCACTTTTCCTGCTGCTGCGATCATTGGATTAAAGTTACGAGCTGTTTTGTTATAGATCAGGTTGCCTGCTTTGTCTCCTTTAGCAGCGCGGATCAAACTGAAATCTGCTACGATTCCCTCTTCAAGCAGATATTCTTTATCGTTAAACGTACGAGTTTCTTTTCCTTCAGCAATCGGTGTGCCTACTCCAGCTGGTGTATAAAAGGCAGGAATACCTGCACCGCCTGCTCTTATTCTTTCAGCGAGTGTACCTTGTGGAATCAAATCTACTTCAATCTCACCTGATAATACTTGTCTTTCAAACTCTTTGTTCTCTCCTACGTAGGAACCAACCATCTTTTTGATCTGTTTGTTCTTCAATAGAAGGCCAAGACCCCAATCGTCTACTCCACAGTTGTTTGAGATGACGGTGAGATCTTTTGTTCCTTTTTCTACTAGAGCTAAAATTAAGTTTTCAGGAATTCCAACGAGCCCGAAACCTCCAACTAAAAGAGTAGATCCATCTTTTATCTCCGCTACAGCTTCAAGTGCTGAGTTCACTATTGGTTTCATTTTTCTCTCTCCTTTTCATACGATCTTTGTCTTTTAACAATCATTTATTCTGCTTCGTTCTCAAAAACTGACGCTACCCCTTGGCCACCACCGATACAAAGCGTTGCAAGACCTCGTTTTGCGTTTCTGCGTTTCATTTCATGAAGCAATGTGACAACGATTCTTGCACCACTTGCTCCGATCGGATGCCCAAGTGCGATTGCTCCACCGTTTACGTTTAATTTTTCTTTATCAAATTCAAGATCTTTGCCCACCGCTAGAGATTGACTTGCAAATGCTTCATTTGCTTCAACCAAGTCAAAGTCATTCATGCTTAACTCTGTCTTTCTTAAAACTTTTTTAACAGCTTCCACTGGTCCGATTCCCATCACTTCTGGTGCAACACCAGCGCTTGCATTCGCTTTTACAACGGCAATTGGTTTCAATCCTAGTTCTTCTGCTTTCTTTCTGCTCATCACAACAAGTGCTGCAGCACCATCATTGATGCCTGACGCGTTACCTGCTGTTACCATTCCATCTTTCTTGAACGCAGGGCGAAGCTTCCCTAGCTTTTCAGCCGTTGAACTTGGTTTCGGGTATTCATCTGTATCAACAATAATCGGATCACCTTTACGTTGAGGAATCTCTACCGGCGTGATCTCGTCATTAAATTTTCCTTGTTCTTGTGCTTGTGCACATTTTCTTTGACTTTCTGCTGCAAAATGATCTAGCTCTTCACGGGACAATGAATGTGTCTCGCATAAGTTTTCCGCGGTGATTCCCATGTGATAATCACCAAATGCACACCATAATCCGTCTTGAATCATGGAATCTACCATAGGAGCGTTACCCATTCGGAGACCATCTCTCGCTCCGTTCAAAAGATAAGGAGCTTGGCTCATGTTTTCCATTCCACCGCAAACGATAATATCTGCTTCGTCTAGCCAGATCGCTTGGCACGCTAGATGGATCGCCTTGAGACCTGAACCGCATACTTTATTTATCGTCATGCTGGATACCTCGTTCGGCAAACCAGCTTTAATAGCCGCTTGTCGCGCCGGGTTCTGTCCGAGTCCAGCTTGCAGAACATTTCCCATGATGACTTCATCTACTGAATCCTGCGGGACACCAGCTTTTTTCAATGCATCTTTAATCGCGATTGCTCCTAATTCTGTTGCCGCAACCGTTTTAAAGCTTCCCATAAAGCTTCCGATCGGTGTTCTGACAGCGCTTACAACTACAGCATCTCTCTCCCTTGAAACCATTCCTAGTCTCCTCCTTGTAGATCTCTATTAAATTTCTGAAAATTCCTTTTTATCATACCATAACAATTTAAATGTGTTGCAACAGACAATTTTTTTTAGTTAAAATAGCCATAGGAAAACGTTTTCAAGAAAGGGGTTTACACTAGTGGACTTACCTGAAAGGGTTACGCTTATAGAAGTTGGACCGCGAGATGGTCTTCAAAATGAGAAGAATTTAATACCTGCAAAGAACAAGATAGAATTTATTTCTCTATTAAAAAATGCCGGATTTCAAGAGATGGAGCTCACCTCATTCGTGTCACCGAAATGGGTTCCTCAAATGCAAGATGCTTCTGTTATTATTGATAACTGCCTGGACGACCAACGAAATTTTGTCCTCGCTCCAAATCAAAAAGGAATTGACTTAGCTGTTGAATCTGGAGTGAAGCATATTGCTGTATTCGTAGGTGTCAGCGATACGTTCAATAAGAAGAATATAAACAAATCAACAGAAGCTAGTATGAATGAACTAAGACCCCTGATCGAAGATTTAAAGCGCAGAGGATTCTTTGTGAGGGCTTGTATCTCTACTAGTTTTTATTGCCCGTTCGAAGGAAAGATCGATGAACAGGACGTTTTAAAAATCTGTCTAGATTTTGAAGAGATGGGTGTGGATGAACTAAGTGTGGCAGATACGATCGGGATGGCCAATCCAGCTGAGTGTTTTGAACTGTTTACACTTTTAAAGCATCATCTGCGTGGAACAACACTTTTAACCGCTCATTTTCATGATACAAGGGGTATGGCTCTTGCTAACATCTTTGCGAGTCTGCAGGCTGGAATCGATCGCTTTGATACATCTGCTGGAGGACTTGGCGGTTGTCCGTTCGCACCTGGGGCTTCAGGCAATGTGGCTTCTGAAGATGTCGTACACATGCTTTCTCAAATGGGAATTTCAACTGGTATTCATCTTGACAAACTGCTTGAAGCAGCCGCTTACATATCTCCTCTTCTTTCAAAACCTGTTTCAAGCAAGCAGTTTCAACTGTTAAAAAATGTTCCTCAGCCATAACGAAACAAAAACACGGGTATTCTATATGCCCGTGTTTTGTTTCGTTCTATCGTAATATTTCATTGAAGGATTCAGCATCTCACCAGGGCTTTTTAATGCAAAATGGTTACCTGCTGGTGCATCGATCGTCATCTTTTCAGCAAAGAAAACAGCTGTATTGTATTCCATGAATAGATCTGGACCATTCGTTTCAATTTTTGTATCGTTGTCCTCTATCTCATTCACTAGGACTAATGCAGCTACTCCACTTACAACACATCCGCAGCCTTCTGTATCATGTTTGAGTTTTAAGTAACCTTTTTTGCCGTGCATCTTCTTTTCCAGTCGTTCCAGTGCTGTATCCGTAAATATGATTTCCATTTATTTTTCTAACTCACCCTTCTTTTTTAATTCTTTTATCGCCCAATTACACCAGGACAGCCAACTCTCCATATACCGGATGGCAAACTCGATCGTTAAATATTCACCCAACTCGTTCTCTTTGTACGTACCGTTCGGAAAATGATCGTCTAACCATTGTTTCGTCATCTCTAAACCCATCTTATGATGATTCTTACTCGTCTCTAAAAAGTTTATCGCTTTGTCTGTCGGGATAAAATGAAACATGGATACCCTTAATAACAGATCATCTTTTAGTTTTGGTGCATTTACAGGTTTATTCAGCATCCATTCGAGCAGCTGTTCAAAACCTTTATCTGTGATCGCATATATCTTCTTATCTGGATAATCATTTTGCTGTACGGTCTTAGATTGTGTTAGTCCTTCTTCTTCCATCTTTAATAATTCTCTATAGATCTGCGTGTGATGGGCTGTCCAAAAATGAATAACCGTTTCTTTAAATTGCTGTGTCAGCTCGTAACCTGTTGCTTCATTTTTCGCTAATAAACCTAACAGCGCATACCTTAACGCCATTTGATACCCTTCTTTCTTTCTGTACTGTTTTGCATTGTAACATATTTTTCATAAATTTATTATTCTAAATACTTGATATAAATCTTATACAGCTATTATATTATATATAAACATATGTGAAAATACACATATGAAAAAAATAAAAACATACGTAGGAGAGGAAACAATGAACTGGTTAACACGATTTAGTCTAAAAAATCCAGTAGCAATATTCATCTTTTCATTTTTACTCATTGTTGGTGGAGTCTTCTCATTCACGAACTTGAAAGTGGATCTGCTTCCGAACGTTGAGTTTCCACAGCTGACCGTTCAAACTGTTTATCCAGGAGCATCTCCTGAAGATGTGAACGAACAAGTGACGGACAAACTTGAAACTCAATTGAAGCAAGTAGAGGATGTAAAAACCGTTAAGAGTTCTTCAAACGAAAGCATTTCTATCATTAGTATGGATTTCCCTTTCACCGCAAATATGGATGAGGTAGAAGATCAAGTCAAATCTATCATATCTGAAACGGATCTTCCTGAAGATGTAGAACCAGAAGTCAGCCGTTTCTCCTTTGGAACGATTCCTATCTACAATATCTCTTTATTCCCTGAAAAAGAAGGAGAAAACATCCAAGCATTCGTTAATGACGAATTGGTTCCAGAACTTAAAAAGATCCAAGGTGTGAACAACGTATCTGTAGGTGGTCTAAAAGAGACATTCGTCTCGATCACACTTGATAAAGAAAAAGCAAAAGAAGCCGGCATTACCTTAAACGCTGTTAAAGAAGCAATCAACAGCCGTGACCTCTCTTTCCCTGCTGGTACCGTAACCGATGACTCGATTACAGTCCCAGTTCGTGTTGAAGAGGTAGTCGATACAGTTGCCGAACTAAAAGAGATTACCATTTCTTCAAGTCAAGGCTCACCTGCACAGTCTCCGGGAGGATCTGGAGGCGGAGCACCAGGAGAAGCAGCTCAACCCGGAGCTGGAGGCGGAGCACCAGGCGGACAAAGCGCACCTGGTGGAGCACAGGCACCTCAAGCATCAGCAAACTTAAAGCTTGGTGATCTTGCTGAAGTTAAAGAAACAGATGATGTTAGTGAGATCACAAGATATAACCAAAAAGCTTCACTCTCTATGGCCGTAACAAAAAAACAAGATGCAAATACAGTCGAAGTGGCTGACAAAGTCTTAGAAGTGCTTAACAAAAATAAATACGATGATAAGTTAGACTATGCGATTGGTTTCGGCCAGGCAGAAGGCATTAAAGACTCTGTAAACACGCTAGTTAAAGAAGGATTATTTGGAGCATTGTTCGCTTCTTTAGCCGTATTGATATTCCTTCGCAACTTCAGAGCAACCATCATCGCCATCATCTCAATTCCGCTTTCACTGCTCGTGTCAGCTATCTTCTTAGACCGTCTTGATATTACTTTAAATATTATGACACTGGGTGGAATGGCAGTAGCAGTCGGACGTGTTGTAGATGATAGTATCGTAGTTATCGAGAATATCTTTAGAAGAATCCGTAAAACAGATGGTGACTACGACCGTGATGAGCTGATCATTGATTCTACGCGGGAAATCTTAAAAGCGATCGTGTCTTCTACGATTACAACCGTCGTTGTATTCTTACCACTCGGTCTTGTCGGCGGTATCACAGGTGAGTTCTTCTTGCCGTTCGCATTAACCGTTGTATTCGCATTATTAGCATCATTGATCGTTGCTGTTACGATCGTACCGATCCTAGCAAAGTATGCTTTTAAAACCGTAAAACCAGAAAAGAACGATGGTCCATTGCAGCGTGGGTATGAAAAACTGATCAAAGCATCACTGAACCATAAGATTTTAGTTCTTTTCACTTCATTCATTCTTTTAGGTGGATCTTTCTTCCTTGCAACTAAACTTGGAATGGTGTTCCTACCGAATGAAGAGCAAAAAACGTTAACGATCAACGTTGAATTACCTGCAAGTACAAACGTCACAAAGACAAATGAAGTGTCTTTAGAAGTTGAAGATTACCTCTCTAAGCGGGGTACGATTGAAGATGTAACAGCTGGTATCGGTTCTCGTGATTTCCAAACCGGTCTTAAGCGTCAAAATGTTGCCAACTATTTTGTTAACCTCAAAAAAGAAGCCAACATTGATACAGAACTAAAAGAGCTAGAAAAAGATATTAAAGAGATTACAGACGAAAAAGCAGAAGGAACTGTAATTAGCTTGCAGGAAGTTTCAAGCGGCGGGCCTCCGGCTAACAACGAAGTCAATATTGATCTATATTCAAACAACTTAGAAGATCTGCAAAAAGCAGCAAGTGAAGTTGAAGAGTACATGAAGACGATTGATTCGATCAAGTATGTATCAAACAACTTTAAAGATACACAAAAACAATGGGCTGTTGACATTGATACCGAAAAAGCGGCTGAAAAAGGCGTATCAGGCTTCGCTATCCTAGGAGCGGTCTCAGATGTAACAAAACCTGTTGAAGTAGGAGAACTTACATTAGACGGCGATCAAAAGAACGTGAAAGTTGAATATGACGAAGCAGTTAAATCTCTAGATGAGATCAAGGATCTAACTGTATTTGGTTCATCAGGTCCGGTTAAGATCTCAGACGTTGCCGAGGTAACTGAGAAAGACACTGTAACCGGAATCCAAAAGCTTGATGGTAAGATATATGCGCAAGTCTCTGCACAAGTAAAAGGTGACAACGTTCAAAAAGTAACACAAGACGTTATTAAAGGCGTTGAAGAAAATGTAGAACTTCCTTCTTCTGTATCCACAGAAGGCGGCGGAGGAAGCGAAGAAACGATGGATACGTTTAAAGACCTAGGTCTTGCGATGCTAGTTGCGATTGGTCTCGTTTACTTAACGATGCTGATCACATTTGGTCGAGCACGTATTCCATTCATCATCCTTTCTTCCCTCATATTCGTTCCAGTTGGAGCGATCGGAGGATTATACTTGATCAACGAACCATTGTCTGTTAGTGCGATGATCGGAATACTCATGCTGATCGGTATCGTTACGACGAATGCGATCGTACTGGTAGACCGCATCGGACAAAACCGTGAGATTAAAGGTATGCCGGTTCGTGAGGCGCTATTGGAAGCAGGTAAAACTCGTTTACGTCCGATATTAATGACAGCATTCGCAACAATTGCAGCATTAATTCCGCTTGCATTAACTACGTCGTCAGGAACGCTGATCTCTAAAGGGTTAGCAATCGTTGTAATCGGTGGTCTAACAACTTCTACGCTATTAACGTTGATCATCGTACCTGTTCTGTATGAGTTATTCTTCAGAAGACAGGCGAAACGTGAAAAAGCAAAATTAAATTCATAAAAAAAGAGTACAGTCTGGCTTTCACATGCCGGCTGTACTCTTTTTCATTTTACTGGTCCGTATCCCTTTCTATCTCCTTGCCTCTCTCCAAGCTTCTTCATTTCAGCTGAATATGTCGTTTTAATGTGTACCCTTTATTCGAAAGCACTACATATTTTCCATCATTTTGCACATCGGGACTAAAGACCTTGTTTCGGTCCCTCTACTTATGGGAAATATATCAGCAATCATCTCATACAGGAGGCTTCAGATTATGAAACAAATCTGCTCTCAAAAAGTGATCGTTACCGCTAAATATACAGTGAGTAAAGCCATTGAGATTATTCATTCTGCTAAGCGACTTAACAGCCAGCTATTTTTAAGTAAAGATGGTATTACCATTCAAGCCACAGGATTATCACAGCTCGTAGCATTCTTTTTAACGTTAAAAGAGGGAGATTCTTTTCTTTATATCGTTGAAGGTGCTGATGCTGAGTCAGCTATGAGTCTGATCTTACCTCCAGAGCAACCTTCTTAATTTCTACAACCCTACCTTTGCTTTCATCTTCTTCTTAAAAATCATGGGTAAACCGACAAGAACGAATAAAAGAGTTGTGCCGATCCATACAACTTTTTTGCTTCCTGACGTCATGGATGTACCTAAATACGTATAAGCGATTGTTCCCGGAATGATCCCTATTGCAGTAGCAATCGCATAGTCTTTAAACTTTACCTTTGTTAAGGAGGTTAAGTAACTGACGAGATCAAAGTTCAATACCGGTAGCAGTCTCAATAATAAGACGAAACGAATTCCTTCTCTTTCAATCTTGTTTCGTACTTTTTCGTAGTTTTCGTTTTTCCATTGTTTATTTTTCTTAAAACGGCCAAGGCGGTTAACTGCAAAATACGTTAGGAGTCCTCCTCCTAGTGACCCGAGATAGGTATACAGACAACCCCAATAAAAACCAAACGACAAACCGCTTGTAATGGCAAATATGGAAGATGGAAATAACACAAACGGCCTCAATGCATATAGGACAACAAAGATAAAAGGTGCGATCCATCCCCACTGTACAATCCAATTTCTAAATTCTTCAGGACTAAATCCCTTATAATTTTTTTGCAGCCAGAGAAAAAAAATGATTAAGCCTGCAACCAATAACGTAAGATATAGCCACTTTTTTGTAAGTTTCATGTTTCCTCCATGTGAAAGTTTCATTTAGTTAGCATTTTTCCTTCTTATGCACATATCCATACATAGTGTGATTGGCAAAGGAGGTTATTGATTATGATCGTAAAAGCAACTCGTCCTATTTATGCAGAGCGTGCTGCTAAACTTGTTGAACTAACAGGCAGTTTTACAGAATCCATCTATCTACAAAAAGGAGATCGAACAGCTGACGGAAAGAGTTTTCTCGGAATAATCGCATTGTCTATCTATCCTGATGATTTCATTGAAATTATATGCGATCCGCCTAATACAGAATTAAAAGAAAAGATACTTTCGTCTGGGCTTTTCGCAAGCTGTAAATCTTAATCGTATCGCTCTTATTATTATCTTATTACAGATTACGCTTTTTTGGCTAATCCTTCCTTACTTTTAAAAGCCAATACAGTTTGGCTATGTAAAATTTAACTCGTATGTTTTTTAGCCGAACAGCTTCCATACGCGTACATTTAATTTTTAAAAAAATAAATAAGGACTTCGCATAAACGATTCACATGCGAAGCCTTATTTTTTTACTGTTTATGAAAAATCACTCGTGAATCCGACGTTTTTTATAATTTATTCAACATTTCATTTAGAGAATTCATCCTTGTTTGCAACGGGATTTTCGCTTCATTTAGCATTTTTTTGTAAATATCCAATATCATAGTACTGTACGTCGTTCCTGGAATGGCCCATTTTCCGTTGAGCTGTGCCCATGTCACAGCACTGCCTCTTTGAACATATTGGAATCTAGGATCAACGAGAGGATATTGGGAAGGCAGAGGTTGTGTAGACGTATAAGCAAACAAGTGCTGGATGTGTGCTAATACGCCTTCTTGAGGAGTCTTAAACACGGCTGATTCGTTTTTTCCTGTCGCACCGATTCCGGCATAATTATTCTGTGCAGCCTTAACATTTCCTTCAAAGCGGAAGTACCCTGTTTCTTGAATAGCCTGAGCGTATGCCACATCCCCTCTAATCCCATACACCTGTCCGATCTGAACGTAAAGAGCAGCTACAGGAGGTGCATTCGGATTGACCTTCCTAACAAATCGATCCATCTCTTCTGCTGTTAATAGCGTTGAACCTCCTATCGTCAGTCCCTTTGGAGTCTCGGGTGTTGGTTTTGGTGGATCCGGGTTAGGCTTTGGTGGCTCGGGACCTGGTTTTGGCGGTTCTTTGACTGGAGGCTGCTCATTTGTATTTTTTTCTACCACATAAGCATCCGCTACGCCTTCTGAACGTATCTTTTTAGCAAAATTCTCTGCGTATTCTCGATTCTGAAAAGCTCCAGCCTGAACTCTGTAATACGTTTTGTTTCCGTTTTTTATTTCGTCAATAAAAGCTGTTACGTTTTGTTTAGCTAGGAGTGAAACACGAGCAACCGCATTCTCTTTTTGCTCAAACGCACCTGCGATCACATTGAAGATTTGTGTTTGTATAATCTGTACCTGTTTTTTTGGAAGAGAAAGACTTTGTGCGATTCCTTGTGCAATCGCTATAGACAATTCGTTCTGAAAATCCTCTCTTTTTAAAAGAGCCAAGTTTTTCTCGTTATCCATGAAAAGCACTTCTAATAAGACAGCTGACTTTTTCGTTTCACGAAGTATGTGAAAATCAGCTTGTTTTTGTCCTCTGTCGCGCGCACCGTACTTACTCATAACAGCAGCGACTGATGCATGTAAAACGTTTTGTATCCTTTTCGTTTCAGCACCCGCTCGCTGGTGCACATAGCTTTCAAAGCCTTCTCCCCCACCGATGTTCTGGTGGATAGACACAAACAGCTCTGCATTCTTGCTGTTTGCTAAATTTGTTCTTTCTTCTAATGATACGGTTGTATCACCTGTTCGAGTCATAATGACCGTCACTTCATAGTTGTTTTGAAGATTAGCTTGTATCTTTTTGGCGATTGCCAGATTATATACTTTTTCAAATTGCTCTTTATTTACCGCTCCTGGATCATTACCTCCATGGCCCGGGTCAATGATTATGACTTTCAAATTGTCACCTTCTTATTTCTCCGATAGAAGCGCTTTTTGAAATGAAAATGGCGCTTACTTCTATTAAAAAGGATTTGGCGGTATACTAAAAGAGCCATATGACTATTTTTATAAAATTGGATATTTGACTAAGGTGGGTAACAGAATGGAAGCTGCTTTATTTGGAAGTGTTTTATCTGCATTAGCAACCGGTTTTGGTGCACTGCCTGTTCTTTTCTGGTCTCAGGTAACACATCGGTTTCGCGACATATTACTTGCTCTTACTGCAGGTATCATGGTCGCTGCTTCAACGTTCAGCTTGATTCCTCAAGCTCTTGAACTATCAAATCTAACTGTACTTACGATTGGTATCACACTCGGTACCCTAACACTCTTACTCTTAGAAAGGTTCGTTCCGCACGTTGATCTTGATCATTCTAAGATTTTTAAAGGCATCGATGCTAAAGCCTTTCTTGTCATTGCTGCGATCACCTTGCACAACCTGCCGGAAGGTCTTTCTGTTGGGGTCAGTTATGCTAGTGAAAACACAGGACTTGGCGGTTTGATCGCATTTGCAATCGGACTTCAAAACGCACCTGAAGGTCTGTTAGTAGCTCTTTTTCTCATTCATCAAAATATGAATCGTTTCAAGGCTTTCCTTATTGCAACATTAACAGGTGCTGTTGAGATCGTTACGGCTTTGCTTGGGTATGTGCTCACATCTTATGTAGAGAATCTAGTGCCTTATGGCCTTTCCTTTGCCGCCGGCGCCATGCTCTTTATCGTCTATAAAGAACTCATACCAGAAAGTCATGGTGACGGTCACGCTCGATCTGCTACTTTATCCTTTATTGCCGGGCTCTTAATCATGATTTACTTAACTCAAATCTTTGGATAAATAAACAGCAAAAACTATCTTCAACGTTAGTTTTTGCTGTTTTTTTTCATGCCTGTTTTTGCGTATCTATGCGTATTCCACGTCCATAATGTCAGTCACTTTTAAGATATGCATCTTTTTCTCTTCATTCAGCACCCTTAACTCTTTTTTATATTCGTCAATATAATGCACATGACCTATAGTTACGAGCGCCCTGCCTTTTTCAAAATACGTGAACTTCAACGCTTGATTCTCTTCCATCGCCATACAGATTGTCTCATTGAATTCTTCGTACTTTTGTTCATCTAATTCTGGCTTTCTTCCATAGTCCAGACCGTCCTGATGCTCTCTTAACATTTTCACGTGCTCTGGCAGCATCATCGCCGTCCACTTAATCGTTCCTCTGTCACGAATCACCGTTCTTCCGCCCCCTTATGCCTTATGTCCGCCTAAAAGTCGGCTTCTGTATAATGCTGTTCCTCCTTTTGTATAAGAAACAGCCCGCAGAAGAGAGTTGGAGCCGTATTTTTGCCGAATATCATCCATAACGTAGCCGATCTTTCTTTTCTTTGGATGGTCTAAAGAAAACAAAGTAAGCTGTGTTTCAGTATCTTCGCAAACATTTGAAAGAGCGATCGAAATCTTACGCACCGTTTCTCCACGATAAAAGGTTTGGAGAAGCTCTAGACACACTTCATAGAGCTCCATCGTAATATTAGATGGCTGATCGATCGATTTAGAACGATGAAAGCCGCCGCCACCCTCATCTTTGCTGTACCCTAGCCCAAAACTAATCGTCCTTCCTGCTTTTCTCGCCCTTCTCGCACGTCTAGCCACCTCTTCACACATCTCTAAAATGACATGTTTGATCTCCGTTATATCTGTATAATCCCGAAGTAAGATCTGGCTTTTTCCGTAACTGACCTGACCTTGCATGATGGGCGCACCGATTTCAGACAGATCGATGCCCCAAGCATGATGATAGAGCTGATTTCCCATGATCCCGAATTTTTTCTCTAAAAGTTCGAGAGGATAATGTGCGAGGTCACCGACTGTTACAATGCCCATCCTGTTTAACGTCCGTTCTACTCTTGATCCGATTCCCCACATCTGGCTTAGCGGGGATAGAGGCCATAACTTCTTCTCTACATCTTCATACCCCCACTGCGCTACTCCTTTTTTCTTCGCGTCAAGATCGAGACAAAGCTTTGACATGAGCATGTTCGGACCGATTCCGATCGCACATGGCAATCCAAACTCTCGCCAGATGTCACGGCGAATTCTCTCAGCAAGTTCTTGTGCGCTTCCCCACAACCTTTCTGTTCCGTCAGCTTGAAGAAAGCTTTCATCCACGCTATATGTGTGGATCGACTCTGGTGGAACGTAACGATGCAGCATCTTCGTAATCTCCATCGATCTTTCTAGAAAATAAGCCATCTGCGCATTTACAACGATAATGTTTTTATTTTTTGGAATCTCAAACAGACGGTTGCCTGTTCGAATACCAAAATCAGCCTTTAGTCTTGGTGATGCTGCAAGCACAACGCTTCCCTGTCTTTCCGTATCCCCTACTACTGCCAAATGACATGTCAGCGGATTTAACCCTAAGCGAACAGCAGCACAGCTTGCATAAAAACTTTTCATGTCCATACATAGAATCGTACGCTTAGGCATTTCATCATAGTTCATTCGACATACCCCTTCCACTAATTTACGAACATCTGTTCTTTATATGTATACCCATTTTAACCGAATGTATGTTCTTATAACAATGGTAATTTTTTCAGCAAATTTTGCAGATTGACGTTTTTCAGCCAAAAGTCTAGGATTTATAAGGAAAGACAGGTGAAGAAATGAACCGCTTATTGATAAGAAAAATGATCAAACGATCGTTGAAGGATTATTTATGGGAAGAAGAAAATTGTACATTAACAGAGGAAGAGTGGAGAGATCTCGAAGAAAAAGTATGGCGCCAGATGCAGGAAGAAGATCAAAATGAGGCTGTTTACAGCATCATTCAGGACGTTGTATATGCCTATTTTACAAATAAATAAGCAGGTTCCGTCTTTTTGAAGAGGAAACCTGCTTATTTTTGATGCTGGAGTGAGAGGTTTGGACTGTGATCGATGGGATTTTAAGCGGTAATCCACGAGTTTTAGGCTGTAATCCAAAAATCTTGGGCTTCAATTCACGAGTTTCGGGCTTCAATCCACGAGTTTCGGGCTCCAATCCACGAGTCTTGGACTTCAATCCACGAGTTTTAGGCTTCAATCCACGAGTTTCGGGCTCCAATCCACGAGTCTTGGACTCCAATCCACGAGTTTTAGGCTCCAATCCACGAGTCTTGGACTTTAATCCACGAGTTTCATCACCAGCTCCAAAAATCATATAACTCTCAGTTTTGTTTACATAATAATATTATAGCAACTTACTTCTGTCTGAACGATTTCCCACCTAGTGTTTCAATCAATTTTGGCATCACTTGATACATCGTGCTTCCTACGTTCATCCACCATGGCAGATTGATCTCACGAACGGGACGCTCCATTGCTCTAACAATTTTTTCTGAGACATGTGAAGGCTGAAGCATCAGTTTTTGAACGTTTTTAACGTAATTGCCAGACTGATCAGCAAGTGTAAAGAAGTTGGTCGCGATCGGTCCAGG
This sequence comes from Fictibacillus tiangongensis, assembly GCF_048083785.1. Classification (GTDB taxonomy): domain Bacteria; phylum Bacillota; class Bacilli; order Bacillales; family Fictibacillaceae; genus Fictibacillus. The sequence continues at coordinate 2,492,545 of NZ_CP182294.1, forward strand.
GTTGATGGTTGTCACGTCTACCCCTTTGTGTGCGACCTCCAAACGCAATCCGTTTGAGAATCCTAACACAGCATGTTTCGTTGCTGCGTATACGCTTGATTTTGGCGTTGAGATCTTGCCGGCCTGAGAAGCAATATTCACGATATGACCGCTTCCTCTTTGAAGCATGTGAGGCAGAACAGCTCTCGTACACGCCATAAGCCCAAGAACGTTCGTTGAAAACATCCCTTCAATATTTTTCCATGGCGAATCCACAAACTCTTCAAAAATACCATAGCCCGCATTGTTCACTAAAATATGTATGTTTTCATGTTCACTCAGGATCGTTGAGAAAACCTCCTCAACGCTGTCTGTGTTTGAAACATCCAAAATATAATAAGGCGCATTTATATTCGTAGCTTTTAAGATGGCATCCTGTACCACTTTCAGCTGATCTTCTCTTCTTGCAGTAAGGATGGGCGTCGCTCCTTTTGTAGCAACATCCATAGCGAGATGAGCACCGAGTCCCCCTGAGGCTCCTGTTATCAACACCACTTTATTTTTTAATGTACTCATCTTATAACTCCTGTTCTGCGATAATATGATATCTTGTTCTCTTCCTCTAGGCGTACTCGTCCTTCTGACTGAAGCAGATCGAGGTGCCCTACAACTTCAGAAACTACTAATCCGAGTTGCTTTTCATATAATTTTGGAAACAGGCGTCGACACAGTTCAAAAACAGTCAGCGGCTCATCGCTCAAAAGATGTTCAAGGGTCTTTGCACGCTCGGTATGATCGTGTAAGCGTTTTGTGATCAACTGTGGTGCATTCGTAAAAGGCTCGCCGTGTCCAGGGTAAACTGTTTTTAAGTTCAGCGTCATTAAGTATTGCAGCGTCTCTCGGTATTGAAGCAATGTTCTAGGCCGCTCTGTTTCGTTTACAGCAGGCGGTTCTAATAGGGCATTAGACGAAATGTGAGGCAGCAGCACATCCCCACCGATTAAGATACCGTCTTCTTCATGATATAGAGAGAGATGATCTGGGGCATGTCCGGGCGTCTTTAAAAAGATAAATCCCTCGTGACCAGGTACTTCATCACCAGGTAAAGGCAAGGTGTCTGGAACAAACGAGCTTGAGAACGTACGATATTTCCGCAGCTTTAAAAGTTCTAATCTACCGAGAGCATCTGGCACTCCGAAAGAATGATAGAGATTCGTATAAAACATTTCTCCCTGTTCAATAAAATGAAGATCGCCACTCACGTAAGGAACCGCTTCTGTAAGCATGAGGGTCTGAACACCATTCTCTTGGATCTCTTTTGATAGTCCCGCATGATCAGGATGGTAGTGCGTGCAGATATACTGGTCTAAATCTTTAAAAGTGAGTCCGTGATCCTTGAGGATAGAGATAAGCAGTTGTCTGCTTTCTTCGGTTTTTGCTCCGGAATCAACGAGCGTAACCGCATCACTTTTTAGGAGGACACAGTTTACAGGACCTACATCAAACGGTGTAGGAAGAGTAATCGGAATAATAGCTGTTTTTTGATTCATCTTTTCCTCCAAATAAAATAACTAGTTGACATACATATAGAAATCATAGCATAATGTTTTTTAAAATATAAAAGAAATGCCAATTATGGCCAATAAATAAATGCGTTGAAAGGGATTAGTACGTAATCTCCTCCGTTTAGAGAGTGGAATCCATAGGCTGCAAGATTTCACCGTAAAGGAATTACCGAACCTGCCCTGGAGCAGTCTGGAGAAATCTGGCGCAGTTCTGCGATAAAGACATCTTGAGCGGGCAAGCAAGCATGCCAACAAAGGTGGTACCACGGATCACTCCCATCCGTCCTTTATATTTAGGACTGGGAGTTTTTTTATACTCAAAATTCTGGAGGGATTAGCCGTGGGAACAGAAAAAATTACGTTTATTGGTGCCGGATCGATGGCTGAGGCCATTATGGAAGGGTTGATCAAAAAAGAAAAATGGCAAGCTGATCTGATTACGATAAAAAATCGAAGCAATACACAACGAATAAATGATCTTCAAGTTAAGTATGGTGTAGTACCCGCTTCAACGATAGAAGAAGCTGTTGCTGGTGCTGATATTATCATTCTTGCGGTAAAACCAAAAGATGCGCACAATGCGGTTAACACCATCAAGCCGTTTGTTAAGAGTCATCAGCTGATCATATCTGTTATGGCAGGCATATCTACAGAAACGCTAACAGATTGGCTTCAGCTTAATAACCCTGTAATGAGAGCCATGCCAAATACATCCGCATCGATCGGACATTCTGCGACTGCACTCTCCTCAGGAATGTATGCCTTGCAATCGCATATTGAAAAATCTCTTGAGCTATTTGAGACGATCGGAACGGTCACACTCGTACGGGAAGAAAAACTGCATATCGTTACGGGTCTCTCTGGAAGCGGTCCTGCCTATATTTACTACATCGCGGAGGCCATGCAAAAAGCGGCTGAAGAATTAAATCTTTCCGAAGAAGAAGCAAAGACTTTAATCACTCAAACGCTTTTAGGTGCCTCTCTTATGCTTAAACAAACAACAGAATCCCCTATTGAGCTTAGAAGAAAAGTAACCAGTCCTGGCGGTACGACAGAGGCAGGAATCGGTAAACTTGATCAATTTGGAGTTCAAGATGCATTTTTAGCTTGTATCAAAAGAGCGGTGAAACGGTCAGAAGAGTTAGGAAGAATGAACTGATGTGTTAACGGGCTGTCTCTTGAAATGAAATATTCTTGAATACACCACCTGGAGTTAGTGTGATCGTTATAATAACTCCCTTTTCTGAAGCACCTTTCTTGATCCACAGTTTAAATCTTTCGACAATATCTTCATTTGGGGCTGTTGTTCGTCCAACATATAAATAATCAACGATATCATAATCGGGATAGCGTTTCCCTGTTTCAAAAACAGCGAGCCTTCCCCATTTTGCATAAGCAGGTTCTTGTACTCTTAGACTTTCTGCAGAGACTGTAAGAGGAAGTGAGCTCCAAACTAAAAAACTGGCCATAATCAAGCAGACTAACTTGCTGGAAATCTTCATACTATCAACTCCTTTTCGTTATTTTGCACCAATTCTCTCGTTTTCTCTGCAGAAATTGACGATTAGAAAAAATTGACAAGCCCTTTACTTACTCTTTATCATCTAAGTAGAAGCTAGAGCTAGATTTAGGGAGGGATTTGTGTGACCGAAGTAGAAATTTCCCAAAGATACCTTGAATTGCGCGTTCAGTTTGAAAAGTTTACGAAACGATCTCTTACTGACAAAGAGCTTGTTTTTATCCACTGGCTGACAGAAAAAGGAGCCACTGTTGAAGAACACAACAGAGAAGAAAAAAAGAGGCGTTCTAGACGCAGAAAATAATTTACCCTTCCTCTATAAACAGGAAGGGTTTCTTTCATTCCGGCTATAACTTTGTCCTTATGAAAGTGGTTGATTTCCGTTTCAGGTGCTCCCTTTCCGCGGGGCGACCGGTGAGCCACTTGCCGCTTTGCGCCTCTAAGTGTCTCACCGGTCTAGTTGTAGTGGCTAGCCCCTCGAGGTCAAAAGCTCAACGGTCAAGAAGGCAAAATGCGCCTTCATAGCCCATTCAGCTTTTGCTTGTCGGGGCTGAACAAGCCACTTTCACTTTTTAACTGACCGCTCGTCCCTCCCTACACTCCAATCAACCTAATCAGTGATGGGCATAGTTAATGCTTGAGGCACTTAGGAACCTTAGTTTGTAAGTCAAAGCTAAAGTACAATAACTTAAAAGAACCCTCTTGATAAAACGGTTGAATAGCAGGCTTTTTTCTTTTTCCTCTTCTTCATGCGAGATGATTGAAGTGATAGATGCCGACGCTTATAGGACGAGCGGTCAGTTCGAAATGTGGAAGTGATTCGTTCAACTTTTGACCTCTAGCGGCTAGCCACTGCAACTAGACAGGTGGAGACTTCTAAGGACGCGTAGCGGCAGAGACTCACCGCCTGCTCCTCGGAAAGCGAGCATCTGGAACAGAAATCAACTACTGCCAAAAGGAACAAAGCTTAAAAAAGCACGAAGCCTTTCATTTCAGCTCCGTTTTAATTTAGCTTATACTGTCTATAATCTTTTTTTATGAAGGGAGATTACATGCTTGACCTATATATTTGCTCACAGAGGAGCTAGTAAGGATTGTCCTGAAAATACGATGGCTGCTTTCCAAAAAGGATTTAAAGATGGCGCTGATGGGATCGAGCTTGATGTGCAGCTTTCTAAAGATGGGGTACCGGTCATCATTCATGATGAGAAAGTAGATCGAACGACTAATGGAAAAGGTTATGTTGTTGATTACACCTATGATGAACTATCTCAATTAGATGCGGGCAGCTGGTTTTCAAAAAATTTCAACAAAGAATCAGTTCCTTCTCTTCAACAATTTTTAGAATGGATAGCACCACTTCCGATGTTGCTTAATATCGAATTAAAAAACAATATCATAGAATACAACGGGCTCGAGGAAAAAGTACTTCAATTGTTGCATCACTATGAGATGATGGATCGAACTGTGATCTCATCGTTCAATCATTATAGTTTAGTTAAGATCAGAAGATTGAACCGTTATGTTCAGACGGCACCTCTTTACTCTTCGGGATTGTTTGAACCGTGGGAGTATGTGAAGGCCGTTTGTTCACAAAGTGCACACCCGAACTATAAATCTCTTCACCCTTACATCATGAAAGGCTTTAAAAGAAATAATATTCCTGTCCGTCCATATACGGTTAACAGTCAGAAGTGGATGAAGTATTTTTTTGAATGGAATACTGAAGCGATCATAACCGACTATCCAATTTTAGCAAGAGATGTGTTGAACAGCCTTTCACCACATTCAAAGAGCAGATTTCTTCAAAAATAGTGATGGAACGTACTACAATGAGAAAGAAGAGTAATGATGCTAAAAAAAGCTTGTCTTAAAAGAAAAAGGAGTTGTTTTATATTCAACCGTTATTGTTTCAACCATTGACCATCCGTGACGTAACCTTAAAGAATCGGATTGTCATGTCACCTATGTGTATGTATTCTTGTTATGAGCAAGATGGAATTGTGACCCCTTGGCATATGACTCATTACACGTCTAGAGCAATGGGTCAGACCGGGCTGATCATGACCGAAGCAGCAGCGGTAAGCCCTCAAGGAAGAATAAGTGCTGAAGACTTAGGAATCTGGGATGACAGTCATGTAGAAGGTCTGTCAAAGCTTGTTTCATCCATACAAGAAAACGGCTCAAAAGCAGCGATTCAAATCGCCCATGCAGGACGCAAGGCTATGATAGACGGACCGATCATCGCCCCATCTGCTATCGCTTTTTCTGAAAAGATGAAGACACCAGAAGAAATGTCACTTCAGCAGATCGAAGAGACAGTGAAGCAATTTCGAAGTGCAGCAAAAAGAGCAAAGACTGCAGGATTTGATGTGATTGAGATTCATGGAGCGCATGGATATTTGATCAATGAATTCCTCTCCCCCCTATCTAACAGAAGAACTGATTCTTATGGAGGCAGCCAAGAAAATCGCTACCGTTTCTTACAAGAGATCATTGCTGCTGTCAGATTAGAATGGGAAGGTCCGTTGTTTGTTCGTATTTCAGCGAATGATTATCACCCAGAAGGAAATACACCAGAAGATTTTGTAACCTATTCGAAGTGGATGAAAGAAGACGGGATCGATCTAATCGACTGTAGTTCAGGAGCTGTTGTACCAGCGAAGATTCCGACGTTCCCTGGGTATCAAGTTTCTTTTGCAGACAAGATTAAAAACGAGGCTGAGATCGCAACTGCAGCTGTTGGCTTGATCACAACAGGCAGACAGGCGGAAGAAATCTTACAAAACAAGAGAGCCGATCTTATTTTTATCGGTCGAGAGTTCTTGAAAGATCCGTATTGGCCCCGATCAGCTGCGCAAGACCTTGGAACAGAGATCGAAAGTCCAAAACAATATGAACGTGGTTGGTAAGAACGAAAAGAAAGCTGGCTCTTTAAAGAGTCAGCTTTTTCTTATTCATATGACACATTCCTCTTGAAAAAGTAGTTCAATCCCTTATACAGTAAAACACAGATTAAGAGCCAGGTTCCTCCAGCCGCAAAACCACCTAGAACATCCGTAGGATAATGAACGCCTAGATACACTCTGCTAAAACCGACTGATCCAATAAAAAGAACCGTAACGCCATATATGAACTTACGATATCTGTACATAAACGAATAGTTTTGTACGAGAAGATAAGAAAGCAGACCAAAAAAAGCGATGGAGATCATTGCATGCCCGCTAGGAAAGCTATAACCCGTGATCTCAATAACTCGGTCGTACATAGGTCTGTCCCTCTCAAACCATTCTTTGAACCATCGATTCTCAAAGCGGATTCCGATGAGACAAACGCCTAACACGAACGGTTCTATCCACTTTCTTTCACCGATCAGCCAGATTACAGCAAAGAAGATAAAGATGGCGAATTGATAGGGTCTAGAAGCGATGTTTGTCAGGAATGTAAAGCTTTCGTTTAAAGCAGGCTGATGGATAACAGACACATTTTTCATCGCCCACACATCGAGAACTTCAATTCTTGATTGTTCGTAGATCGAAGCAAACAGAATAAAAAGCCCAAGACAAAGAGCAGTTAACACCACTGTTCTAATCACGCTGTTCTTAAAGATCATGGTACGATCAGCTCCTGTTACTTTTTTCCCTTTTTTATGATGCCTTCTCCATGCTTTCTCTCGATCGATGACAATACATCGTGAAGCAGTGCATCTTTTTCGTTCTTTTCGACAGAGAACAGATCCAGCTGATAAGTCGCTTGTTCTTTCTCCACTACTTCTGTAGCAGTTATGCCCAATAAACGAACAGGTTCCTGATTCCAATGTCTGCGAAAGAGTTCGACGGCTGTTTTTTGAATATCTATTTCATGCTGTGTTCCGTTCGGAAGCATCTTACTTCTCGTAATTGTTTTCCTATCGCTGTAGCGAATGGTGATCGCAAGGGTCAGTGCTACATATCCTTTGGTTTTAAGCCGAGACGATACTTTTTCTGCGAGTTTTTTAAAAACAGCTTCTGATTCCATAACAGAGACAAGATCTTCACTCAAGGTCGTAGAACTGCCGATCGACCGATAATCACTTGCCGCACTTGGATCAACTGGACGCGTATCGATGCCGTTTGCTCTTTCTTTCATCTTTATCCCATTGATGCCAAAACGATGTTTCAATTCATAATCTACGGCATCTGCCAGATCCTTGATTGTCATAATGCCATACTTGTTTAACTTTTCTTCGGTTTTCTTACCGATTCCGTGCATCTCCCCAACTTTCAGCGGCCAAAGCTTTTCTCTGAGATCTCTTTTTCTAAGAACTGTGATTCCGAGCGGTTTCTTCATATCTGAAGCTGTTTTTGCTAAAAATTTATTCGGACCGATTCCGATAGATGATGGCAAGTTCAGCTCATTTAACAATCTGGATTGAATTTCCTTTGCCATTTCGAGTGGTTGTTGACAGTCAGTCACATCCATAAAGCCTTCATCAATGGAAACAGGCTCTACCTTTTCTGTATATTCCTGCAGAAGCTGAAACATGCGTGATGAATACATTTTGTATGTTTCAAAGTCTGGAGGAACAACAACTAGATTCGGACAGAGTTTTCTAGCTTGCCAAAGCGGCATCGTTGTTCTTACGCCTTTTTCCCTCGCTTCATAACTGCAAGTTACGATGATTCCTTTTCGCTCTTCTACATTTCCGGCTACCGCAACTGGCTTTCCTCGAAGATCAGGGTTTTCAGCCATCTCTACCGATGCATAGAAGCTGTTCATGTCCACATGAAATATGATTCTTCTTTTAGACCCAGGAGACAGATACACATGAACACTCCCTTTATCAAAACTTATCTATTAGTATATGTTAGAACAGCGTTTAAAAACAAAAGGAAAGACTGTCTCTGCAAAAGAAAAAGACAAGGTATCTACCTTGTCTTGTGAAGCCGCTTTCCAGTATCTTCTACCCATTCAACAAATTCTTCACCATGAAAATGTTGGTTTAAATCTTTATGTAATTGAACAAGGTCTCGATAAAAGTCCTTTTTACTTTCATCTTCCATCCATTTTTGAAGAAAGCCATAGATTTGGCAATTAAAGCTCGTAGACTCCTTGTGTTTTACCATTCCTTCATCTGTTAGATAAACATAAGATATTCGGCGGTCATCGTTCTTTTTCTCTAATCTCACATAGCCTTTATCTTTTAGCCGTTTGATCACTTGCATAACTGTAGATACATCCCACAATCCGTAATAAGCGATCTTAGAGATCGTAATATCTTCTTCAAGTGAAACAATCCATAGAATATGTTGCTCTGCCTGAGTTAACCCAATGGCTTTCGCAGCTTTCTGCCAATCTTCTTCTAAAACTTTATACACGCCACGCATATAATTTACCATCATATGCATGTCAGATAGTTGACTCATCCCATTTCCTCCCCCGAAATAAGATTCTTTTAAATTACCAATATTTTCATTTACATGATAAAAATATCTTACATAAATCATAAAGTGACTGTCAACTTTTTGCGACATTTTGTTTTAAAGAGCAACAAAAACAGGCAACAAGGCCTATTTAACAATAAAAACTTGGCGGAAATCCGCCAAGTTTCGTCATTTTTCTTATTCGCCTGCTGTTATTCCGATGACCGCAAGTACCATTTCTGCAGTCTTCGTCAATTCCTCGATCGGCATTCTTTCATTCGTTGTGTGGATCTCTTCATAACCTACAGCTAGATTTACAGTAGGAATACCGTGACCTGCGATAATGTTCGCATCACTTCCACCACCACTATGAAGAAGTCTGTGAGGGCGTCCGATCTTCTCAGCTGCTTTTTTGGCAACTTCTACAACATGATCGCCTTCACCAAACTTGAATCCAGGGTACATCACTTCGATTTCAACTTCAGCACGCCCGCCTAATTCTGCAGCAGCTGATTCATAAGCTTCTTTCATTTTTGCTGTTTGAACTTCCATTTTCTCGTTGATCAATGAACGTGCCTCAGCTAGGACAAATACAGTGTCACAAACGATATTTGTTTGCTCCCCAGTACCTCCACCATGGAAATGACCGATGTTAGCAGTAGTTTCTTCATCAATTCTGCCAAGTGGCATGCGAGCGATCGCTTTAGCTGCAATCGTGATAGCTGAAACTCCTTTTTCTGGAGCGACACCGGCATGTGCAGATTTCCCAAAGATTTTTGCTCGAACTTTTGCCTGGGTAGGAGCAGCAACGATAATATCCCCAACAGGGCCATCACTGTCTAAAGCAAAACCATATTTAGCTGTGATTTTTGACGCATCCATTGCTTTTGCGCCCACTAATCCAGATTCCTCTCCTACTGTAATGATAAATTGAATATTACCGTGAGAGATGTTTTTTTCTTTTAGGACTTTAATCGCTTCGAACATCGCAGCAAGACCTGCTTTGTCATCCGCTCCAAGAATCGTAGTACCATCTGTTACTACATATCCATCTTTTATAGAAGGTTTAATCCCGTTACCAGGAGTAACTGTATCCATATGAGAAGTGAAATAGATCGTGTCCACGCCTTCTTTATTACCCTTTAACGTACAGATTAAATTTCCGGCTGCGTGCTCTGTTGTTGATTCAGCATCATCTTCATAAACTTCAACACCAAGCTCTTCAAACTTCTTTTTAAGTACGATTGAGATCTCTTTCTCATGTCTAGTCTCTGAGTCAATTTGCACAAGCTCTAAAAATTCATTTAACAGACGGTCTGCATTTACCATTTATGTATTCCCTCGCTTCTTATAGTGGTATGTTGCCATGCTTTTTGTAAGGTCTGTCTTCACTCTTGTTGCGCAGCATGTCAAGCGCCTGAATACACTTGATTCTTGTGTCTCTCGGATCGATCACATCATCTACCATCCCGTTTGCAGCAGCGATATAAGGGTTAGCAAACTTCGTACGGTACTCTTCAATCTTCGCGGCTCTCGTCTCTTCAGGATCTTCGCTTCGTTCGATCTCTTTGGCAAAGATAATATTTGCAGCTCCCTGCGGCCCCATAACAGCAATCTCTGCATTCGGCCATGCGAATACTAAATCAGCACCGATTGATTTACTGTTTAAAGCTACATATGCACCGCCATATGCTTTTCGCAGGATGATCGTTATCTTTGGAACCGTTGCTTCTGAGTATGCATAAAGGATCTTTGCCCCATGACGGATAATACCGCCGTGTTCTTGTTTTACCCCTGGAAAGAATCCTGTTACATCTTCAAACGTGATGATCGGAATGTTGAAAGAGTCACATAAACGGATAAAACGCGAAGCTTTATCTGAAGAATCAATGTCTAGTCCTCCAGCCATGACTTTTGGCTGATTACATACTAATCCTATCACTTCACCCTTTATCCTTGCAAAACCTACAACAATATTTCTTGCAAATTGAGCATGAACTTCCATGAATGAGTCTTTGTCCACCACTTCTTGGATAACCGTTCTTACATCATAAGGGCGTTGCGAATCAAATGGAATGATCTCTGTCAGTTCAGGGCGATCATCCTCTTCATCTCCCCAAGGCAAGACAGGCGTTCTCTCTTTATTATTCTGCGGAAGGTAAGAGATTAAACGCCGAACATCTTCTAACACTTCTGATTCAGATGGTGCAGTAAAATGTGCGTTGCCGCTCTTAGATCCGTGAACTTCAGCGCCGCCAAGATCTTCAGAAGAAATCTTTTCCCCAGTAACAGTCTCGATCACTTTTGGCCCTGTGATAAACATCTGACTTGTTTTTTCCACCATAAACACAAAATCTGTGATCGCTGGAGAATACACTGCTCCCCCTGCACATGGTCCCATAATCACAGAGATCTGAGGAATCACGCCAGAATAGATGCTGTTTCGATAAAAGATGTGACCATAGCCATCAAGTGACATGACGCCTTCTTGTATGCGAGCACCTCCTGAATCGTTCAACCCGATAAAAGGGGTTCCGTTCTTAGCCGCAAGATCCATCACTGCTGCGATTTTTTTCGCGTGCATCTCTCCAAGTGCTCCGCCAAATACCGTGAAATCTTGGGCGAATAAATAAATGGGACGGCCATGAATCTTTCCGTATCCTGTCACTACACCTTCTCCTGGCGCTTTCATTCCAGAAAGGCCAAAATCATGAGAACGATGCTCCATGAAAGGATTGAGTTCAACAAACGTACCTTCATCAAGCAGAAGATCGATACGTTCTCGCGCCGTTAACTTTCCGCGTTCATGCTGCTTATCGATGCGGTCATCACCGCCGCCTAATTCAATCTCTGTTTTCTTTTCATAAAGTTCATTAATTTTGTCATAGATGTCCATTATTTTGCTTCCTCCTTGCTTTTCGTCTTCTCACAAAGCTCAAACAGTACCTTGTGTGTGGAAGAAGGATGCATGAAAGCAACTGATGCACCGCCTGCACCAGGAACAGCAGCATCATGGATCATCTTGATACCGTTTGCTTTCATCTCATCTATGCGGTCTTGTATATTTGTAACACCAAGAGCAACGTGATGGACGCCTTGCCCGCGCTTTTCAATAAACTGTGCGACAGGACTTTCTGAAGTTAGGGCTTCAAGCAGTTCTAGCCTCGTCTCACCGATTTTTATGAATGCCACTTTTACTTTTTGTGAAGGAACTTCCTCGATCGCTTCAAGTGTTAACCCCAGAACATTCACGTAGAACGGGAGCGCTTCATCTAGCGATTTTACAGCGATTCCAATATGATCGATCCGTTCTGGTGCCACTCCTGAAAACACTGCTTCTGTAATCCCATCACGCTTAAATACGGCTTGTTCGATAAATTTAGCTGTTTCAATCGTCGGGGTTCCCGGTGTGAATACTTTTTGGATCCCTTTCGACTCTAAGAAGGGAATGTCCTCCCATGGAATTACCCCACCACCGACAACTATGATATCATCTGCTCCTTTTTCATGAAGAAGTCTCATCACTTCTGGAAAAAGTTCGTTGTGCGCGCCTGACAGACAAGATAATCCGATCGCATCCACGTCCTCTTGAACAGCAGCAGCTGCGATTTGTTCTGGTGTTTGTCTTAATCCCGTATAAATGACTTCCATTCCATAATCTCTTAACGCTTGAGAAACAACAAGAGCTCCTCTGTCATGACCGTCGAGTCCGGGTTTAGCAATTAAAACACGAATTGTTTTCTTCATCGTTCTCCACTCCTCTCTATTCTTAGACCCCTGTATATTCTCCAAATTCTTCACGAAGCACACCGCATATTTCTCCGATCGTACAATAGGATTTCACACATTCAACGATGATTGGCATTAAGTTATCATCACCTTTAGCAGCAGCACGTAACAATTCCAACTGAGCGCTCACTCGGTTTTGATCTCTCTTTGCTTTTAGTGCCTGCAGTTTTTCTTTCTGTTTCTCTCCTAGAGTCGGATCGACTCTTAATAATTCGGGCTGAGGTTCATTTTCAATACTAAATTTGTTCATCCCTACGATGATCTCTTGACCACTCTCGATCTTTTTTTGTGTTTCATAAGACGTATGGTGGATCTCACGCTGCATGTATCCTTGTTCGACGGCAGCAACAGCACCACCCATCTGATTGATCTTCTCTATATATTCGTTTGCTTTTCGTTCCAGCTCATCTGTTAAATGTTCTACATAATAAGAACCCGCAAGTGGATCAACAGTATCAGCTACACCTGTTTCATGAGCTAAGATCTGCTGAGTACGAAGCGCGATTCGAGCCGAATCTTCTGTAGGAAGAGCAAGTGCTTCGTCTCTTGAGTTCGTATGAAGACTCTGCGTTCCACCTAGGACGGCTGACAGTGCTTGAGTTGTAACACGTATGATATTGTTATCTGGCTGCTGTGCCGTGAGGGTCGAGCCTCCTGTTTGCGTATGAAAACGAAGCTGCCATGACTTTGGATTCTTAGCACCATAATGTTCTTTCATAAGTTTTGCCCACATTCTACGAGCCGCTCTGAACTTCGCAACTTCTTCAAAGAATTGATTATGAGCATTAAAGAAAAAGGCTAGACGTGGGGCAAAGTCATCGATATGTAATCCAGCTTCTATGGCAGCATCCACATAGGCAAGTCCATTTGCGATTGTAAAAGCAAGTTCTTGTGCAGCATTTGCCCCAGCTTCTCGAATGTGATAGCCAGAGATGCTGATCGTATTCCACTTTGGCACAAATTCCTGACAATAGCCGAAGATATCTGTGATCAATCGCATAGAAGGCTTTGGCGGAAAAATATATGTACCACGTGCGATGTATTCTTTTAAAATATCATTCTGTATCGTTCCTGAAAGTTTTTCAGGAGCCACACCCTGCTTCTCAGCAACAGCGATATACATAGCGAGCAAAACAGAAGCAGGTGCGTTGATCGTCATCGAAGTACTTACCTTATCAAGCGGAATGTCCTTTAAAAGAGCTTCCATGTCTTCGATTGAATCAATCGCTACTCCTACTTTTCCTACTTCACCGCGTGACATCGAGTGATCTGAATCATACCCGATCTGTGTAGGAAGGTCGAATGCTACAGAAAGTCCCGTCTGCCCTTGATCAAGTAAATAGCGAAAACGTTTATTCGTTTCTTCAGCAGAACCAAATCCTGCGTATTGTCTCATCGTCCAGAATCTTGCACGATACATCGTAGATTGAGAGCCGCGGGTGTATGGATACTCTCCTGGAAGCCCTAATGATTCCATCGGATAATGCTCATCTTCCGTACCATACAGCCTTTCAACCTCTATATCTGATGAAGTATGAAATCTCTCTTTTCGTTCTGGAAATCTATTCATTGATTGTGCGGTCTTTTCTTGCCATTCTTTTATACGCTGTTGTTTATCCATTAGAAGCCTCCTGTTTAACAAAGAAAATAGTCTCAACATAACATCTTTCGTTTTGTAAGCGCTTTTTCCTGCTTGAAAGCGCAAATTTTCGACTAAATTTGCAATTTGGTCTTTTAGGATTTCTTGTTTCTGCTTTCCAAACACGGTACAATTAAGTTGGAAATGTTTATAGGAGGGTTATGGCTTTGAATCAAAAACTAATAAAAACAATTGTGTACGTTATGATCATCTGTCTTGTTCTAAGCAGTCTTTTAACAGGAGTCGCTTTTTTCTTATAAAATAGTTAACCCCCAGTCCTCGTTGGACTGGGGGTTTTACGTTACTGTTTTATGATGTCATCAAAGCTTTTTTGGGAGTGGACAACTTTTATCTTTGTGCCTATCTTGAGTTTGCTGTAAAGCTTCTGAACATCCTTTTCGTACATCCGGATGCAGCCAGCTGTGACATATCTTCCAATGGCTGATGGATTATTGTTTCCATGTATTCCGAACGTGCGACCGTCTGTACCGTTTGCGTCAAAACCGATCCAGCGTGTGCCGAGCGGATTCGTTTTATCTCCACCTGGTATATCCTTTTTTCGATAATAGGGATCTACAGCTTTTACTGTAATGGTAAATTCGCCTTCTGGTGTTAGTTCTTTCGACTTTCCTGTTGCAACTTTATAAATTTCTTTAACCGTTCCATCTTCAACGTATGCCAGTCTGTTGGATGTCTTATTAATGATTAAATAAGGGTCTCCTAAGGCATGTGCGTCTCCGATCGGCCATATTGGTGAAAATAACAAGATAAAAGCTAACTTGAGTTTTCCCATTTTTATCACCCTGTCATTTTTTACTTAGTATTTGTAAATGCAGGGGAAGTCATGAGTTACTTTTTTAGTTTTTCTTAGAGCCAGATGAGGGTAGTCGATCTCCGTTTCAGGTGCTCGCTTTCCGGGAGGCGTGCGGTGAGCCACCTCGGCGCTATGCGCCCTTAGGTGTCTCACCTGTCCCGCTGATCCCACAGGAGTCTCGCGCCTTACACTCCGAACGACTTTTCAATGAAGAGAAGTAAAAAAAGATGACAATGTCTATGTTGAAAGTGAAACAGGAATGAAAAATACAATCAAAAACTTTTCGTTTACTTCTTAAATTTACTTTTGATGATCAAGTAATCTTCGATATCTTGGAGTAGCTGATAGAGCTTTGAGCGTGTTTCGAATTCGTCTCTGTCTTTTGGCAGATGCATCTCTCGGAATTCTTGTCTCATGTTTTCTAGATCATCTAAGAACAAAAGGGCTGTATTTCCTGGGTGAACGGCAGCGCTTAGGCGTTCGAAGAAGCTGCCTAGTTTTTCACACTGTACATATGTCTTATCGATAGAAGAAATGATAGGAAGCATTCGTTGAATGATCTCAAACTGCTTTTCCCTCATTTTAAAATAGTGATAATACTGGTTTTCGTAACGAAGAAAATGATTTTCAATGTCCCGAAAGGCAATGCTTTTCGCGTTCGAGATAAGATCTGCGCATTCTGTAATCTCTTTTCCGTCCCATTCGTGTTTATCATGAGCTAAATACAGATGAAATTCATGAAAGATCACTTTGTATCTTTTTTCGAGTTCCCTTTGCATGTTTAACAGTATTTTTTCAACCGAAGGCATGTAGAGATTCATGATTAAACCCATCCCTATACCGATTACGATGATGCTACATTCATTAAGCACGATTTCCCAAGTAATCTTCTGAAGCGTGTA
Organism: Fictibacillus tiangongensis; assembly: GCF_048083785.1. Taxonomy (GTDB): domain Bacteria; phylum Bacillota; class Bacilli; order Bacillales; family Fictibacillaceae; genus Fictibacillus. The sequence goes on from NZ_CP182294.1 coordinate 2,508,154, forward strand.
TAGATGAAGGATGATGACTGACGATGTGATGATGCCTTCCTTAAGGTTTAGAGATACGAGCGTTGGGATGAATAGAATCAAAAGTATGGTTAGTGCATAAGGATGATAGCCGACCAGCGAGAAAATCGCACTCGCAAATCCTATTCCAAGAATACATGCTGCAAATCTTTCCCATGAAGAGATGATCGACTTCTTTTTTGTTATTTTTATACAAAGAATGGTTAGTATTCCGGCTGACGTATAAAAATCTAACCCTAGCCACTCTGCTAAGGCGATAGCAAGGCCTGCTCCGATTGCAGTCTTTAAAGTTCGATAGCCAATTGTAAATTTCATCAAATGCATGCCTTCTTTCCGATCTCGTTCTATACCTTGTACCATTATTCCATAATTCAAGGATAATTAGAAACGAAAAAGGACTTCAGCAAAGAAGTCCTTTTTTAAGCATTATAGCACTTTTTCTAAGAAAGCTTTAGCTCGATCTGTTTTCGGATTTTCAAAGAAAATAGCAGGTTCTTGATCTTCTACTAATTTTCCATCATCCATGAACAAGACACGGTCGGCAACTTCTTTTGCAAAGCCCATCTCATGTGTAACAATAACCATCGTCATACCAAGCTTAACGAGGTTCTTCATCACTTGCAGCACCTCTTTTACCATCTCTGGATCTAGAGCTGAAGTTGGTTCATCAAAAAGCATAACTTCAGGTTTCATAGCGAGTGCTCTCGCTATAGCAACACGCTGTTTCTGACCGCCCGAAAGGTTAGAAGGATAGCTGTTCGCTTTATCACTCAATCCAACGGTTTTAAGGAGATCTAACGCTTCCTTATCAGCTTCACTTTTCGAAATCTTTAATACTTGCTGCGGCGCGAATGTTACATTTTCTAAAACAGTAAGATGAGGAAAAAGGTTAAAGTGCTGAAACACCATTCCTATCTTTTTACGAAGATGAAGTTCCATCTCGTAAATGTCTTTGCCTTCTAGGAGAATAGATCCTTCATCGTTTGTTTCTAAAAGGTTCAAACAGCGGAGAAACGTAGATTTGCCTGATCCTGAAGGTCCGATCACAGCGATAACTTCACCTTTTTTGATAGAAGTTGAAATTCCTTTTAACACTTCATTATTACCGAAGCTTTTCTTCAAACCTTGAACATCAATCACTCTTAGCAAGCCTCCTTTCCATAACTCGTCCAGCTAACGTCAACATCATGACTAGTAGATAATAAACTAGCCCCGCTAATAATAACGGTTCAAAAAAGCGATAGTTGCTTGCGCCAACGATTTGAGCTCGTCTCATAATATCAAGCGCTCCGATAACTGAGACGATTGCTGATTCTTTTGTTAGTGTAATAAATTCGTTCATTAATGCCGGTAAAATGTTCTTAAAGGCTTGAGGCAAAATGATTTTCAACATCATCGTTCGGTATGGAACACCTAAAGCCATAGCAGCTTCTTTCTGTCCTTTGTCGACTGCATTAATACCCGCACGAATGATTTCTGATATATACGCTGCCGAGTTAAGAGCAAATGTTAGAACCCCTGCTGAGAATGCGCCAATATCGACTCCTGTCAGCTGAGGTACAGCATAATAGATCAAAAGCATCTGAAGAATAAGAGGTGTTCCTCTAAAGACCGAAGTATATGCATCTGCAAACCATCTTAAGATTTTGATCTTACCTATCTTAAATAGCGAAAGTACGGTTCCCCATATAAATCCTAGTACTAACGATACCGCCACGAACTGCAACGTAACCCATATTCCGTATAAAATATACGGAATAGAAGGCACGAGCTGGGCAAAATCCAAGTTCATGCCTACCACTCTCTTTCTCTATTTTTTAACACCGAACCACTTTTCAACAAGCTCGTCCAATGTACCGTCTTCTTTCATCTTCTTAAGTTCTGCGTTAAACTCTTTTGTTAGCTCACTATCCTTAGGAAAAGCGATCGCCGATCCTGCAGCGTCTGTGTTTGGCAGGGCAAACGAGGAAAGGTCTTTATTTTTCTTTAAAAATTCGTAAGCAACTGCATCTTCAATAATTGCCGCATCTACACGGTTTGATTTCATCTCTTGAACCAATTCTGTTACTTTGTTACGCTGAACAACCTCAAATTTATGATCCTTTAATAATTTGTCTGCTTCTTTTTCTTGAATGGAAGCCAATTGAACGCCAATTGTTTTGCCTTCAAGATCTTCTACACTTTTAATCGCTTTATCCTTTGTAACGATCAATTGTTGAGCTGCATAATATTCATCTGAAAAATCTACTGTTTTTTTTCGTTCTTCATTCGGTGTCATACCGGCAATTACAAAGTCAGCTTTGCCGCTGTCTAATGCAGGAATCAATCCGTTAAAGTCCATGTCCTTTATCTCAACCTTGTATCCTAATTTGTTTGCGATATGATTCGCTACATCAATATCAAAGCCTACAATTTCTCCGCCTTTTGCTGTTTCTACATATTCGTATGGAGGATAATCAGCTGACGTTGCCATGATTAACGTCTTCTCGGATGAATTACTCCCAGTATTTGTAGAACTTTTTTCTTCTACCGCTCCGCATCCCGCCAAGAATGCAAGTACTATGATAAAATAAATGCTAAAAAGATTTCTTTTCATGTGTTGTTCCCCCTGTATAAATCGTTTATATTTATTCGTTAAAATGAATATTAACACATAAATAGGCAGAATTAAGTATTTTAATAATTCTGAATGTATTAATATGCATTATGATAAGGTGGTTGTTTTCATTGGAATTTGGTGAAAAGTTAAAAGATGTTAGTTATCGCAGACGAGAAGCTGTATATGCCGTAGTAATAGATGATCATAAGAATATTGCCGTTATAATTCAAAACGGCAAAGGCTTCTTGCCCGGTGGTGGAATAGAACTTGGAGAAAATCATAATGTTAGTTTGATAAGAGAATGTGTCGAGGAGACAGGCTTTACTTTTCAGATGAATCACTTTTTGGGAAATGCAAAGCAGTATTTTAAGACGAGACAAGGTGAACATCTAATGAATAATGGGTATTTTTATACAGGGTCATTTGGAGAGTATGCAAGTGAACCATTCGATCAAGATCATGAGCTAGTGTGGATGAACATAGATCAAGCTGAAGAAATACTATTTCATTCGTCCCATGTTTGGGCTGTAAAAAAGGGGCTGGGGTTGGATTAAGAGAGTTTTTGTAGATTTGTGAGCATTATTCAATGAACAATCATAAATTTCTAGAATCGCTCACAAATCTCTAGAATCGCTCACAAATTCCTAGAATCGCTCACAAATTCCTATAATCGCTCACAAATCCCTAGAATCGCTCACAAATCCCTGGAATCGCTCACAAATCCTTAGAATCGCTCATAAATCCATGTTCACCCTCATTTTATAAAAAATAAAAAAAGCTGGCTCAATTTCGAGCCAGCTTCTCTCATTCGTACACACTTAAATCCTTACTTACAATACGTTTCAAATGCACTTCTTAGCTTGTTCACGACTTCCATCGGTTCATGGCCTTCGATCTCATGACGTTCGACCATCATTTGAATCTCTCCATCTTTTAATAAAGCAAAAGATGGGGATGATGGCGGGTAGCCAGTAAAGTAAGAACGCGCTGTTTCTGTTGCTTCTTTATCTTGTCCGGCAAATACCGTAACAAGATGGTCCGGGCGAACGTCTTGTTTTACCGAATATGAAGCCGAAGGGCGTGCGATTCCTCCTGCACAGCCACAAACGGAATTAATCATGACAAGTGTTGTACCTTCTTTTTTGAAAGCTTCTTCAACATCTTCTGGTTTGAATAGCTGTGTATAGCCAGCCTCTACCATTTCTTTACGAGCCGTTTCTACTACATCATTAAAAAGATTAAATTGAAAATTCATTCATAATCAGCTCCTTTCTTTCTTATTGTACTCAATTATTGAAATATAAAAAAGAAAAATGCCGTAACATGTACGGCACTTTTCTTAGGGGGTTATGGGGTTTGGAGGTGTTGATAGTTATCTCTACCCGCAATAAAACCCTCATAAACCTGAAAAACACATTTTTTTAATAAATGGATGTGTTTTCTTTTGTCATGTTTTCTAAACGTGCTTTTACAGAAGCTAAGAAGCGTCCGCATACAAGCCCATCAAGAACTCGGTGGTCAAGAGAAAGACAAAGGTTAACCATATCTCGTACAGCGATCATGCCATTGTTCATAACAACTGGACGCTTCACGATCGATTCTACAGAAAGGATAGCCGCTTGCGGATAGTTGATGATCGGCGTAGACATAACAGATCCAAAAGAACCTGTATTATTTACAGTAAACGTTCCGCCTTTCATGTCATCACCAGCTAATTTATTTGTCCTTACTTTATCTGCTAGTTCCTTCACATCGCGTGCGATTCCTTTGATTGACTTTTCGTCTGCGTGTTTGATAACTGGAACATATAGTGCATCATCTGTTGCGACAGCAATCGAGATGTTGATGTCCTTTTTCTGAATGATCTTATCTCCTGCCCACATGGAGTTGATCTGCGGGAATTCTTTTAGTGATTCTACAACAGCCTTGATAAAGAAAGGCAAGAACGTAAGGTTGTATCCTTCTTTTGTTTTAAAATCACCTTTTACAGAATTACGATATTCTACTAAGTTCGTTACATCTACTTCTACCATCGTCCAAGCATGAGGTGCCTCGTGCTTTGAACGGACCATGTTTTGTGCGATCACTTTACGAATACCCGATACTGGAATTTCAAGATCACCAGGCATTGTGTCGATCGCAACCGGCTTTAATACTGGTGCTGATTGTTGCTGCACTGGAGCTGTTTGTTGAGAACTAGAAGAAACAGGTGCTGCAGAAGAAACCTCTTCTGTCGCTGGCTTGTTATCTTTCGTAGGAATCTGACCGGAATCAATGATTTTCTGTAGATCTTTTCGAGTGATTCTTCCGCTTTGTCCTGATCCTTCTACTTGGTCTAGATCAATACCATGCTCAGATGCCATTCGCACTACTGCAGGTGAAAAACGTCCTCTTGCCGCTCGATCAGCGTTAGCTGCTGGCTTAGCTGCACCCGTCTGTGAAGATTCTGTAGATGTTGAAGCTGTCTCAGCTGGCTTTTCTGTTGAAGATGGGGCTGCAGGTGCACTTCCTCCACCTTCTCCTTCTGTTTCGATGTAGCAGATCAGTTCGCCTACAGAAAGAGTATCTCCTTCGCCTGCAACGAGTTCTTTGATCGTTCCAGAAAAAGATGATGGAACTTCTGCGTTTACTTTATCTGTCATCACTTCAGCTAGTGGATCGTATTTCTTAACCGTATCACCTGGCTGAACGAGCCATTTACTGATCGTGCCTTCTGTTACACTTTCCCCTAATTGGGGCATTGTAATTTTTTCTGTAGCCATTAAAGTCCCCTCCTATTGTTAAAATGCCGCAAGATCTCTCATGGCTTTTTCTACTTTGTCAGGATTTACCATAAAGTGTTTTTCCATCGTTGGTGCATAAGGCATTGCAGGCACATCTGGACCAGCCAGGCGTTGGACAGGTGCATCCAGTTCGAACAAGCAATTTTCAGCGATGATCGCTGAAACTTCGCTCATGATGCTTCCTTCTTTGTTGTCTTCTGTTACAAGAAGTACTTTACCTGTTTTAGAAGCCGCTTCGATGATCGCTTCCTTATCCAATGGATAAACAGTACGAAGATCAAGAATATGAGCTGAGATTCCGTCCTTTTCAAGCTTCTCAGCAGCTTGAAGAGCAAAGTGTACACAAAGTCCGTATGTAATAACGGTAATATCTTCACCTTCACGCTTCACGTCCGCTTTTCCGATCGGCAATGTATATTCTTCGCTCGGTACTTCACCTTTAATCAGTCGGTAAGCACGTTTATGTTCAAAGAAAAGAACAGGATCTTCGTCACGGATAGCAGCTTTCAAAAGACCTTTTACATCATAAGGTGTAGAAGGCATTACAATCTTTAAACCTGGTACGTTAGCGAATAGTGCCTCAACAGATTGTGAGTGATAAAGCGCACCATGAACACCGCCGCCATATGGAGCACGGATCGTAATCGGGCATGTCCAATCATTGTTCGAACGATAGCGGATCTTAGCCGCTTCAGAAACGATCTGGTTAACGGCAGGCATGATAAAGTCAGCGAACTGCATCTCTGCGATCGGGCGCATCCCGTACATGGCAGCACCGATACCTACACCTGCGATAGCAGACTCCGCGAGGGGTGCATCGATCACTCTCTCTTCACCAAACTCTTCAATTAACCCAGTCGTTGCACGGAAAACTCCTCCGCGTACACCAACATCTTCACCTACTACAAATACTCGCTTATCGCGTTGCATCTCTTCGCGAATCGCTTGTGTTACAGCATCAATATATGAAATTACCGGCATCTCGTTTTCCCCCTTTACTCTGCGTAAACATGAAGAAGTGCGCTTTCAGGATCAGCATATTTTGCGTTCTCTGCATATTCTGTAGCTTCATCCACTTCTTTTTGAATTTCTTCTGTGATCTGTTTTTCTAATTCTTCTGTTAAGATATCATTCTCTTTTAAGTAAGCAGCAAACGTATGAATCGGGTCTTTAGCTTTTGCTTCCTCAACCTCTTCACGAGTTCGGTACGCACGATCATCATCATCGGATGAGTGAGGCGTTAAACGATAAGCTACTGTTTCAACTAAAGTCGGTCCTTCACCGCGTCTACCGCGATCAGCAGCCTCTTTTACAGCTTCATAAACAGCTAGTGGGTCGTTCCCATCTACCGTTACTCCTGGCATACCATAACCGATCGCACGATCAGAAACGTTCACACAAGCTAGCTGTTTTGAGATTGGAACAGAGATTGCGTATTTATTGTTCTCACACATAAAGATAACAGGAAGTTTATGAACAGAAGCAAAGTTTGCCCCCTCATGGAAATCTCCTTGGTTTGATGATCCTTCACCAAACGTCGTGAACGTTACAAGGTCCTTTCCTTCCATTCTTCCGCCAAGCGCGATTCCTACAGCATGAGGAACTTGTGTTGTAACCGGGGAAGAACCTGTTACGATGCGCAGCTTTTTAGAACCAAAGTGTCCTGGCATCTGACGGCCGCCGCTGTTAGGATCTTCTGCTTTTGCAAAGCCAGAAAGCATCAGGTCTTTCGCTGTCATACCGAACTGCAAAACAACACCCATGTCGCGGTAGTACGGCAACACAAAATCTTTCTCATTATCTAGTGCCATTGCGGCACCAACTTGTGCTGCTTCTTGACCTTGACAAGAGATAACGAAAGGAATCTTACCAGCGCGGTTTAAAAGCCACATACGCTCGTCAATTTTTCTTGCTAATAACATCGTTCTATACATATGGATGACATCTTCATTCGTTAAACCTAATTGTTCATGACGTAATTCTGCCATTTGTTTTACCTCCTTAGAAATGGATCGCTTTTCCTTCAACAGCTAGTGCTGCTTCACCAAATACTTCTGATAGAGATGGATGTGGATGGATGGTATGAGCCATCTCCCACGGTGTTGCGTCTAAAACTTTTGCTAAACCGGCTTCAGAGATCATATCCGTTACGTGAGGTCCGATCATATGAACACCTAAAAGATCATCAGTGTCTTTGTTTGCAACGATCTTAACAAACCCGTCACTTTCACCATAAACAAGAGCTTTTCCGATCGCTTTAAACGGAAACTTGCCAACTTTAACGTTAAAGCCTTGGTCTTTAGCTTGTTTCTCAGTAAGACCTACACTTGCCATCTCTGGACTTGAGTAGATACATTTCGAGATATTATCGTAGTTGATCGGTTCAGGCTTCAAGTTAGAAAGGTGTTCTACTGCCGTGATTCCCTCGTGAGATGCAACATGCGCAAGCTGAAGTCCTCCGATCACATCTCCAATCGCATAGATGTGGCTTTCTGCGGTTTGGAAATATTCATTTGTCGCAATGTATCCGTTTTCAACTTTAATGATGGTGTTCTCTAAGCCGATTCCTTCTGTGTTCGCCATACGCCCGACAGAAACTAGCATCTTCTCGGCACTAAATTGTTTTGTCTCGCCTTTATGTTCAGCAGAAATCATCACGCCTTCGCCTTTTTCTAACGTATCAGGAAGGACTTTTGCACTCGTTACAAGCTTGATGCCTTTCTTCTTAAGAACACGCGCCGCTTCTTTCGAAATTTCTTCGTCTTCTGTTGGTACAATTCTGTCAGCATATTCAAGCACGGTTACTTCCACACCAAGATCATTGAGCATAGATGCCCATTCAATCCCGATTACCCCGCCACCAACGATGATGATTGATGCTGGCAAAGACTCCATCTCTAATGCTTCATCACTAGACATGACGAGATTTCCGTCGATCTCTAATCCTGGTAACGAACGTGGTCTAGACCCTGTTGCAATAATTACGTTTTGCGGGATTAAAATCTCATTTTCAGTGCCATCATTAAACTCAACTGAAATCGTGCCAGGCATCGGTGAAAAGATGGATGGTCCAAGGATTCGTCCGATACCTTCATAGACTTCAATCTTTCCTTTTTTCATCAAACTTTGTACACCCATATGCAGTTGGTTTACAATGGATTGCTTTCGTTCTTGCATCTTGGAAAAGTTTAAGCCAAGGCCTTCTATCTCAACACCAAAGTCTGCAGCTTTTTTAGCTGTTTTATATACTTCAGCACTTCTTAATAACGCTTTACTTGGGATACACCCTCTATGTAAACAAGTACCTCCAAGCTTTCCTTTTTCAACTACTGCAACGGTTTTTCCTAATTGAGCAGCTCGGATGGCAGCTACATAGCCGCCAGTCCCTCCGCCCAATATGACCAAATCAAAGTCTTTTGACATCAGCTCATATCTCCTTTTGCTGTTAGTTAGTCCAGTGACACTCTAGCAATGGTTTTTCCGCCAGGGTAAACTTTTGCTGTTTCTTCTTCTCTTAATACACGAAGGCCACCTTCTGCTAACGCTTGAAGCTCATTCTCACCCGGCTGAATGATACAATCAGAAATCCATTCAACCCGGTCTGTAATCTTTTTAACAAATTCTTTTCCGAAAGCGAGTCCGCCCGTTAAGATGATCGCATCGACTTGTCCATAAAGAACGGTACTTGCTGATCCGATCTCTTTTGCGACTTGATAAGCCATCGCGTCATAGATAAGCTCGGCTTTTTTGTCACCGTTCTCGATTCTTTCTTCAACCGTTCTAGCATCGTTTGTTCCCAGGTAAGCCACAAGACCACCTTGGCCAACGAGCTTCTTCATCACTTCTTCTGCATAAAACTCACCAGAGAAGCAGAGTGAAACCAAATCACCTATCGGAACAGTGCCTGCACGTTCAGGAGAGAATGGTCCCTCTCCATGCAGTCCGTTGTTTACATCGATCACTCTTCCGTCCTTGTGGACACCTACCGTGATTCCCCCGCCCATGTGAACGACAATAAGCCGTAGAGCTTCGTAAGATTTATTCAACTGTTTTGCTACGCGCCGCGCAACTGCCTTTTGATTAAGCGCATGAAAAATACTCTTTCTTTCCATTTCGGGAACACCCGAAATTCTTGCGATCTCATCCATCTCATCGACAACCACTGGATCTACGATAAAAGAAGGGATATTTAAACCTTCTGCTATTTCAAATGCCAAGATTCCACCTAGATTCGAAGCATGTTCACCAGCGTAACCATTTTTCAAATCCTTGAGCATCGGTTCATTAACGCTGTACGTACCGCCTTCGATCGGCCTTAACAAACCGCCGCGGCCGACCACACAACTTAGTTTTGAAATATTGATGCCTTCGTAGTCTAGAGCTTCTAAGATCGTTTCTTTTCTAAAAGTGTACTGATCAATAACAGAATCAAAAGAATGGATGGTTTCTGTATCATGACGGATCGTTTTTTCAAATACTGGCCGTTCGTTATCGAAAATTCCAATCTTAGTAGAGGTTGACCCCGGATTGATCACTAGTATGCGAAATTCTTTTTGATGCACGTTTCAAACCTCCATTGATACGAACTCTTAACGAGATCGGTTAGACAAAATATGTCTTTCGTTTAATAGGAACTGACTTCTAGACATTCTCATGCGTTCGATACGCTCTTCTGCAAGGCGATCTGCTGCTAGGTAAGTCGGGATGTTATCACGTTTTGAGATCTCGATAACACTTGCGATGTTGTCATAGATTGTTTCTACTTTTTTCATAGCACGATCACGGTTGTAGCCGTTAAGCTCATCAGCTACATTGATAACTCCACCAGCGTTGATTACATAGTCTGGTGCATAAACGATTCCCATCTCATGAATCGCATCACCGTGACGCGTTTCTTTCAGTTGGTTGTTAGCAGCCCCTGCAATAACTCTAGCTTTGATCTGTGGAATCGTATCATCGTTAATAATAGCTCCTAGTGCACATGGCGCAAAAATATCACAATCAACGCTGTAGATCTCATCGATCTCAACAGCTTTTGCTCCGAAATCTGTAACCGCACGTTGTACTGCTTCTTTATTAATATCTGTAACGATCAATGATGCGCCTTCTTCGTGTAGGTGCTTACATAGTGTATAAGCAACATGTCCAACACCTTGAACAGCAATCACTTTTCCTTCTAGAGAATCTGTACCAAACGCTTCCATGGCTGCTGCTTTCATACCACGGTATACACCGTAAGCTGTTACTGGAGATGGATTACCACTTGAACCGAAAGCAGGTGATACACCCGTAACGAACTGTGTTTCTTGGTAGATAAGGTCCATGTCTTCAACCGTTGTACCCACATCTTCTGCTGTAATATAGCGACCGTTAAGTCCTTGAATATAACGACCGAACGCACGGAACATTTCTTCGTTCTTGTCTTTCTTTGGATCACCGATAATTACTGTTTTACCGCCACCAAGATTCAATCCCGCCGCTGCGTTCTTATATGTCATCCCTTTAGCCAGTCTGAGTGCATCTTCAATCGCTGCATCTTCTGTTTCATACGTCCACATTCTTGTTCCTCCAAGTGCAGGACCCAATGTCGTATCATGAATACAGATAATTGCTTTTAGACCAGATTGTTTATCTTGGCAGATCACCATTTGCTCATAATCATAAGTTTCCATATATTTAAAAATTTCCATTGTGTTTTCCTCCTAGGTTTTAATTATCAGTGATGACTGAATTTACCGCTAAAGCGATAGAATAATATTTACTTTCTGCTGAATCCGCTCTGGATGTTAAAACGATTGGTGCTTTAGCTCCGCATATGACTGCACCAACTTTTGCTCGAGCAAAGTAGATCAGCGATTTATACAATACATTTCCTGTTTCGATATTTGGAACAAGAAGGATGTCAGCATTCCCTGCAACACTTCCTGTGATTCCTTTGTGAGCTGCAGCTTCCTTTGATATGGCATTATCTAAGGCCAAAGGACCTTCTACGATACCACCTTGAATTTGATTCCTAAGGTTCATAACCATCAGGCTCGCTGCATCCAATGTTGCTTGCATAGCGGGATTGACATTCTCTACCGCAGCAAGGACAGCCGCTTTCGGAACTTCCACACCCGTTCTAACCGCAAAATCGATAGCATTTTGCAGAATTTGAACTTTTTGATCAAGATCAGGCTCTATGTTCATGGCAGCATCCGTAACAAAGATTAATTTTTCAAATCCTTCTACTTCGAATGCAGCGACATGTGATAGCACTTTGCCTGTACGGAGACCATATTCTTTATTTAAAACTGCTTTTAAAAGAGCAGACGTTGAGATGAGCCCTTTCATTAGAATATCAGCGTCTCCATCATGAACAGCTCTTACCGCTTTTAATGCAGCCGAAGCTGTATCGGTAGGAACAACTTTAATCCCATCTAACGAAACATCCGCGTTTCTTTCTAACCAGTCAGAAATTTTGTTACCGTTTCCAAACAGAATAAAGTGGGCGAGCCCTTCTTTGTATGATTTCAGTATGCTTTCCAAAACCTCCTGATCCCCAGCTTCTGCCACTGCGATGACTGGTTTCTCTTGTTGATTTTTGGCTTGGCTCACCAAGTTTTGTAAACGCATGCTATCCCCCCTTGTTAACCGTTTTATAAACAATGCAATTTTCATGCCAACTATAAAAAATGTTATAAAAGTCGATATCTCAATATGAATATGCAATATTTTGCAGATACCTTGAAATATTTTGCATGAAATTATTTGCGCATTTTTTCGTCAAGATCATATTTTTCTAATTTATAATAAAAATTCCGAAGTGAAATGCCTAATGATTTAGCTGTTTTCGTTTTATTGCCACGAAACCTCTCTATAGCTTCTGTCAAAATACGTTTTTCAACCGCATCCATCTGTTCAGCTAAGCTCTTTTCATTATCAGTCGTATCAGACATATCTTTCAGATGAACATCCTTTTTCTTCGATGGTTCTAAAGATAACAGTGATATATGACTTCGATTGATCTGTGAATCCGTATGACTCATGTGGATAATCGCTCTGCCTAATACGTTTTCAAGCTCTCTAACATTTCCCGGCCAATGATATGCTAATAAGAAGTCCTCAGCATCCTTGCTGATATAATCAATGTTTCTTCCATAGTCTTGATTTAGCTTCTGCAGGAGGTGATATGCTAAGAGCAAAATATCATTGTTTCTCGCTCTTAATGGCGGAATATAAATCGGCATCCTGTTGAGTCTGTAGTACAAATCCTGCCTGAACGTACCATCTGCGATCATTTTTTCAAGGTTAACATTGGTTGCGGCGATCACACGAACGTTGATCGGAATGGCTTTAGTCCCACCAACACGTCTGATTTCATTCTCTTGGAGAACACGCAAAAGTTTGGCTTGTGTGTTCTGAGACAGCTCTCCCACCTCATCTAAAAAGATGCTTCCGCCGTTGGACTCTTCAAACAGCCCTCTTTTCCCGCCTCTTAACGCACCAGAAAAAGCTCCTTCTTCATAGCCGAACAGTTCACTCTCTAATAACGATTCAGACAGCGCCGCACAGTTGACGCGTATAAATTTATTAAACTTTCTGCTGCTCGCATTATGTATCGCATGAGCAAAAAGTTCTTTCCCCGTTCCAGATTCACCACGAAGCAGAACGGTCGCAGGAGTAGAAGCAGCGAGCTTAGCTTGATCGATCGCAAAACTCATCTCTTCTGACGATCCAATTATATCTTCAAACGAATATTTAGCTTCAAGTGTCCGAATGATCTGTCTTGCACGGTTGAGTTCTTCTGTAAGTCCTTTTATTTCAGATACATCGTGAATGACACCTACACTGCCTTTTAATAGACCATCCACGATAACCGGCGCAACATTAACAATTACATCTTTCCGGTTTGGCCCAACTCGTAATCGGGCACCTCTCACAGGTTTTCTTGTTTTTAGAACCTGCATGTGTATACTCTCACCTTCAGATATATCGGTTGTTGCCGGTTTTCCAATCACTTGCTCGGCTGTGTATCCTGTGAGTCTCGTATAAGCTGGATTGATCATGATTCCTTTTCCTTCTTCGTCAACTACAGATATAGCTTCCTCAGAAGATTGGATGATCGATCTTAACATCGTTTGGATGCTTTTTAAATTCGTTACTTCTTCTGCCAGATCCACGATCTCTGTAATATCTTTAAAAACAGCAAAAGCGCCAAGCTTTCGACCTTCATGATTTAGGATCGGTGTTCTTGTTGTATAGATTTTAGTGCCGTTCGCTAAAATTTGTTCTTGATTGACTTCTTCTATGCCTGAGTCCATAACTCTTGGAAGCTGACTATTAGGCATGACTTCTAGAATGGATTTACCTACAACTTCCTCTTTCGATAAACCTGTCATCTTCTCAGCACTCTTGTTAAATATGGTGATCGTTAAATCTTGATCGATCACAATCATGCCATCATGTGTATTATCTAAGATTGTTTTGAGTTGTTGCAGATGGCTGATGTCTTTTTTATTTTTCGTTTCATCAGATATGGTTAATAAAAACCGAAACTGTGTTGTAGTCAATCTTCCCGACATTGGATATTTGGTTTCGTTTAGCTGATCTGCCGTTTCTTTAAGTGAATCTGAATAAACGATTATATCTATTACCTCTTCTGGTGCCGATGAATATGTAAAAACTGTTGTGTCATTAAATTTGGCCGGCAGCGATTGAAGAGGTTCTTGAATGATAGCTGCAAGTTCAAAAAGTTCGGATTGATTGATCTCTTGAACCAATTCAATTTCTTCTTGCGTTGCCAACAATACGATCCTTTGCAACAAATAGCCCACCTTTTAATTATAACATGCAATATTTTTCACATACTCATCATAGCTCACTATGAAAGGGTTTGCAAACTTATTTTGCATCGACATTAATTTTAACTTTATGTACAATAAGACGAGTAGAGGAGTGAAATTCTTCATGAGCAGATATGCCGCACTGGTAATTGTTTTAATCCCTGGAATCATGGCCGTTATGGGAATAAAATGGATGAGAGACACGTTATTTGGAGTTTTACAATTTCCGTTTCCATACTTATGGTTACAGTTCATTACAGGATTGTTAAGCTTCTTAGCAGGCTTAGCTTTTGTAGGCGGATTCATCTTTTATAGAGACCGCAAAAGAAATAAAGTTCAGTTAAAATACAGAAAAAAATAACCATCTCATTTAAGAGAGATGGTTATTTTTTGCAGATAAATATTTATGCCATGACCCTATGTTCAATTCGAAGCTTATCCGCGACCATCGCGATGAACTCTGAATCCGTAGGCTTTGCTTTTGACATGGATACTGTATAGCCGAACAAGGATGAGATGCTGTCGATGTTTCCACGGCTCCAAGCTACTTCGATCGCATGACGTATAGCTCGTTCAACTCGACTAGAAGTGGTATTGAATTTTTTAGCGATATCTGGATACAGAACTTTTGTGATCGATCCTAACAGTTCAATATCATTGTATACCATAGAGATCGCTTCTCTTAAGTACATATATCCTTTAATATGAGCAGGAACACCGATCTCATGAATGATACTTGTGATACTCGCATCCAGATTGCGTGGTTTATTGTTAATTGTAGATTGGAAATTATTTCGATTACTTCCGGACGCACGCTGAACAGTTGATTTTTCTGCTCCACAGATCTGACGGATCTGACTCGCTAGATTGTCCATATCGAATGGTTTTAAGATAAAGTATGATGCACCTAGGTCTACGGCTTTTTTCGTTACATCTTCCTGACCAAACGCCGTTAACATGATAACATTCGGCTGAGGCAGATCATCGCTAGACCTGATTTTCTCCAGCACCGCTAATCCATCTAAATGAGGCATGATAATATCTAGAACTAAAACATCAGGATCTTTATTCTCTAAAACGGACAAACATTCTTGACCGTTGTAAGCTACCCCAATTACCTCCATATCATCTTGACTTGAAAGATACTCCCTCAAAAGACTAATCAGTTCACGGTTATCATCAGCTAGACAAACTTTAATTTTTTGCACCATTATTTCCTCCCCATCCAACAATTTCTTGTTTTTCCCAATGTAACATTTCAACAATAAATCTTAAATCCCTTTATTTTGTTTTAAATTTTTTAAAATTATTTTGTTTTTGTAGCTGATAGAGCTGTTTTCTTCAATTTACTTTGAATTTCGACAGTTATTATATTTTCAAAAGTGTTTTTGTCGAATTTTCTTTATATCCCTCATTATACAAAATTTTCATGAGATTGTCTAAATTATCTAAAAAACAAAACCAGCACTCAATTCAACTTATATGTGTTAAAAATAAAAAAACCGGTGAGATCTCTTCTCAACCGGTTTTAAAAATGTTAACTCGCTTGTTTTGCATCTTTATAGATATTTACTCCAGCTTCATCAAGCATCCACTCGATATGAACACCATAGCCCGAGGTCGGGTCATTTACAAACACGTGTGTGACTGCTCCGATAATTCTGCCGTTCTGAATGATTGGGCTGCCACTCATCCCCTGAACGATTCCACCGGTAATTTTTAAAAGCTCGGGATCTGTAATCTTAATGACCATTCCCTTTGTAGCCGGAAACTTTTGAGGAACAGAGCTTACGACATCAACATCGAACTCTCGAACCTTCGACCCGTTAACGACAGTCAGTATCTTCGCTGGACCTTCTTTTACCTGATGTGATAAGGCGATTGGCAACGGTTTATTCCAGTCCCCATTCGATAATTCCTCGTTTAACTTTCCAAAAATCCCAAAAGGGCTATTTTTTGAAATGTCCCCTAAAACTCTTTGGTCGTTGGAAAAACGCGCCAGCTTTTCTCCCGGATGACCGTTAGATCCTTTTTCGATAGATGTTACGGTAGATCCCAGGATTTCACCATTGTTTACCTTGATTGGCTTCTTAGTATCCATATCTGAAATAACATGACCGAGTGCCCCATATTTAAATGACGCTGGATCAAAAAAAGTAAGTGTTCCTACGCCCGCTGCTGAGTCGCGAATATAAAGTCCGATGCGATAAGACTGATCATTCTTGTCCTGCAGAGGAGTAAGTATCTTATGAAACGTTTTTCCATCTCGAATGATGGTTACATCTAAAGGATTTGATGTTTCCCCAGATTTTTTAACAAATGGGCTTACATCTCCCATTTTTTTAATATTTTTTCCGTTAATTTTGGTAATAATATCTCCTACTTGAATATCGGCAATTTCACCTGGAGATTGTTTTCCTGCAGTTGTATTTACGAGGTGATGTCCCACAATCAATACCCCTAGAGTATTTAATTTCACTCCTATCGATTGTCCACCAGGTACAACTTTAAGATCAGATAAAACTTTTACATTCATCTTCTTTATGGGAAAACTTGCTGCTTCGAGAGTTGCCATGCTATCACCGTTTGTTTTGGCTTGTATCGAAACTTTATGTTCGCTTTCCATTGCGGTCGTATAAATGTTTGTTTCTTCCTGCTTCATGTTTGTTCCAACAGGAAGGGCTTGTAAGACATGTTGTCCTTCAAAAAAGGTAATCGATTCTGGCAGTGCTGCATACTCACGCACAGGAGACAAAAAACCGATTCCCACTAAACTTCCAAGGAGAATAACGCCGATCATTCGCCGAAGTAAATCCTTATACATCATACACTCTCCTCGCTCCTAGCTCACACCCTCACCATGGCTGTACCTTTAATTTAGCCTACGGACCATGAGTTTATAACCTAGAAACAAGAAAAAGCTATTCCTTAAATGGATAGCTTTTTCATGAATAAAGTTTTATGATGTCTTTTTGATTGAGGCAGCAAGCTCTAATAATTCTTGAGCATGCTGCCTCGTAAGGTCAGTAATCTCAACACCCGAGATCATTCTGCCTATCTCATTTACTTTTTCATCCGTTTTTAATGTTAGGACCTTTGTAACCGTTCTTCCTTGAAGTGTATCTTTAGAGATATGAAGATGCGTGTCAGACATCGCTGCAACTTGTGGAAGGTGAGAAATACAAAGTACTTGTGAACCTACAGAAACTTTATAGATCTTTTCTGCTATCGCTTGAGCGACTCGTCCAGAGACTCCTGTATCTACTTCATCAAAAATAATGGCGGTAATTCCTTGGTTTTCAGAAAAGATGGTTTTCAATGCTAGAATAATTCTGGAAAGCTCCCCGCCAGATGCTACTTTCGATAGTGGTTTAAGCGGTTCTCCAGGATTCGGAGAAATATAAAATTCTACAGAATCCAGTCCAGTTCTTAAAAACTGATTATCCTCAATCCGCTTCATTACGACTTCAAATTTAGTTTTTTCCATATAAAGCTCTTTAAGCTGCTGCTGAATGCTGTTCTTTAAGACTTTAGCGGTCTCCGTTCTCCGCTTAGTCAGTTTTTTACCTGATACCTCAAGTTTGGCAATGAGCTTATCCTGCTTTTTCTTGAGTTCTTCAATATGATTATCTTTGTTCTGAATGAGTTCTAACTCTTTTTTAATCTTTTCACTATAATCGATCATTTCTTTTACTGAAGAACCATATTTGCGTTTAAGCTTACTTAGTTCATCAAGACGTGATTCGATGCTGTTAAGCCTTTCCGGGTTGTATTCTAATGAATCAAACATATCCCGAATCTTATATGTAAGCTCTTCAAGTACATAAAAGCTGTTTCCAAATTGCTCTTCGTCCGCTTTTAAAGATTCATCAAGTGCTGCGACCTGCGAAAAATCAGCTAGCGCACTAGATACAAGTTCAAGCGCTTTTCCTTCACCATAAAGATTATGGTAAGCATCCTGAAGAGAGCCATGAATTCTTTCAAAATTCGAGAGCATTCTTTTTTCTTCCTCAAGCTTAACATCCTCATCAGGAATGAGGTTGCTGCCCGCTATCTCTTGGTACTGATATTCGAGCAAGTCTATTCTCTGCGCGATCTCTTGTTCGTTTCTAGAGAGCTCTGAAAGCTGTTTGTTGATTTCTTTGTAGTCCCTAAATGTTGATTCGTACGAAATTAGCTCTTGTTTAAAATCTTTATCACCAAAACTATCGAGTAAAAAAAGATGCTTGTCAGGCTGCATTAAATATTGCGTTTCATGCTGCCCATGAATATCAACTAAGGCCTGTCCAATCTCCTTAAGAACAGACAGCGTAACAAGCTTTCCGTTTACTCTGCAAATGCTTTTTCCGTTCTCCGTTATATCCCTTTTAAGCACGACCATCTCATCTTCATCTGAAATCGCAATTCCAAATTCCTCACATTTATCATATACACGATGACCTGGATGAATATGAAACAACCCTTCGATTTCCGCTTTTTGAGTACCATAGCGTACAAATTCCGTAGAGCCGCGGCCACCAATCAGAAGTCCGATCGCATCGATGATGATGGACTTTCCTGCACCGGTTTCCCCTGTTAATACGGTTAACCCTTTACTGAAAGAAACACTTAGAGAATCAATAATAGCAAAATTACGAATACTTAATTCTGCCAGCAATTACATCACACCTTATTTTAAAAATTACAGCATATCTAAAAATCGCTGCGAAACATCTGCACTAACTTCTTTAGAACGACAAATAATTAAAATTGTATCATCGCCACAGATCGTTCCCATTAAATCTTCCCAATCCAGCTTATCAATTAACGCTCCAATGGCATTTGCATTACCAGGAAGTGTTTTCATGATAATCAGGTGATCTGCATAATCAATACTTATAAAGCTGTCAGTCAGTGTCCTTTTTAACTTCTGCAGTGGATTGAACCTTTGGTCAGCCGGAAGACTGTATTTATAGCGACCATCGTTCATCGGCACTTTCACAAGATGCAGTTCTTTAATATCACGTGAAACTGTTGCTTGCGTTACATTAAAGTTGGCTTTCTTGAGCAGTTCCACTAAGTCGTCTTGTGTTTCAATATCATGATTGCTGATCATTTCACGTATTTTAATATGTCGTTGTCCTTTATTCACTCGTGATTCCACCTCAATTTACACTGTCACATTCTGCCTTTATCTTATACTATTGTGCATAGGATGTAAATTTTTCATTAGTGAAATGATGAAAAGAGCGAGAAATATTATTCTCGCTCTTTCTTTAATGTTTCATGAGCAGACTTCACAACTTCTTCAATATTTTCTGAAGTTATCGTCATGCAGTCCTCACTATTTACTTTTCCATGCATTAAAAACTCGATATTTCCATCCCCACCCGTTATAGGTGAGAAGGACAACGCAACAGGATTAATCCCTGTTTTGCGGGCAAAATCCGTAATCTCTTCAATCACACGTTTATGAACTTTCGGATCTCTAACAATTCCCTTTTTCCCGACTTCTTCACGCCCTGCTTCAAACTGAGGCTTGATCAAAGCGATCACATCTCCAGTTGGCATAAGCTGAGTCAGCACAGGAAGAATGATTCGTAGCGAAATGAATGAAACGTCGATCGTTGCAAAGTGAGGAATCCCCTGTTGAAGCTGATCAGGAGTTACATATCTAAAGTTTGTTCTTTCCATCACTGCGACCCTAGAATCGTTTCTCAGCTTCCAAGCGAGTTGATTGTAGCCTACATCGATCGCATATATATAGGAAGCACCATTTTGTAAGGCACAGTCAGTAAAGCCACCTGTTGAAGCCCCAATATCCATTCCTATCTTTTCTTTAACTTCAAAATCAAAGATTTTAAGTGCCTTTTCAAGCTTAAGCCCGCCTCTTCCAACATAAGGGATAACATCTCCTTTAACTTGAAGAGGCGCATCTTGTTCTATCTTTTCTCCTGGCTTATCCATCCGGTTCGTTCCTGAGTATACGAGGCCCGCCATAACAGATCGTTTGGCTTTCTCCCTCGTTTCACAAAGTCCTCGATTGACAAGCAGTACATCTACCCGTTCTTTTTTCATGTAAGAAGACCCTTTTCTGCCTTTCTTTTAACAAGCGCTCTCACTCGCTCAACAAGATCAGGTGTTGTAATTCCGATCTCTTCTAAAAGTTTTGTCACACTTCCATGCTCGATGAAGCAATCTGGTATACCCATACGATCAATGATCACATTTGCCTGATGGTCAGCTGCATGCTCTAATACCGCACTTCCAAAACCGCCTTGAAGAACAGCCTCTTCTAACGTTAAGATAGGCATGTTTTCCGAATAAAGCTCTTTGAGCATTTTTGAGTCAAGCGGTTTGATAAAACGAGCATTGATCACGCGTGCTGAGACACCTGATTTGGCGAGAATCTCCCAAGCTTCAAGAGCCATTGGAATCGTCGTTCCAAACGTTAGAATCGCAACGTCATCTCCATCTTTCAGCACTTCCCATGAACCAATTGGAATGTTCTCAAACTCTTCATCCATCGGAACTCCAAAACCGTTGCCTCTAGGGAATCTGATCGCAATCGGACCATCTTCATATTTAAGAGCAGAGTATACCATATGCTGAAGCTCATTCTCATCTTTCCCCATCATCAATACCATGTTTGGAATATGACGCAAGAAAGCAATATCAAATACACCTTGGTGCGTTTCTCCATCAGCACCAACGAGACCAGATCGATCTATTGTGAAAACAACATTCAAGTTCTGTCTGGCTACATCATGAACTACTTGGTCGTAACCTCGCTGCAAGAACGTAGAATAGATCGATAGGACTGGTTTCATATTCTGAGTAGCAAGTCCAGCTGCCATCGTTGTGGCATGCTGTTCAGCAATACCAACGTCAAACAGACGATCAGGAAACGCTTTTCCGTAATCAGTAAGTTTAGAGCCTATCGTCATGGCAGGCGTTATCACTGCAATTCGATCATCTTTATGTGAGAGCGTCTCAAGTGTTTTACTGACCACTCCGCTGTAAGATGGTCCGACCTGCTGCGGTTTGATCTGCTCACCTGATTCAATCTTATAAGGACCAACGCCATGCCAGCTATCCTTTTTATCACTTTCAGCCGGTTCATACCCTTTGCCTTTTTTCGTAAGAACGTGGATGATTACCGGTCCTTTCGTCTTTTTGGCATATGTTAGATTCTCGATCAAGTCATCTACATCATGACCATCTACTGGTCCTAAATAGGTGTAGCCTAGCTCCTCAAAAAACATTCCTGATACTAACAGATATTTTAAGCTGTCTTTAACACGTTCAGCTGTAGCAGCCAATTTACCGCCAAAAGCAGGTATCTTACGGATCAATGATTCTAGCTCATCTTTTGCTTTATTGTATTTTCTAGCTGTTCTCATGCGTCCTAAAACGTTATGAAGAGCTCCAACATTTGGAGCGATAGACATCTCGTTGTCGTTAAGAACAACGATTAAGTCTTTCTTTTCATGACCGATATGGTTCAGCGCTTCTAAAGCCATACCGCCCGTTAATGCACCATCACCAATGACCGCAAGAACTTTATCGTCTGTTTTCTTAAGGTCTCTAGCGATCGCCATACCCATTGCTGCAGAAAGTGATGTAGAGCTGTGTCCCGTTTCCCAAACATCATGTTCGCTTTCAATTCTCTTTGGAAATCCACAGAGACCCTTATACTGTCGAAGTGTATCAAACTGCGATGCTCTTCCCGTAAGAATCTTATGCACATAGGCTTGATGACCAACATCCCAAATAAACTTGTCTTTAGGACTGTCAAAGACTTTATGCATAGCTAGCGTTAGCTCTACAACGCCAAGATTAGGCCCAAGATGGCCTCCTCTAACTGAAAGTTTTTCAATTAGAAAAGAACGAATTTCGGCAGCTAATTTATTTAATTGTTCAGTTTCATACGTTTTTAAAAACTGAGGATCTTGAATTTCTTCCAGGTTCATGGAATATGCCTCTCTTTCCATTAACGCCTTTTCTTCTCTCTTTTAGCAGGCGATAGCAGTTTAATTCTTAATTTTTCCTCTAAAAAATATAATAAACGCCCAACCTGAAAAATAATAAAGGTTGAGTGGTTGATCGCATATGATTTTCCTAGCGCTTTGCCTCCTACAGTAAGTGCAGCAACTACACTGGTGAATACGATTGAGATCAAATACTCAGAGTTTGATCCAGATCTGTTCCCCATAGAAAGTGTAAGTTCTACTACTACTGCAGCAGATGCCGTTCCGCTAACGATTCCAGAGATGTCTCCAATAACATCGTTACAAAAATTCGCTACACGATCTGCGTTTCTTGTAATGATTATAGCATGTCTTGCTCCAGGTACCTTCTCAGAAGCCATCGCATGAAACGGAACTTCTTTCGCAGCAGTTGATGCTACCCCTACTATGTCAAACAGAACCCCGGTTAATACGATTAGAAACACGATTCCCATCCCTATCGCCCACGAAACTCCATTTAACAAAAAAGACGATACAACTGTAAAAATAGCCGCTAACACAAGAGTGATAACGGCAATGCTTGTACTCCATTTGAGTGTCTTAGTAAAGGAATGCTTCATGCATAACTCCTCACTTTTTGGTCACTTTATGTAATAGGGAGTGGTCACCTTATTAAGTAAAGACTGCGGCTTAGGTCCAGTAGGTTTTCCCAGAAGAGTACGAAATGTCGCCATGTTCGCGGTTTCCCTTTACTCTCTTCTTAACGCTGTCGCCAAACGTTAGA
Organism: Fictibacillus tiangongensis; assembly: GCF_048083785.1. Classification (GTDB taxonomy): domain Bacteria; phylum Bacillota; class Bacilli; order Bacillales; family Fictibacillaceae; genus Fictibacillus. The sequence goes on from NZ_CP182294.1 coordinate 2,531,112, forward strand.
CTAGATTACCACTTAGTCCGCACTATAATCCCTAAAAGGTGTCAGGGCAGAACAGTCTAGGAGTTTTCCTCAACAGCCTCGCGCACATTCCCTAGCCTCTTTTGCAGAGAAGATTTCATATGGTATAAAGCTCATAATCAGCGGCCAACCGATACAGGCTTTTCACACCATAATCCCCTCAAGCTCCACTCAAGGCAGGCTACGCTGCTCGCCTTCTTTTCCTGTGAACAAGAAAAAAAGCTAAGCAGGTTCAAACCCCATTTCGCAGTAAGGTCTTTTGAACACAAACCGCAAATATGGGGGCCTCCGCGGAAGAAGGGTCCTCGCCCACATGCCATTGTGGATCGCCCTTCAACCTTAACTCCCAGCGATGACCCAAGGCTGGGCGCCTCAAGCCAATACAAGGAACTTCATCGATGTGCCCTTTGGCGGATTTTTAGGCCCGCCTTCAGGAATGGGGGGCTGACTAGAATACTGCACCACTCCAAAGCAAATAATATCATATCATACTTCCAATTTCGCAACAATCTCTTAGTGGTTTCTTTTTATAATGTAGTCAGCGATGGACGCTAATATGCCTGTATTTCCGTTGATCTTGTTTAAATGTTCCAAAGAAATATGTATATGGTTTTCCATTTCTTTCTTTGCCCCAATAAGACCAAGAATCTTAGGATAAGTAGTTTTCAGATTAGCCTCATCACTTCCAACAGGTTTACCTATTTCTTCTTGATTTCCTGTTACATCTAATATGTCATCTTGAATCTGAAAAGCAATCCCGATATGCCGTGCATAGTTCGTTAAATGTATAAGGTCTTCATCAGAAGCTCTCGCTGCAATTCCTCCTATGATCACTGAACATTCAAGCATCTTACCCGTCTTTTTTTCATGAATGCTTTCTAATTCTGCTAACGTGAGTTCCTTGTTCTCTCCCTCTATGTCTTCTACTTGACCACCGACCATACCTGTTGCACCTGCAGCTCTTGATAAAACAGCGATCATTTGAACTTTTTGGTCTGAAGTTAAATAAGAGTTGTTAGTGATCAAGCTAAAGCTCTCTGTCAACAGTGCATCTCCTGCCAAAATGGCTTGAGCTTCGCCAAAAACTTTGTGGTTCGTTAGTTTTCCTCTTCTATAATCATCATTATCCATAGAAGGAAGGTCATCATGAATCAATGAATACGTATGAACAAATTCGATCGAACAAACCACATCTACTAGTTCAGCTGTATTCTTTTCAAATGAATCCATGACTGCTAGCGCTAAGATCGGACGTATTCGTTTTCCGCCTGCTGAAATGGAATATAGCATCGATTTCTTCAATGTATCTGGAGCTTCCAATCTTTCTAGATGTGCTACCATTTTTTCTTCAACCAATGTTTTTTTATCTCGAAGATATTGTTCAAACGCTATCAATGATCTTCCTCCTGAATCGCGAATGGTTCTTCTTTACCGTCTTCATGCAAAATCGTATCCATCTTCTTCTCAACGTTCTGTAATTTCGTATGACATAACTTGGAGAGTTTCATTCCTTGTTGATACAGATCGATACTCTCTTCTAAAGGAACATCTCCCTGTTCAAGCTTTTCTACGATTTCTTCAAGCTGTATCATCGCTTCTTCAAATGTAAGTTTGCTTGTTTTTTCAGTCATTCGTAAAAGACGCCTCCGTTCCAGTGATGTGACAATCAATCTGTCCATCTTTTAACTTTATCGTTAATGCATCTCCCGCTTTTACCTGTGATACGGACTTGACCAATTCGTCTTTGCCTTGTTTATAGGTCAAGCTGTAACCTCTATCCATCACAGCTAGAGGATTTAGGGAAGATAGCCTAGAAATCTTGTTTGAGAAATCCCTCTGGTGCTGCCTTACGTGACGATTTGTTTCTTTTAGCAAAGTCTTATGCAAAGAAACGACTCTTTCGTTTGCCTTCTGAAGCTGTCCTCTAGGTGAAAACAGTAAAAGTTGACGTTTGACCTGTGAGAGTTGACTCTGATGTTGATCAACAAAACTTCCAACCGTACGTTTTAATTGATCCATACACCTATCCAGTTCTTGCTCTTTTTGTTTGATCAGTTGAGTAGGGTACTTAAATGCATATGATTTTTGCAGTCTGGAAAGATGCTGTTGATGACCTGCAACAAACTCATTCATCACCCGTTTCAAGCGAACATTTCTTTGGAATAATCGATCCTTCAGTTCATCCAGATGAGGCACTGCCATCTCTGCTGCAGCTGTTGGTGTTGGTGCTCTTAAATCCGCTACAAAATCTGAAATCGTAAAGTCTGTTTCATGTCCTACAGCAGAAATGATCGGCAGATGTGATTGAAAGATTGCTCTAGCAACACTTTCTTCGTTAAACGCCCATAGCTCTTCTATCGATCCTCCACCACGTCCCACGATGAGAACATCTGATTCATTCAAAGCATTCGCTCGTTCGATCGCACGAACGATGGATGGAGCAGCACCTGGTCCCTGTACAAGCACTGGGTAGACAGTAACAGCAGCCAGCGGGAACCTTCGTTTTATAGTAGTCACGATATCCCTCACGGCAGCTCCTGTAGGTGAAGTGATCACTCCGATCGTTGAAGGGAATTTAGGAAGCGGCTTTTTGTGTATAGGATCAAAAAGCCCTTGTTGATCCAACATATTCTTAAGATTTTCATACGCTAGAAATAAATTACCAACACCGTCTTGCTGCATGGTTCTGACATAGAGCTGGTATTGTCCTTGAGGTTCATAAACAGAGAATGAACCTTGAATCAAAACATTCATTCCTTCTTCAGGTTTGAAGTTTAGATGTCTGTTGTTTCCTGCAAACATAACCGCAGAAACTCTGCTGTTTTCGTCTTTCAACGTAAAATACAAATGTCCCCTGCTGTGAAGCTTAACATTAGATAGCTCACCTTTTACCCAGACGTCTTGTAAGTTTCCGTCATTTTCAAATAGCCTCTTAATATACCGGGTTACAGCCGATATTGGAACATACCGATTGTTGTTTTGCATTAATGTACTTCCTTTAACTGCTTTCTCCATTTTGAAGCAAGAACCGTATTGTTCATTAACATCGTGATCGTCATAGGACCAACCCCTCCTGGAACAGGAGTGATATGTTTTGCTTTCGGTTTAATGGCCTCATAGTCCACATCTCCACAAAGCTTTCCATCTTCCTTGCGATTGACTCCTACATCAATGACAACAGCACCTGCTTTTACCATATCTTCTGTAATAAGGTTCGGTTTTCCTACCGCCGCAATTAAAATATCAGCTTGCAATGTTTGTTCACGAAGATTCTTTGTTCTTGAGTGGCAAAACGTTACCGTCGCATTTTCTTGCAAGAAAAGCTGTCCAGCTGGTTTTCCAACAAGGTTGCTTCTCCCTACAACGACAACATGTTTCCCTGAAATATCTTCACCGGTTTGTTTAACCATCTCTAAAATCCCTAGTGGTGTACATGGTATAAAAGCCTGCTCATCTCCTGCATGCATGCGTCCAATATTAATCGGATGAAAACCGTCTACATCTTTTTCAGGCAGAATGGTTTCAATTACTTTTGATTCACTAATATGTGAAGGAAGGGGAAGTTGTACGAGAATCCCATCGATTTGTTCGTCATTGTTAAACGCTTGAATGTATTGTAACAATTCATTCTCAGAAATAGATTCAGGAAGCTCAGTCAAAACCGAATGCATACCGAGCTCTTTACACGTTCTCTCTTTTGCTAATACATATGAACGAGACGCTGGGTGATCGCCTACTAGAATAACAGCTAAACCTGGAACAATTCCTTCTTGTTTAAGGTCTTGGATCTCTTTTGCAAGTTTTTCTCTGATCTCTCTCGCAATTTGTTTTCCGTCTAACACAGCCATTCTAAAGTCCCCCTCAAAAGTAGTTGGTTTTTATATTCAATTAATTTTTGTTAATATCTTTGATTATCTTTCCTAGGACTCCATTTACGAAACGTCCTGCTTCTTCACCGCCAAAGATTTTTGCTGTTTCAATCGCTTCATTCAACGTTACGTTCTTTGGAACTTCTTCCATGAACAACCACTCGTAAGCTGCCATCTGAAGAACAACGCGTTCTACGTTTGCTAGTCTTGAAAAGCTCCATTTCTCTAAATAAGGCGTTAGAAAACGCTCGATTTCTTCTTTCTTTTCAACGGTACCATGAACCATACTTATTAAAAATTCGTCTGATGGCTCTCCTTCTAAAACATGCTCCATAGCTTCATTAGCTGAGATGTCACTTACTTCAATTTGAAAAAGCGATTGAAATGCCTTTTCTCTGGCAAGTCTGCGTTTCATAATCCGACTTCCTTTCTATTTGCGAACAATTTCTATCTAGCATAATACCATATTGTGAGGACTCGTTACAATCCGAACAATGGACTTACTAACCCTTCCGAACATTCAGTTTTTTTCAATCTGTTAAGGGTTAAATAGTTAATAAAGTAATTACTTATGTATTATCATTCATTGTTGCTTTTGCAGGGAGTTGGTTTCCATTACAGGTGCCCGCTATCCGCGGGGCGAGCTAACTCAACTTCACCAAACTATTCACTCGTAATACAAAACAAGAAAAAAGACCAAAGGGTAAGTAGAACTCACCCTTTGATCTTTTTAATAATCTACTTCTGGTGCTTCATTCTGTTTTTCTTTTGAATCGAATTGAACACCAACTACGAATACGTTGATATCTGTTGCTTCTAGCGCTGTCATGTCTAGAAGAGCTTGTCTGATGTAATCTTGAATTTTTTGAGCTACATCTGGAATCGCAACTCCATATTTCATTGATACGTATACATCAATTGAAATACCTGCTTCTGATAGTTCAACTTTAACGCCTTTGCCGTGCGTTTTCTTTCCAAGTCGCTCAACTACACCACTTGCAAAGCTGCCTCTCATGGAAGCTACACCTTCTACATCAGAAGCTGCAATACTTGCAATAACTTCGATGACTTCAGGTGAAATCTCCACTTTTCCTAATTCTGATGAGTAACTTTCCATTTCAAATGATAGTTCGTTCATCACTTAAACACCTCCGTACTTATTCACTTTTTGAAGTTAAATCATGATTTTCTAAAAACTTTGTATTAAAGTCACCATTCACAAAAGTCTCATGGTTTAACAGACGCAGGTGGAACGGAATGGTCGTATGAATGCCTTCGATCACGAATTCACTTAGTGCCCGCTTCATACGGTCGATCGCTTCTTGTCTAGTATTTCCGTAAGTAATAACTTTAGCAATCATAGAATCATAAAATGGTGGAATCGTATAGCCAGGATATACAGCTGAATCCACTCGAACACCTAGACCGCCTGGTGGAAGATACATTTCAATCTTCCCAGCAGATGGCATAAAGTTTTTCTCTGGATTCTCAGCATTTATTCTGCATTCGATCGACCAGCCATCAAACTCAATATCTTCTTGCTTGTATCGCAATCTCTCACCTGAAGCTACTTTAATCTGTTCTTTGATAAGATCAATTCCAGTTACCATCTCAGTTACAGGATGTTCTACCTGGATACGAGTATTCATCTCCATGAAATAGAAATCCCCTGTATTATGATCAAAGATAAATTCAACTGTTCCAGCACCAGAATATTGAACGGCTTCGGCTGCTTTTACTGCCGCTTCTCCCATCTCTTGGCGTTTAGATGGTGAGATGGCAGGAGATGGAGTCTCTTCTAAGAGCTTTTGAAGACGTCTTTGGATACTGCAGTCTCGTTCTCCTAAATGAATCACATTCCCATGGTTATCTGCAAGCACCTGTATTTCAACATGTCGGAAATCTTCAATGTATTTCTCAATATACACACCAGGGTTACCAAAAGCAGTTGCTGCTTCTTGCTGAGTGATCGCAATGCCTTTTAAGAGTTCCGTTTCATTCTTTGCTACGCGGATCCCTTTACCCCCACCGCCTGCTGTTGCTTTAATAATTACAGGATACCCAATTTTGTTGCTGAGTTCAATGGCTTCTTCCTTGTCCCTAATAATCCCGTCAGAACCTGGTACGATTGGAACTCCAGCATCCGCCATCGTTGCTCTTGCAACATCTTTAATACCCATCTTGTTGATTGCTTCAGAACTTGGACCAACAAATATTACATTACATTCGCTGCAAAGTTCTGCAAAGTCGGCGTTCTCTGCCAGAAATCCATATCCAGGATGGATCGCTTCTGAACCAGTTAGTGTGGCAACGCTCATTATGTTAGTGAAGTTTAGGTAACTATCTTTTGAAGCAGTCGGTCCGATACAATAAGCCTCATCTGCCAAACGGACATGCAAGGCATCTTTATCAGCTTCTGAATAAACGGCTACTGTTTCAACACCAAGTTCTTTGCATGCTCGAATTATCCTTACAGCAATCTCACCACGGTTTGCTACTAATAGCTTTTTAATCATAGACATACCCTCCTATTCTGCTTTCACAAGGAACAGAGGTTGTCCGTATTCTACTAATTGCCCGTTCTCAACTAATACTTTTACGATTTCACCATTCACTTCAGATTCGATCTCATTAAATAATTTCATTGCTTCAATAATACAAACGATGCTATCTTTTGAAACTTTATCCCCTGGCTTAACAAATGCTTCAACATCTGGAGATGAAGCAGCATAGAACGTTCCTACCATAGGCGAGACTACTTTATGTAAGTCAGCGTCTTCTTCTGCCTTCTCTGTTTGTTGTTTAACTTCTGTGTTCTCTTTCACTGTTTCAGCTGCAGGAGCCTGCTCTTTTACTGGTGGCGCTTGAGTGACAACGGGTTGAGAAACAACTTCTTCTGCTCCATGAGAAACGACCGTACCACTGTCCTTTTTCAGAACAATCTTAGAGCCGTCGTTTTCGTATTTGAATTCGTTGATACTTGATTTGTCAATAAGTTTAATCAATTCACGGATTTCTTGAATTTTTAGCATGATCTCTACTCCTTTTAACAATCCTATCCAGTTTAGATTTTTTATTTAGCACCTTCTATTGTGACTAGGTCTTAACACATGTAATATACCATATTTCTCTTTTCGTGGATACATTAGAATCATGTTCAAGTTAATAGTACACGATAACACTTAACATTGTAAGCGTTTGCGAATACTCTTCACATTTTTCTATCATTTCCCGTCACAAAGAAATGCAAACTTAATTAACGCAGACGCTTTAAGTTTCCATCCAATATATCATGAAAACAGAAAAAGAAAAAAGCCGGAACTTCCGGCTTTAAAACTCTGAATTATTTAGATGCATGATATTCAACAGCTACCGTTTTATTACTGCCAAGATGTTCGTTTGCCACATTCATGATCTCAACGACTTCTTTTTTCGATAGTTTATCAGCTTTTACGATTACTTTGATCTCATTGTTCATCGTGCTAACTAAAGCATCATTGAATCCCATCGATTTGATCAATGTTTCTACCGTTGATTCTTGCATCGTAAGTGACTGAAGCTCTGTCATCTTCGCCCAAGCATCAGCTTGAACCTCAGCAGAAGCATCCTCAGATCCTGCGACCGCTACATAGTCAGCACTCATCTCATCACGAACTTCATCTCGCTCAAGGCGAAGTGCTGTAAACACATCATCGTTTGCAACACCTGAAACTGTCGCTTCTTTACCTGACTTCTTTCCTGCCTCCAAGTAAGCAAGATCATCTGTTCCACCAGGCGCTGTAATGTAGTACACCGACAATACAATGATTAAGCTAAGCATAGTTAGAAGCCAAACGGTTTGTTTTTTCAATAACATTTGATTATTCCCCCTCAGGATTTTTTGGTCCTACGAAAATCTGGTCACTGCCTATATCAAAAACTTTTTTAACGAGCTCTATGATCATAGACTTTGTCTGGATGTTCTCTGCACCTTGCGCCAACACGGCTACACCTTTAATCTTTGGTTTTTCTGTTGTAACGATGATCGGCTCTTCTCTGCCATCATTTGAGATGATAACTACTTTTTCATCAATCTTTTGATCTTCTATGGTTCTCTTGCCGCCATTCTTATCATTTTCAGAAGTTGTTTGACTCTGTGTGCTATCATCTGTAACGAACTCTTTTTTCTCTGTTGTGGAGAGTTCAACCCAGACTGACACTTTGCCTACACCTTGCATTTGCTCTAATAGATCTTTCAGTTCGTTCGAGTAACGATCTTCATAAGTTTTAATATTCTTGTCTGTGACTTCTTTCGCTTGTTTAAAAACCGCCTCAGATTTAACTTTCGTTTCTGGCACTAGCCCGTTCAATGAACTTTTTTGAGCAGGGGAGTCTATCATCTTGCTAATAAACATAAGAGAAATTCCCAATAGGAGTAAGACAAGTAAGTACTTTTGTTTATTCCCTGCTTTATCACTAAGCTGCAGCCGTTTTTTTATCTGTTCCCAAAATGAACGTTTCATTGGGATGACTCCTCTCCCCCTTCCAAATGTACATCAACATGGTCTGCATTCAGCTGCCATTGATCAGCTAGGAACTGGATGACTTCGCTTGAAACCGGTTGTTCGAGAGATTCTTTTCTCTCTGGACCAGAAACACTTACATCCACTTCTGATACTTCAGAGATCTCTGCTTGATCGTGATACTTGGCTAGTACCACTTTGGCACCCCTAATATCTTCAGGTTCCAACGGCTCTTTACCGATTTCCGTTTGAATTTGAAGATTGACTATCTCTAACTCATAAGTCTGTTTCAACTCCTCTTGAACTTGTTTTTTCATTGGGACAGCCATTTGCTCTAATATATATGCACGTTGTGCGGATTGTATTTCACTTTTATTCTCTTCTATCGAATTTTTTATTTCGTCTTCCTTCGCAGCGGCTGGTAGATCCATAGCAAGAAATACTTGATCGAGATCCGAGTTTATTAGTTTGAACAGTGGCGAGAGCATGGCAAGCAGAATGAGTAATCCTACCACCATCTTGATATAATTTTGAAATTGATTGCCGGGTAACAACAGCTCGATGACTCCAGCCAATAGTACAAGAATAATAATATTGGTTATCCATTCGGTTAAGAATGCCATGACCCACCTCCTATCGGACCATCAGTGTAACGTTGCCAGCTGCGATTATAATCGTTATCGCTAAAAAGAACATGATCGAAACCGTCATAAGGGCGGCAAAGATAAACATGACGCTCTTACCGATGATGCCTAACGATTCAACGATCGGCCCACCGCCTAAAGGCTGAAGGAGGGCTGCAGCCATGCTATATATAAAAGCTAGTATTAAAACTTTGATGGCAGGAAAGATAGCGAGTAGAAGCAACAAGAGTGCTCCGATTATGCCGACCGAGTTTTTAAGCAAGATAGAAGCGCTCATAACTGTATCTGTCGCATCTGTAAACATGCGTCCGACGACCGGAATAAAATTTCCTGTTATGAATTTTGCGGTCTTGATCGTAATGCCATCTGCCACTGCTGCTGTTGCCCCTTGCACGCTCATGACACCGAGGAATACCGTGAAAAAAAAGGCGAGCGCTCCCATGCTGACATTGCGCAAAAGCTTGGCCAACTGAGTAACTTTGTGATGCTCTGACATCGTAGAAACGATGCTTAATAGTGCAGATAAAAAAAGAAGCGGCAATACAAAATTCTTTATTAATAGACCGCTTGTATTTACTAAAAACAAGATAACCGGATGAAAAAAAGCGACTGAAGCAATGCTTCCTACAGAAGCCATCAAGGCAAGAAGAAGGGGTATAAGTGCAATCATGAAACTTAACATATTATCGATCGCTTCTGTCGCATAAGAGATGGCAACGTGAAAGCTGTTTAAAGCTAAGATGATCAAGACCATATAGATAATGCCATAAGCCACTTTTGAAATAGCAGATCGATCAAAAGCATTCTGGATGGATTGAAGGAGCATGCTGAAAACGGTGAGCAGAATTAAGGTTCCAAGCAGCTTTCCGTGAACAGCAAGTTCATGAAACATAAATTTTAAAAGACCGAGCATGTAACCTTTTATTGAAAAATCTTTCTCTCCTTTTACAAATTCAAGGAAGGTCCCTTTCTGGCTTTCCGGCAAGAAACCGCCATACTCTTTGGAGATGCTATCCCAATATTGTTTGATCTCATCTAACTGCATGGAGGAAACTTGTTGATCTACCATTTTTGAAGTGATCGAGCTCGCTGATGCGGATTCTATGGGACCCAATAGGTTGAAGGAAAAGAATATGAATAGAAGAAGACTTGTCCGCATCATCACTTTCTGCATCTTTACAACCTGCTTTCTTATTTCGGAATAAGCGTCAGCACGGTCTCGATAATAACCGTTAAGATCGGTATCGCCATCACCAGAATCAGTATCTTCCCACCTAGTTCGATCTTAGAAGCAATAGCTCCCTGACCTGCATCTCGTGTGATCTGTGCGCCAAACTCTGCAATATATGCGATTCCGATTATTTTTAACAACGTTTCAACATAGACCATGTTTACGTTTGCGTTGATGGCAAGTCGTTGAAGCATCGTTAGAATTTGTCCGATCTTATCAATCAAGAATAAAAAGATTCCTGCTCCAACCATGAGTGTGACCAAAAAAGCAAAATTTGCTTTTTGTTCTTTAAGGACTAATGCTAAAAAAGCAGCAACCAGTCCAAAACCAACAATTTGGATAATTTCCAATCTGGCCCCCTCCTTAATTCTGAAACAAAAAGACCCCTTTTACCTTCTGAAACAAATCATCTAAAAGAGTAATGACCATAAAGAGAGCAACAACAAAACCTAATAGAGTGACCCAATGGGCATAATCCTCTTTGCCGATCATCTTTAAAACGGTATGAAGCATCGCGACAATTATCCCAAGCCCAGCGATCTGAAACACTGCGTTTACATCCAATCCCATCGATGGTACCTCCTTGTTACAGTAAGAGAATAACGATTAAAAGTCCCATTAGGACTCCAAGACTTTTGCACATTTTTTCATAACGTTCCTGTATGTCTCTTGCTTCTTTTTCCTCACGATTAAGATGAGCAAGCGTCAATTGAATCTGCTTCTGCTGATGCTCTTTGTCATGCCTGCCAAGAGTCGCGCCAAATTGGCGAAGCACCTCAATCTCACCCATCTTAAAAGAAGTCTCTTTAGCCAGAACAGCCAACTGTAAATCCCATGCTTCTTGCACCGAAAGTTCACCTTCCACTAATCGGTCTGAAATGGTAAGGAAGAAAGTGGACAACGGTTCTCTTAAAGGTCTTCCAATATGCAAAAATGCCTCATGAAGCGGGGTAGATCCATACACGATCTCAGCCTCCAAGGCTTGTAGCGTCACTTTTAGTTCTCTTAACTTCTTAGGTCGTTCTCTTACCCGTTTTGCCCACTCAAAACCAAAGATCGTAGTGGCTGAAAGGATGGCGATCGCACCTAACCAACTCATCATGCTCTAACACCAGACGAGCTGTAGATCTCATTCAATGCTCCATCATAAATTCTTTCAATCGTACCTGGTCCCTTATCGCGGCTCAAGATAACATACCTTTCAAACAATGAAAGATCTCCTAATGGTTTCATCACTGGACGTTTCATAGCATCTTCAACAGAGCTGCCATGTGCGGTAAAAATCATTTGAACCCCTGCATGCATCGCTTCTAAAATCGCTTCACCATCTTCTTTTCGACCGATTTCATCGACGATCATCACTTGAGGACTCATCGAACGAATGAGCATCATCATCCCTTCCGCTTTTGGGCATGCATCGAGAACATCAACACGTCTTCCAAGGGTATGTTGAGGGACACCCTTTATGGAACCTGCTATTTCAGAGCGCTCATCTACGATTCCAACTTTAAAAGAAGGGATGTTCCTTTTTTGAACGCCACAACTAACAATCCTCGCAATATCTCTTAATAACGTGGTTTTCCCCGTTTGCGGCGGACCGATTAATAATGTATTGACCCATTTTTTTTGAAAAAGATAAGAAATAAGCGGTTCGGCGATGCCAATTTTCTCTCTCGCTATCCTTACGTTAAACGAACTAATATCTTTGATGGCTTTTACGAATCCATGTTCATTGATCACTTTTCCAGCTAGACCAACACGATGACCGCCTGATATGGTGATATAACCTCTTTTTAGTTCTTCTTCAAGTGCGTAGAGTGAGTGCTGACTTAACCGATTGAGCAATACTTGCGACTCTTCAGCCGAGATCAGACCCTCAGTCGGGTAGATCGGTTTACCCCAACAAAGGATCTCTATCGGTTGTCCAATTCGAACCCTGATCTCTTCTACAGATTGAAGGACAGATGGCGGTAAATTTTTTAAGGTGTGCTGTATGTTATCTGGAAAAAGTCTAAAGATCGTATCCATGACCGATTTCTCCTTTAAGAGGCTAGTACTATAAACGTATGGCTGACATTTAAGCTTTATGCCAATAAAGGTGGGTTAAAGTTTAAAGTTAGAAGAGAAGATAGAGAGGGCTTTGATAGAATGATAATGAAATACTACGCGGAGAATCCTGTCTAGACGGGAAGATTTTTTATGGTGCAAGCAGCTCCATTGATCTAAGTACACTTGTGTTTGAAATGAATGGATTAGGATGTAATCTATTAGCAATAAAATGAGGAGGATCGTGGTTATTATTCATGAAAATTTATCTTTTGGTGCTAGTTTAGCGTATAACAGGCTGTTTTACTTAAAGACAACCATATATGTGCATTTCGGTTCTAGCAACTGTATTCTCACTAATACGGAGTGGGGTATTTTAGGTAAGAATTCCTGAAAATTTTTAAAAGAATCAAAAAATCCCTTACTTTATTCCGCGAGTTTTGGTATTAATCCCGCGAGTTTTTGCCATATATCCGCGAGTCTACAAAAATCGACAACCAAGAGATGTCAGATACCCCAAACTCAAACAAACATTGCATCTTTTTTCCTTTCTAGTGGTTACGCCATCAATCTTGTTCACTGTCTGCCACATAAAAAAACCTCACTCCAAAGATGGAATGAGGTTTAAATACTATAGCCTATGCACGAGAAACGTAAGCCGCATTTCTTGTATCGATAATCAGCTTGTCACCTTGGTTTACGAAGAAAGGAACTTGTACGATCAAGCCTGTTTCAAGCGTTGCTGGCTTAGTTCCACCAGAAGCTGTGTCGCCTTTAATACCAGGTTCAGTCTCAGCCACTACTAACTCAACTGTGTTTGGAAGTTCAACACCAATCGTTTCACCTTGATATGTCATGATGTGAACAGTCATGTTTTCAAGCAAGTACTTCAACTCGTACTCGATTTGAGAAGCTTGAAGTTCAATTTGCTCATAAGACTCGTTATCCATGAACGTGTGCGTATCTCCAGATGCATATAAGTATTGCATCTTACGGTTTTCGATATGAGCTTTTGCTACTTTTTCTCCACCGCGGAACGTTTTTTCCTGGATACCACCTGTGCGAAGGTTACGAAGTTTAGAGCGAACAAATGCCGCACCTTTGCCTGGCTTTACGTGTTGGAACTCGAGAACTTGCCAGATCCCGTTGTCAACCTCAATCGTTAATCCTGTTTTAAAATCGTTTACTGAAATCATGTTTTTATCCTCCTGAAATACCTTAACTTAACGTTAAGAGGGTTTTAGTAGAGTGCGTAAGTGATTCATTGCCATCTTTTGTGACGAGTGCATCGTCTTCGATTCGAACTCCGCCTAGACCTGAGATATAAATACCAGGTTCGACTGTCACAAGCATTCCTGGTTCAAGAATCGTATCAGACTTCATAGATAAAGCTGGTCCCTCATGAACATCTAAGCCAATTCCATGTCCTGTAGAATGCCCAAAGTAATCACCATATCCTTTTGAAGCGATGTAATCACGAGTTAACGCATCTGCATCCTTACCTGTCATTCCTGGTTTGATGCCTTTCATTCCTAGCATCTGTGCATCATATACGACTTGGTAGATCTCTTTCAGCTCATCTGAAACATTTCCGATGGCTACCGTACGTGTGATATCCGAACAATAACCTTTGTAGTATGCTCCAAAATCCAAGGTTACTAATTCACCCGTTTCAATCTTCTTATCTGAGGCAACACCATGCGGAAGGGCTGATCGGTAGCCAGAGGCCACAATAATATCAAACGATGAAGAGATGGCTCCATTTTTTCTCATGAAGAATTCTAGTTCGTTCGATACTTCCCGCTCAGTAAGTCCTGGGCGAATATACTCGATAATATGTGAAAAAGCGGCATCGGCAATAGATGCTGCATCCTTTACTATCTTAATCTCTGATTCATCCTTAATCAAGCGCAACTTTTCTACAAGACCGGATACTGGAACAAGTTCAGTCGTATTGCTATTTAATTGTGTCTCATATGTACGGTATGTAGAGTATGTAACATGGTCTTGCTCGAAACCAAGCTTAGAAATTGAAAGCTCATTCGTTAACTTTGCAACCTCTTGCGGAATCGGATCCGTGTGCATCACAACACGATAACCTTCTGCTTGTTCTAGAGCTTGGGTCTTATATCGGAAATCAGTTACTAAAATCGCTTCTTCTTTCGTGATCAAAAGTACTCCTGAGCTTCCTTTAAAACCACTTAAATAAAAACGGTTTGAAGAAGATGTAACTAAAAGTGCATCAATATCAAACGTATCGAATAATTTTCTTGCCCGTTCTACACGATTCATAACGTATCCCCTTTAAGTTGATTATGAAAAACTTGAAGAGCTAATCTATAACTATCAAAACCAAATCCTGAAATCTGTCCGATCGTAACTGGAGCAATAACAGATTTATGTCGGAATTCTTCCCGAGCATGCACATTTGATAAGTGGACTTCGATCACGGGGACATCCACACTGGCAATCGCGTCTCTAATCGCATAACTATAATGAGTATAGGCACCTGCGTTTAGAACGATACCACAAAACTCACCTTCAGCTCCATGAATGAAATCAATGATATCTCCTTCATTATTGCTCTGTTCGAACGAAAGGTCCATGAGTAGCTCTCTTGAAAATGAATCAAGTTCCGCTTTAAGATCTTCCAGAGTTTGCGCACCATATATGCCAGGCTCACGTTTACCTAATCGGTTTAAATTCGGTCCGTTTATAACAAGACATTTTCTGTTTTTCACCTGAAACACCTAGCCTTCGCATAAAAAAATAGAATGTTCATAAAACATTCTATCATAGCGTCTGTTCTTTTGAATAGTTACGAACTCTGTGTTGATTCCTTGTTTCCTTGGGACTGGCCATAACGTTCACTGTATTCAAATGAGATCGAATAACCTACGAAAACACCATATAAAATATAGATGCAGAGCGTCGTTGTAATCGTATTCTTACCTATCGTATTCATAGGTTCCAATCCTGGAAAAATCGGATGAAGCAAGAAAAAGACGATTCCCCACAGTGCTACACCAAAAAGAATACCAGCCCACATGGATTTGATCTTGGCAAACGCATAGCGATAAGCGATAGCGACTAAGATCGAAAGCAGAGCAATAATCAAAATACTGATCAGTTGACCAATCCACTCTGTTTTCCACTTTCCAAGTGCCCATGGCGCCAAAACAAGTGCGGGACCTACCTTTGAGAAATTTAAATAATAGGCAATAAATCCGAAACAAGCCCAGATCAAGCCTCCAAAGAAGCCAACACCAACTACTCTGCTCATAAATGAAGATTGAGATTCCTGTTTATTTTGTTCTAGTTTTGAATCGCTCATTAACGACCACCTCCAACACTACTAGTATGTCCACAAAACCATTGCCCAAACTTCTCACACTGCAACCAATCATATTCCGTGTAAAACATGTATAAAATGGGAAAAATACAATCATCCTTTGTGGAGGAATATCCCGCTTTCCTGTAGAATAGAAAGTACCTACAAAACTTTAGGCTGGGGGTTCAACATGACAAAAGAGAAAAAGCCCGCTTACGGCGGCCAGGCCGTATTAGAAGGGGTTATGTTTGCCGGAAAGCACACATATGTAACGGCAATACGCAGAAATGACGATACGATTGAGTATTTCGAACTTAAGAAGAAACCTTCTCCTGTTTTATCAAAATTAAAGAAGATTCCTTTCTTAAGAGGATTTATTGCCATAATCGAAGCGAGTATGAACGGTACTCAGCATTTAAATTTTTCAGCTGAACGATTTGGTGTTAACCCCGGTGAAGAAGAAAAAGAGGAAGAAGATAAACCATCTAAATTTGCCTTTTTCTTTTCTTTAGCCATCATCGGTGTCTTATCTTTCCTTTTCGGAAAATTTGTCTTTACGCTCGTACCCGTTTTTTTAGCAGAAGCTTTTCGTTTTATCGTGCCCGGGCACTTAGGGCAGAATCTGTTAGAAGGTCTGTTCAAGTTTATCTTTTTATTAAGCTACATCTATTTTGTTTCTTTAACACCCGCGATCAAGAGAGTATTCATGTATCACGGAGCTGAACACAAAGTAATCAACACGTATGAAGCAGGAGACGAGCTCACCGTTGAAAACGTAAAGAGGCATTCAAGACTTCATTATCGTTGCGGCAGCAGTTTTATTCTATTTACGGTAATCGTGGGCATGTTCATCTATTATTTCTTTCCATCAGATCCGTTATGGCTAAGAATTTTATGCAGACTTGCGCTTATTCCTGTGGTTTTAGGGGTATCTTTTGAAGTATTACAGTTAACTAATAAACTAAGAGATGTTCCTGTTCTTCGTTACCTAGGATATCCTGGTTTATGGCTTCAGCTTCTAACAACGAAAGAACCCGATGAAAAACAAATAGAAGTTTCTATTATTTCTTTTAATGAAATGTTACGTCGTGACGCATCCTATGAAAGTGAACTTAACGCAAGTAAAATCGTTTAATCATAAGGAGGTGAACCTGTTGCAACAGAATCATAGAAGATTGCATCCTATCATTTGGTTTGTTATTTCACTGGCTGTTGTCGGTATTCTTTATCAACTAGTCACTTCACCTCGTCAATTATTTACGACCATTCTGATCGGGGCAGCAGTGGTCGCCGTGTTTTACTTTATCTTTCGCAGAACCTCATCGGGTGTAAACGGCAAGTATAGAAAAGCAGTCAAGCAATCTCAAAAACGCTATGGTACGAACCAAAAGCCGGCAAAAGCTGCCTCTCCATTGTTTTCGAGCAAAAAGACTGCAAAGAGTTCCGCTCAAAGAAAGAAAACACGTGAACATCACTTAACCGTGATCGAAGGAAAAAAGAATAAGAAAAAAAATCGAGCCTCCTTTTAAGGATTAGGCTCGATTTTTATATGCTGGATTTGGATATCGCTTACTTGCAATCCAGCTTTGTAAGAATTGCTCAGCACGATCATGGCCAATGGTATAAAGTTCATTCTTCGCTTCTGAAGACAGTTGAAAATCGATAACGGATACATGCTTTACAGGCATAAAAATAATATCCCTTGCATCGTGGGAATCAATGTATCGGTTATCATGTGCTTGCATCATCGTTTCAAACAATGCTTTAAAAAGCTGAACCGCATTCTTCACATTGTGTGTTGGAATGTGGTCGTTGATATATGAACTTAATTGAAAACCTAACACCGGCCGAACGGGCACCCTATCTTTCCTCTGGAAAAGCCACATCGGAAAATTACTCAAAACGCCTCCATCAACAATCAAACTTTTTTGTCCAACACGATTGAAAAGTTTGATCGGATAGAAGAAATAAGGAAGACTGCAACTCATCCTAACCGCTCGTGCCACTGGAAAACGCTCTGGCAATAAACCGTATTCCTCAAGATCATCTGGCAGAACGATCAGCCTGCCTCGAGAAATATCTGACGCAATAATCTTAAGACTGCCATATGGAATATCCGCAAACGTAACAATTCCACGTGCCGCTAGAAGAGAAGCTACCCAGTTCTCCAGATAATCCCCCTTAAACAGACCAAGTTTCCAATAAAGCTTCAACCAGTTCATAAAAGGTACAGGTACTATCGTTTTACTCGTATCAAGAAATTTTCTAAAGTCTAATTTATCAATAATATCTTTCATTTCACCCGCCGTATAGCCTGCCTTGATCAAAGCAGCCATCAGTGCCCCCGCACTTGTCCCAGCTACCCTCTCAAAACTGAGTCCCCGATTCTCAGCTGCTTCAACAGCACCAATCAACGAAAGCGCCTTGATGCCTCCACCTGAAAAAACACCATCAATTCGCATAAACATCTCCTCCACTATTATCCTAATCAGCAGAAGATGTCCTTTATAACCGATTTTTCAAAATAAAGTCTTTTGTCATAGCTAAAAAAAGTTGGTTTGTTCCTTCATTGATCATCAGTGTAGTTTAAAAGGTTTTGCATACTGTCCACTTTTTAGAAAAATACTGTCCACTTCTCAGGTTTTACTGTCCACTTGTGTTTCCATACACCGCACCACACAAAAAATCCAAAATAAAAACAACCATAAAAAATTTATGATTGTTCTTGTTCTTCATTTTTTGCTTGAACTTCTCTTAATGACTTTATTCTATTTTCATCTTCTTCAAAGAACTGAACTAGATCTCCAATTCGATCGATAGCGTTCCAGCTTAAATGATGTTCGATACCCTCAACATCTTGGTAGATGTTCTCTTGGTCGACCCCAATCACTTTTAAGAATTCTTCAAGTAACTCGTGTCTGTACACTAAACGTTTTCCAAGTTTCTTTCCATTCGGTGTAAGAACAAAGCCTCTGTATTTTTCATAAACGACATACTTGCCTTTGTCGAGCTTTTGAATCATCTTGGTTACTGAAGAGGGATGCACTTCTAGGTTCTCAGCAAGATCTGATACCCTGGCATAGCCTTTCTCTTCAATTAGGGCATAGATGCGTTCTATATAGTCTTCCATACTTGGGGTTGGCGGCAAATTGTTCACTCCCTATACTAAACCAGCTTGGTCTCTATAAAAAGGATACTATAGAATGGTAAGCGTGACAAGGGAAGCTGTCTTGTCATTTGATCAAGTAAAATATTCGATCTTTGCTTGTGGAAACATCGTATGAATATAATTCTCTACCGTTTCACGCAGTCTTGTCGCCTGATCATCTTGATAAACATATTTTCCGATTCCATATCTTCCCCATTTATATTTCCGCTCTTCTTCATTCATCTCAAGCTTTGATTTTGGGTAGTTTTTTTCGATAACACGCTTTGCAGGTTTCGTAAATCGGTGCTGAATCAGTTCAAACGTAAGATCATTCGTTAAATGCTTTGGTATTTTCGCTTCTAAGATATCAAAAAGTTCTTCATAGCCTTCTTCCCAATCTTTATGAAGGTAAAGAGGTGCCACGATAAATCCTAATGGATATCCTGCTTCAGCCACTTTAATGGCAGCATTAATGCGCTCTTCAAGCGGACTTGTTCCAAGTTCGAAGTTCTTTATCACATAGTTTGAATTTACACTAAAACGGAAACGCGTTCTACCTTGGTGTTTTGCATCAAGTAAATGATCTACATGATGATATTTCGTCGTAAATCGAAGTCTTCCTAGATCTGTTGCTCCAAAAAATTCAATCGCTCTTTTTAGATTATGTGTTAGATGATCGATGCCGACAATATCAGATGTACATGAAGCTTCGAATCGTGTGATCTCTGGTGATCGTTCCTGCATATACTTTTCAGCTTGAGCAAAGATCTCATCTGTATTCACATAAGTTCGTAGATACGGCTTGCTGCCGAGTGTCGTCTGCAGATAACAATAATGACAATGTCCCATACATCCAGTTGCGAGAGGAATCGCGTATTCTGCAGATGGTTTTGATGTATCAAACTTTAACGTTTTTCTAATACCGACAACTAGCGTTGATTTAGCTGTTCTATATTTTTGAAAATCATTGTCTCCTGGCAAATCACGAATTTGGTTATGTGATGTTGTCTCCCTGATTTCAACTTCTAACTTGCTAAAACGGTCGAACAATTCTTTTCCTAATGGATACTCTAATGCACGCGGTTCGAAATAGATCAACTGCGGCATAAACGGTTTATTGGCACCAGCCATAGTCACACACCCCACAATTTTTATCACAAATGATGGATTTAGTATGTGCTAATATCGACAAAAGAAAAGGGAAGGAACTTTTCCAGTTCCTTCCCTTGCTTTCTTATAATCCGCATTTTAATTGAGCATTACAATTTGTACACGTGTTACAGCCACCGATTTCTTTTACTTTCCCTTTTCGACATACCGGGCAAGTGTTCCCAACTTCGTTACCGATGGTTACATCTGTAGAACGAAGATCAGTAATCGTATCTAAAATAACAACTTTGCTTTTTTCTTCTTCCATACCAAGATCGATCTCAGTTTGTTCAAATGTCTCTTCTGCTTTTAGTGTAAGAACCTGTGAGTCGCGGCTTCCATCAACGTAAACCGTTCCACCTTTTGCTCCACCCTTATAAAGGCGTTCGTAGACTTTTTGAACTTGATCCACCGTATAACCTTTCGGAGCGTTAACCGTTTTTGAGATTGAGCTGTCTACCCAACGCTGGATGACACATTGCGTATCTGCATGTGCTTCCGGTGCAAGCTCCATTGCAGCCACAAACCATTCAGGAAGCTCATTTTCGTTCGCTTCTGGATTGCTGTCTAAATATTCTTTTACGATATCAGCTTTTACTTCAATAAACTTTCCAAGACGACCACTGCGGAAGTATGAGAATGAGAAGTAAGGCTCTAATCCTGTAGAAACGCCAACCATGGTTCCTGTGGATCCAGTTGGAGCAACAGTTAACAAGTGAGAGTTACGAATCCCGAATTCTAAAATGTCTTTCCGTAGATCTTCAGGAAGCTTTTTCATATAACCCGTTTCAGTAAATCGTCTACGCAACTCGTTAGTCGACTCATCTGAATCGCCTTCTAAGAATGGGAAACTTCCCTTCTCTTTTGCAAGCTCGATGGAAGTGCGGTAAGCCGTAACAGCAATCGTCTCAAAAATTTGGTCAACAAGCTTATTTCCTTCTTCAGATCCGTAAACGGTCTCGCAATAGATTAAAAGGTCATGAAGTCCCATTACACCAAGTCCTACACGACGTTCCCCTAGTGCTTGGACACGGTTTGGTTCTAAGAAGTATGGTGTTGCATCAATTACGTTGTCCTGCATACGTACGCCAACTTCAACCGTTTGTTTCAGCTTATCAAAGTCGACCGTTTTGTTTTCTTTGTCAGCCATGTTTCCAAGGTTGACTGCAGCAAGGTTGCAGACACTGTACGGTGCAAGTGGTTGTTCTCCACACGGATTCGTTGCTACAACCTTTTGTCCATAAGCGGTAGCGTTCGTCATGTCATTTGCATTATCAATAAAGAAAATACCTGGCTCAGCAGAGTATGTTGCGCAAATGTTGATCAAGTTCCACAGTTCACGCGCTTGAATTCGTTTGTAGACGCGAATACCATAGCCTTTCTCTTCCCAAACACGAACATCTCCGACTTCATGCCACTCGTTGTTGTATGCTTCCATCTCTTCTGGCGTGTAAGCTTCAACACTTGGAAAACGCAAAAGATATTCAGTATCATTTTCTACAGCTTCCATAAATTCTTTTGTGATCGTAACTGAGATATTTGCTCCAGTTAAGAACTCAGAATTATGAACGCTGTATGTTCCTCCATCTCGAAGCATTGTTTCTGCATCGCGTAAAACGTCAGAATCAAATCCACCTGTTCCTGGAATATCCTTATAGCGAAGGATTCCTTCATACATCGCTTTTTGAGCTGGTGTCAGCGGTGTGAATTTTAATTTATCTTGTGCAACTTGTTTGATCTTCTCGTCGTTCGTATTTTCAATCAAGTAACGTAAAATGCGAGGATTTTGCATCTTTGAAATAATGAAATCGATGATGTCAGGATGCCAGTCGGCCAGCATGATCATCTGGGCCCCCCTGCGACTTCCTCCCTGCTCAACCAGATGCGTTAACTTCGCGATGTCATCCAGCCAGGATACAGATCCAGATGATTTCCCGTTTACGCCTCTAGCTAGTGCGTTCTTCGGTCGAAGTGTAGATCCGTTCGTCCCAACTCCGCCGCCGCGACTCATGATCTCCATAACTTGCTTACGGTGATCTGAGATGCCTTCACGCGAATCTTTTACATACGGCATCACGTAACAGTTGAAATACGTTACATCCGTTTCTGCGCCTGCGCCATATAAAACGCGGCCAGCGGGTACAAAATTCATCTCTGAAAGTTCTTTGTAAAACTTTTGGAATGATTCTTGGCGCTTTTCTTCCGTTGTCTCCACAGATGCTAACCCTGTTGCATTTCTCAGCGCGATCTGCTCGTAGTAAACTTCTAACGGCTTGTCCATCACATCAAGTGAACGTGTGATCAAGCCAGATTCAGCTTCTTCCGGCTTCTCTAGTACAGCTTTAAACTCATCTTCAACTAATACGACTGCGTTTTTATCGTCCCAATTGACAGATTGAATATAACCTAGCCCTCTTGCCGGAAATTTCGGATCCTCTTTTACCGTTAATACAACAAAATCACCTGGTTTTAACGTTTTCTTCTCTGTGTCTTTAAAGCTGTATCGGTCTAGCATGACCAGCCGAGAAACACCTTTATGTGTTGTTTTCATCGTAGAAGTTACGGGGTGTACTTGTGGAAATTGAGCTATATCACTATTGAGAGCATCAATGTTAATACCCTTTTTAACAGTTGCGACTGTGTCCATATTTCTCCTCCTCAATTCAAATCACATACGGATGCATATCTATATCTTGTATGTATAAGTTCTACCCTTATACTATATATACGTAAACCTCATGTCAAAGAAAAAAAATTGTCAAACTTAAAATCATGAGGATTTTACAGCAATCCCTTGATTCTTGTAAATTTATGATGATTTTATTAATGAATTGGCTTTATTCTAGATTTGTATAATTTGGTAGTTTTAAAAAACCGTACAAACTCTTGGTTTTCAAAAATTCCTGCTATTTTTCAAAAAAAATTAATATCTTGACATCTTTTTTTCTGATCTTTACAGAGCAAAAATAAAAAATCGAGATCTCTTGTTGAGATTTCGATTTTTTACTATTATCGTCTGAACGTCCAATCGTTGTTGCGATAGCGGGTCTCGGCTATGTGTTCAACCTCTGCCCACTGATCTTCTGTAAGTGTATAAGGTACAAGATTTACGTTCAAACCATCCTCGAAGCCTTTTTTAAAGGCAATCTTCGCGTCTTCAATTGTAACAGGAACATCTAGGAGTGCGTTCACTGCTACAGCTTTTTTCTTAAATGCGGTTTGCATTCTTTCTCGTAATCTGTCGCTGGAATACTTAAACAGATCGAACAGTTTGTCTTCATCTAGGTCCAGAAGAATCGATCCGTGTTGCAAGATCACACCTTTTTGCCTCGTTTGAGCACTTCCCGCTACTTTTCTTCCTTCTACCACTAATTCATACCAAGAAGGAGCGTCAAAACAAACTGCTGATCGGGGATTCTTCAATCCTTCACGCTCTTCTTCTGTTTTTGGAACCGCGAAGTAAGCATCGAGGCCTAAACCTTGAAACCCTTCTTTTATTCCTTCTGAGATCACCCGATAAGCTTCAGTTACACTTTGTGGCATATCTTTGTGTGATTCAGATACGATGACGCTATATGTGAGTTCTTGATCATGAAGAACTCCGCGTCCTCCTGTTGGCCGTCTCACAAAGCCCAGTCCATATTTTTCTACAGCTTCAAGGTTAATCTCTTTTTCTACTTTTTGAAAGTATCCAATAGATAGCGTAGCTGGATTCCATCCGTAAAAGCGGATAACAGGCGGAATCTTTCCTTCACTGTGCCATGTTAGAAGTGCTTCGTCCATTGCCATATTAATTGCAGGTTCGCAATTTCCAGAATCGATATAATACCAGTTTTCTTTTTCCACGTTTTTCGTCTCCCTGCCATTCATTCGTAACTAGTGTACCAAATTCGGGGATTGTGTCAAAACAATCGCTTAAAGTCAGATTTTTCTTTTGCCTATATAGCCGAGCACAGCTATAATTGTGGTAGATTGTTTAAAGGAGTGCAAGCGTTATGTTATGGATAGTTTTAGCAGGAATTGTAGTAGCATTATTGGCGTATGTAATTGGTATGGGGCTTTATCAAAAAAGATTTCTAACTACGTTGAACGAAGAAGAGTTTAAAGCTGGTTATCGAAAAGCACAACTGATCGATGTTCGTGAGCCTGAAGAGTTTAAAAAAGGACATATTTTAGGAGCACGCAACATTCCTCTCTCTCAAATGAGACAGAGATTAAAAGAAGTGCGCAGCGATCAGCCTGTTTATCTATATTGTGAAAGTGGATTCAGAAGCGCTCGTGCAGCCAATTTTCTGAAAAAGAAAAAATACGGCCAGCTTCATCACCTACATGGCGGCTTCCGCAAATGGACTGGCCGTGTAAAATCAAACTAATATCAAAAGCAGCTCAGGAAAATTTCCAGAGCTGCTTTTTTGCATTTTAAACTTGTTTTGAATATTTTAAGATTGGCTTTCTTGCAGCTGTTGCTTCATCCAGTCGTTTAACAACGGTAGTATGAGGAGCTTCTTGAACCAATTCAGGTGTTTCTTCTGCTTCTTTTGAAATCTGAATCATCTTCTCAATAAATTCATCGAGTGTTTCTTTTGATTCCGTTTCTGTCGGCTCGATCATGATCGCTTCTTCTACACTTAACGGGAAGTAGATCGTTGGCGGGTGGTAGCCAAAGTCTAAGAGACGTTTTGCGATATCAAGCGTTCTCACGCCAAGTTTCTTCTGGCGGCGTCCAGATAATACGAACTCGTGTTTACAATGCTGCGTAAACGGTAGATCGAAATGAGGCTCAAGTCGGCGCATCATATAGTTCGCGTTTAACACGGCGTTCTCTGATACTTGATGTAATCCGTCTGGCCCCATCGTCATGATGTACGTAAACGCACGTACGTTAATGCCGAAGTTACCATAAAAAGGCTTTACTCGTCCGATCGATTGCGGGCGATCATATTCAAACTTATAAAGATCGTCCTCTTTAACGAGAACTGGTTTTGGCAAGAATGGGATCAGATCTTCCTTAACTCCTACTGGTCCTGATCCAGGTCCGCCACCACCGTGAGGTCCTGTAAATGTTTTATGAAGATTTAAGTGAACAACGTCAAAGCCCATGTCTCCAGGTCGCGCAAATCCTAATATCGCATTTGCGTTAGCTCCATCATAGTAAAGCTTTCCGCCAGCTTCATGGACGATCTTTGCCATTTCTAGAATATGTTCTTCGAAAAGACCAAGCGTATTTGGATTTGTAAGCATTAGTGCCGCCACATCTTGATCGACAACTCTTTTCAAATCTTCGAGATCAACAAGTCCGCGCTCATCTGATTTCACCGTGATCGATTCAAAACCGGCAACCGTTGCAGAAGCAGGATTTGTACCGTGTGCTGAATCAGGAACGATTACTTTTGTACGATTGAAGTCACCATTGGCTTCATGGTAAGCACGGATCATCATTAGTCCTGTCCATTCACCATGTGCACCTGCAGCTGGTTGAAGCGTCACTTCATCCATGCCTGTGATTTCAGCCAGTGATGTTTGCAAGCGGTACATCATCTCCATCGCACCTTGAACCGTCTCTTCATCTTGAAGAGGGTGGATGTTTGCAAATCCAGGGAAGCGCGCTACATCTTCATTAATTTTAGGATTATATTTCATCGTACATGAACCTAGTGGATAGAAACCAGAATCCACACCATGGTTACGATTGGATAACGCTGTGTAATGACGAACGATCTGAAGCTCTGACACTTCAGGAAGATCCGCTTCTTCTGTACGCAAATAATCGGAAGGGATGATAGATTCTACGTTAATCTCCGGTACGTCAAGTTCAGGGATGCTGTATCCTACTCGACCTGGTTTAGACAATTCAAAAATTAATGACTGATGTTCTGTACGCATGCTAATCCCTCCAATACATTTGCAAGCTGATCGATCTCTTCTTTTGTTCTCATTTCCGTTACTGCTAGAAGCATATGGTTCTTAAGTTCTGAATACGAAAGACCCAAATCATATCCACCGATGATGCCAGATTCTAATAGTTTTCTGTTCACTTCTTTCGCTGTACATTTTAACTCAATGACAAACTCGTTAAAGAAAGGTCCCGTGAATGCAGTCTTGAATCCTTTTTCTTCAAGGACTTTTTTCGCATAATGAGCTTTTTGTATATTTTGGTGTGCTACTTCTTTCACACCTTGTTTTCCGAGTGCCGTCATAGCGATGGAAGCTGCGAGTGCGTTAAGCGCTTGGTTTGAACAGATGTTACTCGTCGCTTTGTCACGTCTGATATGCTGCTCTCTTGCTTGAAGAGTAAGAACGAATCCGCGCTTTCCGTCTTCATCAACCGTTTGACCTACTAAACGGCCGGGAACTTTACGCATCAATTTTGTTTTTACGGCAAAATATCCACAGTGTGGTCCGCCAAATCCTTGTGCGATTCCAAACGGCTGTGCATCACCGACTACGATATCAGCACCAAACTTGCCAGGAGGAGTCAATGCACCAAGTGCTAAAGGATTTGAAGAAACTACGAACATTCCTTTTGCACTGTGTACGATTTCTTCGATGTCTTTTAACGGTTCGATCTGACCGAAGAAGTTTGGATATTGAACGATCACACACGCTGTTTGTTCATCAACTTCAGCACGCAATGCATTTAATGAAGTAACACCATCTTCTGTATCCACTTCTACTACTTCAAGATGCTGCCCTTTTGCGTAAGTTTGCAGAACAGCACGCGATTCTGGGTGTACGGATTTAGATACAACGATTTTCTTTCTGCGCGTCTGAGCTGCTGATAATAATCCAGCCTCCGCAAGCGAAGTTCCACCATCGTACATAGAAGAGTTAGCAACATCCATACCTGTTAGCTCACAGATCATCGTTTGGAACTCAAAGATCGCTTGAAGTTCACCTTGAGAGATCTCCGGCTGATATGGCGTGTAAGCTGTGTAGAACTCTGAACGAAGCAACATGTGATTAACGATCGATGGTGTGTAGTGATCATAAACACCTGCTCCTAAGAACGAAGCATGATCTTTTGTATTTTTGTTTAACGCAGCCAAGCGGCCCATCTCTTTAACTAGTTGAGGTTCTGACAAAGCTTCCTCGATCTGTAAGCGTCCTCTGAACCGAACTTCTTCCGGAATATCCTGAAAAAGATCTTCTGTCGTTTCAATTCCAATCGTTTCAAGCATTTCCTTTTTGTCTTGATCAGTCATCGGCAAATAGCGGAACGTCATGGTTTCTCCCCCTAAAATGTCTTATTTTCCTCGTTTATAAAATGGTGAAGCGACTACTTTTGCTTTTAAACGTTTTTGACGAATCTGTACCTCTACCTCTGTTCCTAGCTCTGTGAAATCTCTCTCAAGAAGAGCAAGTCCTAGATTCTTCTTCAAAGTTGGCGACTGTGTTCCCGTAGTAACTTCTCCGATTTTCACATCACCTTTAAACACCTCGTAATGTGATCGTGGAATGCCTTTATCAATCATTTCGATTCCAACCAGTTTGCGTGGGGCGCCATTCTTCTTTTGATCAGCTAAAATTTCTTTTCCAATAAAATCTGCTTCTTTATCTGTTTTTACTGCGAATCCAATACCCGCCTCTATCGGAGTAATTTCCTTTGTTAGTTCTTGACCGTATAGAGCAAGCTTTGCTTCAAAGCGTAACGTATCACGCGCGCCAAGCCCTGCAGGAAGCAACCCATCTTCAGCGCCTGCTTCAAGTACAGATCTCCACAGTTTTTCAGCCTGTTCCGTCTTTAAATAGATCTCAAAACCATCTTCTCCTGTGTAACCTGTTCGAGAAACAAGAGCAGATATTCCGGCTAGTGAAACATCTTCTTTAAAACGGAAGAATCCGATCTCAGAAAGATTAGTATCCGTTAGTTTTTGTAGAATTTCTTCTGCTTTTGGTCCTTGAATCGCGAGCTGCGCATATTCAGGAGATACGTTCACTAGTTCTACACCTTCAGGCTTCTTGCTCATAAGCCATTCGAAATCTTTTTCAATATTTGAGGCATTCACAACGAGTAAGTAATCGTTTTCATCTCTTTTATAAACTAAAAGGTCATCTACTGTACCGCCGTTCTCATAGCACATAGCTGTATATTGCGCTTGACCGTTTTGAAGTTTGGAAACATCATTGGTCATTGTATATTGTAGAAACGATAGAGCATTTGGTCCTCTAACATCAAATTCTCCCATGTGAGAGACATCGAATAGACCAGCTTTCGTCCTAACCGCTTCGTGTTCCTCTTTAATACTTGAGAACTGAACAGGCAACTCCCAACCGCCAAAATCAATTACTTTTCCACCGTGTTCTTTGTAAGTCTCAAATAACGGTGTTCGTAACAATGTAGCCATGTGAACTCCTCCTTTTTCATACTTAAAAATTTTCGGACTTTTCTGGACAAAAAAAGGACAGAAAGACCCCTTAAAAATGGGATCCTCTGTCCTGCAACCTGTAAGTTTCTCAAGTAAACTCCCTTGAGTTTCTTCGTTGGTGGCTTTCATCTATTAAAAAAGCACTCTCCAGAGATGCGTCTAGCAAGAGTCTTTTTGCCTGAGAGTTTCACAATTGTTTGCTCCTTCGGCGCCGCTAACGCAGTCTCTCCTCTTACTTTCATTCGCGAGTATGTTATTGTCCAAGGTCGCACATACTATTACTATGTTTACTACATTATTATCCTATCATTATTACAAAAGGAATGGCAACGAACTTTTTTAAAGAAAGGAAATCCGTTATGAAAATCGACGTTCAGTTTCAGCGAGAATGGCATGATGACTTCTTAAAGCGTGTGGATGAAGATGGACCTTGGGCCAATTGGGAATTATATAATTTAGCTCTTGAAGCAGAACACCACTTAGCAATTCCTGATTTCCTAGGCCTTCAAGCTCCAGATCACCTCCCACAGATGACTTTTTTGCCTCATCAGCTGGACGTTGCGACTACCGTTATTGAACAGATGAACGGAAAAGCAATCTTGGCAGATGAAGTAGGACTAGGAAAAACGATCGAAGCAGGATTGATTCTAAAAGAGTACATGATACGCCGGCTTGCTAAGAAAATTTTGATCCTCGTTCCAGCTTCACTCGTTATTCAATGGACGAACGAGTTGAATCAGAAGTTCTTTATTCCAGCAATCGCTCAAAAAAAAGCGTATGTATGGGAGCAATGTGATGTAGTCGTATCTTCCATTGATACGGCAAAACGCGCACCGCATCGAGACATCGTTCTTAATCAAGACTATGATCTAGTTATCATCGATGAAGCACACAAATTAAAGAACAAGAAAACGAAAAACTATGAATTTGTACAGTTATTAAAAAAGAAGTTCTGCTTATTATTAACAGCTACTCCGGTACAAAACAGAGTTGAGGAGATTTTTAATCTTGTATCTTTATTAAAGCCTGGCCATCTAGGAAACCGAGAAAACTTTGACAAAGATTATAAAGAAGATAAATATTCACTTAAAAATGAAGAAAAGCTGAAGCAGCTCGTAAACAAGGTGATGGTCCGTAACCGGCGAGAAGAGACTGGGCTGAAATGGCCGAAGCGTCTTGTACAAACTATTCCTATTACATTATCAAAAACAGAACGTGATCTATACGATGAAATCTCTCAATTAAAAAAAGACTCTTACTTTGACCGAAGTAAATTTTCTATCGTCACCCTGCAGCGGGAAGCATGCAGTTCGCGGGAAGCTGTTTTTCTAACTTTGAAAAATATGCTTCAAAAGGATGTTTCAAACTCGTTAATGGAACAACGAATCTTAGAGCTAATGAAAAAAATTGAACTTGTTGATCAAAACTCTAAAGCTCTAAAAGCGTTAGAACTGATTCAATCGATCGATTCCAAGGTCATCATTTTTACAGAATATCGTGCGACACAACTTTATTTACAGTGGTTTTTACAGCAGCATGGCATCTCTTCTGTACCGTTTAGAGGGGGATTTAAGCGAAGTAAAAAGGACTGGATGACGCATCTCTTTCGAACAAGAGCACAAGTGTTGATCGCAACGGAAGCCGGTGGTGAAGGAATCAACCTTCAGTTCTGTCAACATATCATCAATTACGATCTGCCATGGAACCCGATGAGGATCGAGCAGCGGATCGGACGTATCCATCGTATCGGACAGCAAGGGGACGTTCATATCTATAACTTTGCCACTCAGAATACGATTGAAGAGCACATCTTAAACTTGCTGTATAACAAGATCAACCTTTTTGAGAGTGTCATTGGGGAACTTGATGAAATCTTAACAAAATTTGAGATCAAGAACATAGAACGCCATATCGCAGACATCATGAATACGTCTGAGAGTGAAGGAGAGATCCGAGTAAAGATGGATAATCTGGCTTCCTTGATCAACCTTGATGGCGGCATCAAACAGAAAGGATGGGAAGAGCATGCAGCAGCACGAGATTCATCGCTTTCTTGAGCGATATTTTGATGCGAACGAATGCAGAATTCAAGAGAAAAACTTTAGTTATATGAAAGTTCAATTGACCACTGAACTTGATAAAGTTTTAATGAACCGTCCGTTCTACTGGCACTATCTCGAAAAAACGGGAGGTACCCCGAATCCGATGACATTGACTTTAGTTACAGGTCAACAGCAAGCTCCTGATGGAAAAGGTGAATTTATCCACTTTGGTTCACCTAGACTTCATCAGATCTTTGGATCGACAAAGAAGCTCGCCTCTTTTATTCGACTGTATGAATCTGTTCCTCAGCAAGGAGCACAGGTCCCTCTGCAACCCTGGTTATGTTTGAACGTTAAAGTTACGTATCAGTGTGATCAAAAGAAAGATCAAGTACTTTCATATGGGATACAACTGATCAACGGGACGATTGAAGATCACTTTCATCAACGTCTTCAAAAGATGCTGTTAACGAAGAGAATTCCTGATTTTTGTTATACCCTCTCTCCGTTCATCAAGCCACAGAGTGCAATAAAAAGATTAGAAAATCAAATACAGGAAGTTATTGATAGAGATGATCACACGTGGGCCGAGGACGCAAAAAAACGTTGGAATGAAGACCTTGAACTATTAGAGAGTTTTTATGAAGATTCAATAACAAAACCTGAAGCCTATCATATTGAAAAAGAAGCACTTCGTACACAATATGAGCCACAGATCATTGTGGAGATCATAAATGGCGGACTTTTCTATCTTGCATAAAAAATAAGAGCTGGGAACTGTATCCCGGCTCTTCCTTTTTCCAGCCTTATTTCTTTTTCTTTCTTCGGAACGCTAGACCGAGTCCCATCGGAACGACCCCAAATAGATAAGTAAGCAAAGGTTCACGTTCATTTTTTTTAGTGATACGCCTTTCCTTTCTTACTGATTTTGGTTCATCCAAATATTTGACGACCCTCTGTGTAAGAAACTTGATAACATCTGATCCCGCAGCCATTGGCAAAACTCCCTTTTAGAAGCAATCACTTTCTAGTTTCGCCAATTATTGTATGTTTAAACGACTTAACTTTTCTAAAATTTGGTCACATACTTCTTCTGTTGTTAATGGATCTGTAATAACCTCGATATCACTTTTTTCATAATGTAAACTTCTTTCGTTAAAGAGTTGCTGAACTTCTTCTTTTGTTGAAGTTAATAGGATGGGCCTCTTGTTTCTTTCCTCTTCTGTCATCAACCTACTCCAAAGAACGGGAAAACTTGTTTTTAAGTAGATGACAATCCCATTGTTCTTCATGTACATTAAGTTTTCTTCCCTTACTACCGCACCCCCTCCAGTCATGACAACAGCATGTTGTACGGGGAGCTGGCGAATGGCAAGAGACTCGTAATTACGGAACGCCTCCTCCCCTTCGTTCTTAAATATTTCTCTTATCGTTTGTCCTCGATCATTTTCCACTGTCGAATCAACATCATAAGGAGGAACTTCTAAACGTTTTGAAAGCTCTCTTCCTACAGATGTTTTTCCACAACCCATGAAACCGACTAAATATATGGTGTTCAATTTTAACCCTCCACCCATTTTGTAACGCTTTTCTGGGTTACATTATAATACACTTTTACCTTTTTTGTAGACTGTCGAGTTGTAACAGCTTCAACCGTAAACATCACTTCATTAACAGATGTTTTCGTAAATACAACCTTTAACTGTCCCTCGTTAACGTTTAGTCTGCGTTCTGACGGATAATCCACGAGTTCTTCTACCCAAACAAGAGCACGATCCGCACCTTGCTGGATCAGACGGACTTGTCTAAGTTGTTCTTCCTGCATATAAACAAACTGTCGCTCTGACGCTACTTTTTCTGTTAGGTAACTAAAGAAAATCAATAGGATGAAGCTAAGCGTTAGAACGAGCGGATATATCATTCCTCTCTCATTCATGTCTCATTCTCCTAAAGCCACGACGAGCTTGGTTTCCTTCTTTATCCGTCAGCGTGACGTAAACATAACGCTCTTCTATTTCTTCTACTCTCATCTCTTGAATATTTTGAACCCAAACTTCGTGACCTAATCCATTAACTTGTTTTCGTATAAGAGAATGATAACGTGTGAAACTGATCACTTCACCGGTAGAGAGTGTAATGAACAACGCGTTGTTTCGCACCTCAAAAGTTGCAGCTTCTCTTATTTCTTTTCCGATCATAGAAAAAAACA
The DNA here is from genome assembly GCF_048083785.1 of Fictibacillus tiangongensis. Classification (GTDB taxonomy): domain Bacteria; phylum Bacillota; class Bacilli; order Bacillales; family Fictibacillaceae; genus Fictibacillus. Next base: position 2,563,667 of record NZ_CP182294.1, read on the forward strand.
ATGCAGTTTCTTCAGATTGAACGGATTGAGGTTGTTTTTGTAGATGAGTTAACAACATTGTGATCATAAAAGTTGTTACGATCAAAATTCCTAATGCGATCATCGATTCTACGAGGGTATAACCGTTCTTGTTTGCGGGGATTTTAGAATGAACTCGCACACGTTGTATAATTCTTTTGGTTTGAACCTCTGAACGAAATACAAGTCTCGTATTCATCCGTCACACCTTTTCTTGTTAATAGCTGATACTCAATGCCGTTATCAAGCCAATAACGCTCATCAGGTATAAGCTGTGACATGCTTCTCATGCCAGCAGCATGGTCAGCTTCTGTCATCGCATATAGAAGCTGCTCTGATGTTCTTTGTTCTTGATATGAGATATAGATGAAAGGTAAACATATGGAAAATACTACTGAGATCAATACAAGACTAAACATAGACTCAATCAGTAGATAACCTTTATTGTTTTGCAACATAAAATTTACCTTTGCCCAATTGAAAAACCATCTTATAAGAAGAAGTAGCAGAGTGAACATAGAGAGTTCCCGCACGACTGATATTTCCATTCTGATTAAATTGCACAGATAGAAACATCGAATAGCTCTCAAACCAGATATGTTTTGGAAAATCCCTTTTTACAGGTTCTTTACTGCCGTTCCCTCTCACCTCGTATTTATGGTTTTCATTATCGATCGATAAGTTATAGACACGATTCTCATTTACTGCTTTTTGCTGCATGTGAACGATGTCTTTTTGAAACGTACGTATGAAATATTCGGTCTCCCGATTCTTTCTAAAACGATCATACGAAGGGTATGCAACCGCACTGATCATACCGATGATTAAAAGTACGATCATCATCTCGATCAAACTAAATCCTAATTGTCCCTTCTTTATTTTTTCTAACGGTTCGTTCACTCTTCATCGCTCACTGAAACGACTCCTTTACTATCGATAAGCAAAGGTTTTTTGTCTGGACAAGTTACGGTATCAATATATCCGCCATCCTTCAGTTCTTCTATCGTAGGCAGTGCATTTTTCTCTGCCTCGTACGCTCCTACTTGTCCTTGCACAAGATCGATGGTCGCTTCACACCCTAACGATTTTACGAGACTGTTATTCTTGGTCATACTCGGCAGAGCGATAAGCATCAGTACCGAAATGACCAAAAGCACGATCATCATTTCTATTAAAGTAAATCCTTTTTCATTATTCATATTCTTCCTCCTCATAATGCTTCCATGAGTTTAAACATAGGCAATAACATTGAGGCAAACTTTAATAGAACAAACACTCCGATCCCTGCAAATAGGATGGGTTGAATTCTTTGCAAGGAAGAATAAACCTTGTCTTCTAACTCTTTAAAAATCCATTCGCCATAAGAGATTAACTCTTTGCCGAGTTCTCCATGAGCTAATCCAAAGCGTACAATCTCAGCCAGTTCACTCTTAAAATAGGACTTTGCAAGCAAAAGCTCTGTTAGTTCGGATCCATTTAAGAGACCTTTCTGTAGCCTCTGGCTCTCTTCTTTAAAAAAACCTTTGTTTAAATGTTTCTCCATTACAAGAAGGGCATCAGATACAGACAAGCCGCTTTGCAGCATCGAGCCGAAGTTCACACTAAAGAAATGTGTGTTCATTAACAAAAGAAATTGTTTTAAGATGGGGATTCTCATAAGTAGATCCATCTGAGTAGAAGGCTTTGCTTTCTTTCTCATAACGATCATAACGATCCATGATGCGATGCCTAAAGTAAGGAAACACACTCCGATGAGTGGCATGCTTCCTAGAAACATAAGCATCCATTTCGTAAACAACGGGGTTTTAACATCTAATGATGAGAATAGGATAGAAAACTGAGGAAATAGAAATTGATAGAATACGATCCCGATCCATACGGTAAGGAACAGCAGGAATAGAGGATATCTAATGGCTTTGTTCAAACGGGCACGCCAATCAGCTTTTTTTCTCAAAAAATTTCCGTTCTCCATAAGACTTTTCGTCAAATTGCCATTCGCACTGTTAATGGATAATGAACTTACTATTTCTTTTGGCAATTGTAATGGTGAAAAGATCTCCATTACAGAATGACCAGAAGCAAGAATCTCCAGCATGTGATCAGCATCTTCTCGCCGTTTTTGTGGAAGCTGTGACCTGACGAGCTCTATGCTCTTGTTAATGGTATAGCCTTGATCTAACAAAAAGCCAAGCTTATAAAGAAAGATTCCTTGAGAAGCTTTTTTCCAGCCCCTTCTTATCACTTTGTGATTCTCCTCCCATCCATCTTTCGTAGCTCTCTTTAGTCACATAGCCTGCTGCATAAGCATGGTTAAAATAAAATGAGAGATTTTTGTAGGTAGTCTTTTCACGACTCACCTTATTTAACACAGTGATTAATTCCTGATTACAAAGCATCTCATAGATTCCTGCTCTTCTATACGTTCTAGACTTGAAACAAAAATCCACACAATTGTCCCCACAAAACGGACATGGTATTGAGATCAGACGCTGTGACACGATTCCCATCAACGTTTGTTGCAGTTCTGTTTCCTGAATACCAAATTCTCGAAAGCGCTCAATACAACCGATACAATCTGCAGCATGCATCGTAGACAGAACTAGATGTCCAGTCAATGATGCTCGAATAACGAGCCTCGCTGTTGCTTCATCTCTGATCTCACCGATCATGATCACATCCGGATCATGCCGTAAGAGTGACTTGAAACCTTCACCATATGTCAGACCTGCTTTTTCATTAATTTCCATTTGTAAAAACGAATCTACTTTTCGTTCTACGGGATCTTCCAGTGTTACCACTTGGCGTTTATAGTTTTTTTGCAGGTGATGAAGCAAGGAATATAAGATGGTGGTTTTACCTGATCCGGTTGGACCTGAGAATAATAATAGACCACTTGAACGTTTAATGAGGGATAAAAGTTTTTGAAACATGTGAGGAAAAAGGGATAGTTCATGAAGAGTTAATGTTTCTTGCTGAGGAAGCAAACGTATGACGAGTGATTCATTAAATGCGGAAGGTATAGATGAAAAACGAAGATGTACATTTACATTATTGATCATAACGTCCATTGACCCGCTCTGAGGCTTTCGATGTTCGCCAATGTCCATTCTTGCAGAATATTTAAAATGCGCAAGAACTCTGATGTACTCTTCTTGAGAAAGCATTCTGTGTTCAATCAGCCGATCATCTATACGAAATTGAACGATACCTCCCTTTTTAATCGGTATAAAATGAATGTCTGATGCTTTCTGAATAGATGCCTCATGTAGGATTGAATTTCCTAACAACTTAATCGGCAAGCACTATCATCTCCCTTTTATTTTATTGAATAATCATTTCTCTCATAAAACGACAATTCCTGCATTTTTTCAAAAAAGATATGTATATAAATTTCGACACAGCTCATACTAGTATTGTTGCATTGGGCTATAGCCAAGCGGTAAGGCAACGGACTTTGACTCCGTCATGCGTTGGTTCGAATCCAGCTAGCCCAGCCAAAAAAATAACACTCTTTAAAAGTAAAGAGTGTTTTGTTCAGGACACATGACTAGAGATGTGTTCTTTTTCTTTTGTTGCACATAGTTTTTTCATATCTCCAGGACTATAACCTGCTATGAGCTGTTTACCGTCTGTTACTAATGGTCTTTTTAACAGTTTAGGATTCTTAGTCAAGAGCGTTAATAGTTCATTTGTTGAAAGATCATAGATATCAACATCTAGTGATTTAAACGACTGACTTCTTTTAGCCAAGATATCTTCTGTTCCATACTTTGTAAGTTTTAATAGCTCTCTAAGTTCTTCAACAGTTGGGGTTTCTTTGAATAAATGTCTTTCATCAAACGAAACTTTATTTTGCTTAAGCCACATTTTCGCTTTGCGACACGAAGTGCAGCTAGGGTACGTGTAAAATGTTATAGAACTCATCAGACTCACTCCTTTTGGTTTACATTACCTTTAAAAGAGGCATAATAAACCAAAAAACAGCTAATATTCATGAATTATCTTTTAATTGTGTATTTATCCGCTTACAATTGTCATTTACAAGTGAGTGGAAACTCATATATAATACTAAAGGATACAAGTATTGGCGAAAAAAGGAGGGGATACATATGTCAAGAATGTATAAGGTTTTAGGATTCTGGACTGGAATCATCGGAGTCATGGCGTATCTAGGTGATATGCAAGACATGGCATTATTGTTCTTAGGACAAACGATTATGTTCGTTTCTTTAGGGTATTTGAACTTATCTGAGCGTATGTATATTTATATCTTTGGTGCTTATTTAACTGTTTTCTTTGTTGGTTTTACATACTGGTCAACGTTTATGATGACTCCTGGCGCCGGTGGAGGGCATTAATACGTTCTCTGAAGCATCAAAAAAAGCAGGCCGTTATAATACGGTCTGCTTTTTTTGTTGGATGACTTGAAATCCATTTGATAGAGAATGATCGAGTAAAAATGTACGGATGGCCCTATTTCTTTTATGCTCTAACGAGAATGGATCTCTACTTTGTGTATACTGTAGCAGCGTCAATAGTCCTTCTTCTAATAAGAAGTCTCCTTGATTCTTTACGATAAGTGTAGTAACGCCCTTATCATTTCCTACTCTTATCACTTGTTCCCAATCTACGTGATACGTTATATCCATCATCCCGGGAAATGCTAATGGATTGCTTTGTAATTGATGTCGAAAATAGCCCCTAATACTTCCTTCTTTTAAACGTATCGTGTTCCACTCTTCGCCTATCAGACCGTAATCGACAAAGAATAAGCAAGTCTCTCTTTCTATCCATTCGTATAGATTTTTAAGCCAAGATAGCATTGAAAAAGAAACTTCAAGTTCATTCGCTTTATCTCTAGAGCAAAAGATTTCATCTAACTTTTTTTGTAATGATGAATTCTCTACTTTCTTATAAAGAAAACGAAGTTCATCCGTGTTTTTTTGAAGAGATACTCCTTTTTCATACCATTCATCATTCTTTTGTTGAAAAATCCGAAGCGGAAACGCATCAAGAACTTCATTTGCAAATATAATCCCCCTAAATGATGGGTATCGCTCTATAAGTTCATTCAATGAACGTAGAATGGTAATAGGGTACTCAGCTAACTTCGCATCTAAAATTCGTCTATGATATGGACTAGGCTCTACAATGACATATGATATATGTTCGACTGATTGCGAAGACCAACTCTTTAGAACTTGCTGAGAAAAGTGACCGCTTCCTCCTCCAAACTCCACAACGATTGGCTGAAGGTTCTGATCCTCAATCGTTCTTATGAATAAGTCAGCCCACACTTTAGCAAATACATCAGACACAAGGCTAGCTGTATAAAAATCACCGTTCTTTCCGATCTTCGTGTTCTCTTTCATATAATAGCCCTCTAGCGGATGATACAGAGCGTGTTCCATATACTCTTCCATCGTTAGCCATTCACTATCTGCCAATTTTTTTTGAAGCAAACTCGGGTTAGGCACGATTAGAACCCGCTTAAGAATGGATTTGAGTCCATTTCCATTCCGATAGTTGTCTCAGGGCCATGACCTGATAACACGACCGTTTCTTCTGGGAGATTAAGAAGTTTTTCATGAATGCTATTGATTAATACTTCCTGATCCCCGCCATGTAGATCTGTTCTTCCAATGCTTCCTGCAAACAAAGCATCACCTGAAAAAACAGCACCACTGCTTCTTAAATAATACGAAACACTTCCTGGAGAATGACCAGGGGTTGTTAATACCTCAAATGAGAAGTTGCCGATCTTTAAGGTGTTGTCTGCATGCGTTAGAATATGGCTTGCTGGCTTAGCCGTTATACTTTGACCAAAATATTTTGATCCATTCTTTTTTGTGTCACTCAGCCAATCAGCTTCTTTTTTATGAACATATAACGGAATATTATATCTTTCACGGACGTCATCAACAGCTCCAATATGATCAAAATGAGCATGCGTTAACAATACGGCTAAAGGTTTTACTTTTAATGATTCTATAGTATGTATGATTCTATTTCCTTCACTGCCTGGATCAATAACCACTGCTTCATTATGATTATTGTAGATAATATATGTATTCTCTTGTACAGGTCCAACCGTTAATTTTTTCCACTTCATTTTCAAGCCTCCAATTGCAAGTTATTACTTTCTATCTTACACTAAAACAAACAATATTTCGGAGGAAACACATGAAAGTCTTTTTCGGATACGAAAATATGGATATGCCTGCTCCTATTTCTGTGCATGATCAACAAGAAGATTTGATCATTACTTCTCAAAGAGATGATGAACTTTTTGAAGCCATCCCTTTACTTTCCATCCACCCTTTCAGAAAGACTTTGTTATTTGAGGATTATGGGTTCACATCTGACTCAGATCTAACGTATCTTTATCTTGATATGATCTGTGTCTTTTATATCAAGGAAGGTGATGCGCAAGAAAAAGCAATGTTTTTACTTCAAACAGAAGAAGAATTAATTGTTGAGTTCACTGATAATGAACAGATGTTCTTGGTCGTTGGGAACCAGCATAAACCCCTTGTTAAAAAGTGGGCTTCTGCCTATAAACTAACAATTGAGTTCATTTTGTTCCAATGTGCACTCGACAAACCAGAATAAAACAAGTAAAATAATACAAGGTTATACCTGTGTGAAAGCGTTATACATAGGATTGGTATTACTCCAGAGCAAGGGGGCACAGAATAATGGGATTAGCCATTATATTCGGCTTAGTAGCTATTCTAGCTGCGTTGGGACTATTGCGTTCGTTAAAAATTAAAAATTTAATGGCAGCTGGTTTTGCTTTTTTAACGTTTGCAGTTTTTGGCTGGTTTACAGTCATGACTGTTCTGGACGTTTTAGTAGGCAGCGGCGGCTCTACAGGCCATTAAGAACTCAAAAAACCATCAGAATTTAATTTCTGATGGTTTTTTCTTTCTTTAACAACCATAAAGGTGAAGCGCTATTTCAAGAAGTCTCAATTTTATCTTACATGTAGAGAGCTGCTAACAAGATACCCCTTGTATCTTCATAAATCGTTTCAAACTGTCTTAATGGAAGCGGGTTAACCCCTATTCCAAGCTCTATCGTGAATCCCGGCTTTCTGTACTCTTGAATGAACCAATCTTTGTAACCAGCATAACTATCCACATACCTGATCGCTTTATAGCCGCTAACCCTTTCAAATTCAGCGGCGATCTCTCCCGAGACCGGCATAGGTTCTTCCCCTTCAAATCCCCAGTATAGTTCTTTTCCTTGTGTATGCAGAGCTACCACTCGATCAAATTGGTGCTTTTCTGTAATCTCGGCCATCACTATGGCTTCTGGTTCACTTAACGGAGCATTACCAGGATAATCTCTTGGGGCAGGTGAAGTTGGTTTTCTTACTTGTTCAAGCTCCCACCTTGCCGGAAATTGATTGTTGAGATCTACACCGCGAATATTTGCTTTCCAAGCAGAAAAGTCTTTGCTTCCTTTATTTAATTTTAATACAATCTCTCTCCATTCGGGATTTTCAGGGAGACCGTTCAAAGAGAGATCGACACCATCCGGATCGACCATAGGTACTGCATAAAGTGTAGTATTTCTATACAGGTCAGAAGCTTTGTGTCCATTCAAAACTTTATCACTTGATAGCGCAGCTGCATATTCATTAATAAACTTCATCAGAACTCCTGAAGTAATCCATTCGTTCCCATGAAACGAACCGTTAATGTGCACTTTCTTTTTTCCATTTCCTATTATAAGCATATCTATAGGTTTACCGAGAACTGATTTACCAATCTCCTGTTTTTTTATGAATGGATAAGCGTTAATAAGTTTATCCATATCATGACTCAGTGCAGCTGTATTGTACTTTCTCTGACACTTTATAGATGGATACGGAAGCATTCTAGGAATATTGATGATGTCCTTCGTAAATATCTCCTTTGGTTTCACAGTTGGATTAACTAAATATAATGCATCTAAAGGAATATCAAATTTATCTGCTATAGAAAAAAAAGTGTCGCCATTTTTAATCTTATATTTTTCTAAAAACATTCCAGGGATCTCTATACTCTCTCCTGCAATCATACTTGCTGCTGTTACGTTAGGATTAGCGTCTTTGATCAACACGTAAGGGATAGATAATAGACGTGAGTAGTACCAGAACGAATCGCCGTTACGCATGACAATTTCCAAACATAGCCCTCCCTTAAAACACTCTTCTTTAAGATGTATGTTCACGTAAAGCAGTTATGCAAAAAAAAAAGCACTCAACCGAAGTTGAGTGCTTTAATGTCTTTACTGTTTTTGCTTCTCTTCTTGTTTAACAGCTTGATCTTTTGCTTTATCTTTGTCGTAGAATCTTAGTAGATCTCCATAAATGATACGGTCAGACATATCAAGTTCAGTCTTAGCACGTTCACTGTATGGTTCACAAGCATTGTTCTCACCTTCAACAGGTTTGCCCGTTGATTTGTCATAACACTTACCATCTGTGAACACATTATCTTTAGTGATATAAGAATTGTCACGAAGAACAGCGAAATCTTCTCTATCTTTTGAGAACAAATCTGAGCCAAGCTGAATGTCACCTTTTGTATCAATGCCTAGCAAGTGAAGAATCGTTGGTTTAAGGTCGATCTGTCCACCAACTGTATCCATCGTCTTCCCTTTTTCACCTGGCATGTGAATGATTAATGGTACTTTCTGCAATTGAGTAGACTCAAAAGGAGTGATTTCTTTTCCTAAGAATTGACCCATCGCATCATTATGGTTTTCAGAGATTCCATAATGGTCACCATACATGATAAAGATAGAATCTTCATAGAGACCAGCTTCTTTAACATCGTCAAAGAATTCTTTTAAAGCTTCGTCTGTATAGCGAACGGTTGTAAAGTAACGGTTAACAGTTCCATCGTTAGACGTCCATTCTGGGATCGTTTCATCTTCCTCTTCTAATGTGAACGGGAAGTGATTTGTTAACGTAATATATTTCGTATAGAAAGGTTTGTTCATTGCTTGCATTTCTTTTAGATGTGGAATGGACTGTTTAAAGAAATCTTTATCTTTTAAGCCCCATCCAATTGAATTCTCAGGAGTTACTTCGAAATCTTTTAATGAGTAATAACGGTCGTAACCGAAATTATCATACATGATATCACGGTTCCAGAAACTTTTATTGTTAGCATGCTGTACGGATGAATAGTAACCTTGCTCTTTTAAGATTTCTGGTGTTGCATTGTATTGGTTCTGAGAATGTGTAAAGAAAACTGCACCACTTGGAAGTGGGTATAAAGAATTATCTAATAAAAACTCTGAGTCAGACGTTTTACCTTGCCCTGTTTGGTGATAAAAGTTCGGGAAGTAATAACTGTCTTTGATCAGGTCATTCATAAACGGTGTGATCTCTTTGCCGTTTACAGACTCATTAATAACAAAGTTTTGTGTTGATTCAACTGAAATGACGAAAACGTTCTTGCCTTTTGCTTTTCCGAACATCTCAGGATTTGGTTCTTTATAATTTGCACGTGAATAGTTCTCAACATCTGTAATTTCACTTCCATCAGCAAATGCACGCTGCGCTTTAGCTTTAGATTGGATAATGGAATCATAAATGTGATAGTTATATGATCCGATGTTTTTAATCAACATCTCACGGTCAAATGTACGAGTCAACAACTGTGGTCTTTCAGTTTCTGCGATACCAACATTCACGATAAAAAATACGATTGCAGCAGCAAAAGTAATCGTGATCTGCTTACGTGAAGCACGTGCAGGTCGGTAATCAGCTCGTCTCATGAAGTAAGCTAAGACAACGATGTCGATGAATACCAATAAATCAGTAGGTTGTATCAACTCAAATACACTATTACCTAAATCACCCATATTGCTCGTTTGGAACAAGACTGGAATGGTAATAAAATCATTAAAGAAACGATAGAACACCATATTGGCATACATCACAAAACTCATGATCGCACTGACTGCAACAATCATTCTTCTATGCGTTCTTCCTTTAAAATAAAGCGTTATTCCTAAGAAAAGAACAATCGAACTAATTGGGTTAATAAACAAGATTAACTCTTGAACTTTGTTGTCCATAGGCAGTTCAAATGCAGTTTTATAAATGACAAATGTTTTAATCCATAATAAAGCAATTGCGATAAAGAAAAATCTATATTCAGCAAAAGCTTGTTTCATTTTTTCTTTCATATGTTCTCTGACCTCCTCAATCAAAAAGAACTCTCGTTTTCAATTTATTCCCTCTTAACTAGTCTCTCTTTGCATCCGGTAAGCATTGATCAAGAATGTAAATTCATCTTTTACATTTTTACAAAACCTTAATCAAAGGATTACATAAAGAGTATATTAAATGGTTTCACACAAGAATTCAATACCCTTACGTACTATTTCAAGATTCTGACAAATAGGACAACAAAACTATATTAGTTTTACCCCTTTTTTAAATCCATAAACCATTAGACGAACTTCACTCAAAAAAGTTTCAAAAAAAAACGAAAACGAACCGCACTGAAGCGGTTCGCTATGATTACGTCTCTTAGAAAGAAATCACTGATTATATACTGTTGAGAAGATCTTACTTAAAGAATTTGCAAAAGAAAGTTCCTTCTATTTACCTATAGAGACCTTCACGTTAAATCTAGACTTTTTTTGTTCCTTAAACAAGAATGATCAGCGATTGTGCTTGGCTAACCAAGCTCCTCCGATGACTCCAGCGTCGTTTCCTAGCGTAGCTACTTTCATCTCAGCGCCTTCAGCAACTCTCTTGAGTGCAAAGTGTTTAAATTGCTGCTCCAAACGCTCCAATAAGGTATGACCCGCTTTAGAGACTCCTCCACCGATTACGATCTTTCCAGGGTTAATGCTGTTAGCAAGGTTCGCTATTACTAGCCCTAAATGAAAAGTTACTTCATCCAGCGTTTGAATTGCTGCCTTGTCACCCTTTTCAGCGGCTGCTACAACTTCTTTAGCTTTTATCTCACCATTCTCTTGCAATAGAGCATAAAGAGAAGATGATGTGTCTTGAAGAGCTTTTTCCTTTGAAATTCGTGAGATTCCTGTTGCTGAGGCAATTGTTTCAATACATCCGGTACGCCCACAGTTACATGGAGCTCCACCTTCTGGAATCGCTGTAATGTGACCGATCTCACCAGCCATACCATTCGTTCCATGCATGATATGTCCATTTACGATAATGCCGCCTCCGACTCCTGTACCTAATGTCACCATCAGTACGTTTCCTTCACCATCACCAGCACCGCGCCACATTTCTCCGATCGCAGCGATGTTAGCATCGTTATCGACGATAACAGAAAGGCCCGTTGCTTTTTCAAGCTCTTCTTTCAACGGATAATCTCTCCAACCGATATTCACTGCATGATAGATGAAACCTGTTTTCATATCAATGAAACCAGGTGCTCCCATACCAATGGATTCAAGCTTTTCTTTAGGTTCAGATAGTTCTTTTAGTTTTGAATGGATAGAGTCAGTAATATCCGTAACGATATGCTTTCCATCTTCATTTATATTCGTAGGGATTTCCCACTTCTCTACAATATGACCATCTAAGGTTACAAAAGCGATTTTAATTGTTGTTCCACCTAGATCAACACCTACTAACCATTTCTCCATCTTGTCCCATCCTCTATTGTAATTTATTGTGTTCTGCTCGAATAATGATGATCGCATTTTTGAATTCGTTTACATCAATGAGTTTTTGCTCGTAGAGTTCTCTGACCTCTTCTTGGATCAATTCTAAATCAGCTATCTTGTTTCCGGTATATATAAACGTTCCAAACCTTTTTAACAGCTGAAGAACATCATACATTGTTTTCATTATAATCACCTTTGTCATTATAACAAATAATATAGGTAGAAATGCAAGCCTTTGCACACAATTCCTATAGAAAAAGACAGCTGAAGAATGTTCAGCTGTCTACTATTAACGATCGGGATCTTTCGGGTGTAATACGATCGGTCTTCTGTTCTTTAGAGGCATAGGTATTCTTAAGATCACATCTCTGATCGCTTTTGGGTTGAAAGGGATAAACGGCCAGAGATACGGTATATGAAAGGATTTGAACGATACAAAGAATAATACAGCTAATGTGAAGCCGATGATATATCCGGGTACACCTAACAATGCAGTTAAACCTAATAAAGAAAGCCTTAATAATCGATTCGCTAAACTAAGCTCATACGTAGGAGTAGCAAATGTTCCGATTGCTGCTACTGCGATATAAAGCACGACCTCATTAACAAATAAACCTGCTTCGATCGCAACTTGTCCGACCACAATGGCTGAGACTAATCCTAATCCGGTGGAAACCGATGTCGGCGTATGTATGGTAGCCATCCTGAGCATATCCATACCCAACTCAATGATCACAAATTGTAAAAACAAAGGAACAACACCAATTTCTTCAGGACCTATGAATGATAAATTCACAGGTAAAAGTTCCTTGTGTACGGAAAACAGATACCATAACGGCAACAAAAATATTGATATCCAAACAGCTAAAAATCGCACAAATCTCAAATATGCTCCAACTACAGGTTTCTGTCTGTATTCTTCTGCATGTTGCAGATGATGCCAAAATGTTGTCGGGGTGATCAATACAGACGGAGATCCGTCTACATAAACTAAAACATGGCCTTCAAATAAATGAACCGCTGCTGTATCAGGTCTTTCTGTATATCTCACTAACGGATATGGATTGAGGTGACGGCCGCAAATAAATTCTTCGACCGTTTTCTCACCCATCGGTAGTCCATCTGTATCAATCTTTTTCAATGAGTCTTTAATCCGGTCAACGATATGCGGATCTGCAATATCTTCTATATAAGAAATACATACATCGGTCTTAGAGCGCCTTCCAATACTCATGTACTCCATTCGGAGTGAACGGTCACGAACTCTTCTTCTTGTGAGTGCGGTATTGAATACGATCGTTTCAACAAAACCATCTCTTGCTCCTCTTACAACACGCTCAACATCCGGTTCTTCAGGTCCTCGAACCGGGTACGTTCTAGCATCGATTTGAAGGATTTCCGAAACTCCCTCAACGATCAGAACTGTCGGACCACTCAATACCCAATCAATTCCTTGATTCAGATCATCTGAAGTAGAGATTTCTATATAAGGCAGATAGGTCTTCATCAGTTTTACAAGTGGATCCGGATCTAGTTGACCTGGTTCAAGATCGGCCAGTAACTTCATTAAATAATGAAGAATATCATCTTTAACGAATCCATCAACCATGAATAAAGCCATTCTTCTTCCGGCATATTCTAAGTCAAGGTGTATACAATCAAAACTGATGTCCACGCCTAGTTGATTTTTCATATATTCAACGTTTTCATCAAAATTTGTTGAAAGAGGTTGTTTTTTTGGCAGATAAGACATTTTTTCATCACTCCTCTGCCTATCATCCTTCACTTTCTTTTTCCGTTTCATACCTTGGTCAACTACAATTTACTCTAAACGCCTTCAGGAGTTCGACTTTAGAATGAATAGAAAGGAAAATGAAAAACCCTTAGCTATAGCTAAGGGCTGAAGGCTAAACTAAAGGAGACTTCAAGTACGCGTGAATAAGCTCCGCTGTATTTTTTAATGATTTGATATGTGTTCGCTCAAAAGCATGAGACGCATCGATCCCTGGTCCGATCAGACCGTGCACAATATCAATTCCCGCGCGAATGGCTGCTGTTGCATCTGAACCATAGTAAGGATAGATATCAACTTTATATCCAATTTTATGTTTTTCTGCCAAATCAACCAGATGTTTTCTTAACCCATAATGGTAGGGTCCACCAGAGTCTTTTGCACAGATACTTACAGTAAATTCGTCTGTTGCCTGACCATCACCGATCGCACCCATATCTACCGCTAAGTACTCAACTGTTTCAGTTGGTATGTTTGAATTACCGCCATATCCGATCTCTTCATTATTACTGATTAAAAAGTGGGTCGTGTAAGGCAGCTTGGTTGATTGAGTCTTCAATTGTTTGATCACATGCATTAAGATCGCAACACTAGCTTTGTCATCTAGATGACGCGACTTCACAAACCCACTTTCCAATTGTTCGAATCTAGGATGGAAAGAGACAAAATCCCCAACAGAAATTCCCGCTTCTTCAACATCTTTTTTAGAATGAAACTCTTCATCTACGCGAACTACCATGTTCTTTTCATCACGTTTTAGTTCATTCATTCCTTTGTAGACATGAGCAGCTGTTTGATGCATCATGATCGTACCGCTGAACACTTTTCCTGAATTCGTATGTATCGAACAATATTCTCCTTCAATCGTATTCCAGTAGAACCCGCCGATTAAGTCTAATTTAAGACGGCCATCGCCTTTGATCTCTTTTACCATAGCACCTAACGTATCAACATGAGCAGTCAGCAGGCGGTGTTTTGAATCGTCCTCGCCTGGAATGGTCGCTATGACAGCACCTTTATTGGTTGTTTTATATATAACCTGATTTTCTTCAAAGAATGATTTCATATATTTGATCGCGGCTTCTGTATTCCCAGATGGGCTTGGGATATGTACGAGTTTTTTCAAATAGCTCACGATCTCTTTTGTTTCATCTTCCATTATTCTAACCCCTCTCGATTAACCGCTCCATACGTTTTCTTTAACTCAGGCCTTCTAATTTGGACAGGATTGCATAGAATTTAGGAACAAGTTGTCCGAAAGGGAGGCTGATTGTATGAAGTGGAGAATTTCAATTTATCTGTTAATTATTATACTTGTAATAGGTATCATCTACCAGCCGTTTGTCAAAAAAGAAGCACGTGAAAGCATTACTTTCTTTCCATTAGATAATACGTTCTCTTTTAAAGAGGCAGAAACGAAGCTTTCCTTCTTAAATGGCACTTCATCAAATTATGACTTACTTTGGAAAGTGAACTCAGTTACTTCTGAACGTGTTTATCTCAGACAAGACATGGCGATGATTTTCGAGAATGGTAGGCTTAACAATAAGATGACAGAGTGGAAAACCTCAGCAGATGCAATTGACCTTGAAAAGGATGTTTTAAGTTCCATACCAGGGCTATGGGAGGCCATCTCCTATCATCAAGGAGAAATACATCTTAGTGAGGAGAAATATCGTTCAGTGCAAAGAATGAGCAATGATTATTTATATGCAGCAAAACTTGGTCAATCGTTCTCAGGTTTTAAGATTCCTAAGGATAACACTGAACGAAAAGCTCAAAATGAGCTGGATGAGAAAACAAATAAGTATCTGCAGCAAACACTTATACAAACAACAAACTTCTATCAGATTGATCTCGATGAATATAACGTGATCTCTCTAGAGTCGCTAACTGATTTTAACAACAAACCGCTATCAGGGTTCTCTCTATCTAAAAGTCAGGAAATTATCGGGAAGCTGTGGGAAGGATTATACAAAAATTATTTTCTAGGAATTACTACAAAGAATGGGCAGAGAATAAGTCCGATTGGAAGTTCGATGCCTTTCATCTTAATCAGCAAAGACAAAAAATATCTATTCGTTCTATTCCAAACAACAAATGGGGAGAACATCCAGCTCATTCAATATATCTCATGATGGTTTCTACCAATTTATCGCTTGAATAACAATTATAATGAGGAACTTTGTCACTCGTTACATCAAGCATCGAAGGATTCCACCAAATAGCAGTCCACCCTGCTTGGATAGCTGGGACCATATCTAGCGAATATGAGTCACCAACATAGAAGAAAGCACTCGCTTTCACATTTTTTCTCACAAGATGGAAGATTTCTGGACTAGGTTTAGCTACTTTTATTTCCGATGAAATATAAATTTGTTTTTCAGGAATATCTAGGTGTAGATGCTGTATTTTGTTTCTCTGAACATCAGCCTCTCCATTCGAGATGATTCCGTACATGATCTCATTACGTTTTAAGATTTGAATCATACCCTGTATCCAAGGATAGAGTTCTACAAAAAGATGTATATTTCTTTCAAAAAGCTGTTGATATCTCTGGATCTCTTGGTCATTAACATTACTTAGTCCTACTGCACGTAAAGAAGATGACAGACGGTTTTTTTGATATTCTTTTCGGGTGATCCATGCTTTTTCATAAGCCTGCCAATAAAAATCACAGAACGTTTTATAATGAGGAAACCACCTTTCTTCTAACTTATTATTTTGCTCGCCTGAAGAAAAGATGGAACGAAATGCAAATAAAGAAGCCTTCATAAAGGAGGCTTCATAATCGAACAGCGTATTGTCTAAATCAAAGAAAAATGCTGCTTTTTTCGATCGCATGGTCAAATGATCTCATCCATCATTTTAGATCGCAGCCCTGGAAATGACATGGCACTTCCAACTAAGAAACGACGAATTAAGGGATTGCCGAGAGCGCTGTTCATCAATCGGTATCGCATTCTATAACCGAGCGCAACAGCGAGGAATATCAAAAAGCTTTTAATCACGAATCCTTTCATGTAAAAAACCTCCTTGCTACTACTTTCTGTTTGGAATGCGATTTTTATTCGTCCCGTAGATTTAAAAGATCTTCTTTCGTATTCACATTTCCGAAAAAGTGAGCGTCTTCTTTTCGTACTTCTATGTACTTCGTATTTTTACAGCTCAATAAGGATAAAACCTTTAAGTCACCTTTCATTAAATTCTCTTTCATTTCATGAAGGCATGATCTCTTGTATACACCGTTAAGCGGATAAATTTTTCCGTTTAAAACCGGGACGATACAATCATACATCGGATGCTCAACAGCCGATTCCAGCCATTTTTTATACATATCGCTGCTCATTCTAGGCATATCACAAGGCGTGATCAAATAATAATCTCCCTTTTTGCTCATCATCGCACTGTATATTCCCGCTAGCGGACCTTTACCTTTAAAAGATTCAACATCAGAGATTAGTTCTGCAGCATGAGAATGGTTTTGTTTTAATCTTTCTATCCATTCTTTGCGAACGACAGCTATAAGTTCATCTGAATATGGAGTGATCGTATTTAGAGCTTTTTCAAAAAAAGTAGCATCGCCCCATTCAGCGAACAATTTCGGACTTCCAAACCTTCTTGACTCTCCGCCTGCAAGGACAACGCCTATCACCTTCAACTTAAGATCCATATGTATAAACCTCCTGCAATCAGACCTCCAATAATCGTCGATGAAAAATTCACAAGGTTGTTTGTAAAATAGGCATACCCAAATACTTTTACTGTCTTGGCACAGCAATGTACGTGGCTTTCGGTTTCTCTTTTACAAATGGAACAAACGTACTTTTGTTCAAACCAAGCCCCAAAAAAGGTATCTGCGACGTTCCCTAAGAATCCAGAGATCGCAACACACAGCAGAATGGTAATCGTTGTATCATAAAGAAAGTAAAAACTAAAACCTATTAATAATGCTCCTGCCGCTGCTGCCATTGTTCCGAGACTTGATACTGCACCTGATAAACCAGGTTCAACCTTCTTCCATTCTTTAATATGAAACGGTCTTCGCTTTGAAAGGACACCGATCTCTGAAGCCCAAGTATCAGCTGTAGCTGTCGCAAAGGTAGCCGCAAACACGATTAGCCAAACAGGATCTGAAAGTGTCAGGTGACCTATCGCTGTTAGTAGAGCTGCTCCACCATTGGCAAGCACTTGCCAAGCAGACCTTCCTTTTTTGTCTTCGGTATGCGAAGCATCTTGATCCAGCTTTTTGTCTTTCTTCCATTTTGTCAAAAGAGTAGAAGTTATGAAAAACAGACCGAGTATGATCAAACCTTGCCAACCGAATGCTTTATAGATGATTACTCCCAATATAAACGCTGTTACACTTCCTGCGATCGTCAGCCATTTGAATAAAGCAGACATTACAGAAAGAAAAGCGATACCCACTAATAAAAAGATCATCTACTTAAACCGACCATCTTCCGTAATAATTTTATCCACTGGAATATCATAGTTTTCATGAGGAACGGATGTTGTTGTCTGCAATGTATAAGCAAGTGAAAGTTTTGATCCAGTATAAGTTTTTAAGTAACGATCGAAGTACCCACCTCCATAACCGATTCTGTATCCTTCACGATCAAACACAAGACCGGGTACGATGATCATGTTCATATGAGATGCCTCTATGCTAGAAGTACCTTCTAACTTAGGTTCATATAGATCCATGTATACATTTTCTAATTCTTCAAACGAACGAATTTCTCTGAACTCCATCTGTTTATGTTTAGAGTAGCACTTTGGCACAGCGACAGTCTTTCCTTCCCTCCATGCTTGATCTATGACGTAAGATGTATCAAGCTCAAATCCTCGCGAAACTGTAATCCCAAAACAATCAGCTGTTTTCCATTCGTCTGTTTGAAATAAGAGATTAGAGACCGCTTTACTTTTTGATTTCCTTTCTTCTTGTCCCATTGAGAGCAGTATTTTCTTTAACTCTTTTCGCCATTGTATTTTATCCATGAAATTAACACCTCTATAACGTGATCTATTTATCATATCATGGTTCCGATTGCATGAAAAAACGCCTGATCCCTCATTTGCATGGGTCTCAGGCGCTTCTACGTGAAATTACTTTGTTTCACGGTGAACTGTGTATTTCTTTAAACGCGGGCTGTATTTTTTAAGCTCTAAACGGTCTGGATTCGTACGCTTGTTTTTTGTAGTGATGTAGTTACGATCACCAGTTTCAGTACAAGCTAAAGTAATGTTTACACGCATTGTTGTTTCCCTCCACATCTTTACCAAAGTACATTATCATGGTTACTAACAGTCATATTCTCTATTAAACCATACCATAACATGATAACAAATTCTTTTCTAACGAGCAAGTGAGTTTTGCGAAAGTTTCTCATAGACTTTTGTATATTCTTTTAGAACATCAATAAAAGTAGCATGTGACCAAGTAAGAGGGGCAACGGATAAAGCTTCACCTGTAAACGGATGAAGCTGCTCAGGTAAGACACCTGTAGAAAAGCTATGCTCGTGAACCCAGCGTAAAATTTCATGTGGACGCTCTAGATCTTGAAGGGATTTCGCACATTGAACATACCATTTCGCAAGCCATAACGTGCAAATTAACCAGGGGTTCCCAGGAGCTCTTGTCATGTCATGCGTTTGCTGAAAATAATAGTCATTTGTATATCTCGCAATCCCGCCCACACCCGATTTAATGCTCAACTCTTCATTCATCTGCTGCATCGTCCGGACAATCCGTTCATCATCGGCAGGATATACGCCGAACGCGAAGAGAGCATACATGCTGGATTCCATCGTGAAATCTTTCTTATAAGCGTTATCATCCAACAGATAGATACCTCTTAAGAATCTTCCTGAATCTTCATCATACAAATGCTTTTCCATTCCTGCTTTTATTCGGTCTGCACCCTTCTTATACCTCTCTGCCCGATCATCTTCACCAAAGAGCGTCGCGAATGAGTATGCGGCCATTAGACCACCATACACAGAGCTTGTTGTAAAAGTAAAGATTCCCCTTCTTTCTTCCCATAAATCATAAGATGGCAACGGCAGGTCTAGCTCTTCTTGCATATATTGAAGCAAGAATCTTGCACTCGGACGAACTAATGACCGATAGAGAGATTGAGCAAACTCAATATCTCCAGTTTCTTTATAATGTTCCCAAAACGCCCAAAGTACGAGTGCAGTTTCATCCTCCTGGATCGGCAGCTGACTTGACCCTTCTTTATCAATCATTGGATGCCACGATGATCCGATCGAGCCATCGGGGTTATACTTATGATGAAGGTATCCCTCTTTTGTTAAAACATCCGCACATCTTCGATAGAAGTTCTTCACCATTCCATGAAAGCCCGCTTTTGCAACAGCAGCTGCGATTAACGCCCCATCCCTCGGCCACATATAACTGTAATGGTCTCGATTATAGTGCTGAATATCAGAATCATTAGCCGCTATGATATAACCGTTCTCATTGGTCTGTGTACGAATGATGAGTAGACTTCTGTTATACAGATCAAGAAGTTCATCAGAAAGGTTGCATGGATTGATCTTTGTTTTGTTCACCCATCTCCTCCAGTAAACATCGATCTTATCTAGCGTTAATGATGGACCGATCTCCATCAGATAATCGTAAAGAGAGAATACTTCTTCTCTGCTCTTCCCAACGGTTAAAGCATAGTTTACGTCTCCTTTTCCATGTGGCGGAACGATGCCTTGCACAGAGAATGTACTATCCACAGA
The DNA here is from genome assembly GCF_048083785.1 of Fictibacillus tiangongensis. Lineage (GTDB taxonomy): Bacteria > Bacillota > Bacilli > Bacillales > Fictibacillaceae > Fictibacillus. Next base: position 2,583,885 of record NZ_CP182294.1, read on the forward strand.
TCCTTGAGCGATAGGGTTCACATGAAGATGACCATCTTCAGCATCTCTCCATGTTCCTTCTGCACTTAAAAATCGTTTAACACCTGTTGTGTACTGGTCGATTCCTTTTTGATCGAATGAAGCTGCAAACAAAAAGTACCGATTCTTCTTATAATGGATGATCACAGATTTTTCGGGATCAAAATAGGCTGTGTCCCCGACTTCATTTTCATAAATAGAAAGATCTTGGTGAAAGAAAATTTTGATTCTTTTTTCTTCATGTGATTCGTTTAATACGGTGATTCTTCGCATGAACATATTTTCTCTTTGATGAACGGCGTCTTCAATTTTCAGCGTTATGCCTTCTTTTACGTTTTTGGCGTATGAGAGCGTAACGAGCGAGTCTAAATGATAACCTGGCTCGATCACCCATTCTTTTGAAGAAAGCCAAGAAAAGGAGCCATTGATACTGGCTCCTAGACGGTTCACGTGTCCTTGGACATGATTTTGCTGACCGACGTATGGAAAATAGATGTCTCTGATCTGCAAATATTCATCTAAATTGATCAATAATTTTCCGTTTCCTAAAACCAAATGTCTAGGCATCCGTTACACCTGCTGATATAACTGGATTTTTTCAATGTATTGTGATGCCGCTTGTTTCGCTTGTTCAGGATCCGTATTCTGAGAGTACACCGTAAAAACAGGCTGTTCTACGTCTGGAAGGATAAGTGTCCATCCTCCTTCAGGATGAAAGACCTTAATCCCATCGAGCAATTCTACATTGTTGTCACGGATATCCTCCATCAGTCTGCGCATCACTCGGCCTTTCTTATCTTTTGGGCAAGGCACATATTCTCTTAACATATGCACGTCAGGAAGCATCTCGACGAGTTCAGATAGTGTGATCTTCTGCATCGCCATGATCTCTAAGATATGAACAAATGCGTATTGAGCGTCGTATTGATAATTAAGGACCCCATCCCCTACTTCCATGATAGAACGCGGGTTAGCTTTTGTCCGTATCAGCTTTCCTTTTAAACGTTCAGCAATGGAATCTAAAGCAGATGATCCATATACAGGGATAGCCATCTCCTTTTGCTTACCTTGAGAAAAGGCTGTGAACACGTAGAGAGCAAGCATCGTCTCTTCATCCAACACTTCACCTGTTTCTGTAATAAGGCGCAACGTTTCACCCGCTTCTCCGATCAACACACCAATATTGGCATTTGTAACTCTCACAAAAGATGCCATTTCCTCTGGCTTTGTCTGATATGGAGCGGTGAGGATCTCACAGTTCAACCGATTATATAGATTAGGAATAAAATTAAGGTACGGCTGGTGATTGTAATTTACCACTACTCTAAACTTTGCTTCTTGAATCCCTTTTTCTTGGATTTCTTCTAGTAGAGCAGAAATGTAATCTTCATGTTTGTTCGCTTGAACAGCACCTTTTCCGATACGATCAAATGAAGCACGTCTATAATCTTCCTGCCAATAGGCATTCTCAATCTTTCTTTCAAGGTCAGAATGAATCGGAAGTCCTTTGTTATCATAGAATTCGATCATCAGTTGTTTTTCTCCCGTAGGGTTCGAGAACCTTACGTAGACACCGCCTTCTAAACGTTCTTCTTCGATCGAGAAACGAACGACTGGTGCGACAGTAGGACTGATATCAAGCGTGTGCACTCCTGAAGAATGAAGTCCTTGAATAAAAGATTGTTTAATCATAACTGAAAAGTCATGTGAGTCACTCGCTATGATGATTTGTGACCCGTATGGAAGAACAGCTCCATAGGCTGATGCAAGTCTTGCAATATAATCTGGTGTGATCTCAACATTTGCGATTCCAGAGACACCTCTAGAACCAAACAAAGATTTTGTGGCTTTTTTTCCCCATACGATCGAAGTGTGAACAAGAGCTTCTTCGAAGATCTCTTTTTCTGGCCAGATCTTTACATCTGGCTTTAACGTAGCGTTTCTACCAATCGTACAATGGTTACCGACTACCGCATGTTCAAAGACAGAAGCATCTTTTTCTACTTTCGTACCGTTTGCGATCGTTGCTCCTCTTAATTCACACTGATCTCCTACAAAAACATCGTTCCATAGAACCGTCTTCTTTAAAGAGCTTCCAGTGCTTACTACACTATTCTTTCCAACAACAGATAGTTTGCCAATATGAGAGCCTTTACGAATAACTGCTCCATCTGCAATGCTTACAGGTGCTTCGATAACTGCTCCATCTTCAATAAAAACATTTTCACCGATCCAAACACCAGGCTCTTTTTCCTCTCCTGCAAAAGGCAGATCCACTAAACCGTTCAACATATCATAATGCGATTGACGATACTGCTGAAGGCTCCCGATATCTGACCAATATCCTTCTGCTTGATAACCGAACAAATTTTTATCTTCTTTCATAAGCAGCGGAAACAGATCTTTACTAAAATCAACTGGCACATCTTTTTCAATATATTGAAATACTTCTGGTTCGAGTACATAGATGCCTGTGTTTACCGTATCACTAAAGACTTCATTCCAGCTTGGCTTTTCAAGAAAACGAATGATCTTTCCTTCTTGATTTGTCATGATCACACCATATTCTAAAGGTGAATCTACTTGTTTCATAAAGATTGTTGCTAGAGACTCTTTATCTTCATGAAATTGAATTCCTTTTTCAAGGTTGAAATCTGTTAATGCATCACCTGATATCACAATAAAACGCTCATCCAAAAATTCCTCAGCATTCTTAATAGAGCCTGCTGTTCCAAGAGGAGAATCTTCAACAAAATAATGAAGGTTAACACCAAAGTCTCGTCCATCACCAAAATAGTTTTTAATTGCGTCTGGTAAGTAATGAACGGTAACGGCGATATCAGTAATACCAAATTTCTTAAGAAGTTCGATACCATACTCCATAACAGGTTTATGAAGCATCGGCACCATAGGTTTTGGCATATTGCATGTAAGAGGTCTTAATCGTGTTCCTTTTCCACCAGCCATAATTACACCCTTCATTAAACGATACCTCCCACTTTTGATGTTTTATTTTTTTCTATCGTATAGAGTTCTGCAGTCTTTTCAGCAATAGAATCCCAACTGAAAACGGTTCTAGCTACTTCTTCACCGCTCTTTGCCATTTCTAAGCAATGCTCACGATTGCTAAGGATATATTCTACAGCCCAAACAATACTGCCTGGATCGTTAGGGTATATTTTTAGCCCTGTCCTTTCATGGTCTACAATTTCTCTTAATCCACCCGTATCAGAAACGATGGTCAGTTTGCCTGCGGCCATCCCTTCTAGAGCAACAATGCCAAACGGTTCGTAATGACTCGGAAAAAGAGCAGCATCAGCTTTTGCAAACCATTCATTTCTTTCCTCATCGCTAACGAATCCTGCAAGATGAACATATTCTTCAAGATTCTTCTGTTTGATCATTGCCGTTAGTTCATCCATTAAAGGACCTTTTCCAGCAATCACAAATCTGACGTATTTGCCCGAATTCCTTAAAATATCTGCAGCCTCTATGATCGTTTGAAATCCTTTTTCTCTTACAAGCCTGCCAACCGAAAAAAGAAGAAGGTCATGATCGTTTTTATCTTCTATAGAAGGACTTGATTGGAATGTGATCTGTTCTGGATCTATTCCATTTGGTAGAATCGTTATCTTTTCTTCCGGAATACTAAATACCCCAGTTAACTCATTCTTCATGTAGTCACTGCATACGATCAGACTGTCTGATCCATCCATTAGTTCCCATTCCTTCTGGTTGATCTCGTATTGAAGTGGTGATGTAATCCCATCGTTTCTTCCATGTTCTGTTGCATGGATCGTAGTGATCAACGGAATGTTTAATTCCTTCTTAATGGCTAGTGCCGATACGGAGACAAGCCAATCATGAGCATGAATGCAATCAAAATCAAACTTGTTTGCTAATGCCAGCGCTTGTTCAGTAATGGCCAAATTCAAGCTCCCGGTCCAGTGGAAAAACGACTCAAACTTCGGCTGATTACCAGCAACTCGGTATACATGTACTCCGTTGTTCACTTCATGATCTGGATATCCTGGAACAGAAGATGTAATAACATATACTTCCGTTCCTTGCTCGACCAATTTTCTTGAAAGATCGAATACATGCCTTGCTAACCCACCCACTACCATAGGAGGGAACTCCCATGAAAGCATTAATATCTTCTTTTTGCCTTTAGCTGCTAGTTCACTGTACTGAGAAGCTACGTATTCATCATGTTTACTCTTAAAAAAGTGCCATAAGCCAGTTGTTAACATGAAAGGATATTTGTTTTCATAGTCTGCTATCTCTGAAAGCTGATACGTCTTATTTTCAATCGATCGGTACAGTTCATGAAACCTCTCGATATGTTCTTGGAATCTTGACTTGGCATATTCTGTTGCACTATTGCCTTCAACGATAAAAGCCCAATCAGAACTAGCAGCAAGCATCCATTCGCGAACCATCTGATCGGCATAACGTTCCATAACGATGTTAGGTTCGTCATGTGATAGACGAGCTGCGAGTTGGACAAGTTTTCTTTCACAGTGATGCAGGTGTCTATACATCCAAGCGTTTGACTCATTCAGCCATACTTCGCCTGTTTGGTTTCGTCCCCATGTTGAAAAGCATGGTCTTACAGTTTCTAAATCTTGATAATGTCTTGTTAAAAATTCTTGAGGTGTGATCCACGTGATGTTTTGTTCAGTTGAAACGTTCATGGATTGAAGTAAAAATTCTGGTCCTTCAAACCACCAGTGTCCAAATAGTTCTGCATCAAATGGTGCAGTTATTAATTGAGGAGGGTAAGATTGTTCGTTGGTATGTAGATATTCTTTAATACGATGACAAAAATCATTAGCATGATTCTGTACTTTATTTAATGCCCAGTCTCTCTGGTACCAGTCTTTGTTCTCCGTTTCCCCAGTTATTCGCCAATACTTTAAACCCGTATCAACACGAATTCCTTCCGGATGTATAAAGCTCTTAATATATTCGTTCTCCCGTTCATAAGCAACATCTCTATAAAACTCTCGATAATCAAAATCACCCGGATAACCAACAGAAGAATTCCATATCGTTTCTGAGATACATTGATTTCGTGAGAACAGTGCCACGCCATGTGGAGAATAGACAGGTGCTCCAATACCTTTTGATGGAACAGGCTTACTTCGAAGTAAAGTCTCTTCATCTACAAAAGTAAACTGTATACCTGCATCAGCTAACGCTTTATCTACCCCGGGAGAGTATGCACATTCTGGTAGCCAGAAGCCTTTAGGCTTTTCACCAAAATACTTTTCAAAGGTTTGAACGCCTGCAAAGATCTGAGCCTTAACTCCTTGCTCTGTTTGAACATAGGGAAGGAACGCGTGGGTTGCAGAGGAAGTAATGCAGTGAACCTTCCCTAGATCCATATAGCGCTTAAAAGCATCTGTAACTTTACAATCAAATTCTTGATAAGTTTCCATGATTCTTTTATAGCGCTCTTCGTAAAAACCGATAATTTTTTCTTCTTCCTTATTAATAGAATGCTTTTTTTCTTTTTTAACCAGTTTAATCGTCAGGTCTAAATGTTCTAGATAACGTTTTTGAATGACTGGATCGTTTAATAACTCCAACAGAGGAGGTGAGAATGACAGGGTCCAAGACAAGGCTTCAGGCTGTTCTTCGAGTACCCATAACAACGGGATATATGTCTCAGTAAGTGCCTCAAATACCCATCTTTCCTCTAATCGATTCGCTTCTTTATGCCTCACATAAGGAAGGTGAGCGTGCAAGACTAATGAAAAATACCCGTTAGACATGTTTTACTCTCCTATCTAATTTTTTGGTAATATGAATACGTCGAGAAGTTTTCTAGCCATTCCGGTTGCTCAACATTTTGGTGTTTCCATCTGTCGATCTTTTCATCATGAAAACTGTTAAATAGTGAAGGGCTAGTCTCTGCAGGATTTGATCGTAATAATGTAAAGAAACTGCCATCAAATGTTCGCGTACCAATATCAACGATATAAGTTCTACCCGGTTCTAAGGAATGAAGAAACCAATTGTTGGTCATCGGAGCTAGCTCTACCTCAAATGTTCGATGAGCATTATGACCGAAAAAGTCAATGTCAGTTACGTCATAGATTTTTAATATCGAAGGAAGGTCTTCCCATTTTGTGCGGAAATGATGTTCTGCCATCTGTTTTGTTGATTCAGAAAAACTCCAATACGCATACAAACTATCTGAAGTCCTTGGCATCAGATGAACATTAGCCTCTTCATATTCAAAAGGCATAGACCACTTCTCTTCTTTAAGAACGGGCTGAGATGGAAGTTCATGATTCGATGGTGTTTGCTGCTGCCGATATTTGTTCCAGCGATATTGGACCTTTCCTAAAGACATGTTCATCCTTTGTGCGATCTCTTGAAGGGTTAATCCGTTTTCCTTTAATTTGACAATATCTTCGATCAAGTTCATCACCTCATCCTAATCAATTATTCTAAGAAATGATTTTTTATTACCATATTTTTTATAATCGTATCATTGGATATTTTTATATACAATGTGTTAAAAAAGTCGAAAATTGGCGCTTCCTTATCCCACTTGAGATTACCGAATATGTAAAGTTTTTGTAACCGGTTAATCTCTCTGATTATTCTGTCAAATTGACAAAGTAAGACAAAATACGTCGTTTTTATTTCACGCTTTCAATGGTTCTGATGGATTAAAATGAGAAAATAGTCGAATTGTAGTAATTTGTGTAAACTTTTGCGAAAAAACCTATACCACAGCAGAATACTATGTTATAAAAGTAAAGGGTATAGCTTTAAATTAGGGAGGATATTATGGAGTTTGCTATTTTTGGATTGTTACTAGTAGGTGTTATTCTTTTGATTCTTTCCTTTAGAAAAAACAAGGAAGCTTCAGTTGAAACACAGCTCGAGAACTTTACTATTCAGTTAATGAAAGAGATCTATCAAATAAAAAAGAAACTAAAAGTTCTTGAAGATGAAATGATGATTAACGATAAGAACTAATTTGTGAGGGGTAATGAGTATGACAAGCAAAAACCTTCGCGGATTTTCAGCAGGTATAATCCTTTCAACAGGAATTTTGGCTGGTTTTTATTATACGGCTGATGATGCTGGTAAAACTTCTGAACTAACAGAAGAATCGGTAGCTCAATATCTTTCTGAAAAAGGCGAATTAGCAATTTCAAAGGAAGAGTATACTTCACTTAAAGATACTGAAACAGCTGCGGCTCCGGTTGCAAAAGAAGAGCCTAAAACCGCGCCTCCAAAAGAGGAAGATAAGGTGTATCAGATGACTTTAACAATCACTCAAGGAATGAGTACTGGAGAAGTATGCGACCTTCTGCAAAAAGAAAACATCATTAAAAATAGCGATGAGTTCTTAAAATATTTACGTACGAACAATTTAGAAGGTGCAGTAAGAGCTGAATCTCATCAAGTAAACAGTAAGATGAGTTTTGATGAGATCGCGAAAGAAATAACAAGTTCATAATTCTACATAATATAATAAAGCTTGTTTTCGTAAACTTTGCTGCTTTTGAAAGTGTTGATTTCCGTTCCAGGCTGCTCGCTTTCCACGGGGCGGGCGCGCTGAGCCACATTCGTACGTTTCACTCTTAAGTGTCTCAGCTGCCCGCCACTATGCTCCTTGCTCCTGCGTCTACAAGGTAATGCTAGCGGAGTAAGCTTCCTCGTCGCATGCCTTACGAGATGCATTTCAGGTGGTAGGCACGCACCTTCCACTACAATCCATTTTCAAAGGTGACAAGGATTTTAAAGCAACAATCTTTTAGAAAAGAGCAATAATAAAAGAAGCGAGCACTGATCATTTCAGTGCTCGCTTCTTTTATTTGTTTAATCGTTTAAGCCGTATCTTTTTCCTTTAACTAAAAAGATAATGCTCTCTGCAATATTTGTAGCGTGGTCAGCAGTACGCTCGATATATCGGCACACAAACAGAAGCTGACTGATCTGAGACAGATGTTCAGGATTTTTTGTCATAAGCTCTAATAGCTCTTTAATGATCTTTCCGTAAGTTTCATCCACTTCATCGTCTAGTTCTGCTAGTTGCTTCGCTAGAGCCACATCTTCTTCCACATATGCCTTTGTAGCAGTTGTTAGCATAGCGATTGCATGATGTGCCATCTTAGGAAGCTCTTCTAAAGGTTTGATGAGCTCTTGTTTTCCGATTCGAATCGTAGACTTCGCAATATTTACGGCAAAGTCAGCCATTCGTTCAATATCTGATGAAATTTTGATAGCAGCAATGATTCGTCGAAGATCAGATGCTACAGGTGCTTGTTTAGCGATTAATAGAATGGCCATGTCGTTGATTTCATCTTCAAGGACATTGATACGATTATCATTTTCAATAATCTGCAGGGCTTTATCGAGATCTTGATTCTTTAATGCTTCAACAGAAAGCTCTAATGCTTCCTCTGCTAATTTAGAGATCTGTACGATCGCTTGTTTCATCTCTTCTAACTGAAGCTGAAAATTTTCACGAACAACCATTTATCTCACTCCTATTTTCTTTGATTAACCGAATCGTCCTGTAATATAATCTTCTGTTCGCTTATCCGATGGATTTGAGAACAATGTGCTCGTATCTGTATATTCCACAACTTCTCCATTAAGGAAGAATGCCGTGCGATCAGATATACGAGCTGCTTGTTGCATGTTATGTGTAACAATAACGATGCTGTATTCTTTCTTAAGCTCTTGGACGAGCTCTTCCACCTTTAAAGTAGAGATCGGGTCTAGCGCAGAAGTAGGTTCATCCATAAGAATAACATCTGGTTCGATCGCTAAGCATCTAGCGATACATAAACGCTGTTGCTGACCACCTGATAGACCGTATGCATTCTCATGAAGACGGTCTTTTACTTCGTCCCAGATGGCAGCACCTCTTAAACTTTTCTCTACGACTTCGTCTAAGACTTTTTTATTCTTAATTCCATGAATCCGTGGTCCGTAAGCTACATTCTCATAAATAGATTTAGGAAACGGATTCGGTTTTTGAAACACCATTCCGACTTGGGTACGAAGTTCTTCTACACCATACTTCGGATTAAAAATATTCTTCTCACGGTATACAATTTCTCCTGACATACGTACGATAGGTACCATCTCTACCATTCTGTTCAACGTTTTGATAAATGTTGACTTTCCGCACCCTGATGGACCGATGATAGCAGTAACCTGTTTTTCAGGAATATCAAATTTAATATCTTTTAAGGCATGATCCTGTCCATACCACAAGTTTAGATTATTGATCTTAAAAACAGGTGTAAAATCCTGTTCTTTTTCATTTTTTTGAACCATTTGTTTGTTGATTGTAATATCCATGTTCTCGTCCTCCTACTCTCTATTAGAAGCGTTTATGAAACTTATTTCGGATCAATACTGCGATTGAATTCATGATCAGCAAGATGATCAACAAGATGATAATTCCGCTTGCTGCAATCATATGGAACTCTTCTTGTGGTCTGCTCGTCCAGTTGTACAGCTGAATTGGTAACACTGTGAACTGCGAGAAGATGTTTTCTGGAACGAATGCTACATAAGCTAATGCACCTAGTACTAATAGAGGTGCAGTCTCACCTACAGCACGTGATAAAGCAAGAATTGTTCCTGTTAAAATCCCAGGAAGCGCTGCAGGGAACACAATTCTTCTAATCGTCTGCCATTTAGTAGCACCCATCCCGAAAGAAGCTTCTCGGATTTCTCTCGGCACAGTTCGTATCGCTTCTTGTGAAGCAACAACGATTACAGGAAGAATTAAAAGGCTCATCGTCAGACCACCTGCAAGAACACTAGATCCTAGACCAAGTAGACGAACGAAAATCGTTAGACCTAACAATCCGAAAACGATTGATGGAACACCAGCTAGATTAGAAATATTGATTTGAACGAACTTTGTAAAAGCATTCTTTTTCGCATATTCTTCTAAATAGATCGCCGTACCGACACCAAGAATAAATGAAACCGGTGCAGTTACAGCCATTACCCAGATCGTACCGAGTAGCGCTGCCCATATACCAGCACGTTCAGGCATTCGAGATGCAAAGTTCGTAATAAAATCCAAACTTAGATAAGGCAGACCTTCTGATAAGATTCTGTAGATTAAAACCCCCAGTACGAGTAAAGAAAAACACGTTGCAAGGATAAAAAGGAATTTTGCAAAACCGTTTGCTGCTAATCTCGTTCCCATTCTTTTTTTAACAGATTCTTTATTGATTAATGGCATTAATATTCCTCCCTAAACTTGCGGGAAATGAATTGAGCAAGTAGATTCATAATTAATGTAAATACGAACAACGTCATACCTACTGCATAAATACTGTAATAGATCGTTGTACCATAGCCCGTGTCTCCTTGACTTACCTGAACGATATAAGCGGTCATCGTCTGGATAGACTCAGTTACATTAATATCTGCAGTTGGTCTAGAACCACCCGCAATGGTAACGATCATTGTTTCACCGATTGCTCTAGAGATCCCTAGTACGAAAGATGCGATAACTCCCGATAGTGCTGCTGGAAGTACCACTTTCATTGCCACTTCAAATCGTGTTGCACCAAGAGCCAACGCACCTTCTCTCATAGAGTTCGGAACAGCATTCATCGCATCTTCAGACAATGAAGCGATCATCGGAATGATCATGATTCCTACTACAATCCCTGGACTTAGTGCATTAAAGATCGAAATTCCGCCTGGAATGATTTTATCCAATAATGGAGTAACGAAGGTAAGAGCAAAGAATCCATAAACAATTGTAGGAATTCCAGCTAATACTTCCAAGATAGGTTTAATGATTTTTCTTGTTTTTGCTGATGCGTATTCACTTAAATATATAGCTGCAGCAAGACCGATAGGGATAGCCACAACCATCGCAATAGCTGTAACTGTCAATGTACCCATTATAAGAGCAATGATCCCGAAGTCTGCATTTTCGTCAGATGTAAAAGGAAACCACCGAGTATTTGTAAAGAACTCAACAATTGAGATTCGGTTAAAAAATGTAAAAGTTTCTGTTAACAATGTAAAGACGATACCTATTGTTGTAAAGATAGATATGATTGCACAGATTAGAAAGATTTTTGGAACTACCTTTTCCATTACCGCCGATTGACTTCTTGAAGACTTATTCTCCTGAATCATAGAGCGGATTGATTTTTGGTTTGTTTTATCTCTGGACACCAACAAGACCTCCTATAATTCGACAATACTAAACAGGTGAAAGGTGAGGAGATTCCTCGCTCCTCACCCTTGTTTATGATTCTTATTCCTCTACTTCAATAAAGGACAATTATTTACCTGCAAGCTCATCTAGCTTTTTCATTTGCTCTTCGTATTTTTCCTTTGGAAGAGAAACATATCCAATCGTATCAGAAGAAGCAAGTTCACCTGAGTTTTCAAGAGCAAACTTCATATATTCATACACTGCTTCGTTATCTTTTAACGCTTTGTTATTTACATAAGTGAACAACGGGCGAGAAAGTGGTGCGTATTCTCCAGATTCAATTGTCTTTGGTGTTGGCTCGACAGGTCCGTTACCTCCATCGATCGGAACAGCTTTCACTTTTTCTTTGTTTGCTTGGTAATATGCGTATCCAAAGAATCCAATCGCATTCTTAGAACCTGTTACACCTTGCACTAGTACGTTATCATCTTCAGAAAGCTGTGCGTCACGGCGCATTGGTTTTTCTTCAAGGATTACTTCATCGAAGTAGTCATATGTTCCAGAGTCAGTTCCTGGAGAGAATACTTCGATTTTTTTCTTAGGCCAACCTTCACGAACATCTGCCCATGTCTTAGCAGGGTTTTCTTCTAAGAAAATCTTTTTAAGTTCATCAAGCGTAAGGTGATCAACAAAGTCGTTTTCTTTTGAAACAACTACTGAAAGACCATCTTTCGCAAGTTCAAATTCTGTATATTTAATGCCTTTTTCTTCAGCTGCTGTTTTTTCTTCATCTTTAATCGGACGAGAAGCGTTAGCAAGATCTAATTCTCCACGAACAAATTTTTCAAATCCTCCACCCGTTCCGGATACTCCTACAGGTGCTTGTACATCAGGATTTGCAGCTTGGAACTCTTCAGAAACAGCTTCCATGATCGGGAATACTGTGGAAGATCCATCAATTTTAATCTTTCCGCTAAGATCTCCGCCGCCTGCAGCTCCATCTTCACTCTTGTTTCCACATGCTGCTGCAAAAACTAAGATTAGCGACATTACTGCCAAAAGGTACACAGACTTCATTTTCTTCATCTTGATAGGTCCCCCTAAAATATGATTATTTCGTCTTATCATGTTAGAGAAGTTTTTCTCAGGTCATGATCCCTTTTTTAAAGCTTGTTTCTTTCTTACATGTTCTACAATAAACCTTGAATGTGAACTAGGTTTTAATGAATTGTAAAGGTATTGTTAAGACTTGCTTATCCATGAATATGTTCTTATTCTTTACAATCCAAATTTATCTATACAAAAAAAGAACCACGCTTGATTAGCGTGATTCTTCTATATTTTCTTCTTTTGGATCAGCCTTAGTTGGTATACCTTCTTTTTTCATAGAGAAGTAAGCATCCAATGCACCTTCAGCAATTTCACTATTCGTAGTTCCTTCTTTTATATCAGGAACTACAACAGCAAATGCTACTTCTGGGTTTTCGTAAGGGGCATATCCTACTAAAGTTTTGTTAACGATTCCTGTAGCTTTATCAATTTCGGCTGTACCTGTTTTTCCTGCCGGATTATAATCTTTATTCTTAAACATCCAAGCAGCGGTACCCTGGTTGCCGTGCATCACTTCATAAAATCCTTTTTGTACAACCTTGATCTGACTAGGTGACATCTCAATCTTGTTCAGAACGTTTGGCTCAAAACGGTATTGAAGCTTTCCTAATTTATTTGGATCTACGGATGGCTCTCTCACCTCTTTTAACAGGTGTGGTTGCATCCTTAAACCACCATTCGCAATGGTTGAAACGTATTGAGCCATCTGCATTGGTGTATACGTATCGAATTGTCCGATAGAGAAGAACATCGCTTGAGAGAGTTCACGGCTCATTCCGGTGTTGTAACCAGTAGCTTCAGAAGGCAGATCAATTCCAGTTGGAACACCTAACCCGAACTGGCTATATGAGTTTCTAAGTATTTCAAACGCTTCTTGAACCTTGTTTTCATTAAATCGTTTGTTTGAATAATCGTACCCTGCGAGTTTCATGGCAATATGCCACATATATACGTTTGATGAACGTTCTAAAGCTTCAACAGCATCAACCGGACCCATACTTTCATGTGATTTCAGCGATCTTCCATCTCCAAAAGTGAGTGGCGCATCGTTTATCACGGTATTAGGAGAAACAACGCCTTGTTGTAAACCTGTGAGTACAGTTGCTCCTTTAACAGTTGAGCCCATTGCATACGAATGATAAACGTTCCCAAAAGGTATATCGATAAACTTCCCAGTTTTTCGATCATATTCCTTCGCAGCCATAGAAAGGATCGCACCTGTATTCGGATCCATCATCACAACATAAGCACTGTCTAATTTACTGTTTGCATATGCATTTTTTCCTCGGATCGCGTCTTTTAACTTTTCTTCAATGACTTTTTCGACCTCTTGTTGAAGGCTCATGTCTACTGTTAATACAAGATCGCTCCCTCTTGCACCTTCTTCTTCAACAGGATCTCCAACCGGATTTCCTTTTTTATCAGTTACATATTTAATCTTCGTTTTTGTGCCGCGAAGTAGAGATTCGTATTGTTCTTCCAGAAAACTCGTTCCAACCATATCATTGCGATCGTTGCCGCGCGAAGTATAATAGTCCATCCTTGATTTAGGAATTTGTTTTACTTGGCCAAATATATCTCGGAATGAATTCTTAAACGGATATGAGCGTTCAGCATCCGGCTTAATGTCCACTCCTTCTAACTCAGGTAAGTGTTCACTGATCATCGCAATCTCTTTTTCAGTAGCTCCGATCTTTATCCTTTGTGGAGATAGAGTATATCCTCGGTCCATCTCACTTTTTATGGCCAAGACTTCAAGTTCTTTTTCAGAAAATGAGTTAATATCCTCTTCTGTTACCTTTTCTAGCATTAAATCGTATAGCTCTTCTGGAGGTGTATCTTTCTTTTCCTCTTTAGAAATTCTTGACTCTACCAGCTTTTCGTTCAGAAAAATAAAATAGTCTTTCTTGTCTCGCTCAGTCAGCTCATCAGTTCCTTTTTCGATCAGATCCGCTAACTTCAGTGCCAGCTGATGTCTTTCCTCAGCATCAGCTTCTTGTGTTCTCGTGTATGTAATAGAGAAAACAGGTTCATTATCCACAACTACTCGATAGTTAGCATCGAGCATCTTGCCACGCGGAGCATCCAATTTCGTTGTTACATTTTCTGTTAAATAAGCCGTACGCTGATATTCTTCTCCTTTTACAATCTGCACATAGCCTAAGCGGAGAACTAGAACAGAAAAGAGAAAAAATACAGATATGAACAGGGCATTGATTCGAATCGGAACATGATTTTTCTTCTTTTTATCTTTTGTTTTCATAATATTGTAAATCTCCCTTTAAAACAGCACAGACACCCTAAGAAGGGTGTCTAAAGCGAACCGGTAATTATATCTACATAATAATAGTATCCTTACCAAGGTATTTATGTCAAAAGATAATCATTGTTTATTTGAATTGTTTCCATCTTGTTGTGTCTCGGCAATCTCAATGGTTTTTGAAGAGTTATGAACAGGGACTGACACTTTTCGTAAACAGAAATAAATCATAAAGTGTCCTGCTCCTAAAATAGGAAGTAATAAAGGAATACCTGTTGTTTCTGTTAGGAAATGAACAACGGTGATAAACGTTACGATGGAAACGATCCGTCCAGCATTCAGATACATCTCACGAACAACGATATATTCGATCCTTTTTTCATGTATCCCCCGGCATTTCCCTATAATATCATAAGTTAATGAGACATAAGGCACTAACAATAAGGGATAAGCGATCGATACAGAAACCCCATAAATAATTAAAAGCGGAAAAGAAATAGGAAACAACAGCATGAATGGAGAGATGAACAAGAGCAGTCCTCCCCCAAATATCGCCTTCATCCGATCTTTTGGATTCAAGTAATGCGACACACAATAATACCCGATAAAGGAAACAAAAGATTGAACAAACCCATACGTTCCAAGTGCAAATTCACTTTTAGAAGCAGTGTACACCCAGATCACGATTAAAAAAATAAAAGTACCTTCACGGAAACCTTGAAAAAAATGTGCTCTTAACAATTGCAGCCAAGCTTTATCTTGCTTTCGCTCTTGTAAAACTTTACGGATTCCGTACAGTCCATCCGCCTTTCTCCTCTTTAAGAAGAAGCTGATGACAACCGCTATCAAAAATAAAACCATTGAGATACTGAATATGGTTTCATACCCAAGATGTTTGTCCATCCTAGTAATGATATAACCCGCACTCAGTGGTCCGATCATTCCCGATATAGAGTTTAAAACACCTAAATATCCGTTAAAAAAGTCCCGCGTCTCAGGTTCTGTAACTTCAAGAGTCAACACGTTAAATGCCAGCCAGTAAAATCCCAATCCGAATCCTAACATGGCTCCTAATACAATGAGATATTTGCTTGCCATTGATCCCATTAAAAGGACCCCGATATAAAATAAAGCGAGGATTAAAACACCGATCCTCAATACGATGACGCGATCAATTTTTTTTGCAAACCAACCGGCAAAATAAAATGCTATTGGCTGCATGACAACAATGGAGAGATTATAACAGGCAATATCCGTGATCTTACCCGATTGTTTCCAAAGAAATATGTTAACAAATGTATTAGATAGAGCCGTACTTAACGTAAATAATCCACCTACAAATAACAACAAAAACAAATCTCTAGGGTATTGGTCGGTATCCATGATTTTTTTGATTCTCATGATTTCGCCCCCTTACATTTCGTCGTTAGTGTCTTTCAAGACGATGAGAGCTATTCACTTTTAAAGAAATTGGATTTTATTGCAAGACATTCAAAAGTAAAAATCTTTTTAGGGTACAACCCTTTAGTAAAGAAGGAGTGAACGAATTTGTTTGAGTATTGGATATTTGATTCTGTTGATGAAGCAATCTTGAATCAATCCTTACAGAGTCCTACGAATCAAAATGCTGACAAAAGACTACTTTGGTACTTTCAATCCAAGAACGTATTTGTTGTTCAGTCCACTGTCCCCTTTGGTGATGGAAACTTCATGCTTGATGAATTACTTGTATCATTATCTGACCATTATGAAATTCATGATAAAGGCATAATAAAAAGCCACTGGCATGCCAGCGGCTTAGTTACGTAATTATTTTGCTTCGTTGTAACGCTTTTCAACTTCATCCCAGTTTACAACGTTCCAGAACGCTGAAATGTAATCAGGACGCTTGTTTTGATATTTTAAATAGTAAGCATGTTCCCAAACATCAAGTCCAAGGATAGGTGTCTTTCCTTCCATAACCGGAGTATCTTGGTTTGGAGTGCTAGTTACTTCAAGCTCACCATTGTTTACTACTAGCCAAGCCCAACCAGAACCGAATCTTGTTTTCCCAGCGTTTGCGAACTCTTCTTTAAATGCATCAAGACTTCCGAATTTGTTGTTGATCTTGTCAGCAAGTTCACCTGAAGGAGTGTTTGCTCCACCTGGTGCGATTACTTCCCAGAATAAGCTATGATTAGCATGTCCACCACCATTGTTTCTAACAGCGTTTTGAATGCTTTGTGGAAGTGCATCTAAATTGGTTAAAAGATCTTCCAAGCTTTTGTTTTCAAACTCAGCTTGCCCTTCAAGAGCAGCGTTTAAGTTATCAACGTATGTTTTGTGATGGCGACCGTGGTGGATCTCCATTGTTTCTTTGTCGATATGCGGTTCAAGTGCACTTGTTTCATAAGGTAATGCAGGCAGTTCAAATTTAGCCATGTTCATTTCCTCCTCATAATATGTAAAATTTTTATGTTCATTTTCAAGAGTTACTTGAAAAGTGAAACCCATTTAATCAACTTTCTTGTTTAGAAAGTATTCAACATGTTTACCTTATCAAATTTAGGATGAACTTTCAATTTTTAAACACTGTACCCTTTTTAAACATAAAAAAACCTTACGAAAGCTATCGTAAGGTTGATGTTATATATGTATGGTGGCTCGAGACGGAATCGAACCGCCGACACGAGGATTTTCAGTCCTCTGCTCTACCGACTGAGCTATCGAGCCAAAAATTTTAAGAACCAAAATTTATTGGTCTTATTCAATTACTGTGTCTCTTCCTCTACACGTCTTCTTCTAGGGTGCATCTGTCGAGACAACTCGTAGCATACTCGTGCTGTAACGCTCGCAGCTACCGAGCCAATATGTAATGGAGGAGGTAGAGGGATTCGAACCCCCGCGGGTCGTTAAACCCCTGTCGGTTTTCAAGACCGATCCCTTCAGCCGGACTTGGGTATACCTCCTCGATTATGGTGGACCCTGTAGGACTCGAACCTACGACCAATCGGTTATGAGCCGACCGCTCTGACCAACTGAGCTAAGGGTCCAATAGAGGAACTTATGTAAATGTTATGGGGCGGACGAGGGGAATCGAACCCCCGAATGTCGGAACCACAATCCGATGCGTTAACCACTTCGCCACGACCGCCATCGTGAGTAAAAAAACATTTTGGTAGCGGCGGAGGGAGTCGAACCCACGACCTCACGGGTATGAACCGTACGCTCTAGCCAGCTGAGCTACACCGCCAAAATGGCTCCACAGGTAGGACTCGAACCTACGACCGATCGGTTAACAGCCGATAGCTCTACCACTGAGCTACTGTGGAATAACGTCTTAACGTTTGTTAAGGACAAGAACTACTATAGCACGATGCATCATTTGTAGTCAATAACATTTTTAAAAAATTAGTTCAAACGAACACATGTGCTTTTCCAGAACAAAAATAATATAGCATGGCGGTACATAATTAGCAAGAGCGTTTATAAGACTTGGAAATAAAAATAACCAATCATTATCGCTTGCGTTATCACTTTTATTAGTGTGGTACCGACAAAGGCAAGAACAGTCCCTATCCCTATTGATACAGCTCTTTTGAGACCTTGCTTTTGAAAAAGAAGTTCCGCTAACACAGCACCTATAAACGGTCCGATCAAGATCCCTGCTACAGGAATAACAAATGGTCCTGCGATCAAACCGATCGTACTTCCCCATAGGGCAGCCTTTGATCCGCCTTTTTTCTTCACTGCGTACGCATTTCCTACATAATCAACAATAAATAAACTGATAAACAATAACACTTGAACAATGATGAAAAATGGCGTGAACGGTTCGAACGAAAACGCAAATCCATAGATGATAAAGCCTGCTGCAAGAAATAATACACCCGGTAAGATGGGATAGACCAATGCGATAAAGCTAATGGCAAAAGTTAGACCGATGATGATCCAATATAAAATATCCATATGTCCTTCTCCTTTATATAAAAAAACCAAGAGACTAAAAGCCTCTTGGTTTCATATTACTTCTCTAATACTGCTTCTGCAATGTTTACAGCATGATCACCTATTCTTTCAAGGTTGCTGATGATATCAACGAAGACGATACCAGCATTTCCATCACACTGGCCTTCATTCATACGCATGATGTGCTGCTTACGAAGTGTACGTTCCATCTTATCAATTTTGTCCTCTAAGCCTAACACTTCCTGAGCTAGTTCAACATTACCTTCTTCAAGTGCCTTAACAGCCTTATCAACAGTAGAAACGGTTAATGTGAACATTTCATCAAGGTCATGTTTTGCGGTATCTGTTAAACGAACATTGTTTCGTAATTGATAGTCCACAAGCTCAATAATATTCTCCATATGGTCTCCAATACGCTCGATATCACGGGACGTGTCTAATAGCATAGAGTGTTCGTTCGATTCTTGTGGAGTTAATGGATGTGCAGACAATTTGACCAAGTAAGCAGTGATTTGACGATCTAAGTTATTAATCGCTTCTTCATATTGCAACGCAAGGTCTGCATTCTTTTTATCTTTTTCGTTCAAATATGTGATCGCTTCTTTTAAACCGCTCTGCGAATAATTAGCCATCCGAATAATCTCTTGTTTCGCTTGTCTGATAGCTAATGATGGAGCAGTTTCTAATACGATTTCATCGAGATGTTTTGCTTTGTATTCAATGAGAACATCTTCGCCTTTAATTAACTTTGTTACGATGAAAGCTAATGCCCCGATAAACCAGAATTGGATCAGAACGTTCGTTACATTAAATGTTCCATGTGCAAAGGCAATCTGCATAGCAGGTTCTAAGTCTAATTTTGTTGATAAAAATTCAATATAGTGTCTGAATGGAACAAGTATGATTAAGAAGATCAGTGTTCCAAGTAAGTTAAAGATAACGTGAGTTAGTGCCGCACGTCTTGCTGCAACAGTTGTTCCGATCGCTGCAAGAATAGCTGTGATCGTCGTTCCGATATTATCACCGAACAATACAGGAAGTGCTGCTTTTAGATCGATCATGTTTTGAGAATAAAGTTCTTGCAAGATTCCGATTGTTGCACTTGATGATTGAACGATTACCGTAAATAACGTCCCGATTACTACACCAAGAATCGGATTGTCACTCATAGAAACGGTCAAATCTTGAAAGGATTGAAGACTGCGTAGAGGTTTCATACCGTCTCCCATAAGTTCAAGACCTAAGAATAATGCTCCAAAACCAAAAGTAATCTGTCCAAAATAATTGTATTTCGGATTCTTAAAGAAGAAGATCAAGATCGAACCAACTGCAATGATCGGCAATGCGTATTCTCCAACATCAATACCGATGATAAAGGATGTAATCGTAGTACCGATATTGGCACCCATGATAACACCAATAGCTTGACGTAAAGTTAAGAAACCAGCATTCACTAGTCCGACAGTAAGAACTGTCGTACCAGAACTACTTTGAATTAATACTGTTACAAATATCCCTGCTAAAACTCCCATAAAAGGATTTGTTGTTAATTTATCAAGTATTTCTCGTAATCGGTCTCCTGCAGAGTTTTGAAGGCCATCTCCCATGTACTTAATACCAAATAAGAAGATCCCCAGTCCTCCGATAAATTGAAATAACATTTCTTGATAATTCAATGTTTACAGCTCCTTATTAACTATCATTTATCAACCTACGCCATTATCTCTATTTGTATTGTTTGTGTAAATAAAAACAGAGCATTTGTAACATTACCTTTACAATTGAAGCATATTGTCGAAAGTTCACGGTTCATGTACACTAATTATGCTAACAATTAAAGGAGCTTCTCATATGAAATTACATATCCGTTTTGCTAAAAGCTTGTGGTCTTTCAAATCAATTGCAAGTTTCCGTTTCTTAGGGGTCGGCAGTACCATCATGTATGTATTATTGTTAACACTGTTATGTATGATACCAGTTTTCAGCTTATTTTTAGCTGGTCTTTTGTCTAAAAATAAGCCGTTGAACAATTTTGAGAGTTTTGGGTTAAACCCTGATCAAATGCAAAACTTCGCCTCCACTTTGGACGGTATTCTCCCTATCATCATTGCTGTCATTTATGTAGTGATGTATGTACTCTTTTCAGGAATTTTGTTTTCTGGTGCCTCTATATTAGCAGTCCTAGCCATACCAGTTGCAAAACTTCTTAAGAAAAGACAGTCGTATAGACATCTTTGGGTACTATCTTGTTACTCCATCACCATTCCATCAGTATTATTAACAGCCCTTTTCTTTGTAAACATACATATCCCTTATTCATTTCTGTGGTTTTGGATATTGGCTTTTCTCATTTGTGTTATCTCTATCACCAAGATTCCAAGAAAAAAATAAAAAAGCGGCCTGGAAGCCGCTTTTTTTATGTCTATTTAAACAGAGATCTGATCGCATCAATAATAGCCATAAAGAAATCGATTATCTTTTGAAAGAAGGACTGTGTCTCCTCATCATTTAAGAAATTACCAAGATTATCACTGATGTCCTTTAAGCCATTTTGAACTTGATCCCAATCGATATTTAGATCTTTCATCTTATTAAACAACGCAAGCAAACCGTTCAGTTCTTCTTGTGTAAGTTCAATCCCCATGTCTTTTGCCACTTTTTCAATCAAAGCTCGCAGTTCTTCTTCTGACTGTACCGGATTTTTTGCAATTTCTTCTTTAACACGTGTCATCAGCTCAGTGGCTTCTTTCGTCCCGATTCTCTCACCAAGTTCTGCAGTCTTTACCATCTCTTCATTCGCCACTTGTTTTTGAGCTTCTGGAATCTCAATCTGCGCTGTAGATTCGTACGCTTTTATGATACCTGTTAAAGCTGCAGTCCCTGAAACTTCAAATGGTGCTGTTACATAGATCTTTGCATCAGTCACACCTGCAGTCGTTAAAGCGTTCATATACATTTCTTCTGTTACCCAATTAATATTATTGGTCTCAACCGATAATCCTTGGTCTTTATCACCTATTGTAATCTTTGTAGACGAGATCGCTTTAGACCCGATTTGTGCTTTTGAAATATAGTTGCCTAAATATTGATGTTCTTCTTCGTTTGTAACAACTACAGATTCTACATCAGCAGGGACGTCCATTTCCTTTAATAGTTCGCTTTTTTGTTGTTCTGTTAAGTTCTCACCCAATGTAACGATAATGTCGCCAGGTGCAGCATCAGCATACATTGTTAAAGGAGCAATAAATAGCGCTGCGGTCATTATAGAAAGCAGAGCAAGAATTTTCGCTTTTTTCATTACTTTCACCTCTCCAATCGGTACAACTACAAAGATACGCAGAAATTCATTTTTTTCTGTCCTTCCTGCCTTTCCATTTTACACCATGCTCAAGAAAGAAGTCACTTTAAACTTGTCATAAAGTAAATGGACAAGCATATAGTAACATATGCGAAAGGAGAGGGGTTTTATGAAACGATTCATAAGAGTTTGTGTAATCATGTTAATTTTATATGTGGTAGCTTATGATTTAAAAATCGGGACACTCCCTCAGTCTAGTCCTGCCAACGAAGAAATACATACAGAAAATAAAAAAGATAAGAACAAACAAAATTTCAAAACCTATGAAGTAACGCCTGGAGACACGCTGATTTCTGTAGTAGAAGAACTGAATTCAAATAAAAATTATTCTATTGTATCTATGCTGAAAGACTTCAAATCACTTAACCCTGATGTGAATCCTGAGAATATACAAATAGGTAAATCCTACAAATTCCCTTTATATCCTAAGTAAGTGAGATAACATTACTTGTCAAAACAAAATGTTCCCTGCTAAAATGAACTGATGATAGGACAGAATAATACTGTCAATTTGAAAAAAGGAGCGATTCACCAATGAGTGAAATCACCCACCGTTCTAAAACAAGACCTGTAAAAGTAGGAAACTTAACAATAGGTGGAACTGATCAGGTTATTGTACAAAGTATGACAACTACAAAGACACACGATGTTGAGGCTACAGTAGCCGAAATCTTACGTTTGGAAGAAGCGGGCTGCCAAGTGGTACGTGTTGCATGTCCAGATATGCGTGCTGCAGAAGCGATCGCAGACATAAAGAAAAGAATTAATATCCCACTAGTTGTAGACATTCACTTTGATTATAAGCTTGCGCTGAAAGCCATCGAAGGTGGAGCTGACAAGATTAGAATCAACCCAGGTAACATCGGACGCCGTGAAAAGGTTGAAGCTGTGGTAAAAGCTGCAAAAGAAAAAGGGATCCCGATTCGAATCGGTGTTAACGCAGGCTCACTTGAAAAAAAATATCTTGAGAAGTACGGTTATCCTACAGCAGATGGTATGGTCGAGAGTGCTCTACACCATATTAAGATTCTTGAAGATCTTGATTTTCATGATATTATCGTTTCCATGAAAGCATCTGATGTTAACCTTGCTATCGAGGCTTACGAAAAAGCTGCAAAAGCATTTGATTATCCATTACACCTTGGGATCACAGAATCAGGTACACTTTTTGCAGGTACCGTAAAAAGTGCTGCAGGACTAGGCGCTATCCTTCATAAAGGGATCGGAAACACCGTTCGTATCTCACTGAGTGCAGACCCTGTTGAAGAAGTTAAGGTTGCACGTGAACTATTGAAATCATTCGGACTTCTTTCCGATGCTGCGACACTGATTTCTTGCCCGACCTGTGGACGAATTGAGATCGACCTCATTTCAATCGCAAATGAAGTGGAAGAATATATCTCAAACGTACGTGCTCCAATCAAAGTTGCTGTACTTGGATGTGCTGTTAACGGACCTGGAGAAGCTCGTGAAGCCGATATCGGAATCGCTGGCGCTCGTGGTGAAGGATTGTTATTCCGCCACGGAGAAATCGTAAGGAAGATACCAGAAGATCAGCTATTAGATGAACTTAAGAAAGAAGTCGACATTTTAGCAAAAGCACATGAAGAAAAGCTAAAAGCTGAAGCTGCGGCTCAGCAAGTATAAATTTTAAAAAGCTCCCATCTTTGGGAGCTTTTTTCTTTTGCTATAATCGATCTTTGCTTTTTCAAAAGACTGTTTTCGTATACATTGGTGTTTCCTGAAAGTAGTTGATTTCCGCTCCAGGTTGCACGCTTTCCATGGGGCAAACGGTGAGCCTCCTGCCGCTTTGCGCCATTAGGAGTCTCCACCAGCCCGCTTCAAGGTTGTCTCTCTGCTCCTGCGTCTACATGTCTATGCTAAAGAAGTGAACTTCCTCGTCGCATGCCTTGCGAGAAGCTCCTCATGTGGCAGGCAGGCAACCTTACGCTACAATCAACTTGCTAGAAGAAGAAATGAAAACGTCCTAAAAGCAACAATCTTACAGAAAAGGACTTTTTCTTTTCTTCGAAGATGGATTGATTGGAGTGCAAGGTGCGAGACTCTCGGCTAGGACAGGTGGGCAGGTGAGACACTTAAAAGTGAAACGTGGCTCACCGCCTGCCCCGCGGAAAGCGAGTAATCTGAAACGGAAATCATTTACTTCCATAAGCTACAAAGCATACTCAAACTGTTTTTAAAAGCGCTTTACTCCATAAAAAAGAAGAAGCGGTTAGCTTCTCCTTTGCTCCTTTTTCCTTTAAAAGAATGGTGCAAAAAACAACGAAATGATAATCGATACGACTCCAATTCCGATCGCCCAATTACCAAGCGAATGTGCACCTTGTCTCCTGGCAATGAATCCGACAATAATACCCGCTGCCCCAAACAACACAGGAAGTATGAACAAAGATAAAACAGATAGGATGATTGCGATGATTCCTGTCGCTTTACCTCCTGCTCTTTCCCGTGAATCTTCGTGTTCATGTCTGTGATCGCCGTCTTCTTGTTCTGAATAACGAGGTCTCTCGTTCTCAGGTAACGTCATATCACTTCTTACAGGAACCGGTACAGCTTCCGCAGCCATCTCTTCACGAAATGCTGCTTCATTATTAACAGTACGTTCATCTCTTTCGTATGCCATGATGATTCCCCCTCTTATCGTGTTAAGGAGCGTTCTTATTATGGCTTTAAAGTAACGTTTTCATAGATGTTAGTTTATGGACATTGAAAAAGAGGCCCGCTTTTGGCCTCTTTATTTAATGTTTTGCTTTAAACGTGTGACAGCATGTTTCAGCTGTATCGTGAGCAGCATCTTTATGAGCTGCATCACCATGGAGGCTACCATCTGCACTCATGTCAATGGACATATTTGCATGTTTGTCGATCTCAACAAGAATAGCATCTGCTACACAGTTGTTGCCTTCCCCCCAATACGTACAATTCGATACATTACATTTAACTTCAGGCATAAAAAAACCTCCTTTCACTTTAGCTTGGCTAAATAAAAGGAGATACATACTCTATTCGTTATAAAAAGTTTAATTTTTGCACGCTTTACAATATCCGTAGATCTCAAATTTATGTCCTGTCACATCAAAACCGTTCAATTCACTATCTAACACTTCCATCGGACACGTATGAATGGACTTCGTACTTCCACATGTCAGGCAGATCAAGTGATGATGATGTTCATTATGTGAACACGTAAATCGAAACTTCTTCTCCCCTTCCCACTCTGTTTCCTCAAGTAATTCTAACTCGACAAAAGTGGTTAGATTTCGATAGATGGTATCAAAACTAAGACCAGGATACTTATCTTTAAGTGCTTCTTGAACTTCTTTAGCTGTAAGATATCTCTTTTCACGAGCAAATAATGAAAGAAGATCTTTTCGTTTTTCCGTATACTTAAAGCCCTTTTGCTTTAGAAGGTCCATTGCCTGTTCGATCGTCATCGCAAATTTCACAAGTGACCCACCTTTCTGGAACCTGTAAATTTTTTATAAAGAATACTTAAGAACAATATAACAACCAAACATAGAACAATCGTCCCACCTGATGCTAGATCAAGGTAATATGACAGAAACATACCGGCGATGACTGAAATCTCACCAAAAAGAACAGAGAGCCAAATCGCCTGCTTAAAGCCTTTAGCGATCCGAATACTAGCTGCAACCGGTAACGTCATAAGTGCTGACACTAACAAAATACCTACAATTTTCATGGAAGCAGCAATGACTAAAGCTGTTATTGCCATAAAAGCAACTAAGATCCAGTTGCTTCGAATGCCAGATAGCTTTCCTTGCTCTTCGTCGAAAGATAAAACAAATAATTCTTTGTACATGAAAAATACGAACAAGAGAACAACAACAAGAATCGCAAAAACGGTCCAAACATCTGAACGCTTAACTGCAATGATACTTCCGAATAGATAGTTGAATAAATCTGTGTTGAAACCATCTGCCATTGAAATGAAGATTACACTTAAACCGATTCCCGCAGACATAATGATAGGTATAGCAAGCTCTTCATAATGCTTGTACACTTTTCTTAGCTGCTCAATAAAAATAGCTCCACCTACCGAGAATGCCATCCCCATGTATATAGGATTCGCTGCAGCAAAGAAAGAAGACCATTTTCCTAACAGTAAATTAGCAGCAATACCTGCTAATGTGATATGAGACAAAGCATCTGCGATTAACGCTTGCCTTCTTACCACAATAAAAACCCCTAATACAGGAGCAAGCAAGCCGACCATGATTCCTGTTAAGAAGGCATTTTGTAAAAATTCGTATTTTAAAAACGGTAACATGTGTTCCTCCCCTTACTCGTGACCATGATCATGGTGAAGAACATGAACACGATGACCATAAAAAGCAGAAATATTTTCAGATGAGCTTTCTTCAAACTCTTTTGTATTTCCATGAAAATGAATCTGTTTGTTCAAACAAGCTACATCTGTTACATAATTCGTCATCACACCGACATCATGAGTTACCAACATAAGCGTCATGTTATTCTCACGATGAAGTTCTTTAAGCATCTTATAAAAAGAGTCTGATGATTCCGTATCTACGCCAACAGTTGGCTCATCTAATATTAATAGTTCGGGATCGCTTACTAGTGCACGAGCAATAAAAATTCGCTGTTGCTGTCCGCCAGATAACTCACCGATGTTCTGGTGGGCATACTGATCCATTCTCACGGACCTTAATGCTTCCCATACTTTGTTCTTATCCGAACTCTTTAAGAATCTAAACAATCCCACTTTACCAAAAAGCCCCATCGATACGACTTCGAACGCGGTTGCAGGAAAGGCGGTGTTAAAACTATTTGCTTTTTGCGAAACATACCCTACCTTGTCCCAGTCATTAAATTTATTTACTTTTTCCCCAAAAAGAAAAACTTGTCCTTCTTGAGGCTTTTGGAGCCCTAAAATGCATTTAATTAGTGTAGATTTACCTGAACCATTCGGACCAACCAGTCCAAGGAAAGATCCTTTTTTAATCTCCATCGTTACATGCTGGAGAACATTTTTATCGCCATAATGAAACGATAAATCATCTACACGAATGGCTATCGATCCTATATTGTTATTCATGATTAACCTCCGTGAGAAAAATGAAAATAAGTAGTAATGAGTACGATTTAAACTGTCTCATAGTATACACGAATTATGAACAAAGTAAAACAACATGCTCGATGAGCATGTCTATACACGTTTTTATTTCATACCTTTTATGAGACTCTTAACTTGAAGCAGCATTTCTTTTGGTCTGATGATTTGATCCGCCTCTTTTAGGTACTTTTCTTCAAGAGTCGTTTCAACAGCTAAGCAATAGGCTCCTGCACTCTTGGCAGATTGTATACCAAGTGGTGCGTTCTCGATAACCAGCCACTCTGATGGCTTAAAAGAAAGTCGATCCATAGCTAATAAATACGGTTCAGGCGATGGTTTTCCTTCTTTCACATCATCTCCAGTAACAATTATATCAAAAGTAACGGGCAGTTTACTTAAAACTTCAGAAACAAATTCTTTTCTACTGCCTGTAACGACTGCAATAGGAATGCGCTTATCACTTAACGCTATAAGTGTAGATACGGTTTCTTCTATAAATTCATATTGTGCATGTTCCTTAAAATAATCTCTTTTTTGAACATATATACGTTCGATCAACTCTTCATTTACTTCGACATTAGAATGATTAAAGACATCTACGATTGTCTTTTTTCCTGGCATTCCTTCTCTTAAGTAAAAGATGAGTTCTTCATGATCATATCCATTTATATTAAATGCATGTCGCCACGCTTCAACATGATGCCGCATCGTATCAACAATCACACCATCCATATCAAAACAGACTGCTTTTTTATTCATACCTTTTTCCACCTTTATTGCAAACTTCACTCTATGTATTATAAAGCATTGTTTAGTAAACACAAAAAAGAAGCTGAAACATTCCAGCTTCTTTTTATTATTTCTTATTTTAATCCTTCAATAATCGTTTCTGTGTTCCATTCCATCATTTTTTTATAAGTGTCTCCATCTTTACCAGGCTTACCTAGAGAATCGGTAAACACTTTTCCTTTAATAGGAATACCTGTTTCCTTAGATACTGTTTCCATACTTCTAGCGTCGACACTTGTTTCAACGAACAGAGCTGGAACGCTTCTTTCTTTTAGGAAATCGACTAAGCTTTTAATCTGCTGTGGTGAACCTTGATTATCAGAATTAATCTCCCAAACATAAGCCGTTTCCATGTTGTAGGCTTCTCCAAAATATTTGAACGCTCCTTCACTTGTTGTAAGTACGCGTTTCTCTTTAGGGATCTTGCTTAATTCTGTGATCGTTTTGTCGTGAAGAGCTTTTAGTTCACCAATATATTTTTCAGCGTTCTTTTGATAGTACTCTTTGTTTTCTGGATCTTCTTTCATCAATGCATCTCGAATGTTTTCAACATACTTGATCCCATTCTCAATATTCAGCCATGCATGCGGGTCATATTGTTTTTCAAGACCTTTAGATTCCAGGTGGATGGCATCTACACCTTCACTAACACGGTAAACGGGTGCATCTTTACCATCTTTATCAGCTGTTTTCATCAATTTGTCAAACCATGAATTTCCTTCTTCAAGATTTAAACCATTATAGAAAACTGCATCTGCATCCGTTGTTTTTAGAACATCTTCTGGAAGCGGATCATACTCATGTGGATTCGAACCAATTGGTGCTAAGCTATGAACTTCTACCTTGTCACCTCCGACATTCTTAACTAAGTCATAGATGATAGAATAAGTAGCTACGACTTCTACCTTTTCTGATTCATTTCCACCCGCACTGCATCCCGCTGCAGCCGCTAATAATGTTCCTGCTAAAATGAGCTTTGTAATTCTTTTAAACATACAATCATCCTCCCTATTTCTCTAACAGTTCTAGCCTGTTTTTTCTAGATTTGTGCGCTTTCCAAACGATTCCTTGTGACGGGGAAAAGAAGAACGCGAGTGCAAACAGAAAAGCTGAAACTAATACGATCGTTGCACCTGATGCCAAGTTATACGTAAAGCTGAAATATAAGCCAAACACAGAAGAGATGACACCTATTAGTGCAGACAGATAGATCATGACAGACAATCGGTTGGTTAATAGATAAGCCGTTGCTGCCGGTGTGATCAGCATCGCAACTACTAAAACGATCCCTACCGTTTGCAGCGATGCAACCGTGACCATCGTTAAAACGGCCATTAAACAATAATGAATCCATTTGTTGGGCAATCCATAGCTTTGTGCCATAGTCGGATCGAAGGTTGAAACGAGAAGCTCTTTATAAAATAGAACAACTAACCCAATTACAAGTACACCGATTCCAAGTGTGATCCACATGTCACTCATTCGTACTGCAAGAACGTTACCAAAAAGAATATGATACAGATCGGCAGAGCTTTTCATCATAGTTATAATGACAATTCCTACAGCAAACATACTCGTAAACATGATTCCTATAGCCATATCATGTTTGATCCTGCTGTTCTGACTCACATATCCGATTCCGATCGCAGTAAGAACCCCCGTTATAACAGCTCCAAAAAAAAAGTTAATCCCTAACATGTAGCTGATCGCAACACCAGGCAACACAGCATGAGAGATCGCATCCCCCATTAACGCCATGCCTCTTAAGATGATGAAGCAACCTACAATTCCACAAATAATACCTACAACTACTGAGGTAAATAACGCTTTTTGTAAAAATTCATATTGAAACAACGCTTGAAAGAATTCAAAAATACTCATGATGTTACATTCACTCCTTTAGGCTGAAGAAATGAGAACTGGTTGGCGTAAGCTTTTGTGATCACCTCTGGCTGAAGAACTTCTTCAGATGCACCGTAATGAATCATATTCTTATTCAACAGCAGCAAATGATCAAAGTAGGATTCAGCTTTACTAAGATCATGATGTACGACCAGAATGGTCTTTCCTTCTTGTTTTAGATCTCTCAAAATATGAATGATCGTTTCTTCGCTTGCAACATCAATCCCCACGAAAGGTTCATCGAGAAAGAACAACTCTGCTTTTTGAGCCAATGCTCTTGCAAGGAATACCCTTTGCTGCTGTCCTCCTGAAAGTTCACCGATCTGTCTATCACTGAACGTTTCCATACCTACCGTTCTTAAACATTCATATGCCCATTGTCTATCACTTTTTGAAGGGCGCTTAAATAATCCCAATTTTGGATATGTTCCAAGCAATACCACGTCAAATACTGTGATTGGAAAATCCCAGTCGATATCTGAGCGCTGCGGAACATATGCGATTCTTTTTCTCCATTTTTTAAGCGGCTCTCCGAATACCTCAACATCGCCTTTGTCTCTTGGTATTAAATGTAAAGCAGCTTTCATCATAGTCGATTTACCGGCACCATTCGGCCCAATGATCCCTACTAAACTACCTTGATTCACTGAGAATGATATATCTTTAACTACTTGGTTTCCTAGATAAGACACATATAAGTGATCTATCTTTAGTGCTTCATTCATTGAAAAAGACCTCCTTTTTCATTCAGTAACTTTTTTTGCCTAAGCGCAACTTTAATATAAAAAAATAATCCCTTCACAATTGTATGAAATGAATAGATGGAAAGTGAATATTTTCAGAAGAAGTAAATGTTTCCTTCAGGCAACTTTTTTACTTAAGTCAAATTATATAGTGTGGACACAAGATTGTAAACGATTTTTTCTAGCCATATTTCTACATTTGCTATATAATCAACTCTGGCAGGAAACTGCTGGGTGGGAGAGGGATGTTTTTAAGATTTAAGGAAGGAACAAATGGAACAAAATCAAGTTTCACTTAAGAAAGAAGTACTTGCAGGGATCACCTCATTTTTCACCATCGCTTATATTATTGTCGTTAATCCACTAATATTAGCAGATGCTGGTATGCCGTATGAGGGAGTAGTTCTAGCTACGATCCTTACTTCTGTAGTTGGTTGTCTGATCATGGGGCTGTATGCAAAGGCTCCGATCGTATTAACGCCGGGCATGGGGGTAAACGCGTTTTTCACGTATACTATCGTGCAAGGTATGAATTTAAGCTGGCAAGAAGCTCTTGCTGCTGTGGTGATGTCTGGGATATTCTTTTTAATCGCAGCTTCAACACCTTTAAAGGACATACTTTCAAAAAGTATTCCGCAATCATTGAAACATAGCATTACAGTAGGTATCGGCTTGTTCTTAACGTT
Source organism: Fictibacillus tiangongensis (assembly GCF_048083785.1). GTDB lineage: Bacteria > Bacillota > Bacilli > Bacillales > Fictibacillaceae > Fictibacillus. The sequence continues at coordinate 2,614,997 of NZ_CP182294.1, forward strand.
TATTGGGTTACAAAAAGGCGGAATCATCGAAGCGAGCTCTGCAACTTTTGTAAAGTTAGGACATTTAGATCGTCCCGACGCAATCCTGACGGTAATCGGCCTTTCGGTAACACTGGCTCTGTTTTTAAAAAACGTAAAAGGAAGCTTTCTGATCGGGATTGCTTTGACCACTCTTGTAGGATTCTTTATGGGCCATACACAAGAAGTGAAAGGCATGTCTGATGGATTCTCTTTTAAACCGTTTGGTGAGTTATTGTTTGCGTTTGATTTTTCAGGGATAACTGAGCTTTCCTTTTGGATCGCAACGTTCTCATTGACCATGATCATCACATTTGAGAACATGGGATTGTTATACGGCTTATTACCTGATCAAGAAAAATTTCCAAAAGCTTTTCAAGCAAATGCTGCTTCATCAATCGTTTCTGGTTTATTCGGAACTAGTCCTACGATCTCAACGGTAGAGAGTGCATCTGGAATACAAGAAGGCGGCAGAACGGGGATAACAAGTATTACAGTTGCTGTATTGTTCTTCTTATCCATGTTTGCAGCACCTTTCATAGCCTATATTCCTGATGGGGCTATCGCTCCTATCTTGATTATCATTGGCGGTCTGATGGTTCAGCAGATTCAGCATATTCCTTTTGCTGATTTTACAGAGATGTTTCCATCATTTCTTATTATTGCGCTGATACCTTTAACGTACAGCATCGTGGATGGTCTTGCATTTGGATTTATCGCATATCCACTTGTTAAATGGATGTCCGGACAGAAAAAACAGGTTACAGCACCTATGTATGTGATCGCCTTTTTATTCTTTATGAATTTTATTCTTCATACAATTGTATAAAAATATAAACAAAAAGACTTTGGACAATATTCCAAAGTCTTTTTTTAGCACTTTCTTCACTCCTTCCTCATACAATGAGAAAGTCGGGAGGGATTTCTAAATGAATCCAATCATTGTTCATTTTGTAAATCAGAAACTAAATTCGATCAGTCCGAACGAACTGATCTCACTTGCCGCGCAATATCAGCTTCCCATTTCACAAAAAGAAGCCGTACAGATCGTAAACATATTGCGAAGGCAGACGATTGATATCAAGAATCTATCACAGCGTAAGATGATCATTGCTACCATCGCAAAAGAAGTTAGCCCTGAAAAAGCGAACTATATCCAATACTTAATTCAAACGTACATTGATAGGTAAGACAAAAGAGCCGCACAGCTGTGCGGCTCTTTATCTTTTTTGCGTTACTCAGCGTATAATAGTTATGCGTTCAATAACTTGTTCTGAAGTTCTGGATCGAATGTTTTTGTTTTGATCATCTCGATCTCTAATTGATATGGAGGTCTTTTGTTGTTTTTATCAGTACCTACATAAGGTGTTTCAAGAATTTTTGGGATGTCCTTAAATTGCTCGTGATGAACGATATAGTTTAAGGCATCGAAGCCAATATGTCCAAAGCCAATGTTTTCATGTCGGTCTTTAGCAGCTCCAGTTACATTTTTGCTGTCATTGATGTGGAAAACTTTAATACGATCGATTCCGATCAGCTTATCGAACTGGTTCATTACTCCATCAAAATCATTAACGATATCATAACCCGCATCATGAGTATGACATGTATCAAAACAAACAGAAAGTTTTTCGTTCAGCGATACACCATCAATAATCTGTGCAAGTTCTTCAAATGTCTTGCCGCATTCAGATCCTTTACCCGCCATTGTCTCAAGTGCGATTTGAACATTCTGCTCTTTTGTTAATACTTCGTTAAGTCCCTCGATGATCTTCTTGATTCCGATCTCGGAACCTTCTCCAACATGTGCTCCTGGGTGAAGTACGATCTGCTTTGCACCAAGTGCGTCAGTTCGTTCGATCTCTCTTCTTAAGAAATCTACCCCCAGCTCGAAAGTTTCCGGCTTCACAGCATTACCGATGTTGATGATATACGGTGCGTGAACAACAATATCAACGATACCGTTCTCGATCATGTGTTTCGTTCCAGCTTCTATATTAAGGTCTTCAATTTTTTTTCGTCTCGTGTTTTGGGGTGCACCTGTATAGATCATAAAAGTGTTGGCACCATATGAAACAGCTTCTTCACTCGCAGCGAGAAGCATTTTTTTACCGCTCATTGAAACGTGAGATCCTAGTTTAATCATATTTTCCCCTCTTCCCTAACCTACTATCTGATGTTTCTTCTTTTCTTCTTCATTAGTTTCTTTTTCTGTTCATCCATCTTTTTCTTATAACCAGGCTTTACTTTGCGCGGTTTTGGTACATAAACGCCATCCTGCTCTTTTGCACCCGTACTTTTCTTGCTCGGCTTCACAGGTACCCATTCACCGTTCTTATATTGTTCGATGTGGAAAATGATTTTTTTCTCTTTTAACTTTTGTACAGAATGCTGATCTGTTTGCTCGTAAAGAGATGCACAGATTCCTGACATTCCTGCACGGCCCGTTCTTCCTGCTCTATGAATGTAGAAATCAAGATCTTTCGGGAACTCGTAGTTGATGATGTGGCTGACACCTTTGATGTCAATTCCACGAGCTGCAAGGTCAGTTGCTACTAAGAACTGAAACTCAGCTTTCTGAACACGTTTCATGATGCTTTTTCTTGTACGAGGCGGAATATCACCATGAAGACGTTCAACACTCATACCTTCAGCACTCATAGCATCTGCGATCTCATCAACTGCTTTTTTTGTGTTAGCAAATATAATCGCAAAATATGGATTATAGTTTCTTGCTGTTTTGATAAGTGTAGGAAGTTTATCATTGTGTTTTGCTTGAATAAGAACGTGCTTGATGTCTTTTGCTGTAATATGCTGTGGTTCAACGTGAACATGCTTAGGGTTCTGCATATATTTTTTCAAGAATGGCTGCAGTTTTTCTGGAACAGTGGCAGAGAACACCATCATTTGTAATTCGTTGGCCATACGAGAAGCGATCAGATCTACATCTTCAATAAAGCCCATATCTAGCATCTGATCGGCTTCATCAACTACGAGCATGTTCGCTGTAAAGACAACTAGCTCTTGAGCGTTTACCAAGTCTTTAATACGACCAGGAGTTCCGATCACTAATTGAGGAACTGTTTTCAGTTTTTCAGCCATACGTTTTCGATCCGTTCCACCAACGATTGCTTTTGCGCGGATTTGCTTATCCTCAGGCATATGCTCAGAGATCTTTAGAAACTCGTTGTAGATCTGTTGTGCTAATTCACGAGTAGGAGCTGTAATGACAGCTTGTACCTCGTCTTTTGTGATGTCTATTCTATGCATCAATGGCAGCAGGAACGCAAATGTCTTTCCTGAACCTGTTTGCGATTGTCCGATCATGTCTTGTCCGTTAATTATTCCAGGAATTACACGCTCTTGTATATCAGTTGGTCTTTCAAATCCAATACCACTTAAAGCGGTCTGGAGCGATTCGTTTATTTTTAACCGTTCAAACGGAGATTTCATACGCTCACCTTTTCTTTTCAAATATAAATTCTTCACTTTTAGTATTATAGAGTAAGTTTTGCATTTAAGCCAACCATCCTGAAGATTAATAAGAAAACAGGGATAAATATCACACATGTTTTTCTTATTTCATATTCTATATATGAGCGTATTATTTTGGAAAGGAGGGGGAATTATGCAGCCTTTTTATAGATATCCAAATCAACCTCAGCATCCTATGCAGCCCTTTCAAGTAAATCCATATCTTCAAAACATGAATGGGATGAATGGTATGCCGCGTCAGATGGGTTCTGTTGACAGATTCTTGGGGACGATTGGCAGCGGTGGAAGTATAACAGGTGGAACAAGTGTGTTTACGATGTTGAACAACGTACAAAAGGTCTTAAAAGTTGCTGAGACGATGGGACCTATGATCAAACAATATGGACCTGCAATGAGAAATCTGCCTTCCATCATGACAGCTCTTAAAGATTTCCAAAGCGGATCGAGCTCAAAGGCAGAGAATGATACTGAGGCAGATACCTCCGAAAAACCGGAAAACACAGATCAAGCGACTGAAATAAAGGTTACGAATGAAAAAGTAGATGCTAAGAAAAGCGCTATAAAGAAAAACGAAAAAAAAGAAAAAGTAAAAACAGAAGTAGAAGAAAAGGTGGTTGTGGCTGGACCAAAGTCTACAAAGTCATCCACGCAGACCGAGGCACCGCCAATGATCAAAAAAACGCCAAATGCTACAAAAGCTGTACCGTCAGCACCTAAGACAAACGTACCTAAGGGCTACCACTTATCGGGGCCGAAACTATATGTATGAGTATAGTGTTTGAGTTCTTATGGTCTCTCCTTTATAATAAACACATACAGAAGTAAATCTCCCAAGACAGCATAGATCTCTGTGCTGTCTTTTATATGAAATAAAGGAGAGATCCAATATGGAAATCATTAAAATATCTCCACGAGGATATTGTTATGGCGTAGTGGACGCGATGGTCATGGCACGCCAGGCAGCAAATGACCCTACATTGCCTAGACCCATCTATATACTAGGTATGATCGTTCACAACAAACATGTGACAGATGCCTTTGAAGATGAAGGGATCATTACCCTCGATGGTGCGAACAGACTGGATATCATTAAAAATATTGAAACAGGCACGGTTATTTATACCGCTCATGGTGTTTCACCAGAAGTTAGACGGATTGCTCATGAAAAAGGCTTATATGAGATTGATGCTACATGTCCTGATGTTACAAAAACGCATGACCTTATTCGTGAGAAAGAAAAAGAGGGATATGAGATCATCTACATCGGTAAGAAAGGTCACCCTGAACCAGAAGGAGCGATCGGAATAGCACCTCATATCGTACACCTGGTTGAAAATACCGATGATTTAGATTCACTAAACGTGAACAGTGAAAAGATTCTCATTACAAATCAAACGACGATGAGTCAATGGGATGTAGCTGAACTCATTAAGAGACTGCTTATGAGATATCCTTCTGCTGAAGTTCATAAAGAGATCTGTTTGGCAACTCAAGTCAGACAAGAAGCGGTTGCAAATCAAGCAGGTGATTGTGACCTGGTACTTGTAGTTGGAGATCCTAGAAGCAATAACTCAAATCGGTTAGCTCAAGTTTCAGAAGAGATTGCAGGAACAACAGCATACAGAATCTCTGATGTATCTGAAATCGAACTTAGTTGGTTAGAAGGCGTAAAGAAGGTAGGAATCACTTCTGGTGCTTCTACACCTACACCAATAACGAAAGAAGTTATCGATTTCCTTAAAAACTATGATGACCAAAATGAAGAGACATGGAAAAAAGAGCGTAAAGTGACCCTTAATCGCATTCTTCCTAAAGTTAAAGAGAAAAAGTCATAAAAAAACAGCTGGATATTCCAGCTGTTCTTTTTTTGATCTTTGCAGTTGACTACATAAATGTAAACGGATCGGTAATGATTTGTGAATCTACAACAACCGTCTCATATTTGTTATTCTTTAGTTTCTCTTCAAGTACATCCTTGAGCTTAATCTTCATGATCTGTTCGATATGATGTCCAGCATCTACGATCGTAAGCCCTTCTTCTTGAGCATCATGTGCATTGTGATAATAGATATCTCCTGTAATTAATACATCTGCGCCTTTATGAAGAGATGGATAAATATATTTATTTCCATCACCGCCTACGACGGCAACTTTTTTAATAATAGAATTTTTACCTTTAATAACCCGAAGATGCGATACTCCAAATGCGGTTTTCACATGCTCTACAAATTCCTGAAGGTCCATTTCTTTAGGAAGCTTTCCGATCTTTCCAATACCAAGCTCCTCCCCTTTGTTCAAAAGCGGGTAGAGGTCATAAGCTACCTCTTCATATGGATGTGCTTTTTTCATTGCTGAAACAACCACTTTTACCATCGATTCTGGCAGGATTGATTCAATTTTGACTTCTTCTACTCTCTCCAATTCACCCTGTTTTCCGATAAAAGGTGTCGTACCTTCTAATGGTGTAAATGTACCGATACCATTGCTAGAGAACGAACAGTGACTATAATTTCCGATATGACCAGCTCCAGCATTACCGATGGCATCCTTTACTTGTTCTTCATGTGTGCGAGGTACAAACACTGATAACTTTACGAGCTTATCTTCATATGTTGTTGATAACACTTCGGTGCTCGTTAATTGCAATTGATCAGCCAGCCATTCATTAACCCCTAGCGAGGTAACATCTAAGTTCGTATGTGCCGCATACACCGTTATATCGTTCTTGATTAATTTTTCAATAACTTTACCTTTTGATGTGTTGATATCAATTTTTTTCAATGGCCGGTATAGCAGAGGATGATGAGCAATAATCAGATCAACTTTCCCTTCAATCGCTTCATCCACGACACTTTCTAATACATCAAGTGCGATCATTACCTTTTTTACGGATTTGTTCAACGAGCCCACTTGTAATCCGATAGGGTCACCTTCTATAGCCATCTTTTTAGGTGCGAAACTTTCTAATAGAGAAATGATATATTGCGCGCTCGCACATTTACTCAAGATATCCACTCCTCTGCAAATTTTATGTTTCTTCTTAATTCTTCTCTTTTTTTCTCTGCCGTTACTCCTGAACTATTTTCCATTTGAGCTAAAATCGCTTTCCATTGCTTGACTTCCCCTGCCCATTTGTCTTTAAACGCTTCGTTCTGATTTTTTAATAAGAATGGGCCAAACAATAATTCCGCTTCTTCATGATCAGTATAAGGTTGATCGCCTGAGCGTTCGGCGACAAGAATCTCGTAGATCTTGCCATCCTCTTTTATGATTTCTTCAGCGATCAATACCCAGTTCTCTTTTAATAGCCACTTTCTTACTGTTTTTGACCCAACGTTAGGTTGGAGAATCAGACGACTTGCTCGTCCAAGCCTATCTTTTCCCTTTTCAAGGATAGATGTGATCAAAGAACCACCCATGCCGCAAATCGTGATCACTTCTGCTTCGTCTGGTTTAAGTACTGAAAGTCCGTCACCTTTTCTAACTTCGATCACATCGTTTAGGTTGTCTAAATCTACCTGTTCTCTAGCGGATAAATAAGGACCATCCGTAATCTCACCTGCGATTCCTTTTTTTATTCCTTTTTTTAGCCCGAGATAACAAGGAAGATAAGCGTGGTCAGATCCGATATCTGCTAATATTGTATTTTCAGGTACATATGAGGCAACTCGCTCGAGTCGATTTGATAATTTTTCTGAATTCATTTTTTCATCACCGTTTCAATTAGTTTGTTAGTTTTAGTATTAGCACGTTCGATCATTTTTTGTAAAAAAAAGCTTGAAAGTCATAAAACGTTTAAAAAAAGTACGAATTTATGATCTGATCATACAAAGAAAAGAGCTTCTTGTCATAAATAACAAGAAGCTCTTCTTATTTTATTTTTTTTCTGCTAACCAATCAACTAGTATTTTAGCTTCTTCACCTTTTACGACACCAGCTGGCATTCCACCTGGTTTACCGTTTTTGATAATATCAGCAATTTCTTCCGGCTTATACTTGCCACCAATCTTATCAAGTGCTGGTCCTGATGCACCTTCAAGGTTTTGTCCATGGCAAGAAGAACAGTTTTGTTTAAAAATAGCTTCCGGATCCATAGCAGCCTTTTCTTTATTTTCACTAGCCGTATGAATTTTGTTGATACCATATCCGCCCATCGTAAGCATAAGAACAATTCCAATAACTCCAATAATGGCAAAAGGAATGAGTGGATTACGTTTCATGCAAATTCCTCCTTCGTCTGTACACTACATGTGTTGTGATCTTGATAACCTTAATATGTATAGTAACAATCCATAACCTATTGTACTGTAAAAGCGTTTACTTGGGAAGTACAAACTCTATTTTTCCCAGTTTTGTCACAGCATTAACTTTTTAAACTTTTTTACCTAACTTTTGTAGGTTCAGTCATTCATTTATGTGAAGAGATACAAAAAAGAAAAAAGCCACACTACTGGTGGCTATTCATGTATTACTGAAAGTGCCTCTATCGCTTGTTCTCGAAGCTTAAATTTCTGTACTTTTCCAGAGGCTGTCATCGGATACTGATCAAGAAAGAGATAATATTCTGGAATCTTAAAGTGCGAGATCTTTCCTTTACAATAAGCCTTCAATTCATTTTCAGAAAGTGAATGACCTTCTTTTACTTGGATGCATGCCGCTACTTTTTCTCCAAATTTTTTATCCGGGACACCGATCACTTGTACATCAAGGATAGAAGGATGTGAATAGAGGAATTCTTCAACCTCTCTCGGATATACGTTCTCACCGCCACGGATGATCATATCTTTCAAACGACCTGTGATTTTAAAGTAGCCTTCTTTATCAACAGTGGCTAGGTCTCCAGTATGAAGCCATCCATCTGAATCAATCGCTTCGTTCGTCGCTTCAGGCATCTTGTAATAGCCTTTCATAACATGATAACCTCGTGTACAAAGTTCGCCTTGTTCACCAGGATTCACTTCTTTATTCGTTATCGGGTCGACTACTTTGGCTTCTACTTGAGAATGCTTCTTTCCGACCGTTTCAACTCTGCGCTCGATCGGGTCATCTGTTCTCGTTTGAGTAATAACAGGAGAAGATTCTGTCTGGCCATATGCGATCGTAATTTCTGACATTCCCATCTTTTCGATCACTTTCTTCATCACTTCTATCGGACAAGGTGATCCTGCCATGATGCCTGTTCGAAGTGTTTGCAAGTCATAAGAATCAAAATCAGGAAGATTCAATTCTGCGATGAACATTGTTGGAACGCCATGTAACCCTGTACACTTTTCGTTTTGAACCGTTTCTAAAACTTCTTGAGGATCAAACTGGACGATCGGCACCATCGTAGCTCCGACTGAAACAGCAGCAAGGGTCCCTAAAACACAGCCAAAACAGTGAAAGAAAGGAACAGGAATGCACAATCGGTCTTCACTTGTTAAGTTCATACTATCTGCGATTTGTCTCGCATTATTAACAATATTGTAATGGGTCAACATGACCCCTTTCGGAAACCCTGTCGTCCCAGAAGTGTATTGCATGTTGATCACATCATCGCAATGAAGCGATGATTCTCTTTTTTGAAGTTCTTCATCAGATACGACATTTCCAGCTTCCAGCATATCTGAGAATGTTTCATAAGATGCAGAGTCAGCATCAAGTTGAATAAAATGTTTCAATACAGGAAATTCCGCTAATCGGTCTTTAACGGAATCTACCATATCTTTGTAAGAAGTAGTACGGAATTGTTCGATAAAGAATAAAGCTTTTGCATCAGACTGCTTCAATAAATAATCCAGTTCAGAAGATTGATAATTCGTATTGACCGTGACTAAAACGGCTCCAGCTCTAGCTGACCCGAATTGGAGCAGCAGCCATTCAGGTACATTTGTCGCCCAAACAGCTATATGATCTCCTTTTTCTATTCCCATTGCCATCAGACCTTTGGCAACTTTAGCCGTTAATTCATAAAATTCCTGATAGGTATAGCGAATTCCTAGTTTGCTGTAAACCATAGCTTCTTGATCCTTAAGTTTCAACGCTTGTTTTCTTAAACAATCCCCTACAGTTACTTTCATTAGTTCAGCCATAATTCACCCCATCACTTGTTTTAACGATTGTTAGCAGCCGATCTCTCTTGCAATAACGATACGCTGAATCTCTGATGTACCTTCTCCAATCTCAAGAAGTTTAGCATCTCTGAAATAACGTTCTACATGATAATCCCTCATATAGCCATTACCGCCATGTATCTGAACCGATTCAGAACAGATCTGCATACATGCTTCTGATGCATATAATTTTGCCATCGAAGCTTCTTTTGAGAACTTCTTCCCTTGATCTTTTAGCCATGCTGCTTTATATACCATCAATCTAGCCAGTTCGATCTTCATCGCCATATCGGCCAACTTAAATTGGATCGCTTGGAATTTCGAAATAGATCTTCCGAATTGTTTCCGCTCTTTTGCATATGTTAGAGCCTTCTCATAGGCCGCCTGTGCAATTCCTACTGCCATCGCACCAATACCTATCCTACCTCCATCCAAGGTCACCAGGAACTGTTTAAAGCCGTCTCCGCGCTTTCCTAAAAGGTTTTCTTCAGGTACTCTCACATCTTCCATAAAAAGTTCAGTGGTGTTTGAAGAGTGAAGACCCATTTTCTCGTAGTTATCGATAACACGGAATCCTTTAGCATCTGTTGGTACGATAATCGCTGAGATTTCTTTATCGTTACCATTTCTATTCGTGATTGCAGTTAACGCTAAATGCTTGGCATAGCTCGCGTTCGTGATATAACATTTTGAGCCGTTAATCACCCACTCACCATTTTCCGCTTTCGCTGTTGTTTCCGTACCACCTGCGTCAGAACCTGCATTTGGTTCTGTTAAACCGAATGCTCCCAGAGATTCACCTGTACAGATTGGTGTCAAATATTTTTCTTTTTGTTCGTGTGTACCAAATAGGTTTAAGGGAGCTCCACCTAAAGATACATGTGCAGAATATGTAATTCCAGTAGATCCACATGCGCGGCTAAGTTCTTCTACAGCAATGGCAAAACTTATAGTATCAGCTCCGCCTCCACCGTATTCTTCTGGAAAAGGCAGGCCCATCATTCCTAATTTAGAAAGCTTTTGAAAAATCTCTACCGGGAATTCTTTATTTTTATCTCTTGCTTCAGCTCCCGGAGCTACCACTTCATCTGCAAATTCTCTCATCATTTTTTGAATCATCAACTGCTCTTCTGTTAATGTAAAATTCATGGTTGCATCCCACCCTTTAATAAATTTACGCTTTTATTTGTATGCGCTTACATATTTATTATAGATATAAAGGCTGAATTTTTACAAGATTTAAAGAATTTTTAATTTAATATACAGAAGAATAAGCAAGTAACAAAAAGGATTATGCAGGAAATGGTATGAGAAAATGAGTTTTTGGTGAGTTTGCATTGAGGTGGAATAATAAGTAAAATGAAAGAAATAAAAAAAGCTTGCCCAGAATTGGGCAAACTTTCTATTCTAAAAAGTCTTTTAATCGTTTACTTCTGCTTGGATGGCGGAGTTTACGTAGTGCTTTAGCTTCGATCTGACGGATACGTTCACGCGTTACGCCAAACACTTTACCTACTTCTTCGAGGGTACGAGTACGCCCGTCGTCAAGTCCGAAACGAAGACGAAGAACGTTTTCTTCACGATCCGTTAAGGTATCTAGAACATCTTCAAGCTGCTCTTTTAATAACTCATAAGCCGCAGCTTCCGAAGGAGCTAATGCATCCTGATCTTCAATAAAATCACCAAGGTGAGAATCGTCTTCTTCACCGATAGGTGTTTCTAAAGAGACTGGCTCCTGAGCGATCTTGAGAATCTCACGCACCTTCTCAGGAGTTAGTTCCATCTCAGCACCGATTTCTTCTGGTGATGGTTCACGCCCAAGATCTTGAAGTAACTGACGTTGAACACGAATCAGTTTGTTGATCGTCTCAACCATATGCACCGGGATACGGATCGTTCGAGCTTGGTCAGCAATCGCACGCGTGATTGCTTGACGAATCCACCATGTTGCATACGTACTAAATTTAAATCCTTTGTCATAGTCGAACTTTTCAACAGCTTTGATCAATCCCATGTTTCCTTCTTGGATAAGATCAAGGAACAGCATTCCACGACCAACATAACGCTTGGCAATACTTACGACAAGTCGTAAGTTTGCTTCTGCAAGACGGCGTTTAGCTTCTTCATCACCGTTCTCAATACGTTTTGCCAGTTCGATCTCTTCGTCTGCTGATAGTAAGTCTACACGTCCGATTTCTTTTAAGTACATACGGACTGGATCGTTGATCTTAACACCTGGTGGTACGCTCAAGTCATTAAGGTCGAATTCTTCTTCCTCTTTTTCCATTTCGAACTTAGGGTCCTCTTCGTCTTCTGCATCTTCAGACGCTTCAGCAACTTCAACACCTTGTTCTTCAAGGTATGAATAGAACTCGTCCATTTGATCAGAATCTTGTTCAAAAGGTGCCAGCTTACTTGTGATTTCAGTATATGTCAGCCGTCCTCGCTTTTTACCGGCCTCAACTAATTGTTCTTTAACTTGATCGATGGTTAATTCGCCTTCCGTACCTTGACGGTTTGGTTTCTCAGCCATTCGATCCCCTCCTTCCAAAACTTCAACCATCCTACATCCCGATTATTTAAGAGATCTTTTCATTCTCATAATTTCTTGGGCAATTTGGGCTGCCAGTTTTATTTCATTCCTTCTTATTGCGTCTTCTTGCTGTTTTTCTTTTTCTTGTATCTCCCGCAATAAAGGATAGCTAGAAATAATACGAATATAATCCGCGAGCTCTATTTCATTCAGCTCTTCACTGATTGTAAGCATCGCCAATTCTGAAGCTAATTTCCTTAATTTGTCATCGTCGATACGCTGCATGAACAACCCTACATTGGGTTTATTTCCTTCTTCATAAAAGGCATATAAGTATGCAGCAATCGCGTTATGCTCTTCAACATTAAAGCCTGAATCCAACTTTTCTTGAATTAAAAAAGCGGCTTCCTCACTTTTTAACATATGAGCAAGGACAATACGTTCAGCATTCAGATTTCTCGGCAACAATGACTTTTGCAAAAGTGTTTGTATTCTAAAATTATTATCCCGCTTTTTAGGGGCGTTATCCTTAGACCTTTGCAGTTGCTTTGTAGTCTGTGTCTGCTGTTGTTTTAGAGCATCCAATGAAAGATTAAATTCAGAAGCGATCTGGCGGAGATAATGATCTCGTTCAACCGCTTTTGGCAGACGCGCAATTTCTTGGATAATCTCTTCGATATAGATCATCCGTTCTCCTTCATCTCGAAGGTTTTTCCCGCGTCTGTAATATTGTATTTTAAATGCCATCACAGTTAGGCTAGCCCCTATTATATCTTTTAAAAACGAATCGTTTCCAAATTTCGAAATATAGTCATCGGGGTCCATTCCATCAGGCATCTGTGAAATCTTCACGGTACAGCCTTGTTTTGTTAAAATTTCTGAAGCTCGAAACGCTGCTTCCACGCCAGCTCGGTCAGAGTCATAGCAGATTGTGACAGATTGAACATTTCGTTTCAGAATGGCTGCATGATCTTCAGTTAAAGAAGTACCTAATGAAGCAACACCATTTGTAACTCCTGCTCTAAAAGCCGCAATTGTATCTACATACCCTTCAAAGATGACAGCATGCTGTTTTTGCCTCATCTCTGCACGTGCAAGGTTTAAGCCATAAAGAGTTCTTCCTTTTTGGAAGATCTTAGACTCTGGACTGTTAAGATACTTAGGCTCGTCCTTCCCGTCTAAAACCCGGCCACCAAAAGCGACCACTGCACCTGTACGATCCCAAATCGGAAACATGACTCGATTTCTAAATCGATCATACGGTTTTCCATCAGATTGTCTCTTTCCGATCAACCCAACTTTTTCAGCGATGTGTAGGTCCATTCCTCGTTTTTGGAGAAATTGTGATGCTGTCTCCCAAGAATCTGGAGCATAGCCAATTTGGTACCGCTCTATGGATTCTCTGGTGAATCCCCTCTTCTCCAGATATTCTAAAGCCGGCCTTCCTTGTTTTGTGTGAAGTAAGCAGTGATGATACAACTTAGCCAACAACTCATGAATCTCAGTCATCGCCTTTTTTTCGTCAGAACTTTTCTCGGAGAAGTTTTGCTGATGAATTTGAGGAAGTTCGATGTCACTTTTTTTTCCAAGCTGCGTTACAGCTTCAATAAAAGAGTACCCTTCAATGTTCATCAAAAAAGAAAAAACATTGCCTCCTGCTCCACAACCGAAACAATGGTAAATTTGTTTTTCAGGTGAGACAGAAAAGGATGGCGATTTTTCCCCATGAAAAGGACATAGGCCAAAATAATTTCTGCCTTGTTTCTTAAGAGGAACATAATCGCTGATCACGTCAACAATATCGCTTGATGACCTGACCTTCTCTATTAAGTCCTCAGGTATACGTTCCATATGACCACCACAGAATCTCTGTTTCTTTTAGACACTAGATATATATTCGTGGCACAATTCTATTTTCCTTCAACATTCGACAGGATTTCGCAAAAAACTGTGCAGAATCTTTCTGTGTCCTCTTTTTTAAATTTAGCAGGTCCTTTTGAATGCTTGCCAGAACGCCTAGCTTTTGCAGACATATACCGTTCATGAAGCACTCGTTCCATTTCATTCTCTTCAAACTGTTTCCCTCTAGGGGTGATGACGTAAACCCCTTTTGAAAGAAGAAGGCTTGCGAGGGCATGATCTTGAGTCACAACAAGATCATTTCTTTTAGAATGATTATGTATGTAAAGATCAACCTCTTCAGGACTTGCATCGACCAATATCCAGCGCCCAGGCTGGTCCGTGTTACTCGCGTGTGCGTAAGATGTAACGAATATGGGTTCAAAATCAAACATTTTGGAGAACTTAAAAATTTCTTCCTTTATTACAACAGGACAAGCGTCTGCATCTACAAATACATTACCAATTAATTTTTCCATATTCTTATGTTCTACTTTTACAGTGATTCTCCTTCAAATGAGAGCATTTGCCTTAAATTAGCATCCTCAATTTATCACTATTTTGGACAAACTTATAAAATTTAATCACAATGTAATATTATAATAAAACTCTCTCCTTTTTACCAGTAAAATGATCAAAATAAAAAAGCGCAATCATTTGCGCTTTATTTATAAGACTTTCCTTGAAACAAATTGTAGATAACGTTAGCTGATTCTTCGACAGCCTTATTTGAGACTTCGACCACTCTACAACCGATCTGATCAACGATCTTGTTAAAGTACACGAGCTCGTGCTTGATTCTTTCCATGTTTGCGTAATTCGCTTCAGAATTCAAACCAAGCGCCTTCAAACGTTCTCTACGAATATCGTTTAATTTCTCAGGGGTTATCTTAAGACCGAAGCATTTGTTAGGTGAAACTTTAAACAGTTCTTCAGGCGGTTCTACTTCCGGAACAATAGGTACATTCGCGACCTTTAAACGTTTATGTGCTAAGTATTGTGAAAGTGGTGTCTTGGAAGTCCTTGATACACCGATCAGTACAACATCCGCTTTTAATATCCCTCTAGGATCTCTGCCATCGTCATATTTTACGGCAAACTCAATAGCTTCTACTTTTCGAAAGTAATCATCATCAAGCTTATGCACGACTCCAGGTTCATATCTTGGAACTTGATTCAGCCTAGATTGCAGCTGATTCATAATCGGACCCATAATGTCCACTGTAGGTATGTTGTGCAAGGCAGCCTGTTGAGCAACATACTCGCTTATTTCAGGCACGACAAGTGTAAACGCGATAATTCCGTTGTGATCCTTTGCTAATGAGATAACTTCATCAATCGTCTCTTTATCTTCCACATAGGGAACTCTTTTAATCTCTATTCCATTTGAATTAAATTGGCTCGCCGCCGCTTTAACAACCAACTCTGCCGTTTCTCCGACTGAATCGGAAACGACATATACGATAGGACGTCCTGTCATGTTGGCCTCCCCATTCAATTATAGTAATTCATCATGTGCTAATTCTACAAAAGCCTTTGTGATATTCGTCTTCGTAATCCTACCGACTACATCAAATCCACTCTCATCATCTGAGCGTTTTACGACTGGAAGACAATCAATTTGTTTTCTGATTAAGATGTGTGCGATATCTAAGAGATAATCCTCTTTAAAACAATATGTGATATTAGGCATTCTTGTCATGATAATGTTGATTGGGATACTGTTGATCTCTTGTTTCCCCATGCTTGCTCTTAATAAATCTTTTCGTGAAGCTACCCCAGCAAGATGTCCGTTCTTATTAATGATAAATAAAGTACCAACATCCTCCAAGAACATCGTACATATCGCTTCGTATACCGTCGCTGAATCTTGAACGACGACAGGCATCGATGTGAATTCCGCAACTTTAATCTTTTTAATTTTTTCCGTTAGGAGCTGAGAACCTGTCTTTCCGGTGTAAAAATAACCAACCCTCGGTCTAGCATCTAAATAACCTGCCATCGTTAGAATGGCAAGATCGGGTCTGAGTGTAGCTCTTGTAAGATCAAGTTGATCTGCAATTTGTTCACCTGTAATCGGCCCATTATCTTTAACAATTTCAATGATTTTTTGCTGCCTCTTATTAAGTTCGATCGTGTACACCACCTTTTGCCGCATCCAATGTGTTATACTTATTCTCATTATTATAACCTATTCATGTGAGAAAGCGAACTAAAAAAACTGTAAAGATTAAAAGCTTCACAGTTTTTCACGATAAATCATCTAATTGTTTCAGAAACTTCTTTGATTTTAAAAACACTCCTGAATATTCGTCCATGTAGGCGTCAAACAACATTCGAAGCTCCCTTTTGGTTTCTTTTTTTAAAGAAACGTTCCCAAGTCGTGTAAGATCAAGGTGATAGAACATATGAAGCAGTTTTACTGCGCCCCGTGAGATCCGCATTCTATAAGGATCTTTGTATGAACACCTCTCACAAAGGAAACCACCTTCTCTAATCGAGAAAGAAAAATCACCTTCTGTTGAGTGACATGAAACACATTTACTCAACTCAGGTACGATTCCGGATGTTTTCATTATTTTTAGTTCGAATAGAAAGGTTATGACCTCAGGATCTATCCCATGATTGATATATTCTAAGGATTGTTTGATCCATCCGAATAGATCTGGCTTAAGATCATCCTCAGAAGTGTTTCTGTCTAATAGTTCTGCTAGATAAGCGGCATAAGCGGTTTTCACGAGATCTTCTCTTATTTTTCTAAAAGAAGAAAGCGCCTCGCCCTGCTGTAAAGTTCCGAGTCCTCGGCCTTTTTGAAAAACAAAAATTCCGTATGTAAAAAGTTGCGTAATGGAAGTAAAGCGGCTTTTGGGCTTTTTGGCTCCTCTTGCCATTACGCCGACTTTCCCAAATTCTTTAGTATACAAAGTGATGATCGTATTGGATTCACCATACGGAACGGTTTTAATGACGATTCCTTCAACTTTATAAAGCAAGGTAAATCACCACCCTCTCAGATCTAAGAAGGCACCGTAGTTACTTATTAATGAAATGGAGGTTCCTCAAGAGACTCATCATAAGGAATAACTGCTGATAGAGCTGTTATTTCATGGTCTAGCTCTTTGTATAACAAATAGGTATCAATACTGCCCGTCTCACAGAATACTTTCCAAGTAAATTCTTTCATGTTTGGACACACCTTTCTATTTGTTTTTCTCCTGTAATAACTAGGTTCACCTTAATTGTTTATTTCATGTCAAGGAAATTTTAACAGTTTTTTACTTTTGAGTTTTCGCAGTGGGTCATTCTTGTAAGTGGTTGTTTTCCGTTTCAGGTACTCGCTTTCCGGGGGGCGTGCGGTGAGCCACCTTGACGCTTTGCGCCCTAAGGTGTCTCACCTGTCACACTCATCCCCCAGGAGTCTCGCACCTTTCACTCCAAACAACTATTCAAAGACGAACTACAAACCCATTTAAAGTAACTGCTGTTTAATACTCATCCTCATTAAAACCGAACTCGGTTAGTTGCTTTTGGCGGTTTCTCCAGTCGGTTTGTACTTTTACGTACAATTCTAAAAAGACGCGCGATCCTAAGAGAGTTTCAATGTCTGCTCTTGCTCTTTTTCCGACTTCTTTTAGCATCTTTCCTTGTTTACCGATGATGATTCCTTTTTGAGAAGATCGTTCTACGATGATCGTTGCGTTAACAAAAACGACGTTCTTTTCTTCCCGTTCTTTCATCTCTTCAATGATGACGGCTACAGAGTGAGGAATTTCTTCACGAGTAAGATGTAGAACTTTCTCGCGGATCAATTCTGCCGTTATAAAGCGCTCTGGATGATCGGTTACTTGGTCTTCAGGGTAGAATTGCGGTCCTTCTTCCATGTAGGAAACGATCTGTTCAAGAAGTGTGTCCACATTGTTTCCGTTGAGAGCAGAAATTGGCACAACTTCAGCAACGTCTAACTTATTTCTATACATATCGATCAACGGCAACAATTGATCAGGATGTACTTTATCGATTTTGTTTATGACTAGAAATACAGGATTTTTCACGTTTTGAAGTCTGTCTATAATGAACTGATCACCTCGTCCATATCCTTCTTCTGCATTAATGACGAATAGGATAAGATCGACTTCGTTCAACGTCTGCTGTGCTGTTCTCGTCATAAAATCGCCTAGCTTGTGCTTCGGTTTATGAATACCAGGTGTATCAATAAAGATAACTTGAGACTCATCTGTTGTATAAACCGCTTGTATCTTATTTCTTGTTGTTTGAGGTTTGTCACTCATTATGGCGATTTTTTGCCCGATCACTTTGTTCAAAAGAGTCGATTTACCTACGTTAGGTCTGCCAATAATCGTTACAAAACCTGATTTATAGCCTTCTTTAGTCATTTAGATCCTCCGGCGAAAATGCACCAGGTAATAAATCTTTTACTAAGATCTCTTGTACATCACCTTTAAGGTTTGTTAGATAAACTGGCATCTCTGGCGGACATAATTCAGAGATAACCTGACGGCATGCTCCACAAGGAGGTACAGGACGCTTTGTATCTGCTACAACAGCGATTGCACTGAATTTTGTGTCACCTTCTGTATACGCTTTAAATAATGCCGTACGTTCAGCGCAACACGTTAAACTATAAGCAGCGTTCTCGATATTCGCTCCGTTATATACTTTACCATCAGCCGTTAGAAGAGCTGCACCTACTTGAAACTTAGAGTATGGTACGTAAGCCTTTTCACGTGCGATTTTCGCTTGTTCCATCAATTGTTCTTTATTCATTACTCTTTCACCTTCTTAACAAAAATAGCTACATACTATTTATCAGCGGTTCAATAAATAGCAGTATACCGATTATAACAGCAAACATTGAAAAAACCAAAACTGCACCTGCAGCGGCATCTTTCGCCTTCTTCGCGAGTGGATGCTTCTTCTCAGTTATGAGATCGATCGCACTCTCAATCGCCGTGTTTACAAGTTCGAGTGATAGTGCGATTCCGATCACAATAAATAAAAGGACGAATCTTTCTTTAGAAAAATCAAGTGCAACCGCGAAAATAATCACGATTACACTTATAAGGGTATGGATCTTAAAATTTTGTTCTGATTTAAACGTTGAGATGATTCCTGTAAAAGCAAAACCAAAACTTGAGAACAACTTTTTCCAATCGATCATCTTTTCAGACCATATTGCTCCAAAATTTCTTCTTGTCTTCCAAACATTCTTTTTTCATCTTCATCATTCATATGGTCATAGCCTAATAAATGCAAGAAGCCGTGAACCGCAAGAAAGCCCATCTCTCTCTCTAATGAGTGCCCGTACTCTTCCGCTTGCTCTTTCGCAACATCTAGACAGATGATAATATCGCCTAAGAACCTTGTCTCTTCTCCTCCGATGATCTCTGTCTCATCTTCACCCATTTCTTCCATAGCAAAAGAAATAACATCTGTTACACTATCTTTTTGTCTGTATTCCTTGTTGATCTCCTGAATTCGTTCTTTTGATACGATCGTGATTGATACTTCCGCTTGGCCTGTTTTCTCCATCTCTGCTGCTTTCTCAAGAACATTGCTTATTAACTCTTGAAAATCAGTGCTGTTTTCATCGATCTCGTTTAAATATTCAACATGTAGCATCATTGTTTCTCCACCTTTTTTGTTTCTTCTGGATACTCAATTCTGGAATGAAAAATTCCTTTTAACGTTTCTGTAAGTGTTTTTGCAACTATGTCTAATTCTTTTAGCGTGATATCACATTCATCGAACTGACCATCTTCTAGCCTGTCGTTAATAATTTTGCGAATGATCCCGTCAATTTTAACTGGTGTTGGTTTCGAAAGCGATCGAACAGCTGCTTCTACAGCATCAGAAATCCCAATGATCGCAACTTCTTTCGTTTGAGCTTTCGGGCCAGGATATCTAAAGTCCGATTCTGCTACTTCCTTATCAGTAAGCTGAGCTGCTTTATGATAGAAAAATTTTAACAGAGTCGTTCCGTGATGCTGTTCAGCAATATCAATAATCTCTTTCGGAATCTTTTCTGCACGGAGCATGTCTGCTCCGTCATATGGGTGAGCTGTGATGATGGTCTTACTTAGCTGTGGTGCTATCTTATCATGCGGATTATCCATATTCATCTGATTTTCAATAAAAAAATGCGGTCTTTTCGTTTTTCCTACATCGTGGTAATAAGATCCTACCCTAGCTAGTAAACCATTAGCCCCTATAGACTCGCATGCTGCTTCTGAGAGGTTGGCGACCATGATGCTATGATGATACGTCCCTGGCGCTTCCATGAGCACTTTTCTTAAAATTGGGTGGTTAGGATTCGAAAGCTCGATTAACTTTGTCACAGATAAGATGTTAAACGACGATTCAATGACCGGCAGAAGCCCTAGTGTTAACACAGCTGAAATAAAACCTGAAATGGCTGCACAGCCAAGGTCTAATCCAATCTGCAGAGATGTGAATTTTCCGTTTTGCAGCAATAGTACACTCGCTACTGTTAGGATGGCTATAAAAGATACGAAAAATCCAGCTTGCAAGATTTTAGATCGCTGTTGAGTTTTTCCTAAAAACACGATTCCTGACATACCGTTAAACAAAACATACATACTCATGATAAAGTTAAAATTTCCGGCTGTTTGTTCATTAAAGATCAGTGCTGCACTAAAGGCAAAGATAATTGTCGATACAACTGCAAGCTCTTCATTGAACAACATCTTGATCATCATCGCACCCGCCGCAACTGGGACAGCATACATGAGACTCATAAGACCAAGTTCTGTACTAACACTCAACACTTTCATCACTACGAGTGTCAAAGTAAATAATAAAGCATAGATGGTTACATATTTTCGAAAATGCTCTTTCTCACGCTCTTCTTTCATAAAATAATATAAACCAGCCATAACGATCAGCACAAAAAGGAATAATCCGTAATACGGATATGTTTTCATTTCCTGATCTAATAGTCCGACTTTTTTGAGTCTATCAAAGATCTCAGGCGTAATAACTGCCCCGCTTTTCACGAGGACTTCCCCTTCCCTGATCACAACTTCTTCTACTTTGTCGCTCGCTTCTTTACGTTTTTGACGTGTTTTCTCTGTATCTAACGTTCTGTTGGCGATAATAAAGCTTCTTGTGATCTCCTCTGTTGCATTTCGAAGAGAATAGGGGAGATTATTATCACGTATCAGCTGAATAGCTTCACTTCTCGCTTCTTCCACTTCTTCAACCATTACGGGCTCAGATAAGACTTTATTTACTACATCAGGAGCTAAAT
The DNA here is from genome assembly GCF_048083785.1 of Fictibacillus tiangongensis. Lineage (GTDB taxonomy): Bacteria > Bacillota > Bacilli > Bacillales > Fictibacillaceae > Fictibacillus. The sequence goes on from NZ_CP182294.1 coordinate 2,636,322, forward strand.
TTTTCACATTATTTAATTCTGCTTTACTTGCTTCAGCAAGTGCGATGTATGTTTCATCAGAAATATCCGACTTATTGATCGAGTCTTTTAATTGAATAACTTTTTGTTCTAAAGTTAGGGTAGCCTCATCTTCCTTTTTCTTCTTTTCTTCAGATTCGGTAATCGTTATAACGATATCTAATAAATCTTTTAAGGCTTCTGCCTGTACTAAGGCGAGGTCTTTATTAAACGTATATTCATTCTTTATACTCTCTTCTGCGAGCTTCTTTCTGGCTTCTGTCTGATCTTCTAACGGGATCGTGATTGGTGATTGTATGTCCCGTGGTGAACGCTCATAAACATTCACATCCACTACATTAGGAGTTACGTTGCTGACTAATAAGGAAAACAAAATGATTCCCATTACGATAAACGATACTGTTGCTACACTCAAACGAAAGTAATTAGACAAAAGATGCCTGAAATTGGCCAAACGCTACCACTCCTTAAACTTGTACATCTTATTCTAATCTTAGCAAAAGTTGGTCAATTATGGTACTTCTCAAAAAGAATAGCTTAATTAATTGCTTATTTATTCAATTTGCCACTAAATCCCGCCATACATTCAAAATAGGGCAAAAGAACAACCTTTAAGACAAAAAAAGACTCCAAAATGCTTGGAGTCCTTAATCTTCGTATGTTTCATATGCTTCAATTATTCGCTGAACAAGTGGATGACGAACCACATCTAGCTGTTTTAAGTATATAAAATCGATGCCTTTAACGCTTTCAAGCCTTTTTTCAGTAACTTTTAATCCCGATTCTTTTCCACGAGGAAGATCTATTTGTGTAAGATCACCTGTGATGACCATCTTCGATCCAAAACCAAGACGCGTTATAAACATCTTCATCTGTTCTGGTGTAGTGTTTTGAGCCTCATCTAAAATGACAAAGCTTTCATCAAGCGTACGGCCTCTCATGTACGCCAGTGGTGCGATTTCAATCGTGCCACGCTCGATCAGCCTCTCGGTATGTTCCGCCCCAAGAAGGTCATGAAGAGCATCATAGAGGGGGCGCAGATAAGGATCTACTTTTTCTTTCAGATCACCTGGAAGAAATCCTAAACTTTCACCTGCTTCAACCGCAGGACGGGTCAGCACGATCTTTTTCATCTTACCTTCTTTTAATGCGTTGACTGCCATTACTACCGCAAGATAGGTTTTCCCTGTACCCGCAGGACCGATACCAAAAACAAGGTCGCGCTTTCTCATGGACTGAACATAATGACGCTGACCGAGTGTTTTTACACGAATAGGTTTTCCTTTTGCAGTAACCGCAATATCTTCTTCATAAAGTTCACTTAATTCATCAAGCATATTTTTTTCTGCAAGCTGAACAGCATAAACAATGTCTCTTTCTGAGATCTTGATACCCTTTCGTACCAATTTCAACAGAACAAACAAAGTTTCTTCAACCATTTCTGCTTTGTTCAATTCACCTGATACTAAAATGTCTTCTCCTCTGGTGACTATACTTACGTTAAGCTTGTCTTCAATCACCTTTAAGAAGGCATCGTTAGGCCCGAAGAGTGAAGCTGCTTCTGTCGTATTTTCGAGTTGTAATGAATTAAGTCTTTTCGTTTCTGACAAACTACTCATTCTCCTTGTTGGATAGGTATAGGTTGTGCAGATGCAATATTTTCAATTACTTGGTAGAGCATCGTTAGTTTAACTTTACCATTCGAGACGTTTTGTTGCCAAACTTTTTCACCATTAATTTTTGCATCATCAGGCAATTTTTTTGAAAGTTCTTTCTTTGCCATCTTTTTTCCTACTTCTATTGCCTCGGCTTTACTATAAGAACGTTTTACTCCATCCGTTTCTCTGATCTCTTTCTTTATATAAGAAAACGGCATTTTCCATTTAGCTAGATAAAGAGGTGATTCATTTAGTGTTTCCGTTTTATCTTTAAATTCTCCTTCTGAAAATCCATAGACAGGAACATTTAAACCAAAAAGTGAAACATAATGCCTATTTTTAGATTTACCGGTATATGTTTGAAAGGAAGTGTTTAATGGGACCTCAACCTCAGTTTGGTACCAAACTTCTCCCCAGATCTCACCTTTTGCACTTACTAGCTGGGGCTTTTTTTCTTTTCCGATAAGTCCTGAGACTAACAGCGATCCTTTTTTAACATAGTCGTTAACACCTACAATAGGTTGTCCTTTTTCGACGAATACAGAGTGAATAACAGCTTCTTTAGTAGCCACAAGATGTCTCGGTCCTGTAACCTGCTTTGCTTCTGGAATCTCTTTTTCAACAACTTCGAATCGGTATGAAGTACCATGCTGAGTTACACCGATCCATGTAACGTTATCCATCTTCTCTGTTAGATCACGCTGTATCTCTCTAACATTCGGCAGCAAGAAGATGAATTTCCCTTTAGTTACTCCAAGTTCTACAGCAGCTTTTCTTAACTCGTATTCTGTCTTAGGATTTGCCCCCGTAACATTAATATTCCAAATCATATTAGATAATAAAAATAAAAGACAAATAAACGAGAGCATCCCGAGGATAAAACCGTTTCTTTTCCACATTCTCTTGAGAAGAAACAGTGTCCCCTTCTTCTCTTTAATCCTGATCTTCAACTTATTTTCTTTTAATATACGTCTCGCTCTTTGTACATCTGAAACAGAAATAGAGACGAGTGCACGGTTGTCGTCAAGTGGCTGGATATCCCATATGCTAATACCAGATTGAATGCACGTATTGATAAACGAACTAGAATCTTGTCCAATAATTTCTACCCTTACATACCCTTTCAAATGGTTCCATTTGGATTTCATCTTGTCCCTCCCTGTTACCTGAAATAATCATTCGTTTTCAAAGCCGACTGAAGATATCGTACCTTCTAACAAGATTTCTTCAGGCAAGATCGTTTTAATAACAAACTCACTTCCTTTTATATGAAGCACACCTTGTTTTAGTTTGAGCGTGAGCTGTTCATTCGAGAAAGCCTTAACTCCTCTATGGTTCTCAATATAGATGTGCAGTTGTCCAATCATCGTGATCCGGGGTAAATCCATCACTACATCTGCTGGTAGCTCAAGGTTTTGCATCATCCATTTGTTTACTTGCTGCCGCAATTTGCCCATAAAAAAACCCCCTCTCTCCATTTTTATGAGAGAAGGGGGGAAACTATCACTCTTATTACAAGTTACCTCATGTTAAGAACGCTTTTGCAGCGCTTTAGGTTTAGAGAGGATCTCAGACCATATTACCGCTTTTTGTAATTCTTTTTGATCTACCTTAAAATCGTTCATAATTTGATCTTCTCTATCTTGATAGCGGTTAGAGACTTTTTCTGTTCGAGTCTTATTCCGTTCACGTGTATAGGAAGGTTGTTCGTATAATTTTTGGTCGACTTTTTCCTTTTGGATAACCATCGCTTCTTTAACTTCTTTAACTCGAGGTTCAGCAGGCAAACCAAAAGGTGAAACAGTTGGTCTTGGTCCTTCTGCTTTACGTCGATTAGGTTCAGAACGTTTCGTTTCTTTCATTTCTTTTTGGCGTTTAAAGACACTATATATGCCGCCCGCAATTAGAATAACAAAAGCGATATTAGCTAGCAGGAGTTCAATAATCGCTTCTATAATGTTCATACTTACAACTTCCGTCCTTTATCATCATTCTCTTTATCAGGGTTTGATGATTTACTGATCGATTCACGCATCGTAGTGTCAGCCATAATATTTTTCATGTTCATATAATCCATAAAACCCATGTTTCCAGAACGAAGAGCTTCTGCTAATGCCATTGGCACTTCTGCTTCCGCTTCTACAACTTTCGCTCTCATCTCTTGGACTCTTGCTTTCATCTCTTGTTCTTTTGCTACAGCCATCGCACGTCTTTCTTCTGCTTTTGCTTGAGCGATATTTTTGTCGGCCATCGCTTGATCTGTTTGAAGTTCCGCACCAATATTCTTTCCAATATCAATGTCTGCAATATCGATGGACAGAATCTCAAACGCCGTACCAGCATCTAGCCCTTTTGATAAAACCGTCTGTGAGATTAAATCTGGATTCTCAAGCACTTTCTTATGTGTTGCCGAAGAACCAATCGTACTAACGATCCCTTCCCCGACACGGGCGATTATCGTTTCTTCACCAGCTCCACCTACAAGACGATCTATATTTGCACGTACAGTAATTCTTGCTTTTGCTTTTACTTCAATCCCGTCTAATGCTACACCGGCGATAAAAGGTGTTTCGATCACTTTAGGGTTTACACTCATCTGAACAGCTTCGAGTACATCACGTCCCGCAAGATCAATCGCTGCTGCACGTTCAAAGCTTAGTTCAATATTTGCACGATGTGCTGCAATCAACGCATTTACTACTCTGTCAACATTCCCCCCAGCCAGATAGTGACTTTCAAGCTGGTTCGTACTTAGATCAAGTCCCGCTTTTACAGCTTTAATTAGCGGATTAATTACACGGTTCGGGATAACTCTTCTTAATCTCATCCCCACTAATGTAAAGATTCCCACTCTTACCCCTGCTGCTAATGCAGAAATCCATAACATGACGGGTACAAACGTAAATAACACAGCTAGAGCGATTACAATCAATCCAATGACTACAATGCTGGCGATCGATCCGAGTTCTAACATCTACACACTCTCCATTCTTTTCTATTCATTATTTTCTATTTCTCTCACTACAACACGTCCACCTGAGGCTTTAATAATCTTTACAGGTTTACCTTTTTCGATATACGATCCTTCTGTCACTACATCTATGAACTCATCATCAAGTCTTAAACTCCCAGAAGGTCGTAGTGTTGTAGCAGTGACGCCGATCCTGCCTGTTAGATCTTTCCGCTCATTATGAGATAGATAACCCTTTTCAGAGCTCGTTGAATCAAATAGGACGAGTTTCTTTAATGAACCGTTATAACCAAATGATCGTAAGAAGAAATACGATCCGATAATCGTAACAACAATGGCAATAGCAATAGCGATCAAAATTCCTGTTAAAGATCCACCTGCCATGATCAATCCTGTTAACACTGCCAACACCCCCAGTATACCAATTATACCACCAGGCAGAAACAACTCTAGAATCAGCAAGATCAGACCAACACCAAATAATATGATTGCTTCCCATCCGGCTAGACCGGCTATCATATGACCATAAAAAAACAGCAGTAATGATAAAGCTCCGATAGACCCTGCAATTCCAAAGCCAGGTGTATAAAGCTCTAATACAAGACCTAAGCTTCCTAATGATAAAAGAATAGGGACTACGACAGGGTTTGTTACAAATCGCGCGATCTTATCGGCGAAAGTAGGATTTGACTCTACAATTTTTGCCTCTTCCATGTTCAGATGTGCTAGCAGTTCTTGACGATCTTCTGCAATTTTTTCTGCGTAGCCCACTTTCAATGCCTCACTGGCTGTAAGTGTAAGTAATTCACCTTTTTCTAAACCGAGTTCAGAAATCTCAACGTCTGGGTCTACCATCGCCTCAGCGTATATAGGAGTTCTTCCATTCAACTCTGCTGCTGCTAGCATTTCTGCTTTCCATGCAGACTCAGCTTTTTGTCCAGCTGTATTTCCTTGACTGTCGATCACTGCGGCAGATCCTATCGTTGTTGATGGCTTCATAACAATCTGGTCTGCATTTAAAGCGATATACGCTCCTGCTGAGAAAGCGTTTTTCACCACATACGCTGTGATTGGAATTTCTGTTTCTCTCATGACTTTTGCGATATGTAGTGCAGCATCTACTCGGCCACCAGGAGTATAGATCTCTAGAACGATATGATCTGTTCCATCTTTCTCTGCCTTATGAATACTACGATCTAAGAATGCTTCAAGGCCCCTTTCAACTTCATGTTCTACAGGTATGAACGTAACTGTTTTACCTTTCCCTGCTGAAAAGACAAGTGAAGTTGAAAGTACACCATAAATTCCCCAAATCAGACAAAGCATATAGATGAACAATCGAATCCTTTTCACAAACTAACACCCCCTCCACTTTATTTTACGTTAATTTGTGGAAAAAAGTTTCAAAAAATAAGAAAACGCTCTGTATAAATACAGAGCGTTTGTCATTTCAATTATGATAATTGTTGCTGAACAATACGGTTAACGAGTCCGCCATCGGCTTTCCCTTTAACTTTAGGCATAAGAGCCCCCATAACTTTACCCATATCAGCTTTAGAAGCAGCACCTATCTCAGAAATCGTTTGAGCAACAATTTCTTGAAGTTCTTCTTCAGTCAGCTGTTTTGGTAAATATGGCGTAAGAACAGCGATTTCATCTTGAAGTCCAGCGACTAAATCATCGCGGCCAGCTTTTTCGAATTCTTGGAGGGAGTCTTTTCTTTGTTTCATTTCGCGTACAAGAACGGTAAGCTCTTCTTCCTCGTTTAATTCACGTCCCTGCTTGATGGCTTCATTTTGAAGTGATGCCTTAAGCATGCGAATTACAGAAAGTTTCTGCTTGTTCTTGTCCTTCATCGCTTGTTTCATATCTTGGTTTAAATCATTAAGAAGACTCATATTACTAACTTACACCCCGCTTAGAACTTACGCTTTCTTGCTGCCTCAGCCTTCTTCTTACGCTTTACGCTTGGCTTTTCATAATGCTTGCGCTTTTTAACTTCAGCCAATGTTCCATCTTTGGAAACGGATCTTTTAAAACGACGAAGAGCATCATCAATGGATTCATTCTTGCGAATACGTGTTTCTGCCATTTGTATTTCCCTCCCTCCAGACCACCCTTACATAAAGTAAAGATGCGTCACATATCTTTTGCCATTATAATATATCCTTGCAGTACGGTCAACTTAATTTAAACAAGTTGGTCTTAGGAGATAAGGTAAATGACTTAAAAGTAAAAATTAATAATCTGAAGTAGATGTTCCGCCTTCAACAATCGCGATTCCAGCGCTTGCTCCAATACGTGTAGCACCTGCTTCGATCATGGCTAAAGCAGTCTCACGGTCACGTACTGCACCAGATGCTTTGACACCGATGTTAGGACCAACTGTTTCACGCATTAATTTAATATCTTCTGCAGTTGCTCCACCCGTAGAGAATCCTGTTGAGGTTTTAACGAAATCGATACCTGCTTTAACAGCGATCTCACAAGCTTTAACTTTTTCTTCGTTAGTAAGAAGAGAAGTTTCAATGATCGCTTTTGTTAAAGCTTTGCCTTTAGCTGCTTCAACAACTGCACGAACATCTTGTTCTACTAGCTCGTAGTTTCCATCTTTTAGTGCACCGATGTTGATTACCATATCTACCTCAGTTGCACCGTTTTCAATTGCATTCTTCGTTTCGAACGCTTTTACTTCCGGAGTGTTTGCACCTAACGGGAAACCAATTACCGTACAAACTGCTACATCTGAATCCTTTAGTTGTTCGAATGCTGTATAAACCCAAGTTGGATTAACACATACAGAAAAGAAATTATATTTTTTAGCTTCCTCACAAAGAGTTAAGATTTCTTTCTTTGAAGTTTCAGCTTTTAATGCTGTGTGATCGATCATTCTTGCAACGTTTAAATTGCTCATTTCAACAAACCCTTTCTAAATAAAAAAATTAAACACCGTTTGTATCATAACAAATTTTTCGACATAAATCGAGCATCTTAAAAATATTTACGGTGAGGTGCAGGAAATCGCTAAGCCCTCAGTTATCATCAAAAAACATCCTGGTTAGAACTCCAGGATGTTAGCTTGAAACAGCTTGCTTTAGGATTTCTTCCATTTCTTGTTTTACAAATACACCTTTATTATAAGGATACCCAGCTTCAGTAATTTTCACTTTAACCAATTTACCTATCATCTCTTCGTTTCCTTCAAACAAAACTTTAAGATAGTTCGGTGTATACCCTACATATAGTTTGTTCGTAGGATCTTCTTTAAACGCCTCTTCAGGAATAACTTCCACAACTGTATCTTCATAGTCGGATGCGTATTCTTTAGCCAGTTGATCAGATAGAGCTATAAGCTTATGGACGCGTTCGTTTTTAATATCTTCTGGAACTTGATCTTCCATCTTAGCAGCTGGTGTACCAGTCCTTTTTGAGTAAGGGAACACATGAAGCTCCATAAATTTATGTTTCTCGATGAAACGATACGTCTCCATGAACTCTTCCTCAGTCTCACCTGGAAAACCAACAATTACATCAGATGTAATCGCAAGTCCTGGAAGTGCTTCTTTTAGTCGATCCAGTCTTTCACCGAACATTTCCATTGAATATTTTCGTCTCATTCGTTGAAGCACTGTATTAGACCCTGATTGTAGGGGTATATGCAGATGAGGAACTACTTTGTCTGATCTGCCCATAACTTCAATCACTTCATCTGAGATCTGACTAGCCTCAATGGATGAGATACGGATTCGTTTTAATCCAGAGATGTTCTTATCAAGATCATCCAACAACTTCGCAAAAGAGTAATCTTTCATATCTTCTCCGTACCCAGCAGTATGAATGCCTGTTAGAACGATCTCTTTGTAACCAGAGTCTACAAGCTGTTGAGCTTGAGAAAGTACATCTTCAGGTTTCCGAGAGCGGAGAAGACCTCTTGCCCAAGGAATGATACAGAACGTGCAAAAATTGTTGCACCCTTCTTGTATCTTAAGCGATGCTCGTGTTCGGTCGGTAAATGCTGGAACATCTAATTCCTCATATACGCGTGCTTTCATGATGTTCGACACACCATTAATAGGCATACGTTCTTCTTTATATTGTTGAATGTAAGTCAGCATTTTAGAACGGTCTTGTGTACCTACAACAACGTCTACCCCAGGAATCGCCATAATCTCTGCTGGCGATGTTTGAGCATAACAACCTGTTACACAAATAACAGCGTCCGGATTTTTACGGATAGCTCGTCGAATAACTTGTCTGCTCTTTTTATCTCCCGTATTCGTTACGGTACAAGTATTGATCACATAAACATCAGCTGTACTGTCAAAATCTGTACGTTCATATCCTTCAGCTTGGAAAAGCTGCCAGATTGCTTCAGTCTCATAATGATTCACTTTACAACCTAATGTATGAAATGCAACGGATGGCATATAGATCACCCCTTTAGTTCAAAATGATAAGAAATAGCTGATAACAAGTACAATGGTGCTGTTTCTGTCCTTAAGATTCTTGGACCCAGTCCACACAATAAAAATCCATGATCATTAAGAAAAGCTGCTTCTTTCTCACTGATGCCGCCTTCTGGACCGATCACACATAGAATTGAGTCTCCTATTTCAGCTGTGCTTAAAGCTGAAGTAAAATTAGAAATTTCGTTCTGTTTTGCTTCTTCTTCAAACGCAACGATTTTTATCTTATACTGTTCTGCCATTTTTAGCAAATCAGAAAAAGAACCAGGATTCAAAATGTCTGGAACCCGGTTTCTATGTGATTGCTCTGCTGCTTCTTTTGCAATTTTTTCAAGTCTTTCTTTTTTCTTAATCGATTTTTTGTCGTCCCATTTTACTACAGAACGGTCAGCCGCAAATGGAAAAAAGGAGGAGGCCCCGAGTTCAGTGCCTTTTTGAATGATATACTCTAACTTATCCCCTTTTGGCAACCCTTGAGCAATAGTAACAGAGACAGGAAGCTCAGCATCTGTTTCGATATCCTTTACGATCTTCGTCTCTACTTCATTACCGTCAACCTCTATGATCTCACACAAAGATGTACGACCTTTGTTATCACAGCAGATGAAATCGTCTCCTACTTGCATTCTCATCACCTTCAAGATGTGCTTGGCATCATCCCCTGTAATCGTAACAGCATCATCTTTCCAGTTTTCTGTTGAAACAAAGTACCTTTGCATGAAATGCACTTCCTATCCTATTTCTTATTTTGAGCAACGATCGCAACCCAATCTTCCATCTCTAATACTTCTACGATCGTAAATCCATGCTCTTCTAATTTAGCTTTTACATCGCGCTTTTTGCCTTGGATAATCCCAGACGTGATAAAATAACCACCTGGCTTTAAAGCTTTAGCTGTATCTTCAACAAACAAGAGTATGATTTCTGCTAAAAGATTCCCTACTACAAGGTCAACTGGACCTTCAATCCCTTTTAAGAGATCATTCTGATCAACATGCACTTTTTGGTTCACTTTGTTTAGTTTCACGTTTAAACGTGCAGAATTTACTGCCACTTCATCTAGGTCATACGCCTCAACTTTATTTGCACCTAACATAGCGGATGCAATGCTCAATACACCAGAGCCTGTTCCTACATCAATGACAGAATCACCTTCAGCTATATATTTTTCAATAGCTTGCAAACTCATCACTGTTGTTGGGTGAGTTCCTGTACCAAAAGCCATACCTGGATCAAGCTCAATAATAAGTTCATCAGAATGTACAGGTTTATAATCTTCCCATGTGGGAGTGATCGTGATCCGCTTTGAGATTTTTACCGGTTTATAGTATTTTTTCCAAGCGGTCGCCCATTCTTCTTCATTCACTTCTGAGATGGAAATCGTGTTCGCTCCGATATCAATGTCATATTTCACAAGGTTTGTGATTGCTTGTTTGATTTCTTCAACCGTTTCACCTAAAAAACTGTTAACGGGTAAGTAAGCTTTTAAAATTACTCCTTCTGAAGGATAATCAGAAGGGTTAAGCTGATAAATTTCGCCAAATACGGATTGACGCTCTTTAGAGAGGTCATCTACATCCTCAATCACAACTCCGCTAGCTCCCGCCTCATGTAAAATATTCGATACTGGTTCAACAGCTTCCTGAGTAGTGTGGATGCTAATCTCTGACCATTTCATCATATCAACTCCGTTTGTTAGTTTGGCTTTTAGAACATATTTATTACTTTGTTGCTCTTGTGAGTGGTTGATTTCCACTCCATGTGGCTCGCTTTCCGCGGGGCAGGCGGTGAGCCCTTTGCCGCTTTGCGCCGTTAAAGGTCTCACCTGACCGCCAGTCCCGCAGGAGTCTCGCCACCTTCCGTTACAATCAACCTGCTAAAGATGTTAATACATACAAAACAACAGGCTTTAGAAAGAGAATTATGAAAGCTTATTTAATGCATGTAGGAACAACTTATTTTACTCGCCTTTAAATGCTCGTTTTACTTTGTCGAAGAATCCATCTTGTTGTTCGTCTGGCATACTTCCGCTGATTTCTGAGAAGTCGCGAAGAAGCTGTTTTTGTTTTTCTGTTAAGTTTTTCGGTGTTATGACTTTGATTTGGATATGCTGGTCACCTTGACCTCTTCCATGAACATTCTTAACACCTTTTCCTCTTAAACGGAAATGAGTTCCTGTCTGTGTACCTGCTGGAATCTTCAGCTTAACTTTACCGTACAATGTTGGTACTTCAACCTCATCACCAAGCGCTGCTTGTGAGAACGTTAACGGCATCTCACAAAGGATATCATCTCCATCACGCTCAAAGAACTCGTGATCCGCTACTTGGAACACCACATAAAGATCACCTGCAGGACCACCGTTCACACCTGCTTCGCCGTGTCCAGACATACGGATCTGCTGGCCGTTATCTACACCAGCTGGCACTTTAACAGAAAGCTTCTTGTTCTTGCGTACTTTCCCATTTCCATGACACGTCTTACATTTTTCTTTTATGATCTTACCTTTTCCACTACAGTGGTTACATACTCGGCGATTTACAATACGGCCAAACGGTGTGTTTTGTTCAACGTTCAGCTGACCGCTTCCGTTACAATGCGAACACGTTTCAGGCTTTGTTCCTGGTTTAGCACCGGAACCATGACAAGTTTCACATGATTCTTCAGTAGGAATCTGTATTTCTGTCTCTTTTCCGAATACAGCCTCTTCAAAAGATAATCGAAGCCCATACTGAAGATCGTTTCCTTGACGGGGACCATTTGGATTTCTTCGTCCTCCGCCTCCACCAAAGAACATGTCAAAAATGTCGCCAAAACCATCAAAGCCTGCTCCGCCGCCACCGAAGCCTTGGTTAGGGTCGGTATGGCCAAACTGATCATAATGAGCTTTCTTTTGAGGATCACTCAATGTTTCATAGGCATCTTTTACTTCTTTAAATTTATTTTCCGCATCTGCCTCTTTATTAACATCTGGGTGATACTTTCTGGCAAGTTTACGGTATGCTTTTTTCACCTCATCGTTTGAGGCATTTTTATCTAATCCAAGTACTTCGTAATAATCTCGTTTACTCATATAGGACACTCCCGAATTCTCACATAAAAGTTATCTTACCATTGAATACCACCTGACTCAAGACGAAAAGTGCAAAGGTTTTGTTACGGTCTTAAGCCCAATGAACTCATAAGTCAACTCAGAAAAAAAGTCAAAGTCAAGATGACCTGACTTTGACTTTTATCTGCTAAGTGTTACTTTTTGTCGTCGTTTACTTCTTCATAATCAGCGTCAACGATGTTATCATCGTTCTTTGTTGATTGTCCTTCTGCATCGCCTTGTTGAGCCTGAGCTTGTTGAGCGGCTTGCTCATAAAGTTTTACAGAAAGTTGTTGAACGATTTCGCTCAAAGCTTCTTTTTCTTTCTTGATCGCTTCGATATCGTCACCTTCAAGAGCCTTTTTCAAGCTCTCTTTCGCTTCTTCAGCTTTTTTCACTTCAGCTTCGTCTACTTTACCTTCAAGGTCTTTCAACGTCTTATCCACTGTGAACACAAGCTGATCCGCTTCGTTTCTAGTGTCGATCTCTTCACGTTTCTTTTTATCTGCTTCTGCATTTTCTTCAGCATCTTTTACCATGCGATCGATCTCTTCATCAGATAGTCCTGTAGAAGATTTAATCGTGATGGATTGCTCTTTGTTCGTACCTAGATCTTTTGCACGTACGTTTACGATACCGTTCGCATCGATGTCAAAGCTCACTTCGATTTGAGGCACTCCACGTGGTGCTGGCGGGATCTCAGATAATTGGAATCTTCCAAGCGTTTTATTGTGCGCTGCCATTTCACGCTCTCCTTGAAGAACATGGATATCAACAGATGTTTGGTTATCAGCAGCCGTTGAGAACGTTTGAGATTTTGAAGTTGGAATCGTCGTGTTACGATCAATCAATCGAGTAAACACGCCGCCCATCGTTTCAATCCCTAATGAAAGTGGTGTTACATCAAGAAGAACAACATCTTTCACATCTCCAGCAAGTACTCCACCTTGAATGGCAGCACCAAGTGCAACAACTTCGTCAGGGTTTACGCCTTTATGCGGCTCTTTACCAGTAAATTTCTTGATTGCTTCTTGTACAGCAGGGATACGAGTCGATCCACCAACAAGGATAACTTTATCCAGGTCAGAAGGTGACATTCCAGCATCATTAAGTGCTTGACGAGTAGGTCCCATCGTACGTTCAACTAAGTCTGAAGAAAGGTCTTCAAATTTCGCACGGGATAAGTTTAACTCTAAGTGCTTAGGTCCAGAAGCATCAGCTGTGATGAATGGTAATGAGATCTGTGTAGTTGTTACACCTGAAAGATCTTTCTTCGCTTTTTCTGCAGCATCTTTTAGACGTTGTAATGCCATCTTATCTTGAGATAGGTCGATACCGTTCTCTTTCTTAAATTCGCTTACTAGATAGTCGATGATCACTTGGTCAAAGTCATCTCCACCAAGCTTGTTATCCCCAGATGTTGCTTTTACTTCGAAGAAACCATCACCTAGTTCAAGGATAGATACGTCAAACGTACCGCCACCAAGGTCAAATACTAAGATTGTTTGGTCTTCATCCTTTTCAAGGCCGTAAGCCAATGCTGCTGCTGTTGGCTCGTTCACAATACGCTCAACTTGAAGTCCTGCGATCTGTCCAGCATCTTTCGTAGCTTGACGCTGTGCATCGTTGAAATAAGCCGGAACGGTAATTACCGCTCTTTCAACTTTTTCTCCAAGATAGTCTTCAGCATGAGATTTTAATTTTTGCAAGATGATCGCAGAAATCTCTTGCGGCGTATAGTCTTTACCTTCAACTGTTTCTTTGTGATCTGTTCCGATGTAACGTTTGATCGACATAATCGTGTTCGGGTTCGTTACAGCTTGGCGCTTTGCTACCTCTCCAACAGAACGGTCTCCATCTTTGAACGCTACAACAGATGGTGTCGTACGGTTACCTTCCGGGTTTGGAATAACTACCGCTTCTCCACCTTCCATAACAGCTACACAAGAGTTTGTTGTACCTAAGTCAATACCGATGATTTTACTCATGTTTTTTCCCTCCATCATTCATATGTAGTTTTATCTACGCGTTTACTTTAACCATTGCTGGTCGAATAACTCGATCTTTTAACATATAACCTTTTTGCAGTTCTTCAATAACTGTATTAGACTCTGCTTCAGAATCCTCCACTTGCATAACTGCTTGATGCAGGTTGGGGTCAAATGTTTGACCGACTGACGGAATTTCTGTCAGCCCTTCTTGTTTCAGTGCATCTACTAGTTGACGATAAACCATTTCCATTCCTTGAATAAGGGTTTTGGTCTGCTCGTTTGTAGCTTCTGTCTTCAAAGCACGCTCAAAGTTATCGAGTGCAGGTAATAACTGTTCAAGAAGACTTTGAGATTTATATTTAAGGCTAGCTGCCTGTTCTTCTCTCGATCGGCGGCGGAAATTATCATAGTCCGCTTGAAGGCGAAGATTCTTTTGGCTAGCTTCCTCAAGCTTTGTTTCTAGCTCTGAAATACGTTGCTGCTCTTCAGTGAGAGGTTCTTCTGTAGTAGATTCCACTTCTTCAACAACTACTTCTTCTGTTTCTGTTACTTCTTCATTCACATCAGTTTGTGATTGATCTTGAGTGATGTCCTCTTTGCTCATGCTTTCACCTCCCTAAAGTAATCCACTAATTTGAAAAATCGTTTAATCGGTTCGTCATTTCCTTTGATAATGAATCTAGTAAAGAGATGACCTTTTGATATTCCATTCTGGTTGGACCGATTAATGAGATCGTACCTAAATGTTTACCATGCATCGTGTAAGAGGCATTGATCACACTGCAGTTTTTCATCGCTTCATGCTCATTTTCTGTTCCGATCCTTATGGTAAGCCCTTTTTCTGTAGATGACACGAGTTTCTCCATTAAATCACGCGTTTCTAAAAAATCCAGAAGCGGTCTAACTTTATCTAAATCTCTAAATTCCGGCTGAGAAAGCATATTTGTCTTCCCGCCATAAAAAAGCTTTTCCTTCTTGCTCCATAGAAGAAGCTGATCTAAGAAAACACCCATGTTCTGATAATCTTTAAGATGCTTTTTAAACACCGCCGAAAGTTCTTTTTGTATACGTGTGTTCAATTCTATCAATCGAACACCTGCAAGTCTTTCGTTTAGAATATTCACAAGCTTTTCTAGTTCTGAAGGTTCAATCGTATCAGGCAGCACGATCTGTCTATTCTCAACATGTCCCGTGTTCGTCACAAAGATCGCAACTGCCACTTGGGAAGAGATCGGAATGATCTGCATATGCTTTAACTTCATATCTAGTGCGTTAGGTCCTAACACAACCGATGTATAGTTTGTCAAATCTGATAGAATCTTAGCTGATTGATCAAATAATGCCTCTGCTTCCTGGACCTTTTCTGTAAATAGAAGTTCTGAATGACCGATCTCTCTTTCTTTCATAGAAAGAGAAGGAAGCAGGTGGTCCACGTAAAATCGATATCCTTTTTCAGATGGTATTCTACCAGATGATGTATGGGTTTTCTCTAGAAATCCAAGATCCTCCAAGTCCGCAAGTTCGTTTCGAATCGTTGCTGGACTGTAGGTAATGTCCTCTCGTTTAGAGATCGTACGGGAACCTACAGGCTCAACATGCTTAATATAGTCATCTATTAAAACACGAAGAATAAAGAGTTGTCGTTCCGTTAACATACCATCACCCCACTTGTTAGCACTCTTAAAGAGCGAGTGCTAAATCTATAATATAAGTTACCAAAAGGTACTCTCCGTTGTCAATCTAAAACTACACCAATAAATTCTTGGAAGACTTCGTTGCCTAAAGGTCTTCCATCCTTCGTTAAAAGAAGAGTGTTTTCTCTCTGTTCTAGCCAACCCTTCTGAATGAGTCTTTGAATAGGTTCTTTATAGATATCAAACATGGATCTGCCATATCGACTCATAAAAGTAGCATCAGAAACACCTTCCTGTTTACGAAGTCCCATGAACATTTCTTCTTCCATCTTTTCAGATAGTGGGACTTGATGTTCTTCGATATACGGAAAACCATGTTCCTCGACTAAATTCATATATTGTTTTAATGGACCTGCATTTCTTCTTCTTGTTCCTTCTACGTAACTATGAGCTCCAGCACCTATGCCGAAATATTCGTTATTGTTCCAGTATTGGAGATTATGCTTGCTCTCAAACCCTGGAATTGCAAAATTGCTGATCTCATATTGTTTGAATCCTTTTTTATCAAGAGCCTCAATTAAATAATCATACATCGCAGCTTCAAGCTCTTGCTCCGGAAGAATCAGCTTGCCTTTTTGAGCCAAGTTATAAAAAACGGTTTTCTTTTCAATCTGCAGCGAATAAGAAGAAATGTGAGGCACATCTAATGCTAATGCTTCATCTACCGATTCCTTAAACATATCCATCGTTTGGCCTGGCAGCCCAAACATGAGATCGATCGACATGTTATCAATACCTGCTTTTTTTGCTTCTGCAACTGTAGAATAGATATCTTCTTTGGTATGTGTTCTTCCTAATTTTTTTAACAAAGAAGACTGAAAAGCTTGAACGCCAACACTTAGCCTGTTAACTCCATTCGCTTTTAACACGGCGATCTTTTCTTTTGTTGTCTGCTCCGGGTTCGCTTCAACCGTGAATTCTTTAAGGAATCTGTTACCAAGCACTTCATTCACATCACTCAAAAACGTTTGCAGCTGTTTTTCGCTCAAAGAGGTTGGTGTTCCGCCACCTACGAAGATGGTTTCCATCTCATAATCCTTGAATCTGGACGTCGTATGGACCATCTCTTTTTTCATAGATTGTAAATATTCATCCACTGGCTGCTGATGAATAAATATCTTGTTAAAATCACAATAATGACAAATTTGTACACAGAATGGAATATGCAGATATGCAGCTTTAAGCAAGATGTTCACCGCCTTTTTGTCTCATAAATTAGGAAAGACCGCTAGAATTGCCTTCGCGGTCTTAAGTTGCTTTTTATTTGTTGTTATTTGTATCATCCATACGAAGGACGGCCATGAACGCTTCTTGAGGAACGTCTACTCTACCGATCGTCTTCATACGCTTCTTTCCTTCTTTTTGCTTATCTAAAAGCTTACGCTTACGTGAGATGTCTCCACCGTAACATTTAGCCAAAACGTTCTTACGTAATGCTTTAATGTTTGAACGTGCCACGATCTTTTGTCCGATTGCAGCTTGGATCGGCACTTCGAACTGTTGACGAGGAATAAGCTCTTTCAACTTTTCAACGACTACTTTTCCACGCTCATATGCAAAATCTTTATGAACGATTACCGATAATGCGTCGATCTTCTCATTGTTCAGTAATATTTCCATTTTAACCAGTTTAGATGGCTTATAACCAATCAATTCATAGTCTAGAGATGCGTATCCCTTTGTGCTTGATTTTAACTGATCAAAGAAATCATACACAATTTCAGAAAGAGGAATCTCATAAAGAACATTTACTCGGTTGTTTTCTAAATAATCCATCGTCATGAAGATACCGCGTTTCTTCTGACAGATCTCCATAATCGTACCAACATAATCGTTCGGTGTCATGATAGATGCTTTAACATACGGTTCTTCCACAACAGAAATCTTCTGTGCTTCTGGCATGTTCGCTGGGTTATCAACAACGATCTTTTCTCCATCTGTCATCGTAACATTGTAGATAACACTCGGAGCTGTCGCGATCAAGTCGATATTGAACTCTCGCTCGATACGCTCTTGAATGATCTCCATGTGAAGCAGGCCTAAGAATCCGCAACGGAAACCAAAACCAAGTGCTTGAGAGGTTTCAGGCTCATATTGAAGAGCAGAATCATTTAACACTAAACGTTCTAACGCTTCGCGAAGATCGTTATATTTCGCTGTGTCTACTGGATATAAACCACAGTATACCATCGGGTTCATCTTTCTATAACCAGGTAGAGGCTCAAATGCACCCTTAACGGCACTTGTTATCGTATCACCGACTTGTGTGTCTCCAACATTTTTGATCGAAGCTGTTAGGAAACCTACATCTCCAACCGTTAAGAAGTCCTTTTGTACGGCTTTAGGCGTAAACACCCCAAGTTCAAGGACTTCAAACTCTTTCCCTGTCGCCATCATCTTAATCTTATCGCCGACTTTAACCGTTCCTTCTGCCACACGAATATACGTAACGACGCCTCGATAAGGATCATAAAGTGAATCGAAGATAAGTGCTTTTAGCGGTCCTTCTGGATCCCCAGGTGGTGCCGGTACTTTTGCTACGATCTGTTCTAGAATATCTTGAATACCAATACCTGCTTTTGCTGAAGCAAGTACTGCCTCTGAAGCATCCAAACCGATAACGTCTTCGATCTCCTGGCGCACTCGTTCAGGCTCTGCACTCGGAAGATCGATCTTGTTGATAACAGGCAGGATCTCTAAGTCGTTCTCTAATGCCAGATACACATTCGCGAGCGTCTGTGCTTCGATGCCTTGAGCAGCATCTACGATAAGCAATGCTCCCTCGCAGGCTGCTAAGCTTCTAGACACTTCGTATGTAAAATCTACGTGTCCTGGGGTATCAATTAAGTGGAACGTATAAATTTCACCGTCTTTAGCTTTATATTGCAGCTGAACAGCATTTAATTTAATCGTTATTCCACGTTCGCGTTCAAGATCCATCGAGTCTAACAGCTGCTCTTTCATCTCACGCTGTGTTAGCGCACTCGTTTCTTCCAAAATTCTGTCCGCTAAAGTGGATTTTCCATGATCAATGTGAGCAATTATGGAGAAATTCCTTATTTTAGCTTGTCTTTTTAATTTTTCTTCTCTGTTCATTATACGTTCACTCCTACAATTTTAGGAAAAGTCACTAGCTTTGATTATAGCAATACAAAGTATCCGTTTCAATCACAACCTAAAAAATAGGGTGAAACTATGTTTTAAGTCAGCAGTAACTTCTTTACTAGATTTTCGTTCTGTTCATGTTATTAAATTCTTAAATTCATTCATTCTTAAATTGTTGGCTGAATGTCACCTAAATAAAAAGAACCACTAAAGGAAAATATCCTTTATGGTTCTAGGGTGAAAATACAGCTAACATCTCACTAATAATAACACCAAATATAGAGATCATGACACCAAAAGCTGAAGAGATCCAAGATGTAAGTCTTTGTCCAAGTGCTGAAAATACATTGAACGAATCTATTTCACTTAACTTTTCTTGTTTAGACTTGATGTCATGACTTGTAATCGAAGCAGGGTTCTTTTCCGTTTCTTCTTGTTTGATCCCAGAACTGGTGCTTGACTCAACACTTTCTTGTGAAGAGCCTTTTAGATCATCCATCTCAACCTGTGCTTTTTGAATACCAAATAAAACCCCAAATAAAAGAATAGTTACTAGTCCGAAACACTTTAACATAAATTTTGTCATGATCATTCCTCCACACGGGGATATACGATTTAAATTTATGCACAAGCTTGTCCAAACATGACTACAACTTAATGTGTATAAGAAGAAGTATTTCCTTGATCGATGCCGCCATGAAGAGCTGTGTTCAAACCGTTCGCCAAAACATTAGCCATATCTTCAATAAAAACATCCACCTCTTTCGGTGTAACCATCAAGTTATGCCCTATCGGAGCTAGCACTTCTCTGATCAATCGCTGCTTTTCATCCTCTTCTAAGACACCTACGATTCCTAAGAACGATTTACGATGACCCTCGTCAGGTAGATCATCATCTGTAAGGACTTTCTTTTCCCCGAACGTCATACCCGCTGGTAAAAGTGATTTAGAAGGTTTATCCTTTTCATTCATCTCACGTCCAAAGTGCTTTAGAATAAAATCAATCGTATCACTGGTGATCGTAGCCGCATCAACTACCGTAGGGATCCCGATAGAGATAACTGGAATCCCTAACGTTTCTTTACTAAGTTCTTTTCGCTTGTTTCCAACCCCCGACCCGGGATGGATACCTGTATTTGAAACTTGAATCGTAGCATTCACCCTTTCGATCGAACGAGATGCTAAAGCATCAATCGCTATAACGAAATCAGGATTCGCCTTTTTCACGATGCCATCGATGATATCACTCGTCTCTATCCCTGTAATGCCCATAACTCCAGGTGAAATCGCACAAACTGGCCGAAACCCTTCTTCTACGTTTTCAGGAGCTAACTCGAACAGATGCTTTGTGATGGTCAAATTCTCAACAACTAATGGTCCTAGAGAATCTGGTGTAACATTCCAGTTTCCTAATCCTACAACGAGACAAGTATCATCCTGCTTAATTCCTTGTTCTTTTAAGAAATGATTAAAATCATGTGCAAAAACTTCTTGTACGCGTTCTTGAAGCTTCGAATCTTTTTCACGAATTCCTTGAACCTCAAAAGTGACATACACGCCTGCTTTTTTCCCGGTAGTCTCTGCACCCTTTTCATCGATCTCTACTCTGACAATCTTAATTCCATCTCTATCTTTTTCATGTATAATGACACCTTCAAGCGTGCTTTTATTTACAACCTCATCTTCTTTTAGCAGCATATCGTGCGCTTCTATAGCCAGATCTGTTCGAACTGAATAGGCTGACAGGTCCAAATCCTTACCCATAATCTACCACCTTCCTTTGTATTATTTTTGCCGCAACTCTTCCTTTTCATTCTTGTATTGCATTTAGGGGTCGATTTTGATAGAATACTTTGTGTCCTATTTTTTGCAACGGAAAGTAATTTTGTTGCTCATGGTTCATTTAGGGAGGTGAATGGATTGGCTAATATTAAATCAGCGATTAAACGTGTAAAAACTAACGAAAAGCGTCGTGCACACAACGCTTCACTAAAGTCTGGCATGCGTACTGCTATCAAAAACTTTGAAGCACTTGCAGCTTCAAACAATGCAGAAGGTGCTCAAGCAGCTTTTGTTACTGCTTCTAAGAAGATTGACAAAGCAGCAAACAAAGGACTTATCCACAAAAATGCAGCTTCTCGCCAAAAGTCTCGTCTTGCTAAGGCTTTAAACGGTGTTAACGCATAAATTGAAGGATGAAACCCGAAAAACGGCCTTACACCAATAGGTCGTTTTTTTATTTTGCTCAAAAATGCTAAAAATCCAGCTCGAGTTTTATAGCAGAGCTGGATTTTTGTATGTTTTTGAATTAAATCCGGCAAGTTGTCATACATCGACAAACCATCATCTTCATTCTTTTTGACAATGAGACAAAAAAACCCTTTTCAACGTATGAAAAGAGGTTTGACTTAGACTTATGATCCTTGAGAGAGTTTAACGATCTCTAACTCCAGCAAAAGCGTTTTGTCCATTTGTCCGGTTTTTAATTTATAATCTGTTTCTGCAAATTCATTTAGACAGTTCCTAAGAAAAACTTCATGAAAGCGATTTGCATGTTTTGCAGCAAGTTTTACCGCATAAGGATGCAGTTTTAGAGAAGAAGCGATTTGCTTTTCTCCGTAACCTTTCTTCTGCAGCTCTTTTACGCCATTAATCATTCGAAATTGTCTCGTAATCAAAGCGTGGATCTGAATCGGCTCTTGATTTTGTTTCATTAGATCATAAAAACTTCTAAGAGCGAGTTCTGTTCTTTTATGCACCACATGATCAACTAATGCAAAGACATCATCCTCAAGAGTTCTTGCGACTAATGAATCTACAGTTTCCTTCGAAATAACTCCATTCTCACCTACAAAGAGAGCCATTTTTTCCATTTCTTTTGCCAATACTGCCATGCGTGTACCTAGCCTAGAAAGAAGCAACTGAACCGCTTCTCCATCGATGGATACCTCTAGATTCGCAGCTTCTTTTTGAAGCCATTTTTCAGCAGTATCGTTACTTAGCACTGAAACCTGAATCATTTCAGATTGTGTTTTAACCAATTTTACTATTTTCTTGCGTTCATCTAATTTTTCATGAGGAACTACGATGACTAACGTTGTATAATCTGCCGGATTTTGTATGTACTGTTCAAATACTTTGAAATCGTGTTCGATCTTTGATTTATCTTTGGCAGCTGTTAAGAAAGCTGCATTTTTTATAACGACGACGCGGCGATCTCCCAAAAAGGGCATCGTTTCTGCATCTTCCATTATCTCTTGAATCGAGTTTTCATCCAGATTATGCACACTTAAGTTAAAGTCCTTTTCGTCGGGAGACAAAAGTCCAGATATAGTTTGTATCGCTTCTTCTGCTAAATAAATTTCTGTGCCCCAAATCAGATAGATTGGGGATGATTCACCGTTCTTAATCTTCTTTTTTAATGTTTCTACTGTGAGCACCTTTTTCACCTCTACCTCTTATCCTATGAGGAACTAAGTGCATTTGCAAGCAAAAGAAGGAACAGCTCATATGTCTGTTCCTTCATTTATGATAAACACTAACACCAAAACGATATAATCGTTTAAGGTTAGCTTTAATAGGATATCCTATGCATTTTAAGTATATTGGTGACAACGAATCTCATCTTTGGTAAGTTTTAGATAAAACACGTAAAAGAAAGCATTTTCAGTATGGATTTTTTAAAAATGATAACGTATACTAAGGATGGATTAGGAGGGTTGTCACATGAATCATTTCGAAAAAGATGTACAGAGTAAGCGTAACGACCTTATTGATTCCGGTATGGGGTTTGTTGTATCGTTTGGATTTTTTACGGTAATCTTCGCTATCGGGGTCATTCTAAAAGCAATCGCATAATACATAAAAAAGACCGAATTTATTCGGTCCTTTTTTATTTTGCTGTTTTAACTTTCAACCTCTTTTTGTCTACCATTATCGAAACATCCCCATGCTCATCTGTCCGATAAATAGCAATACCTCTTTCTCTTAATCTTTTCAGAACATCTAGTGCTGGATGACCATATAAATTATTCTCGCCGGCTGAGATAATTCCATAACGGGGTGAGACGCTGTCTAAAAAAGAAGCAGTTGAAGATGTTACACTTCCGTGGTGACCAACCTTTAGAACATCAGTTTTTATTCTTGGAAAACTGTTCGTGATCTCAGTTTCAGCTTCAGCTTCAATATCACCCGTTAGTAAAAAAGTACGATCGTAGATCTTAAGCCAAAGAACGATAGAATTATTATTTGAGGTACTTTCTTCAGATCCTGGATGCAGAACGAAAAATAAGGAGTGAGTTGATTCCCATTGCATTCCCTTACCTAACTTCACCACATTTATATTTTTCTTGGCTGCTGTAGTCTCGATCAGCGTCTCAAGGTTGTTGCCTTTTTGTTTATTAGGCAAAAAAACATTGCTCACCATTATATTTTTAAGCAAAAACTCTCCTCCTCCAGCATGATCCGTATCTCCATGAGTAATGATTAACCCATCTACATGCCGAATTCCTTTTGCTTTTAAGAAAGGAAGCACGACTTCTTTTGTAACGTCATATTCTTCTTCTCTTTTTTCCCATTCTTCTTGATCGAATGAGACTGTACCACCAGTATCAATCATATAGACCGCTTTTCTATAAGGTAATTCCACAAGAATACTATCTCCTTGTCCTACATTTATAAAAGATACCGTTGCATTAGGGTTCGCATAAGGCAGTCCCCAATGGATGAAGCAAACAATTAGAAATGGCACTATACTCACTATGTGAATACGCTTAGTAAATTCCCATCTATAAAGAAAAAATAAGATCCCCGCAAAATAAAGTATAAATATCCATTCTGCCGGTCTTCCTAAAACAACTGCCATTTTGAGAAATTGTGCTCTTTCCATAAACATGACAGAAAAATAAAATAAGAGTTCAATAATCTCATTAACGATTAAAATCACTTTCGGAGCAAATATAGAAAGAAGCAGGCTAATAAAAGAGATGGGAAACAGCAGCATTGATACAAAAGGGATGTATAACACATTAAAGGGAATCGACAATAAGGAAAATTCAAAGAAATGATACAGAATGATCGGAAAGGAAAATATGGAACAGATAAAGGAAGTGATAATCAGTAATCTGAGAGGTGACGCGTTTTTGAGAACGTGAATAGAAGTGATCAAGACGAAGGTCATTAAAAACGAGAGTTGAAACCCAAGATCAAAAGCAAAGGAAGGATTGAAGCATAGCATCCCTATGCAAACAGCTGACAACAGTGTCACAGGGTGCACTTTTCTTCTTAACATCATGACGAGTATCACGATGATTCCCATCATACCTGCTCGTATGATCGAACTCTCTGCACCCGTTAGAACAATGTAAATTGGCAAAAAAAGGATGATTAATCCATAAGCTATCTCTTTCATAATACCTATCCGAACAAGGATTAAGTATAAAAAGTAAGTAACAATTCCAACATTAAATCCCGACACCGCTAATAGGTGGGTCAGTCCTAAACCTTGATAATAGTGAAGTGTTTCTGCTTCAATTCCATCTCTATATCCAAAGAGCAGAGCATTCATCAAACCAGCCGTGTTATTGGAAAAATGACTTTCTAATTCATTAATATTCTTACTTCTCCAAGCTTTTATGTGATCGTGAACACTTAAATTTTTTGACTTCACACAGTGATCCACACCAAACTCAATCGTTTTGAGAATCCAATAGATATCGTTGTTCTTTAAATACTCTTGATAATCCATTCCATAAAAATGGCTTTTTTTCCGAGGTTCCTCAAGTTTCCCTTCTAAGACGCAAGAAAAATTTACGCTTAACTTTTTAAGCTGTTCCTGTTCGGCTGCGGATTTTATTTTATGGTAGACAATAATTGTTTCATCCTTCGTTACAAGTTCAAAGCTCAATAGGTTACCATCTATTTTGGGAATTGATTTTATCTTGCCTGAAAACTTCATCTGCTCCTGTTGAAGCTTTGAGAAACTATTCATGTTATCGTAGTAAGAATAAACGAAGAAGACTGGGAGAAAAACGAGGACATAAACTGATTTTTTTTTGAGCTGTACAACAATAACGATAACCAGGATAGCCAGTAATACTAACCCGGTTACCGAAAAATGCTGAAATAGCCATAGCCCATAGAATGCAGAGCATGCGCTCAAGACGGCATATCTAGGGTTCATGCTTTATGAGTAAGAAATGTAGAAGGCAAGAAGTTCATTTCAACTTTTTCAACGATTACTCCTGCTTCTTTAAACTGTTCAATGCTATATGGATGATTTTTATAATCCTGACCATAATAGATTTTCTTAATACCGCTTTGTATGATCGATCTACAGCAATGCAGACAAGGGAAGTGGGTAACGTACATTTCGGCACCTTCTGTCGGTACACCGAACTTCGCGCATTGCAATAATGCATTCATCTCTGCATGAATCGTCCTCACACAATGTCCATCGATTACATAACAGCCTTCATCAATACAATGAACACCACCTGAGATCGAGCCATTATAACCTCCAGCGATAATTCGTTTATCTCTTACTATTGTTGCCCCTACAGCTAATCTAGTGCATGTACTTCTTAGGGCAAGCAATTGGCTTTGTGCCATATAATATTCGTTCCAAGATATTCGCTGCAACGCTAACCGCCTCCTCTTTTTCTATAACCCTAGTGTAGTATCCGTCTATTAAAGAATCAATAAAAACTCTCACTCAAAGCTAATTTGATCTTTCCATTGTTCAATGGTCTTTTCTCCGATCCCTCTTACTTCTAATAACTGTTCAAAAGAAGTGAACGGACCATTCTCTTCGCGATAGGAAATAATGCTTTGAGCTTTCGCAGGACCCACTCCGTTTAACGTTTGGAGCACTGTTTCATCCGCAGAGTTAATGTTAATTAGTGTGGTTTTTTCGTCCGCTGGATTACTTGATGCAGATGCAGGAATCAATTCAAACTCTTCACCTTTCTGAGCAACATATACGATCATCTCATCGGATATTTTTAACGCTTGGTTAACAGAACGAACTTCAGCTCTATCTGTAAAGCCCCCAGCCATCCGTATGGCATGTAACACACGGTCTCCTTCTTTCAACTCGTAAACTCCTGGACGCGTTACACTTCCTTGCACATCAACCATAATTTTATTCTTTTCTTTACTGATACCCTTATTATTACGCTTAGGCTTATCGGCGGAATTCGGCGTTTCCGATTCTATTTGTTTAGGTATTTGTGAGGTTGTGGGCATATTTGGTTCACTTTGAAAATAATTCATTAGAGATACAATAATTACAAGGATCAAAAATATGCCACCGCCAATGAACCAGCTCATATGTTGCTTATACTTTTCCATAAATTCACCTTCTTAAATAGGCTTGAACTTGCAAAAAACATATTTGATAAACAACGTGCATAAATTTGAACGTAGAGGAAGGAGGTTCAGATATGAAGGTTGGAATTATCGGAACCGGAAATATGGGAAGCGTTCTTGCTTCTTCTTTTATCGAATCTTCAGCCATTCAGCCATCAAGGCTCATGGTCACTAACCGTACATTGTCAAAAGCGGAGAGGCTGCAGAATGCCTATCCGAAAATGAAGGTTGGGAATAATCCTGAAGAGGTTTTTCGTTTCGCTGAGATTGTGTTTATATGTGTGAAACCACACGAGTTTTATTCGTTGCTTTCTAGCAATAAAGATTCTATCTCTAAACATCAACTGCTCGTTTCTATTACGAGTCCTATTTCCTGCGAACAGTTGGAAGATCTGCTAGATTGTAATATTGCAAGAGCTATCCCGAGCATAAATAACCGGGCACTAGCCGGATCATCTCTTGTATCGTTCGGAAAAAGGTGTCACCCTGATTACAAAGAGAAGCTGCTATCTTTGATGAGCAATATTTCTACACCACTCGTTATCGATGAAAACATCACGAGAATCTCTTCTGATATTGCAAGTTGCGGTCCTGCATTTATCGGTTATGTTCTGCAATGCTTTATTAATTCTGCAGTCGATCAGACCGATATCACAAAAGCACAGGCAACCCAACTCGCAAGCGATATGATCATCGGAATGGGAAAACTACTTGAAAAAGATATCTATACATTACCAACACTCATTCAGAAGGTATGTGTAAAGGGTGGTATCACAGGAGAGGGTATTAAGATTCTGAGTAATGAAGTGGACGAAGTATTCGACCATGTCATTAAGCGTACTCACGAAAAATATCATGAAGAATGCGACAAAGTAAGTCAACAGTTTGAAGTGAAAGAAGAACTTAAGTAATTTCTATCGTCATTATAAAACATCTAAAAAAAGAAAGCCGGGATCTAAATCCCGGCTTTCTATAGTTCATCGAACCCGTTTTCATCAGAAACTTTTGTGTATTGTCTCGATTTTTGCTCAAAAAAATCGCTTTTTCCTGAATTCACATCAGAATATGCTTTTATCCAAGGAAGTGGATTCTTACTATGATTTGGGTATAGTTTATTAAAACCTAATTCGTTCAATCGTTTATTTGCCATGAATTTGATATATGCTTCTAGATCGGATTCATCAATTCCCTCAAATGAATTTCCTATAATATACTTACTCCATTTGATTTCAAGCTCAGCGGCTCGGTGAAACGTATCTCTCGCAAACCTCTCCAGTTCTTCATCTCTCAATTGCGGATCATCTTCTATTACAGCCTTGAAAATTTGAGTGAACAGATACACATGCAGCTGTTCATCTCGGTTAATATAGTTGATCATCGTTGAAGTTGAGACCATCTTTTGATTTCTGGCTAAATTATAGAAGAAGCTGAATCCAGAATAAAAATTCAATCCTTCAAGAATCACGTCGTAAATAATAGATTTCAAAAAGGATTGAGGGGTAGGATTTTGAAGAAATTCCTGATACCCTTCTACAATGAAGTCATTCCTCTCTCTTAGCACCTCATCCGTTTTCCAGTATTCGAATATTTCATCCTGCTTGGACTTCGGTACCAAGGAAGACAACACGTAAGAGTAGGACTGATTATGAACGACTTCTTGAAACGATAGAGTGGCCATTAGCGCAGCAAGACTTGAATCTGTTAAATACGCTGCAACCTTGCTCGAATAATCTGTTTGAACACTATCTAAGAACGCCAATAAACCAATAATCTTATTAAAAGTATCTTGCTCTTTTTCACTCAAGTTTACATATTGCTTGCTGTCACTCGACATGTTGATCTCAAATGGCGTCCAAAAATTAGCCAACATGTTTTTATATAAAGGATAAGCCCATTTATATCTCACATCGTCCCAGTTTAATATGTTTGAACTCTTCCCGTTTATTATTCCTGTAGATCGGTTAGGAGCTTCCACATCATAGATTCTT
This sequence comes from Fictibacillus tiangongensis, assembly GCF_048083785.1. GTDB lineage: Bacteria > Bacillota > Bacilli > Bacillales > Fictibacillaceae > Fictibacillus. The sequence goes on from NZ_CP182294.1 coordinate 2,664,672, forward strand.
CTCTCTTTGAGTTGTTCAGTCTCTTTAACTTTCACAGCTTTCACACCCTTCTAACTCAATCGACGTGGATCTGGTATAATAGGTAGTCTTCAAGCCTTTTTTAAAGCTAAGCATATGAAGGTGTAACAGTTCTTTTGCTTTAATATTGTGATTGACATAGAGATTAAACGAAATGGACTGATCCACGTGTCGTTGTCTAGCTGCGTTCTGTTCAATACTCCATGTTTGATCGATTAAGAATGCAGATTTATAAAACCAAGTCGTGTCTGCATCTAAGTCAGGTGCCGTTACAGGTATTTTGTAATTCTTTTTTTCTTCAGAATAGAATTTTTTAAATATCGGATCCACGCTCGGCGTCGAATTTGCGATGATCGACGTTGATGAATTCGGTGCAACTGCAATAAGGTATCCATTCCTTAGACCGTGCATATTCACTCTTTCTTTTAAACTCTTCCACTCTTCAGAATAATAGTTACGCTTCGAAAAGTAGTTTCCGGTCTCCCAATCCGAACCTGAAAATGCCGGATATCTTCCCTTTTCTTTCGCAAGCTCACAACTAGCATTGATGACATGATAATTAATCATTTCATACAGGTTATCAGCATACGAAACGGCTTCTTTACTTTCCCACTTGATTCCCTCTTTCGCTAAAAGGTGGTGCCATCCAAACGTACCTACACCGATCGCGCGATATTTCTTATTCGTAAGTTCTGCTTGAGGTACATCTATGCGATTTAGATCAATAACGTTATCAAGCATTCTGATCTGGATATCGATGACTCTTTTAAGTACTTGATCACTGATAACTTTTGCCAGTGAAAGAGATGATAGATTACAAACAACAAAATCCCCTGGCGTTTTCCTGATAACGATTTCTCCGTTTGCAGCTTCCTCTGACGTGACAACCGTTGCAGACATGTTTTGCATGATCTCTGTGCACAGGTTAGAAGCATAGACCATCCCTTTGTGAGAATTAGGATTTAACCGGTTTACAGTATCTCGATAAAACATGAACGGTGTTCCCGTTTCAAGTTGCGACTTCATGATCCGTTTCATGATCTCGATCGCAGGAACACACTTTTTTGAAAGTCTCTCATCTTCTACACAATCTCTATATCTCTCTCTAAAGCTTCCTGATCCAACTGTTTCATCATAGAAATCTTCTAACGAATAGCCTTTGATTTTTCTTACTTCATGAGGATCGAACAGATACCAATCCTCGCGTCTTTCCACCAGTTCCATGAAAAGATCCGGCAGACACACACCAGTAAATAGGTCATGTGTCCTCATTCGTTCATCACCATTGTTTAACTTTGCATCTAAAAACTCTAAGATATCTTTATGCCAAATATCCAGATAGACCGCTATCGCTCCTTGTCTCTGTCCAAGCTGATCTACAGAAACTGCCGTGTTATTCAATTGCTTCATCCACGGTATGACACCTGATGAGTTTCCTTTGAATCCTTTAATGTCTGAACCTCTAGCCCTAATCTTACCAAGATAGATACCCAGTCCGCCGCCACCTTTGGAAACAGTTGCTGCATCTGTATTAGAATCAAAGATTCCTCTTAAACTATCGTCGATCGTATCAATAAAACAAGAACTAAGCTGACCGTAACTCTTGCCTGCATTCGCTAAAGTCGGAGTGGCAACCGTCATATAAAGGTTCGAGAGCGCCCAGTATGCTTCTTCGACTAATTGAAGTCTATTCGTTGGATTCTCGTCTCTCATTAAAAACAATGCGATCAGCATCCAACGCTCTTGTGGCAATTCATAGATTTCATGGTTGAACCCTTTTGCCAAATATCGATCAGCAAGCGTTTTAAGTCCGATGTATGTAAAAAGCTTATCTCTAGATGGATCGATCATACTTTCAGCTTTCTCCAAATCTTCCTTTGAGTATGCTGATAGAATGGTATCATCATATATATTCATACTTACTAACTTTGTAACCAATCCATAGAAGTTTGTATATGGCCTATTTTCTGGCTCCATTCGATTAATCATCACTTCTTCATATAACTGCCTTAAATAGATCTCTGAAGCTACAAATGTCCACTGTGGGTTCTCTGCATTTAGTCCATTTAGCGCCTCCATGATCAACTGTCTATAAAGTGAGCTGGGTTCTTGTGTATGACTTTCCAATTTCTCCGCATTTCTTAAAAAGTTTTCAGCTTGTATGTTCGGGAAATTTTTGACACAACTCCTCAACCACTCCCCGAGTAAAGAGTCTTCAGTTGTCATTTTCATAGTTAATACACTCCTTAGTCATAATAAAAACCCTCTTCCATCAGGAAGAGGGTAAAAGAATCACGTGTATTTTGCCAGACAATCGTCCGTATAAAACAGCCGCAGTTCTTTCTCCCAATCCCCGAGGAAAAGAAAATAGGAGTCTTCAGGCAGGTCTACTGGCTTTTGCTTCTCCCTACTTTGGGCCTTCCCATACAGCAGTCATTATAAATAACTAATCTGTACAGTGGCTATTCCATTTCGTCCACAATTACAGTTGCGGGGACAGCTTCGGCATTGCACCGAATTCCCTATTAAGCCGGATAATCCGGCACCTGAATTCTCCATATATAGGTTTGTACTATATACTTTGACACTAAATATAGTGAATGTCAATAAATTATCTATCGTTTATTGTGCGACATATCCACCGTCGATCACAATCGCTTGCCCTGTAACACCTTTCGCGTTTTCACTTGAAAGAAAGAGTGTATAATCTGCAATTTCCTGAACATCTAACAATCTTTTTTGTGGAACTAGAGGATAGATGACTTCTTCCAAAACTTTTTCTAACTCTACGTTCCTCGTTTTAGCCAGATCTTCTAATTGCCCTCTTACAAGAGGTGTGTCAACATACCCCGGACAAACCGCATTTACCGTTATTCCATAGGGTGCACCCTCTAAGGCAGCCACCTTCGTTAGACCAATAACTCCATGTTTCGCACTGTTGTATGCTGATTTCCCCGCAAAACCTACAAGTCCATTAATGGACGCCATGTTGATGATGCGTCCGAATCCTTGTTGTTTCATGATAGGAAATACATGTTTGGTTGCAATAAATGGAGCCGTAAGCATTACACTGATCAATTGCTGGAATTTCTCAGTCGGGAATTCTTCAAGTGGAGATACATACTGCAATCCTGCGTTATTGACGAGGACATCAATGCGTCCGAAATATTTCAGTGTTTTGTCCAACGCTTTTATTATATCTTCTTCCTTGGTCACATTACAGCCAAGTCCGATTGTATCAAGACCATCTTGAGCTAACAGTTGTGCAGATTCTTTTGCCTTCTCTTCATTCAAATCACTGATCACAACTTTTGCACCTTGTTCAGCAAAAGCCTTTGCTAACTGCAAACCGATTCCACTGGCTGCTCCCGTAATAAAAACAACTTTCCCCTCAACAAACGCTCTCATGGAATAATTACTCCTTTATTAGAAAAAATGGTTTAAACGATACCAAAGCCATAATACAAACCAATGATTACAAACACGGCGACCGTTTTAATGATAGTCATCGCAAAAATATCGATATACGCTTGTTTATGAGTTAAACCTGTAACGGCTAACAGAGTAATAACAGCACCGTTGTGAGGGAGTGTATCCATTCCACCACTTGCCATTGAAGCAACACGGTGAAGCACTTCTGTATCAATTCCTAGTTTATCTGCTTGTGCGATATACGTTTCACTCATGGTTGCGAGTGCTATACTCATCCCCCCAGACGCCGATCCAGTGATACCTGCTAACGTGGTAGTGGTAACCGCTTCATTGATCAGCGGGTCTTTAATCGTATTTGACATCGCCGAATTTACTGCAGTAAAGCCAGGAAGTGCTGCAATTACACCACCAAATCCATATTCTGATGCTGTATTTAATGTTGCAAGTAACGCTCCGCCTATGGATAGATTAATTCCTTTATTAAAATTGTTTTTAATCCTCTTGAAAGAGAACAACAGAACCGTAACGATACCAATGATCAAAGCTCCTTCAACTGCCCATACAGCAGCAAGTGATGGGATCTGAATTTCAGGCACGTTCTTCATGCCAATAGAAGAAAAATCAAACGTCTTACCGTAATACTGAGGAATTAGAACGGTGAACCATTTATTGAACACTCCTACTAAAATAAGCGGAAGAATCGCTATAAAAGCATTTGGTAGATTTTCAGAATCCAGCTTTTCAGGCTCATTCGTATGACCTGTTCCGTATCCTTCACCTTTTGCTGCCGCTTGTCTACGTCTCCACTCAAGGTAGATCATACCCAAGATGAAAACAAACATTCCTCCAATAAACCCGAGCCATGGTGCAGCCCATGTTGTTGTTCCGAAGAAAGATGTAGGAATTATATTTTGAATCTGCGGACTCCCTGGAAAAGCATCCATCGTAAACGTGAAAGCACCTAAAGCAATCGTACCTGGTATGAGTCTTTTAGGAATATCAGCAAGTTTAAAAAGTTCAGATGCAAACGGGTAGAGCGCAAAAGCAACAACAAATAATGACACACCGCCATAAGTTAAAATTGCCCCTACAAGTACGATTGCAAGCATCGCTCTAGCAGGTCCGATCAGTTTGATGACAAACTGAGTGATTGATTTTGCAAAGCCTGACATTTCGATGACTTTCCCGAATATCGCTCCTAATAAGAAGACCGGGAAATAGAGTTTAATGAAACCTACCATCTTCTCCATAAACACTCCAGAGAAGAAAGGCAATACGTGACCAGGTTCAGTAAGCAATACAGCAAACAATGCAGCGATCGGCGCGAATAATATGACGCTGAATCCTCTGTAAGCTACGAACATTAAAAAGAATAGTGCTAATAAAATAATAATAATGTCCATTTTCAAGTTCCCCCATTCTATCAATTTAACACTTTTAAAGCGCTTTCATTTTTTTAGCATCATCACCTTTCCTTGTCCTTTACACCCTGTAATACATTTGCAAGTTTCATGCCAACGTTAAACCCTTAAGTCAGTTCCGTAACCTTTGTTCCTTTTGTAAGTAGTTGATTTTCCGTTTCTAGATGCCCGCTTTCCGCGGGGGCAAGCGGTTTTTTTCACTCCTGCCTGTCCGGGAAGTGTCTCTTACCATACAATTCAATCAACAGTCAAAGAAGAAAATGCTAAAGATCAAAAATCAAAATACTAAAGTGAAACTAGCTGCACCAATTCTACCTTTCCGGAAAAACGGAAGAAAAATAAATATATTTCCGGTTTGTAATGATAAAAATGACAAATAAAACAAAGTGATATGGGTAAGTACGGCTTTAATTAACAAAATGAAGCATTCCGAAAAACCGGAAGTTGATTCCGGTTTTTCGGAAAAACGGAATAGGTTAACGAATGTTGTATTTTTTAATCTTATCATACAGGTTCGTTTTTCCGATTCCTAGATGTTTGGCAACACGCATAATATCCCCATCCATCGTGTCCAAGTAATAAGAAATCACATTTTTTTCAGTTTCTTGAACGTGTTCTTTAAGGGTCAGCTGTTTTTTATTGATCCCGAGTTTTTCTTTTAAAAAATCAGGAAAGACATCTAACGATAATCTGTCACTATGTGTAAGCTGGATGGCTGCTTCTACAAAATTCTTAAGTTCTCTCGCATTACCCGGCCAGCTGTAGGCTAAGAATGCTTCTTTAACATCATCATCAGTACTAAGGATTCTTTTACCTGTTTCAGCACAGTTCAATCGGATAAAATTTTCTGCGAGAGGCCATATATCTTCTTTCCTTTCACGAAGTGGCGGGATTTGAATTTGGAGAACATTTATACGATAGAACAAATCTTCGCGAAACTTATTTTCATTGATTAAGCTCTCTAAAGGACGATTTGTAGCCGCGATTACCCTGACATTTACTTTTTGTGTATGTACTGAACCTATTGGCTCTACTTCCTTTTCTTGAAGAACACGCAGCAATTTTATTTGCATGCTTTGAGGGAGATCCCCAATCTCGTCCAAGAACAATGTGCCACCGTCTGCAAGCTGAAACTTACCTAATTTACCTCCCTTCTTTGCTCCAGTAAATGCTCCTTCAGAATAGCCGAACAGTTCTGATTCAAACAAATGCTCCGGAACCGCTCCACAATTTAATTTGATAAAGGGCTTTCCACTTCTTTCACTCAATTGATGAATGCTATGAGCCAGTAATTCTTTTCCTGTTCCGCTCTCCCCCCGAATCAACACCGATAGATCTCCACTGGCAATATTTTTCACATGCTTCTTTACTTTTTGGACTTCACTTGATGTACCTGCAAAATCATTCAATGTATAGGAAGCACCATTAATTTCTTCCCACTCTTTTTTATAAAAATTGAGTTCGTGAAGAAGGGCTTTTATGTGAGAGTTCATCTTTTTCCATTGCTCTGTGTCTCTAAATATGACTGTACCCACAGCTCCTATCACTTTTCCTTCGTTTAGGATAGGAATGCGGTTTGCGATCATGTAGTTGCCTCTAATGAACTGAAGGTCTGCAATCTCAACTTTTCCTTGTAATACGTCTTTGTGCATTTTTGTATTTTCAATTACATTTGTAACATGCTTTCCTATTACTTCTTTAGGATTTTCGCCAAGAAACTCGCAGTACGTTTTATTCATGTATCGGACGATTCCTTCGTGATCAACAACGACTATCCACTCGTAAGCACTATCGATGATCGTTTCTAGAATGTTGTTCTTGAACAATGGATCTTGATCAAACATGTATATCACCTAATTCTATAGAAAAGTATTAAATCTTAAGTGTAATTGTAACGCTTCCTAATCAAAAAGACAGCACATAGGCTGCCTTCTAATGATTTATTTTTTTCTCGCAACAAATAAGATTCGTTCACTTTCTTCGGTAGGTTCTGTTCCTTTAAAATCGGCGGAGATCTCTAGATGTTCAAAGCCACATTCTCTTAACCAATCGCAATAGTCCTCGACGGAGAATGTTCTTTGTGTATGCAATTCATCATATCGTTCGTATCGTTCTCCATTCTGCATAAAGAAGGACAGGTCGTGTTCTACACTATTTTCAAGCTCTCCTTGATAGCATTGCCATATGTAAGAGAGCTTTTCCTCGTTACTTCCGAATGTTTGTCCAATAAAAATATCATTGATCTTATGTAAAGAATGCACATCGAAAAGAAGAAGTCCTCCTGTTTTCAGGTGGTTACCTGCTGAAAGAAATGTGCGTTTCACATCTTTTTCTGTCAGAATATAATTCAGTGAGTCACATAAAATCGTGACACAATCAAAAACACCTAGTCCTTCTAACTCTCGCATATCTTGCTGAAAAAGGGACAGGTTAATTTTTTCTAATTCAGCTTTCTCTTTTGCAACCATCAACATGTCTGAAGAAAGATCAACTCCGGTTACTTCAAATCCTTCTTTTGCGAGTAGAATCGTCATTGAACCCGTACCACAACCTACATCTAAAAACCGCTTACCACTTTCTAAATGGTTTGATGCAGATGTTTGAACAAAGTTAAGCCATTCATCGTATGGAGCATCCTCCATCAACTCATCGTATAGATAGGCAAATCGCTGATAACTCATCTATATGTTTTGTTGTGGGGCAATAATCGCATCTACGTCAATCTTACTCGCGTCTCCCCATAATTTCTCAAGGTTATAATAACTGCGGTCATCACGATGAAATACATGAACAACGATGTTTGCTAAATCGATTAAAACCCATCTTGCATGGTCATAGCCTTCCATTCGGCGAATCTGAATCTCATTCTCTAGGGCAACATCTTTCAGTTCCCTTGCAATCGCCTGAACCTGTTTCTCAGAATTACCATGACAGATAACAAAGTAATCTGCTACAAGCGAGATTCCTTCCATATCTAACACAGCAATGTTTTCTGCTCTTTTATCATCAGCGGTCTTTACGACCAATTCCATAAGCTCTTTTACGTTCATCCAGTGCACTCCTTCTCTTTTTTTAATTTAATCTCTTGAAGCAATCCGTTATACGCTTCAAACGTGAGTGGATAGATTTTTTGATTCTGCTTCATTAAAAAAGTGATCGTGTTTTTAACAGCCATCAAACAAGCTTGATCAAGATCATGCTCTGCCATCTCTCTGACGCTCTCCACCCCAGGAAACTGACGGTTGGGCTCGATGTAATCTGCTAAAAATATCACTTTTTCAAGCCTAGTCATTGCTCCGTGACCCGTTGTATGGTAATAGATAGCACTTAAAATGTCTCTGTCTGTTACTCCAACTTCTTTTTCCACTAAGAACGCTCCAACTGGTGCATGCAACACTTCGTTTCCATAGTACAACAAGTCTTGGGAAAGTCCTTGGCTTCGTACAATATCTCTCATTTCATCTTTTGGCCGAAATTTAGCATAATCATGAAAAATTGCTGCTGTTTCTGCTTTTTTTTGATCCACTCCATATTTCTGTGCTAGGGCAAGACTTGTTTCTTCCACTCCTAACGTATGGATAAAGCGGTGCTTTGTAAGCTGTTTTTTCACAATTTCCAGTGCTTTAGTTCGTTCCATAAAGGCGGTTCTCCTTTATATGTTTCCAGACCCTATCTGAGACATAGTAACGAATATTCTGACCAGCGCGTGATCGATTACGGATAAACGATGACGAGATCTCGATAATAGGTACTTCTACATGTTTTACCTGATACCTCTCCCAATGTTGGTCAACGGCGTAACCTCTACGACCGACACCCGCAAAATCAATAAGGTTCTTTAATTCATCAATTTTATGCCAGCTGCTTAAGGAATGAACCATATCTCCACCCATAATAAAAGTAAATGTAGCTTGTGGATATTTTTCCTTTAGAAGACGTATCGTATCAATAGTATATGAAGGTCCACTTCTCTCAAATTCAAGTAAAGAAAGGGAAAAATGCTCATTGTTACCAATCGCTTTTCGAACCATCTCTATGCGCTCCTCATCGGAGACTTCCTTGTCTTTCTCTTTATGAGGAGGTGAAGAGGAGGGCATCCACCACACCTCATCTAGATGCAATTGAGTGAATGCTTCTTGTGCGATAAGCAGATGTCCATTATGTGGTGGATTAAACGTACCTCCAAAAAGCCCTATATGTTTATTCATTACAATGTCACTCCTTATGGGAGTTGGATGCGTTTTTGATTGATCGATTCTTTGTAAAGTACGATTGTGCTTCCGATCACTTGTACTAACTCTGCTTTTGAACCAGATGAAAGCTGTGACGCTACCGTATCTTTATCATCTTCACAGTTTTGAAGCACGCTAACTTTTATTAGTTCTCTTGCTTCGAGTGCTTCGTCAACCTGTTTGACTAAATTTGAATTTACTCCACCTTTACCAACCTGGAAAATAGGTTGAATGTGGTGTGCCTTTGATCGTAAAAAACGTTTTTGTTTACCTGTAAGCATAGTTACCTCCTAAGTTGTTCCAAAACGACTTGTTTCATTTTATTTGTATTTGGAAAAGTGCCCGTCCACTTTTCAAATGCCATAGCGCCTTGCATAACGAGCATAGATACACCATTATCCGTTGCCGCGCCTCTTTCCTGTGCATCCTTAAGCCATCTTGTGGTTAGCGGATTATATACGATATCAATTACCACTGCGCCTCTCTTTAAAAAGTTAAGTTTCAGTGGAATAGATTCAGTATGTGGATGCATACCCGCGTTAGTCGTGTTGATTACTATATCAAAAAGAGCAAGCTCTTCTTCAGCTTTTTGTAAAGACAAGCCCTTGATGCGTTCATCGTTCAAGTCTTTTAACAAAGAATGAAGACGTCCTTCTGAACGATTCGCTATCGCCACATAGTTAGGTGCTTCCTTACTTAGTGCATAAGCGATAGATCGTGCAGCTCCGCCAGCTCCAATCAATAGTACGTTTAACTCAGACAATGGCTGTTTGATCATGTCTTTTAAACCTAATAAGAATCCCTTACCGTCTGTGTTATACCCAACTAGTTTTCCATCTTTATTCACGACCGTGTTAACAGCGCCTATCTCTTTTGCTTCTTCATCAACCTCGTCTAGAAGCGGAAGAATGGCTACTTTATGAGGAATCGTAATGTTACATCCTGAATAGTTGCTTTCTTTCAGGAATTTAACGAATTTCTCCAATTCATCTGAAGGTACACGTTTTTTTTCATAAGTACCCAAAATACCTGATTCTTGGAATGCCGCCGCTTGCATGATAGGTGATAATGAATGATCGATTGGATCTCCGATGACAAGTGCTTTAATCATGATGAAATTCTCTCCTTAGATTAAGGATTTTCGAACCGTTACTGCTACACCCTCTGGTGCATAAAAAGCGACCTTCGCACCTGCTTCTGGGAAGGTTACCCAGCCTAGTCCAGAGATCACAATATCTGTTTTGCTTTCCTTTATAACAAATTCATAGCGTTTTAGCTTCGGAAAATTCTCCGTATCTTCAGGCGGAGCTAACATGTCACCAAGATGTTTCTCATAGAGTTCGTCCGCTTTGTCGGTCTTCGTTCGATGGATATTCAAATGATTTGAAAAATGGCATACAAAGGACTGTTTGCCTCCTTTTATATAATCCATTCTTCCGAGTCCGCCAAAATACAGAGTCTGCAACTCATTCAACTGAAACACCATAGGTTTGATTTCTTTTTTAGGCATGATGATGTTCAATTCTTTTTTTGATACAAAATGCGCCATCTGATGATGATTAATGATTCCAGGCGTGTCGTACATGTGACTTCTTCCATCGAGTGGAATATCAATAAGATCTAGTGTTGTTCCTGGAAAATGAGAAGTTGTGATCAAGTCAGCGGCTTCCTCGCCAAATTGTTTGATCAAACGGTTTATGAAAGTAGATTTTCCTGTGTTCGTACAGCCTACAACATATACATCTTTTCCTTGGCGATAATGATCAATAGACTCTGCCAGTTCCTCAATACCATAACCTTTGTCAGCAGAGATCAATTTGACATCAATCGGCTTTAAGCCTAACTCTTTAGCTTCCTTCTTCATCCAATGTATAACTTTGTTCGGATTCACTGATTTTGGAAGCAAATCGAGCTTGTTACCGACAAGAAGTATCGGATTGTTTCCTGCATAACGATGAAGTCCAGGTAACCAGCTTCCATTAAAATCAAAAATATCAACGATCTTAACAACTAGTGCATCTTCATCTCCGATACTTGAGACGATTTTACGGTAATCATCGTCTGTCAAACTTACGTCATGGATTTCGTTATAGTGTTTTAAACGAAAACAGCGCTGGCAAATAGGCAGCTCTTTCGTCAGTGCGGAAAGAGGTGCGTATCCAAGCGCTTCTTTGTCTTCTGTTTGTATGGTAACTCCACAACCCACACATTTAATTTGTTCCAAACCTATTCCTCCCAATGCAGCATGCCTTTTCTTTTCATCCAAGACAATATGATGCGTTCGATCTTTCTGTTAAACCTTGTCCAAAAACCGTCACTGCTTGCCACTGGTACTACGAGTATAGTATGCAAACCTAATCGATTCCCACCAAGTACGTCAGTAAGGAGTTGATCTCCAATAACAACAACTTGTTCATTTTTCAGCTTCATATCTTTTAGAGCACGCTTGAAAGCCTTGGTCATTGGTTTTCTTGCACTGTAGATAAACGGGATACCCACAGGATCTGAAAAGCTCTTTACTCTATGCTGTGTATTGTTTGAAACAATTGTGATCAAAATACCTTTTTCTTTAATAGAAGTAAACCACTCGATTAATTCTGGAGTAGCTTCAGGTCTGTCCCATTCCACAAGCGTATTATCCAAGTCCGTGATAATACCCTTTACTCCTCGTTCAACTAACATTTCCGGTGTGATGTCCAATATATTTTGAACATGTTGAGCCGGTAAAAAATGTTTTAACATTCTAGCACCTCTTCACGTTTCCTTTTCAACGTTTCTATTTTACCAGTAATGAAAGGAAGTACAAACGATTTTTCTACAATAACTGTCATTATATATAATTTTCAAGAGCTTTCCATCAGGTTTTTCGGCTAAATAAAATATTTACGCAAGATAATTTTTATTCGATGATAGAAACATTCGCTATTAGAAATAAATAAAAAGTTTTCGACAAATTGTTCCCCTAGCCGAAGTGTGGATAATCTTATTCACATTATTTACCTAAGTATGCGCTATCTTTCTTAAAGATGTTAACATTTTACCCACAACTTATCCACCAAACACTGTGGATAAACGAACGGTTGTTCCTTTTTACAATACATGGTAAGCTTCAAAGTACATAAAGCAAGTACATAAATCATGAACTTATCATCATATTCACTCAAATATGAATGTAGAATACTTTCCACCATTTTTTATTAAAAACAGGAGGTGACCATGCCGCTATTAAAGGGCTATATTATGGAAAAACTTTCAGACGACCTGTTGATTGAGTCTTATTTAAAAGCTAGAGAATTGAAACTTAGTAATGACTTTATTCTACTTATAAAAAAAGAAATCGATAGAAGATCTCTTCATGCTAGATTACAGCAAGTTTTAATGTAGAGCGTAAACATACGCTCTATTTTTTTGTGGCAAATTCTCTTTCAACTTTACGATATTCTTCCGGTTTGAATGTTATTTCAATTGGAATTTTCCACTTTTCTTCCCAGGCTAGCTTATACTTCTTACTTAATAAGTCCGCCTTTTTATAATGATAAGATTTCATCTGTATCGCTACTACGTATTTTCCTTCTTCTTTTACAACCACTGCACGTTTAATAAATTTATTTTTCTTAATTTCACGTTTCATTTCTTCAGCAAGTGAAGATGCTGTTGAAACCCCGGCTTCAGAAAAACTAATATGCTTTCTATAGTATTCTCTTGGTTGAAACTCGGGGCTCGTCTCATCTTTTTTGTAAATAGAATCATTAAAACAGCCAGTTAGTTGAAACAAAATCAATAGTATTCCGTATGTATGTAGTAGTCTCATTTTCAATCACCTCTCAAATAGGTTAGGTATTTTTTGGGAAGGATATTCAAGAGTTGCAAAATCAATCTGATTACACAGTTTCTATCTGGTAAAGTATTTGCTAAAAAGGAAAGGTTTTGCTTACAATGTAATGGACTATGACGATTATTTTGGGTTTTAAGGAGGTTTACCGGTACTCATGTTGCACATCTACATACTCTTACCTTTTTTAGCAGCATTATTAATTGGACTTGCCGCTAAGAAAGTAGACCGGATACATACTGGTTGGTTTGTGCTGCCTGTTCCAGCAGTGCTTTTTATCCTGTTCATTTCAAAACTGCCTATATTGGCAGAAGGAAAAGTCGTACAAAGCATCGCGAATTGGATTCCATCTCTCGATATCCAGTTAAGTTTTTATTTAGATGGACTTAGCATGCTTTTTTCACTTTTAATAACAGGAATCGGATCACTAGTCGTTCTTTATTCGATCTTTTATTTATCGAAAAAAGAACAGCTCGTGCATTTCTATGTTTATTTACTATTATTTATGGGTTCGATGCTTGGTGTCGTACTATCTGACAATGTATTCGTACTCTATACGTTTTGGGAGTTCACGAGTATCTCATCCTTTCTATTAATTGGATTCTGGTTCTATCGTGAACGGTCCACATATGGTGCTCAAAAATCAATGCTCGTAACGGTTTTTGGTGGTCTGGCAATGCTAGGTGCTCTCATACTCCTATCCATCACAGCCGAAACGAACAGCATTCGAGAAATGATTGCTAATCGGTCTGAAATCATTGAGAGTGACTTGTTCATACCTATATTACTGTTGTTACTGATTGGAGCTTTTACAAAATCGGCACAGTTTCCATTTCACAGCTGGCTACCTGATGCGATGGAAGCACCAACTCCAGTTAGTGCATACCTTCACTCTGCAACGATGGTTAAAGCAGGTATCTATCTTGTAGCGAGATTCTCTCTCATCTTTAGTGGGACGGATATATTTTTCATCATCGTTTCTGGAGTTGGTCTGATCACACTCTGTTTAGGATCGATCCTCGCGTCTCGCCAGACTGATTTAAAAGGTATACTAGCTTATTCAACGATCAGCCAGCTTGGTATGATCATGACGATGCTCGGCTTTGGTACTGGTATTGCTACACTCGCAGCGATCTTCCACATCTTTAACCACGCTACCTTTAAGGGCAGCTTGTTTATGATAGCGGGTATTGTTGACCATGAGACAGGTACGAGGGATATCAGAAGACTTGGCGGACTTTATACCTTTATGCCGATCTCAGCGACTCTAGCATTCTTTGGAGCATTCTCCATGGCTGGCGTTCCGCTTCCGATCTTCAATGGATTTTTAAGTAAAGAAATGTTCTTTGATTCTTCATTAAAATTAGAACAAACGAGCGGCTTTGCCGGAACGTTTGCAGAGTGGATTCCATTGCTAGCCGTTATCGGAAGTATCTTTACATTCGTTTATTCTATGTATTTTGTATTTGGCACATTTACAGGTAAAGCCAAGTTAGATCAACTGGAGAAAAAACCTCACGAAGCACCTATCGGTATGCTGATTTCTCCGATTATCCTTATTGGATTTGTCGTTTTGATAGGGTTATTGCCAAACTTGATCAATGAATCGTTACTTGCACCGGCGGTTGCTTCAGTAACAGGAGATTACGCACAAATTCATCTTAAATTTTGGCACGGTTTAAACGGACCGCTTTACATGTCTCTTATTGTAGTTGCAGTTGGAACTATTCTCGCTCTAACGCTAAAAAGATGGCAACCTATCTATAATAGAGTACCTGGAAAGTTTTCAACGGATCGCGTATATCAGTCTATCGTAAACGGTCTATTGAGTTTTTCGAGTAGTTTCACGAAGTTTTATATGACTGGTTCATTACGACTGTATACATCCATCATTCTTGTATTCTTGGTCGTATCGACATCCATCTTTATTTATGTCACAGATGGATTTAAGATCGCGTTTGATGACTTAGCACCTGTTACGTGGCCTGAGGTGTTAGTCGGTTTTGTTATGGCTGTTGCTGCCATTGCGACGATCTGGATGACACAAAGAATAGCTGCAATTATCGTAATCGGAGTTGTAGGTTATGGTCTTTCATTATTGTTTGTTTTCTTCCGAGCACCAGACCTGGCATTAACACAGCTTATTGTTGAGACCATAACGGTTGCTCTCTTCTTGCTATGCTTTGCGCATCTTCCAAAGTTGAAGAAATCGGACAAAAAATCTTCTGAAAAGCTTGTTGATTTTGTTATAGCAGTTTCAACGGGAGCTCTCTTAACTGTAGTAGCGATCTCTTCTCATAGCTCTAAATATTTTGAGAGCATTTCAAAATATTTTGTAGATAACTCTTATAAGCTTGGCGGTGGAGACAATATCGTCAACGTTATCCTTGTTGACTTCCGTGGCTTGGATACTTTATTTGAAATAGCAGTACTTGGTCTAGCTGCTTTAGGCATTTATGCCATGATAAAATACCGGGATAAAGGAGACATGAACCACTAATGGAAATTCTTATGTCTATACTTGCCGGAACGTTATTTGCAGCCGGCGTTTATCTTATTCTTCAGAAACAGTTATTAAAAATTGTACTTGGTACGGCGCTTTTGTCACATGGAGCTCACTTGTTTATCTTAACGATGGGAAAACTAAACCGTGGAAAACCTCCTATTTTAATAGAGGGGATCAAGGACTATACGGATCCTCTTCCTCAAGCGCTAATACTGACATCTATTGTTATTAGTTTTGGGGTTACGAGCTTTTTACTTGTACTAGCTTATCGAACCTATCAAAGCAATAAGACAGATATGATGGATCAGCTAAGGGGAACAGATGATGAGTAATTTAGTATTCTTGCCAATATTTATACCTTTGTTTTTCGGAGCTTTGCTTGTTTTCTTTAATAAGAAACAAAAGGCAACGGTTAACATTTCATTTCTAGTGGTCTTGTTAAGTTTCGGTGTATCGACCTTCTTAAGTTATCATGTATTCTCGAACGGACCCTTAATCTTGGAAACGGGGGGTTGGAAAGCCCCATACGGAATCATCCTTGTAGCTGACAAGCTGTCCGTCATCATGATACTCGCTGTGAATGTGATCGCTCTAACTGCCGCGATCTTTGCACTATCTTCTGTTACGGAGAAAATGGTAGAGCACTATTTTTACCCTTTGTTCTTCTTACTAATCGCAGGGGTGAGTGGTGCATTCTTAACAGGAGATCTGTTCAACCTGTTCGTGTTTTTTGAAGTGTTGTTAATGGCTTCCTATGGACTGATCATCATCGGTGGTTCTAAGCACCAATTTCGGGAATCTGTAAAGTACATCCTACTAAATTTGTTTTCGTCCATTCTATTCGTTACAACGGTAGCCTTTCTCTATTCAGTCACAGGTACAGTAAATATGGCACAACTAGGGGAACGTGTTGCTCAAGTTGAACAGCAAGGTATCTTAACAGGAATAGGGATTCTGCTATTTATCGTTTTTGCAACAAAAGGTGCTCTATTTCCATTATACTTTTGGCTTCCTAAATCGTATATCGTGCCATCACCTATCGTTTCTGCCCTTTTTGGTGCGCTGTTAACTAAAGTTGGTGTGTACTCTATGCTAAGAGTCTTTACACTCATTTTTTCTCATAAACTTGAGCTCACACACACCTTTTTCATATGGATAGCCACTCTAACCATGATCATCGGAGTCATTGGTGCTCTTTCAACATCTAATGTGAAATTGATCATTGCATACAATATCATGCCAGCGATCGGCTTTATGCTTCTGGGTATAGGAACCTTCTCAGCAGAATCACTTGCAGGTACGATCTACTATCTTGTTCATGATATGGCGATTAAAGCCGCTTTATTTTTCCTTGCAGGCCTACTTGTTTGGCATGCTGGAACTTCTAACCTAAAAAAGATGGGCGGATATATAAAAACCGCACCGCTTATGGGTTGGATGTTCTTTATCGCATCTCTCATATTAGCTGGAATCCCGCCTTTTAGTGGATTTATCGGAAAATACCTCCTTTTAAGAGGTGCGATGGATGAAGGACATTATATTGCAGCTGGGGTCGGATTACTATCGAGTCTGTTAATCTTATTTTCTGTGATCCGCATCTTTATCGGTGCATTCTGGGGTGAGCTTAAAGAAGAGCCAAAACAGTCTGTGAGAACTTCTGGTTTAGCAGCATCTGCTGTTTTGATCGCGATTTCTATCTTGCTAGGTGTTGGAGCAGAATGGTTCTATCCATATGTTCAAGCCGCAGCAGACAGTCTGATCGATCCGCAAATCTATATCGATTATGTATTAAAGGAGTAATTCCATGACATTTCAACTTATTCTAAATTTGCTGATCGGCGTTATTTGGATGTTTTTATCTGAGAGCTACTCTTTCGCAAGTTTTATAGTTGGATTTGTGATTGGAGCAGCACTTCTCTACTTGCTGAATCGTTTCATTCCAGATTCGTACTATTTTAAACATGTGAGAGCGATTCTTTATCTCGTCTTTTTATTCATAAGAGAACTTCTTCTTGCTAATATCGAAGTTCTAAAATGGGTTTATAAACCAAAGCTTAATTTTCAGCCAGGTATACTCGCACTTCCGATTGACGTTAAAAAAAATTGGGAGATCACCTTGCTTGCTAATTTGATCACCTTAACTCCTGGAACGCTGTCTGTTGATGTCTCCCGAGACCAACGTTATATTTATATCCATGCGCTCGATCTTCCAGATGTTAATGAAACCATCGTTAGCATTAAGGAATCATTTGAAAAAGCAATAAGGGAGGTAACACGATGACAGATTGGTTCAGTATTGTTGTTCATGTTTGTTTATTCGTCACGACCATCTCGATTCTGCTTCTTCTCTATCGAGCGGTCAGGGGGCCTTCTAATCCAGATCGCGTAGTAGCACTCGACACGATCGGCATTAACTTGATCGCGATCACTGGTATTATGGCCATAATATTAGACACTGTTCAGTTGAACGATATTATCTTGCTGATCGGCATATTGACGTTTATTGCAACTGTCGCTGTTGCAAAATTTTTAGAAAAGGGTGTTATCATTGATCAAGATCGTGATTAGCTTCTTCCTCATCGCTGGCACCTTTTTTATTTTCTCAGGAACACTCGGTGTACTACGTTTTCCTGACGTTTATTCAAGGCTTCATGCAGCAAGTAAAGCCTCAACATTAGGAGTATCCGGAATTTTAATCGGGTCCTTTATCTATGTGTTGTCTGAAATGCATGTGTTCAGCGGTAAATTGATACTCGGTATCCTGTTTGTTCTGATGACTGCTCCAGTAGCCGGGCATATGATCTCAAGAGCAGCATACAGAACAGGAGTACCACTCTCTGAAAAAACGGTATTCAATGAACTTGAAAAGAAAGATAGCTCCAATACTCCTTAAATGATAACTACTATTAATCACTACTCGTTGTCATATAATGATTAGAATGGGTATATAATTTTAAGCACCGAACAAGGATACGTTTATTTATCAAAGAATACTTGTTTATCTTTGATAGATGCACACTTACTGCGTTCTAGCCTGTTACCCGTTTGAGGAGTGATGGTATGTTCATGCTCGAAAGAGAGCGTATTGATTCAACGTTTAAGAAAGTGAAGGGTCAATCCGCTAACTTCTTAACTTTGATCAATTTATCACTAGGAACACTAGCTTTATTATTTATGATCTCAGGAGATTTAAAGTTAGGATTCATCTTAATCTTCTTAGCCGGTCTTTTTGATCGTTTTGATGGAATGGTAGCTCGAAAGTTAAATATTGAGTCCGAGTTTGGAAAACAATTAGACTCTCTTTGTGACTTGATCTCATTTGGGATCGCACCTGCATTTTTAATCTATCAAGTCGTACTTTATCAGTTTGGTGTTCCTGGCATGATTTTCACCATTATATTCATTGTTTGTGGTGCGATTCGGCTGGCTCGTTTTAACATTACAGAGTTTACCGGTTCTTTTGTAGGCGTGCCGATTACTCTAGCTGGATGTTTGATGGCTGCAGGTTATCTGACGGTGGATCTAGTACCAGGATTTCTTTATATGTTCCTGACGTTTGGATTATCTGCACTTATGATTAGTACCATTACGATTGAAAAGAGATGAATATTCGGTCATTAAGAATGCTTGGCATGGTGTTGCCAAGCTTTTTTTTTGTGCATTCGATCATTCAAATTATTACCCACCAATTGTATAAACCTTTGAAAAATTTTAGAACTTTGTTAACTAATCCTAGAAATTTCAGTGATAATGAAAAACGGCAATCCCTCTTTAAGGAACCACCGTTTCTATGTTTATTCTTCTGTTAATGCCAAAAACTCTTCTACATCGGCTGCAGCAAGCTCAATACCTTTTAACCAGAAGTCTTGCTTTGTTACATCTATGCCAAGATGTTTTTGTGCGAGCTCTTCCACTTCCATCTTTCCTGTATCTTGCAGAAGGGCGATATATTTTTCTTCGAATGAAGGACCTTCATCTTTCGCTTTTGCATAGATCCCCGCAGAGAACAGATAACCAAATGTATACGGGAAGTTATAGAATGGTACGTCTGTAATATAGAAATGAAGCTTAGACGCCCAGAAATAAGGATGATACTCATCGAGTGCCCCGTTAAATGCTTCTTTCTGAGCTTCTTCCATCAGCTCACATAGGCGTTCTACTGATAGTTGACCTGCTTTTCTTTCTTCGTACATTCTTGTTTCAAACAGAAAACGAGCATGAATGTTCATGAAGAATGCTACGGAACGTTGAGCTTTATCTTCTAAAAGAGCAATTTTCTCTTCTTTCGTTTTTGCGTTCGAAACTGCTGCATCAGCAACGATCATCTCAGCGAAAGTCGAAGCCGTTTCAGCTACGTTCATCGCATAATTCGTTGCATAATAAGGCATCTCTTTTAAAACATCCGTATGAAAGGCATGACCAAGCTCATGTGCTAACGTTGAAACATTGCTTGGTGTTCCAGAGAACGTCATAAAGATCCTTGTTTCTTTCTTTGTTGGAAACCCGGTACAAAATCCTCCTGGTCTTTTTCCAGAACGATCTTCAGCTTCGATCCAACCGTCTAGGAACGCCTTTTCAGAGAAATCAGCCATTTTAGGCGCGAGTGTACGGAAATGCTCTACGATAAATTGAGCGGCTTCGTCATAGCTCATCTTACTGTTTGCCGAAGATAGCGGTGCATCAACATCGTACCAGCTTAATTTTTCTAGACCTAGGAGCTTCGCTTTTCGATCTAAGTATTTTACGAAGATCTCTTTTTGAGAAGTAATCGCCTTCCACATCGCTGAAAGTGTCTCTTCTTTCATACGATTGATCGCAAGGGGCTCTTTTAATGTTTCTTCCCAGCCTCTGTGCTTGTAGATCTCGTTTCTAAATCCTGCGATGTGATTTAGTGAAGCCGCACAGAACTCACCTTCATGATCCCAAGCTTGAACAAATTTTTCGAACGTATCTTTTCTTACGTTACGGTCAGGACTTGAAAACTTATTCTCCGCTTGCCCTACAGAGAGTTCTTCTTCATTTCCATCAATCTCAACTTTGATCGAGATTCTACCCACCACTAGATCGTATAACGTTGACCAGGCATGGTAGCCGTCTACAGCTAGATCATTGATCAATGATTCTTCTGAGATACCAAGCTTCTCTTTTGCATTCGTTCTTCTCTCGTTCAAAGAGAACGCGATATGTTCGTACTCAGGAAGACTCATCAAATCATTCCATGCATCTTCGGAAATATCCATTAACTTTTGATCGATAACTGAACCCACGTTAGAGAATGCTGCATATACCGATTCTAATCGTCCTCGAAGAGCCATCGCCTTCTTGTCTTTTACATCTTGAGCGATCAAACAGCCAATGAAAGCTCCTGCAGTTGATAATCTTTCAGAAAAACGTTGTAGCTCTTTGATCAAAGATAAGAAATTTTCGTTTGAAAACGTGAAAGAATCCGCTTTTTTTGCTAATTCTTTCGATTCGTTCTCTGTCCAATTTATTTCAGCTAATAATTCTTTAGATTCACTTCCACCAGGAAAAACGGAATCAAGTTCCCATGTTTGTCTTAAATCTTGTAATAACATTATTTCTCCCCCATATGTACATATTTCCACTCTTTTCTTATTATAAAAAATATTCAAACAAAAATCGACTATGAAGTTTATTTTTTTGATTTATTTTTTTATATTAAAAAGTAGGAGACACTAATAATTCTAAGAACAAAAAAGAAGCTCTCCTCAGCAAGGAGAACTCCCATACACTTTATTCAGCGATTGAAACATAGACAAAATAGGCAAGCATCACTACGAATGATCCATATAATACAGCATCTTGCATAAGAACCCCTCCTGGTTTTTTACCTATTCTATTCCCTGTTTGGTATATCTAAACACCAAGTTATCGTACTTGCTTGCCTAAATTTGCTTTTGCCTGCGAAATGAGTTCTTTTACCATTCTTCCGCCGATCTGCCCGCCTACTTTTCCGGCGTCTTTTGACGTGATCGTACCGTTATATCCTTTTTGTAAGTTCACACCCATGTCTCTTGCTACTTCATATTTCACATCATCTGGGGACTGATCTGATACGTTATAACCCGCTTCTCTCATTACTTTTGCTTTTAACCGATCGAGCCCTTCTCTAGCTTCGGGGACGATGGGTTGGCGCTTTCTTCTTGCCATATATAAAAACTCCTTTTTTTCTTTAGTTTGTCCGAATAAAAAAATAAAAAGACTGTAAATGTTACCAGTCTTCTTACGTAAGTATTTATCGTTCTGATTGCTGACGACTTCGGTAAAATTCATGAAACAGCTTCATGAGCGCTCGCTTTTCGATCCTTGAGACATAACTTCTAGATATCCCTAATTGTTTTGCGATCTCACGCTGCGTTTTTTCTTTTTTAAGATCGAGTCCGAACCGTCCGACGATCACTTCTTTTTCCCGGTCATCTAAGACATGAATGTAATCGTATATCTTTTTCTTTTGCATCTTTAATTGGATAGCATCAACGACATCTTCTGTTTCCGCTTTCAACACATCGATCAATGTGATCTCATTTCCTTCTTTGTCTGTTCCGATCGGGTCGTGAAGGGAAACATCTTTTTTTGTTTTCTTTAGAGCCCTTAGATGCATCAAGATCTCGTTCTCTATACACCGAGCTGCATACGTTGCAAGCTTCGTCCCCTTACCTCTCGAGTAACTCTCAATGGCTTTTATCAGTCCGATCGTGCCTATTGATATTAAGTCCTCCGTATCTTCGCCTGTGTTTTCAAATTTCTTTACAATATGTGCAACAAGTCTTAAGTTATGCTCGATCAACATAGCTCTTGCATGTTCGTTTCCTTCGGCCATCTCTTTTAAGTACTGCTTTTCTTCATTTTCAGACAGGGGCTGGGGAAAAGCATTGTTTTTTACGTATGATACGAAAAGCATAACTTCCTTAAAAAAGTAAGCCAACACACCTACTAATGACATGACAGCACCTCCAAGACGATTCTCTATTCCCTTATCTTTATGCTGTGCTGGGCTTGGGTGTGTCTGTACATCTTTAAAAACCAAGGAACCTTTTTATTTTTTCAAACGTACTAGAAATAAATGGTTCAAATACATAGTGATCCATACTATAATTGAGCATGGAATGAGGTGAAGATATGAATAAAACAAAAAAGCTTATTGCAGGTGTATCCTCTGCATCTGTTGCAGTCATGCTCTCTGGTTGCAACGACCAAGCACAAGATATCCCGCCAGAGCCAACTGATACGGAATGCCGAGATTGGGAATGGGATGAAGACGATGGGGTTTATGAATGTGATGATTCCGGTTCTCGCTATTTCGGTCACTATTTCTACGGTGGAAGTTATTTCAAAGGTAAGAGCAGCTTATTAAAAAGTTCTGCTTATAAATCCTATAAAAGCAGTTCAAGTTTCAAAGGCGGAGGATCTGGCTTTGGAGGAAGTAAAGGATTTGGTGGATAAAACATGAGGAGTTGTAAAGATGGAGAACTTATTTCTTAATTTTGCCCTTTATGCGGCTACAGGGCTTGGATTACTTTTTGTCGGCTTTATCATTTTCGAGTTAACTACCAAAACGAAAGAACTTCAATTAATCAGTAAAGGGAACTGTGCAGCAGCTCTATCACTTGGCGGACGGCTGTTTGGTCTTGCTTTTGTTATTGGATCATCAATCGCAAATTCATTGAGCATTGTTGATCTGCTGATTTGGGGATCAGTCGGTATTATTGCACAAATCGTAGCTTTATTCGTAGCTGAACACCTAGCGATCCGTTCGAGCATCTCAAAAGCGATCGATGCAGATAACAAAGCGGTTGGACTTCTCGTTATGTTTTTGAGTGTTTCCGTTGGTTGGGTTATCGCTCAGTGTCTTACATATTAAGAACAAAAGCATGTGGCATCCGCCACATGCTTAAATTTTATCTCCCACATACAGTACGTAAACAGCACGGTCTTCATCTATTTCAGCTGAATCGCGTAAATACTGTCCTTTTCCTGGTATATCCACTACGTCTTTTAATAAATACCGTATAACATCCCAATGGCTATTTAAGGCTTGGGTATGTAGTACTGGCATATCTCCTGAAGAATGATAAGACCGGAATTCTAAAAATATCCCTCTTCCTTTGTAACTCGTTTCCTCCGTAAATCTTCGAGCCTCTCCGACTTCTTTTACGATTAAGATTTCCTCGCTGCCTTTCATCTCATTCGATTGCAGCTCGTACTCTTTTCCTCCTGTTACAAAAAATTCACAGAGCTGCCGAGCATATTTTTCATCGTTATGCATGTTCTCAGGAATCTTATATGTTAAGAAAGCTTCATATTCGTTATCTTTTTCGATAAAATAAGTAAGTTCCATTATTTTCATCCTCTTTATAATTTGTTATGTTTATCATACCAGTTTACAGTTTGATATGTATGTTTTGGAGGTAAATAAACGCATGACCTATATAGATAAAAGACAAAAATTTTATAATCAGCTACCTGAATTTTGGGCCGATATGTATGGCCAAGAATATGCCTTATACGAACCTGCTGAAATTTCAGAAGACGCTGCAAGAGATGTGGAACTTCTAGGTGAAAGAGGTGGCCATATCTTGTTTAAAACGGCTTCCCTTCTGCAGTCTCAAAATATTGAAGATGAGATCTTCCAGCTTCTCGGTTTCCCTAAGGTTCTTAATTCGTTTCTCCGCTATCAAACGCCATTAGCTAAAACGGTCATCGGCAGGATTGATTCAATCGAAACACCCGAGGGACATAAGATCATGGAGTTTAACAGCGATACGCCCACGTTTATTTATGAATGTTTTAAAATAAACGAATTGATCTGTAAGCATCACGGATATCGCGATCCTAACGAAAACAAAGAGAAGCAATTAAAGAACGCAATACGTTCCTCCATCTTGAGTGCATATCGACACTTGGAAATGGAACACGCCCCGCATATCGTGTTTACTGCACATGAAGAGAATATTGAAGACAAGCAAACTGTTCTTTATCTTAAAGAACTCTCAGGATTTCCTTCTCAGTTTGTACCTTTGGAAGAATTGGTCATACGAAAAGGAGTCGGCTTATTCGATCAGAACGGAAAAAAAATCGATGTACTCTATAGACAGACTTTTCCCATCGAGCTTCTGATTCAAGATGTAGATAAAGTGACGAACGAGGATATAGGGTTACAGTTAACGCAGCTTGTGGTTCAAAACCAATTGGCCATCATCAACCCACCATCAGCCTTTTTATTACAGAGCAAAGCCATTTTAGCTGTCATTTGGGGATTACATGAGGAACGCTCTCCTTACTTTTCAAGTGAAGAACACGATTGGATCGAACGCTATTTCTTACCTACTTACCTTGAACCCGACACGTTTTTGAAAAACAAAGAAAAGTATGTGCAAAAGCCTGTTTTTGGCCGAGAAGGAGATACGGTTCGTATATTTGACGGTAACGGCTACCTGGTAGATCAAGACAAACATCATAGTTATGACAACTATGTTAGTGTTTATCAAAAACATGTATCACTTCCCAAAATGACATTTCAATCTCAAAAAGGCAGTCAAGAAGGTCACCGGATGACAGGAACATTTCTCATTAACGGAAAACCAAGCGCTTTTGGATACCGTATCGGAAATGCTATTACTGATAACCTATCCTATTTCTTGCCTTCTTATATAAAATGATAGCGCATGCCGAACCGGCACGCGCTTGTTTTTTTACAGCCATGAAGACAAATTATTATATGCTTTATCTTTAGCACGATCATAAAGTGTTTTTACTTCCCTATCACGAGCGTAAAGCTCATCAGGTCGACTGTTCCTCTTAAAAGAAAAGGTAATCGTTACAAAAAACAAATGTAGTGTAAACATATCTTTTTTAGCTCCTTCGTTTCAATCGTATTTTTTCCCTCAGGTTGAATCTTTCTCCGTTAATAGCCAAGTCAGCAGTGTAATTCCAATCATTATCATTTTCTTCTCCTCCTTTAAGTTGTATAAAAAAACACCGCAGAATAACTCCTGCGGTGTTAAAAAAGCACACAAAAAACCGCAGGCATTCGACCTGCGGTGTCTTTTAAATAAGGTTAAATAGACATACTGCGCTGATTGGCGGTCGAACGTAAAGGCTTATTCAGTTGGCAGATCGTTTTCATGAACATCATCATTGTGTTCAACCTCCTTTTTTAAATTTACTTTACTTAGAAAACCTTACACTATTTCCCAAGTTGTGTAAAGCGTTTTTTATCCTAGATAAGTATATGCTCGTAAAATGGAAAGTACACAAAAATAGTTAATGTTTTCTATAAATAGGCAATACCTTTACAAGATAATTATGTGTACACTTTCACAAACTTTTACTATAATTATGAGTGTAAAGGGGGAAACACAAATGATACATCCTAAGGTCATCTTTGCTTCGACTCGGCCTTTTTCATTAACAGCTTCTGTCATTCCCGTCATCTTCGGGACAATCCTTGCATTGCAGTGGACAAGCATACATTGGACTACTTTCTTTCTAACACTTATTGGTGCTGTTTTTCTTCAGTGCGGAACAAACTTAGTGAACGACTATTTCGATCATGTAAAAGGTGCGGACATTCCTGGTTCGTTGAGCCCATCAGGCGTTATCGACCGAAAAGAGATGACTCCACGCCAAGTATACATCACAGGTCTTATTTTCTTTAGTTTAAGTATTATCGTGGGACTTATTTTAACTGCACTTACCGGCCCTGTTGTTCTTTACTTCGGTATTCCGTCACTCCTTGTAGGCTACTTTTACACAGCTACTCGTTATGCACTTGCTTACAACGGACTAGGAGAGATCGCATCTGGAAGTACGCTAGGTATTCTCGCAGTTGTTGGTTCTTTCTACACACAAACTTTAACGTTAAACACAGAAATCTTTTTAGCCGCTATTCCTAACGCCCTTCTAGTTATGGCTATCTTACACGCTAACAACTTGCGTGACTTCGATACAGATAAACAGATCGGTAAAACAACAGTTGCTGGATTGATCGGAAGAAAAGCATCGCGACTAGAATACTATGTCTTAATGCTTGGTGCGTATGTAAGTTTATTAGCTCTTATATTCTTAAATATCTTACCACTATGGAGCCTTATAGCTGCGATTACTCTTCCTATCGCGTTAAAAGGATTAAAGATTGCGATATCCACGTGGGATGCAAAAGAATTAAACAAAGCACTTGGTTTAACAGCGCTACTTCATATGGCTTTTGGTATTCTACTTTGTGTAGGTACTTTAACGGGAATCCTATTATAAACGTGAAAAAGTCCACTTGTTAGAAGTGGACTTTTTCTTTTACCCTTTTCCAGCTTGAAAACCTGGATATAATGTCATTCCGCCATCAGCAATCAGCGTTAGACCGGTAACATAACTTGCTTGGTTCGAAGCCAGCCACACTGCGGTCGATGCAATCTCCTCTGGCTCTCCGATATAGCCCATAGGAATTAACTTTAAGACGCCTTCTTTTTGTTTTGGATCTGAAAACTTTTCTGCATTGATCGGTGTATTGATCGCACCAGGCGCAATGCCGTTGATTCTGATACGTTTAGGAGCATATTCAAGTGCGAGCGTTTGTGTCATCAGCTTAATTCCGCCTTTACTTGCTGCGTAATGTACAAAATGCGGCCACGGAATGATCTCATGTACACTCGACATGTTGATTATGGCTCCTTGAATATCATGCTTAAGGAAATAATCTATCGCTTCTCTGCAACCTAAAAATTGACCTGTTAAATTCGTAGATATGACTTTGTTCCAATCTTCCAATGTGAGCTCATGTGAAGGAACTTCATTTTCAATACCAGCATTGTTAATCATGATGTCTAGCGATCCAAATTCATCAATTGTTTTTTCAATTAGTTGTTTGACGTCACTTTCTTTTGTTACATCTCCTTGAACAGCAATTGCATCTCCACCGCTATTCTTTATTTCCTTTATCATTTCTTCTGTTTCTTTCACTTGTTTATCTGAATGAAAATTAATAACAACATTAGCATGTTCTTGTCCAAATCTTAATGCACAAGCCTTCCCGATACCCGTAGCGGCACCTGTGATAATAACTGTTTTCCCTTTTAAATCTGGATACATACTGTTCATCTCCTTATGATTTTGTAAATCCTAACATGACGCCACCTGCTATAATGAGAACACAGCCTGAGATTACCCAAATGATCTCTTTTTTGCTCCTTTTTTCTCCTAAAAGAAAGATTCCTCCAAGCGTTGAAATGATGATACCGGTCTGTGAGAGCGAGAAACTGGTCGCGATTCCGATAAGAGGCAATGACAGCAGTAATGTCAGATTACCCGTGCTCCAGATTAAACCAGTTATGATATTGCGATAAGAGTACTTATTAAAAGGCTTATGTTTAAATGATAAAACGAGCGCACCTATAAACATCCCTACTGCTTGCGGTAAAATCGCCTGCCATCCGTTTACTTCAAACCATCTGATGATAACAACATACGTAACATACCCAATCGTTGAAATTAGGAGGATGGTTAGTCCTTTTTTAAAGTTTTGTTTGTCTTTTTGATCGCCTTGCTCACTTCTTCTAGATGTTAATAAGGCCCCTGCTATAATTGCACAGATTGCAATAATCCCGATTATGATTTCCGTCATGGTTTTCCATTCATGAAAAACAATAACACCGAACAATGTTGTTCCGAACAACTGCATGCCTGTTGATAGAGGAACAATCTTAGAAACACCTAAATAATCTACACTAGCAAATTGATTTCGCTGTCCAACAACCCAAAAGATTCCTGACACGATACCGATCGCAAATACGGTTATATTCAGGTCCGGTTGAACGATAAAGAATGCAACAATCGAAAACAACAATGCTCCGAGTGTCATTCCAAAAGTTTGACTGTGAAAGTCTCCGCCAAGTTTTTCGCTTACTAATACGATACTTCCCCAGCAGACTGCTGTAATAAGTGCCCAGATGATACCCACTAACTCCACTTCTTTCTCCATATAGATTGTTAAAACTTAGTATGACCTTCTTCGGCCGTTCTGTATCCATACCCGATTGTTCTAGAGAAATAAACTATCAAATTTGAACTTATAAAAGTCTGAAAAATTAAGCATTTTAAGTAATGTCACCTGTGTAGTTTTGCAGAAACGCTTTCATTTAAATTAAGTTTGAAAACATAAAAATACCGCCCCTACTATCGGGACGGTACGTGAAATTATCTATATGGTTATTCACTTAATTCTTGTAATTGCGTTTTGCACTTTCTAACGACATTATACATTAGTGCAGTGAATCCCAAACATGTTGTAGAAGCAATACCTAATGTGATGGATTGAATAAAGTTTTTGTCTTCAACAGGAAGTACTAGTCCTAAATAAAAGAACGTGCTAACAGCCAATAAAATAAAACCGAAGCGCTGGTAGTCAGCGATTTTCTTTTGAATGAATTCAGCATTGTTTTTCATAGCGGTGTCTACCTCCTACTCCTAATCTCTATATAAAGGATAACATAGGTAAGATAGCAACCTACCAAGCAGATTTTGACAAAAGCGTGAAGTAATTTTGTCTAAATTGTGATCATAAATTGCTTTTTTCAATTTAATTTTCGAAGAGGCTTTTTCCTGGTTTATGCTCTGTCATATCTGGAGTAGACTTACTGAGTCGCATAAACAAAAAGAACAAGTGCCTGCTAAAGCACTTGTTCTCCTCTTTTTTTAACTTAAAGCATTTTTTAAATCATCGATCAGATCGTCAGCATCTTCAATACCAACTGAGATACGAACCAATCCATCAGTGATTCCTAATTCCGCTCTTCGTTCTGCGGGAATAGATGCATGAGTCATACGAGCTGGAACGGAGATTAAACTCTCTACCGCTCCTAGGCTTTCTGCGAGTGTGAAGTATTTTACTTTTTTAAGAAGGGCATCAGCATTCGCTTGTGAACCAACATCAAACGATACCATACCACCGAAGCCGCCAGATTGTTTTTTAGCGATATCATGCTGAGGATGATCTTCTAATCCTGGGTAATAAATTTTCTTTACCGCTGAATGAGATTTTAAAAATTCAACGATTTTTTTCGTATTGTTTTCGTGAGCTTCCATACGCAAACCTAGTGTTTTGATCCCGCGGATGAGCAACCATGAATCTTGCGGCCCTAGAACGCCGCCTGTTGAGTTTTGGACGAAATGCAGATCTTCTCCTAGCTTTTCGTCGTTTACCACGACTAAGCCTGCTACAACGTCACTATGGCCGCCGATATATTTTGTTGCAGAGTGAAGAACAATATCTGCGCCTAATTCGATCGGGTTCTGCCAGTATGGTGTATTAAACGTATTATCCACCATGAACAGTAAGTTTTTCTCTTTTGCCCAAGCAGCTACAGCTTCGATGTCTGTAACCTTTAATAGAGGATTCGTAGGTGTTTCCACATAGACCGCTTTCGTGTTTGGCTTTAAGGCCGCTTCGATCTGTTCGATGTCTGTTGTATCTACAAACGTCGAATCGATACCAAGACGGTTTAAGACCTTCGTCATCACCCGGTACGTACCTCCATATACATCGTCTGTAAGAATAACATGATCACCAGAATCAAATAACATCATAACAGCTGTGATAGCAGCCATGCCTGAACCAAACGCAAAACCGCGTTTGCCACCTTCTAGATCTTTGATCAGTTCTTCTAACGCATGTCTTGTTGGGTTCCCTGTACGTGAATATTCAAATCCACTATGCACTCCCACGTCTTCTTGCTTATAAGTACTTACTTGATAGATTGGAAAAGACACAGCTCCTGTTGTCTTATCAGAAGGAATGCCTCCGTGGATCAGTTTTGTTTTGCGTTTCATTATCAGATGCCTCCTTCATAGATTTTCTTGCTTAAATATCGCTCTGAGCTGTCAGCAAAAATAGTCACAATGTTTTGCCCGGGTTGTGCACTTTGAGCTTCAATCAGTGCTGCGTGCAACGCTGCTCCTGAAGAACTTCCAACAAGAAGCCCTTCTTTTTTTGCTAGTTCAGCAACTCTTTGGAATGCATCAACATCCATTACCGTATGGATGCTGTTGAAATAAGATGAATCCATATATGCTGGAAGAAATTCCATGCCGATTCCTTCTGTCTTATGAGGTCCGGATACTCCACCATTAAGAATAGAGCCTTCAGGTTCAACAATAACCGTCTTCACGTTTTCGTTCTTTTCTTTTAAATAGCGAGCTGTACCCATGAACGTACCACCTGTACCCGCCCCGGCTACAAAAACATCCACATGACCATCTAGCGCATCCCAGATTTCTGGACCTAATGTTTTGTAGTACGTGTTTGGGTTATCCGGATTAGAAAATTGAGAAGGAGAAAAAGAATTCGGAATCTCATTCAGCAATTCGTTCGTTCTTTTGATCGCTCCTTTTATTCCATCGGCAGTAGGGGTATGAACGATGGTCGCACCCAATGCTTTCATAAGCTCTTGCTTTTCAATACTAAACTTTTCTGGAATAACAAAGATTACGTTTATCCCTTTATTGATCGCAGCAAGAGCAAGACCGATTCCTGTATTTCCTGCTGTAGGCTCGATGATCGTTCCACCTTGCACAAGATCACCTTTAGCTAGGGCTGCATCTAGCAGTTCCAAACCTAGACGATCTTTTACACTTCCTCCAGGATTCATAAATTCGAGTTTGGCAAATAAACGAACACCTTCTGGAAGTGAAAACTGAGTGATCTCCATAAGAGGTGTATTACCGATCATCTCATGCACGTTTTTAAAGTATTTCATAAATATCGTCCTCTATTCTCCGAAAACAATATGCCACTCGTCTTTTTTAGCAAGCATCTTGCGCGCGATCTCTTTTGCACCTTCAAGACTGTGGTTAGCAGCCCATCCACATTGAACTTCATTACATGCAGGCACTTCAGTCGCTTCTAAAACATCGTTCAACGTCTTCTCAAGAACTTCTAAAATCTCATCATAGTTATCGTGGTTGATCACAGAAAGATAAAACCCAGTCTGACAGCCCATAGGACTTATATCAACTACAGTAGAATGATGATTACGAATATTTTCTGCCATCAGATGTTCGATAGAATGAAGTCCTTCCATCGGCATATGATCTTTGTTCGGCTGACAAAAACGGATGTCATACTTGTGGATGATATCTCCGTTGGCACCTGTCGTTGTACCTGCTAAACGGATATAAGGCGCTACTACTTTCGTATGGTCAAGGTTAAAGCTTTCAACGTTCATTTTTTTTGTCATAATGATTTCAGCTCCTCTACGATTTTTTGTACTAGTTCTGCTGAGTTCTTAGATGCAGTTTGTAAGAATTGATCATAAGACACACGTGCATCTTTACCTGCAATATCTGATAAAGAGCGGATGATCACAAAAGGAACTTTAAATTGATAACACGTTTGAGCGATAGCTGCAGCTTCCATCTCAGCTGCATATAGAGCCGGAAACTTGCCTCTGATATCTTCTACCCTAGCATGATCACTCATAAACGAATCGCCTGAAGCGATCAAACCTTTTGCTACTTGTATGTTTTCTACTCGCGCTCCAGCTCTTTCTGCTGCATTCACAAGTTTTTCGTCAGGCAGATAGTTTGGCGGCATCTGTGGCACTTGACCGTGTTCATAACCAAAGATCGTTGCATCTACATCATGATGGCGTACATCTGTTGAGATGACTACATCCCCGACGTTCAGGTCTGAATGAAATCCACCAGCAGATCCCGTGTTCAAAATAACGTCTGGTCCATAAAGTTGGATCAACAACGTAGTTCCAATCGCTGCGTTTACTTTTCCGATTCCTGATTTTAATAGCACGACTTCCTGACCGTTAAGTAACCCTTTATAGAATTCGCAACCTGCAAGCTTCTTTTCTTCTAGATTTTCTAATTGCTCTCTTAAAAGAACAACTTCTTCTTCCATTGCACCAATAATTCCAATTCTTTTCATGAGTGATTCTCCAATGTCTATTTTTTTACCGCTTCCATCAGCCAGACATATTCATTTAGTTTTTTAAACGAGACTTCAAAATCATGTTTTTTAAATAGTTCTTCTAGTACGCCAAGTGTTGTATAATACTCGGTCTGAAGGTCTTTTAACAGATTAAGGAAGCCTTGAGATCTTACTTTTTCATGACGCTCTTTTTTATCATCCTCGTGAAGATAAGCGGTATCTGCAAACACAATTTTACCATTCTTTTTAAGCAGCTGGCTATACTGTCCGATCGCTAGATCTTTTTCTTCGTCGGTCAGGTGGTGGAACGCATAAGTACTTACTATTGTATCAATCTCTTGATCGAACTTTGGAAAAGATAAAAAATCACCATCATGAAGAGTTAGATCCGGATGACGGTCGGATGCTTTTTCTCGCATCCCTTTTGATGGCTCAATACCAATGACTTGCTTTCCACTGCGAAGAAGTTTCTCGCTTAAATTGCCTGTTCCAACGCCGAATTCCAAAACAACACTTCCTGAACGTTGAACAACCGTTTCTAAAATTTCATCATATTTATGAAAAACTTCCTTATATTCCTGGTCATTACCTGACACCGTCTCATCATAAGAGGATGACCACTCATCAAACAGATCAATAAATTCTCGTCCCATTTTTCACACTCACCTTTAATTTATATAATTCCTATCAATATACTATGAATTAAAATCTTACAGGTTCCAAATTATCATAATTTCTAAAAATTTTCAAATGAAAAATCTTTTTCTATTGGCAAAAATTACGAATACATGCCCCTTCACGAATGAAGTTTGGTGAAGGCAAGCTGCTAAAAATACACCATCCTATAAAAATGGAGTAACATCACATAAAAAAGAGCAGGCATCACATAAAAATTTCGGGTTATCACATAAAAAAAGCCATTCATCATATAAAAATAAACTTCAACTCATAACCTGTACACCCCAAAAAGACACTGCCACCTACAGTGACAGGACCTTCTCATTTCGATCCCACATTCTCTTTATATTTCCAGGAAGCAGCTCTCTTTCGTCGACCGAAAGCTGACCGCTGTAAAAAAGTTCGCTATATTTGTGCAGTACACCAAGTAATGAGGCGCCACTTCTATTTTTCAAACTGCCCGCCCTTATGCTCCTTGCTCTTGCTCCTGCGTCTACAAGTCAATGCTAGCGCAGTAAGCTTCCTCTTCGCATGCCTTGCGAGATGTATTTCAGGTGGTTGGCACGCACCTTCCACTCCAATCAATTGTCAAAGGTGACAAGGAGTTCAAAGCAGCAATCTTTTTGAAAAGAGCGTTAAACAAAAAAAACAACCTGCAATAATTAACAGGTTGCTTTTCTTCGTTTTATTGAACAGGTGTTACGCTTGTAGGCTGCCATCCTTTTTCCGGCACCCACTGAAGCATAACATCATATTTTTTACCGTCGGCTTTCGATTGTACAGTACCTTTTGAAAGATCAGGACCTCCACCGTTACCCAACCAAAAAATGGTCATCTGGTCTTGTGGAATGCTGGTCGCATAGGAAAGGGCTTGGACCATCTCGTTCCAATCTTGTGAACCATCATCATACGTCTTAGTATGAGGTTCTGTTTGTGAAGTTCCGATTGGTTGCCATGGACCCTCCGGACCGCCGCCTTCAGGCGTTTCTGATTCTGCTTTTTCTTCTTCTGTTGTTTCTTCATCAGCATTGTCTTGATCTTCAGCTGACTCTTCTTTATCTTGAGACTCAGAATCCTCATTATCAGGTTTTGACTTTGAATCATCCGTTTCCATCTCAATTGAACTGTTATTGGATTCGTTGTTTTCATTTTGTTCAGAATTAGATTTGTTCGTTGAAGCTGTTTCGTTATCATCGCCTGAGAAAAGATTGAATGCAACAACAACAATCAGCAAAACAACTAACCCGATTGCTATGTTTAAAAAACGATTTTGTTTTCGTTTTTCTAGTCTTGATTCATAACGCTGGTTTCGTTTCATAATATCCTCCTCAGTAAAATACTTTTTTTATTTTACCACGAGGAAGTGGTATAGGAACACTATTTCCTATTACTCTTTTTGAGATTATATTCTTCACCGATCTTTTTCTTCCATGATTTCTGTGGCGATATCCCGAAATACAGGGATTGTCCGATTGATGGTATCGTGTTTTAAATCTACGATTACTAGTGCATAACGTGGTTTTTCGGCAGGAAAGTATCCTGCAAACCATTTATTATAAAAGCGGTGATTCTCTCCTTTTTGTGCTGTTCCTGATTTTCCTGCAACTTGAAAAGGCAACGACTGTAATGCGTGTCCAGTACCTTTTTCGTTCTTTACGACATTCAGAAGCAGGGATTGAAGTCTCATGATCGTATATGGAGAAAGCTTTTCCCCTTCTTTCTTATGAGCTGCAAACTCAATCAGTTCGGTACCATTAGCAAAATTCACGCTTTTAGCTGACTTCACCTCATAACTGACCCCACCTCTAGCGATCGTCGCCATCATGTTAGCGACAGCTAGTGGGGTAACTTTCACATCCAGCTGGCCGATCGCAGTTTGAGAAGTCGCTAATGAACTTTTGTAATTGGATTCTTTCTTTTTTGAGTTGTAGACCTGACCCGATTCTTCTTTATAAAAGTGGGAGAACGCTTCTAGATGATAGACTTCTCCTTGCCAGCCATTGTGCGTTAGCAGCCCTAACTTTTCAGCATACGTTTCCATAAAATCCGGATCTTTTTTTTGTAATTCATTAGCTAGATCTCCGAATGTTCTGTTGCAGCTTTGTGTAAAGCTGTTCTCTACATTTAACATCCCTAACTGTCTCTCATCTTTTTCACCATATATGTTTAGGTTACAATCATACGTCTTATCGTTTTGTATCCTATTTTCTTCAATAGCAGCTGCTGCTGTCACAATTTTAAATACAGAACCAGGAATTTGTTGAGACGTCATATGGTCAACATGTTTATAGATCGTTTCACTCGAGAACAAAGGTCTGCTTGACATCGCCAACAGCTCGTTTGATTCTATATCTATCAGAACAGCTCCACCTTCTATGACACCTTGGGCATCGAGTGTTCTCTCCACGGTTTCCTGCATCGTCTTATCAAGCGTCGTCTTTACGTGAAGAGGATATAGGGGATTCGATTGTGAACGGAACTTAACATCAAGTCCAAACAGCGGATGTCCTTGACGGTCAACATGATAGATATATTCTGTTTCCCCTTCCGATATTAAGAAGGGATCAAACGTATACTGCATGCCATTCTTCCCTGTTTTTGTACTGATCGTAACCGTGCCTTTTTTTAGTTTATCTTCATACTTTCTTTTGATCAGATTCGGATCTTGTCCGACTGCCCCAAGAATATGATTTGCAAATGGCGTAGGGTTTCGTTTTGTGACAAGCTGAGCGTAGAGCCCAGGAATCTCCAGTTTATTAATCTCATTCATCTGCTCGATACTTATTTCTTTTGAAAGAGAGAGGGCAGATGGTTTCTTTAGTTCACTGATACTTTTTGTTAAGTTTCTGCTTGATGTATCGAGTATGCTAGCTATCGAATCCATCGGCCATCTATGGGAATAAAGATTCGGAAAAACGATCACTTGAGCTCTTACATCTGTTGAGAGCAGTTCACCATTTCGATCAAGAAAATACCCTCTTCCATCGTTGATCATGAAACGATGTGTACGCTGATCCACACTTTCTTGAATGAGGTTTACTTTATTTTTGGAAAAGGAAGTAGTAGAGATCAGCTGTATATCCGCTAGCCGATACGTGAGAAAAAGGATAACAAACAAAAATAAAAGTGCTGCGACCATCGTTCTTTTCTTTGATATCATAGGCTCACCCCCTTAACCCCTATTCTCACCCACTACTTTTGTTTCTAAACGATTGCAAAAAAAGAAGACTTGCAGATGAATGCAAGTCTTCTAATACGTAATACGCTTATTTTACTTCTAGGATGACAACGCTGATTTCTCCACCAGGCGTTTGAACAGAAACTTTATCTCCAGGCTTTTTACCTAAAAGGCTTTTAGCCATTGGAGAATCGTTAGAAATCTTCCCTTCGAACGGATCTGCTTCTGCACTACCTACGATGATGTATGTTTCTTCGTCACCATCTGGAAGCTCTTTAAACTTAACTGTTTTCCCGATGGAAACGTTATCAGATTGGTCTTTATTATCTTCAATAATAACCGAATCACGAATCATTTTTTCTAGTTGAACGATACGAGCTTCTACGAATGCCTGCTCGTCCTTTGCTGCATCATACTCAGAGTTCTCAGAGAGATCTCCAAAACTGCGAGCTACTTTGATTCGTTCAACAACTTCTTTTCTACGCTCTGTTTTCAAAAACTCTAGTTCGTTCTCTAGCTTCTGTTTACCTTCTAAGGTCATATAGTGTTTTTTCTCGTCTGCCATTGTTTTTTCACTCCTTAAATAATCAGTACCCTTGTTACGTTATATGATAATTCGGCTAGGGTATGTATAAAAAAATGGGTCAATAGTTGATTGCCAAATGGCTTATTGCTGAAATTTGTCACTGTATACCGAAAAAATGAGGATGATATTCCTCATTTTTTCAATAATGCTTTGTCTTCCAAAATCGTCTTGATTTTTGTTACCATTAAGTCGATCGCAACAAGATTCTGGCCGCCTTCTGGAATGATAATATCCGCATATCGTTTCGTTGGCTCTATGAATTGATTGTGCATCGGCCGAACCACTGAAGTATATTGATCGATTACAGATTCGAGTGTTCTCCCTCGATCTCGAATATCTCGTAACATTCTTCTAATAATACGTACATCTGCATCCGTATCTACAAACAGCTTAATGTCCATCAAGTCACGCAGTCGTTCGTCTTCAAGGATCAAAATACCTTCCAGTATAATGACATCTTTAGCATCAACTGGGATAATTTTATCACTTCTTGTATGTGCTGTATAGTCGTACACTGGTTTTTCGATGGAATCGTATTTTAGAAGTGAAGAAATGTGTTGAATTAACAAGTCATTATCAAAAGCAAGAGGGTGATCATAATTCGTGTCCAATCTTTCTTCCATTGATTTTTCTGATTGATCTCTATAATATGCATCTTGCTCTATGATTAAGATGGATTGGTTAGCAAACTGTCTGTAAATTTCTTTTGCTACCGTCGTTTTACCAGATCCAGATCCACCTGCAACCCCAATTACAATTGGTTTTTGTGCCATTTTGATTACTCCTCCAAACTGCATGTCCCATTAAGAATTTCTAATACTCACCATCATTCCGTCGCCAACCGGCAAGATTGAAGACTGATAGTCAGGATGCTGCATCATGTATTCGTTAAAACTTCTAATTTTTTTTACGAGAGAACGAAGTCTTCTACTCTCTAAGCCGCTTTCATCAGCGACATACCCTCTAAAGAGAATATTATCTGTTACGATGATGCCATCAGGTGACAGCATGGAGGAATAATGATCAAAAAAGTTTTGATATTGTCCTTTTGCTGCATCTATAAAAATAAAATCATATGGGGCATACTGTTCTACTTGGCTCTGCAATTCATTTGCATCTCCAAACAACAAATTAATTCTGCTCTCTAGATGAAACGATCTAACATTATCTTTTGCTATATTGTACCGTTCTTCATCTCTTTCAATACTAATAATTTCAGCATTCTCACATGCAAGAGCCATTCGAATGGCGGAATATCCAATCGCTGTTCCTACTTCTAATATACGTTTCGGTTTCTTCAATCTAACATAGGACAATAGTGTCTCCATACCTGTTAGATCCATGATCGGCACATTATGCTCTTTCGCGTATTGCTCCATTTTTAGTACTTGTTCAGAGCGCGTTGGAATAATTTTTTCGATATATTGGTTCAACTCTTTTGAGACCAAAGTAACACGCCTCCTTCACACTAACCGGTATATTGTAACATAATCTTTATTTGAAGGCGAGAGTCCTATTTTTAACTATAAGATAACTGAGTTATTTGCTGTTAAAATGCAGTAAAAGATGCAAGTTTTGCAGCAATAAAAAAAGAGAATACATACTAGTATCCTCAGAAACATGCTTAATTATTGTCTTTTTCCTGCCAAACTTTCCATTCATCTCTGTATTTTTTATATACAGCATTATGTTCGCTCAAGGTTTTCGTGTAGATGACCTCACCGTTTGGTCTCGCATAAAAGAAAAGCTCGTCCATCTTCACGGGTTGGAGTGCAGCTTCAATCGCTTTTTCACCTGGTGAAGTGATCGGTCCGATCGGTATGCCTTTATAAAGGTACGTATTGTACTTTGAATCATATTTTAGATGTTCGTATAAAACTTGAACATCGAAATTCTTTCGAGCATATTTCACCGTTGGATCAGAATCAAGTTTCATATCTTTACTTAAGCGATTATAAAAAACACCAGCAATTTTTTTGCGATCCTCTTCACGCTGAGACTCTTCTTCTATAAGGGATGATAGGGTAATAATCTGAAAGAGTGAATAACCGCTATTCTTGATGTCTTTCTCATGTTTTGTTAGGACAACAGAAGATTGTTCGACCATCTTGTCTATCACATTTGATAATTCAGGTTTCTTGACATCGAAATCATATGTGGCAGGAAACAAAAATCCTTCTAGCGGATAGTACAGTCCAGCTTTCATTATATCATCAGGTAAGATCGGATACTTATCTTTAAGCTGTTGCAAATAAGCTTTATCGGCCATTTTGTTGATGATATCCGCTTCACTATAACCCGTTTTCTGACTGATTAATTTTGCGATCTGCGGGACATTGTAACCTTCTGGAATCGTTAACGTTAAAGCTGGTTTCTTGAACATCTTTCCGTCTTTAAGTGCTGAAATGATCTCTGTAAGATTCATGGAAGGAGTTAGTTCGTAAATACCGGCTTGAAAGTTCCCTTCACCTTTAACTCGAGTATAGAGTCTGAAGAAATCACCGCTGTTGATCAATCCATTATTCTCGAGCTCTTGTCCTATTTTTGAAGAGGAAGAACCAATTGGAATTTCCACCGTAATTTTTTCATTGTTAGCTGAATCGATCGGTCCTATGTTCTTATTGTAATAAAAATAAGCACCTATAGCTGCAGCAATGAATAACGCAAGAAATAGAAATAAGATAGATAGAACAATGGTTTTAGTACGTTTTTTACTTTTATTTTCATTTATGTAATTCCCAGATGACTGGAGATGTAACATGGTATTTCCCCCTTCCCACCTGTTTAATTATACGTTTACTAGCAGAAATTGTCGAGATTGGCCGTAAAATGGAATAAAAAAAGAAGTTGGCTAGAAAACCAACTTCTTTTTGTTTCATACTTATTCTGTTTCGTATTCGTCATCTTGAAATGTGTTTAACATTTCTTCGATCATGTCCCATTCCTCATCAGACTCTAGTGGGAATAGAGCAAGATCGTCTTCTTCTCCATTTTCTTCATAACGGAAAGGGAAAACTTCTACTTCATCTGTATCATCATCTTCTGAATCTGCTACAGGTATAGTTACCATGTATGATTTTCCTGTTTGATCTACATCAAATTTGAATAAAACTTCAAATAGATTTTCGTCACCATTCTCGTCTGGAATAACGATGCGTTCGCGTTCTTCTTTTGCCATTATGGCTCACCTCTACTTTTCTTATTGTTGGCTGTCCAAATAACCTTGCAGAATGATCGAAGCTGCTAGCTTATCGATCACCTGTTTTCGTTTCTTTCGGCTCACGTCAGCTGAAATCAAAGTTCTTTCAGCTGCCATGGTGGTCAGCCTCTCATCCCATAGGATAACCGAAAGACCTGTCAGACTTGCAATATCTTTAGCAAAGTTTTGACAGGCTTCTCCGCTGGGACCGATCGTACCATTCATGTTCTTTGGAAGACCTACTACGATCTTACTGATGTCATGTAATTGAATCAGCTCTTGGATCCTTGCATAGTCTTCTTCAGGCTTATTAGGACGGCGTCGTATCGTTTCGACTCCTTGTGCTGTCCATCCCAGTGCATCTGAGACGGCAACACCGATCGTCTTCGTTCCAACATCCAGTCCGAGTGTTTTTGTCAAATTAACGACTTCCTTCTTTTTGAGTGGATAGGTATGATTTTACAAGCTCTTCAATAAGCTCATCTCGCTCCAGTTTTCTAATCATGCTTCTCGCATCATTGTGACGAGGAATATAAGCCGGATCCCCTGAGAGCAAATAACCTACAATCTGATTGATGGGGTTGTATCCTTTATCCTGCAGGGCGTCGTAAACAGAAAACAGGACAGTTTCTACATTCGTCTTATAAGCATCTTCTTCGTTGAAGTTAAACTTCATCGTTTTGTCCATTGAACTCACTGGCGAACACCTCTTTCTGAAGATCTCCCTTAAGGGACAAATTAGTTCTTGTCTCTATTGTACATGAAAGATGAAAGCTTAGGAAACGGTTTTGATCATTTCAACTGCAGATTCTATTCCTTCTTGCAGCTTTTGGGGATCTTTACCTCCAGCTTGAGCCATATCAGGACGGCCACCACCGCCTCCGCCGCAACGGACAGCCACTTCTTTTACTAGGTTACCCGCATGATAGCCTTTTGTCACTAAATCTTTTGTTACTCCCGCTACGATATTTACTTTTCCGCCGTTTTCTGCACCAAGAATAACCACTCCGCTTTGAAGTTTATTCTTTAGATCATCTACGATTGAACGCAAGCCGTTCATATCCACGCCGCTCAGTTCCTTAGCGATGACAGAAACACCGTTAATCGTTTGAACTTCATCAACAAGGCTGCCTGCTTCCATGTTTCCAATCTTAGCCGCAAGAGATTCTTTCTCTTTTTGCAACTCACGTATTTGCTCGTTTAACGCATCGATACGCTGCGGGACATCCTTAAGATTGGTTTTCAACTTAGCAGCTGTGTCTTTTAAAAGCTGTACCTGTCCGTTCATCAATCGGTACGCATTCTCACCTGTTACAGCTTCGATCCTGCGTGTTCCTGCACCGATTCCGGATTCTGAAACGATCTTAAACAAGCCGATCTCTGAAGTGTTATTCACGTGACATCCACCGCAAAGCTCTAGACTATAGTCTCCTACTTTTACAACGCGTACGGTTTCACCATACTTCTCACCGAACAGAGCCATTGCTCCCATCGCTTTTGCTTCATTAATGTTTTTAACCATCTTTTCGACAGGAATGTTACCCCAAACTTTTTCGTTAACGATTTCTTCGATCTTCTCAAGTTCTTCTGTAGAAATACTACCGAAGTGTGTGAAGTCAAAACGCAAACGACCTTCTTGTACGAGAGATCCTGCCTGATTTACGTGCGTTCCAAGCACATCTTTTAATGCCTGATGAAGAAGGTGAGTAGCCGTATGGTTCTTTACAACTTTCGCACGAATTTCAGGGTCAACCTCGACGGAAACATCAATATTTTTTTCAAGAACGCCTTTCTCAACAACAACGGTATGAAGATTTTGTCCGTTAGGTGCTTTTTGAACATCTTTTACTGAAAGTAAAAGCTCTTTCCCTGCTATTTTTCCTTGGTCAGCGATCTGACCACCGCTCTCAGCGTAGAATGGTGTTACATCTAAGATAACTTGTGCTTCTTCTCCTGATGCGACCATCTCCACGCGTTCACCGTTTTGTAGCACTTCTAAAATTTTTGCTTCTCCTGCTAAGTTATCATAACCAGTGAACTCACTTTTTACGGTAATATCAGAAAGAACCCCACCTTGCACTTGCATGCTGTCCACTTCTTGTCTTGCCGCACGTGCACGTTCACGCTGTGCCTTCATCTCGTTTTCAAAGCCTTCTAGATCTACGTCCATTCCATTTTCAGCTGCATACTCTTGTGTAAGCTCGAATGGGAAACCAAACGTATCATAAAGCTTGAATGCGTCTTTTCCAGAGATGACGTTTCTTCCTTCTTCTTTTTCTCTAGCCATAACATCTTCTAAGATTGCAAGACCTTCGTTGATCGTTTCATGGAAACGCTCTTCTTCTGTCTTGATGACTTTTTGGATGAACGGAACTCTTTCTTTTACTTCTGGATAGAAGTCAACCATGATGTCTGCAACTGTTGGTACTAGTTCATACATGAAAGGCTTGTTGATATTGATCTTTTTCGCAAAACGAATCGCTCTTCTGATCAAACGTCGAAGGATATATCCTCTTCCCTCATTAGATGGTAGAGCACTATCACCGATCGCGAAACTTACCGTACGAATGTGATCAGCGATTACTTTAAAAGCAGTGTCTGTTTCCGTACTTAAGCCATAAGTAGTGTCAGAAAGCTTTTCTGTTTCTTTGATGATCGGCATGAATAGATCGGTTTCAAAGTTAGTCTTCGTATCTTGAATCACACAAACCATTCTCTCAAGTCCCATACCTGTATCGATATTCTTCTTAGGAAGTGGCGTATATGTTCCGTCTGGATTATGGTTGAATTGTGAGAAAACCAGGTTCCAGACCTCAAGGTATCTATCGTTCTCTCCACCTGGATATAGCTCTGGATCAGACAGATCGCTGCCAAAAGATTCACCGCGGTCATAGAAGATCTCAGTGTTTGGCCCACTCGGTCCCTCACCGATATCCCAGAAGTTTCCTTCCAAACGAATGATACGCTCTTCTGGTAACCCTACTTGCTTTGTCCAAATATCAAAAGCTTCATCATCTTCTGGATGGATCGTCACTGAAAGTTTCTCAGGATCAAAGCCGATCCATTTTTCACTCGTTAAGAACTCCCATGCCCAAAGAATAGCTTCCACTTTAAAGTAATCGCCGATTGAAAAATTTCCTAACATCTCAAAGAACGTATGATGTCGTGTTGTAATCCCGACATTTTCAATATCGTTCGTACGGATCGATTTTTGTGCATTCGTGATACGAGGGTTTTCAGGTATCACTCGTCCATCAAAATATTTTTTCAGTGTAGCCACTCCACTATTGATCCATAAAAGTGTAGGATCTTCATGTGGAACTAGGGATGCACTAGGTTCTACACCATGACCTTTTTCTTGGAAAAAATCAAGAAACATCTGTCTTACTTGAGCTGAAGTCAAATTTCTCATCGTTTTCATTCTCCTTTTTTTAGATAAATATAAAGACTGATTTCGTAAACTTGGTTGTTTTATTAGTAGTTGATTTCTTTT
This sequence comes from Fictibacillus tiangongensis, assembly GCF_048083785.1. Lineage (GTDB taxonomy): Bacteria > Bacillota > Bacilli > Bacillales > Fictibacillaceae > Fictibacillus. The sequence continues at coordinate 2,708,198 of NZ_CP182294.1, forward strand.
CAATAGCAAAGAAAATGTTTCTTTGAAATTCCTTTTGTCTTCCTTGCAAGTTGATTGGAGCGCAAGGTGCGAGACTCCTAAGGGCGCAAAGCGGCAGTCTGAAAAGTGGAAGTGACTCGTTCAGCCCCGACAAGCAAAAGGGAAATGGGCGAGGACGGCGCACTTTGCCTTCTTGACCGTTTACTTTTTGACCTCGAGGGACTAGTCACTGCAACTAGACAGGAGGCTCACCGTTCGTCCCATGGAAAGCGAGCAACCTGGAGTGGAAATCAACTACTTTCGAACGAAAAAAGCCAATAAAAAAACTCCCATCCCTATAAAAAATACAGGGACGAGAGTTTGAATTCACGCGGTACCACCCTGGTTATACGCTTTAAAAATAAGCATATCACCTTGATTAAAGCCTTAACGCGGCATAACGGCAGATTTTCCTTCTGCACTCCAGAGTAGCTTTCTGTCTCTCTTCTTCCTAAAACATCTTTCAGCCGATGGATGTTTCTCTCTTTTGGAAGGACTGAAACGTACTTTTCTCTTTCAGCGATTTTTGATCTTCTAGCGTTAGTATACGTTTATTTATTCTTACTTGTCAATCGGATGATGATTGAAGTCGATGTTCCCTGATGTGTATGATAATGACCTTGATCACACTAAAAATCGGAACAGCTAAAATCATTCCTGGTACACCAGCCAATTCTCCCCCAAGTAGTAATGAAAAAATGATAAACACAGGATGGATATGAAGATTCTTGCCGACGATAAACGGACCAAGAATGTTACCCTCAATAAACTGCAGAACAAGCATGATACCAACTGTGATCCACACCATCTTCCAAGAGATCGTAAGTGCGATCAATACGACTGGTATCGCTCCTAAGATCGGCCCAAAGTAAGGGATAATATCTGTTATCGCTATCACCAGTCCTAAAAGTATGGGGTATGGCATACCAACGATCCATAGAGCAATCATGGCCGCAGCTCCAAGTATAGCACCTACAAACAACTGTCCTCTAATATATCCACCAAGGGATTGATCGATATCTATTATTAAGTGCTTTCCTTCATAACGGTATTTTCTTGGTGTTAGGTACCACAGTGCTTTTTTCAGTTTTTCAAAATCGTTTAGAAAATAAAACACTAAAAAAGGGACAACGATGATAACGAAGAAATAGTCCACGATCTTTCTTAGTGAAAAGATGGCATTAGTCAACACATCCTGTGCGTTGCTTTCCATTTTTACAATATAATTTTCGATTTTAGAATGTACCGAATACGGCAGTGCAGATGTACCTTTGTCCACTTTGGACAATAGATCTTTATAATCCTCTGCAAGAACCGGCACATTCACTAACAACTGCTTCATCTGGACGACGAAATAAGGAAACCCTTTTACTGCCGCAATCCCTAGACCACCAAAGAAAAGGATGTATATGCTTAAGATCGCAACAAAGCGAGGTAATCCTTTTTCATGGACGTATTCCACGACGGGATGGAGTAGATATGTAATTAGAGCGGCAAGAAAAAAAGGCAGAATGACCCCTTTGATCGCACTCCATAATGGCTCGTAAAGAGGGTAGAGTTTCATTAACAGAAACAAACATAAAAACAATAATAAAGAAAGGGCAAGCCTATAAACCCACTTCATTCGAATGTCTTTTGTCATTCTTTCACCCTTTTCTTAAAAAACCCCGTCTTTTTTGAGACGGGGTATGCTATCTTTAATAAATGGCTTTTGCGACTTTTTTACGGATCTTCTTAACACGTCGTGATGTCCACAGATCACCTATATCCGAAAGATTATAGTTCATCTTAGACATTCTTGACATCCTCTTATTTCTCATCGCATATGTTGCCGCTCCAATACCAAGTGCGAAAAGAGAACTCATCGTCCTGCTCATGCTAGATCACCTCGACATCAGAGATTTGTTTTCTTTTATGATGTGCTTTCTCTATAAGTCAGATCTTGATCTTCAAATAAATCATCGAGTGATGTTAGAGAGCCATCTTCTTCCACTTGATGAAGGGACAGTCTTCCTTTAACAATGGATAGCTCTATAAAACAGTTCCAGCAATAATACTGGTTCACCCCGATTTTACCGATATCTTTTCTACTGCAGTTCGGACATTCCACTTGCTCTCTCTCCTTTAAATTTTACTTTTACAAGGGTGTCCTGAATTTGTAGAAAATATACAGAAAATATATCTGAAGGATCATGACTTCTAGAAATACAAAAAAGAAATGTCCGACAAGATGACAACTTACATCTCTCGAACATTTCTAGTTTGTTTCGTTTAGAAGGGTATCATTCATTAAATCTTTTTCCAGTATGGTCTCTTGAAGTAGGGAAGTAAGACCCGAGTATCGTTCTGTTTCATCTGATCGTTCAACAGCCCAAGTAAACGCTTCTTGTTCTCCACACAGGATCAGATATTCTTTACTTCTCGTTATTGCAGTATATAATAAGTTCCGTTTTAACATTCGGTAGTAGCTTTTTAAGACAGGCAGAACGACGATCGGATACTCACTTCCCTGCGATTTATGGATCGAACAGCAGAAAGCATGAGTAAAGTGATGAAATTCACTTCTTTTATACGTTACCTCAATCTCATCAAAACTGATGACGATCTGATCTTCTTTATCCGTGTTCTCTCTTGCATAGATAACAGCAACGATCTCACCGATATCACCATTGAACACCTGATCTTCAGGTTGATTGACGAGCTGAAGCACTTTATCTCCTTTTCGATAAAACACATTTGCCACCTGTAACTGACGCTGTTTTTGTTTCTCCGGATTAAACAGACGCTGAAGTTCCATATTTAATCGATCAATTCCAACAGGCCCTTTGTACATAGGTGCTAACACTTGAATATCTCGAGAACTGTATCCTTTTTTAATCGCATTTTCACAAACTTGAAGGATAGCTTGAAACACTTGTTCACCGGAACATGCAAAAAAACGTCTGTCGTTCTGTGGGACAAGCAGATCTTGAGGCACGTTTCCGTTCTTCATCTCATGAGCTAACCGGATAATAGATGATCCTTCTGCCTGTCTATAAATATCCACTAAACGAGATTGTGGAACATGCTGTGCTTGCAGTAGATCTTTTAGTACTTGACCAGGACCAACTGATGGTAACTGATCTTCATCCCCAACAACAATGATCTGGATATGAGATGGCAGAGCTTTTGCTAAAGAATGAGCAAGCCATATGTCGACCATCGACATTTCATCGACGATCAAAAGTTTTCCGTCAATGGGTTCATCTTCATTTTTTTCAAAGGTACCTCCACCTTTCCATCCTAACAAGCGATGGATCGTGTGAGCGGGTATTCCTGTAGACTCGGTCATACGCTTTGCCGCTCGACCTGTTGGAGCAACGAGTAAAACTGGAAACGACTCTTTCTTTCCTCGGTAATCATCTGGATTCAAACTTACGCCATGAATCTCACTATAAAGTTCGACGATTCCTTTAATTACGGTCGTTTTCCCTGTTCCAGGTCCTCCTGTCAGAACCATTAAAGAAGAGGTTAACGCCTTCTTAATAGCCTCTTTTTGACTTTTGGCATACTTCATGTTGAGTCTTTTTTCAAGAGCTGCTAGCTCAGATTCCAATTTTGAATCCTCTATGTGATAATCATTTTTCTGACTATGTAATAATTGATTCATTTTTTGAGCAAATCCACGCTCAGCGAAATAAAGGGATGGCAGGTATACAACGTTCTCTTTTACGATCAATCGCTGCTCAGTCTCCATATCTTGAATCTCTCGAAAAATACTCATCTCATCTACCGTATTCTTACCATCTGCTAAAAGCTTTCTTACCCCTTCTAACAGTTGGTCCATCGGAAGGTATGAGTGTCCAAGCTCTGTTCCTTGATCACGAAGCACGAACTGACAAGCAGCTTGAATTCGTTTTGGATGGTTGACTTGCATCCCATTTCCTTTTGCGATCTCATCAGCCCGGTGAAACCCAATTCCAGAAACGTCTTCGATCAGTCGATACGGCTCGTCTTTAATGATCTTTACAGCATCATCCTGATACGTTTGAAAGATTTTCATCGCAAGATGAGGTCCGATCCCATAGGGTTGGACCACCATCATCACTTGATCTAATCCTCGATTCTGCATGAGGGATTTTTGCAAACTTTGTGCTTGTTCTTCTGTTAGCTTTGGAATCTGACTGATATATTCCGGTGATTCTAAGAGCTTAGTGATCGCATCGTTTCCCATTACTTCTACAATATGCTCGGCAGTCTTCTTACCGATCCCTTTAAACAGATCGCTCGAAAGATACTGAATCATCGCTTCCTTGGATTGAGGCATTTCTTTTTGAAATAGTTCAACCTCATATTGCTTACCATACTTCGGATGATCTTTAAATTTTCCATAAAACACATAAAGTTCATCTTCTCTTAACGGAGGAAGGATGCCTGTGATCATGATTTCTTTTTCATTGTAATTTTCGTTCGTCTCTTTTACCCGTATTCTAGCGACCGTATAGAGACTCTCTGTTTGATGATAAATTGTAGAGATCAACGTACCTTTTATATACTTTTTTAATTCCGTCGAATCATCTTCTAAATGAAAAGAAGGCTGCTGTGCCATAAAGCACCCCCTTTAATGGTTGGTGTTTTTACTTTCGATATTTCGTTTTCCATTCCCTGCAAGATAATGATCGGGCTGGATGTCTAACGCTCTTTGAAAAGCGTTTAGAGCATCTGCATTTTTATCAAAATAACTATATGTTACGCCTAGATTGTACCAAGCATCGGCATGTGTATCATCGCGCTCAACAACTTTTTCAAAGGTTGTTGATGCAGACTCAATATCCCCTGTTCGCGCCTGACAGAGACCGAATTGAAACAATGCTTCATGGTCTTGATCGTTGAGCTCAGTTGCTCTCATTAAATAAGGAAATGCAAGCTTATGTTCACCTAGTGAAACGAACGACATGCCTGTCATAAAGTGAGTGTCACTATCTTTCAGACCGCCTTTGAGCGCTTCTTGAAACAATTTTGCACTCTTAGAGAATTCTTCAAGGTGGTAGCAGGCAATACCCGCACCATAGTATGCAGCAACTGCATTTTCGTCGAGCGATAACGCTTTATCAAAGAATTGAATCGCTTTTTCGTGTTCATGAACAGCAGAAAGCAGATTTCCGAAGTTAATATAATGTACTGGATCTTCTGGATCTGCCTCGATCATGGATTCCAGACTTTTTGCTGCTTCTTCAAACTTTCCTTTTTGTAAATATTCCAGACCTTTTGAAGGTTCCATCTTCATTACCCCCACTTTTAATTTCCTTCAAAAGTATAACAAATGAAGGCAGCTGGCGCATAATTTTTTGTGGTGGCTTATATTGGCGCTCGTATTTCTCGATGTCGCTCGTCCAGCGAGCATTTAATGCCGCTAAGACGAGCTTAATATTGTATCTTAATTCCCTTAAAAAGATAGGCTGTTTTCAAAAAGATTGTGGCTTATAATCTTTTAGTATTTACTTCTTTGACTGTTGATTGAAGTGTAAGATGAGAGACTCCTGCGGGACAGGTAGGCAGGTGAGACACTTAATAGTGAAACGTTCAAATGTGGCTCACCGCCTGCCCCGCGGAAAGCGATCATCTGGAACGGAAATCAACTACTTCCAAAAGCAACATAGGTTACGAAAACAGCAAAAAACTGGCTTACTAGTTCATTTCTTGTCCTAGTAAGCCAGTTTTTCCACATTCTTTTATAGATAAGTGATCGCTTCGTCGTTTTTGTATACCGTATCGATCGTTGCTCCGCCTAGACAAACATCTCCATCGTAAAACACGACAGCTTGTCCAGGTGTGATCGCACGCTGTGCTTCATCAAAGACTACGTGCAGCGTTTCGTCCTCCATCACGTGAACAGTTACACCCATGTCAGGCTGACGATATCTGAACTTCGCCGTACACGTAAACGTAGCAGGCAGCGGTTTGTCAGAAACAAATCCTGCCTTTACCGCTTTTAGGCTGTCAGAATAAAGCTTTTCGTTGTGAAATCCTTGTTCGACATACAATATGTTGTCTTTTAAATTCTTACCGACGACAAACCAAGGATCTCCGCTTCCACCGATTCCGAGACCGTGACGCTGCCCGATCGTATGGTACATCAATCCATCATGCTTGCCTTTTACTTCACCTTCAAACGTTTGCATCTCACCAGGCTTTGCAGGCAGATACTGACTTAAGAATTCTTTAAAGTCTCTTTCACCAATAAAGCAGATTCCTGTTGAATCTTTCTTCTTAGCTGTCGCAAGTCCCGCTGCCTCCGCAATTTTACGGATTTCAGGCTTCTTTAACTCACCGATCGGAAACAATACGCGACGTAATTGTTCTTGAGAAAGCTGGTTAAGAAAATAAGTTTGGTCTTTATTCTCATCAACGCCTCGAAGCATCTTAACTTCTCCATCTATTTCAGCCACACGTGCATAATGGCCAGTAGCTACATAATCTGCACCTAAGTTCATGGCATGCTCCAAGAAAGCTTTAAACTTGATCTCCTTGTTGCACATCACATCAGGATTAGGTGTTCGTCCTGCTTTATATTCTTCCAAAAAGTACGTGAATACTTTATCCCAGTATTCTTTTTCAAAATTCACCGCGTAATATGGAATGCCGATCTGGTTGCAGACCGCAATCACATCGTTGTAATCTTCTGTTGCTGTGCATACGCCATTCTCATCGGTATCATCCCAGTTTTTCATAAAGATCCCGATCACATCATAGCCTTGCTCTTTCAGTAGCAGTGCGGCAACGGAAGAATCCACACCGCCGCTCATTCCAATAACTACTCGTGTATCTTGAGGTGCCTTTTTGTTTGATTCTGTTTGCATCGTGTCCACCTCATTTCATTCATATGACAATCATTGTAACTTATTTTGCTAAACGTTTCACGATTTTTGCTGTCTCATGGGCAGCGTATTCAATATCTTCCAATTTATTGCCTAGACCAAAGCTAAAACGAACAGAAGATTTCGTACGATCATCATTACCAAACATCGCTTTTAAAACGTGGGAAGGTTCGTGCGAGCCAGCCGTACAAGCTGATCCACTAGAAGCTGCAATACCAGCAAGATCTAGATTGACTAGGAGCACTTCTGTTTTAACACCGTGAAAGCTAACGTTTAGAATATGCGGAAGAAAATGTTTTGAACTTCCATTTTCGATGAATGATACATCTTCTTCTAGCCATATTCTTTTCATCGTATCTCTGAACGTTTTGTATTGTCTGAAGCGTTCTTCTCTTTCTTTTTCTGCGATAGATGCCGCTTTTCGTAAAGCTGCGATTCCTGCTACATTTTCTGTTCCAGCACGGCGCTTACGCTCTTGTTCACCGCCGAACCCTTGAGGAAGAAATGGAACTTCTTCTTTCACAAATAGAAATCCTGTTCCTTTTGGGCTATTGATCTTATGACCAGAAGCACTTAACAGATCAATGTTCAGTTCATTTACATCGATCGAGATCAAGCCATAAGCTTGAACCGCATCGGTATGAAACAAGATCTCTTTTTCCTTTAACATACTTCCGATCTCTTTTATGTCTTGTGTTGTCCCTGTTTCATTGTTGCAATACATGATCGAAACGAGAATCGTATCTTCTCTTAGAGATCTTTTCAGTTCGTCTAATGAAATTCTGCCTTCCTCATCAACGGACAAGTAAGTTACATCGTAACCTCTCTTTTCAAGCTCATGAAAGGTATGAAGTACAGCATGATGTTCTACTTCTGTTGTGATAACATGCTTTCCTTTCTTCTCAAGAACAGAGACTGTCCCAAGAATAGCAAGGTTATCACTTTCTGTACCACCGCTTGTGAAAATGATCTCATTGCGTGAAGCACCAATGGAAGCTGCAATCATGGATCTCGCATCATCAAGAGCTTTACGAGTCTGTCTTCCGTATTGATGAATGCTAGAAGGATTCCCAAAATGTTCAGTTAGAAAAGGAATCATTTCTTCTATGACTTCAGGATGAACAGGAGAGGTTGCAGCGTGATCTAAATAAACGTTTTTCATTGCTCATTTCCTTCCTATATATAAAACATGTAAGCGTCCTGTGCGCCCTCATCTTCATAGTTCGCCAAATCTTCAAGTGTTGTTGAATCTAACACATCTTTTACAGCATCTCTAATTTTAATCCAAAGATTTCTTTTCGCAGGCTCTTCATCATCCAATACTTCAACTGGAGAGATCGGTCCTTCAAGCACTCGGATGATATCTCCAGCAGTAATCGTGGATGCTTCTTTTGCCAGCATGTACCCACCATACGCACCCCGGATACTTTTTACAAGTCCTGCATTTCTGAGTGGGGCGATAAGCTGCTCTAAATAATGTTCAGATAGACTGTATTCTTTTGCAATTAATTTCAATGCGATCGGACCTTCACCTGATCTCTTTGCTAATGCCATCATGATGGTTAATCCGTACCGACCTTTTGTTGATATCTTCATATCGTTCACTCCGTTCTAAAACAAACTTCACTAATTTTTGGCAATATGGAAGGGTCCTGCCCACGATTGCTCCTATCGTTACACAAAAAAGGATCGTTCCGAACGAAACGGGTCCTTTTAACATCCAACCAAAAAACAGAACAACAAATTCCATTAAGAGTCGAATATTTGAAACTTTCATCCCTGATTTTTCTGTAAGAGCAAGCATCAGACTATCTCTTGGTCCTGCACCACAGTCTGATGATATATATAGACCGATTCCAAAACCTAAGATTAAGATTCCTATGATTAAGAACATCCATTTCCCAAAACCTGTTACAGGATCATGAAAAAAAGGAAGCCATAAATAAAAGTCAATAAACAAGCCAACAGACACCATATTTAAAAAGGCACCTGATTGAGGTTTCTTTTTAGTTAATAAGGATGTAGCTAAGATGACGAAAAATCCCATTATGATCGACCATGTGCCTATGGAAAGTCCAAACTGTGCAAACAATCCGATATGAAGAACGTCCCACGGAGCACTTCCGAGGTCTGCCTTAATCATAAGCGCGATTCCGAAAGCCATAATAAATAATCCAATAAAAAATACAGACCACTGAAACAAAAATCTGTTCCATCCTGAATGCTTTTGGTCTTTCACTGTGCAAAATCCTTCCCTATTAAGTTGTCTCAATTCGGTTAATTCCATAAGTCTAAAGCTTATTATAGCATGAAATCATTTCAACTTGCATGATGGACTATTGTATAGTATTGTCATATGACGATTAGAACAAGTGTACGGAAGGATGATTGTAATGGACTTGTTTTCTTACAAAGACGAAAGCTCCCATTCATTAAAAAGACCTCTTGCCACCAGAATGCGTCCAAGAAAAATAACGGAATTTATCGGTCAAGAGCATATAGCTGGTGAAGGTAAGCTTTTGAGACGGGCAATAGAAGCCGATCAACTCACTCCGATGATTTTCTTTGGGCCTCCTGGTACAGGTAAAACAACATTAGCTAAAATTATTGCGAATTCCACATCTGCATGGTTTGAACAACTTAATGCGGTTACGTCAGGAGTCGCTGATCTAAAGGTCATTATGGGAGCTGCTAGAGAACGCCTGTTATTAGAAGAGAAAAAGACAGTGCTCTTTATCGACGAGATCCATCGTTTTAACAAAAGTCAGCAAGACGCTCTCCTTCCATATGTAGAAGATGGATCGGTTATCTTAATCGGTGCAACAACTGAGAGCCCTATGTTCGAGATCAACCCCGCTCTCTTATCAAGATCTCGTTTGTTTCGATTTGAACCACTAACAGATGAACACATTTCAAAAGTGATTCAGCAGGCTCTTTCTGATAAAGAAAGAGGATATGGCAAACATCCGATATCCATGAAGAAAGAAGCAATCGATCATATTGTTTCTATTGCGAACGGAGACGCAAGGACTGCACTTAATGCGGTGGAACTTGCTGTATTAACGACGAAACCAGACAAAGACGGAAACATTACGATCACACTAGAAATCGCTGAAGAATCCATTCAACAAAGAGTCCTTCAATATGATAAAAAAGGAGACAACCATTATGATACAGTCTCTGCTTTTATTAAAAGTATACGTGGATCAGACCCGGATGCCGCTCTATATTGGCTTGCTAAAATGATCTATGCGGGCGAGGATCCTCGTTTTATTGCCCGCCGATTGCTCGTTCATGCAGCAGAAGACGTCGGTCTCGCTGATCCTAACGCGTTACTTGTTGCACATGCTGCTAGTTATGCGGCCGATTTTATCGGTATGCCTGAAGCTCGAATTCCACTTGCAGAAGCTACCCTTTACTTAGCCACTGCTCCAAAAAGCAACAAAGTGATAACAGGAATTGATAAAGCACTTGATGCAGTCAAAAAAGAAAAAACAGGTCTCGTCCCGATCCATCTACGTGATGCTCATTATAAAGGAGCAAAACAACTTCAACATGGTGAGGACTATAAATATCCACATAATTTTGAAGATGGGTATGTACCACAGGAATATTTACCGAAACATCTGCAGGGTAAAACGTTTTACGAACCTACTGAACGTGGCTTTGAAAAGAATCTTAAGAAGCGTCTCGACTATTTTAATGAGCGTAAGAAAAAGGGAAAGTAAATCTATGAGACTTGATAGCTTAGCAAACTAGCAAAAGATCTTCAGAAGTGTGTATAGGATTCTCTCTGATTGGTAAACATGAAAATATCAAATGAATATTTTTGTAGCTAAGGAGAGGATTACCGTGTCAAAAATCAGACAGGACGCCTGGTCAGAAGAAGACGATCTATTGCTTGCCGAAACGGTCTTACGCCATGTGCGTGAAGGAAGTACACAGTTACATGCTTTTGAAGAGGTAGGAGATAAATTAGAGCGTACGAGTGCAGCAGTTGGATTTAGATGGAACGCAATCGTGAGAAAAAAATACGAACAAGCATTAAAGATTGCTAAAAAGCAAAGAAAAGAACGTCAGCGTGCGCTAGCAAGGTCACAACAGCAACAACAACAGTCAAAACCTGCAGCAAAGCCTTTACAATCGAATAATACTCCACAGATGCACGATGATGAAACCTATCATCCAGAAGAGTTCTTCAGAACACCTTTTTCGTATGAAAGAAACACACCAGCACAAGCTCCAGTTGCTTCGTCACCTGCAGTTCCAGAACAACAGAGTTTTGTACAGCAAACTGAAGCGGAAGCACCAGAAGTTACGAGCTTACAAGGATCGCAGCAATCTTCCACACCGTTCGCCTACCGTCAAGCTTCACAAGCTAGCAATGAACAAAGTCTGACACTTGATGAAGTCATAGATTTTCTGAATGGTTTAAAGCGAAACGGAATGTCGAGTGGCAAGCTCGTTCAAGAAAACATGGAACTTCGTCTTCAGATGAACGAGTTAATGCAGCAGAACAAAGTGATGAAAGATCAGCTTTCTGTTCTAGAGAAAGAGCACCAAACGGTTCAGGAAGATTATCAAGCACTGATCCAAATCATGGATCGCGCAAGAAAAATGGTACTGTTCCAAGACGAAGATACGAATCCGAACGTTACCTTCCGTATGGATAAGAACGGAAATCTAGAGAAACTAGCAAAATAAAATTAGATGACTCATAGGGTTTAGCCTACGAGTCATTTTTTTGTGCGGTATTTCGCCTTCAAATCGGATAAATTATTTTATCTGCGGAATTATTTAGGTTATACCCGGAAATATTTCAAGTTACCCTTTAATTTATGGAGATTACACCGTAATAATTAGGATTGTTCATTTGAGAAAAACATTTCTCCGCTCCGTGCTACTGGTAAGTACAAATCCTCACACCATCAGTTATGAGTATTCATACATTCAAGAAAAAACGAAAAAAAGTCTAAAAACTGTCAGAACCTCTTTTCATCAAATTATCGTATTCTTTCAATCTTGATATTATTATCTTCAATGATTTTGTTGATCACATAACCTGCCATGTAAAGTCCTGAAACAGATGGTACAAATGCGTTTGAAGATGGCGGCATCTTCGCTTTACGGATGCCAGGAGCGTTCTCAGGTACGATCTCTTTTCGAATCTCTTCACGAATCTGAATTGGCTTTTCATCTGAAAAAACGACAGGGATTCCTTTTGTGATTCCTTCTTTTCTCAGACGCTGTCGAATGACCTTAGCGATCGGGTCATAGCTCGTCTTAGAGATATCAACGATCTGAAGACGTGTTGGATCCAGTTTGTTTGCCACACCCATACTAGAGATAATTGGTATCTTGCGGTTTAAACATTCTTTCATGAGGTGGATCTTATAGGAGATCGTATCCGATGCATCTACTACAAAATCAAGTCCATATTCAAAAATTTGTTCATATGTTTCTTCTGTATAAAACATCTTAAGCGCGATAACTTCACACTCTGGATTAATAAGTGCGATTCTTTCTTTCATAAGATCTACCTTCGGCTGTCCAACGGTATTCACAAGTGCATGTATTTGACGATTCACGTTCGTGATATCGACATCATCTTTATCGATAAGGATTAGTCTTCCAACTCCTGATCGAGCTAGTGCTTCTGCTGAAAAGGAGCCCACTCCTCCGATTCCAAGCACAGCAACAGTTGAGTTTTTTAAGACGTCTATTCCATCTTTTCCGATGGCAAGTTCATTTCTTGAGAACTGATAAAGCATATTATTGAATTCTCCTTTCAAACGTGCACGTAAAATAAAGAAAATGCATCTTTATCAGCATATCCACTTTTGAAAACAAAATCAATACGCTTACTTGGTTTTTTTCGCACAAAAAAATGAGCCCCAAAAATGCCGTATCCCCTTAGTTTTGAACCTGCTCTCGCAGGTGGGTGCCCTGTTTCGCATTTTGTCCGTCCCCTAGCTTTCAGGGCATGGACGCTGTGAGAAAACACAAACTCCCTAATACTTAATGTTGGCTCAAAACTTCGGGTTGTTAACGGTCACCATAGGACCCATCGCTTAAATTCATACTATCACACGAATAAATCAAATACAAGACAAAATGTGTCTCTTTATAAAACGATTCGTATTTTTCTAAATATTCACTTACTTGGTTTCTTGCTTCACTTTTACAGATAGGTGAAGTTCATCAAGCTGCTTTTCGTTTACAGCAGATGGTGCATTCGTCAGTAAACACGATGCGGAAGCTGTTTTCGGGAAAGCAATCGTGTCTCTTAAATTACTTCTTCCAGCAAGTAACATCACCATACGATCAAGCCCTAATGCAATTCCACCATGTGGAGGCGTTCCATATTCAAAAGCCTCTAAAAGGAATCCAAACTCCTCACGAGCTGCTTCCTCTGTGAATCCTAATGTTTTGAACATTTTCTCTTGAACGTCACGTTGGTAGATACGCTGAGATCCTCCGCCAAGCTCATACCCGTTAAGAACTAAGTCGTATGCTTGCGCTCTTACTTCAGCAGGGTTGGTATCCATTAAGTGAAGATCTTCTGTCTTTGGCATCGTGAATGGATGGTGAAGCGCCACAAAACGGTCTGCATCCTCATCGTATTCAACAAGTGGGAAATCAACGACCCACAAGAAATTGTACTTCGATTGGTCGATCAGATCTAAATCTTTTGCTAGCTTTTGTCTTAACGCGCCTAAGCTGTCTGCTACAACGGACGGCTTATCTGCTACAAACAACAACAGATCGCCTTCTTCTGCTTGTAGTGCGTTCGTTAAGTTAGCAGCATCTTCTTCATTAAAGAACTTTGAAATAGGTCCTTTTAATCCTTCTGCTTCTACTTTCATCCAAGCAAGGCCTTTTGCTCCGTATCGAGCAGTGAATTCAGTGAGACCATCAATATCTTTTCTAGAATAATTTGCTGCTTTTCCTTTAACGTTGATCGCTTTAACTTGACCACCGTTCTCCACTGCTGCTGCAAATACTTTAAATCCAGAACCTTTAACAATCTCTGAAACGTTGATCAGTTCAAGACCGAAACGCGTATCCGGCTTATCTGAACCATAACGGTCCATCGCTTCTTTATAGGTCATTCTTGGGAAAGGCTTCGGAATCTCTACACCTTTAACCTTTTTTACAAGTCCAGTCATCATCTCTTCCATCATAGCTAAAAGTGGTTCTTGGCCCATGAAAGAAGTTTCGATATCGACTTGAGTAAATTCTGGCTGACGATCTGCACGCAGATCTTCGTCTCTGAAGCAACGAACAATCTGGTAGTATTTTTCGAAACCAGAAACCATTAGCAATTGCTTAAATAATTGTGGAGATTGCGGCAATGCATAGAATTCTCCCGGGTGCACACGGCTCGGTACTAAATAGTCACGCGCTCCTTCAGGTGTGCTCTTCGTAAGCATCGGTGTTTCCATCTCCATAAATTCATCGTTTTCAAGGAAATCACGGATATAGCGAGTTACTTCATGTCTCATCTTCAATGTTTCCTGCATGATCGGACGTCGAAGGTCCAGATAGCGATACTTCAAACGGATATCTTCTGTAATATCCATATCTTCGCTGATGGAGAAAGGTGGTGTTTTCGCACTGTTTAAAATCTTAACTTCTTCACCAGAGATTTCAATCTTACCCGTATTCATAGCTGGGTTAACCGTGCTTGGGTCACGCTCAAGCACTTTTCCTGTAATCGTAAGAACATATTCACTTCTTACTTTTTCAGCCGTTTCTAACGCTTCAGGTGATACTTCCGGAGAAAAGACGATCTGAACAACTCCAGAACGGTCACGCAGGTCGATGAAGATCAGTCCACCTAAGTCACGTCTTTTTTGTACCCAACCTGTTATTGTTACTTTTTCACCGATAAATTGTTCTGTAATCTTTCCGCATTGATGTGTGCGATATTCCATGAGATGTGTCCTCCTTTTTTACCTTGCTTTTAAAAATGTGCTCAACTTCTCGATCGCTACTTCCGACTGTTCTCCGGAATCCATGTTCTTCACATTGATGATTCCTTTTGATAGTTCTTCTTCACCTAGGATCGCTACAAACTTTGCTTTTAAGCGGTCAGCTGCTTTAAATTGAGCTTTCATTTTTTTATCTAAGTAATCTTTGTCACTCTTAATGCCTGCTTGACGAAGCTGACTTAAGATCTCTACTGATCTCCGCTTGGCTTCATCACCTAGCGCAACAACGTAACAATCTATTTCTTCTTCTGTTTCAAGTGTGACACCTTCTGCTTCAAGTGCTAATAACAAACGTTCTAAGCTCATCGCAAAACCGATACTTGGCGTAGCCGGTCCGCCTAGATCTTCAACAAGACCATTGTATCTTCCGCCTCCACTAAGTGTTGTGATGGCACCGAACCCTTCAGCTTCACTCATTATCTCAAATGCAGTGTGGTTGTAATAATCAAGTCCACGTACGAGTGTCGGATCGATCACATAATCGATGTTCATCGCATCCAAGCTCGTCTTCACTTCTTCAAAGTACGTTTTCGATTCTGCGTTTAAGTGTTCAAGAATCGAAGGAGCACTCTTCATGAGTTCATGCTCTCGATCTTTTTTGCAATCTAGAATTCTTAAAGGATTCTTCAATAATCGATTTTGACAATCTGAACAAAATTCATCGATTCTAGGTTCAAAGTGTGCGATCAAAGCTTCTTTATGAGATTTACGGCTCTCAGCATCACCTAACGTATTCAATACAAGACGGAGTTTTTTTAGACCTAGCTCTTGGTACACCGTCATCGCAAGTGAAATTACTTCTGCATCAATGGCAGGATCGGCAGACCCCATCGCTTCAATACCGAATTGTACAAACTGACGATATCGACCAGCTTGAGGTCTTTCATATCGAAACATAGGTTGGATGTAAAAGAGTTTTACAGGCTGTCCTGGTAGCCCAAACATTTTATTTTCAACATAAGAGCGAGTTACAGGTGCAGTCCCTTCTGGTCGAAGAGTTAAGCTGCGGTCGCCTCGATCATTGAACGTATACATCTCTTTTTGAACGATATCTGTTGAATCGCCTACACCCCTTTGAAACAGATCTGTGTGTTCAAAGATCGGTGTTCGAATCTCTTTATAATTGAATCGCGCTGATACTTCTTTTGCTTTTTGTTCGATCAGCTGCCATTTTTCCACTTCTCCTGGGAGTATATCTTTCGTTCCCCTTGGAATGTTAATACTCATTTTCTTTCATCCTCCCGTTTTTTGGTTGTTCGTTAAAGATAAGAGGCTGTTCTCTTCTCTTTGTTGCTCTTGTAAGTGTTGATTTCCGTTACAGGTGCTCGCTTTCCGCGGGGCAGGCGGTGAGCCACATTCGTAAGTTTCACTTTTAAGTGTCTCACCTGCCCACCTGTCCCGCAGGAGTCTCGCACCTTTCACTACAATCAACGAAGTCAGTGAAGATTAAAATCAATAAGAAACAATCCTATCGCCTTTTATAAAAAAAACAAATAAAAAAATCCCGTCCCTTATGAAATCTGTCATTTCATAAGGGACGGGATTTTCCCGCGGTGCCACCCTGCTTCGAAGCTAAAAATAGCTTCCTCATTTATGCAAGTAACGATTGCCCACGTGTAACTCTACTGAGGTCAAAACTTAACCGTTCGAATTAAAACCTATGAAGTGTCTTTCACTTTATCATCAGGGAGAGATACTTTCAGCCATGGTATCTCATCTCTTACCCTGTGGGGTAAAGCTACTTTTCTTCGTCATCAGTTTTCATTTTGGAATTGTAGATTATCATACTTTTAGATGGGGTGTGATGTCAATAGTTTTCACGTTTTATTTTTTTCTTTAACTGATTCACTTGATACAGATTCATTCCAAATTCTTCAGCAAGCTCCATCGTGTTTGCTGATTTTTCAAGAGAAAGAAAATCATGAAAGCTCAGCTGCTTCCATTGAGGGATTCCTTCTATGCCTTTCCGGTTCTGCCTCATACAAAAAACCTCCACCTTTTTGATTTAGTCTTTCCATCAAGGCGAAGGTTTCATTCATTTAATTTTTAGAATCCATGATTAAGGTTACCGGTCCATCATTGGTAAACGACACATCCATCATCGCGCCAAAAACACCTGTTTCCACATGTACACCTAAACTCTTAAGCTTGTTATTAAAATAGTCATACATCGTTATTGCATGGTCTGGTTTAGCAGCTTCCATAAAGTTTGGACGTCTTCCTTTTTTCGTGTCACCAAATAACGTGAACTGCGAAATAGATAGGATGCTTCCTTCTGTATCTATTAAAGAATGATTCATCTTTTCATTTTCATCTTCAAATATGCGAAGATTTACGATCTTTTCTGCTAAATAGTCCGCATCTTTTTCTGTATCTTCATGTGTAACACCAACTAAGAGTACAAGGCCTTTATCAATTCTGCCTCTTACCTCAGAATTCACCAAGACCTTCGCCTCTTTAGAACGCTGTAATACTACTTTCATTGCAGAATCACTTCCTTAACTCCTATTGCATCAATCTTCTAACCGCATAAATGTCAGGAATTCTTTTAATTCGTTCGACCACTTTTTGAAGGTGGCTGACGTTGTGAATCGAGATCGACATGCTGATCGTTGCCATCTTGTTGCGATCTGACTTGCCGCTAACGGCTGTAATATTCGTTTTCGTTTCCGCAACTGCATGCAGAACCTCATTTAGGAGACCACGGCGGTCAAAACCATTGATCTCAATATCAACGTTATAATTTTTCGGTTGCTCTAGATCGCCTTCCCATTCTACCGGTAAAAGCCGTACTTGTGCATCTTCGTTGTGGATGTTAACACAATCCTCACGGTGAACAGAAACACCCCTGCCTTTTGTGATATAACCAACAATGTCATCTCCAGGAACAGGATTACAACATTTTGATAATCGAATCAGCATGTTATCAATGCCTTTAACCACAATGCCAGAATCTGTTCTACGTTTTGGTTCAGGCTTTTCAGCAGAGTCTCTTATCGCATCAAGCAACTCAGAATTATCAGGGTCCTGCTCTTTTTTACGGCGGACTTTATCCGTTAATCGTGTGGCAATCTGTGCAGCTGTTATACCGTTGTAACCTACAGCAGCGTACATATCTTCTTCGCCTGCAAAGTTATACTTTTGAGCCACATATTGAATATTGTCATTCGTAAAGATGTCTTTCAGATCATAACCGCGATTCTTTATTTCTTTTTCAACAAGCTCTTTGCCTTTTGCTACGTTTTCTTCTCTTCTCTCGCGCTTAAACCATTGACGAATCTTGTTTTTCGCATGAGAGCTCTGTGTGATCTTCAGCCAATCCTGACTCGGACCATAGGAATGTTTGCTCGTTAAGATCTCGATAATATCTCCCGTTTTCAAACGGTAATCTAACGTGACCATCTTTCCGTTCACTTTTGCACCGATGCATCTGTTACCGATCTCAGTATGGATACGGTATGCAAAATCAATAGGCACCGACCCTGACGGAAGCTCGTATACATCTCCTTTAGGAGTGAACACGAACACCATATCAGAGAATAGATCGACCTTAAGAGATTCCATAAATTCTTCAGCATCTACAACATCGTTCTGCCATTCAAGAATTTCACGGAACCATGTTAATTTATTTTCAAATGAGCTGACAGGAGCTTTCGTTGCTCCCTCTTTGTATGCCCAGTGTGCTGCGATCCCGTATTCAGCAACGCGATGCATATCAGACGTTCTGATCTGGACTTCAAGCGGGTCCCCTTTTGGCCCGATTACAGTCGTATGAAGAGACTGATACATATTTGCTTTAGGCATAGCGATATAATCTTTAAAACGTCCTGGCATCGGCTTATAAGCCGTATGGATGATACCAAGGGCAGCATAACAATCTTTAATATTCTGAACGATAATACGAACAGCTAAAAGGTCATAGATCTCATTGAACTGCTTTCCTTGTTTAGCCATTTTTCGATAGATGCTATAGATATGTTTCGGTCTTCCAGAGATATCAACTTGAATGTTGACTTCTTTAAGTTTGCTCTTCATCTCATCCATCACTTGATGAACATACTCTTCCCGTTCCGCACGCTTTTGCTGCATCAAGTTAACGATTCTGTAGTATTGCTGTGGATTTAGGTATCTTAAAGAAACATCTTCAAGCTCCCACTTTATCGTCGAAATCCCAAGGCGATGGGCAAGCGGAGCGAAGATTTCAAGGGTCTCATTCGCTTTTTGGATCTGTTTTTCTTTCGGCATATGCTTTAATGTGCGCATATTGTGAAGTCGGTCAGCCAGCTTGATCAAGATACAACGAATATCTTGGGCCATCGCTACGAACATCTTCCGGTGGTTCTCAGCTTGCTGTTCTTCTTTAGACTTGAACTTGATCTTCTTCAGCTTCGTTACACCATCAACAAGCATTGCCACTTCTTCATTGAATTGAGTGGAAATATCTTTTAGTGTGATCGGTGTATCTTCAACTACATCATGAAGAAACCCTGCTGCTACAGTCACAGGATCCATCTGGAGATTCACCAGAATGGCTGCTACTTCAACAGGATGATGAATATAGGGCTCTCCCGATTTACGGAATTGTCCCTCGTGTGCATTTCTTGCGTATTCATAAGCCTTCGTGATGAAGCTTAAATCGTCTTTAGAAAGATAGCTCTCCGCTTTTTGCAATACTTCCTCAATCGTCATGGAATCACCTTACGTTGTCATTGTATATTGCTTCTATTATCGTTAAATTGGTCCTTCATGTAAAGCGAAAAACGAAATTTGTCGAATGATTGGGCAGATTTTGTGACAGGATTGTAAAAAAAACACTGTTATCGTAATACATTGTTGCTCTTAAAAGTAAGTTGATTTCCGTTTCAGACGCTCGCTTTCCACGGGGCGTGCGGTGAGCCTCCTGCCGCTTTGCGCCACTAGGAGTCTCCACCTGACCGCTCGTCCCGTAGGAGTCTCGCATCTTCCACTTCAATCATCTTTACAATGAAGTGAATAACAAAAAGAACTTGGAAGTAACAACCCTTCTGAAAAGAAATTAAAAAAGAGCTCCTTCAAGAAGGAACTCTCTCATCATTTTAGTATTGAGTTAAAGTGAAGATATCATAACCTGAAAGTTTTTTACGGCCATCTAGGTAAGTAAGTTCGATCATGAAGGCGATTCCTGCAACTACTCCGCCAAGCTCTTCTACAAGCTTAATCGTTGCTTCGATCGTTCCGCCTGTTGCGAGTAAGTCGTCTGTGATCAAGACTCTTTGTCCTGGTTTGATCGCGTCTTTATGCATCGTTAGCACATCTTTACCATACTCAAGACCGTAATCGACTTTGATCACTTCACGTGGTAGTTTACCTTCTTTACGGACAGGAACGAATCCTAGTCCTAACGTGTAAGCGACAGGGCAGCCTACGATAAATCCACGTGCTTCAGGTCCGACGATCACATCAACCTGTTTTTCTTTTGCGTATACAGCAATGTCATCCATTGCTTGTTTATATACTGCACCATCAGACATAAGCGAAGTAATATCTTTAAAACGAATGCCTTCGATTGGGAAATTCTCTACTACTGAAATAAACGGCTTATAATCCATGAATCTTTGCCTCCTGAAAATTACAAACTGGCTTTTGGCCGTGTTTGTTCTGTAAACCAGCTTTTTAAAGAATGATAAGAAGAGTAAACGAGCTGATTTTCAATGTCTGCTTGTTCAAACTTTTTCTGATAGGTTTCAGAGCTTTCTAATTCTCGTTTGCTAGGTTCTTTGTTAATGAAAATAACACCATCGTCTATTGTAACAAAATCCAGCTCAAAAAACACCTTTGACATGAAATCTATTGTTTCTTTCGACCAGCCTTTCCATTTCGCCAGTTCTGCACCATCCCTCTTCACGTTAAAGGTTTTCCTTTTTGCAAGAAATCCATAGAACCATTTGAAATGCTCTCTCGTTGGTAACGTCGTGAAAAAGTGTTCTGTACTCTGATGAAACACCGCATAGATCCTTGAAGGTTCACCGATCGTTTCCAGCCATTCTGAAAAGCGAGTTAGAGAAGGAGGAACATCTAAGAAGACTAAATTCTTATCTTTAAAATAATCCTCAGGTAGAGTCAATAACTCATCTTCACCGATCATTTGATCAGATAGCGCTACAAAATCTTTATGCGTTACTGTTTCTTCTTCAAACGCGATAAAACATGTTTTCGAGTACGGCAGACCGATCAACCTTTTTGCAGCATCTTTAAGACCTCTGTAATCAAAAAGTTGAAAATGATTGACAGAAAGATCTTCAAGAAGAAGCTGAGGCTTTCTATAGCCGTTCCATTCGTTCAGTTGGATCTGTCCAACGATCGAAACCAACGAATAAGGAGTCATCTCTTCTAACAAGCTACCCTTTTGAAAGCCAATGCAATCGAGAACTGATAGCTCACCGTTTCCTACCTGTAACTTAAGGTGATTGGACTGACTTCCTATCTTTTTCATCTCACGGATCGGGACTTCTTCAACCATTACACGAGGCGATGGGTTTCCAACACCAAAAGGAGATAACGTACTTAACAGCTCAACCGTTTCTAGTGATATCTCATTTAATCTTGCTGTAAGATCGATCGTTGTAACCGGCAGATAGTCTTCTGGTTTTAAACATTCCTTAGCTTGCCGGATAAGCCTGCTTCTTAATTCATCAACATCATGCATGGAAAGTGTCATTCCTGCTGCCATCGGATGTCCACCGAAATGAGGAAGAATGTCCCTAGATCCTGAAAGGTTCTCAAACATATCAAATCCTTTGATGCTTCGCGCGGACCCTTTTGCCGTTTCCTTTTCAGGATCCAAACAAAGCACGATCGTAGGGCGATAAAATTTTTCAACCAGTCGTGAAGCGACGATACCAATAACACCTGGATTCCAGCCCTCTTTGGCGAGGACTAGCACTTCATTCTCATCAGGAGAAAAACTTTCTTCGACCATTGCGATCGCTTCTTTTGTGATCTCGTTTACGATTCCTTGACGTTCTTTGTTTACAGAATCGATCTCTTGTGACAACATGGCTGATTCGTCTCGATCAGTTGAAGTAAACAGTTCCACCACTGGCATCGCTGAACCAAGTCTTCCTGCTGCATTCACTCGCGGGCCGATCGCGAATCCTACATCTTCAGCAGTCAATTCTTTTTCATAAAGTCCCGCTACTTTTAGCAGTTCTTGCAATCCGATCTTATCCGTTTTCGAGAGTGCCTCTATCCCGAGTTTCGCGATCACTCTATTTTCATCAACAAGCGGAACAAGGTCCGCTATTGTTCCAATGCATGCGTAATCAAGCAAATGTAGAGGTGGCTTACCATGAAGGGCATGTGCTACTTTAAATGCTACACCTACACCTGCGAGACCAGAAAAAGGATATGTACAGCCCGGTTTCTTAGGATTGATAATGCTATAAGCATCCGGCAATACAGGAGGCGCCTCATGGTGGTCCGTGATAATGAAGTCTAGCCCGATCTCTTTTGCGATATTAGCTTCATGTACAGCTGAGATTCCTGTATCAACGGTTACCACGAGTGAGTAACCATCCTCTTTCGCTTTTCTTAGTGCAGGCTCATTCGGACCATAGCCTTCTGTAAAGCGGTTCGGAATATAATAGTCAAACTGTGCGCCGAGTTCTTTCAGTGCATAATACATAACCGTTGTACTGCTTACACCATCTGCGTCATAATCGCCAAAAATTAAAATCTTCTCATTCGATTCTACAGCTCTATGTATCCGCTCAACGCTCTCTTTCATCCCATCCATCATGAATGGATCGTGAAATTGGTCGGTACCTATATTTAAAAATGCTTCTGCTTTCTCTATCGTTTCAATTCCTCTGACAACCAATAGATTCGCGATCAGAAGAGGGATATCTAATTCTTGTGACAACCATTTTGCCTTTTCTTCAGATGGTTCTTGTATCTCCCACCGTGTTCTAGGCTCCAACATAAAAATCACCTCTTAACCTATTCATTATACAAAACAGGATAAGAGGTGACAATTTATGAATGATATTTACGTTAAATTTCTGGCTCTGCTTCAACTGGACGCGTTTTTTTCGATTTCATCTGTCGTGATTTCATAACGTACCACAACTGAGAAGCGATAAAGATGGAAGAATACGCACCAAATGTTAGACCGATCAGCAAGGCGATCGAGAAGTTTCTGATTGAGTCAGCTCCAAAGATCAATAGTGCAACTGCTGCGATAATAACCGTTAGAACGGTATTGATCGAGCGACCCAACGTTTCATGAATACTTCTGTTTACGATTTCAGCCAGTTTTTCTTGTGTTCTTACTTTTTCAAGTTTCATGTTCTCACGTATTCGGTCGAACGTAACGATCGTGTCGTTGATTGAGTAACCAACAATCGTAAGAACCGCTGCAATGAATGGAAGGTCCACTTCTATCCTGAAAATGCTGAATACGGCAATGATCATAAATGCATCGTGCAATAAAGCCACTACAGAGGCAACAGCCATGCTCCATTCAAAACGGAAAGCAACATAGATGATGATACCAACAGAAGCAATAAGTACGGCAAAAAACGCATTCTGTGCTAATTCACGGCCAACCGTTGGCGTAACCGTACTGATACTCGGCGTTTCACCATATTTCTCTTCAAAGTGACTGTTGATCTTCACTACTTCGTCCTTTGATAAAGCCCCTTTAAAGGAAACATTTGCTTGATCATTTTTTCCTGCAAGTACGACCGCTTCAGGTTCAAGCCCAAGTGACTTAAACTCTTCTTCTACACTTTCATTGGTAAGTGTTTCATTCGCTTGAATATTTACACGCGATCCACTATCAAAATCAATACCAAGCTTCAATCCAGCTGTAAGCAAGAATACGATTCCAATGACCGTAAGGAGAGTCGAGATGATGAAGTAAAGGTTTCTGTTTTTTACAAAGTCGTAATTAAAGCTCACGGATGTCACTCTCCTTTACACCAAACAAACCTGGCTTCTTATCCATTACACGAGACTGTACCCATAACCCTAGGAAAAGTCTTGTACCGAAAACGGCCGTGATGAAACTTGCCAGAACTGAAATAATTAAAACCAACGCGAACCCTTTTACTGAGCTTGTTCCATACGCGAACAACACAGCCGCTGCAAGGATCGTCGTAATGTTTGCATCAAAAATCGTAGTGAATGAACGACGATTTCCTGCTTTAAACGCACTTAACACAGATTTCCCGCTTCTTAGTTCCTCTTTGATCCGTTCATACGTGATGATGTTAGCGTCAACCGCCATACCCACTCCAAGAATAAGAGCTGCGATACCCGGAAGCGTTAGAACTCCGTTCATCAGATAGAAGATGGCTAGGATCAACCAAATATAGATAGATAGCGTAAGGACCGCAATGATTCCTGGTACACGATAGAAGATCAGCATGAATAAGAAAATCACTGCAATTCCGATAAAGCCAGCGAATACCGTTTCATTTAATGCTTTCTCTCCGAACTTTGCTCCAACTGATGTTGAATATACTTCATCAAGTTTAACAGGAAGAGCACCGGCGTTTAAGATTTTTGCTAAACTCTGTGCTTCTTCAACAGAGAACTGCCCTGTGATGGTTACATCTTTTTGAGTAAGTTTTTCATTTACATAAGGAGCAGAAATATACTTTGGCTGTTTTCCAGCAAGTTCTTTCTTCTGTTCTTCTTTAAATGAGTCCCCTTTTTCATAATCTAACCAAATAACCATGATGTTTTCACCTTGGGACTGACGCTGAAGAACTTCTTCTGTAATTTCAGCAAACTTATCTGCGTCTTTTAGCTTAAGGGAAACGATCGGTTTATTATTTTGAGACTCAAACGTTTGTTTTGCACCATTTCCTTCTAAATCTGAACCATCTAAAAGCACCTTATCATCCACATCTCGGAATGTTAACTCTGCTTGTGTAGATAATAGTTCACGTGCTTTGTTCTGATCGGTTACACCAGCAAGCTGAACTCGAATTCTGTTGTCTCCCTCGATCTGAATCTCAGGCTCTGAGACACCTAACACATTGATACGGCTGTTTAATGCTTCAACCGTACTCTTTAATGTTTCCTGTGTAATTTTTTGATCTTTTTTCACAGGTTCAACATCGTAAAGTACTTCAAAACCACCTTGGAGATCTAGTCCAAGCTTTGTACCTTTTACGATCTTTTCTGTTGTAAGCCCGATTAGTGCTGCGAACATGATGAGCACAACAAAAAAGATGACGATCTTACTCCTTTTTACCACTTCAAGAAACCTCCTTCATGCTGCATCAAAAAACAACACTATGAATAAGTACGAATACTAACCCTTCCCATTATAGCGATTGTTGTTTTTTTCTGTCAATTTGTCCTGTGAATGTTCATAAATAAATCATAATAAATAAAGGCTGCTTTAATTTTCGCTCCAGGTTACTCGCTTTGCATTAATAGAACTTCATTAAGGTTATCAAAAGAACAAGGCTGCCCAAAAGTAAGTTCTACTCTTGAGTCAGCCCCTCTTCTTTATATGAGCGTATCGTTAGCCACGTCATAAAATCATTTAATGAAAGAGCTAAAATTGTGTCAACCAATGCGTAGAGACGAGGCTCAACTTTCTTTTTCTTTAATTTAGACTGAACACATTCCCATATTTCCTCTTCTGTTACACTTTCATACCCCAAGTAATGAAATTCTTCTTTTTTACTTTGTACCGCTGGTTTGACTTCGTTCTTCCATACCGCAAAATGTGTATTCTCCATTTTATAGTCTCTCCTTTCGAGATAAAACAAGCTGTCATGACGGTTCACTCTACTTGCATATAGTGATATATAAGATTGTCCAAGAAGGGACAGGTTAAGATGACAAAACAAACACTCGTGCAAGGAACGATTCTGCTAATATTAGCAGGTCTAGTAACAAAAATACTCGGCTTCGTTAATCGAATCGTCATGGCTCGTGTCATGGGTCACGAAGGTGTCGGCCTCTATATGATGGCAGTGCCTACGTTCTTATTAGCCGTAACGTTAACAAGGCTAGGTCTGCCGATCGCCATATCAAAACTAGTAGCAGAAGCAGATGCGACAGGAGATCGTTCGAAAGTAAGAAAAATTTTGATCGTATCTTTAGCCATCACAGGAATTTTAAGCATTGTGATCACGATCGCTTTGTTTATCGCTGCTCCGTTATTAGCAGAATACTTCTTTACTGATCATCGTACGATTTGGCCGTTGCTCGCCATCGCACCTGTAGTACCTGTCATCGCAGTCTCCTCGGTTTTAAGAGGGTATTTTCAAGGTCTTCAGAACATGAGACCTTCTGCTTATTCACAGGTCATCGAACAGGTGGTCCGAATTGCTCTCGTAGCATTATTAACAGGTCTATTTCTTCCATACGGCGTAGAATATGCGGCAGCTGGCGCAATGATCTCTGTTATTATCGGTGAGCTCGCATCACTTCTTTATATGTTTTCCATGTTTAAAGTGAAAAAGAAGATGCGCATCCGAAAAGGATTTTTTAAGCAGTTGAAGCAAGGTCATGAAACGATGAAAGACCTCCTTAATATCGCTCTCCCAACAACGGGGAGTCAATTGATCGGTTCTATTTCCTACTTTTTTGAACCAATTGTAGTGGCAAATAGTTTAGCGATCGCTGGAATCACTACGGCTGTTGCCACTGCGCAATACGGAGAACTTGCAGGTTATGTTATACCACTTTTGTTTCTGCCAACGTTCATTACGTATTCTCTTTCGATCTCTTTAGTACCTGCTATCAGTGAAGCGAACGCACAAAAAAAATACCACTTAATTGAACATCGTCTGAATCAAGCACTCAGGCTCTCCATGTTATCTGGCGGTATTGCGGCCGTAATTATGTATGTATACGCGGTACCGATCATGGACTTAATGTATGATTCACCGGCTTCCGCGTCCTATGTAAAGATCATGACACCTTTTTTCTTTTTCCTTTATTTTCAAGGTCCGTTACAAGCCGTACTTCAAGCTTTGAATCTGGCCCGTTCCGCAATGATCAACAGTCTCATTGGTGCTCTTGTAAAGTTAACAGCGATTTTTGCTCTAGCTACCCGACCCGAGTTTGGGATTATGGGAGCAGCACTTGGAATCGTGATCAGTATCGTCGTCGTTACTCTGCTTCATTTTGCTACAGTCATCAAAGCCATCAGTTATACGATCGTGGTAAAAGATTTTGTTTTATGCCTGCTTTCGATCTTTATAACAGGAGGAGTGGCAGTTTATCTGTATCAGTACATGATGCCGCAGTTTTCCCCCATACAAGGTCTAACAATATGCGTAACCGCAACATGCGGTATCTATTTGTTTGTTCTCGTCTTCTTTAAACTTTTAGGTAAAGAAGATCTTAAACACATACCTTTCATCAAAAGATGGATCTAAAACAGCCAGTTTGGCTGTTTTATTTTTTACTGTTCAGTTCGTCAACATATAATGTCCCATCTTCATTCAGTGTACAGAACGAAATGTTCTTTATCTCTTTAAATCCAACCTTCTTTAACTCTTGTCTTAACCAAAAAGACGTCTTATCCATTTTTTCAAGATTATCTTCTAAGATCTTTCCGTCCAAAATTAGAGGCATGATCATTTGGATCGGTGTATTTTCAGATTCCTCATCTTTTTTTATTATTGAGAGTTTGCCCGTTGTTTCTAAGATTCCAAATTCAACTTCGTTCAAACTTCTAATATTGTTCTCACGTAATTGAGTTAAAAGATCATCAAAGTTGTACCGCTGCTTCTTCATCTCATGTTCATCCACTTGTCCTTCTTTTATGATTAATGAAGGTTTACCGTCAACGATCTCTCTCATCCTTCTGCTCTTTAATGAAACAAGAGCCAAAATAAGCTGGATGCTCAACAAGACAAAGATGGACACGAGGGAATTCAACATGGGAATCGTAGGATCTTCAATTGAGATTACGGCTAATTCTGCGATCATGATCGAAACAACAAAGTCAATAATCGATAACTTTCCCATCTCGCGTTTTCCCATCATTCGAAAGATAACCATGATTAAAAAATAGATAAAAAGCGTCCTGAAAATAATCGTATACAGTTCCATGATTCCCCTCCTTCCATAGTACGTTACATGTTCATTCCATTTCTTAGTGTGGCACAGATATGAAAAAACATGATACGCAGGTTTTGCCAAATAAAAACCAATGGAAACGAAAGGGAAAATACTTGCTTGTACTTCTAATTTTTCCGTTGTCTGAATAAAGTATATAGAAAGCTTCTAGGGATAAGGAGGATCAAAGATGGGGATTAAACACATGGCTTCTTCTATGGGACGGGGTCTGATTGCTGTTCTGCTAATGATCATGCTTTGCAGTTTAGTGCTCTCACTATTGCTGCGGTTTACAGGGCTAACAGAAGGGTCGTTAAAATGGGTGACAGTAGGTCTTTCTTTTTTATCATTATTTATTGGTGGGTTGATATCAGGTAAGAAAGGTCAGAGTAAAGGTTGGCTGTTAGGTGGAGGTACAAGTCTCTTGTTTTCTTTTTTTGTTTTTCTTGTGCAATACTTAGGCTATCAAAGTACGTTCAACTCCTCTCAGTATATGTATCATGCTCTTTTTCTTTTATTAGCAATCATCGGTGGCATCATGGGTGTCAACTTAAGCAGTCATAAGCAAACATATAAATAAGACCCGTATGAACGGGTCTTTTTGTTATAATACTGCTTCTTCTTTTACTTCACGGATCGCATTACGATCGAATGTTAACTTTGCGCCATCGTTCGAACGAATAACAGCGATGTTATCATCGATGCTGTCTAGTGTTCCGTGTAGTCCACCGATCGTTACAACTTTGTCGCCCTTTTTAAGGTTAGACTGCATCTCACGAACCGCTTTTTGTCTCTTTTGCTGCGGTCGGATCAACAGAAAATAAAAAATTGCAAACATTAAGATAATCGGCAATATTCCTCCAAGGTTTCCCATACTATTTCACCCCTTTCTATAAGTAAAACATTTTACATTTTTTAGAAATTACGCGCGTTCGGTTTGTTGAACCCATACATTTCAAAGAATTCATTTCTAAAATCAAGAAGTCTGTCTTCCATGATCGCTTGTCTTACTTGCTTCATTAAGTTTACCAAAAAATATAGGTTATGGTAACTTGTTAATCGGAAGCCGAATGTTTCGTTCGCTTTTACAAGGTGACGAATATAAGCTCTAGAGTAAGTTCGGCAAACATGACAGTCACACTTTTCATCGATCGGACGGAAATCTCTTGCATACTTCGCGTTACGGACCACTAGCCTTCCTTCACTTGTCATACACGTACCGTTTCTAGCGATACGCGTTGGCAATACACAGTCAAACATGTCGATTCCACGAATCGCTCCATCAATAAGTGAGTCAGGAGACCCTACGCCCATCAGATAACGCGGTTTGTTTTCTGGGAGGTGAGGCGTTGTAAAATCTAAGACACGATTCATCACATCTTTCGGTTCACCTACTGATAAGCCCCCGACTGCATAACCCGGGAAATCGAGCGATACAAGATCTCTCGCGCTCTGTTTTCTAAGCTCTTCGTATTCTCCACCTTGCACGATACCAAAAAGGGCTTGATCTTCAGGTCGAGCATGTCCTTTTAAGCAGCGTTCAGCCCAACGGCTTGTTCGTTCAACAGAAGCTTTCATATAATCATATTCTGCAGGATAAGGCGGACACTCATCAAACGCCATCATAATATCAGAACCTAGCGCGTTCTGAATCTCCATTGCACCCTCAGGGCTTAAGAAAAGCTTTTCACCGCTCAGATGATTTCTGAAGTGAACACCCTCTTCTTTGATCTCTCTCAGATCACTTAATGAGAAGACTTGAAAGCCGCCTGAATCTGTAAGAATCGGACGATCCCAGTTCATAAATTTATGAAGACCACCAGCTTCTTTTACGATATCATGACCAGGACGTAACCATAGGTGATACGTATTGCTCAGAATGATCTCTGCTCCAAGCTCTTTAAGTTCTTCAGGACTCATCGTTTTTACTGTTGCTAATGTTCCCACCGGCATGAAGATAGGTGTTTCAAATGTTCCGTGCGGAGTATGAACTTTCCCTAATCTTGCACCTGATTGTTTGCACGTTTTTATTAATTCATATGTTACTGCTGGTTTCATCTTAAATTATATCCCCCTTAAAGTATAAGCATCGCGTCACCGAAACTGAAAAAGCGATACTTTTCTTCAACGGCTTCATGATATGCTCTTAAAACGAAATCTTTTGAGGCTAATGCGCTCACCAACATGATTAATGTTGATTTTGGAAGATGGAAATTTGTAATCAATCCATCGATCGCCTTAAACGTATAACCAGGATAGATAAAGATATCTGTCCAACCAGAATCTTCTTTAAACTTGCCATCGAATTTATTTGCTACCGTTTCAAGTGTTCGTGTACTCGTTGTTCCAACAGTAATAATTCTTCCTCCAGCTTCTTTAACCCCATTTAACAGTTCCGCTGTTCCTTTTGTGACTTGATAAAATTCTGCATGCATGTCATGCTCCAGAACATTCTCTACACTAACAGGACGAAACGTGCCTAAACCGACGTGAAGAGTAATGAACGTTACATGTACACCTATAGCTTTAATCTCTTCGATCAATTCTGTCGTAAAATGCAGTCCCGCGGTTGGAGCAGCTGCAGAACCTTGATGTACAGCATAAACAGTCTGATAACGATCTTTTTCTTCTAACTGTTCTTTAATATATGGTGGAAGTGGCATCTGACCAAGGTCATCGAGAAGTTCATAGAAAATTCCCTCATAAATAAACTTTAGCTGTCTGCCTCCATGGTCACTCTCACCTGTACAAACTGCTTTTAAACGGCCGTCTCCAAATGAGATTTCCGTTCCAGGTTTTATTCTTTTTGCTGGCTTAACAAGGGTTTCCCAAGTGTCGTTGCCTTCTTCTTTTAAAAGAAGCACCTCTACTTTTCCACCTGTATCAGATTTTTGCCCGAAAAGTCTTGCCGGAAGAACACGTGTGTCATTTAAGACAAGACAGTCTCCTGCTTTTAAAAAATTTTTCAAATCATAAAAATGTTTATGTTCAATTGTTTCTTGTGATCTATCTAACACCATCAACCTTGAGGAAGTGCGGTTCTCAAGCGGTGTTTGCGCAATTAATTCCTCAGGTAGATGGAAATCAAAATCATTTACGTTCATGTAATGTATTCCTGCTTTCTATATAGCACTTTTCTAAGTAAACTTTGCTCGTCCCCATGACAGGTTGATTGGAACGTAGGGTGCAAGACTCCTGTGGGATCAGCGGGACAGTTCAAAAAGCGATAGTGGCTCGTTCAGCTCAACAAGCGAAAGGCGAACGGTCTAAGAAGGCGTTTGTTTGCCTTCATGACCGATTGACTTTTGACCTCGAGGAGCTAGCCACTGTAGCTAGACAGGTGAGTCTCCTAAAAGCTATGAGGCTCACCTCACACCCCGCGGAAAGCGAGCAACCCGAGTGGAAATCAACCACTTCAAGAGCAAAGTTGCAATAACTTTCTATTTAAATCGACCTATGATCATGAAGATCAAGGAAAGTACAACACTGATGATAATGGATGTCATGATTGGAAAATAAACGGTCGTGTTTCCTTTTTTCCAAACCATATCTCCAGGAAGTTTACCGATATACGTCCCTACTAATCCTATAATAATTAGGACGATTCCTGCAACGATTAACAGTTTGTTCAATCTGCGGAAGCCTCCAGTCCAAAGTATTGATAGGCCTGTTCTGTTACCATCCGTCCACGTGGAGTACGCTGTAAAAAGCCAATCTGAAGAAGATACGGCTCATAAACATCTTCAATCGTCATCGATTCTTCACCTATTGTAGCCGAAATGGTCTCTAGACCTACAGGACCGCCTTTATACGTGTGAATGATCCCTAGTAATAATTTATGGTCAATATGGTCTAAACCTAAACGGTCTACTTGCAGAAGTTCTAAAGCTTTCTGACAGATTGGCAAAGAAATCGTATCCTTGCCTTCAACCTGCACAAAATCTCTGACACGACGTAACAAACGGTTTGCGATCCTCGGTGTACCTCTTGATCTTCTCGCGATCTCTTCAGCAGATAAGTCATCTACTCTGACCCCAAAGACATCACCTGTTCGCCTTACGATCTCACCTAGCTCATCCGGCTTATAATATTCCAGCCTTGCAAGTACCCCGAAACGATCTCGGAGAGGAGCTGATAAAGAACCCGCTCTTGTGGTCGCGCCGATCAATGTGAAAGGAGGCAAGTCTAACCTCACAGATCTTGCAACCTCTCCTTTTCCGATCACGATATCTAAACAAAAGTCTTCCATTGCCGAATATAAAATCTCTTCTATGGCACGAGATAATCGGTGAATTTCATCGATGAACAGCACATCACCTGGTTCTAACGATGTTAGGATCGCTGCCAGGTCACCAGGCCGTTCAATAGCTGGTCCACTAGTTGTTCTCAAGTTAACTTCCATCTCGTTTGCAATGATCGATGCCAGCGTGGTCTTACCTAAACCAGGAGGTCCGTACAAAAGCACATGATCAAGAGGTTCGTTGCGAAGTTTTGCAGCTTTAATAAAAATCCGCAAATTATCCTTTACGGAGGTTTGTCCAATATACTCGTCTAATAGTTCAGGGCGCAGGCTTAACTCGATATTTGCTTCATCTCGACGTTCCTCTGAAGAAACAATTCTCTCTTCCATACATCCTCACGTCCTTATGAATTCATTAACTTCTTTAATGCCGCTTTAACATATTCGTTTGCTGACATCTTTTCTTTTTTCAGATCCGGAAGAATTCTTTGGATTTCTTTTCTGCCATAACCTAAGACAGCAAGAGCTTCAAGCGCTTCGTCAAGTTCATCACTCTCTGGTTCAACATCTGCGAAAAGTCCATCCATGAATTCTACATCAGCGAAGATTGAGATCTTACCTTTCAGATCTAAGATCATCTGACGTGCCGTCTTCTTTCCTACACCAGGAAATTTCGTTAGGAACTTTTCATCTTCCTGTTCGATCGCATTGACCACCTGCTCAGGCTGACCGAAGGCAACGATCGCTAATGCTCCCTTTGGACCGATTCCAGACACGTTCAATAATTTTAAGAACAAATCGCGTTCCTTTCTATTCTTAAAACCATAAAGTGCCAGTATATCCTCACGAACATATTGATACGTATATACCGTTTTTTGATCGTTTAATTTATAAATAAACGGATTTGGACATAAAATTTTATATCCGATTCCATTATTGTTAATAACAATATATTCTGCCGTTATGTAATCTACATTTCCAGAAATACTTTCAATCAAATTCTTCTCTCCCTAACGCTAAACACGAGCGTATGTTTCTATTGCTTATTGTATCATAGGCTCTCCCTTAATTCCTTATAAAAAGTGAATTTGATTACTTTGTGAACGTCCGTTGAAGACGTATTTTGTACACTTTCAGATGAAATTTAAATAAGAAACTCTTTTACATACTTTTAAAAAAGAAGGAGGTTTCATAAACAACAAAAAAAGAACTGATCAAAAGTTGAATTAACTTCTGACAGTTCTTTTTTATTCTAGCGGTTGTTTTCGAAAGGACGTTTTATCGCATTTCCAAGGTCACTGCCGGCATTTACGATATCGTTGCTGATTCCGCGAACATCTGATTCAACTTCCGTGTAAGCACGGCCATCTCGCAGATCGTTATCAACGTTCTCAATGCGGTCAACCATATCTCGATCAGCTACAATTTTCACATCACGATTTGGTGCCAATTTAGAAGTGATCTCTCTAACTTTTTTAGTTAGTTCCGTCCTCTTCTTATTATCCGTGTCTATTCCTACAATGACGTTGTTATCCTCAAGAATAACGTGAGCATCGTCTACACCCCGGATGTCATTGACATTTTTCGCAATACGTTCAGCAAGTTTACCATCATAGTCTTCATGGTAAGTTGCAGTATGATCATTTACATCTCGATCAGCCATATCAGTTATGAATCCATTACCGCGGTCAAGATCACCACGATTATCTCCCTCATTGGAGTAGTACCCAATCGGTCGAACATCGTTGTCATTCTTATCCTGTGATTCATTTACACCATTACAGCCTACAAGACCTACTGCTAGGATTGATACTGTAAGTGATTTCCCTAAAAAGTTCAATGGAAAAACCTCCTTTCACCATTAGCTTGGCAGAAGAAGGCTCTAATTAATCTGTTAAATGTAGGATGATTGTTAACTCATCCTCTTCATTATCTTTTCAACAAATTTTTTTCTGTGAGAAAAATCTCGCAACGTAAACCTTGTTACAGCTTCAATCATTTCCTTGTCACCCGTTTTAAGGGCCCTATTCCATTCTCGATAGAGGTCTGTAGGAAATACTAAGCAAATAACAAACCATTTTTTAGTAAAATATTTTAAGAAATCCTCATTACCAAACTCTTCCATCTTAGCGTAAGACCAATGCCAAAACGGTAAGATTCGATTTGCATACTGCAGCCAATCAAAGGCTTGAGGAACCGCTGCAAAAAGGTCAAAGTCAATCAGATACGTGTCTTTATCTTTATACTTCACAAAATTATGTGGAGCAACATCGCCATGTGTAATTTCTTTTTTCTTATATGCTTTTTTCTCCAGCGTTTTTACAGCTTCATGATCAAAATGACTTAAGCTCCAATCTCCCCACATTATGATTTCAGAAATTAAAGGTTGCATCTGATGATTCCAATTTGCAGATCGTGCATGAAATTTAAAGGCGTCCAATCTGTCACTCCATTTTTTAAACAAAGAATATGAAGACAATTGTTCATAGAGTGGTGCCGGTATATGTTTTGAGAAAGAATGAAAACGGCTGATCGCCTCAACTCCAGCTTTCACATCGTCCTTTTTGCCAAAATGAAGACCTTCTCCTTTATAAAACGGCATGATTGCCCAAATGTATTTTCCGAATTGAACGGTTTTTTTCTGATTCGGAAATGCGGTATAAGTGCCCATAATCCTAGGCTTTTGCCCATGATACAGTTTAGAGAGCTTCAATTGTTTGCTGCAAGTTTCGGATCGGTTGAACCCTTTTAAAACAAATTTTCCTTGTTTGGTTTTAATCCAGATAACGTTCTCTCGAAAAAAACCAAAGTCAAGCACATCAAGACCCATTTCATTCATCTTTTTTAAAAAAAGACGATCCCCTTGGAAATCGTCCCTTACGTCCCTATTCATCTTCTTCCGTTTCTTCCGTAAAATTCTCATCTATTTCACGAGATTGAGCTTGTGAATAAGGGTTAGGCATACCTTGTGGCATCTGTTGAGGCATCCCAGGCATTCCACCGCCCTGCGGCATCATACCCATCTGGCCCATTCCTGGCATTCCCGCACCTTGCGGCATCATACCCATCTGCGGCATTCCTGGCATTCCCGTGCCTTGTGGCATCATACCCATCTGACCCATTCCTGGCATTCCCGCGCCTTGCGGCATCATGCCCATCTGACCCATTCCTGGCATTCCCGCGCCTTGAGGCATCATAGCCATCTGCGGCATTCCCGGCATTCCACCACCTTGCGGCATCATACCCATCTGCGGCATTCCTGGCATTCCACCACCTTGTGGCATCATACCCATCTGACCCATTCCTGGCATTCCCGCGCCTTGCGGCATCATACCCATTCCCATTTGACCCATCTGTGGCATTCCACTAAATCCTTGTGGCATACCCATAGGCATCATGCCCATTGATCCTGGCTGTTGCATTCCCATTTGCATATCTTGCATTTGTTGACCGCCAGGTGTATATTCTCCGGAAGGCATTTGATCCATATCTGAATCAGGGTATTCTCCAAAAGGCATAGAACCTCCCTGCTGCATACTGCCTCCACCTTGTTGACCACCTTGAGGGTATCCGCCACCATAAAGTTGCGGCATTCCGCTGAACCCTTGTGGCGGCATCATTCCATAACCCTGTGGCATTTGGGAATAGGTTTGTGGTTTAGGAAACATTGGAGGCATAGAACCATACATGTTCTGCATCATTCCAGATGATTCTTCCATTAAAAATGGATGTTTATTTGGCGCGTAGCCGTCTTTTCCTGCATATATCCCGTGCTTGCTCGCCACATTTGGTTGGTTTGGCATATTAGGTTGGTTCGCCATATTTGGCTGGTTTGCCATATTTGGCATGTTCGCTATGTTTGGTTGATTTGCCATATTCGGCATGTTCGCTATGTTTGGTTGCTGATTTGGGTATCCCATCGGAACATAATGCCCTAGATTTGAGGACTCCACCATTCCAGCAAAATCTTTATCATGAATAGGTGCCATAGGCTGTTTCATCGGTGCTTTCATCGGTTGATCTTTTAGCATTGGAACATCTTTTTTCATTGGTGAATCTTTTTTCATAGGAACATCTTTTTTCATGGGAACATCTTTTTTCGACGGTGCATCCTTTTTCATCGGAGCATCTTTCTTTTCCATCTTTGTTGGTGCTGGTTTTAATGGGGCAGGCTTCATTGGTGCCGGCTTCATTGGTGCCGGCTTCATTTCTTGCTTTACCGGCGCTGGTTTCTTTGGAGCAGGCTTAACCGGCGCTGGCTTCGGAGTCTCTTGAACAGGTGCAATTGGTTTCGGTTTTTCTTTAACCGGAACAATAGGCTGTTCTTTCTTCATACCAGGCATCTTGATCGGGATTTTAACCTTTTCCCCCCGTTCAATTACATCTGTTTTTGAGAAACCTGGATTTGCTTTTCTTAATTCATTTACTGGTACATCGTATTTTTCAGCAATCTTATCGAGTGTGTCCCCTTTTTGCACAATGTGTATTCTCACGCTGCAAAACTCCCTCCTGCCAAATTTCCTTACAGTATATGAACATTTGGGCATATTGCTACATCGTATTAGAAGTGACATTATTCCTTTATCAATTTATGCCTCATAAAAGGAGGTTATGACAGGGGGAGAAACACTACATCATCCGGTTCAATGCTGTGATTGCATATTTTTTTGTTTCTTCATCTACTTTAATTACGTTTTCTACATTTCCGTCTATAACATTTTCAAGTGACCATAACAAGTGTGGCAGATCTATACGATTCATCGTAAGGCATGGACAGAGATTCGGATTTAATGAGACGATCTTCTTGTCACTGAACTGTTGAGCCAATCTGTTTACAAGATTCATCTCTGTTCCGACAGCCCAGCTTGTTCCTGGTTCTGCATGTTTGATCGTCTCAATAATAAAATGAGTAGATCCGTTCAAGTCACTAGCTCTTACAACCTCATGCGTACATTCTGGATGAACAATAATCTGAAACTCTGAATGATTCTCTCTAAAGTCTGCAATCTGATCTACGGTAAACTTCTCATGAACAGAACAATGCCCTTTCCATAGGATCACTTTAATTTGTTCGATATCCGTACCGTCATAGATCAATCGGTTTGAGATCGGATCCCAGATCGCCATATCTTCTAGTGCTATACCTAGATCAAATGCAGTATTTCTTCCTAAATGCTGATCGGGAAGAAAAAGCAATCTTTCTTTTTGATCGAAAGCCCAGCTTACCATCTTTTTAGCGTTTGAAGAAGTAACAGTAGCCCCGCCATTCTTCCCACAAAATGCTTTTATCTCAGCAGTTGAGTTTACATAAGTAAGTGGCAGGATCGTATCACCAAAGATTTTTTGAAGTTCGATCCAAGCTCTCTCTGTTTGATGAATATTCGCCATATCCGCCATCGAACAACCTGCTTTCAAATCTGGCAGTATAACTATCTGATTGTCAGTGCTCAACATGTCAGCTGTTTCAGCCATAAAATGGACACCACAGAAAACGATAAAGTCAGCATCTTTATTCTCTGCAGAAATTTTTGCAAGCTGAAGAGAGTCACCTGTAACATCTGCAAATTGAACGATTTCATCTTTTTGATAATGATGAGCCGGAAGGAACAAACGCGTTCCTAAGCTGCTTTTAATCTCGTGAACCCTAGCTTCCATTTCTTCAACTGACATGGTGCTATATCGATCTGGTAATACATTTGTTTTAGAAAACGTTTTTAATAACGTCATGTTTTACAACTCCTTTAACATTCATGCTAATATCTAGTGCTTTATAAGAGTGAGTCAAGTAACCGAGAGAAATGTAGTCAACGCCGGTTTCACTATACTTCTTAATCTCATCCAGTGTAATCCCGCCAGAGGCTTCCGTTATAATACTTGAAGGTACATGTGTAAGTCTTTGTTTAATCTCTTGTGGGCTGCAATTATCAAACATGATAATATCCGCTCCAGCTAAGACAGCTTCGATCACTTGTTCTTCCGTCTCTGTTTCTACTTCTATCTTTACGGTGTGTCCACACTTTTTACGCGCTGTTTCAACCGCTTCTCGAATAGAAGGAAATCCCGCTAAGTGATTATCCTTTAGCATCACGGTATCGTAGAGTCCAAACCGGTGATTGTATCCTCCTCCGCATCGGACCGCATACTTTTCAAGCATTCTTAATCCTGGTGTCGTCTTTCTGGTATCACAAATACGAGTTTCACCTTCACAACAAGAGACTGCTTTAGCTGTGATCGTCGCTATACCTGACAGACGTTGCAGAAGGTTTAGTATGACTCTTTCACCAGATAGAACACTCTGTCTTCTCCCCGTAATCTCAGCTAATGCTGTTCCTGCAGCAAACTTCTCTCCTTCGTTGACAAAGATACTCGTTTGTATGCTGCTATCAATCAATTCATATCCAATAGATAAAATTTGTCCACCTGCCATTACTCCATTTTCTTTCGCCATAATCGTTGCGGTGACTTCTGTATGATCTTCAAAAAGAGACGCTGACAAGTCTCCTGATCCAATATCTTCAATTAAAAATTCCTGCAGCTGTTTTTTCAGCAATAATGGATTCATCATGCCACAAACTCCTTATTATTTTTTTTGAGTTCCATTCATTGTTCTGAGAAGGAAAATCATTGCGATAATGACTTCCTCTGCTTTCTTCTCTCTTCAGGCAACTTGTTACTGTCAACCATGCGATGGTCTGCATGTTGAATCTCTTGATCACAGGGAGGGGTTCTTTGAGCAGTTCAGTTTTCCAAGATCGGAGGTCCAGAGTTTCTGCGGCATTCATCAACTCTTTTTTGCTTCTGACGATGCCCGCATATTTATCCATAAGACGTTGAATCTCTTCTTCTTGCAGAAGATTTCGTTGTTGAATGGATTTCTCATCGTTCGACATCTTTCTTTTTATAATGGCAGGCCGCGTTTCGGTTCCCTCTGATGAAAGAATACTTTTTGCTGCTTCTTTTGCAAAAACTGCTCCTTCAAGAAGAGAATTGCTAGCCAACCGATTTGCACCATGTACACCCGTATTCGCGCACTCTCCTATAGCATACAGCCCTCGCAACGAGGTCTTTCCGGTTTGATCTGTAACGATACCACCCATCGTAAAATGCGCACCAGGTGATACAGGTATCAGCCCTTTATTCAAATCGATACCAGCATTCTCGCAAAGCATCGTCACCCCAGGAAATTTACTTTTAAATTCTTTAATCGAAGAAATATCCAAGAAAACTTTCTCACCCTGAACGTGAATCTCTTGAAAGAGTCTCTTAGATACGATATCTCGCGGTGCAAGGTCTTTTAACGGATGAACATCCTTCATGAATGGAACACCACTCGAATTGACCAATATTCCACCCTGGCCACGAACAGCTTCGGTGATCAATCCTGCAGGAACTCTTCCTGATAAAAGGGTTGGATGGAATTGGACAAACTCCAAGTCCGAAAGTTCTACTCCGGCACGGTAAGCCATGCTTAGAACGCTCCCATCCGATCCATATGCATTTGAGTTCGTTCCATAGATCCCCGCATAACCTCCACCTGCCAATATTGTCTTTTCAGCTTGAAAGATCTTGGTCTGATTTTCGTCATCCTTACAATACACACCAATACACTTTTGATCTTGTATGATCAAGTCAACGGCATATTGATGGCTGACCATCTTAACCTTACTTCTTACTCGTCTAATTAAAGCTTCTATCACTTTTTTACCTGTTTGATCTCCTCCAGCATGAACAATACGGTTTCGATGGTGTCCGCCTTCTTTACCCAACATAATAGAACCGTTCTCATGTCTGTCAAAGCATACTCCCCATTCAGTAAGTGTACGAACGACACTTTCTCCTTCTTTCACAAGTTGTTTGACAGCCTCTTGATCATTATGATGGTGCCCCGCCTTGAGAGTATCTAAAAAATGCTCCGCCCAAGAGTCCTCTTTATCTATAGCTGCAGAAATTCCCCCTTGAGCCAAAAAAGAATTTGATTTCTCTGCAGAAAACTTTGTGATAACTATCACATTCTTATGCGAACTTAAATATTCAGCAGCCATCAATCCAGCGATTCCTCCGCCAATAATTAAAACATCTGCTTCAATATGTTTCATAAACACATAACACCTCAACTTTACACGTGTCTTGACACCTATATTTACATAGATTTAAACTAGATACAACAATTTTATTAAAACTGAGGTGGAAACCTTGATATATCTTGATTATGCAGCAACTTCACCATTGTCTGATTCAGCGCTTAACGCTTTCGTACAAACTTCAAAAACGTATTTCCAAAATACAGAGAGTCTTCACGAGGGTGGTCTGGCAGCTCGCGATTTATTGGAACATGCTCGGTGTTCTTTAGCTGACTTGTTAGGTAAAGAAAGTGAGGGAATCTATTTTACTGGCGGGGGATCTGATGGTAATTTTCTGGCTATTACTTCTTTAGCACATGGAGCAAACTATAAAGGAAAACACATTATCTCATCAAGTATCGAACACCCTTCTGTTGATTATGTTCTTAAATTCTTAGAGAAGAACGGGTATGAGATAACAAGAATACCCGTACAAAAAAATGGAAAGGTCTCAATCAATACCTTGCTGTCTTCTATTCGACCAGATACTGTTCTAGTCACCATTCAGCATGTGAACAGCGAAACGGGGATCGTTCAGAATATTAGAGAGATCGGTAAACTTTTAAAGGATCGTGGCGTTCTGTTTCATAGTGATTGTGTTCAATCATTCGGAAAATGGAATAAAAGTTATTTTCAATCTATGAATATTGATGCTTTTACTATGTCTGCACACAAGATAAACGGACCAAAAGGAACCGGTGCTGTATACATTTCACCTTCTGTTCATATAGCTCCTCTTCTAGCTGAGGTCACGCATGAACGGGGATTCCGAGCAGGTACCGTTGATCTCCCGTCAGTAACAGCTTTTGTAACAGCAGCAGAAGAGGCATTTCAACTACAGAATGAACACTATCAGCATGCTGTTGACATGCGAAAACTACTCATATCGTCTATACTTACAAATAAGAACATAGTCTTTGAAGGCTTTGATGACAGCTCTCCTTTCATCATTCCAATCCGGGCTAAAGGGATGGAAGGTCAGATCATGATGCAAGAGCTTAATCGATTAAAAATCGCTGTTTCAACAGGATCAGCATGCAAGAACGGACAGCAGGCACCTTCTAAAACCTTACTTGCACTTGGAAGAACTGAGAGTGAAGCTCATGAATTAGTCCGAATATCGACTAGTCATCAAACAACTTCTGAAGAAATTACTTTACTTGGCAAAGTACTTATTGAAATAACAAATAACTTCAGATCGGTTAGTGAGGTAATAACAAGATGAGTAACGAGAAATTAAAAGGTGATGATAGACGTTCGCAGCTCATAGAGT
The DNA here is from genome assembly GCF_048083785.1 of Fictibacillus tiangongensis. Taxonomy (GTDB): domain Bacteria; phylum Bacillota; class Bacilli; order Bacillales; family Fictibacillaceae; genus Fictibacillus. Next base: position 2,749,774 of record NZ_CP182294.1, read on the forward strand.
GGCTGATGAAAGCTGACAAGCCACTTAGTGGTTCTATTCTCGCCAGTAGAACGAATGTGAGCAGACAAGTTATCGTACAAGACATGTCACTTTTAAAAGCAAGCGGTGAGCCGATCATGGCAACAGCTCAAGGCTATATTTACCTGAAGAACGACTCAAACAAGAAATATTCGCGTGTGATTGCTGCCAATCATCCACCAGAAGAAACAACAAACGAACTCATAACAATCGTGGATTACGGAGTTACAGTCGAAGATGTGACCGTTGAACACCCTGTTTATGGAGATATAAAAGCTTCACTCAAACTCTCAACGCGTAAGGATGTTGAAGATTTGATCAAACGTCTAAGAGATACGAATGCCAGTCTTTTAAGTGAATTAACAGAGGGCATCCACATGCACACTCTCTCATCAGACTCTGAAGAGAAACTCGATAAAGTTTGTGGTGCTTTAAAGGAAAAAGGATTTTTATTATAAGGTAAAAAGAAATCCCCGGCTGTATAAGCCAGGGATTTTTTTATGCGCCGGTTCCTACTACTTCAACTCGTTCAACCGTTTCCATACGGTTTAATGTGCTTAACAAGTCCTTCATATCTCCTTGAAGCATGTTTGTTTCGATCGTTAATGTAATATGTGCACGTCCCTGCAACGGAATCGTCTGATTGATCGTTAAAACGTTGCACCCTTGGGAAGCAACAACTGTTAACAGGCTCGACAGGGCACCAGATCTGTCTTCTAAGTGAATGGAAAGTGTAATAATTTTTTCTTTTACCATCGTATGAAACGGAAAGATTCCATCACGGTATTTATAAAATGCACTTCGGCTCAAGCCAACTTTTTCTGCGGCTTCTGCGACTGTTTTAACTTTTCCTCGATCTAAGAGAGACTTTGCTTCCAGCGCTTTTTGCATAGATTCAGACAAAACATCTTCTCTTACCATATAATATTGCTGGTCATTTTTCATTTGGCTTTCCTCCGGTGACTTTCTTACCTTTATTATAATAGGATTGGCTTCCTATGTCTATCTCACACGGACATTTGTATAAAATAAAGACAGCCTACACGATAGGCTGCCTTCTTTTAATCGATAAATTCAAACTCATATTTGAGGATTCGAACAACATCGCCATGCTCTGCTCCACGGTCACGTAACGCTTGGTCTACTCCAAGAGTACGCATCTGTCTTGCAAAACGCTTTGTTGCTTCTTCTCGAGAAAAGTCTGTCATCTTAAACAGCTTTTCAATCTTTGGACCATTGATAACAAAAATACCTGCTGGATCACGAGTAATATAGAAACCAGCATCTTCTTTTTCATGCTTATATAGCACCCTTTGCTGTTCTCCACCATCATCATGAATCAGTGGGAACTCAGGCGTAACCTCTAGAGTATCAGCTGTTGTGAAAAGGACTTCTCTGATACCTTGACGAGAAATCGCAGAAATTGGGAATACTTTTACGTCTTCTCCCACTTTCTCTTTGAAGATCTCAAGGTTTTCTTCAGCACCTGGAATGTCCATTTTGTTAGCTAAAACTATTTGAGGACGCTCCATTAATCGCATGTTGTACTGATTAAGCTCATCGTTGATTTTTACGAAATCATCATAAGGATCTCGCCCTTCCATTCCAGACATATCGATAACATGAAGAATAACACGTGTTCGTTCAATATGTCTTAAGAATTGATGACCGAGTCCAACACCTTCGTGAGCACCTTCGATCAAACCTGGAAGGTCAGCCATTACAAAGCTTCTTCCATCTTCAACCGCAACAACACCTAAGTTAGGAGTGATCGTTGTAAAATGGTATTCAGCAATTTTTGGCTTAGCTGCTGAAACGATCGATAAGAAAGTTGATTTCCCTACACTCGGAAACCCTACTAAACCTACGTCAGCTAAGACTTTCAATTCTAATGTTACTTCTCGTTCTTCGCCTGGTTCACCGTTCTCGGCAATCTCCGGAGCTGGGTTTGCTGGAGTAGCAAAACGTGTGTTTCCACGGCCGCCTCGACCGCCTTTAGCGATGATCGCTCGCTGCTGATGATGAACGAGATCAGCAATCGTTTCTCCTGTATTAGCATCTGTCACAACAGTACCAGGAGGAACTTTAACAATCATATCGTTCGCTTTTTTTCCATGCATGCCCTTAGACATACCATGTTCACCTCGAGGGGCTTTAAAATGACGGTTGTAACGAAAGTCCATAAGCGTTCGTAATCCTTCTTCAACTTCAAAGATTACGTTTGCTCCTTTTCCTCCGTCACCACCAGCAGGACCACCGTCTGGAACGTATTTTTCACGGCGAAATGCAACCATTCCGTTTCCGCCGTCACCTGCTTTTAAATAAATCTTGACCTGATCGACAAACATTTAAATTCTCCTCCTTCCATTAGGAAGTTAACTGAATATCAAAATAACACTTATTTTCCTGATTATAGCTTTCGATGAGTAACATGCTTTTATGTGTTGAAAAAATATTTCTCAATACTTCATACGTATCCTTCTCATCTGTTAGCATCCCTTGAAAGGTATAACAAACTCGAAGAGCTGCAGGATCAAATGTAACAGTAAGTGAGTATTCATCATAACCCGAAATGGAATTATTCAACACATCACATACTTCTTTCGTCGTATGTAACAATTCCTTTTCAAATAAGCTGAAATCCCCGCTTTCACCATTTACTTTTCCATACAATTTCACCGGATGCTTCAACCAGTTATATGTTAATAAGTACTCCGATAAATTCGGGGTTTTCAGGTTAGAGATTCTTGATTCTTCCCGTGATAGTTCAATAACTTCATTCATAATCTCTTTTGCCCGCTCTGTGCGGCCAAGTGATAGGTTTGCTTTAATAAGCTGTAGCTGGTTAAGCCAGTCATGCCTGGCGTGGCGCAAAAGATCGACAGTTGTCCATTTGTTTGACATCATCGCACTCCTAGCCTTTCCTTTTAATAGGGCTATACCTCACACCAACAAATTTAGCGCAGTACTTAATACACTAACAAAGCAAAGAAAAAACTCTAACCAATCTGGTTAGAGTTTTCATCTCCCTCTTACGCTTCTTGCGCGATTGGGTAAACACTTACCTTTTTGCGGTCACGGCCATAACGTTCGAAACGTACAACTCCGTCTACCTTAGCAAATAGTGTGTCATCTCCGCCTTTACCTACGTTTGTACCAGGATAGATCTTAGTACCACGTTGACGGTAAAGAATTGAACCACCAGAAACGAATTGTCCATCAGCACGCTTAGCGCCTAGACGCTTAGACTGTGAGTCACGACCATTCTTTGTGCTACCTACCCCTTTTTTAGAGGCAAAGTATTGAAGGTTTAATTTAAGCATTCGTTGCACCTCCTTCATGTTCAGTCAATTTTATATACTCGCTGTATCCTTCTTCAATTGAAGCAAGGGATACAACCATGCCTTCCAAAAGCCACTGTGTTTTTTGATGTATAGAATCATTAAGATTTCCCGGTACGTTTAACGTTAGAAAACCACCATCTTCATGAGTAGTCACTTCTGGCTCATAGCCGCAAAGTTTTTCTATCGCATTGATCGTACCGAACGACACCGCTGTAGCTGCTGCACAAACCAAGTCTTGGCCATGTGGAGCATAATCAGCATGTCCTTCCATCGTAAACGAAAGTATGTCTTGATCTTTGTTCCTGTATATAGAAACTAGAATCATGAGAATTACCCGTTAATTTTTTCAATCACAACTTTTGTGTATGGTTGACGGTGTCCTTGCTTACGGCGGTAGTTCTTCTTCGCCTTAAACTTGTAGACAACCACTTTTTCGCCACGGCCATGTTTTTCAACTGTTGCCGTAACTGTAGCACCTTCAACTAAAGGAGCTCCTACTTTCAAGCTATCTCCACCTACCATCAATACATCCTCGAATGTTACTGACGCTCCAGCTTCAACATCTAGTTTTTCAACATAGATTGCTTGACCTTCTTCAACTCGAACTTGCTTACCACCAGTTTGAATAATTGCGTACATCAACGTGCACCTCCTCTTATACTCAGACTCGCCATCCCAGGTGTATATAAAATACTTAAAACCTGGTCTGTGCGGTTGGAGCGGGTGCTCCAAACACTAACGAAAAAAGGATACCATGTTTGGCACCCTCATGTCAATGTGTATCTTTCAACATCCTGCTTCTTATTTCATCTATTTTTCCTGATTGTCTGACTGACATTTCCCGGTTTGACGAACCGCTAGATACGATCACAGAAATCTCATGCTGTTTTTCAAGATGCTTCAGCTTTTCAGGGTTTTTCTTCAGCCATTCAGAAAAGTGGCTTGGCACTTCCATCCATAAGGCGTCATGATCTTCGTATGTGTATTCTTTCATTATACGATCCATCTCATAATAAAAGGTTTCAGGCCGCAGTATATATCCATCCATCATATGGCGATCGATCTTTGTAGCAAGAGTCTCAAGTAATGAAGGTCTTTCTTTTTTTCTAGTCATCTCAAACAAACCCATTTTCGTAAAGCCATGCAAAATCATGGTAGCAGAATCTTTCTTTAAAGCTTCACGCATAATTTTGTGGACTTGTTCTTTGTCTTCGTTTGATTGCATCGTAATAAAGTCAATGACGATCATGCCGGCAATATTACGCAGTCGAAGCTGTTTCATAATTTCTATTGCAGCGATCTTATTCGTTTCAACTACAGTCTTCAATCGATCCTTTTTTCCAGTGTACTTACCGGTATTTACATCAATCGCCGTTAAAGCTTCAGTCACATTAAAATATAGTGAAGACCCGTTCTTCAACCATACAAGTGGTGAAAGTGTTTTTTCGATATCCGTTTCAATTCCTAGCTTACGAAAGAGTGGTTCTTTTTCATTATATAGTGTAACGGAAAGTGGATTTTGAAAAGACGCAGCATACTCTTTGACTTGATGATACGTATTATAGTCATCCACTAAAATTTCTTCGACGTGGGGATTGAGCCATCTCTCCAAAAGTGGATAGAAAAAATATGGTTGTACAATAAGAGCAGGTGCCTTTTTGGTATCAAAGGTTTTTTGCACTTCATTTAACTGTCTTCTCAGGCTCTCAAGCTCTTGATTCATTTCTACTTCAGGAAATTCTTCGCAACCCGTTCGAATGATCAATCCTTCGTTGCTATTTATGACAGAATCTCCCCAGTCCTGCAGCTTTGCGCGATGAGATTCTTTTATTTTTTTTGATATTCCAATGTGAGGTGTGAAAGGAAAATAAACGAGAAGATGTCCTGTAAACGAGATGAGGGCTGTTAATTTGGCACCTTTATCTCCAGTCTCTTCTTTAACGACTTGTACAAGGATCGATTCCCCTTCTTTTATAAGGTTTGAAATGGATACTTTCTTTTGTTCTTCACCAGGAAGCTGTTGAAAAGCAGGCAGATCATCTTTATGAAGAAAGCCATTCTTGCTCGTTCCAATATCTACAAACACCGCTTGCATACCTGGTAAAACCTTTTGTACTTTTCCTTTATAGATGTTTCCTGTTGACGGACTTTTTGTTGGTCTATGAACTGCGCATTCAACCAGCTTTTCATTCTCCAATAAAGCCGTTCGTTTTTCCATTCCTATCGCATTGATTACTACACGCTGCATCGTTCCATTCACATCTCCCTGTTTTTCGCTCTGTATCTATTCTAACGAAAAACTTTACCGATTGCACACTCAGGAGAATGATTATAAAAATAAGCTTCTAAAAGTTGCTTCTCATTGATTGTTGTAGGATTAATGTTCTTGATGACGATAGAATGCGAAACTCCTTTTACTAAGTGATGGGTGACTTTTGAGAGTGACCATGTTGGCGGAACGATAAGCGTACGGGTATCATTAACGTTTGATTGCTGTAATCTGTTCAGCAAGAATCGTATGAATACATAATGTCTGCTGCGCCATTCTAGAATATGAGCTAACCCTAAGAAAAGGCAGATTACCCAAAGGTTTAAGTGTGATGGCTGTAATGAAATCTGCCAAACACTACAAATTAGTAACAATACTCCAGAACCTATTAAAAACTTCTGCTGCGCATCCCTGTATGGAACCCATTTCGAGACAAACGCAAATAGCACTTTCCCACCATCAAGTGGCCATATCGGAAGAAGATTAAACAAGAAAAGCGTTAGATTCAAAAGAAAAAACCAATAGAAATCAACAGCAGAGATGATGTTTGACAGACTTAAGACATAAGCGGCGCCCGTGAGCCAAATGTGCTGAAGCGGACCTAGAACAGCCACCCATACCTCCTCATGAAATGGACGTGTTCCATGTTCTTCAACTACTGCCGCTCCTCCAAAAGGAAGAAGATCTATTCTTGAAACTCTCCAATTAAAAAGACGGGCACCAGCAAAATGACCCATCTCATGAATTAGAACTACGAAAAACCAAACGATGATCTCCCTGAAGTGCCCTGTATAGACTGCACCAAAAATGACAACCCAGAAGGCGGGATTGATCTTTATTTTTCGTATGAATTCGATTATTAAATTAATCAATATCAATCACCTTACTAGGATCAATAAAGCTTTTATCTTTTTTTATCGCAAAATAAAATGTACCCGACTTGCCATCCTTGCTCTCTGACACTTTACCTAATCGCGTTCCGCTCTCTACGTAATTGTATAGTTTGATGGACTTATCAATTTCCTTAAGATCTCCATACCACGATTCTTGTTCATCTGCGTGTTGAATAATTACCGTATATCCGTGATCTTCCTTTTTCCCAGCATACACGATGTAACCACTTTTCGCTGTTTCAACATCTTCTTCTTTACCCGTTTCAATAACAATTCCTTTGCCGTTTGTACTAAACGTCTCGTACACTTTACCATCTGCAGGAACAGCAAATACTTCACTGACTTCTTCTGTTTTCTTCTCTTTCTGTAACTTATCTTTTGGGAACAAAGCCAGCGGTTTCCCAAATTTATCTTCATACCAATCTTTTGCAGCCGCAAACTGAAACTCTTCTTGATAGACGTGTTTGACAAACTTTTGTGCCTGTACGGTATGGTCATTATTATTCTTAAATGCGATTCCTACTATTAAGAATAAGATAATGGAAAACATGATCTGCATTAACATAGCATGACGGTTGAATAGAGGATGAGATTTTTCCGGTACGTCCCTGGATGGAATAACCGAGCTACTACTTTCTTTTGAACTGCCGTTCTTAGAAATGTTACCGTACTTCTTTCGGATTTCATCTGCTCTATTTTTCATAACCGTTCCTCCATTTTTCTCATATATGTACATCCTATGACTTGTCCGTTGGAGATATGAGTAAATGGTTTGATGATTTTAGAGCATGAAAATTATGTCGTTTTAGTAAGTTGTTGATTTACGCTCCAGGTTGCGCGCTTTCCATGGGGCGACCGGTGAGCCTCCTGCCGCTACGCGCCGTTAGGAGTCTCCACCTGACCGCTCGTCCCATAGGAGTCGGCAACCTTCCGCTCCAATCAACTTGCATATGTTGCAAAAGAAGAAATCCAAAAGCTCCATATACATCTAGATTGGAGTGAATGGTGCAACACTACCTTACAAGCCACTGACAGAGCATGCAACGAGAAAGCTCTTTCTTGTAAGTTGCTCCTTGCACACCTAAGCGTAAGGTTGCCTCGTTCAAGAACAAAGCCTGCTGGTTATACCTTTGTTAAAACATCTTTGGAAAGTTGGAGTGTAAGGTGCGAGACTCCTGCGGGACGAGCGGTCAGGTGAGACACTTAGAGGCGCAAAGCGGCAAGTGGCTCACCGGTCGCCCCGCGGAAAGCGAGCATCCTGGAACGGAAATCAATCCCTTTCAAATCCTCAGAGTAAGAGCTCAAAAAAAGCATCAGCTAGAAGCCGATGCTTATTTCATACCTAATAATGTCTTGATCTTTCCAAAGAAACCTTTGTCTTCTTCTAAAGATAGAAGTGGAACAGACTCACCTAAAATTCTTCTTGCGATATTACGGTACGCGATTGAAGCCTTCGAGTCAGGCTGCAACGCAACGGGTTCACCTTTGTTCGCAGCTTTGATTACGTTCTCATCGTCGATCACGACTCCAAGAAGTTCGATGGAAAGTACCGAGACGATCTCATCAACATCTAACATATCACCGTTTTTAGCAAGATGATTACGAAGACGATTCACAATAAGTTTAGGCGGTTCCATATCCTCTTGTTCTAAAAGCCCGATAATGCGGTCAGCATCACGCATAGAAGCAGTTTCAGGGTTCGTTACAACAATTGATTTATCTGCGCCTGCGATGGCATTCTTGAAACCTTGTTCAATACCTGCAGGGCAGTCAATAATCACATAATCATAATCTTGCTTTAATTCCTGAACGATCTTTTTCACTTGTTCAGGGGTAATGGAAGATTTATCTTTTGTTTGAGCTGCTGGGAGCAGGTACAAACACTCAAAGCGCTTATCTTTTATTAAAGCCTGTTTAAGCTTGCAGCGTTCTTCTGCTACATCAACAAGATCATAGATGATGCGATTCTCAAGTCCCATCAATACATCTAAGTTTCTCAACCCGATATCTGTATCTACAAGACAAACTTTTTTTCCAGAAAGAGCTAGAGCAGTACCTAAATTGGCAGAAGTCGTCGTTTTACCGACTCCACCTTTCCCAGACGTTATGACTATCGCTTCTCCCATGCTTCATTCCCCTTTCTATAGCAAACTGTTCAGTTTCGGTCTTAATCGATGAACAGCACTGATTCGATCAATACGAATCTGTTTTTCTTCATTGGATATGTAAGCAAACTCCATCTCATTTCCTAGTTCGGGATAAGAGTCTGGCGCTCTATTAATATGGTGAGCAATCCTGAGTTGAGAAGGTTTCATTACGGATGCTGCAATGATCGCTTCTTCGTTGCCTTTCGTGCCGCAGTGAGCGATTCCTTTTAGCGAACCAAGAATATAAATGTTTCCTGTTGCCATAACTGTTGCCCCAGGATTAACATCGCCGATCAGAAGCAGGTCTCCTTGAATATCAAGCACCTGACCTGATCTGACGACTTTTGAAACGGTTACTACTTGAGCATCTTTTCTCATCTCTTCGGCTTCAGCTTTTGTGATAACCTCTGACTCAATATGATCTAAGTTAAGATTTTCTTTTTGTTTAAGAACTTCCATTAATTTCTCTTTTTGTTCAGCTGTCAAATAACGATTCCCTGCTTTTACTTTAACGGATATGACAGGGCCATTTAACATCTGGCTGCTTCCGGCGGTTAACTTATCATTAAGCTCCTCGACTAATAGATCGAAGGAACACTTATCATCCAACAATAAAACGAGGCCGTCTTTTGTTCCTTTAATTGTAACGCTGTGCTGGAGTTTTTGTACCATTGCCATTGTTCACCTCAACGTACTAACATTCGACAGCTAGGTCTAAATTCCTCTTTGCAGAAGTTAGTTTTCTTTTAGAGTATCCTTTATTTGGTTCAACTGCTTTACAAACGGATAATAAATGAGTATCGCAAAGAAACCGTTTAAGATGAGGGTAGGCAACAATCTTTTATACAGGAATACATCTAACATCTGAGTACTGATCCCGATAAGACTGTTCAAACCATATACAAAAAACTCTAAAATGGAAACCCCTACTACGGACAGAAGCAAAGTCACGATCAAGTTCCCAAATAAATATCTTGAAAAAATTGATGTAATGTATGCTGTAGCAGCCATTGAAAACAAATACACACCAATGATGTCTGTATACAAAAGGTCAGTGAGCAGACCGAAAGCAAGACCATACAAAAGTCCGTATGTCGTGTTTACATATATGGCAACAAACAAGATTAATACCATTGAAAAACGAGGAACCAGCTGCCAATCCATACTATTATCCTGAGGCAAGAAAGCTTGTACTAAAGAGCTTTCACTTATAAAAGCTAAATAGATAAGAAAAGGAAGAAAGACTTTTTTCATCATTCTTCCTCCTTTTCTCTTAAACTTTCATCCACTGCAGGCATTTCACGTTCAAGCACCATCACATGATCAATATCATAAAGATCTGCTGAAGGCTTTAAATAAGCCGTTTGTGTTAAGCCCACTTCATCTGGTTCGATATCAATAACTTCTCCGATGAGCAGGTTGGGCGGAAAGACATCTCCAAGACCAGAAGTAATGACCTTTTGGCCTTTCTTGATCTTTGCATCTACAGGTATCTTTTTAAACACTAACGCCTGTTTTTTTGCATCATAACCTTCAATTGTTCCAAAGATGTTCTTCTCACCTTGAACGATGGCAGAGAAACGATTCGTACGATCATTATCACTGATCAACTGAACCGTTGATTGGAACAAGGACACATTAGTCACTTTTCCAATAAACCCTTGCGGTGAAATGACTGCCATCTTTGGTTTAATACCATCTTTTTCCCCTTTATTAATGTAGATAAATTGGTTCCATTGGTCAGGGGAACGGCCGATCACAGTCGCTTCTCTCACTTTAAAATCGGTGAGATCTTCTTCTTTGTCTAATTGTGCTTTAAGTGTTTCGTTTGTTTTTTTAGCTTCCTCATACTGTACATAAAGTTTTGCGTACTCATCTAACCTAGCTTTTAACATTTGATTCTCTTTGTAGAGCTGCTTCATTTCAGCTAAATTCTCAAAGAAACCCGCTAGTGTATTAGCGGGTTTATAGAAAATCGTTTGTGTTAGTCCTGCAGAATCTTTTAAAAACTGTTCAGGTAAGGTTAGGCTTTCCCTTTTTTTCATCGAAAAACCAATCAGAGCTACTAGAATAATAATACTGACTAGTAGAATGATAAGGCGTTTATTCGAAAAAAAATGTGGCATGAAAATACACCTACTTACTTGGATTTAGATCTAGAAGTTATACCAGCCTTGGATTTAAAAAGGTGCAGGTTTTCAAGCGCACGGCCAGTCCCAACTGCTACACAATCCAACGCGTTCTCAGCCACGATAACAGGCATCTTCGTCTCTTCACTGATTACTTTATCCAAGTTTCTTAATAAAGCACCTCCACCTGTTAGAACAATACCACGATCCATAATATCAGCAGCAAGTTCAGGTGGTGTTTTCTCAAGAGTTACTTTAACAGCATCCATGATGCTATTAACAGTATCACGCAACGCACTGGAAACTTCTTCCGCCGTAATCGTAATCGTTTTTGGAAGACCTGTCAACAAATCTCTACCGCGGATGTCCATATCCTCGATACCATCAGGCGCACCAGCTGAACCTACTTCTAGTTTAAGTGTTTCAGCAGTTCTTTCACCGATCATAAGATTGTAAGTCTTTTTAATGTAAGCGATGATTGCGTCATCCATTTCATCTCCAGCAATTCGGATAGACTGGCTTGTAACGATTCCACCTAGTGAAATAATTGCAACTTCAGTCGTACCTCCACCGATATCAACGACCATGCTTCCTGTTGGCTCCCATACAGGAAGATCTGCACCAATTGCAGCAGCAAAAGGTTCTTCGATCGTATATGCTTCACGAGCTCCCGCTTGTTTAGTCGCATCTTCTACCGCACGTTTTTCAACTGCAGTAATTCCTGATGGTACGCAGACCATCACATATGGTTTACGTGCGAAAACAGAGCGGTTTTTTTGGGCTTGCTGAATAAAATATTTCATCATTGTAGCTGTTGTTTCAAAATCAGCAATAACTCCATCTTTCATTGGTCGTACGGCAACGATATTACCTGGAGTACGTCCAATCATATTCTTTGCAGCATTACCTACTGCTTCAATTGAACCTGTGTCAGTACGCAAAGCAACAACGGAAGGTTCACGCACAACAACACCCTTGCCCTTCACGTAAACAAGTGTGTTTGCAGTTCCTAAATCAATTCCTAAATCTCTTGAAAATCCACCAAACATTTATGTAGACTCCTTTCATCAAGCAAAACTCATAAGTTTGATTATACGCTAAAAAAGAAACAAAAGACAATGTTAAACATATCCTTTTTCTTTTAAACTTACGTATCTTTGATCACCGATTATAATGTGATCTAACACTTCAATTCCCAACATCTTTCCGCACTCTACTAATCTTTTTGTTACTTCAATATCTTCCCTGCTTGGAGCAGGATCACCGCTAGGATGATTATGAAAGCAGATGATTGAAGCACTAGAACGTTTAAAGCCTTCTTTAAATACTTCTCGCGGATGTACAATAGAGGTATTCAGACTTCCTATAAATACTGTTTTTTTATAAAGCACTTGATTTTTAGTGTTTAAATACAAACAAACGAAGTGTTCTTGCTGTAAAAAACGCAGTTCATCCATCAGATATCTAGCCCCATCTTCAGGTGAACGTATCGTGTACCTTTCTTCAAACTGAAGACGGCTGATACGCTTTCCAAGCTCCATAGCAGCCATCAGTTCCACTGCTTTTGCAGATCCTATACCGTTGATCTCTTTCAATTCACCAATTGTTGCTTCTTTTAGCTGCCTTAATCCTTCAAATTGCTGAATGATATGATGGGCAAGCTGGATAGCCGACATTTGCTTCGTACCCGTTCTTAAAAGAATAGCTAACAATTCATAGTTGGAGAGCGCTTCAGGACCATCATTTAAAAGTCTTTCTCGCGGCCTCTCCTGTAATGGGTAATCTTTTATCATAAGCGGCTTCGTTACCACTTACGTCCCCCCTATTATTCAGTCTTCGTGACTGACTCGGTGAATGAAAATCCGAAATCTTTTAGTGACCGAACCACCTTAGAGATCGGTAATCCTACAACATTGAAGTAATCACCATCAATTTTCTCAACTAATAGCGATCCAGACCCTTGGATTCCATAACTGCCAGCTTTATCAAATGGTTCACCGGTGTTTAAATACCAATCAATCGTATTTTCATCTAGAGTGTAGAAAGTAACACTTGTCTTAACTGAGAAAATCACTTTTTTTGTTTGATCTATTAAACAGACTCCCGTGTAAACTTCATGTGTTTGACCAGAGAGCATCCTTAACATTTCGGCAGCTTCAATCCGATCCTTCGGTTTGCCAAGACGATTATTCTGATAAGATACAATTGTATCTGCACCTAAGACCACACAATCTGGTTTTTGAGTAAAAATATCAGCAGCTTTCTGTTCAGCCAGTGATTCAACCAATTGACTTGGAGTAAGGGAAAGATCCATTTTTTCTTCAAGTGTACTTGGATACGTTTCAAATGGAAGAAGCGTTAATGACAGAAGTTCATATCTTCGAGGTGAAGCAGAGGCTAATATGAGGCGTTTCATGTAATCACCTTTCATCTAATTCATTGGTGTAAAGTTACGTACAGATTTACAATAGCAAACTTGTTAAAATTAGACAAATTACGCCGAAAAACATACTTCTATTAGTTTTTCGGTTCTTTACCGGATTTTATGTGGGCAAATGACAAAATTCATTGACGAATTCCGACAAAATTCTTAAAAGCTATCAATCAACACATTTTGTTTTACACAATTACACTCAAACTTGTCGGACACTAAAAAAGGTATGACTCAAGAATCGAGCCATACCTTTTTTAGTTTCTTCATTTTTTACTTTAATGTTGCAAGAAGCTTCGTATAAGACTGCAGGCTATCCATTACTTTTTGCTGAAAAGCCCAGTTCAGTTCTCCCTTTTTTGAATCCTTTAACGCTAGAAAAGCGCCTTCAAGCTGCTTTTCAAAATCTGATGCTGCTTTCGTTGTACTTTCACTCCACTTTCCTTTTTGCCCTTTTCCATACTCTTTCCACTTATTAAAATCACTAAGTGTCCTATCAAGACCAGAGCCACTTGCTTCTGGCATCTGAGAGAGGGTGAGTGTATTTTGAAGCAGAATCTGACCATTCGTAAAATAGGTTTCATCTAACTTTGTCGGTGTTTTCAATTGATCAAAAGAAAACGAGAGTGATTTAAAAAGCGGCTTATCCATTTCTTTTTGGTAAGCATCATTAAATTTATCTAATTGATGCTTCTCATTACCAATACCCACAATTACAGAATACTTCTCTTCCGATTTGAAAATAACTGCTGAAAACCCTTTTTCTTCTATTGATTTCACAACTCCTTCAGCTCGATCTTTTGATGAGAAGACACCCGCTTGCAGTGCCGAGAAATCTAATTTTATCGGCCTTATCGTTACAGATTTGCCAGTATCAGCTGCTTTTTCTGTATGAACCGTTGGAGCCTCTGTCACTTTATCTCCAGTTTCCGTGATATCTGAAGAGAATACCGTTAAGACTAATACCCCCAATATGGTTCCCGTAACGATAGCCCCCATTATTGCTGCAACAATTTGCTTAGGAAAGCCTTTCCCATTGTTGGGAACAAGGAAGCTTGTCCTCTTGTTCAGCACATGTCCGTTCTTTCTTTTGAAAAAGTTTTCACGTTTCTTGAGAGAAGTTGCCAGGATTGTATATCCTCCTCTGTTCACTTCCTCGATGGCAGCAGCAACCTCATCATTATGAACGGGTTGCTCGTTAACAGGTGTTTGATCTTCACTATAGTTCGTTTCTTTACCATTGATTAAGATGGATATCTCTTGTTTCATATCATCCGCTCCTCTCTATCATCTACTAAAACATATGCTTTTATCGATTTAATAGAACAAGAAAAAGGTAGGAACATAAAAAAATCTAGGGGTAATACTCCCTAGATTCTTTAACCGATATAAGCGGCAACTTTATTTCTTCCTTGTTGTTTTGCGCCTGTATACATGGCGCGATCTGCGTTTCGTACTAATGTGAGTGCATCTTCTCCTTGATGAGGAGCGGTTGCAACACCGATGCTTGCTGTTATGTAGATGGTATGTCTGCATTGATCGGTGAGGTCATTATGTATATCAAATCCTTGATCTGAAATAACAGAACGCAGTTGTTCAGCTACTTGGATGCCCGCTCTGTCTCCTGATTCAGGCAGCAAGATAATAAATTCTTCTCCACCATACCTTGCGACCGTTCCTCGATCACCAATAAATTCTTCTAGCCTTCTAGCCAAGAGGATCAATACTTCATTCCCGCTTTGGTGACCATATGTATCATTTACTTTTTTGAAGTGATCGATATCCAATAAGATGATCGAGAACTGCTTTCTAAAATATTCATAGTTTTGATACATTTCGGTGAGAATGTTCTCGAAATATCTGTAATTATATAAACCTGTTAAAGAACATTGTTCACTTTTTAACTTTGTGGATTCGTAGTTTCTTGCATTATCGATCGCTACTGCTAAATAGTTTGCTAAGATCTCCAGGATGATCAAGTGATGCTTTTGAAAAGCGTGTTTTTCTTTTGAAGCAAAAGTGATAATACCTACAATCTTTTGATTTCTGATCATCGGAACGGAGAGTACAGAATGTGCTTTTCCTTGAAAGAAAACGTCTGATATCTGTCTCCATGGCTTCAATTTGCTATAACGGATACTCTTACCTGTCGACCATACTCTTCCACTGATCGCTTCATGTTTTTTTATAGGAACTGTGGTGAGAATTCCTTCTTCACTTTCATATTGCCGAATGATTTTTAGATGTTCTCCTGCATCAGCATCATAAATGAAAGCAAAATCAACATTCATAAAACCAATTAGTCTTTCTATAAAAACATCTAGTATATGGTTCACTTTTAAATGTTCAGAAAGCTGCTGTCCGATTTCACTCGCTTTTTGAAGAGCATCGTTAATCTGTTGACTAACATGATAGAGGTTTATAATGATAGATAATGAAAGAAATGGTAGACCCACATAGAAGATTCCAGGGCGCCCCAGTTGAGAATATAGAACATATAACATGAGACCTACAGGAATAGCTAGAACTTCAGATACGAAGTCCCAAACTGCATCACGCTCAAAAAAAGCAACATCTTCTTCGTATAGCACTTTTACGATGTAGTATAGACCAACGTGATTTAAGACTAACCCCGTTAATACATAAGCGACAACAGGGATCAGATTAATAGATTCGTCTCCTGCAAACGGTCCCACTTCACCTCCTAAGAGATGAAAGACAGTGCTTTCGCAGATGATTAACCAAGAAAACATGAGGGTGTTCGCCATATATCTGTAATATTCTTTTATAACATGAACTTTTAATGAGATGAACATCGCGAATAAAGACAAGAGTGTTACATATAAGGCAACTGTTAGTCCAAAATATAAGAAAACGGCTAGATTGATTCCAGACATGAAAGAGATGTTCGTATTCATTACTTTGATCGGGAAACAAGAAACAACGATCGCTAAAAAGCTTATAATACCAAGATCGATTACATTGATATCAGGCTGATTACTCGTCATCTGGACAGCCGTCCAAATCGCGAGCGGGAATAAGAAAATCCAAGCCACTGTAAGAATTATACGTTTGTTTCGATTTGCCATTCGAGACGCCATTACCTTATCCCCCTTTCCTATAATGAAGGTTTAAAATACACATCTTTTTTACTAGGACAAATTCATTATCTTTTATTTTATCAAAAGTTCTAAAAATTACAATAAATGTTATTCCGAATTCTGAAATGTTTTTCTGATTTCTGAAATAAAGTATAACGATCCTGTAATAACGAGAACATCATCTTCCTGTAATTGATCTTTTATATGCTGTAATGCCTCACTCCAAGAAGAGATGCTATATGAATTTTCCAGGGGGCTTTCTCTCAATAATTGTTCTGCAGATGCTGCTCTTGGAAAATCAAAGGTCGTAAAGCACGCTTCGTAAACGACACTGACTAAGTCCTGCAACATCGTTGCATACGCCTTATCCTCTAATGCCGCAAACAAAAGAAAGATTCGCTTTTCTCCGTAATGATTGTTCAGAGTTTGTTTAAGAGCTGCAACACCTTGTTCGTTATGAGCTCCGTCAATGATTATATCGGGTGAATGTGATACTTTTTCAAATCTTCCAGCCCAATTTGCTTTACGAAGTCCATCCGTTATCGTAGAGAGCGAAACGTCATATCTATGAGCTCTTGTTAAGAACATAACAGCTGCAACCGCTAATCCTGCATTCTTGATCTGGTGCGTTCCCATCATAGAAATTTCAAGTTCCACACTTCTTTTATTTTCCGTATCTGTATAGATAAATTTTTCACCACTATCTGTACTTTCAATATGCTCAATAGAAAAATCACGATCAATGAAGTAGTTCTCTGCATTCACTTCTTTCGCTTTCAGTTGGATGACTTCACGTGCTTCAGTTTGGTCGGCTGTTGTAATAACGGGTACATCCTGCTTGATGATCCCGGCCTTTTGAAAGGCTATCTCTTTAAGCGTTTCACCGAGTATGCCCATATGATCAAACCCTATATTGGTGATGAGGCTTAGAATAGGCGTTATCACGTTAGTAGAATCGTATAGACCGCCAAGGCCTGTTTCGTACACAACGATATCAGGTTGTTTATCAGCGAAGTAAAGCAGTGAAATGACGGTAATCACTTCAAACTCAGTAGGGCTACCTAAATCCGTTATAGCAGCTTCTTCAACGAGCGGTTTTACAATTCTTGCATAATGAAGCAACTCTTCATCCGAAATAGGTATTCTGTTCAGCGATACTCTCTCATTGAAGGAAATAAGATAAGGAGATGTAAATGTACCTACCGAATAGCCCGCTTCATTCATGATGCTTCTTATATATTCTACAGTCGATCCCTTACCGTTCGTCCCAGCAATATGTATACACGTTATCTTCTTTTCAGGATTTCCAGTTCGTTCTAAAAGCCATTCCACTCGTTTCAGTCCTGGTTTTATACCAAATTTTAATAAGCTATGAATCCACTCTAATGCTTCTCGATATGTATCCATGTTAATTCCGCCTTTCTTTAATCATAAAGAAGGCGAATCCCTGCTGAAATAAGGATTCGCCTCATATAGATGATGTGTTAGCTTTGAAGTTCTTTAATACGTGCTAATACGTTATCATATTTTTCTTGATAATCCGCTTCTTTTGCACGCTCTTCTTCTATAACCTTTTCAGGCGCCTTCTTCATAAAGCCTTCATTGCTTAATTTTTTCTGAACGCGCTCTACTTCTTTCGCGTATTTTTCTGCTTCTTTTTCAAGCCTCTTAATTTCTTCATCAATATTTAACAACCCTTCAAGTGGAAGGTACATTTCTAAACCTGTTAAAATCGTGCTCATGCTCTTCTCAGGTGCTGAGATCTCATCTGAGATGATAAGTTCACCAGGGTTACAGAAACGAACTAAATAGTGACGGTTTGATTCAAGAGCTGTAAGGATTTCTTTATTTTTTGGTTTGATCTGCAGTTCGATCGGCTTACTAGGTGCAACGTTCATTTCAGAACGAATGTTACGAACTGAACGGATCACTTCAGTAATCAGCGCAAATTCTTTTGCTGCTTCAGGGAAATGAAGATCTTCGCGCTTTTCTGGCCAAGCAGAAATCGTGATCGATTCACCTTTATGAGGCAAGTGCTGCCAGATTTCTTCTGTAATAAACGGCATGAAAGGATGAAGCAATCTTAACGTTTGGTCTAACACGTGAGCTAGAACAGAACGAGTTGTTTTCTTCGCTTCTTCGTCTTCCCCATAGAGTGGAAGTTTCGCCATTTCAATGTACCAATCACATAGGTCATCCCAGATAAAGTTATAGAGCAGGCGTCCCACTTCACCGAATTCGTAAGCATCGATCAAACGTGTGATACCTTCTGTCGTCTCATTTAATCGAGTCAGAATCCATTGATCTGCTAACGATTTTTTTCCGCTTAGATCAATCTCATCGTATTGCATGCCATCCATGTTCATCAATGCGAAACGTGATGCGTTCCAGATCTTATTAGCAAAGTTCCAAGTAGACTCTACTTTTTCCCAATAAAAACGAAGATCGTTTCCTGGTGAACTTCCTGTAGATAAGAAGAAACGTAATGCATCCGCTCCATACTTCTCGATAACATCCATCGGGTCAACACCATTGCCGAGTGATTTACTCATCTTTCTTCCTTCGGAGTCACGAACGAGACCGTGAATCAGTACATCATTAAACGGCTTTTGTTCCGTAAACTCGATCGATTGGAAGACCATTCTTGAAACCCAGAACGTAATGATATCGTAACCTGTTACTAGTACGTTTCCTGGGAAGTAGCGCTTGTAATCAGCCGCTTCCTCATCAGGCCAACCCATCGTTGAGAACGGCCACAGAGCAGATGAGAACCACGTGTCTAGAACATCTGTATCCTGCTCCCAATTTTCCGGATCTTTCGGTTCTGTCTTGCCAACATAGATCTCTCCCGTTTCTTTGTGGAACCATGCAGGGATTCGGTGACCCCACCAAAGTTGGCGAGAGATACACCAGTCACGAATGTTTTCTATCCAACGCATATACGTGTTCTCGAAGCGATCAGGAACAAAGTTGATCTTATCTTCACCTTTTTGAAGCTTGATCGCTTCATCTGCTAACGGCTGCATCTTAACAAACCACTGTGTAGAAAGATATGGTTCAACGACTGCTCCACTACGTTCAGAGTGACCAACAGAATGAATATGCTCTTCGATCTTGAACAGTACGCCTTGCTCCTGAAGATCTTTAACGATCTGCTTTCGACACTCAAAACGGTCTAGTCCTTGGTAAGCACCAGCATTGTCGTTCATCTGACCGCCTTCATCCATTACAAGGATACGCTCAAGGTTGTGTCTGTTTCCGATCTCAAAATCATTCGGATCATGCGCAGGTGTAATTTTTACAGCTCCTGAACCAAATTCCATATCAACATAATCATCTCCAACAATTTCGATCTCACGTCCAACGATTGGCAGGATCGCTTTCTTGCCGATTAAATGTTGATAACGCTCATCTTTCGGATGTACAGCGATCGCTGTATCACCAAGCATCGTCTCAGGACGAGTTGTAGCTACTTCTATATGTCCAGACCCATCAGCTAATGGATACTTCATATGATAGAACGCACCTTGAACATCTTGATGGATAACTTCAATATCAGAAAGAGCAGTTTTCGTCTTCGGATCCCAGTTGATGATATACTCACCGCGGTAGATCAAGCCTTTTTCATAAAGCGTAACGAAAACTTCTTTAACAGCTTCAGACAATCCTTCATCTAATGTAAAGCGTTCACGAGAATAATCTAAACCGAGTCCTAGTTTGGCCCATTGCTTACGAATGAACTCTGCATACTCTTCTTTCCATTCCCATGACTTCTCTAGAAATTTCTCACGTCCTAAGTCATATCGAGAAATCCCTTCTTCACGAAGCTTTCCTTCAACTTTCGCTTGTGTCGCAATACCCGCATGGTCCATTCCAGGCAGCCATAGAACATCGTATCCTTGCATACGTTTTGTTCGAGTTAAGATATCCTGGAGAGTTGTATCCCATGCATGGCCGAGATGCAGTTTCCCTGTTACGTTAGGAGGTGGGATTACAATCGTATACGGCTGTTTCCCTTCTTCACTCTTTGCTTCAAAAAATTTGCCTTTTAACCAAAAGTCATAACGATTTTCTTCTGTAGCCTTCGGATCATATTTCGTTGGCATCGTCAGTTCTTTCTGTTCGTTCGTCATTCTTTTCTCCTCCTTTATTTCTATACGCTCTTTTCTAAAGGTTGTTGCTTTAAATTCCTGCTACCTTTGACAGTTGATTGGAGTGGAAGGACAGGTGAGAGCCTTATACGTGAAACGTACGAATGTGGCTCACCGCCTGCCCCGTGGAAAGCGAGCAGCCTGTGACGGAAATCAACACTTTCTAAGCAACTAAGTTTACGAAAACAGCCTTTCTAAAAAACAAAAAGCCCTCTCGTCAAAAAGGACGAAAGGACTCCGCGGTACCACCTTTATTTACGGCAAGTCTAAATAAACTTGCTGTACACTCATGAATAACGGATGGACCGTCTTCTCCTACTTCTTGTTTCAGAGAAGATGCTCAAGGGCGACTTCCAACTAACTATCCTTAAGGATTCTTTCAGCAGATGAATCCTCTCTCTAAAAGGTGTTGTGTTGTACTATTCCCTGTCTACGCGACAATATAGAATCTGAATATATTTTATACAACTTATCTGTTTTTAGTCAATAGTATTGCCGTAACTTGTAAAAGTTATTCTATGCTTTTGACCCTTCTTTCGTGACAGCCTGTCTTTCACATTAATCAAATTACTGCATAAAGTATAAAAAATGGGCGATTGGAGGGCTTGTCTTGTCTAGAAAGTATTTTCGAAAAACACGTTTTCCAGGGTGGTTTATCACCCTCAAACAAACAATCGGACAATTGACTGCGCCACTTATTGTCTTTCAGCTTTTAAGGACGATACTATTTCCATCTGCTGTTGATTTTATCATCCTTTTAACCTTAGTCATCCTCCATGTGTGTTTCGCTTATGATGTTCTTTAAAAAAAATAAAAAAAGATCACATATAGTCGCTATATGTGATCTCCATCATCATTTATGTGAATTTTTGTTGGAATTGAATCTGTCGGTTCCATTGGTGCAGGTGGTGGAGCCATCATAATCGCATCACAGAAATCCCGGATTTTCTTCATCGCTCTTATTCTGCTCTCAAGCCTATGCACCATTTCAATTTGAGAATAATCATTGCGTTTCATGCAATAAAGATCCACTGCATTAAACACAGGTTCAGGATAAGATAAATAACTAATTAATAATCCTCTTTCTTCGTTTAGCAGCGGTACATGTTTTTCATACAGATCTAATAACATTTTACCTTCATCGGGAGTCCATTCTTTTTGATGAGCCGCTCTTCGAAAATATACCGCTAAATCTCTGATCGGTGTATCGAGAACAGCTTTTTCAAAATTGAGTAGATGACCTTCCCCAGTGGGGTTAAAGATTAAGTGATTTCTTGAAACCTTCCCGTGACAAAGTACGCTCCGGTAACGTTTTTCTCTTTGACACGTTTCATACCACTCTTTTAATCTTCTTTTTGCTTCTTCTGTCATTCTCATAATCTGATGAAAGTGACTGAGATAGGTTAGTTCAAAGGGAGACATATACGTTTTCTGTTCTGCTTCTTCTGTAAATCTCTCCATCTCATATTGCCTATTTTCCCATCTGTTCATGAGATACTGATACGAATGTTCGACCACTTCATTCGAAAAGTCCTGCTCTTTTAGTGTTAACGCATGGATTTTTCCTAAATGATCGATAAGAACTTCGTCTTTTGCTCTCTCATTTCTTTCATCTGACGCAAACCATGGCATTAGATAATACGTCCTAGATCCTAACTGGACGGTATAATCACCGAACTTAGTTGGGTAGAGAGGAACCACCTGATGAAAACCAATCTCAGAGAGACGCTGAATCACATGCGTAAACCAGCTTCTTTCGTCCTCTGTCATCTCTGCTTCTTTCAGTGCAAATGTACCCCTTTTCGTTATGACCTTCTTAACCTTCCCATGCTGCTCTAACTTCTCGGGAAATAGATCATAATGAAAAAGGACGGGCCCGTAATTTAATGTATCTTTTTCCGTTGTCATAGGGCCACCTTCCTTCTTTTTTCATCAAACCATTCAGTTACTGTTTTGACCAATGTTCGATTACTTTCCCAGCAAACTTCATATTTCTTCAAGCCGTCTATCATTCTTTCAAGTGAGCTGTTATCAAGTTGATCTAAACAGTCATAAAGTTCCCAAGGTGTGACCACCTCAGCTAAAAGTAATAATCCTTGCTCACTTTCCAAAGAAAAATGCTTATTCACCTCCGTTAACAAAAATTTTAATGAAGAAGGCGATGTTTGTTCGAGCCACTCAACTAAAAACTTACGAAGTGGCAGATATCCCTTAATGGGTAAAGCTTCACTGCCTTGATAAAATAAGAAGTGAAAGATTTTCCTTCCATTCTTTATACTTAGCTCTCCATCAAGAACAGGCAATGGATGATTTCTCACGTTATTTTTGATAGCATGAGAAAATTCTAATCGTTGTTTACTCTCTTTTATACTTGTAACCATACATTGGAAGTTCGCTTCTAAATACTTTTGAGCGCGCGTTATACACTGATTCAGATCAAAAACAGGCTGTCTGGTTTGTTTCACAAAAACGTCTTGGTTATCCGAAGACATAGCCGTATTTAGCAACGTACCAATGAATTGACCCCAACGCTCTATATCTTCACATCCATACCATTCTTTTGTATGATCATGAACAGTAAGCCACCTGTTTCCATATTTTATGGCAGCTTCACCGCTTTTAGTACGAATCATACGATCTGGCACGGCGCTAGAGCCTTTCGAGGACTCATCGCGCCATCTAATGTGCCAATTTAGATTATCTTTTTCGCTCCAATAACGAATTCGTTTTTCTCCATAATCAGTCATGATCAGATACGGTCTTTCTTTCCACCGTATCCCATAAAGTTCATATTCTTTTTCTAAGGTGTTGATCAGCTCCATAATAGCACCTCGACTTAACGTGAACTGACTGGGATATATATGATCTGCCCCTCGGACACCTCACCTTGTTGCAGTTGATTCATACGCATGAGTGTATTCAATGAGATATCATATCTCTCACAGATATGTTCTAAAGAATCTCCTCGTTGAAGAATGTACATCTTCATCTTGGAAAAACGTTCTTCTTTAGCAGAAAGCATCTTTGTTAAATAAAGAGCATTTTCATCTTTAGGTTCCTCCCGCTCTTCATTCATTTGCATCGGTTCTGCTTCAGCCTCATATTCTTCATAACTCGTATCGTAGGATTCATAAGAGTTTTCTTGATCTTCTTCTGCTTCGTTGTAGTTCACATTCTCGTATTCTTGCTCAGCCTCATACGATTGCTCTCCATATTCGTATGAAGGACGTTGTGATGCATTTTGCTGATATTGATAATTTCCATACTGATTGGATTGCTGTTGATAAGCATCTTGTTGCTGATAAGTTTCTTGTTGCTGGTATTCCTCTTCTTGCTGATATCCACCTTGATTCTGGTATGAAGTTTGTTGCTGGTAAGCTTCGTGCTGCTGATATGGATTGTAGGTGTAAGGTCTATTCGTATCTTGATAAGTTTGATCGTATTGAGGATAGTTTGATTGTGAATCTTCAGCTTCTTGATAAGAAGCATCATAGCTCTCATGATCACCTTCTACATGATCATAAGCTTCTGTTTCATTATTTTCTTCCATCTCTTCTACTTCTCCATAAAATTCTGAATGCTCTTCATCTGAATCAGCCTTTTCTAAAGATGAAGAATCATTATTTCTTGTATCGTTCATTGAGAAAGCAATAGCTTTTAAAGAATCGAATGTAGCTTCCATCGTTCGATCATCTTGTGCCTCAAAATGCGGCTTAAATTCAAATGGTGTTGACTTTTCAGCACGAACGTCAGCTTCTTTTTCATCAAACCTAGCTGCAAATTCATTAAGGTGTGAAGACTGTGAAGGTACACCCCCACTTTGACGTGCTTCAAACTGGAAAGGAGTAAAAATATCTTGTTTTTCTTCTTTCTGCAATGCTTTTTCTTCGACAGCACTTGTTCGAACCGCTTCTTTTGGAAGATCATATGCAGGACTATCTTGACGCTGCTTCTCATCTTTAATCCCATAAATACAAATCGATGCAGAAAGTTCAAAGCAAGTTGAGTTTGGAAGTTCATATTCAAACGATTCAACTTCCACTTTTACCTCATTTGAATCTTCTACACGATAAGACGGAATGGTGATATCGACTGGAAAACGGTGCACAAGTTCTGTCATCCCATCTTCTGCCACATTCAGCTGAGTAAGAGAGCGGTAAGACATGCTCTCAGAGAGCGTATTCTGATCTGTTACACCCTCATTCTGGTCTTGTTTTTCTGACCGGTATCTGCCATTTAAAATAAGGGCTCCCTTGATATAAACCTGTCCGGCTTCCTCAGTGATTTGAATCTCAGGATCTAGTGACATCGACAAAACTTCAGCTACTTCCTGTCCCTTCTTTAGCCAAACAGACTCCTCAATGGAGAAACGCAGCTTCGATTGACTCATGCCCTTCTCCTCCTTTCAGGTTGCATATAGTTATACAATATAGGTGTATGAGTGAACAGGACGAAATATGATTTTTATTAGATAAGAGGTTCTAAAAAAACAAAAATAGCGTCCGCTGAAAGTAAGCGGACGCTACAATAAACATGACTATTTTAATTGTGAAAAAGCCTTTTTGAACGCTGCGATGGTTTTATTAATATCTTCCTCAGTATGAGCAGTTGATAAGAATAAACCTTCAAATTGTGAAGGAGGCAGCGAGATCCCTTCTTGAAGCATCGTTTTAAAGCAAGCGTTAAAGTGATCTAAATTGGATTGCTTAGCTGTTTCGTAATTGATAACATCTTGATTCGTGAAGAAGAAGCCGATCATGCTTCCTGCACGGTTGATCGTATGTGCCACTCCGAAATGCTCAGCAGCTTCAGATATTCCGTTAGCTAATTGATCGCCAAGTTTTTGAAAATATGTGTAACTCTCTTTTGTAAGTTGCGAAAGTGTAGCATAACCTGCAGCCATCGCTAGAGGGTTTCCTGATAACGTTCCTGCCTGGTAGATCGGTCCGCTTGGCGCGATCTGTTCCATGATTTCTCGTTTCCCGCCATATGCGCCAACAGGCAGACCTCCTCCTATTACTTTACCTAAACAAGTTAGGTCAGGTGTTACTCCAAAATAACCTTGTGCACATTCATAATCTACTCGGAAGCCTGTCATTACTTCGTCAAAAATCAATAGTGAACCATGTTGTTCAGTCATTTTTCGAATGCCTTCTAAAAACCCTTTTTGCGGAGGAACTACACCCATGTTACCTGCAACAGGTTCAACAATCACACAAGCGATATCTTCTCCAAATTGATCAAAAGCTACTTGTAAGCTCTCTAGGTCATTGTATGGAACCGTGATCGTATTCTGTGCGATACCTTCTGGAACACCTGGAGAATCAGGCAGACCAAGCGTAGCAACACCAGAGCCTGCTTTGATCAATAAGGAGTCCCCGTGTCCATGATAACACCCTTCAAATTTAACGATTTTGCTTCGTCCTGTGTATCCTCGAGCTAAACGAAGAGCACTCATTGTCGCTTCTGTACCAGAGTTTACCATTCGAACGACTTCAATTGAAGGGACACGGTCGATCACAAGCTTTGCAAGTTTTGTTTCCATTTCATTAGGCGCACCAAAACTTGTTCCCAGTTCAGCCGTTCGCTTAAGCGCCTCTACTACTTGATCGTCAGCATGGCCAAGAATTAATGGTCCCCATGACAAAACATAATCGATATATTCATTACCATCGATATCATAAATCTTAGATCCTTTTCCACGTTCCATAAACACAGGATCCATCTTTACAGATTTAAATGCGCGTACAGGACTGTTAACTCCTCCAGGCATAACATCTTTCGCTTCTTGAAAAGCAGCGATCGATTTTTCAAAACTTCTCATACCAACACCTCTTTCCTTATTTTTCCTTCAGCCATCTTGCAGCATCTTTGGCAAAATACGTAATAATCAAGTCTGCTCCTGCTCGTTTCATAGAGATCAATTTCTCAAGTACGATACTCTTCTCGTCTACCCATCCGTTCATAGCAGCAGCTTTTATCATAGAGTACTCTCCACTCACGTTGTAAGCTACTAGTGGAAGAGGATATCTATCTTTTAATTCTCTTAGAATATCTAGGTAAGAAAGAGCTGGCTTAACCATTAAGAAATCAGCGCCTTCAGCAACATCTGATTCTGCCTCTCGTAGTGCTTCAAGTCGGTTCGCCGGATCCATCTGGTACGTTTTTCTATCCCCGAACTGTGGTGTGCTATGCGCTGCATCACGGAAAGGACCATAGAAGGATGATGCATATTTTACTGCATAAGACATGATCGGAACATCATAGAATCCAGCTTCGTCAAGGCCTTGTCTGATCGCTGCAACAAAACCATCCATCATGTTTGAAGGTGCGATGATATCTGCTCCAGCTTTTGCCTGTGATACAGCTGTCTTTGCGAGCAAAGTCAATGTTTCATCGTTCAACACTTCACCATTTTCGATCACGCCACAGTGTCCATGGTCTGTAAATTGGCATAAACAAGTATCTGCAATGACAGTTAGTGATGGAGCAACTTCCTTAATTTGTGAGATGGCTTTTTGTACGATTCCATTATGATCATAAGCTGAACTTCCGCAATCGTCTTTTTCAGCTGGCACACCAAAAACGATAATAGACTGAATGCCAAGGCTTTCGATTTCTTTTACCTCTTCTTGAAGAAGATCCAATGATAGGTGATACACACCTGGCATAGAAGGGACTTCTTTTTTAATGTTCTCTCCTTCGACAAAGAACAATGGATAGATAAAATCTGAAACATGAAGATGCGTTTCACGTACTAGTGAACGCATGGATGCTGATTTTCTTAAACGACGATGACGCTGAAAATTCATATTAACTTCCTCCTTGAAAATAAGAGATGGCACAGTTTACCATATCTTCTGCGGTAAATTGCTTAGGCATTAGCACTCGATGATATCCGCTTTCTTCTGCAGCTTTTTTCGTTGTTGGTCCAACACAGATCACAGGTTTCTTAAGAACTTCTTCTGTGTCCAACCCTCTACTCATGAAAGTTACGGCAGAAGGACTCATGAAAAAAAGACAATCTGCTTGATGCACGAGCGACCAATCTAAATGATCTTCTGATTCAGTTTTGTAAACAACTAACTCATCTATTAAAGCTGTACCTCTCAGCTCCTCTTTAATGAAAGATGGAGCTAGATTCCCTTTTGGAAATAGAATTTTTTCATGAGGTAAGACGTTTTTTCTTAACGTCTTCACTAAGCTTTCTGCATGAAAGTGTTTGGGCACAACTATAGATGTAATCCCTCTCGATCTTAATGCTTCAGCTGTTTTCTCACCAACTGCGGCAAACTTAACATCTCCCAAAGTGAGATTAGAATCAGAAATCAGTTGAAAAAAATGATCTACTCCATTTTTGCTCGTGAAAATGATCCATTGGTAAGTCGATAGATTGTTTAACAAGGACACATCGTTCTTAACACTTTTTATAGAGACAATAGGAAAAGAAAGAGGGAGTCCGCCGTTCTCTCGTATGAGTGAGATTAATGGCGCTGCCTGCTCTTTCGGCCGTGTAACAAGTATTCGCTTACCTGCTAGTGGTCCTATAGATGTATTCATTATGAATTTAAATCCTTTTTAACTGTATCTAATATGTTTTTCGCACCTAATGTTTTTAACTCTTCAGCTAACTCTACACCTACGCGGTACGGATCTTTGCCTGACTTCATTTCTTTTAACACGGTCTTTCCTTCAGGATCTGCAACAAGACCCGTTAAAGAGACCTCTTGGTTGTCGTCCATCGTTGCGAATGCGGCAATTGGAACTTGGCAGCCTCCTTCTAGCGTATTTAAGAAAGAGCGTTCTGCTGAAACCGTATCAAACGTATAAGGGTCGTTCAGTGTAGCTAACAGTTCTTTTACTTCTAGATCTTCACTTCTGCATTCGATAGCTAATGAACCTTGTCCTACAGCAGGAAGACACAAGTCTATGTCTAAGTATTCAGTTACAACATCAGTGGACCATCCCATTCTTTCAAGTCCTGCAGCAGCTAGAATGATCGCATCAAACTCACCAGACTTTAACTTGTTGAGACGAGTATCGATATTACCTCGAATAGATTTAATCTCTAGATCCGGGCGTCTGTTCAGAATCTGTGCTGCTCTTCTTAAAGAACTTGTTCCGACAATAGCACCAGCAGGAAGCTCTCTTAAGGAAGAATACTTTTCAGATATTAGAGCATCTCTTGGATCTACGCGTTTAGGTGTACAGCCGATCTCGAGCCCATCAGGCAGTTCAGATGGCATGTCCTTCATGCTGTGAACGGCAATATCAATCTCTTTATCTAACATCGCTTGTTCGATCTCTTTTACGAATAAGCCTTTTCCGCCTACTTTTGAGAGTGTAACATCAAGAATGATATCCCCTTTTGTTACGATCTCTTTCACTTCAAATTCAAAAGGCATTCCTGACTTCTTTAATTGTTCGATCACCCAGTTTGTTTGTGTGATCGCTAATTTACTTCTTCTTGACCCTACTATAATTTTCCTCATGATATGAATCTCCTATTCTTTACTTATACCAAAGGTGAAATTCAGTGAACGTCGACGCTAAGAAATAGTTGATCAAAACAACTAAGAACGCAGCAGTGTTCCAAAGCGCTAGCGTTTTACCTTGCACACCTCTTCCCACCTTTTGATAGAGGTAAGTACTATAAACTAAAAGGACAATAAATGACGAGATGACTTTGGCATCAAGAAGTGTAAAGTCACTTATTTTCCAGAATGCCCATACCACTCCTAATATTAGACTAAGCAAGAGTAACGGTACTCCGATCGTATTCAATCGAAAAGAAAGTTTCTCTAAGTACGATAGACTGCCAAAACGCTGCAGCCTTTTACTCCATTTCTTTCGTTTTAACATGCCATGCTGAAGAAGATACATGAACGAGAATATGAAAGAGAGTGAGAATGCTCCGTATGAGATGAATGCCATCGTTATATGGATGATCAGTAGCTCTGAGATCAGCTGTTTTTCAAGCACAGCGCTCGCTTGTCCTGTTGGAGCAAACAAGTGGATCGAAACGAGCAAGAAACCTAGAATGTTCGTAAAAAACACTAAAAAATCAACCCGAAAAAACCTGCTCATGACAACCGAAAACGTCACGAGGATCCATGCATAAAAAAACAGGCCTTCTGAAGGTGTTAATATAGGAAACCGTTGGTCTTTCAGCATCCTTAACACAAAAAAGACCGTTTGAAGTACCCAGACAATAGAAAGCAACCAGAAAGCAAATCGGTTTGCTTTCCGGTTGTTTTGAAGGAAATCTATAAAATAGCCTATGATGCTAAGTGCATATAGAACGATAGTCAGATCATATATCCAATTCATTTTGCTCACACTCCATGAGCTCGAGGGAAACGAGAGCTTAAGTTCTTACTACAGCCGAAGGAACAACTTCATCTGTTAGTGAAGACTTCTCTTCGACGTTTGCAGCAAATGCTGTTTCCAACTGCTTCTGTTTATCCAAATAATCTTCAAGTCCGAAGATCTCAGTAAATAATTGCAACTGTTCTTCAGCTCCTGGTTCGCCAGCCATCTCTTTGGCTCTTGTCACAGGATCACGAAGTAATTGATTCACGATACTCTTCGTATGTTTGCTTAAAATTTTTCTTTCTCGATCGGTAAGATCCGGCAGCTTGCGTTCGATGCTCTGCATGGTTTCCGCTTGTATGTTCAATGCCTTTTCTCGCAAAGCAGAAATTAACGGAACTACACCAAGCATTGAAATCCATGATTGGAAAGCGACAATTTCGGCTTCGATCATAATTTCGATCTTTTCCGCTTCTTTCATTCGTTCAGCAAGGTTAGACTCTACAATACCTTCTAAATCATCAATATCATACAGAAAAACGCTCTCTAAATCATGAAGCTCAGGATCTAAGTCACGAGGTACAGCAATATCTACCATGAACAGTGGAAGACCTTTGCGTTTTTTAACAGCTGGTGCTGCCATTTTCTTTGTAATGACAAATTCACTAGCTCCTGTAGAAGAGATCACAATATCCGCTCTTATGAGCAAACTCTCAAGATCTTCAAAAGGATGTGCTATACCATGAAACTTTTTAGCTACCTCTTGTGCTTTTTCAAAAGTACGGTTGATTACAAGAACTTCATTTCCACCGCTCGCATGCAGATGTTTCGCTGTAAGCTCACCCATCTTACCTGCACCTACGATTAAAATGGTTTTATTTTGTAGACCACCAAAGATTTTTTTCGCGAGTTCGACAGCTGCATAACTAACCGATACCGCATTTTCCCCGATATCCGTTTCTGAATGACATCTCTTCGCAAATGTGATCGCTTGTTTCATGAGTTTATTAAATATAGTTCCTGTTGCATCAAGTTTTTGTGATTCCAAGAATCCATCTCTTACTTGACCAAGGATTTGTGTTTCACCAATCACCATAGAATCCAAACCAGCAGCTACACGGAATAGATGCTCAACTGCTGCTTCTCCGTCTCTGATGCTCAAGAATGGTGAAAGTTCTTCTTTATCAATTGAAAACCAGTCCGCCAAAAAAGATTTGATGTAGTATCTTCCGGTATGAAGCTGATCGGCAACTGCATAGATCTCAGTACGGTTGCACGTAGAAACGATTACACATTCAAGTATACTTTTTTGTTTTCGGAGTGTAGAGATCGCATCCGTTAATTCAGCTGGCTGAAAAGAAACTTTTTCCCGAATTTCTACGGGTGCCGTTTTGTAATTAAGTCCAACCACTAGAATATGCATGCGCTCACCTCCCTTAATTATGTATGTTCTTTATTAATTATAACATGTCCCAAAATACGGAATATCCAATAATGTGAACAGAATTTAAACGTTTATGCTATGATGTATTTATTATCTTTTTGGTGTCGTGTATAGCAGTTTTAGGATAACCATAATTACTAAAACTTAGCACCAATATTAAAAATAACAAAAATCGACCAATTTAGCAAAGGTTTACGTTTAAGATGGAGGCATTATGAAACAAAGAAACACATTCAGCGGCATCATTTTACTCGGAATTGGATTATTCTATCTTGCAAATAGAATGAATATTGAACTGCTACAACCGTATTTGACTTGGCCGAGTATACTAATCATCATCGGTATAGCTCTTCTTTTCCAAACGGGTTCCGGAAAAGATTCTTCAAGTATTTTTTCAGGTGTTTTTTTAACCGGATTGGGCGTACATTTTCATGCAGCTGGAAAAGTTGCGACATGGCCAGAACCGCTTCAAGTAATCATTTTACTTGCGGGTATATCCTTTCTGATTCAGTATCGAAAAACAAAAGAAGGGCTTATCCCTGGCTTATTGTTATCACTTTTGGCTCTCTGGTTGCTATTCTTTAAGAGTAATACCCCTTCTGTAGAAAATATATTTGTGAAAGCGGAAGATTTTTGGCCTATTATTTTAATGGTCATCGGGGCTTACCTTATGTTCTTTAAAAAGAAATAGAAACACAAAACCCTCTATGTTTATAAAAAACATAGAGGGTTTTTATGTTAAGTACTTTTAAAAGTAGTTGATTTCCGCTCCAGGTTGCA
The DNA here is from genome assembly GCF_048083785.1 of Fictibacillus tiangongensis. Classification (GTDB taxonomy): domain Bacteria; phylum Bacillota; class Bacilli; order Bacillales; family Fictibacillaceae; genus Fictibacillus. The sequence goes on from NZ_CP182294.1 coordinate 2,781,793, forward strand.
CGCTTTCCATGGGGCGAACGGTGAGCCTCCTGCCGCTTCGCGCCCTTAGGAGTCTCCACCTGACCGCTCGTCCCATAGGAGTCGGCAACCTTGCGCTACAATCAACTTGCATAGGAGAGGAAAAGAAAACCATTTAAGCAACTAAAAATGAAAACCTCTTATTATTGCAGTCTTATGCTGAAAGGTTAAAAGTCATTATTTAGTAAGATAAGAATTCAGTACGCCCCACGCTTCATCTTTTCCGTGTCCGGTTTCAGATGAGAAGAGAACGATCTTATCGTTTGGATCCAGGTTTAAGGTTTCTTTGACTACTTTCTTGTGCTTGTCCCATTTTCCTTTTGGAATCTTATCACTTTTCGTTGCCACCACGATAACAGGAAGCTCATGATATTTTAACCAGTCATACATGAGGACATCATCTTTTGAAGGAGCATGTCTTAGGTCTACAAGCTGAACAACTGCTTTTAACTGATCTCGTTCAACAAGATACTGTTCGATCATCTTGCCCCATGCTTCTCTTTCTGTTTTTGAAACTTTAGCAAATCCGTAACCTGGTACATCCACAAAATAAAAACTTTCATTTAGAATATAGAAGTTTAACGTTTGTGTTTTCCCAGGTTTTGAAGACGTCCGTGCTAAATTCTTGCGATGAATCATCTTATTGATAAAAGACGATTTCCCTACATTCGAGCGGCCGGCAAGAGCGATCTCCGGAAGGTTGCCTTCCGGATATTGCTTAGGTCCGACTGCTGAAATTACGATTTCTGCTGTATTTACTTTCACTTTCTATCACCTGCTAATGCAACTTTTAATACCTCATCTAAATGAGATACGGTTATAAAAGATAATCCCTCTTTTACAGATTGCGGAATATCCTCAATGTCTTTCTCGTTTTCTTTCGGAAGGATGATTGTTTTGATCCCTGCTCGGTGCGCACTTAATGATTTTTCTTTCAAACCACCAATTGGCAATACTCGTCCACGCAATGTGATCTCTCCGGTCATCCCTACATCTTTTCTAACTGGCTTTTTCGTTAGTGCTGATACTAACGCTGTAGCAATCGTTATTCCTGCTGAAGGGCCATCCTTAGGGGTTGCTCCTTCAGGAACATGTATATGAATATCTGTTTTCTCGTAGAAATCATGGTCGATACCCAACTCTTCCACTTTCGTGCGAACGTAGCTTAATGCAGCTTGAGCAGATTCTTTCATAACATCACCTAACTTACCGGTTAAGATCAGTTTGCCCTTACCTGGAGATAAGGCTACCTCAATAGAAAGAGTATCTCCGCCTGCTGTCGTATAAGCTAATCCCGTCGCTGCACCAATTTGGTCTTCAAGTTCTGCCTGACCATAACGGAAACGCGATTTACCTAGATAATCTTCAAGGTTTTTAGCAGAAAGGATAACTTTTTTCTTTTCAGCTGAAACAATTTGTTTTGCAGCTTTTCTGCATAATCCTGCAATCTGACGCTCAAGATTACGCACACCCGCTTCGCGTGTATAGTTACGAACCAGCTTTAAGATAGAATCATCTTTAAACTGTATCTGGCTTTTCTTTAGTCCATGTTCTTTCAGCTGTTTGGGTATCAAGTGATTCTTCGAGATATGCAGCTTTTCAACCTCTGTATAACCAGCGATCGAAATAACTTCCATTCTATCTAACAATGGCCCTGGGATCGTTGATAGAGAGTTGGCTGTCGTTACAAACATGACTTTAGAAAGATCATATGGCTCTTCGATATAGTGATCGCTGAACGTGCTGTTCTGTTCGGGATCAAGCACTTCAAGCATCGCAGAGGAAGGATCACCTCTAAAATCACTTGACATCTTATCAATCTCATCAAGCAAGAACACGGGATTAATCGTACCCGCTTTCTTCATCCCTTGAATCAAACGGCCAGGCATCGCACCCACATATGTTCTTCGATGTCCTCTGATTTCAGCTTCGTCTCTTACACCACCTAGAGAAATTCTTACAAAATTTCTGCCGATGGCACGAGCGATCGATCTTGCTAATGATGTTTTACCTACACCAGGTGGTCCAACTAAACAAAGAATAGGTCCTTTTAGTGAATTAGTCAGCTTTTGAACTGCCAGATATTCTAATACTCTGTCCTTCACTTTTTCTAGACCATAATGATCCTCATTAAGAACTGTTTCTGCATGTGGAATATCCAGATTATCAATTGTCTCTTGCTTCCAAGGCAGATTAACAAGCCACTCGATATATGTTCTGATTACAGAGCTTTCAGCTGAAGAATTCGGCATCTTTTCATATCGATCGAGTTCTTTTTTTGCAAGCTCCATTACAGTCTCAGGCATATCAGATGATTCAATACGTTCTTTGAGCGTACTTACTTCACCAACTTTGCCTTCTTTATCACCAAGTTCTTTTTGGATGGCTTTCATCTGTTCGCGCAGATAATATTCTTTCTGCGTTTTTTCCATCGCTTTTTTAACGCGCTGACCGATTTTCTTTTCTAGACCTAACACTTCTTTTTCATTGTTTAAAAGGTCCAGTAAGTGTTCAAGTCTTTCTTTCACATCAAAAATCTCTAGAATTTTTTGTTTTTCTTTAATCTTTAAAGAAAGATGTGAAGAAATAACATCAGCCAAACGTCCAGGTTCAGTAATATCTTGAACTGAAGCAAGTGTTTCAGGTGTTACTTTTTTAGATAAGTTTATGTATTGTTCGAATTGAGCCAGAACAGCTCTCATAAGAGCTTCCGTTTCGGCTTCTTTCACTTCAATATCATCCGTTAGTTCCACTTCTACTTCAACATGGGTCTTTTCGTCCGTAAACGAAGTAATTTCTCCGCGTTTAATACCTTCAACAAGAACTCTGATCGTGCCATTAGGCAGTTTGAGCATCTGATTTACTTTTGACAACGTTCCTACATGATAAATTTCCTCTTGTGCTGGATCTTCAATAGAAACTTCTTTTTGAGTGGATAGAAAGATCATCTGGTCATCAAGCATCACTTTTTCAAGAGCCTGAATCGATTTTTCTCTTCCTACATCTAAATGAAGTACCATTGTTGGATAGACCAACAATCCGCGAAGAGGGAGGAGCGGAAGAACTCGTTTTTCCCCCATTAAAAACACCTCCAAAACTGCTATGTAATCATTTATTATATGCTTAGTCTTTGTACAATTCTACCGATAATGCTTAAATTTGTCTAATGTAAGCTTCGGATTGTTAGAAAACTCTTAACAAAACGTTCTCCTTGGCTGTTATAAAATTTTTATCGGCCTAATTTCCGAACAAAAAGAAACTCCCTTCTTCTCCTTATACAGAAGAAGGAGGGGAGTTTAAGGCAGCAGATGCAGGGACCGATTGCTCTTCACTTTCATCTAAAAATGCGTGTTGAAACACTTCTGAAAGCTTTTTTACTGGAATGATTTCTACATCTTCAATCGTATCAAAAATCTTTTGGTTGTTCTCAAAAGGTATTAGCACACGCTTTGCACCGGCATCTTTTGCAGCAAGGATCTTCGCCATGACACCACCAACTGGTTTCACCTTACCATGGATACTGATCTCTCCAGTCATTGCAATTTCGTGATCAATTTTAATATTGTGAATGGCTGAATAGATGGAAGAGGCGATCGCTATACCTGCTGATGGACCATCTACTGGACCTCCACCGGGAAAGTTAACGTGAATATCAAACATGGATGCATCTACTCCCATGTATCGAAGAACAGTAATAACGTTCTCCACTGAACCTTTTGCCATACTTTTTCTTCTTATTGACTTAGATTGATTTCCGATACTCTCTTCTTCTGCTATACCTGTGATCGTAATAGAACCTTGTTTTTTTGCAGGTAATACGGTCGTCTCGATCTCTAGCAGCGCTCCGCTTGTTGGACCATATACAGCAAGACCATTCACTAGGCCTATTTTTGGTTTCGTACCAATTTTTCTTTCAGGTCGTGGAGCCATTCTACTTGAATGGGTTACCCACTCTACATCACTCTTTGTAATGTTTTTACGCTGTTCTGTAATGGCAAGACCTGCTGCAATTTGAATCATATTTACAGCTTCACGGCCGTTTCTAGCATATTGGGCCATATATGACAATGATTCATCATCAATTCCTAACTGAATCTTATCTGCCGCTCTTTTAGCGATCTGTTCGATTTCAGCTGGCTGCAACTCTCTAAAGAACACTTCTAAACATCTAGATCGAATTGCAGGCGGTATCTCTTCTGGCATACGAGTAGTTGCACCGATCATTCGGAAATCTGCTGGCAGACCATTTTGGAAGATATCATGAATATGATGCGGTATATTGGCGTTCTCTTCCGAATAATAGGCACTTTCTAAAAAAACCTTACGATCTTCTAATACTTTTAATAATTTGTTCATCTGGATCGGATGAAGTTCACCGATCTCATCAATAAAAAGAACGCCGCCATGTGCATTCGTAACAGCTCCTTGTTTTGGCTGAGGAATGCCTGCTTGTCCCATAGCTCCAGCACCCTGGTAGATTGGATCATGAACTGAACCAATCAAAGGATCGGCGATTCCTCGTTCATCAAAACGAGCTGTCGTAGCATCAAGTTCTACAAAGACAGCCGTAGAACGAAATGGTGATGTTTGATTTCGTTTCGCTTCTTCTAATACTAATCGTGCTGCAGCAGTCTTCCCAACTCCTGGAGGACCGTAGACGATAACATGTTGCGGGTTCGGCCCGCACAAAGCGGCTTTCAATGCTTTTATTCCATCTTCTTGTCCGATGATATCTTCGAATTTCCCTGGTCGAACACGTTCAGACAGAGGTTCTGATAGAGAGATCGAACGCATTCTTCTTAACTGTTCCATCTCTTTTCTTGATTCTTTATCCACACTCACTTTTTGAGAACGTTGGTTACGCAGTAAGTTCCAAAAATATAGCCCGATAATAATTCCGAAGAATAATTGAATAAGTAAAGCTATGCCAGTCCAGTTCATTGTTTTTCCTCCCGGTACCTATGTAGTGATAATCATAGTATCTCCGAGGAGGTGGTGAACTAAACGGTCAACCTTTAAAAAGACCATTTCACATACACTGATAATTTGAAAGTAGTTGATTTCCGCTCACACTTGCTCGCTTCCCATGGGGCGTGGTGTCCTCCTGTCTAGTTGCAGTGACTAGCCCCTCGAGGTCAAAAGATAAACGGGCAAGAAGGCAAAGTGCGCCGTCCTCGCCCATTTACCTTTTGCTTGTCGGGGCTCAACGAGTCACTTCCACTTTTCGTACTGCCACTTTGTGCCGTTAGGAGTCTCCACCTGACCGCTTCACAATCTTTTTTAAAAAGACTGTTTATCGAATTCATAGAAGCTTTTTAAAAGAGTGTTACTCCTAACTCCAGATTACTGACATTTCAAGGAGGCAAGCAGATAACCACTTTAAAATATTCTCCCTATTAGTATCTCGCTTGCCAACTCGCCTTCCACTTAACAAAACATTTTAATTAGAAAATAACCTTTAGAAACGCTCATTTCTAAAAGATTGTTTCTTTAAATCCTTGTTCTCCTTTGACAGTTGATTGGAGTGAAAGGTGCGAGACTCCTACGGGACAGGTGGGCAGGTGAGACACTTAAAAGTGAAACGTACGAATGTGGCTCACCGCCTGCCCCGTGGAAAGCGAGCAGCCTGGAACGGAAATCAACACTTCCTGGAGCGACAAAGCTGATGAAAGCAGCCTTTAGAAAAGATAACTGCTTTTAAATTGGTTTAGCCCAAACAAAAAAGACCAGCATAAGCTGGTCTCAAAATTAAGCACTCTCTTTTGGCGTTTCTTTTGATTGTTCAATAACCGTACCGTCTTCTAACTCAAGAGTTGGTGGTACCTTATCAGAGATTGTATCTTTCGTTACGATACATTTAACAACATCTTCACGAGAAGGCAGCTCAAACATTACGTCAAGCATAACTCCCTCGATGATCGAACGAAGTCCACGCGCTCCTGTTTTACGTTCAATAGCTTGAGCAGAAATTTCTCGAAGAGCTTCATCGGTAAATTCTAGCTCGACACCATCAATATCCAATAACTTTTGATATTGTTTTACTAGTGCGTTCTTTGGCTTAGTTAAGATTTCGATCAACGCTTCCTCATCAAGAGGATTTAGGTTTGAGATAACCGGTAAACGCCCGATAAATTCTGGAATCAAACCAAAGCGAAGTAAATCTTCAGGAAGAACTTTAGACAAGTATTCTCCTGCTTTTAAATCAGCTTGTTTCGTTTCTGAACTGAATCCGATCACTTTCTTACCAAGTCGGCGTTTGATGATTTGTTCGATACCATCAAAGGCTCCACCACAAATGAACAGAATGTTTGTTGTATCAATTTGGATGAACTCTTGGTGAGGATGCTTTCTTCCTCCTTGTGGCGGTACGCTAGCTACTGTACCTTCAAGGATTTTAAGAAGAGCTTGTTGAACGCCTTCACCAGAAACATCTCTTGTAATAGAAGGGTTTTCCGATTTACGTGCAATCTTATCGATTTCATCGATATAGATAATACCCTTTTCCGCTTTTTCTACATCATAATCAGCAGACTGAATCAATTTAAGAAGAATGTTCTCTACATCCTCACCAACATATCCAGCTTCAGTTAAAGATGTAGCATCTGCAATAGCAAAAGGTACGTTTAAAATACGAGCCAACGTTTGAGCTAGTAGCGTCTTACCACTTCCTGTTGGTCCGATCATCGCAATATTACTTTTCGCTAGTTCAACTTCATCAGATTTTTGAGTTGAATTTATACGTTTATAATGATTGTAAACGGCTACAGAAAGGGATTTCTTAGCCTGACCTTGACCTATTACATACTCGTCAAGAATTTTACGGATTTCTACTGGTTTTGGTACTTCCTTTAGTTCTACATCCTCTTCTGTACCTAATTCTTCTTCGACGATTTCAGTACAGAGTTCGATACATTCATCACAAATATATACACCTGGTCCAGCAACCAGTTTTCTTACTTGATCTTGTGTTTTACCACAGAAAGAACATTTCAATTGCCCTTTTTCATCATTAAATTTAAACAATGATATCACCCCTAAAACGAGAATATGGATGAAACGCTTGACTAATTTCCAGATATATTCTGAAGGAAAGTCTGATTATCTTTTCTACGACTTAAGCATTCCGTTGATTATAATGGATTGTATCACACTTCCATATTAAAACGGAAATAATAACGCTTAATAATATGTATGGTAACGCTCTATATAAGTATGAACAATACCACAAGATTTAAAACCTATTTTTCAGATAGGATGTGTATTTTAATAGAAATTTAATATGTATGGCAAAACAAGGCACGATACATAAGGATCGCGCCTTGCTAAGATTTATGAACTTATTTAGTTATTATAGAATTAAGCAGTTTTGCTGTTTTCCACAAGAAAGTCGATTGCTTTACGTACTTTCAAGTCAGCTGCTACTGCATCATTTCCACCTTGCATAGCAAGCATTTGTTTAATTTGATCTACTTCCATCTGGTACATTTCAGCCATCTTACTAAGTTCAGCATCGATTTCTTCTTCAGAAACTTCGATGTTTTCAGCTTCTACGATCGCTTCAAGTACTAGGTTAGTACGAACGCGTTTCCCAGCATCTTCTTTCATTTGCTCACGAAGTGCCTCTTCGCTTGTACCAGAGAACTGGTAGTAAAGGTCAAGGTTCATACCTTGCATTTGAAGGCGTTGGCCAAATTCTTGAACCATACGGTCAAGCTCAGTGTTTACCATTGCTTCAGGAATATCGATTTCTGCATTCTCAGAAGCTTTTTCGATTACTGTTTCACGAGTTTTGTTTTCAGCTTCTTGCTTTTTGCTCTCTTCAAGCTTTGTGCGAAGTTCTTTTTTAAGATCTTCTAGAGTTTCAGCATCGCCTTCAGCTTCTTTAGCGAACTCGTCATTAAGCTCTGGAAGTTGTTTAGCTTTGATGTCGTGGATGCTTACTTTGAAAACAGCAGGCTTACCAGCTAGTTCTTCAGCATGGTACTCTTCAGGGAAGTTAACGTTAACTTCTTTTTCCGCACCAGCTTTTTCACCAACTAATTGCTCTTCAAAACCAGGGATGAAAGATCCAGATCCGATTTCAAGAGAGTAGTTCTCAGCTTTTCCGCCTTCGAAAGCTTCGCCATCAACGAATCCTTCGAAATCGATGTTTACAGTATCACCATTCTCAACTGTACCTTCTTCTTTAACAACAAGTTCAGCTTGTTGTTCTTGTAGCGAAGTAAGTTCGTTTTGAACATCTTCATCTGTAACTTCAGTTTCAGTCTTCTCAACTTCAAGACCTTTGTAATCACCAAGTTTTACTTCTGGTTTAACGATTACTTTAGCTGTGAAAACAAGGTTGCTTCCTTGCTCCATTTTTTCGATGTCAACTTCTGGACGATCTACTGGCTCGATACCAGCTTCTTGTACAGCGTCACCATATGCTTTTGGCAATAGGATATCTAGAGCTTCTTGGTAAAGAGACTCTACTCCAAAACGTTGTTCAAAAAGTCTGCGCGGCATTTTCCCTTTACGGAATCCTGGTACGTTTACTTGTTTTACAACTTTTTTGAACGCTTGGTCAAGCGCTGTATCTACTTCAGTTGCCTCAACTTCTACCGTTAAGACACCTTGATTACCTTCTAACTTTTCCCATTTAGCAGTCATTAAATGTTCCCTCCAACATCGGTATTTCCATAACTATCATATAGATTACAACCATTCCATTATAGCATAGACGTTCTGTATTTCAACAAGTTACATCACTTTCTCATTAAGTCTGCATATAAAATCTTTCCAATTCGACGAGAACCTTCACTGCTTTCTTTAATTCATCATCTTCAAGATCCATGTCTTCTTCCATTCCACAGAGAATACTTGCCGCCATAACAGTGGCCTCGAACCATAGGATCTTATTTTCTGGAGTCGGTGAGAAAGGATATAGTGCGAGTGAATAATCCTTCCACACGGCGAGTGCGATCTCGAGTAGAGATGGATTCTCTTGCTCAAGTTCATCTTTGATCAAAGATTTTACTTCATTATAAAAACGATTCTCATTTAAATCCGTTAGGTTTGCGATGTCCACTTCAGTCAATTGTCCGTATTTCTCTATCTTTACAATTTTATCTACTTTGTTTTCTTTAAAGTATTGCAGGATTAAGCTTTTTACAGCCGGATGTTTTTTTTCATCAATTAAAAACGACTCAAACATCGGAACGATCAAATCTGGACCAAGGCGTTTTAACTGTTGCACAGCCATCCATTGAAGATCTGCCTGATCACTTGAAAGCATCTCTTTTAGCGCTTGAAAGTCAGGATTTGCTGGAGGTGCTGTTGGAAGTTCAGGATCTCTCTTCACTTCTGGCACACCTTCTTGTTCAATAACTTTTCGGCTGAACTGGAGGAGCTGATAAAACGTTTCTGCTTTGTCAGCAGGGATCTTTTGTTCTTCAAGAACGGCTTCGATCACGGAAACAACGGTTATGTATTCAGATAACTGAACTAATATACTTAAGTAAATTTGAAGTACGTCGTAATATTCTCCTATTCCTTCTTTAAGCATACGGTCACATCTTTGTTTGGCTTCGTGCAAACGTCCTAGTTCAACCAAACTTAAGACAAGTCCTAGATTACCTTGTGCGTGCATTGGATCTGCTTGAAGCAATTGTTCAAAACATGATAAAGACTCATCGTATTTTTTACTTTTTAACGAATCCATTCCTTTTTCTAAAAGACGCCCATTTAAGTTAGGAAACCGAACGATATTGTTTTTGTTGTTCTTTTCGTTAGTCATCACAACTCTCCGCTTCCATTAATGTTTGACTAAAGAATAGCAGGTTCGCCAGATGAACTCAAGGTAGCCAGGAAGTTAGAACCCTGATTTCTTTAACTTATGTCTATACACAAAAAAACTTACTCAAAAGTTTCGCCTTCTGAGCAAGCCCAATAATTAACTAATTCTTTTTAAGTTCACCTTATCAGCCATCCCTTTATATAATGACCATTTAACGGGATCTACATTACCACCACTAATGATAAGGCCTACTTTTTGGTCCAACGCGAGACGGCTGTGGAACATCACTGCCGCTAAACTGGCAGCTCCAGCTCCCTCTACCACCACCTTTTCCCGCTCAAGCATAAACATCATCGCGTATGCAATTTGTTCCTCGGTCACAGTGACCATCTCATCCACATATTTTGAAATCACAGGAACGGTGATCTCTCCGGGCTTAACAACCGCAATTCCATCTGCGATCGATGTACAGCGAGTTAACGTTTTTCTTGTGGTCCCTGTGAAGGCTTGATAGACCGCACTAGCATTCGCCGATTGCACGCCAACTACTCTGACATCAGGTCTGATCGACTTAACCGCTAATGCGATCCCAGCCAATAGACCTCCGCCCCCTACAGGTACAACAATCGTTTTTAATTCAGGTTTTTGCTGAAGCATCTCGAGAGCAACGGTACTTTGTCCAGCGATCACATCGTAATCGTCGAAAGGGTGAACAAAAACTCCCCCGCTTTTATCTTCTTCTCTTTTTGCTGCTTCATAAGCCGCCTGATAATTGTCACCTTCTAAAACAATATCTGCTCCATACGATCTTACTGCATCGATCTTGGAAAGGGGTGCATTTTCCGGCATGAAGATCTTAGAATTTATTCCACGCATTGAACATGAAAGCGCCAAACCTTGTGCATGGTTTCCTGCTGACGCAGCGATGACACCTCTTGCACCGTCTAGTTCGTTTAATGTGGAAACTTTGTAATAAGCTCCTCGCAATTTGAACGAACCGGTCTTCTGTAGGTTCTCAAGCTTCATATACACCTTTCCACCCGTCCACTTGTTAAGAGTTGATGATTGTTTAAGCGGCGTACGGTGTGCAATTTTTGAGACTTCCTCCAAAGCGTGAAATAAACGTTCCGCTGTGATTGTTAAATCCCCATTGTCAGTTCACAATCCTTTCATCTTCATATTTTTTTATTTGAGCTTCTTGTTGAAGAGTTACAGATATTTCGTCCCATCCGTTAAGAAGCATCTTTTTCCAGTACGGATCAAATTCAAAGCGGAATACCTCTCCCGTTTCGTTTTCTACTAGTTGTTGCTCAAGGTCTACTCTTAACGTTCGTATGAGGATTTTAGAGCTTTCACTCTGTAAGTTTTGAATCTCTTCTTTTGAGAGCCGAATCGGCAAGATGCCGTTTTTTACACAATTGTTAAAGAAGATGTCCGCAAAGCTTTCAGCGATGATTACTTGGAAACCATAATCCTTCAATGCCCAAGGCGCGTGCTCTCTTGAGGACCCACAACCAAAGTTTTTTCCTGTAACTAATATGCTAGCATCTTTTGTTTCTTTTGAGTTAAGTTCAAAATCTTCATTTTCTGTACCATCAGAGTGGTATCTCCAGTCAAAGAACAAATACTCACCGTAACCTGCTTTATCAATTTTTTTTAAAAATTGCTTCGGAATGATCTGATCTGTGTCAACATGATTTCTGTCTAGAATTGCAGCACTGCCTGAATGTGTTTTAAACCCCGGCATAATGATCTACCTCCTGTTCTGTTTTAGGAAGTATAGAACGAACATCAGTGAATTTTCCTTTTAAAGCCGCTGCCGCTGCCATGATGGGGCTTACAAGGTGTGTTCTTGCACCTTTCCCTTGTCTGCCAGCAAAGTTACGGTTTGAGGTAGAAGCACATCTCTCCCCTTCTGGAACAATATCATCATTCATACCTAAACACATCGAACAACCTGACTCACGCCATTCAAATCCTGCATCTAAAAAAATCTGATGCAATCCTAGGATCTCTGCTTCTTTTTTTACAGCTTGTGAACCTGGAACTACGATCGCCCGAACTTCTGGATGTACTTTTTTGCCTTCAACAACTTTAGAAGCTTGAAGAAGGTCACTTAGTCTTGAATTCGTACAAGATCCAATAAACACATGCTGTACAGAGATATCTTCTATCTTTTCATGTCCTTTAAAGCCCATGTAATAGAGAGCATTTCGTAACGATTGCTTCTCTTCTATAGAAGAAGAATTTTCCTCTGCAGGAATCATTCCGCTGATCGGCAAACACATGGATGGCGTTGTTCCCCATGTGACCATGGGTTCGATCTCTGAAGCATCAATCTCGATCGTTTGATCAAACCTTGCATTCTCATCACTCGCAAGCTCACTCCATCTCTTACAACTATCAAGAAATTCTTGATTCTTTGGAGCATAGCGCTTACCTGATATATATGAAAAAGTAACTTCATCTGGCGAAACAACCGATGCTTTCGCTCCTGCCTCTATCGACATATTACAAAGCGTCATTCGTTCTTCCATCGAAAAGTTTCTAACCGTGCTCCCAGAAAACTCAATAATATAACCTGTACCTACATTCGTTCCAAATTTCGCTATAAACCATAGGATGACGTCTTTTGCTGTAACACCAAATCCTAACTCACCTTCAATCTTAACGTTCATCTGTTTTGGTTTATTCTGCCACAGCGTTTGTGTAGCAAGAACGTGTTCAACCTCGCTTGTTCCGATCCCAAAAGAGAGGGCGCCGAAAGCACCATGCGTGGAGGTGTGACTATCTCCACAGACGATCGTTTTTCCCGGCAGTGTCAACCCAAGTTCCGGTCCAATAACGTGAACGATTCCTTGTTGTTCGGAGTTTAATCCCTCAAGTTGGATGCCGAATTCCTCGCAGTTTTTTTCAAGTGTTTGAACTTGTAAACGTGATGTTTCGTCTTTAATATTGAACCGATCGATCGTTGGAATGTTATGATCCATAGTGGCAAAACAAAGATCCGGCCTTCTGACTGTTCTATTTTTTTCTCTTAAACCAGCAAACGCTTGAGGTGATGTCACTTCATGAATGAGGTGCAGATCAATGTAGAGAAGATCTGGTTTATTTTCTTCTTTTACGACAATATGACGGTCCCAAAGTTTATCAATTATTGTTTTACTCACCGAAATCTACCTCCCTACACATAAACCTCTAGAAGAGTCGCACTTGTTGAATCTTCCAACATTCTAAAATGAATTTGATTGACCATTTCTTTCGTAGATACTAAAGTACCACTATCTTCATAAATATCTCCTGTACGATAACCTGCCTGCAGCGTTTCGAAAACGGCAAGTTCTACAGCTTCTGCTTCTTTTTCAAGTTGGAACGAATGACGAAGCATCATAGCGACACTTAGGATCATACCGATTGGATTTGCTTTACCGCTTCCAGCGATATCAGGTGCTGATCCATGAATAGGCTCAAATAGACCAGGACCGTTTTCACTAAGAGAAGCTGAAGGCATCATTCCTAACGAGCCTGTAAGTACAGAAGCTTCGTCAGACAAAATATCTCCAAACATATTTTCAGTAACAACCACATCAAAACTCGTAGGATTACTGATCATCCTCATGGCAGCATAATCTACCAGCAAATGTTCTGTTTCGATGTTTGGATACTTTTTAGCTACATCCTCTACGACTTCTCTCCACAATTTACTCGTTTCAAGAACGTTTGCTTTATCAACAGATGTTACTTTTCTTCTGCGAGAAGAAGCTAACTCATATGCTTTTTCAACGATTCTCGTTATCTCATCTCGCGTATACGACATTGTATCTACCGCACGTTTCTCATTCCGTTCTTTCGGCTCTGAAAAATAAATTCCACCGGTCAGTTCGCGAACAAATACAAAGTCAGCACCTTTTACCTTATTCGATTTAAGAGGTGATAGATGTTCAAGACCAGGATAAACGTGAACAGGTCTTACGTTCGCAAACACGTTCATCGCTTTTCGCAAAGCGAGTAACCCTTGTTCCGGCCGTACCTTCCCTTGATCCCATTTAGGTCCACCAACCGCTCCTAGCAGAACAGCATCACTGTCATTGCAAGTTTTTAGTGTGGTATCTGGAAGCGGATTACCTTCCTGATCAATAGCAGCACCTCCAAATACTTGTTCAATCGTCTCAAATTCATGACCAAACCGCGTTGCTACACCGTCTAACACTTGCAGAGCACCTTTGATCACTTCTGGACCGATCCCGTCTCCTGGTAAAACTGCTATTCTCTTTTTCATCTAACATCCCTCCTAAATTTAAATACTCATTGCTTGATAGCTCTTCTTTTCATCATGAAGCTGAAGCTTATTATAGGCGTGAACATAGGCTTTAGCTGATGCTTCCAAAACATCTTGTGCCGTTCCGCTTCCGTTAATCTCATGACCATCACTATCGATCTGAACAAACACTTGAGCAAGAGCATCACGCCCTGCACCCACCGATTGAATTCGATAATCATTCAGTGTGATTGAAGAAGGAAGCATTTTTCCAAGCGTATTGTAGATGGCTTCGACACTACCTGAACCTGTTGCAGCATCTTGAATCAGTTTTCCATCTGGAGTTAACAGTCTTAACGTCGCAGTAGGAATCTGATTTGTACCATAGTTCACTTGAATATCTTTCAATTGATATAACGGCACTTCAGGTTGTATTTTATGATCAATGAGTAGAGCGAAGATATCTTCTTCTGTCATCTCTTTTTTCTTATCAGCTAGTTGTTTAAAATCTTCAAAAAGAACTTTAACCTTGTTCTCATCTGGATGAAAACCTAACTTATGCAAATAATCTTTGAATGCGTGACGCCCAGAATGTTTTCCGAGGACAAGTTGGTTAGAAGGAACCCCAACAAGCTCAGGTGTGATGATCTCGTATGTCGACTTTTCTTTTAACACACCGTCTTGATGTATTCCTGATTCGTGGGCAAAAGCATTCTTCCCAACCACAGCCTTGTTCGGCGGTACAGCAATTCCCGTTAGCCTGCTTACAAGCTGACTCGTACGGCTGATCTCATTTAGCTTTAAACGAGTTTTCGCTTGATAAAAATCTTCACGAATCGCCAATGCTACTGCTATCTCTTCTAACGAGGCATTTCCTGCTCTTTCACCGATTCCGTTGATCGTACATTCAACCTGGTTCGCTCCATGCTCGATCGCTGATAAAGAATTAGCAACAGCCATCCCTAAATCATCGTGGCAATGTGCAGAGAGAATAGCTTTATCAATGTTAGGTACATGGTTTAACAAATAGCGAAAGATCTTTCCGTATTCCTCGGGATTCGTAAAACCAACCGTATCTGGTATGTTAATGACTGTTGCACCAGCATCGATTACCTTTTCTACAATGCGCGATAAAAATATGAGATCCGAACGACATGCATCTTCTGCAGACCATTGCACGACAGGAAACTTTTGTCGTGCATATTTAACTGCACCAACCGCCGTCTCAACGACTTGGTCAGGTGTTTTCTTTAACTTGTATGTCATATGAATGGGCGATGTTGCTAGAAAGACGTGCAGTCTTGGTTCAGCAGAATCTTTCAGAGCTTCCCATGCATGGTCGATGTCTGAAATGTTTGATCGCGCCAAAGCTGTTACGGTTGAATTCTTAACAATCGATGCTACCTTTTTTACAGCCTCAAGATCACCCTTGGAAGCTGCTGGAAAGCCTGCTTCCATGACATCGACCCCTAGCATTTCTAGTCTTTTAGCGATCTCAAGTTTTTCAGCTGTGTTAAGATTGACTCCTGCTGTTTGTTCTCCATCACGCAAAGTCGTGTCAAAGATTTCAATTTTTCGCACTAGCAACGGCCTCCTTTTTTTGTTTTGATTTTACGAACGGCATCATTGCTCGAAGTTCCCTCCCTACCTTTTCAATAGGATGGTTCTTCTCTTGGTTGTTCACCACATGGAACACCGGTCTATTCGCTTGGTTCTCCAAGATCCAACCTTTAGCAAACTCTCCGGATTGAACATCTTTCAGAACGGATTTCATTGATTCTTTCACTCTTTCATCTATGACACGTGGTCCTGATTGAAAATCTCCCCACTGTGCAGTATCTGAGATTGAATACCTCATTCCCTCTAGACCACCTTCATACATGAGGTCAACAATCAATTTTAATTCGTGTAAACATTCAAAGTAGGCAACTTCCGGCTGATATCCTGCCTCTGTCAGCGTTTCAAATCCAGCTTTCACGAGTGAAGATAACCCACCACATAATACGGCCTGTTCACCAAAAAGGTCTGTTTCCGTTTCTTCTTGGAAAGTCGTTTCTAGCACTCCAGCTCTAGCAGAACCAATTCCTTTAGCATAGCTAAGCGCCGTTTCTCTAGCAGTACCTGTAGCATCTTGGTATACCGCGAAAAGTGCTGGAACTCCTTCACCTGATTCAAATGTACGACGAACAAGATGACCTGGACCTTTAGGAGCAACTAAGAATACATCCACATCTTGAGGTGGTACCACTTGATGATAGTGAACGTTGAATCCATGAGCAAAAACGAGTGCATTACCCGGAGAAAGTTCAGGTAGAATTTCATTTCTGTAAACTTCTGGCTGCCTCTCATCTGGTAATAGAACCATTACGACTTCCGCAAGCCTAGCCGCTTCACGAACAGGATATACTTCAAATCCATCTTTAACTGCTTCGTCAAAAGAACGTCCCTCCCGAACACCAACTACAACATCATAGCCGCTATCCTTTAGATTTAAAGCATGAGCATGCCCTTGAGAACCATAACCTACTACCGCTACCTTCTTATTCTTTAATACATCGTTAGAAAGATCGTTTTCGTAATATACTTTTGCCATTATCATCATTCTCCTTTACATAATAGAATAGGGGTGAAGCTCAAGTACTTTCTTTTGTGTTCCGCGAGGTATGGCTGTAACACCTGTTCTTGAAATCTCTTTGATCCCATATGGGCGGAGCAGTTCGATCAACGCATCGATCTTTTCACCGTCTCCCGTCACTTCAAGCGTTACGTTTTCGAGTGAAACATCAAGGACGGTCGCTCGAAATGGCTCGATCAGCATTTTGATCTCGCTGCGTGTATCAGGCGTTGTGAGAACTTTGATGAGCGCAAGTTCTCTAGAGACAAGAGCCATGTTTGTCAGATCACGAACTTTTAAAATATTAATCTGCTTATGAAGCTGTTTTACAAGTTGTTCTGCTTTACGATCATCTTCAACCCAAACCGTTAGTGTTACTTTTGAAACGGCTGGATCCTCTGTATGTCCAACGGTAATGTTCTCTATGTTGAACTGGCGTTTTGTCAGCAATCCGGTCAAACGATTCAATACTCCACTTTCGTTTAGAACCGTCGCTGAAATGATCCGTCTCATCCTCTCACTCCAATCATTTCATGTAGTCCTTTTCCTGGAGCGATCATCGGATAGACATTCTCATCAGGAGTAACAACACAATCGAGAACAAATGGTTTTTTGGACGCAAGAGCTAGTGTCAGAGCTTCTCTTACATCACTTTCTGTTTCAGCTCGTTTTCCATCAATTCCGTAGGCTGATGCTAGCTTGATGAAGTCAGGTTGGATATCAAGCAGAGAGTGAGAGAATCGTTTTTCATAAAATATTTCCTGCCATTGTCTAACCATCCCAAGTGATTTATTGTTCACAATAACTACGATGACTGGAAGCTCCCAATCTTGGAGAACTCCGAGTTCTTGAAGAGTCATCTGAAACCCGCCATCTCCAACAACTGCTATTACCGGGAGCTCCGGCTTTCCAACTTTCGCTCCGATCGCTGCAGGAAATCCAAATCCCATCGTTCCAAGTCCTCCAGACGTTATCCATCTGTTCGATTCTAAAAACGTATAGTATTGTGCTGCCCACATTTGATGCTGGCCTACATCAGTTGAAACAATGGCCTCTCCTTTCGTAACATCATGAAGTATCTGCATTAATTTTTGCGGCTTCAATTCTGATGTATCTGTCTTATACGTAAGAGGAAATTCAGTCTTGTGCTTCGTGAGTTGGATCACCCACTCGTTATAGTCTCCTTTATCGCCTCTTGTCTGGTTTAATGCTGAAAGTGTTTCTTTCGCACACCCCACAATAGGAATCTCAGTTGGAACATTTTTTCCGATCTCAGCTGGATCAATATCGATATGTGCAACCACTGCTTTTTTTGCAAAATGATCAAGATTACCAGTCAACCTGTCATCAAACCTAGCCCCAACACCTATTAACAGATCGCAGTCATAAAGTGCCATGTTGCTCGCGTACGTTCCATGCATTCCTGCCATACCCAAGCAAAGCGGGTGTTCAGCAGGAAATCCCCCAAGGCCTAAAAGGGTTTGAGCAACCGGTATCTGGTGATATTCCGCGAATGCGACTAACTCTTTTTCAGCACCTGCCGCCAGTACCCCCGCACCTGTTAAGAGGACAGGTCTTTTCGCTTGCAATAATGCTTCGTTCAATCTTTTCACTTGAAGAATATTGGGTTTTAATGTTGGTTGGTAACCAGGAAGATTGATACCCGCAACCTCTCTAACTTCAGCTGTTTTAACGGCAACATCTTTCGGTATATCGATTAAAACAGGTCCTTTTCTTCCAGTGTTCGCAATATGAAAGGCTTCTTTCATAATTCTTGGCAGGTCTTCTGCCCGTTGGACTTGATAATTATGTTTTGTGATCGGCATTGTGATCCCGACGATGTCCGCTTCTTGGAAAGCATCCGTTCCAATCACTGTCGTTGCTACCTGACCCGTGAAGATTACAAGAGGAATAGAATCGATCATCGCATCTGCGATACCTGTAACAAGGTTGGTTGCACCTGGCCCTGAAGTCGCTAACACCACGCCCGGTTTTCCTGTTACTCTTGCATAACCTTGAGCAGCATGAATCGCTCCTTGTTCATGTCTCGTTAGAACATGCTTCATCTCTGATTTGTAGAGGGCATCATAGATTGGAAGTACAGCTCCTCCAGGATAACCAAACAGAACTTCAACTTTCTCATCCTGCAACCCTTGAATAAATAGTTCAGCACCAGAGACTAATGAAGTTTCGACTGATTTTTTCTCAGCCACCCAACTGGCCTTCATTTTCATTCCTCCTTTAACTTCGAACCTTTATTTAATAAAGACTTTTCGTGAATCAGTTGTTGCTCTTAAAAAGAATTGATAACCGTTACAGGTTGCTCGCTTTCCGCGGGGCGTGGGCAACAACGTCTAAAAAAAATAAAAAAACTTCTCCACCCAAATGGACAGGTCAATCCTATCCAAAGGGGTGAAAAAGTTTTCTTTTCCACGGTACCACCCTTATTCACAGTTCATGCACATTTACGCAAGAACTGCCTCAAGACGAAATAATCGTCATTTGATAACAAGCGATAAATAATGGTCTTATCGCTTGGCCCTTCCTACTAAAAAACGTTCAAAAGGACACTCAGGAGGGATGTCCTGGTATTAGGGATAACCGGTTCACAGCAACCACCGGCTCTCTGCGTATCCCACATCTACCATTGTTCTCCGTCATCGTTTTATTGTTTTAAATTTTCAAGATTCCTCCAGTGTTAGCTGAAGTTACGAGCGCCGCATAGCGCGCGAGGTAACCTTTTTTAATCTTTGGTTCGGGTTTCACCCAGCCTTCTTTTCGTTCTTTTAAGTCTTCTTCTGTTAATAAAACATGAATTGTTCTATTTACTAGATCAATTAAGATTGGATCACCATTGTTTACGAACGCGATCGGTCCGCCTTGTGCCGCTTCTGGCGATATGTGACCGATCGAGATGCCTCGAGACGCCCCAGAGAATCTGCCATCCGTAATTAGTGCTACTTTCGTACTCAATCCTCTTCCAGCGATAGCTGAAGTGGGAGAAAGCATCTCCGGCATACCTGGTCCACCCTTCGGGCCTTCATATCGAATGACAACGACATGCCCTTCTCTTACTTCACCATTATTGATGCCTTCAATCGCTTCTTCTTGAGATTCATAGACGATAGCCTCGCCTTGAAATGTTTTTATTGAAGGATCAACAGCACCTACTTTGATCACACAGCCATCTGGTGCAAT